>NZ_JBHRYB010000013.1:0-604067 GCF_042648445.1 Bacterioplanoides pacificum
GGACTTTACGATCAGTGGCGTAATCGTCAACACGCTCAAACACATCAGTCGCGCCCAGATCAGTTGTGGCAACATCTTCGATGGTTTGTCCAATTTCCTGTGCATGCTGCGAACTGTCGACAAAGTCTTTTTTAATCGAGTTTCGCCCTTCCTCACTCGCCAAACGATGATCCACCGTCACTGTGGCATCCAGCCCTGCAGTTTGCTGGTCTTTAGTAATTTGCTGGCTGTTGTTAAGGTCGCGATTGGTATGATCCAGATTGTGGTCTTCTCCATCACGGTTTTTAACCGAGCCACCACCTAAGGTTGCAAATGTGGTTTGCTCTCGCTCATGACCATTACTGGTCAGGCCAACGGTGGTACTGCCGGTACCCGAGTAGCCACTGGTGCTGACATTAAAGCCATCACTTTGGCTGTGATTTTTATCCTGGATGTCTTCGACGATGAGTTCGTCGGTAGTCAGGTTAAGAGTGCCATTATCAGTAAGCGTCCCATCTTCATTACGCGTGGCGCTGGCAACCACTGCACCACGCACAGTGGTTTTATCGGCGCTGATATTTACTTCGCCTGTTCCACTGCTGCCGCCGATCAGGGTGGTCTGATTATTGACCCACTTGGAGTTGGATTTGCTGTTGTTCTGGTTAGCACCAACGCTGCCTGGGCTTATATTTTTATCCGCTCCCATACTCAGGCTGGCGTTGTAGCCTTCGGTTTTACTGCTGGATGTAGCAACGTCCTGCAGACTTTCAATCAGCAGGTTGCTGGTTTCAATATCGATATCGCCCGCGATTTCAACATTGGCACCGGACAGCGTCAGGTTCTCACTATTGCTGCTCAGGCTACCGGCGTTAATGGCGCTGTTGATATGAGTTTTGCTGTAGCTGTCGGAGTCAGTATTGCTGCCGCTGGCATTCACTCCTCCGGCCAGGTCTGAGCCGCCCGAGCCATAGCTGACGGTCATCCCGGCTGTGCGGGTAGTTTCAGTACTGCTACTGGTACTCTCTTCGGTACCAGCCTTGATGGTGACATCGTTAGCATTTAGTCCTAAACCGCCACCGATATCCATCGAGGAACCGATGATGTCGATGCTTTGCGCCGCATCAAAGCGAGCGTCACCACCGACATTAAACGATGAGCCGACGTATCGCTGTTCAGTACTGGTGCTGGTTTTTTCGGTGATGGTTTTTTCAGCACTGCCGCTGGCGTAAAAACCGCCCGTTCCAGTCGTGCCAGCCGCCGTGGCACCACTGGCCGCCAGTGATATCGTCGCCTGGCTTAACTGGGCTGTGGCCGCTGCGAGGTTGGCCTCATAATCGGATACGGCATCGGCTGCCAGAGTGCCGTCTTTAACCCGACGTCGGGCATCATCCAGAGCCTCCTGAGCATCCTCAACGGCAGCACCGGCATCAGCAACCGCTTCTGCAGCATAAGCAGCATCCACATAAGCATTTTTGACACCCACGGAAGTTGTAGTGGTTTCGGTTTTTTCTTGATGTTCGGTCGTTGTTTCTTCTGTCATCCCCGCGATGCGGATTTTATTCGCTTTAACGCTGGCATCACCTTCAACTTCGATATCCGAAGCGAGAACATTGATGCCATCTTCCGAGTTCATCACCAGTGAGCCGACACTAATGCTGGATTTTTTCAGCTTAGTGTCGGTGGTTGTGGTGGTTTCTTTGTGTTTGGTTTCGGTAACACCAGCGACGGTCACTTCGTCTTTTTTCAGTTCGCCTTTGGTACCTGCCACAGTATGGGTACTTTGGCTTTCTGTGGTTGTAGTGGTGTTTTCAACTGCCGTAATGGTGGTGTTGCGGGTTTCCAAATAAGCGGTATTAGCGCTAATGTCAGCACCCTCAATGCGGGTATCGCCATCAGTGCGCACAATCAGTTTGTCACCCGCATTCAGAGTGCTGGTTTGGTGAGTGGTGCTCTCAACAACGGTTTCACTGCTCTTACCCACCGTAATCTCCGGATTAACCCCGGCGGCCATGGCCAGCTGTCCAACACCACTGGCGCTGAGCGCTAAGGTGGCGGCGGCTGCCAGGTCTTTGAGCGGGCCTTTCAAGCCGGATTGCTTTTTGTCCCAACTCTTGTCGGTAAGCTCGACAGTGCCAATGGTAAGGTTGTTGATGGAAGAACCGTCTTCTGTGATGTACTGACCATTGTCATCAAGTATCGGGGCACCGTTTTCATCGCGTTTGACCGTCACATCCCCAAGCAGGATGTTTTCTTCCGCGGCTAATTCAGAAGCAAGAATCGCCACATCACCACCATCGGAATCAATCTGAATATTATTACCCGATAACCGGCTGGCAGTTGCGGTTTGTTTGACGTACCCCTGCTGATGGGCATTGGTGGTCACCGCACCACTGCCTTTTTTATCCTTGCTATAGCTGTCCTGGCTAATACCGGCGGTCAACAGGATATCATTCCCAGCTTTCAGTTTTATATTATTACCCGCCGACACACTGGTGCCTTGCAGGGTCATATTGTTATCAGCCGTCAGTGCAAGGTCGCCACCAACGTTCAGATTTGTACCAATAAAATCTAACTGCTCTGATTGGGTTGTGGTTTTTGATGAACTGAACGTGCCGCTTTTCTTACTGTAACGCTGCTCAAAAGTACGTTCAGTCACCCCCATCAGATTAATATCACGGGCATTAATACTTGCATTACCGGCAACATCAATCTGCGCGGCCTGTGAATTCAGATCCCCGTTGGCATTCACGGTTAGATTACCACCACTGCGAATCTGGCTAGTAACAAACTCGGTCCGCTCATCAATGTTCTTCCCGAATTGATTGCGACGATCCAGCTGTAACGCACTGAGATTAATATCGCCTCCTGCAAACAGCGATAAATCACCACGACTGTTGATCGTGCCCCCCAGGTTGTTGATATCGCCCTGGCTATTCAAAGCCAGCTCTCCGGCATCAATATTGCCACCACGGCCGGCCAACGCATTGTAGTTGCTGTCGTCACCGAAGCGCATCACATTACGCTGATTAGTAATCACATCCGCCTGAATACGCGCCCGATTGGCAACACTGATATTGCCGGTGTTTTTAAACTCAGAAACATCAACATCCATCGTATCGGCAATCAGAGTACCAGCGGTTGGTGTAGTGATCTGCTCCAGCGTTGCCTCTGGCAGATAGACGGTCGGCACTAATTGCGACTGCCCGCCAATGTCCATCGCCACGTACCAGATCATCGGTTGCTCAAGCTGAGCAATTTGCCGGCGCGTTAACGCCTTGCCCAACTTCACACTGCCGTCATTCTGGTAAGCTTCTACATACGCCAGCGTATTGTCGTACAACGCCTTGCGCTGCTCGGCCGAGCTGCTCCAGTCGGGTGAGAAGAAGGAGGTACCGGTTTGTGCCAACGCCGCCTGAGTCACAGCTTGTGCTTCCTGATACGGGTCAAGGAAGAATATTGGCTCAACGTCTGGCTGCTGAGTATCGGTTAAGCGATCAAAGATGTAGTCGGGCTGCAGTTCGTATTCTGTATCGGCAATAATCTGACTGAGAATATCTTCGTCAAGGTCAAACAGGCTCGGGGCAGTAGTCGCATGAGCAGTAGACTGTGACTGCAAAGCTTGCCCGTTCTTTTGTCTCTCATTACTGAGCGAATCCAGTTGTGACTGCAGTTCAGCCTGAGCGGCTAGTTCCTGTGGGGTTTTATCACCCGCAACGGAGGCAGCATTGAGGGCATCAAATGACAAACCCGGAATAACAAAGGACAACAATGAAATTGAGGATTGCGGGCCACTGCCAATAATATCGATAACAACATCATCTGCCCCATTGTTAAACGAGCCCTTTTTCTCCTGAGACTGACCTTGAACATTACCATTAGATTGAAGGCCTACTGCGTCTACTGCGGTTGATTGATCATCTGAATTCTGGGTTTTCAAACCACCAGAAATCAAAGACCCGGTATTATTAAAACTTCTATTTCCTTCGTATGTTATGACTCCACCCGAGTAAATTGTTCCAATAGCAAAAGGGTTTATTATTTTTGTACTACCATCTCCCGAAAAAAATGAATTTTTAACCGTATTCCCAGTATGCGTCGAGCTCCATGGACCCTTCCAATAGTAGTCATTTGTCATCTCTATTTCTGAGATCAAATGATCTACTGCAAGCTTCCTCTTACTAGAGTCAGATGACAAATAGTTGCTTTCAATCCAATTTCCGTATGCATTTGTCTCAGACTTATTATTTTCTGTCTTTCTCTTCCATCGAATGTTTTTAACAACAGCATCGAATTCTTCACTGCTATTATTTATCCCCCCTTGGATATCAATATCCCCAACTGCACTCACATCAGAAATATGATTATAAAGGTTACCATTTACTCCCAGCTCACCCCCTGATTGTATTATGCTACGTTTTGATCCGGCACTCACCTCCTCTGAGACATAGCCTACATCATGCTGCCAGTAATAATCTGTACTTTTGTCATAACTTGGTCCAGTTTTCTTTGTCCAACTGCTGTAATTATATGAGACAACTGTTTCGAACACCTCTTTCCGTGAAGAGTCATCAACTAACCCCAAGTTTTCTACATCACCATCAATAAATAAAGACCCACTTGTTTTTATCGAGCCAACCAGAGTAGATCCATCACCATTTCTAAGAGTCGATGCTGTTATACTATTCTTTGATCCACCATCAAAAGATTCAATATTCCCATTATTAAATAGGCTGCCGCGAGCTACGATATCAAAATTCTCCTTTGCATAGAGAACCGCACCAGAGTGATTACTAATATCCCCCAAAGCTTCAAGCTTCAGCTCGTTTCGATATGCAACAATCTTAGAACCGTCTGTATTATCAATATTGTCATTCAAGTAAGCCAATATCGATCCGCCATACATACGGTCATTATTAATTATTTCACCTGAACGGCTACCCTCAGCGCCTAGCCTCCAATCACCATCAATCGTAATGCGACTATTATTTTCAAGTGAATCGAAGTACCATTGACTATTTCCTAAAGCCTTAACGTTACCATTAACGGAGATATTTCCAGCAGAAACATCCAACCCACCATCGGAATACACCTGACCATTATTAACCCAATCAGAGGCTTGATCTGCTACAGAGAATCCATCAGCCAGCCCGGATATGCGGATACTGCTGCCGCTACCTAAATCAGAATTCTTGGTCGAGACAATCCCCACCGAACGGTTTTCAAAGCGGTCTGTATTGATATCTAAGCTAGCCTCACCCCGAATATTGGCGTTATTCAGGAATGAGCTACTGGTAACATTAAGATCAGAGGCAAAGTCAATATCGCCATCATTCTGCAGTGTCCCGGCAATATTCCACCGACTCAGGCCACCACCAGTGCCGATATTAATTTTTCCGTGCTGCTCAACGGCCAAGGTATTGGTGATGATATCAATTTTATTATCACCAATGACTGTACCGGAAACATACAGGCCTTCACCGTCAATAAAGATATTCGATGCCTGATAAACATCGCCCATGATTCCACTGACATAAAGATTCAACGTTTCAGCGGCAACTAATCCGGTAGGCTGATTTGCTGCAAGTGCTTGCACCCGGATAGCCGATAGCGTGCTGACTTCATTAATACGCTGTGAAGTACTGCCAACATTCAGTGTATTGCCATAAATCAGATGCTCGTTGTCAAGATGACTGACTGCGACAGAGGTTGTGCCTTTGCCTATTAATTCACCACTATTGTGTAAACGGCTCGCTTTTAATGAAAGATCGGTTTCACTTTGTATCAAACCAGAATTCGCAAGAACACCCTGACTGGTGAGACTGATTTCGTTAGCAAATACCCGCGCTCCGGCACTATTAATGATATTTAGAGCGTCTAAATCAATCTGATCCCGCACCAACAAGGTGCCATCATTGTGGATGTCTTTCACAATGGCTGCTGGAGCACTTGTTATTAATCCAGCCTGAAGATAGCTTTCAACACCATGATTGTTCAGTGTTCCGAAATCGTTCAGAACCAATGCGCTGCTTATTGCAATATCACCATAGTTTTCCAGAATACCAATGCCATTCAGATGCAAAGCTGTTTCTGTATTACCATCATTGAGTTCACGGATAAGACCCCGATTTTCGAGACGATCAGCTGTCAAGGCAATACTGCCATTGGATATTTCAATGGCGGCACCATCACCGTTAACAAAACTTCCAGCATAAACCTCAAACAAGCCTGTGGTCGTTTTTCCGGGGACTACACTGAAATCATCAAAGATCCGGCTCCGTTGAGCATCAGTTAGTACAAGTTCAGATTGGTATAATTGCCCGTTGTTAACCAACGGATCGTCGGTTAGCTGAATTATGGCCTCACCTGCGCCAATAACACCGTTATTTTCGAACTGATTTACTTCTGCGAACAATGAGGAAGCATTCATAAATCCGCTATTGCTAAAAGATCCGGCATTATCAATCACAATCCCACCGGTACTATTGATGCTTGCCGCTTGCTTTAAAGTGCCAGCTGCCTGATGCGCTGCAAGATTCTCTTCATTATTATCAAATTTATTGACGTTTCTGATAAGAATCAGCTCATCAGACTCTATAATTCCCTGATTGGTAAACTGATTAAACCCTGAAAACGAAGCTGAACCGTAGTCCAGCACTGAGCCATCATCAGCACGTCTGTGTCTCTGAACGATCACACCAGTTTCGTGATTAACAAAATCTGAGGTCGTTGAATCGGCAAGATTTCCTCTGGCGTCAAAATTTGTTGCAATGAACGTCCCAGAGTTGTCGACTCCACCATGCGTGAGAGTCAGGTCACCTACACTCAGAATACTCCCTTCACGGCCAATAAGTTGGTTGCCAGAAGCACCACCCAGAGCAAGATCAATCGCAGCGGTATCCGCAGCGACTTTGCCGTCATTACTGATATCCACTGAGGCGTCTATCGTTAAAAGGTCTGCAAATATCTCTCCGTTATTAGTAAATGTATTTTCTGATCGAGTAATACTCAGTGTGTTTGTTTCAATTCGTCCCTTCTGCAAGAACTCTTCATCACCAATATGAACCTCACCATTCGATACAAGTGCCCCCGCAAGCCCGTTTTCAACACCTGCAAGACCAGAAAAATTCAATGCACTCCCTTGCAGAAGACCTTCATTAACATAGCGCCCAGAATGACTAGCATCATCAGCTTTCAGCCATCGAATGGCATTCTCAGCGACTTGCTCACCACGATTAATGAATACTGCGGTTTCTTCAGATGCCCGATAGTTAGCATGACTGGCAATCAAAGACGCATCACGCTGATTAATAAATCTCTGATAACGTATTTCAAGGGCCTCTGCACCGATATCACCTGCATTTTCAATGTTTTCAGCACTAAGCAGAAAATTTTCACTGGTAAGCAGGCCCGTATTATTGAATTGGCGTGTACGAACGCCTAGCTCCGAAAATGAAGCAATATTCCCAGTATTCGCGATACTGTCTTCTGCCGTTAACTGCAGTTCAGTGGCGCTTAACAACGTGCCACGATTAGTAAGACTCTCAACAGAAACATTAGTACTAAGTGAATTAATAAAGCTATTTTTATCAACAGTCATCTGCTCTGCTGAGAATGCAATTTCAGCCACTTCGATTATGCTGCTTTCTATTCCCAGCACTGCATCTACATTGACATCAACTGTGCTCGCTTGCAGCGATACGTTGCCCCATCCAGCCTGGCCACTGTGCAGTGAAAATGATCCGCTTCCGATGGCTAAATTATTCAAGCTAGATGAACCGGAAACCTCGGCGGAAATGTCACCCGCGACCTGCCAGACACCAGCTATCTCGGCCTGATCAGCAACCACGACTAAGTTATCTGCCTTTATGGAACCCAGTAGCTCAAGATAGTCACCTGAAATTGACATATCGTCTGTTGCTAAAGCGACACTGTTTGCTCCCAAAGACAGATCGGCCGACATACTGAGGTTATTCGACGCCACGGCAGAATCAACCAAGTCTGCACGGTCAGCATTCAGAATCACATTGCCGCCCCGCATAATTGATGAACGTGTAGCAAATTCTGTTGCCTCAATAGTTAGCTCATCCGATAGCATTTGTGAGTCAACAAGCCGAATACCTTCTGCCAATATTTGATTTTCACGCGAGTACATCCGGCTATTATGCAATGCGATTTCTGATACATTCATTTCGCCTTCAGAAAATACCCAATCTGCACCAGTGAGTGATAATGCATCTGCACTTAATGTAAAAGAATTCACACTAAATTGGCTTTGATTATCTCTCCAGTCACCTGCTTTCAGCTCTAAATCGTTTGCATTGAGATCGATCCCTGAACTGATCAGATTTCCGAATCGTAAATCCGCTTTATCCAGCTGCATCGTTAATTGCTCGGCGTGAGCCTGATTGCTAGTTAATCCCAGCTCCGAAAAACTCATTAAAACGTGATCCAGCGTTAGCTGATCACTGCCTATCTCAGCCTGTTCAGAAACCAGTGTGGAGTTTTCAAATTCACTACTACCATCGACGCCGATGCTGAGCCTTTCTATAGCAAGAACGTCGGCTTCACTACGCAGACTTCCAGCCTTGACGTCCACTTCCAGGGCTTTTAACTCACCATTGAGCGCCGCCTGTCCGGAGATGTCCAAAGATAACTGCTGCGAAATAAAACCGCTACGCTCTGAGGTTTCAAGGCTATCAGCCCCAACAACAATACGCTCATTCGCGATCAGATCATCACTGACACTAATCTCTCCATCAGCCTTTAAGGTCATGGTTTTAAAGGCGTCTGCATCCGTCACGCTCAAACCACCAGCGGACTTTATAAACAGGTCATCGGCATGAGAAAAGAGGTAACCATCGGCCTTAACTCCCAGCCCCTGCTCGGTACCAATGATATTGATATTGCCTGCCTGCATAGCACCGTATACAGATGCATCAATAGCAACGACACGCTCTGCATTTGTAGCGGCATCTTTTCGGGTGATGTCTATATTGGTATCAGGATTACTCAATGATTCCTCATAATTAATATCGTAAACACCGGATACAATATTGAGTTGTCCTGGAATATTGATTTCGCCATCCACCTTTACATAGCGTGACAACACATCGAGATCATACGGTTTGTAGCGGTAACTGAGTCCTTCTTCGCGAAAATTAATCTCACCATTATCAACAGAGAAATTTAGTTGCTCATTGTCATAATAAGAACGCCCGGTCGTCAGCGATAAACGCCCGGTATTGATAAAACCACAACCATCACAGGTAATGCCATTTGGGTTGGCAATAATGATATTTGCTTTATCGCCAAACACCTCCATAACGCCTTTCAGTTCACTATTGTTCTGACTTGTTACCTCGTTCAGGATCGTTGAGGCACTGCGCCCTCCCAATGCCGGATTAGCTGCGAGACGTCCGGCCAGATATGAGTCCCCATTGCTCAAGGAGTTATTAAAAACCAGTCCGTTTTGATCAACATTGAAGTCCTGGTATTTATTGTGAGAGATTCCGGTAGCACCAGGCCTGACAATATCAACAACCGATACCCCATGCTGATTACGAATCACAGGCGTGAAGCGCACGTCGGCATTCGGGTCGGTAATTAATTGCGCAGCTACCGGTGCGACCAGGCCGGCTGGGAAAATTATATTGCTGATCAGCAGAGCTGAAAACAGCCGTGCTGATAGGCTGTTTTTACGATTACGCAGTGTAGCTAATATCATGGTATATCCTTGACCATCGTGGTCTTAGAACACTTTCAGTCCTAAATTAAACGAAAATACATTCTGCCCGGCATATTCTCGCCGGGACTGAGCCAAACGCGCCCACCACAGGTCCGCGTTAAAGTGTTGATACACAATCCGGATACCAGCGCCAATGCCGGTACCTTCGATGTTGTCTGGTGCGGCCAGATTCCTCACCCGGCCGTAATCACTGAAAACTCTTGCACTGATTCCTGACAGTACAGGTGAGTCGATACCTAACAAAGAAGCCATGTTTCTGCCTGGAAGCGTCAGCGTATTCTGAATATAGAAACCACGATCCCCCGAAGCGAAGGTTGTATCACTGCCACGTACACTGGCGGCATCCCCTAAATGGATCTGCTCAGAGCTGTACAACGAGTCATCCGTATACTGCCCCGCTATCGTGGTCTGCAGCGACGCATAACGAAACACCGGCGCACCGAGTGTTAGCCGCACATCTTGCTTCTGAAACCTGGCCAACGGCGTATGTCCTGATGCAGAAGGCGAGTCATGGGTTGCACCAAACAGCCCAGTACCATGGATATGGGCCAGCTCTGCACTGAAAAAGCCCCAAGTGTTGTTACTTGAATAATTCACTGCCAGCCGAATCGGTGCCAGTTTCTGGGGTGTCAGTTTAACGCCAAGAATATGCCGCTCAGAGCGCCTTACCGTTACACTGGATTTAACAGTCAGACGACTACGACTATCTCTGAAGGCCAGATAAGCAACGTTCATTGCCGAGGTATTGGACTGGCCAAACAAGTCGGTGTTTTCAGGCAATACATTGAGGTATTCGGAGTAACTATGGGACACATCGAAGTTCCACCAGCGAAAGGGCATCCCCGCATTCAGCGTCACCGCATTGGTATTGGTACTGCTAATCAGGTTCAGAGAAGCTGAGTCATTAATCCCCAGAATATTATCGGCTTCGACTCCCAGACGGGTTTTATTGCGACCAGTATTTTCCTGACCATCATTACTGACACTTACTGAACCACGCACTTCGTCGTCCACCGAGTTAAGAATCTGCACGTGGGTCGAACCGGTTTTCTGTCCGGGCCAGAGTTTCATCGTGGCATTCGCTGACGGCACACGATTAATCTGATCCAGTGCCTGTTCAATTTCGGGCAACCTCAGATGCTTTCCCCAGGAAGGGCTCATCACCCACCACAGCTTATCGCGATCATCCTGATGATTATTGTTAATCGAGATGGCCTCCACGTAGCCTTCAATCACAACCAGCTCAAGAATGCCACGGCGAAGATCCTGTGGCGGTATGTACACCCGCGATGTGATATACCCCTGATCGATGTATTCGGCCGTTAGCTCCTGCATCAGTTGATTGATACCGTCTTTACCCAGGCAACGTTTACGGTAACGGGATACCACCGAAGTGATGTCAGAACGTGACAGAATGGTATTACCGGAAATCAGGATTTCATCCACCGGAAAACAGCTTGCTTCAAGCGGGATATCACGGTATCCAGGTGGCTGCTGAAAGGCATCCTGGCGTTGCTGCAGGTTGTTCAGTTCATTTTGTCGGCGCTGATCTTCGAGAAATTTCTGACCCGGTTCAGTTACCGGATCAACGGCCCATGAGTGAGCCGACAACAACAACAACAACAACAACAACACCACCACCAGGGTTGCCAGCAAACGTGTGCGAATCATTAAAACAAATCCCCACCCAAACCAATCCGACGCCGCAGCAGCAACTCCTGTGTGGTTGGCTCGCGCACAGTGCGGTAGTCACCCTTGATATCAGGGGCTGCGACACCGGCACCATAAAACTGCAGCGTTCCACCCGAAAGGTTCAGGGTGCCCATATTGGATACAACGGCACCTCCCTGATCAACGGCCACCCAGATAGCGTCATTTTTCAGTAACAAACCACGCAGACCTTTATTCCGAGTCAGAACGTCATATACCACCACGCCATGGCTTTCCATAACCGGTGATTGCAGGTGAACATCATTTACTGCCTGCAGCGTGCCACCCACATTCATAAGAGATTCGCTGGCATCGATCGTCAATTGCTGACTGGCCTGAATATTCCCCCCCAACAGATCAACATCCGACCCACCACGCTCATCACATCCTCCTAGGTTACAGCGGCTGGTCATCCAGGCTTCTCCCACTAACGCCGATTCGTTCTGAAAACGTGCGGTATTAATCTGGATATTGCCGTCATTAGCAATAATATCGGCACCATAGCCGCGATAAGCTTCCGTTGCCGTAATGTCAGCATCGCCCTGAGCAACAATAATCTCCGAAATCAGACGGCCGGCATCGGGCTCGCCAAAGCGAATACTTCGCTCGTTTTGGCGCTCTCGCTGAAGAAATGCGGTGTACCACAGACGCTTGCCGTCGTGACTGTTGTGACTGATTTCACCAAGCTGATCGAATGCTTCGATCTCAACGCTGTTGTCGAATAGTGTGGTATTAATGGTCAGTCCAGTATTAGCAAGGATTCGACCGCTGTGGTTATACAAGCGCTGACTGTTGAGATGAATTCCCTGCAGCGAAAAAAGAATACTGCGCTGCTCCTCTGAACGGGCGCGAAGCTTAATATCTCCGGTCGCCGTTAACGTTAGGGCGTTGCCACCATCCGCTGTTTGTGCCGCACTAAGCAGAGTCGATTCTAAATAGATGTCGCTGTCTGATGACAGCGCCACTGCGCCAAACTGAGACTCGATGGTGTTTTGTTGGCCATCCGCTGCAATGCTGGAGATGTTGTCGGCCTCAATCGCAAGATCCCCCGCCGCTTTGACGTCACCACTGATTTCGACCTTACCCTCGGAGGTCAGACTAAAATGGTTGGCGGTTGCATAGATATTTCCGGCACTGCGCACACCAGCACCCAGAGCCGTTACCTGCATTGAGACACGAGAGGCCCGCAAGCTCGCGGCACTACTGATATCCACCGCCAGTACCGCTGACTCCGCATTCGAATAGGTCGAATTCAGCCAACCATCAGCGGGATCTGACATGGCCAATCTGGAATTAATTTCATGAGAGCCTGCTCCGGTTTTAACACCGATACTGGCAAAAGCCGACTCACTGTTATTATGCAGCTCCCCTTCCGCAATAAACCGCTGAGATAACAACTCTAACCGGTTAAGAGAGCCTGTCAGACCATCCGCACCGATGTAAATGCTTCCGCCTGAAACGTTTACAACAGGATTACGATAATCATCACCAAAATTGCCAGTACGGGTCTGATAGCTGATCTCCCCTGTAGCAAGTGCCAGCGATGCCATATTAAAGACTTCAGCACCATTCACCGAGATACCATTAGGGTTGGCAATCACGACATGAGCACGGGTACCAAGCACCCGAATCTCACCGTTTAAGCTTGATGGTTCGGCGCCAGTGACTTCATTAATGATGGTTCTCGCACCGGCGGTACGGTTGTTGAGGATGGCGCCATTGTCGCCAACATTAAAACTCTGATAGCGATTATGACTGATGCGATCGGCATCGGCGTCGGCCAGCTCCACGACAGTGCGCCCCAGCGAGTCGAGAGAAACCTGAGTAGCCGTTGTTCCGTCCGGTACAATTTCGGCCAACGTCACACCACTGCATAGCAGCGCAACAAGCGCGCAATATCCATATTTCAAAGCAGGACATCCTGTATCTGAGCCAAGTAAAACCGGGCGCAATCTTACATAGCTTCACACTTGGCAGCAATGAACCGGTGTCTCAAAAATGATCATTAATCCTTGTCAACTCATACTCCTACCGGAGATTCTGAAACAACTGCTGTCATACCCAGCATTTGCCCCTGCCGCCTTGAGCATTGCCCGGGCCATGCTGGAGCAGCAACAACAGCGTTAATGATGACCACACCGTCCCATAAGCCGGCTGATCAGGGCCGGTTTATGGGCCTGATGCGGTATTACACGCCTGCCGTTAGTGCGAATACCGCTGCCAGCTTACGCAGGTGTCGGAGGCACTGAAACACAGCGCGGGAAAAGAAGGGCCCGCCAGCGAGAAAAACTCACCCGGCTGCCGGGGCTGTGGCCGGAAACGTTTAGGGAAAATCACCCGGCCATCCGACTGCACCTGAGAGGGAAAACTGGCAACGTTCTGGTAATAACCCAACAGCTGTTTTTTCTCGAAAACCAATAACGAAAAAAACTGCTCGTAATCGTCACCTTTCACCCGTTCCAGGCCGATTAAGGTACGATCCTGATATTCGCCAAAAAAATACAGCGATACGACGTGGTCGTTGTGGCTGTCTGCCATCAACGGCGACTGACTGTGGTCGAGGTAAATTTCAGCGGCCTGTGGTGTTATCCAGCGCGGGGCCGCGGCACGATCATCAGCCGCGAACGCCACGCTGGCGGTTAACACATTCAGCCACAACAACTGCTGCAGCCACAGCCATTTCAATTTTGGTCGCGTCAGCAATGTCTGCAGTAATCGCATCACTCAACTCACTGGCTGCAACAGCCCTATTCGGGCTGAGTCAGCTCCAGCTTAGTGCCGAGGTATTTTTCCAGTGGTGCCAGATTAAAGGCATCATCTTCCGACACAAAACTGATGGATATGCCTTTGGCGCCGGCACGTCCGGTACGACCGATGCGGTGCACATAGTCCTCCGGATCTTCCGGCAAGGTGAAGTTAATAACGTGACTGACGTTATCGACGTGAATACCACGACCCGCCACATCCGTGGCCACCATGATATTGACGTGACCATCACGGAAACGCTCCAGTGTGCGAATCCGTTTTTGCTGATTTACTTCACCGGATAACAACACCGCCACATGGCCGTTTTTGTTCAGCTTATCGCACAGGTTACGGGTCAGATCGCGGCGGTTAGCAAAAATAATACAGCGCTCGGGTTTATCTTCTTTCAGGACTTTATCCAACAGCTCGTATTTATCCGATTCGGCCACCAGATATAACGTTTGGGTTACCCGGTCGGTGGTCACCTGTTCCGGTTCAATCACTACCGTTAACGGATCAAACATCCACTGATCAATCAGGATACGGACATCGTAGTTAAAGGTAGCGGAATACAGCAGCGTCTGGCGTTCGTCTTTGGGTGGTGTGGCACGCACGATACGGCGCACATCCGGAATAAAACCCATGTCCAGCATACGGTCGGCTTCGTCCAGTACCAGTACTTCGACCTGATCGAGGAACACATCCTGACTGCGCATAAAATCGATCAGACGTCCCGGGGTTGCTACCAGAATATCGACCACTTCGTCGCGCAGCTGACGGCGCTGTTCTTCGTAGTTCATTCCGCCGACCACGGTACAGACATTCAGGCCGGTGTATTTTGCCAGCCCTTCGGCATCTTTACCGATCTGCATCGCCAGTTCGCGGGTTGGTGCAACAATTAACGCCCGCGGCTCACTGGCGTAGCGTTGTTCAATTTTATCGGTTAACAACTGATTGAGAATGGTCAGCAGGAAGGCTGCGGTTTTACCGGTACCGGTCTGGGCCTGACCAATGGTGTCACGACCACGCAACGCCGCCGGCAGGCTCTGAGCCTGAATCGGCGAGCAATACTGGAAACCCAGCTCGTGAATGCCACGCATCACCGAATCCGGCAGATCGAAATCGTGAAACCGCACCTTGCCAGCCTGCGGCTCGACCTGAAAGTCAGACAACTGCCACGGTGTTACCGCTGCCGCCGGCTGACGTTTACGGCCATTGCCCTGGGCTTTGCTGCTTTTCTTAGCCTTCGTTTTCTGGCCTTGTTTATGGCCTGCTGCACTGTGTGTATCACGCGCTGGCTGGTTGCTCTTTTTATGAGGTTTAGCGGCGCTGGATGATGCGCTTTTTTTCTGATCGGTCTTTGCTGCGGGCTTATCGCTACCGCCAAACAATTTTTTTAACAAAACGAACTCCGGAGTCGGTCCAGCACAAATAACTCGGCGCTGAATTGAGGTTGGCGTTGATAATAATCTAATAATGCCTGTTTTAACACTTCAGCCCGTGGTGGCAGCCCCTGTTGCAGGTATTTCTGCGCCTGGTGCACCACATTTTGCTGAAAATTCGCGATCCCGGCGGCAACCTCATCCGGGTCACCGTCGAGATTGTCGGTACTGACGTGAAATTTACGGCCGCAGGCCTCCGACAGAATCCACTCCAGTGCCTGCGGTTTCACTTCCACCTGCTCAAACTGGCGCTGGCGCTCGGCGCTGCGACCATCGGGTTCATACCAGTAGCCAAAGTCCACCAGCTGACGCCGGGCCTTACCGGCAATACACCAGTGGCTGATCTCGTGCAGTGCGGATTCGTAGAAACCGTGGGCAAACACAACACGGTGATGAGGATGACGGGCATCCGCCGGCAAATAAATGGGTTCATCGTCGCCGGCGATAAGCACGGTATTCTCACTGGATTGGAACAACTGATTAAACAGACTGATCAGATCATCAACTATTAACAAAAATCGGTTCACTCTTATTACTATTCGGGGCAAAATGCCGCCCCAGAAATCATCTGCGCCTGGCGCGCTCCCCGGAAAAATATCGGCATGACCTTCAAAGCACAAGAGCTGCGTGCCCTGCGCCGGCTTACTTTGCCTATTCTTGCAACTCAGCTGGCCCAGATTGGCATGGGCACCATCGACACCCTGATGTCCGGTTATATCAGCACCCGCGATCTGGCTGCCGTCGCCATTGGTACATCCATCTGGTTACCAATCTGGTTGCTGCTGGCAGGCATTCTGGTGGCATTATCGCCCCTGGCATCACGCATTAACGCCTCCGGCCAGACCGCCGGCCTGCCACAGTTATTGGCAGCCGCTCTGTTTACCGGGCTGGCTTTTGGTGCGGTGTCGGCGTTGGCTCTGTCCGGCCTGGCGCAGTTTTTACCGCACTGGATTGATGACCCGGTTACCGCCGGTATCGCCCGCCAGTACCTGTTTGCTATCGCCCTGGGCATGCCGTCCGCCGGGGTGTTTCTGGCCTACCGCTTTTACGCCGAAGCACTGAATCAGCCGGCCCATGTCACCCGCATTATGCTGATTGGCCTGGCCCTCAACGTACCGGTTAACGCCCTATTCCTGTACGGCTGGTTTGGCCTGCCGGAGTTCGGGGGTGTCGGTTGCGGCATCGGCTCGAGCCTGGTGTTTACCGGTATGGCCATCGCCATGGCCATCAATACCCGCAAACATCGCCTCAGCAACAACGAGGTATTATGGCGCAATGTGTTCCGCCCCGACTGGACACAGGTCATGGCGGTGACCACCTTAGGTTTGCCTATCGGCTTATCCATCTTTTTTGAAGTCAGTCTGTTTTCGGTGATTTCGCTGTTTCTGACCGAACTCGGGCCTGTGATTGTGGCCGGACATCAGGTGGCACTGAACGTATCATCCCTGACCTTTATGATTCCGCTCAGCCTGGCGATGGCTCTGACCGTGCGGGTCGGTCACCACCTTGGCAGTAATCAGCCGGAACTGGCGCGCCGAACCGCCTGGCTGGGCGTTAAAACCAATCTGGCCATTGCGGTATTCAACGCCACCCTGATGGTCACCCTGTCGGCCTATATCGCCGGTCTGTATTCTCCGGACCCTAAGGTGGTGGAAACCGCTGCCGGGTTATTGTTATTTGCTGCTGTTTTTCAGTTATCGGACGCCATTCAGGTCGGTGCTGCCGGGGCATTACGGGGTTATCAGGACACCTTGCCGGTGATGTTAATCACCTTTATTTCCTACTGGGCCATCGGCCTGGCATTAGGCCATTACCTGGCCTTCAGCCCGCAGGAATTTAATGGCGGTGAACCGTTAGGTGCCCGGGGTTTCTGGATTGGCCTGGTATCCGGCCTGACGGTAGCCGCCATTGCACTGGGTTACCGGCTGTATAAAGTCAGCCACAAACCCAGACTGGCACAACCACTCAGCTGAGCTGCGCTGGCACCCAACCACAAAACATTCGATCACGGCGGGGGCATTGATTACACTGTGCGCCCGTTTTATTTGCTTTCGCCTGATAAGGACCGTGTATGGCCACCTCCAGTTTATTAGCCCTAATCGACGACATCGCCACCGTACTCGACGACGTCGCGGTATTATCCAAAGTGGCAGCCAAAAAAACCGCCGGAGTATTGGGCGATGATTTAGCCCTGAACGCGGAACAGGTCACCGGGGTACGTGCCGATCGGGAATTACCGGTAGTCTGGGCTGTTACCAAAGGGTCGTTATTAAATAAGCTGATCCTGGTGCCCGCAGCGTTATTAATCAGTGCCTTTATCCCCTGGGCGGTGATGGTGTTATTAATGTTAGGTGGCGCCTATTTGTGTTTTGAAGGGTTTGAAAAGATCGCCCACAAACTGTTTCACAAGGCCGATGAGCAACAACATAAGGCCGAGATTCAACAGGCATTGCTCGATCCTCAGCTGGACTTAAAAACCTTTGAGCAGGATAAGATCAAAGGTGCAATCCGCACCGACTTTGTATTATCGGCCGAAATTATTGTCATTGTGCTGGGTACCGTCAGTAACGAACCGTTTTTAACCCAGGTCAGTGTGTTGTCGTTGCTGGCGTTGTTATTTACCCTCGGGGTTTATGGATTTGTCGCCGCCATCGTAAAACTGGATGATGTCGGCCTGTATCTGAGCCAACAATCAGCAGCGCTGCAGGCCACTATCGGCCGTGGCTTACTGGCGTTTGCTCCGTGGTTAATGAAAGCCCTGTCCGTGGTGGGAACCATTGCCATGTTTCTGGTTGGTGGTGGCATCTTAATGCACGGCATCCCGGGCGCAGAGCACTGGCTGCACGGACTGTCGGACAACGGCTGGGTACAGGCCATTTTGCCGACCCTGGCCGGAGGCTTAACCGGCTTATTAGCCGGCGGGCTGTTAGTTGGAGTACTGTCGTTGCTGAGCAATAAAAAAACAGCCTGAGAAAAAATCTCAGTCCTTTTGCTCGGCAATAAAACGGCGCCGCAGCTGGTTGGCGCGGCGCCGATCAGGCAACACATCCAGCAGCCGAAACAATAATCCCGGATCATCCCGGTACAGCGCTGGCTGCTGCAACAACCGCTCTGCCGCCTGCTCATATTGCTCGTTACGAATGTGTTGTTGCAGCTGCGGGTCTTGCGGACCCTGAAAGGCGCCAGCCAGCAACTGCAACCGCGCACTGGCCTGCTGCACCTGCGGTGAACGCAGCCAGTCAAACTGATCGGTTTGTAACAACTGCTGAGCCGCCTGCAGGCAGTCCGGCCGCGACTGGCGGCGAAAAACATCCAGATAATAATGAATGAGTAACGCCCGCAGCTCCCCCTGTTCCGGCGTGTCGTGCAACCATTCACGGAGACAATCGATTGCCTGCCACCAGCGCTCAGGCTGAAAAACCTGCTGACGCTGCTGCGCTAATAACCGCCACTGCTGCTCCCGGCTGTTATCAAGATACGGTGCCAGCCAACGTTGCAGCTGGTTTTCTGCCAGCACACCGCTAAGCCGCTGCCGTTCGCTTGCCGCGGACAATAAAATAATTTCCGGCAAACTGCGGATATTCAGCTCTGCCGCTAACTCACTCTGCTGCTCGAGATTCAGAGTGACCACCGCCAAAGCCGGATGTTGTTGATTCAGCTTCTCCAGCAACGGCCGCATAGCCAGACAAGCCACGCACGAAGGCGCCCAGGCATCCACCAGCAACAAAGGCTGGGCGAACCAGTGCAGGCGGTTTTGCAGTGTGAGTTCGGGTAACTGATCCAAGGCAAGGGTTTCCTGATTGGCAGTAACATCATAAGCCGGGATGCGAGTATACTGCGGCCATGAGCACAACATCCAATACTCCACATAAACCGTCCGCTAAAGAACTGGTTATTGGCCTCAGTGTATTGCTGTGGCTGACACTGACGTTATTAGGCTTATGGTGGTTTCAGCAGCAGACACTGCGGCCTTTTATTGCCCCAGAAGACGACGCCCGGTTATGGCAGGCACAAGCCACCGAGGCGTTATTCCAGACGGCATTACAACAATTACCGGCCGACAGCAGCGATGTGGTGTTATTGCATTTCTGGAACCCGGATTGCCTCTGCAACCAGGTTAGCCAGCGGCATTTTAATGGTATTTTAGAGGCGTTTAATGACGCTGAACTGAGTGTGATTGCCATCACGTCAGAACACACCAGCGCGGCGCAGATTGCCGAATTTAACCGTCTGAATGGCCAGCGTATGACATTATTGCAGATCCCTGCTGCTCAACTGCCGTTATCGGCCAGTCCGGGGCTGGCCTTATTTAATCGCGTCAACGGCGAATACCGCATGGGATATTTTGGTGCTTATGGCTTTGGCGCCCTGTGCAGTGTCGCCAATGACGATTTCTTTCCGAACATTATCCGCAATCTGCAACGCGGCCCCTACGGTCCGTTTATGAACGTTGCCGGCGACGGCTGTTTCTGCAGCTGGGAGCCATAACCGCAAGCACCGCTACAGCGCTCGTCGCAGGCGCGAGATCGCAGCGGCCAGCAAACGTTGCTGTACTTTATCCGGGCCATCCGTCTGAGCGTAAAATGCCTGGGTCAATAAACGTTCCAGTGCCTGAATCTGCGCCTGTTGTTGCGGAAAAGCCCGTGCCAGACGCTGCAGGTAGCGCGCCGGAGTTTCACCCGTTTGTGCCTCAACCCCCAGGCGCGCCGCTTTTTTCTGCAGACTCAGCCAGGCGCGCAGTTCTCGGCTGTTGGCTTTCGGGCGCTGAGACCACCACAACCACACAGCTGCCAGCAAAAAGAACACAGCAAACGCCAGCGCCAGGCCGTACAGTAAGGTTTCGTAGGAGCGTACCCCCAACCATTGATTAAATAAGGTTTGTTGCCGCTGTTTATCGTACGACAACACCCAGCGTTGCCAATAATAATTCAGGCTGTCCCACTCCAGCCGCAGCCGGTTCAGCCAGCCGATGGATTTCAGCCGGTGAGTCGAAAAAACCTGTTCTTCAAGAAACGTCCCTTCGTCGGCTACCGCCTGCTCCAGACCAAATTCAATCCGTGCCGGTGATACCGCCGCGGTCGGATCAACCCGGGTCCAGCCCTGACCGGCATACCAGACCTCCACCCAGGCATGGGCATCGTACTGGCGCACCGTCAGATATTGCTCGTCGGCATTCCATTCTCCGCCCTGATAACCCACCACAACCCGTGCCGGAATCCCGGCCGCACGGGCCAGAAAAGTTAAGGCACCGGAATAATGCGCACAAAATCCGCGCCGGGTGTCAAACAGGAAAGCATCAATATCGTTTTCCCCCAGTGCCGGTGGCTTCAGGGTGTAATAAAACGCCTGCTCACGAAAATGTTGCAACAGCGCCGCAATAAAGGCCTGTTCACTGCCACTCTGCTGCAACAGCTGCCGTGCCCATTGCTGCGCTCTGGGGTTGGTATGTTCCGGAAAACGGGTGGTTTGTCGTTGTATCAACGGCCGCAGGCCGGCTTCATCCAGCGTGACCTCAGGCCAGGACAACACATCATAACGCAGACGCTGACGGACCTTGCGGCGATGCACCAGACGATCATCCTCGGTCATTCCGGTCCGTTCATTGACCGCAGCCACACCACGCATAGCAAACAACCACTTCTGATCGGTTGGCTCCTGAATCACTTCGTAGTGCAACACACCATCAGCATCGGCTGGTGGCCGCCAGCCCTTCTGACTGTACCACTCAATCGCAGGGTTCAGGCCCGGTTGCCAGCGGCGTCCATCATAATGATCAAGAATCAGCGCGCGCCAGTACCATTGTTGCCTGGGTGGCGGCGATCCATCTTTAAAGGACACCCGAAAAGCCAGCTCATCGGACTGACTCAGACTGGCAATATCCCCCGGCGCCATCTGGTCGGATAATCCGGTTTTAGCCGCCGAAGACTGCAAACCAACACTCCACAACGGGCCGAAACGCGGAAACACCAGATACATCACCAGCATAAAGGGCAACGATGCCAGCAGCAGCCTGGCCGCAATCCGGGCGGCATCAATGCCGGCGGCATGCAGGCTGCGTTGTTGCAGGGCCACCAGAGCCGAGGTAATCAGCCACACGGCTACAATCCCCAGCACACCGGCGAGAATACCCTGCTCAAACAGAAAGCCCACGGCTAACAGGAAATAGCTGAGGAACACCAGAATATGGCCATCACGCTGGTCTTTCATTTCCAGCAGTTTCAGGGTACTGGCGGCCACCAGAAACGCCGCGGCACTTTCCAGCGAAAAGGTTTTATCAAAACTGAACACCACACCCAGAGTCGCCACCACCACCGCAGCCGTTTTAATCAGGGTGCCGGGATATGAAAGCCGTCCGCGATACACCAGCCAGCGCCAGCCAACACTGAACAGCGCCACACTCCACAGCCACAGTGGCAGATGAACCGTGTGTAACAACAAAGCACTGGCCAGTGCCAGTAACATCCAGATGATGGCAACGGCCGGCAAAGCATGTTGCCGCGCCACCGTGCCCGCCCGCCGGGATTTACGCCAGAACCGCATCAGTTAGCCTCCGACGGTAAACCGTACAGCGCCAGCTGCTGCAGACAGTGCTCTTTATGCAGTTCACTGTTATCCGGTGCGATCTCAACGCCGGGTAACCGCAGACCGTATTTCCAGCCATTCTGATGCGCCTGTAATACCCAGCCGGTTAACCGCGACAGCCGGCTCTCCTGAGCCGCCGGGGCCAGGCTGTGCCAGTCGAGCCAGCAACTGGCGGCGTTATCGCTATCAAATTCTTTGGTTACCAGGCCTTTACCCCGGGCCAGCTGCTTCCAGGCGATTTGTTTTAACGAATCGCCCGGCTGATACGGCCGCAGACCATGAAAATCCTGATCACCGCTGACTTCTGACGTGGCTCCGGGCAACTCTTCACCACCGTCACCGGCGGCAAACACAAAAGGCACCCGTTCAGGCTTAGGGTAAATCAACACCTTAAAATCCAGACTGACCCAGGTCCAGGCGGTATAAATACCGGCCGGAAAACGGGTTTCCAGTCTCAGCCTGCCTGGTTGCAGCCAACCCCGCTGATGAGTGCGGTAACTGAGGCCCACTTCGCTGCTCAGGTCACTGCTTACGTCCGCCGCCACCACCGGATTATCCGGAAAACCTAAATCCAGCGCCTGATAGCGACGTTTAGCTGCGGCCTCAAGACGCAGCGGCAGCTCGATAACCTCCCCCGCAAACACCGGATAGGCATGCCCGGCCGCCAGCGTCAGCGCCGATAAATTACGGTAAGTAAAATGCATCGCCGCTAACGCCAGACTGAACAACCAGAACGTCAGGGCAAAAATCAGACTGTTCTGATAATTGATCGCCGTCACCAGCAACAACACCAGCGCCGTCGTTAATAACAACCCCAGGCGATTAGGGATAATAAAAATGGAGCGATGCGATAATGTCAGCTGACGCGCCGGCGGGATACGCCGGTCAAGCCAACGGCGCCAGCGTTGTTTCCAGCCCCGGGAGATCAGAAAATCCATTCAGATCAGCACCGGCACGCTGTTCAGGATCTGCTGCGATACGCTGTGTGCCCCACCATCGGCGGCTTCAGCCAGACGATGGTCCACCACCGCCGGCAGCACCGCCTGCACATCTTCAGGCAACACATGCTGGCGCCCTTCAATCAGTGCCCAGGCCTTGGCGCTGCGTAATAAAGCCAGCGAGCCACGGGGCGATAAGCCGTATTGGTAACCACCATCATAACGACTGAAACGAATAATACGTTGCACATAATCGAGCAAACTTGCCGAGGCCTGAACATCGTTGACCTGCTGCTGCAGCTGTTGCAGCTGCGCTGGCGAAATCGCCGCTTGCAGGTTGTTTGCCATCGCCCGTCGATCCTTACCTTCCAGTAATTCCCGTTC
The DNA here is from genome assembly GCF_042648445.1 of Bacterioplanoides pacificum. Classification (NCBI taxonomy): domain Bacteria; kingdom Pseudomonadati; phylum Pseudomonadota; class Gammaproteobacteria; order Oceanospirillales; family Oceanospirillaceae; genus Bacterioplanoides; species Bacterioplanoides pacificum. The sequence goes on from NZ_JBHRYB010000013.1 coordinate 23,526, forward strand.
CGCCTGCTCATGCGGGTACCCCAGCTGAATACGCATCAGAAACCGGTCCAGCTGAGATTCCGGCAACGGAAATGTGCCCGACTGTGATACCGGGTTTTGTGTGGCAATGACAAAAAACGGCTGTGGCAGCGGCCGGGTTTCACCCTCGACAGTCACCTGACCTTCTTCCATCGCTTCCAGCAGTGCACTTTGTGCTTTAGGCGTCGCGCGGTTAATTTCGTCAGCCAGCAATAATTGAGAAAATACCGGCCCCGGATGGAAGCGAAAACGGCCTAATTCAGTACCTGGCTCTTTTTCAAAAATACTGACACCTAATATGTCAGCCGGTAATAAATCACTGGTGAACTGGATGCGGTTGTATTGCAGCCCTAACACACTGGCCAGCGCATGGGATAACGTGGTTTTACCCATGCCGGGTAAATCTTCAATCAGCAGATGTCCTTTCGCCAGCAGGCAGGCAAGCGCCATTTTCAGCTGAGTTTCTTTACCCAGCACTACCTGGTTAAGCTGGCTGAGAGCCTGTTGAATCGGGTCTGACATGATGCATCCTGTTATAAGAAAGACGGCGCTAAAAGACAGACAAGAATAAGTGACCCGAATTCACTTTAAAAGTCAGAGAGTGTCAACCTGGTCCACATTCTACGCAAACAACCCGCCGGAAATAAAAAACCCCACAGGCGATACACCTGCGGGGTTTTGTCATGCCAGCGCCAGCAAGCAGGCTTACAGAGCGTCCAGCCCCAGGGCCAGGTCACGCTGAATGTCGGCAATATTTTCCAGACCAACAGCCACCCGCAATAACCCCTGAGAAATACCGGCACGGTCACGTTCTTCATCGGTTAAACGCCCGTGTGTGGTACTGCCCGGGTGGGTAATGGTGGTTTTAGCATCACCCAGGTTGGCGGTAATTGAAATCATCCGGGTGGCATCCACGACCTGCCAGGCGGCTTCACGCCCACCGGCCACTTCAAACGACAACACACCACCAAACATGGATTGTTGTTGTTGCGCCAGCTGATACTGGGGATGCGATGGCAAACCACAATAATTCACTTTGACTACTTTCGGCTGCTGTTCTAACCATTGCGCCAGCGCCAGCGCGTTGTCAGTATGCGCTTTCATACGCAGCGCCAGCGTTTCCAGCCCCTTGGTAAATACCCAGGCATTAAACGGACTCATCGTCGGGCCGGCGGAACGTAACACGCCAATCACAGGTTCGATTAATTCCTCCGAACCAACCACCGCACCACCGACACAACGCCCCTGGCCATCGATATATTTAGTGGCAGAGTGCACCACCAGATCAGCCCCGAGACTTAAAGGACGCTGAATCGCCGGGGTACAGAAACAGTTGTCGACCACCAGTAATACATCGTTTGCTTTGGCCAGCGCGGCAATCGCCGGAATGTCGGCCACTTCAATCACCGGGTTTGACGGCGACTCAAGAAAGAACAAACGGGTGTTATCCTGTAACGCAGACTGCCAGGCAGTCAGATCGAGCAGGTCGACATAACTGACTTCAACACCAAATTTTTTCAGAAATTTTTCGAACAAGACATTGGTGCTGCCAAATACGCTGCGTGACGACACTAGGTGGTCACCGGCTTTTAAATGTCCCATACAGACGGCATAAATCGCTGCCATACCAGACGCCGTTGCCGCACAGGCCTGGCCGCCTTCCAGTGCTGCCAGACGTTGTTCAAAGGTTCGCACCGTCGGGTTGGTGTAGCGTGAATACACATTCCCTTCCGCTTCGCCGGAGAAACGGGCCGCCGCTTCCGCTGCGGAATTAAACACATAACTGCTGGTCGGGAAAATGGCCTCGCTGTGTTCACACTCTGGTGTACGCATCTGCCCGGCACGCACCGCCAGGGTTTCAAATTCTACGCCGCTCAGATCCGACTGGTAACGAGCATTAAATTCTGAAAAATCTGCCATAACATTGTTTGCTCACCCAGCCAGTGGCCGGGCGATCACCTTAAGATTGAGAGTCGTTATGTAAATCGATAGCAACGTTTTCAACGGTGTTACGTTTACTTTTGGATGCATCGTTACGCAGTTCCTGCAACCGCGCAAAATACGCTTCATCGATATCGCCGGTAATATATTCGCCATTAAATACCGAACAATCGAATTGTTTGGCATCGGTGTTACTGCCTTCGAGACAGGCTTCCACCAGATCTTCCAGTTCCTGGTAGATCAGCCAGTCAGCACCGATTTCAGCGGCGATTTCTTCAGTAGAACGATCGTGGGCAATAAATTCTTCTTTGGCCGGCATATCGATACCATAAACATTCGGATATCGTACCGCCGGTGCTGCCGAAGCAAAATACACCTTCGCAGCCCCTGCTTCGCGTGCCATCTCAATGATTTGCTCACAGGTGGTACCGCGGACAATCGAATCATCCACCAACAATACGTTTTTACCACGGAATTCCAGCTCCAGCGCATTCAGTTTTTGTTTCACTGATTTTTTACGCTGCTGCTGCCCCGGCATAATAAAAGTACGGCCGATATAGCGGTTTTTCATAAATCCTTCACGGAACTTCACACCCAGACGGTTGGCCAGTTCCAGCGCCGAAGAACGACTGGTATCCGGAATCGGAATCACCACATCGATATCGTGTTCAGGGCGCTCACGCATGATTTTTTCAGCCAGTTTTTTACCCATATGCAAACGTGCTTTATACACCGACATGCCATCAATGATGGAATCCGGACGGGCAAAATAAACGTGTTCAAAAATACAGGGAGCCAGCTGAGTATTTGCGGCACACTGACGAGTAAATAACTCGCCCTGTTCGGTGATAATAATGGCTTCACCCGGTGCGATATCGCGTTCAATTTTAAAACCGGCCGCATCCAGTGCCACGGATTCCGAAGCCACCATATATTCAGTGCCGTTTTCGGTTTCCCGCGAGCCATAAATCGCCGGCCGAATACCGTTCGGATCGCGGAACGCGATAATGCCATAACCACAAATCATAGAAACCACAGCATAACCACCACGAACACGATTATGCACACGCTTTACCGCGTCAAAAATCATATCCGGATTAGGTTTGAGCTGATTTTTATTTTCGCGCTGCAGTTCGTGCGCAAACACATTCAGCAGGACTTCTGAGTCGGATGTGGTATTCACATGGCGCAGGTCAGCGCGGTAAATATCTTCCGCCAGCTGTTCAGAATTGGTCAGGTTACCGTTATGCGCCAGTGTAATACCGTACGGCGAATTAACATAAAACGGCTGCGCTTCAGCAGAACTGGACGAACCGGCCGTCGGGTAACGCACATGACCAATGCCCATACTGCCAATCAGGCGCTGCATATGACGGGTACGAAACACATCACTGGCCAGGCCATTGTCTTTACGCAGATAAAATTTGCCACCATAACTGGTAACAATGCCGGCTGCGTCCTGACCCCGGTGCTGCAAAACTGTCAGAGCATCATAGATGACCTGGTTGACATGGGTTTTAGCAACGATACCCACTATTCCGCACATGCGCGTATAACCTCAAACAGACTTTATTGATTTAAAACAGACAACGACATCACCTGATCAGTCGCGCCAGGCAATGTTTTCCTCGCCCAGTCGGCAACCGATTCCAGATGAGGAATAATGACTGAATCCTGCCACCAGACATCCTGGGGCACCATGGTGAATTGCAACCCATACACGGCTGCCACCAGAATAATAAGACCACGAACAAAACCGAATACCATACCGAATACCCGGTCCGTACCGCCCAGCCCGGTCAGGCGAACGATTTCTACTAATAAATGATTGATCATGGCACCGATAACCAGAGTGCCGGCAAACAGGATGGCAAAGGCAACGATCCAGCGTAATGAGTTGGTGTCGATACTGCCTTCCAGTAAGGTAGCCAGATTACCGCTGAATAAGCGCGCCACCAGAAATGCCACAACCCAGCTGGCCAGCGACAAGGCTTCTTTTACAAAACCACGTTTCAGACTGATTAAGCTGGAAATGGCCAGAACAGCCAGAATCACCCAATCGATTACTGCCATGCGAGCGGTGCCTCAGACACTGTGCGAAAGCGCGCAGTATATCAAACGCGCCGGGGACGACGGAACCAGAAATACCACGCCGAAGGTGAGAAAAAGCCACAAAAAAAACGGTCGGGCTCTTGCATTCAGACAATTCACCGCCGACCAATCGGTCAGGATTCTGCTTTAAAGCGTTTAATATGCAGATCGCTCTGCTGCAATTCTTTTTTCAGCTGTTGTTGCAGAGCTTCGATTTTGCTGCGCTGCAGTTCCGGCCCGACATATACCCGGGTTAAGCCATCGGTATTCATTTCCTGAACATAGGCTTTATAACCTTTCTGCCGCAACGAATCGCGTAACGCATGGGCATTCTTGCGTTGTTTGAACGCTCCTAACTGCACCGTCCAGGCATAGGCTTTTTGCTGATCATCAATGGCCGCCCGGTCTCCGCGCGAACCCAGCGCAGCCGGATCATCAGTTTCCACCGTTCGTACCGACGGCAACTCAACGTCAGCCCGGGTCTTCCCCGATGCCAGGTCTTCCAGATCAATACGCACCCGGCGCTCATTTTCAATGGGCTGCCAGGCGCCTAATTCAGGCTGCGCCGGCATATCAGATGTCAGCCGGATCTGACTGCGGGAACCATCCAGGACAATAGGCATGGCAATGGCCAGCGCAACCACAGTCACAAAAGCGCCCAATATGCGTTTTTTCAGATGTTGTTCCATACCGCCCCTGTATTAACCGCGAGGTTGCCCATGATTCAGTGCCAAATGATTCAGCGCCGCTTCCACCGTATAAAACGAACCGCCAATCAGCCAGTGTTGCCCGGCCAGATCCGGCTGTTGCAACAGATCATCCAGCGCCGCCGCTACAGTATCAAATTTCTCAACCGGCTGACAGAAGCCGCCCTGCTGCAGGCGCTGTTGCAGCTGTCCGGCACTCAGACCACGCCAGCAATCGAGCCCGGCCAGGCGGTAGTGCGCCATATCCGGTAAGGCAGCAACCAGCTCAGCAACCGGTTTGTCTTCCAACATAGCGATAATTGCTCCGTTAACACCGCTCAGCCGCTGGCCAATATAAGCCGCCGCCTGCTGGTTATGAGCCACATCCAGCGTCAGCTGTAATACCCCACCGCTGACCGGCACTTCCAGCTGCTGCAACCGGCCAGGCACCGCCGTATTCGCCACGACCTCAGCCACCACAGCCCGATTGGGTAAACGCCCCAGCAAGGCCAGCGCCTGAATGGCTGTTGCGACATTATGATAAGGAATTTTTGCTGCCGGCAGGTGCCACTCAGCCTGCCCCTGATCGGTCATAAAGCTGAGCAACAAACCATCGCCCTGCTCAACGATATCGAAATGCTGGCCGCGGCCACACCATTGCCCACCCAGCGCTTCGGTTTGCTGTTTCGCGGTATGCGGTGGGTTTTCCTGACCACACACCAGGTATTTCCCGGAGCGGGCCACACCACACTTCTCAAACGCAATCTGGTCAACGGTATCTCCCAACCAGGCCTGATGATCAAGCCCGATGGAGGTCACCAGAGAAATATCCGCAGCGACGATATTCACCGCATCCAGCCGTCCACCCAGGCCGATCTCCAGCACACAAGCATCCAGCGCCTGATGCTGAAAATAACTCAGCGCCGCCAGCGTACCAAACTCGAAGTAAGTCAGCCCGACATCGCCACGTACGGCCTCCACCTGCTCGAATGAGTGCAGCAATTCAGCATCACTGATTTGTTCACCATTAATCTGCACCCGCTCGTTATAACGCTGAATGTGCGGCGAGCTGTAGACCCCGACCGTCATTCCCTGCGCCCGCAACAGATTGGCCAGCAACGCGGAGCTGGTCCCCTTGCCATTGGTACCGGCCACCAGAATCACCAAAGGCGCAGGTTTCAGGCAATTTAGCCGCTCAGCAACTCCCCGGATACGCTCCAGGCCAAGTTCAATTTCGCTGGGGTGTAATGACTCCAGGTATTCGAGCCAGTCGGATACAGTTCGTTTCATCGTTTTACTTCAGGCCTTCAGGCAGATAATAAAAAACAGGCAAAAAATGCACGCCGATACTTCAGCAGCGGCATTTCAGCCTGTTTCAACAGAGTGATTGTAACGCAGCTCTGATGCTGGCGACTATTGGTCCATCGCCGCCCGCATGTCACGCATTAAGGCCGTTACTTCGGCCTGGGCCTGCTGTGGGTTATCGGCGTTAGCAGCGATACGATTCACAATCGCACTGCCGACGATCACGCCATCAGCAACACTGGCCACCTGAGCGGCGGTTTCACCATTGGTAATACCAAAACCAACCCCCACCGGCACCGAGACGTGTTTGCGGATACGCTCCAGATTGCGGGCCACATCGTCCACATCCAGCGCTTTGGATCCGGTCACGCCTTTCAGTGATACGTAATACACGTAGCCGCTGCCAGACTGACCAATTTTTTCGATGCGCTCATCGCTGGTGGTGGGTGCAATCAGATAGACCATATCCAGCTGCCGGGCCTTAAAGATACCTTCCACTTCGGTCGCCTCTTCCGGTGGCAGATCCACCAGCAATACACCATCGACACCTGCTGCAACAGCACGATCAACAAAGGTCTGATAACCCATGGCTTCCACCGGGTTGAGATACCCCATTAACACCACTGCTGTGTCAGCATTGGTTTCACGAAATTCGGTAACCATGGCTAACACGTCGGTCAGTGAGGTGTTATGCGCCAGCGCGCGTTCACACGCCAGCTGAATGGTCGGGCCATCGGCCATCGGGTCGGAGAACGGCACCCCCAACTCAATGATGTCACAGCCGGCGTCCACCAGTGCGTGCATCATAGGTACAGTGGCTTCTTTATTTGGATCACCGGCGGTAATGTAAGGGATTAACGCCTGGCGATTTTGCTCCTTCAGAGCGTTCAGAACAGTCGAAATACGGCTCATGTTTTATTCCTTAAGCTGTGATGCCGTCAAGCGACGCAATCGTATGAATGTCTTTATCGCCACGACCAGACAGGTTCACAACAATCACCTGATCTTTGTCCATCGTAGCCGCCAGCTTCATGGCGTACGCCACTGCATGTGAAGATTCCAGAGCCGGCATAATACCTTCCAGCTGAGTCAGCTTATAAAAACCGTCCAGCGCTTCGGCGTCTGTTGCCGCGACATAATTGGCGCGTTTCACATCTTTTAACCAGGAATGTTCCGGGCCAACACCCGGGTAATCCAGGCCTGCAGAGATAGAGTGCGTGCCCATAATCTGGCCGTTATCATCTTCCATCAGATAGGTGCGGTTACCGTGCAATACGCCCGGACGACCTTTGCATAAAGGCGCGGCATGGTCGTCGCCATCCAGACCCAGCCCCCCCGCTTCAACGCCATACATGGCAACATCTTCGTAACCCAGGTACGGGTGGAACAGACCAATGGCATTAGAACCACCACCGACACAGGCAACCAGTGCATCCGGCTGACGCCCTAACTGTTCATCACACTGACGAATACATTCCCGGCCAATCACACTCTGAAAATCACGCACCAGCATCGGATACGGGTGTGGGCCGGCGGCGGTGCCGATCACATAGAAGGTATCATCAACGTGAGTCACCCAATGACGCATGGCTTCATTCATGGCGTCTTTTAACGTTTTAGTACCGGATTCAACCGCCTCGACTTCAGCGCCGAGCAACTTCATGCGATACACATTCAGCTTCTGACGCTCAACATCGGTAGAACCCATAAAAACCTTACATTCCAGGCCAAAGCGCGCGGCCACCGTTGCTGAAGCAACACCGTGCTGACCGGCACCGGTTTCAGCGATGATTTTTTTCTTGCCCATAAACTTAGCCAGCAATGCCTGACCAATGGTGTTGTTAACCTTGTGCGCACCGGTATGGTTAAGATCTTCACGCTTCAGGTAAATTTTTGCACCACCACACTCCTGAGTCAGACGCTCGGCAAAGTACAGTGGTGATGGGCGGCCGACATAATGAGCCAGGTCGGAATCAAAGGCTGCCTGGAACTCAGGGTCGTTGCGCAGCTGTTCGTAAGTACTCTGCAATTCATCCAAAGCACTGGTCAGGGTTTCGGACACAAACCGGCCACCATGAATACCAAAATGGCCACGCTCATCCGGCAGTGTTAAATCAATTGTTGTGTTGTCTGGTGCTGATTGTTCTGGTGTTTGCATCGACACGATACACCTCATCTAAAAATGCATTGATTTTGCCGTGGTCTTTGATGCCTTTCTGTGCCACACCGTCGAGTTCAGCTTCCACGCCGCCGCTGACATCAACGGCGAACGGCTTAACCCGCTCAATAGCGTAAGCAACATTATCCGGCTTCAGACCACCGGCAAGAATAATCGGTTTTAAATCGTCAGATTCAGGAACCAGCGACCAGTCAAAGGTTTCGCCGGTTCCTCCGGGAACACCGGGTTTATAGCTGTCTAGCAGTATTGCCAGGGCGCCTGGGAAGCGCACGCAAGACGCCACCACATCCGACGCTTGCCGGACACGAATAGCTTTGATGTAGGGACGGTTGAATTGAGCACAAAAAGCCTCGTCTTCATCACCATGAAATTGCAGTAAGTCGATTCTAACGACATCCAGAACGGATTGCACCTGTTCTGCGGTCGGATTCACAAACAAGGCAGTGAGCGTCACAAATGCCGGTACATCAGCCACCACGTCAGCCGCCTGAAGCGGACTAACCGCCCGAGGGCTGGGGGGATAAAATACCAGACCGAGAGCATCAGCACCGGCGGCAACCGCCGCCGCGGCATCTTCCGGCCGGGTCAGGCCACAAATTTTGGTACGGGTTCGAAAGGACATAACAGCAGAAACCAGAAAAACTGAGAGCAGAAAAGGCCCCAATCATATCAGACCCCTGCATAGCTATTCAGCCGGATTGTTACTGCTGATTAACAAACGGCCGCTGAAAACCACTGACCTCCAGCAACGGCTGCAACAATAATGGCCCATAAGGGTCGCACGGCACCTCAAATTGCGGCGGATAATCGACGCCAACAAAATACAAACCCTGCCCGGGTGCTGTCACCCCGGCCTGATTACGGTCCTGACTGGACAACACCTGCTGCATCCATTCGACCGGTTGATGGCCTTCACCGATAGGCAATAACACACCAACAATATTGCGCACCATATGGTAGAGAAAAGCACTCGCTTCCAGCTCCAGCATAATCAGCTCACCCCAACGTTGCACAGCAATGCGATGCATGGTTTTAACCGGTGATTTGGCCTGACAGTCTTTCGCACGAAAGGCACTGAAATCGTGCTCCCCGAGCAAATACTGAGCGGCCTGATGCATTTTTTCGGCATCCAGTGGATAGCGCCACCAGGTCAGCTGATCGTGTTGCAGGGCCGATTTGGCCGGCGAATTATTAATCAGATAACGATAACGCCGCGCCCGGGCCTTATAACGCGCATGAAACTCCGGGCTGACTTCGTCCACCCACTGCAATGCAACGCCATCCGGCAGATTGGTATTCACTCCCATCAGCCAGCTGTAATTACTGCGTGCAGCGTCGGAATCAAAATGAATCACCTGGCGGGTTGCGTGCACACCGGTATCGGTGCGGCCAGCACAGAAGATATCAACTTTATGATTAGCTACTTTCGAAATGGCCGCTTCGAGAGCGGCCTGAACGGTAGGATTATTATGGTGCAGTTGTTTTTGCCAGCCGTGGAAATAAGTACCGTTGTACTCAACCACGGCGGCAAAGCGCCGTGTTACTTTCATTAAACGCTCTTGGTCAGTATCAGGATAAGGTATCCATCAGACTACGAGCATCCTGCTTCTGCTGATCGCTGCCTTCCTGCAACACTTCCTGTAACAACTCACGGGCACCATCGCTGTCTTCCATATCGATATAAGCGCGTGCCAGATCCAGCTTAGTGGCACATTCATCGGTGCCTGCCAGGAAATCGAACTCATCATCGGCTGCTGCCAGCTTATCCAGATCGATATCCTGATCAGCGGCCGCCGCAGGAGACTGCTCAGCACTGTCAGCAACCGGTGCTTCGTCAACCAGGGGCTCGTCCACAACCGGAATATCATGCTCTTCAGCTGGCACGCTGAAGTCATCCAGCTCAGCATCCAGTTCAGCCAGATCGGCAGCAAAATCAACTTCCTGCTCATCTGCAGCTGATTCCTGCGCTTCAGTGACAACGTCCTCAACGTCAACAGCCTCGTCAAGCTCCGGCTCGTCCAGGGACACGTTTTCATCACTGGCGGAATCGAGCTCGGCTTCCAGCGCCTTCAGATCATCATCAGCAGATTCCGCAAAACCCGTGCTTTCATCCATATCAAACGACAGATCTGACAACTCGTCATCACCGGTGCTGCCATCGGCATCAAGCAAGCTTTCCAGATCCGCCAGATCAGGCGCATCATCGTCGTCAGCAGCATCACTGATATCAATGACTTCATCACCAGTAGATTGCTCCGCCTCAGGCTGCCCCTCATCGGCGGCTAACTCACCCAGATCAAAATCCAGTGCGTTATCATCACTGCTTTCCGCCGCTACCGCGACGTCGTCAGTATCAGCGTCGCTATCCGTCGCTTCATCCAGACTGCTGAGATCAAATTCCAGCGCGTCATCAGCATCATCAGCGGCCGGCAGTTCAAATTCGGCCGTATCCTCAGCATCATCACTCAGATCCAGTCCGTTGCTTTCAGCGTCGAGGTCGAACTCCAGACTTTCATCCAGATCCAGTGTCGGTACATCTTCCAGCGATGAATCCGCGGCATTATCCAACGGAGCTTCTTCCGTGAGCGAAGGGATTTCATCCACTGCAGATGATAAGTCAAAGTCCAGCGCATCATCGCCGCCAAGATTCAGATCTGCTTCCGCCGGAGCATCATCCTCCAGATCATCCGCACCATCGGCCAGATCCAGCGCATCGCCAAAATCCAGACCTTCGCTGAATTCTTCACCCAGAGAATCATCCAGTGATGGAATATCATCATTCAGCGACAAACCACCCTGAGCATCGGATGCCAGTAATTCAGGTGCAATAGGAGTCGATAACCGTCCGCGCATCTGCTCCGCCTGACCATTGGCATCCTGATCACCAATTGCGATCAGATCCGCTTCCTGAGACGCGAATGCCTCTGCATCATCCATCTCAACAAACACTTCGAGCAACTTCAGGCGCAGATCGGAGCGGCTTGGTTCCTGAGCAATGGCACCCTGTAACAGATCGACCGCTTGTTCAAACTTGCCATAAGCAATGTAAATATCCGACTCACTGATAACGTCTTCCGTCTGGGCCACAGGCGCAAAAGCATCAGCATGCTCATCGTCAAAATCATCCAGCGGGGCATCATCACCCGCCACTCCCAGGTCCAGTTCATTATCGTGACCCAGGTCCAGTTCAGCAGCCGTCAGTTCGGCCTCATCAAATTCCAGATCATCCAGATCAGCACCATGAACATCACCATCGGCAAAAGCAACATCCGTACCGTCAAATTCATCGGCGTCATCGCCCTTGGCAGCTTTACGGGCCTGAACCAGCTTATAAGCGGCCAGCGCAATCAATAAAATAAGTAATAATCCACCCGCCAGGAATTCCGGGCGCTGCAGAATAGTGTCCATCAGCGTAGGCTGTGGGCGGTTCTGCTCTTCCAGCATGGCTGCGATACGTTTACGGCGTTCTTCCCGCGCCTTGGCCTCTGCAGCTTCCTGAGCCGCTGCCTCCTGCTGCGCTACCGTGTCATTAACAGAGTCATCAGCGGCCGTACTTTCATCCTGATAATTAAAATCGGTCGCTTCAGCGTCGTCCGCCGCCGCGCCCTCTTCGGTAATATCAGCACCTGTTGTTTCAGTGTCCACTGGCGCAGATTCATCCGCCGCAACCTCACCCTCAGGGGCCTCAGTCACGTCACCGTTATTCGCTGCTGCGTTTTCAGCCGTCGCTTCTGCATCCTCTGCAACAACGGCAGCCGCCTCTGTTGCCTCCGCCTGCTCAACGCCTGCTTCCTGCTGCAACGCTTCAGTCGTCTGAATATTCGCCAGCTGATCGTCTTTTAAGGTAATCAGACGCTGCAGGGTTTCGATCTGACCTTCCAGAGATTCCAGGCGCTGACGCAACTCCTGGTTTTCCAGCCGGCTTTTGTCCAGAGTTTCCAGTGCAATCGCCAGATCATTTTCCAGTGCCTGCTGCCGGCCAGTTCCACCGTCGCCAGCCACATCACCGCTGGCACCCGCAGATTCCGCCTGCTCTGCACCGGCAGACAACAGCCGTACTTCACCGCCGTCGCTACCACCAGCTACCGGAGCTGCCGGCGTACGTCGTCCGGTCGCATCCAGTTGAGCAGCACCCGCCTCCAGCGCTTCGTTCTGACGCTCAACCTCAGCAACCGCCTTACCAAACTGTATGCCCGCAACCTGGCCGGCATCCGGAATTCGTAACACCTGATGAGATTTCAGCCGATTAATATTGCCGTTGATAAACGCATTCGGGTTTTGCTGCTGAATGGCCAGCATCATTTGCTGAGGACTGACACTGCTATCCGGCCGGGTTTGTAATGCAATCTGCCAGAGGGTGTCGTTGGTCTGAACTTTATAGGTTCCCGGTGCTGCCGGGTTATCTAACCAATCATTCCCCTGACGGCTTACCGCACCGCCTTGCTGCGGCTGTACCTGAACGGATGCAGTGGAAGTTACTTCCGTCGCTGCTGGTGTCACCACCAGCGGCCGAATGGATTCTTCTTCAAACACCGGCGGATCAAGTAATACGGTGTACTCACGCAATACCCGTCCGGATGGCCAGTTCAGTTCAACCAGGAAATTCAGAAAAGGTTCGGTCACAGCTTCGCGCGAGCTCAGCACAACCTTGCCGTCTTCAACGGTAAATTTGATTTTCGTAAGAAAGAATACGCGATCAACACCAGCACGCTCAAAGTCCGCCGTAGTGGCCAATGAAGGTTTGATTTCCCACTTGGATAAATCCTGAGCATCAACCAGCTCAATCTCTGCCGTTAACGGCTGGTTGAGTGCTGACTTAAGAGTCAGTTCTCCAAGCCCCAATGCCATTAACTGAGCAGACAATGTCAGTCCACCCGCCAGCATCAAGGATTTCGCAATTAGGCGCTTCATTATGGCTTCCTTGTTTTTAAGGCGACGTCTCGCCTCTTCGTGTGTATCGAATCTAATGCCGAAACCGTGTATTTGAGATATTCCTAACCCAGCTTAGTTATCGATTCCATTCATAAGCAGCGTAAGTATCAGTGATAAAAATGCAATTCGCAATATTTTGACCGCCCCTAGAGGCATAAAACCGATATTAAAGAATGAGTTAGCGCATTTTCAGAAGAAACAAGATGAGAAATGTGAAGCAGTAATCAAAAAAGCGGGATTAATTCCCGCTTCTTATATAGGTCAAAATCAGCCAGCGTTGAGCAAAATGCGCAACATCCGCCGTAACGGCTCCGCTGCCCCCCACAACAACTGATCACCAACGGTGAACGCTGAAATGTATTCCGGACCCATGGTCAGCTTACGGATACGCCCAACCGGGATGCTTAAGGTGCCAGTGACCTTAGCCGGCGTCAGATCTTCCATCGTTACCTCACGGTCGTTTGGAATCACTTTCACCCAGTCGTTATGCCCGGCCAGAATCGCCTCAATCTCTTCTACCGGCAGATCCTGCTTCAGCTTCAGCGTAATTGCCTGACTGTGACAACGCATAGCGCCGACACGGACACACAAACCGTCGATTGGCGTTGGCGCTGCAGCCGTACCCAGGATCTTGTTGGCTTCAGCTTCCGCCTTCCATTCCTCACGGCTTTGCCCGGATGGCAGCTGTGAATCAATGTAAGGGATCAGACTGCCGGCCAGCGGCACACCAAACTGATCTTTCGGGTAATCGCCACTGCGAATAAAGTCCGCCACCTGACGATCGATATCCAGAATTGCAGTGGCCGGATCTTCTACCTTATCTTTTACATTGGCATGAATCGCACCCATCTGACTGATCAGCTCACGCATGTGTTTTGCGCCTGAGCCGGAAGCGGCCTGATAGGTCATTGGCGTTGCCCACTCAACCAGGCCTTTTTCGAACAGACCACCCAGCGCCAGCAACATCAGCGATACGGTACAATTACCACCAACATAAGTTTTAACGCCGTTTTTGATACCGGCATCAATCACATCACGATTCACCGGGTCCAGCACAATAATGGCGTCATCATCCATACGCAGTGCTGAAGCCGCATCAATCCAATAGCCATCCCAACCGGCTTCGCGCAACTTCGGATACACGTCTTTGGTGTAATCACCACCCTGACAGGTAATGATCACGTCCTGCTGTTTCAGTGCTTCAATATCAAAGGCATCTTCCAGCACACCACAGTCTTTAACGGCGCCTTCTTTACCATAAACCCGTGGCGCAGGCAGGCCTTTTTGAGAGGTCGTGAAGAAGGTCGGCTTAATCAGGTCGAAATCGTTTTCTTCCTGCATACGTTGCATCAGCACGGAACCTACCATCCCGCGCCAGCCAACCAGACCTACATTTTGTTCAGACATTCTGTAACCTTTAAATTTGCTTATGCATTTGCCAGCGCAGCGACAACCGCCTCGCCCATCTCAGCCGTACTGACTTTCTTCATACCGTCAGAATAGATATCGGCCGTCCGCAAGCCCTGATCCAGCACATTGCTGACCGCTTGCTCAATCGCATCCGCCGCTGCGCTCTCGTTAAGAGAATAACGCAACATCATGGCCGCTGACAAAATTGTGGCCAGCGGGTTAGCAATTCCCTGCCCGGCAATATCCGGCGCCGAGCCGTGACACGGCTCGTACATACCTTTGTTGTTCTTATCCAGAGACGCAGACGGCAGCATACCAATCGAACCGGTCAGCATGGCGGCGGCGTCGGATAAAATGTCACCAAACATATTGCCCGTTACCATAACGTCGAACTGCTTCGGTGCGCGCACCAGCTGCATCGCCGCGTTATCGACGTACATATGCGACAGCTCAACGTCCGGGTAGTCTTTTGCCACTTCATTCATAATCTCGCGCCACAGCACGGTCACTTCCAGAACGTTGGCCTTATCGACTGAGCACAGTTTTTTGCCACGCTTCTGCGCCGACTCAAATGCGACCTTGGCGATACGGCGAATCTCAGATTCAGAGTAAACGTAGGTGTTGTAACCCTGACGTTCGCCATTTTCCAACTCGCGAATACCACGTGGCTGACCAAAATAAATACCGCCGGTCAGTTCACGTACGATCAGAATATCCAGGCCAGACACGACTTCCGGCTTCAGCGAAGATGCATCCGCCAGTTGCGGATACAGAATCGCCGGACGCAGGTTACCGAATAATTCCAGGCCGGAACGCAGACCTAACAGACCTTTCTCAGGACGCAGTTCACGATCGTCCAGTTCGTCCCATTTAGGGCCGCCCACAGCCCCGAGCAGAATGGCATCCGCCTTTTCAGCTTTTTGCATGGTCACTTCCGGCAGCGGCGTGCCAAACTCGTCATAGGCCGCACCACCCACCAGAGCGTTGTCCAGTTCAATATTCAGGTTGAACTTTTGTTTCGCCGTTTCCAGAACTTTAACCGCTTCGGTTACGATTTCCGGACCAATGCCATCACCTGGCAAAATTAAAACATTCTGAGTCATTGTCTTTTCGCTTAATTTTTCTTAAAAATTTTCAAACGCATTTTGCAATAGGGTGGTTTTTCTATCGCCGGAGCGAGGCAACATCCCTGTAAAAGCGCCCCGGCGGCAACGTCCTGTTGCCTGCTAAGAAAAACCACCCTACCGCAAACTGCTTAATTCAATTCCGAACAATATTGAAGCATCAAACTGACTGATGTTGTTTGCTGCAGGGGTCGATCACATGGATGTGATCGTCTAGCCTTCAAGGATGAACTTGTAGCGCCCCGAAAGAAAACAACTCAGTCAATTTGATGCAGCCGATTTCAGAGTAAAAGACTACTTAACCTGATCAAACAACCACGGATTAGCAGCACGGCGTTTTTCTTCATACGCCTTAATATCATCCGCATCCTGCAACGTCAGGCCAATATCATCCAAACCATTGAGTAAGCAATGCTTACGGAACGGATCGACATCAAATGCAATCTCACCACCATCCGGTGTGATAATTTTTTGCTGTTCCAAGTCCACGGTTAATTCATAACCTTCATTGGCTTCAACCGCCTTAAATAAATCATCAACAATCTTTTCGTCGAGGATGATTGGCAGCAGGCCGTTTTTAAAGCTGTTATTAAAGAAGATATCCGCATAGCTCGGCGCAATAATCGCACGGAAGCCAAAATCTTCTAATGCCCAGGGCGCGTGTTCACGACTGGAACCACAACCAAAGTTTTCACGGGCTAATAAAACCGAAGCACCCTGATAACGCGGCTGGTTTAAAACGAAGTCCGGATTTAACGGACGACCGGAGTTATCCGCATCCGGCTGACCTTCATCCAGGTAACGTAATTCGTCAAACAGATTCGGACCAAAACCACTGCGTTTAATGGATTTCAGAAACTGCTTTGGAATAATCATATCAGTATCGATATTCGGGCGATCCATCGGAGCCACAATACCGCTGTGTACAACAAAAGGTTTCATCGCATTAGCTCCTTAAAGATCACGAATATCAATAAAATGACCAGCAACCGCCGCAGCAGCCGCCATCGCCGGGCTTACCAGGTGAGTACGACCACCGTATCCCTGACGACCTTCAAAGTTGCGGTTGGAAGTCGAGGCACAATGCTCACCGCTGCCCAACTTGTCGGCATTCATGGCCAGACACATGGAGCAGCCCGGCTCACGCCATTCAAAACCGGCTTCGATAAAGATTTTGTCCAGACCTTCAGCTTCCGCCTGCTCCTTCACCAGACCAGAACCCGGAACCACCAACGCCTGCATCACGCTGTCCGCTACTTTACGGCCTTTAGCAATCTCCGCAGCCTGACGTAAATCTTCGATACGGCTGTTGGTGCAAGAACCAATAAATACCCGATCCAGTTTGATATCAGTAATCTTCTGACCACCAGTCAGCCCCATGTATTCATGAGCGCGCTTAATAGCTGATTGCTGAACATCATCTTTACCGTCTTCAACACGCGGCACCGTGCCGTCAACCGTGGTTACCATTTCAGGAGACGTACCCCAGGTTACCTGCGGTTTGATGTCTTCGGCTTTGATTTCCACGACCTTGTCGAACTCAGCATCGTCGTCAGACACCAGCTCTTTCCAGGCGTCTAATGCCAGTTGCCAATGTTCACCTTTGGGTGCGTACGGACGATCTTTAACGTATTCCGCTGTGATCTCATCAAATGCCACCATACCGACACGAGCACCGGCTTCGATCGCCATGTTACACATGGTCATACGGCCTTCCATACTCATACTGCGGATGGCGCTGCCACCAAACTCCATCGCACAACCATTACCACCAGCAGTACCAATAACACCAATGACGTGCAGCACCACATCTTTACCCGTGATACCCGGCGCTAATTCACCATCAACACGAATCAACAGATTTTTCATTTTGCGCTGAATCAGACACTGGGTCGCCAGTACGTGTTCAACTTCTGAGGTGCCAATACCGTGAGCCAGCGCAGCAAAAGCGCCGTGGGTGGCGGTGTGAGAATCACCACAAACAACCGTCATACCCGGCAAGGTTGCACCCTGCTCCGGGCCCACCACGTGTACGATGCCCTGACGCTTGTCCTGCATTTTGAATTCAACAATGCCGAAATCATCGCAGTTTTCATCCAGTGTTTTCACCTGGATTTTAGACACCGGATCCTGAATACCTTCAATACCCGACTCACGCTCCAGCGATGTCGTAGGAACGTTGTGATCCGGTGTTGCCAGGTTGGCATCCAGACGCCACGGCTTACGGCCGGCAATGCGTAAACCTTCAAACGCCTGAGGCGACGTTACTTCGTGCAACAACTGGCGGTCGATATAAATTAACGCCGTGCCGTCATCACGCTCTTTTACCAGATGTTGTTGCCACAACTTATCGTAGAGGGTTTGTCCAGCCATGGTTGGCTCCTTAACTCAGGGGATGTATCTCATCTCATTTCCGCGGTTATTTCCGCGTTAGCTATTGCATCAATATACGCCAAATGCTAAACAACATAAATTCATATTTTTTCTAGTTTAAATTCCATACTGGAATGGAAGGAGTCAAATGGATACCCAAGCGTTACGGGCTTTTCTCAGTGTCGCGGCCTGCTCGTCGTTCTCCCTCGCCGGTGAGCGCCTGCACCTGACCCAGTCAGCAGTCAGTAAACGTATTCAGCAACTGGAACAACAACTCGACACCCAGTTATTTGACCGCCACAACCGCACCATCAGTCTGACTGAGGCGGGCCAGGCATTATTGCCTAAAGCGCAGCAGATCCTCGCTCTGGTAGCCGATACAGAACTGCAATTGCACAACCTCAGCGGCGAGGTCAGTGGCACCCTGTCACTGGCCACCAGCCACCATATTGGCCTGCACCGCTTACCGCCAGTACTGAAAGAATTCGTTCGCTGTTACCCCCAGGCCCAGCTCAATCTGGAATTCATGGGTTCAGAACGGGCCTATCAGGCCGTCGACGCTCGCCAGGTAGAGCTGGCACTGACGACTCTGGAGCAGCAACCGCCGGCACACATTACATCGCACCTGCTATGGCAGGACGAGATGGTGTGTGTCTGTGCTCCCGACCACCAGCTGGCCAGCCTGAACCAGCCCACGCTGCAGCAACTGAGTCAGTCACCGGCCATTTTGCCCGAACGCGATACTATTACGTTTCAGCTGGTCGAGTCCGCCTTTGTCCGCCAGGGGTTAACGCTGCAGGCGCCAATGCCCACCAACTATCTGGAAACCATTAAAATGATGGTATCGGTCGGTCTTGGCTGGAGCATGCTGCCGGCATCGATGATCAGTAACGACCAACAGCTACATCGTCTGATCTGGCCCGACCAGGCAATTTGCCGTCCCCTGGGACTCATTCATTTACAGGAAAGAACGCTCAGCAATGCCGCCCAGGCGCTGATCCGGCTTCTGTTTTAAACGGTTGAATTTCTGCCTAAAAAAGCCGACATTGATTCAACACAAGATGGTCGCCGCCACATCCGGCTAGGCTATTGGTGTTAACCCACACAAGGAAAATATTATGTTGGATATCAATCACATTCTGGTCGTGCTCGACAGCGATCACCCGGAGCAAATTGCTCTGGAACGGGCACTCTGGCTGGCACGCTCTCTGGATGCCGACCTGACATTGATGACCAACACGTACGAACCCCACTGCGAAGAAGGTTCGGCATTATCGGCCATCGACAGCAACACCCAGCTGCGCATTAAGCAGGCCCTGCTGAAAAAGGCGGATAACTGGATTAACAGCTTTGTGTCAGAAACCAGTGGCGTCAACACCAGCACGGAGGTGCACTGGCAAAAACACTTGCACGATGCCGTCATTGAATCCATGCGCAACAAAGACTTCGACCTGGTCATCAAAGGTACCCAACCCCACAGCCTGGTTGATCGTATTTTCACCCACACCGACTGGAATATGTTGCGCCACTGCCCGGCACCGGTGTTATTGGTTAAAAATGCGCAACCCTGGCAACACAACCGCATATTGGCCGCAGTCGATGCCACGGCCCCCGACCAGAGCCACGATCTGATCAACGACAACATCCTGTCTTTTGCCGAGCACCTGGCTGATCACTTTGACACCGACCTGCATCTGGGCAACGCCTACCCATTAGTCAGCGTGGCGTTCGCCATGGTGCCGGAAGTAACAGCCCCGGATGATATTCAGAGCTACGTCACAGAACAACACGAAAGCGGCTGCCAGCAATGGGCGCAGAAATACAACATCGACAACGATCATATTCATATTGCCGAAGGTGACACTGACGATGTGGTTTCAGAGATTGCGGCTCGTATTGAAGCCGACCTGGTCGTGGTCGGCACCGTTGGCCGTGAAGGGCTGGCGGGCGTGCTGATCGGTAATACGGCCGAAGCCCTGGTGGATAAAGTGAATTGTGATGTGCTGGTCATCAAACCTCAGGACGGGGTAAAACCTGATGCTGAATAAAGAAAGCTGACAATTACACAGGCCGCCGTTGCGGCCTCTTTTGTATGTTATGAAACAGTTATTAGTTATTTACCACAGTCCTTCAGCAAACCTGGAGAAGTTACGCCAGGCCATCATCAGCGGTCATGAGCAGGCGATATGCCCAGCGGTCTCCATTAAGACGGTCGCGGCACTGCAATGCCAGCCCGATCAGGTGATAGCAGCAGACAGCGTATTACTGCTGACACCCGAAAATCTCGGCTACATCAGTGGCGCGTTAAAAGATTTTTTCGACCGCTGTTACTACCCTTGCCTCGAACACACCCAGGGTAAACCCTGTGCAGCCATTATCCGCGCCGGGCATGATGGCACCGGTAGCGTACGGGCTTTACAAACCATCACCACCGGCCTGCGCTGGCGCTGGGTACAGCAACCACTGGTGTTACGTGGTGACTGGCAGGACAATTTTTTACAGCAAACCGAGGAACTGGCCTGTGCCCTGACCCTGGCACTGGATCAGGGCATATACTGAACCGCATTGGTTTCAACTGACACCTTTCTCCTTCAGCGCCTGCTCAATTTCCTGCAGACAGGCCGGATCATCAATGGTTGATGGCGTACTGTATTCCTCATTGTTAGCAATATTACGCAATACTTTCCGCAGGATTTTACCGGAGCGGGTTTTTGGTAAACGCTGCACCACCACCGCATTCTTAAAGCTGGCAACCGCGCCGATGTTATCGCGCACCCGTTGTACCAGTTCTTGTTTCAGCTGCTCTTCGTCAATATCCACGCCATCTTTTAACAGCACCAGACCAAGCGGCTCCTCCCCTTTCAGATCACTGCTCTGGCCAATGACCGCACATTCGGCAACGGCATCATGACCAGCCACCACTTCTTCCATCTCCCCGGTTGATAAGCGGTGCCCGGCAACGTTAATAATGTCATCAGTCCGCCCCAGTACAAACAGATAGCCGTCTTCATCCAGCATACCGCCATCACCGGTCACGTAATAACCCGGATAGGTATTCAGATAACCGGCCTCAAAACGCTCGTGATTACGCCAGATGGTCGGCAAACAGCCTGGCGGTAATGGCAATTTAATGGCAATACTGCCCTGTTCACCGGCGGCGGCCAGCTGACCGCGGGAATCCAGAATCTGCACATGATAACCCGGTGAAGGTCGGGTAACTGAACCGGCCTTCGGTGTTGCCGGCTCCAGCCCCATGTGATTACCGGCAATCGCCCAACCGGTTTCGGTTTGCCACCAGTGGTCAACGATCGGTCGCTGAATATGCTGATCAACCCAGTCGTAAGTGGGCGGATCAAGACGTTCGCCCGCCATAAACACCGTTTTTAACGCCGACAAGTCGTATTGTCTGGCCAGCTGACATTGCGGATCTTCTTTACGAATCGCACGGAAGGCGGTGGGTGCAGCAAAAATGCCTTTTACTTTATACTCTTCGCAAACCCGCCAGAACGCACCGGCATCCGGAGTCCTTACCGGTTTCCCCTCATAAAACACCGTGGTACAGCCACGAATCAGTGGCGCATAAACAATATAAGAGTGACCAACAACCCAGCCAACATCCGACGCAGCCCAGAACACATCACCCGGATGCATGTCATACACCAGCTCCATTGAATAGTGCATGGCCACCGCGTGGCCACCGTTATCACGTACCACCCCTTTGGGCTTACCGGTTGTCCCCGAGGTATACAACACATACAGCGGATCGGTCGCTCTCACGGCCACACAGTCCGCAGGCTGGGCAGCCGCCAGTGCCTGTTGCCAGTCAACATCCCGGCCAGCAGTCAGCTCACAGGGGTGCTGTTCACGCTGCAGAATCACGCAACCGGACGGCTTCGCCTGTGCCAGGCTAATCGCTTCGTCCAGAATCGGCTTGTACGGAATCACCCGGTCAATTTCGATACCGCAGGAAGCAGACACCACCACTTTCGGCTCTGCATCGTCGATACGCACCGCCAGCTCATGCGCAGCAAAGCCGCCAAATACCACCGAGTGAACCGCACCAATACGGGCGCAGGCCAGCATAGCAATGGCTGCCTCCGGCACCATCGGCATATAAATGATCACACGATCGCCTTTCTCAACGCCCTGGTTCAACAACACACCGGCAAACAGAGCAACCGCTTCCGTCAGCTCGCTGAAGCTGTATTGTTTTTTGTTGCCGGTTACCGGCGAGTCGTAGATCAGAGCAATATCATCACCCCGGCCCGCCAGCACATGCTGATCCAGAGCCAGGTAGGCCGTATTCAGCTCACCGTCGACAAACCAGCGATCAATGCCGTGATCATCTTTCTGCAGCAGGGTGCGGGGTTTACGGAACCAATGAATTTTGTCGGCCTGTTGTTGCCAGAAACGCTCTGGTTGCTCAATGGATGTCTGGTATTCCTGTTGGTAACTCATACAAGTTCCCCTGTTGTTTTTATTGGAATTACCTTATGGGAAACAGGGTCAGGCGCACTATTCGACCAAGGGTCATACCACGAAAGTCGATCCGCCTGCAGGCCGCATAAACCGTGACCAACAACCGGAATCCGGTAAAAACAGGCATAAAAAAACCCGCCGTAGCGGGTTTTTTTCGTAACAGCGGCGATTACCAGCCAGTTACTTCTTTCAGTGCTTCACCGATTTGCGCCAGAGAGCGAACGGTTTTAACACCCGCGTCTTCCAGGGCGGCAAACTTCTCGTCAGCCGTACCTTTACCGCCAGAGATGATCGCACCCGCGTGACCCATACGCTTACCTTTCGGAGCAGTAACACCCGCGATGTAAGAAACCACAGGCTTGGTCACGTTTTCTTTGATATAAGCAGCCGCTTCATCTTCAGCGGTACCACCGATTTCACCAATCATAACGATGGCTTCAGTCTGTGGATCATTCTGGAACATTTCCAGAATATCGATGAAGTTAGAACCCGGAATCGGGTCACCACCGATACCAACACAGGTAGACTGGCCGAAACCGTAGTCAGTCGTCTGCTTCACTGCTTCATAGGTCAGGGTACCGGAACGGGAAACGATGCCCACTTTGCCTGGCAGGTGAATGTGACCCGGCATAATACCTATTTTACATTCTCCCGGAGTGATAACACCCGGGCAGTTAGGACCAATCAGACGAACGCCTAACTCATCACACTTCACCTTACATTCCAGCATGTCCATCACCGGAATATGCTCAGTAATACAAACGATCAGTTTGATACCAGCGTTTGCGGCTTCCAGAATCGAATCTTTACAGAAAGGTGCTGGTACGTAGATAACAGACGCTTCTGCACCAGTGGTTTCAACCGCTTCAGCAACGGTATTAAATACCGGCAGACCCAGGTGCTCAGTACCACCTTTACCCGGTGTTACACCGCCGACCATTTGTGTACCGTAAGCAATTGCCTGCTCAGAGTGGAAAGTACCCTGACCGCCAGTAAAACCCTGACAGATAACTTTTGTGTCTTTGTTAATCAGAATGGACATGTCTTAGTTCCCCGCTGCCTTTACTGCCTGAACTGCAGCATCTGTTAAACTTTCTGCTGCGATAATATCCAGACCGGATTCATCCAGAACCTTCTTACCCAGATCAGCATTGGTGCCTTCCAGACGTACAACCACAGGAACGTTAACGCCCACTTCTTTTACTGCGCCGATAATACCTTCTGCGATCATGTCACAACGAACGATGCCACCGAAGATGTTAACCAGAACCGCCTTCACTTTGTCATCAGACAAAATCAGTTTGAACGCATGAGCAACACGCTCTTTAGTCGCGCCGCCACCAACGTCCAGGAAGTTAGCCGGGAAACCGCCGTGCAGTGCAACCATATCCATAGTACCCATGGCCAGACCCGCACCGTTCACCATGCAGCCAATATTGCCATCCAGCGCAACGTAGTTCAGGTCCCATTCCGCTGCTTCAGCTTCACGAGCATCTTCCTGAGAAGGATCGTTCATTTCCTGCAGGTCTTTGTGACGGTATAAAGAGTTGCCATCAACGCCAATTTTGGCATCCAGGCAGTGCAGATCACCATCTTCTTTGATCACCAGCGGGTTGATCTCGATCAGCGCCAGATCTTTTTCCACAAACAGTTGCGCCAGACCCATGAAGATCTTGGTGAACTGTTTAATCTGATCACCTTGCAGGCCCAGTTTAAAGGCCAGCTCACGACCCTGATAAGGCTGTGCACCTGTCAGTGGATCGATGGTTGCTTTGAGAATTTTTTCTGGCGTTTCTTCCGCCACTTTTTCAATTTCAACACCACCTTCAGTCGATGCCATAAAGACAACACGGCGGGTTGAACGGTCTACTACCGCACCCAGATACAGTTCATTAGCGATATCGGTGCAGCTTTCTACCAGAATACGGCTAACAGGCTGGCCGTTTTCATCAGTCTGATAGGTCACCAGGTTTTTGCCCAGCCACTGTTCGGCAAACTCTTTGATTTCTTCTTTAGAAGATACCAGTTTTACGCCGCCCGCTTTACCACGGCCACCGGCGTGTACCTGAGCTTTAACGACCCATTTGTCGCCACCGATTTGGTCAGCTGCTGCTGCAGCCTCTTCCGCAGTTTGGGCTGCCACACCACTTGATACTGGCAAACCATACTGCGCAAAAAGCTGTTTACCCTGATATTCGTGAAGGTTCATCGCTTTCGTCCTGTTTCTTTTGTTGAGCCGGGGATAACCCGGCAGCCACTGTTAACTGAGCAACCGATTGTGTCGGCACTGGCAAAACAGACCAGCCTCACTCAGTCATAAAGTAAAAGCCCGGAGACCCGGGCATTTACCTAACTCATCAATATTACTTTTTCTTTGGTTTACGATTCGCTTTGTGAATCGCAGCATTGTTCACGGCCAGTGCCGCTTCATGAACCGCTTCTGAAATGCTTGGGTGAGCAAATACCATCATACCCACATCCTCAGCGGTTGAACCAAATTCCATTGCCACAACAATTTGTTGCACCAGATCACCAGCATTGGGGCCAATCACACTGGCACCAAGAATGCGGTCAGTTTCAGCATCGGCGACAATTTTAACAAAACCGTCGGTATCCGCGGCTGCCATGGCACGGCCATTAGCGGCAAACGGGAACATACCTACATTGTAGGATTCTCCGGCTGCTTTCAATTCGTCTTCCGTCTTACCTACCCAGGCAATTTCCGGGTGCGTGTAAATAACAGAAGGAATCACATCGTAGTTCATCTGGGCTTTATGGCCGGCAATACGTTCGGCAACCATCACACCTTCTTCTGATGCTTTGTGAGCCAGCATTGGACCACGAACCACGTCACCAATAGCCCAGACACCGGGAGCATCGCTCATGCAGGTTTCATCTACGTGAATAAAGCCGCGCTCATCCAGATTTACACCGCTGTCACCAGCCAATAAACCTTCGGTGTACGGACGACGACCAACAGCAACAATCAGCTTATCGAAGGTCTCTGATTTTTCGCCTTCGCTGTCCTGATAGGTGACGGTCACTTCTTTGCCGTTCACCTCGGAACCGGTCACCCGTGCACCCACACGAATATCCATACCTTGTTTGGTAAACAGCT
Organism: Bacterioplanoides pacificum; assembly: GCF_042648445.1. Lineage (NCBI taxonomy): Bacteria > Pseudomonadati > Pseudomonadota > Gammaproteobacteria > Oceanospirillales > Oceanospirillaceae > Bacterioplanoides > Bacterioplanoides pacificum. Next base: position 49,182 of record NZ_JBHRYB010000013.1, read on the forward strand.
TTTTCGCTTCTTTGGCAACGGTCTGATCAACCAGGTGCAGGAAGTTATCCTGCGCTTCCAGAACCACAACCTCAGCACCCAGACGGCCCCAGACGCTGCCCAGCTCAAGGCCAATCACACCCGCACCGATCACACCCAGACGCTTTGGCACCTCAGTGAATTCCAGCGCACCGGTTGAATCAACAATGACACCTTCCGTCAGCGGCGCTGGCGGAATATTCACAGGCACAGAGCCAGTGGCGATGATCACGTTATCTGCTTCGATGGTTTCGGTAGCACCCGCGTGATTGGTGAATTCCACCTTTTTACCCGCCAGCAACTTACCGGTACCTTCCAGCGCTTTAACACCGTTAGCCTTAAACAGCGTCGCCACACCCATGGTCAGATTTTTTACGATCTGATCTTTGCGCTTCAGCATGTCAGCGATATTAATACTGACTTCGCCGGTGCTGATACCATGCAAAGAAAACTTCTCGTGCGCTTCTTCGTACTTGTGCGAAGTATCCAGCAAAGCTTTAGACGGAATACAACCGACATTCAGACAAGTACCACCAAAAACAGCCTTGCCTTCTTTATTAATCCACTTGTCGATACAAGCCGTTTCCAGCCCCAGCTGGGCACAGCGGATCGCTGCGACATAACCTGCAGGACCACCGCCGATTACAACAACATCAAACTTTTTACTCATTACCTATTTCCTTAATCTGTGCGGTTAAATGTCTAACAGCAGACGTGCAGGGTCTTCCAGCAACTCTTTGATAGTCACCAGGAACTGAACCGCTTCTTTACCATCAATCATACGGTGGTCGTACGACAGTGCCAGGTACATCATCGGCAAAATAACCACTTCGCCGTCAACCGCCATCGGCCGTTCCTGGATTTTGTGCATCCCCATGATAGCGGTTTGTGGTGGATTCAGAATAGGAGTCGACATCAGTGAGCCAAAAATCCCACCGTTCGAAATAGTGAAAGTACCACCCTGCATTTCTTCGATGCCCAGTTTACCGTCACGGGCACGTTTACCGAAATCCGCAATAGTACTTTCAATTTCGGCTAAACCCATACCGTCCGTATCACGCAATACAGGAACTACCAAGCCACGATCCGAGGAAACCGCAACACCGATATCCTGATAGCCGTGATAAACCATATCATTGCCATCAATCGACGCATTCACAGCCGGGAAACGTTTCAGCGCTTCCGTCGCCGCTTTGGTAAAGAACGACATGAAGCCCAGCTTCACACCGTGTGCTTTCTCAAAGCGATCTTTGTATTTCGCACGCAGCTCCATAACCGGCTTCATGTTCACTTCATTATAAGTGGTCAACATGGCGGCATTCTGCTGCGCTTCTACCAGACGACGGGCGATCGTGGCGCGCAGACGAGTCATTGGCACACGCTTTTCGATACGCTCACCAGCTGGCAGATTCAGCGCTGGCTGTGCAGCTGGTTTTGCTGGCGCAGCGGCGGCCGCCGGAGCTGCTGCTGGCGCTGCTTTCAGATGATTCTGAACGTCTTCTTTGGTAACCCGACCACCTTTGCCGGTACCTTTAACATCCGCCAGGTTAACGCCTTTTTCTGCTGCCAGCTTACGTGCCGCCGGCCCGGCTACCGCATCATCTGAACCACTGTCGTCCGCTGCTTCAGCCGCCGGAGCCTCAGCTGCTGCCGGAGCCGCATCCGCTACTGCACCGGCTTCAAAGATTGCCAGTACTTCGTCGGACAGGACAACATCGCCCTCTCCTTTCAGAATGTTTTTCAGGGCGCCATCTGCCGGCGCCACAACTTCCAGTACAACTTTATCAGTTTCAATATCGACGATTAATTCGTCACGCTGTACCGCTTCACCTGGTTGCTTGTGCCAGGTCGCTACAGTGCCATCGGCGACGGATTCAGGAAAAGTGGGTGCCTTAATTTCGATGCTCATTGGTGTTTTCCTTAGTATTCCTGTAATTAGCCCTGAAGCCCTAAAGCGTCACGGATCAATTGTTCTTGTTGCTCCAGATGGAGCGCCATATAACCAGCTGCTGGTGATGCGGATGCTGCACGTCCGGCGTATTCCAGATGTAATTTTTCATCCAGATCAGCCACAGCACGACGCATATGATGCTGACTGCTGTACCAGGCGCCCATATTCATCGGCTCTTCCTGTACCCAGTAAACTTCTTTTAAGTTACTGAATTTCTGCAGTACAACACCCAGATCATCAGCCGGGAACGGATACAGCTGCTCAAGACGCACAATCGCCACGTCATCCAGCTCTTCCGCACGACGACGCTCCAGCAAATCGTAATAAACTTTGCCGGAACACATCACAACGCGCTTCACCTTGGCCGGATCCAGCTCATCAATCTCATCCAGCACAGTCTGGAACTGACCTTCAGCCAGCTCTTCCAGGGTGCTGGTCGCCAGTTTATGACGCAGCAGACTTTTCGGTGACATCACCACCAGCGGCTTACGCAGAGGACGAATCACCTGGCGGCGTAACATGTGATACACCTGTGCCGGCGTGGTCGGCACACAAATCTGAACATTATGCTCAGCACACAGCTGCAGATAACGTTCCAGGCGTGCTGAGGAGTGCTCTGGCCCCTGACCTTCGTAGCCGTGTGGCAACAACATAGTCAGTCCACATAAACGGCCCCATTTGTGTTCACCAGATGAAATAAACTGGTCAAACACCACCTGAGCACCGTTGGCAAAGTCACCAAACTGAGCTTCCCAGATCACCAGAGCACCCGGTGTTGTGGTGGAATAGCCGTATTCAAATGCCAACACTGCCTCTTCCGACAATGTCGAATCGTACAGATCAAAGGCTGGCTGTTCGTCTTTGAGGTTACACAGAGGAATATAAGGTTCGCCGTCTTTCTGGTTGTGCAACACAGCATGACGGTGAGAGAAAGTACCGCGCCCCACATCCTGGCCAGTCATACGAACTGAATGTCCTTCGTCCAGCAGCGTGGCATAAGCCATGGTTTCCGCGAAGCCCCAGTTGATCGGCAACGCACCGGCTGCCATCTTACGGCGGTCTTCCAGAATTTTGCTCACCTGACGCTGTACCGAAAAGCCTTCCGGCACTTCAAGCTGCTTCAGGGCCAGCTCCTGCAAACGCTTCAGCTCAAATGAGGTGTCCGCTTTAGCCGTCCACTCATGACCCAGGTAAGGAGACCAGTCAACAAACAGAGATTCGTTCGGTTCTTTCACCAGACTTTTGGCAACATGCAAACCATTATCCAGCGCCGTACGGTACTCTTCTTCCAGTTCCTTACTCTGATCCTGAGACAATACGCCTTCGCTGATCAGCTTCGCAGCATACAGATCACGGGTGGTTTTCTGCTTCTTGATCTGAGCATACATCAGCGGCTGAGTACCAGACGGTTCATCCGCTTCGTTATGGCCACGACGGCGATAACACACCAGGTCGATAACCACGTCTTTGTTGAATTCGTTGCGGTAATCAACCGCCAGCTGAGTGACAAACAACACCGCTTCAGGATCATCACCGTTCACGTGCAGGATTGGCGCCTCAACAATTTTGGCAACATCGGTACAGTATTCAGTGGAGCGGTTATCGTCACGACGAGAGGTGGTAAAGCCCACCTGGTTGTTGATGACAATATGGATGGTACCACCGGTTTTGTAAGCACGGGTCTGAGACAGCTGGAACGTTTCCATGACCACACCCTGGCCGGCAAAGGCCGAGTCACCGTGGATCAGTACCGGTACGACTTTATCGCCATTCGGATCGTTACGACGATCCTGGCGAGCCCGCACGGAGCCTTCAACCACCGGAGATACAATTTCCAGGTGAGACGGGTTAAACGCCAGCGCCAGGTGCACTTCTCCGCCAGACGTCATAACGTTGGAAGAGAAACCCTGGTGGTATTTCACGTCACCGTGAGAGTGGAATTCAACCTTGCCATCAAATTCGTCAAACAGGTCGGAGGTCTTTTTACCCAGCGTATTAATCAGAGTATTCAGACGACCACGGTGCGCCATACCAATCACAATTTCTTTGGCACCGTAAGTTCCGCTGCGCTGGATCAGCTCATCCATCAGCGGAATCAGGCTTTCGCCCCCTTCCAGACCAAAACGCTTAACACCCGGATAACGTGAACCCAGATATTTTTCCAGGCCTTCACCGGCGGTCAGACGTTCCAGCAAATGTAATTTTACTTCATCGCCAAATTTCGGATGCGCGCGCACACTTTCCAGTCGCTGCTGAAACCAGCGCTGCTCGGCGGTGTTAACGATGTGCATATACTCAGAACCGACGGTGCCGCAATAGGTCAGTTCCAGTGCATCAACAATTTCTTTCAGTGTTGCCTCTTCCTGACCAATAAATAACGATCCGGTCTGGAATTGACTATCGAGATCTGCCTGGGACAACCCGTGAAAGGACAGATCCAGATCAGGAACAATTTCACGCTCCATCAGCCCCAGCGGATCCAGCTTAGCGTGCTGATGTCCACGGCCGCGATAGGCGTTAATTAACTGTAAAACCTTAACCTGCTTACGCTCAAAATCGGAACTGACCGCCGATTGCGAAGCAGGACGCAGACGATTCTGATTTTTAGAAATAAGAAGGAATTGTTCCCGAATGGGTTTGTGAGGAGTATCGACGGACGTTGTTTCGTCGACGCGTGGAAGCTGATCAAAATAGCTGCGCCACTCTTCTGGGACTTCGTTCGGATCGCGAAGGTAGGTTTCGAAGAGCTCTTCCACGTAAGCAACGTTGCCACCCGCTAACTGCGAGGTGCTCCATAGTTGCTCCATTGTCTGCTCGTGCATGTTGTACGACCACCCTGTTTTTATTTAAAACGAGGGATTCACTACAGAGCGCACGCACCGACACATTGCGTATAAAACGGCATATGGGGGGCCAACCGGATAAGTTGTAATGCCTCTGAGTTGAACCGGGGATGCCCCGTTCCCTCAACTAACAAACTAGCTTAGTTAAAAATAGCGCTTTGTGGGCGCTATTTTTGAAAAAATGTTAACGTAAGCAGGCTGTGTGTCCAGCCCAACTTACGTCTAATACCACATGGTCGGTCTGTGGTAATCCTTACAGCTGCTGGCTCAGCAGCATGTCACGGATGTGACCAATAGCCCGGGTCGGGTTCAGACCTTTAGGGCATACATTGACACAATTCATGATCCCACGGCAACGAAAAACGCTGAATGGATCACTCAATTCCGCCAATCGTTCTTCTGTTTTGGTATCACGGCTGTCCGCCAGGAAGCGGTAAGCCTGTAACAAGCCAGAAGGGCCGACAAATTTGTCCGGATTCCACCAGAAAGACGGACAAGCCGTTGAACAACATGCACACAGAATACACTCGTACAGGCCGTCAAGCTTCTCACGCTCTTCCGGAGACTGCAGACGCTCGATCGCCGGAGCCGGCTTGTCGTTCTGCAGATATGGCTGAATCTTTTCAAACTGCTGATAGAACAGAGCCATATCGATGACCAGGTCACGAATAACCGGTAAACCGGGTAACGGACGCAGAATCAGCTTGTCCATTTTGCCTTTGGTAGCTTCTGAGATCGGTGTGATACACGCCAGGCCGTTTTTGCCATTGATATTCATACCATCAGAACCACACACACCTTCACGACAAGAGCGACGGTAGGCAACGGTTGGATCCTGTTCTTTTACCAGAGCCAGTACATCCAGAACCATCAGATCCTTGTTACCAGGGATCGTGATGTCGTAGTCCTGCATGTAAGGCGCTTCATCTTTTTCTGGGTTGTAACGATAAATGCTAACTAACACGGTCAGACTCCCTTATTAATAAGTACGTACTTTCGGCGGGAATGCTTCAACTGTCTTAGGAGCGAAGTTCACAGCACGTTTGCCGATGGTCTTGGTTTCAGGGAAGTACAGAGAGTGGCACAGCCAGTTCTCATCATCACGCTCGGTGTAATCGTTACGGGCGTGAGCACCACGGGATTCTTTACGCTCAATCGCAGCAACAGCGGTTGCATAAGCGGTTTCGAACAGGTTATCCAGCTCCAGCGCTTCGATACGGGCGGTATTAAACGGACCACTTTTATCGTCGAGAACCGTGTTCTTAACGCGTGCGCCGATTTCCTTCAGCATCTCCAGGCCTTTTTCCATGCTGTCGCCTTCACGGAATACACCGAAATACAGCTGCATGGTTTTTTGCAGATCAGCACGAACCTCAGCCACTTTTTCACCGGTGGTTGCATTGTTCAGGCGATCCAGACGAGCCATTGCGCGTTCGATATCCGCATCAGTCGGATCAACAAAGTCAAAACCTTCTTTGAAGCTTTGCTCAACCTGCAGACCTACCGCACGACCGAATACCACCAGGTCCAGCAGCGAGTTGCCGCCCAGACGGTTAGCACCGTGTACCGATACACAGGCAATTTCACCAGCCGCGTACAGACCTTCGATGATCACGTCGTTGCCGTTTTCATCCTGAGTCAGCGCCTGACCACCGATATTGGTTGGTACACCACCCATCATATAGTGACACGTCGGTACAACCGGAATCGGTTCTTTCACCGGGTCAGCGTGGGCAAAGGTGCGTGACAGCTCCAGAATACCCGGCAGCTTAGCGTTCAGAGTTTCTTCACCCAGGTGATCCAGCTTCAGGAATACGTGATCGGCGTCTTCGCCACAACCACGGCCTTCCAGAATTTCCAGCACCATGGAACGGGCAACAACGTCACGACCCGCCAGGTCTTTGGCATTTGGAGCATAACGCTCCATAAAACGTTCGCCGTCTTTGTTGACCAGGTAACCACCTTCACCACGACAGCCTTCTGTAACCAGTACACCCGCGCCGGCAATACCGGTTGGGTGGAACTGCCACATTTCCATATCCTGCATCGGCACACCCGCACGGATCGCCATACCAACACCATCACCCGTGTTGATCAGCGCGTTGGTGGTGGACTGATAAATACGACCCGCACCACCGGTTGCCAGCACAGTTGCCTTGGCTTTGATGTAAACGGTTTCACCGGATTCGATATCAATAGCGATAACGCCCGCTACCTGACCTTTGGCATTTTTCACCAGGTCAACGGCATACCATTCGTTCAGGAAAGTCGTACCACCCTTGAGGTTACCCTGATACAGAGCGTGCAGCAGAGCGTGACCAGTACGGTCGGCCGCGGCACAGGTACGTGCAGCCTGAGTTGGATTATCAGGGCCTTTAGACTGACCACCGAAAGGACGCTGATAGATACGGCCATTCTCGAAACGAGAGAACGGCAGACCCATGTGTTCCAGTTCGAAAACCGCCTGAGGGCCAACAGAACACATGTATTCGATCGCGTCCTGGTCACCGATGTAATCGGAACCTTTGACGGTATCGTACATGTGCCAGCGCCAGTCATCATTCGGATCGGCAGATGCGATTGCACAGGTAATACCACCCTGAGCCGATACCGTATGTGAACGGGTCGGGAATACTTTAGTAACACAAGCCGTGTTCAGACCGGATTCTGTCAATTGCAGCGCAGCACGCATGCCTGCACCACCACCACCGATTACGATGGCATCGTAGGACATAGTTTTGATTTTAGACATGACTTACACACCCCACAGAATGTCGATACCCCACACCAGGTATACAAACAGAGCGCCTGCACACACCAGCTGGAAAGCAAAACGAACACCGGCTGCTTTCAGGTAATCAGTTGAAATGGTCCACATACCAACCCAGGCATGGGCACACAGAGCGATCAGCGCAGCCATGGAGAATACTTTCATCCAGGTTTGTGCGAACAGACCCTGCCACTGTGCAAACTGCAAGTCAGGGGAAGCGATCAGGAAGCCCAGTAAAAACAGAGTGTAAAGGGCAAGGATGACGGCAGACAAACGCTGCACCACCCAATCGTACAGGCCGCTACGGCCTAAGTTAGTGACACTTGCTACCATACCCAAACTCCTGCAAGAACGATGACGATCACGCCGGCTGCCAGGGTAATAATGGCTCCGGTACGACCGCCTTCTTTGCTTTCACCAATTCCCATATCCATCAACAGGTGTTTAATACCCGCTACAAAGTGGTAGCCCAGCGCAGACAGAATGCCCCAGGTGATGAACTTAACCAGACCATTATCAAAGCCCGCTTTAAAATCAGCGAAGCTTTCAGCAGATTCCAGAGAGGCATCCAGAGCGCACAGCATAAAAGCAACAGCAACAAACAGGATGACACCAGAAATACGGTGCAGGATGGAGGCCTTGGCAGGAAGTGGGAGCTCAATAGTAGTCAGATCTAAGTTTGTAGGTCTATTGCTATTCACGGCTCTTCTACACTCTCATTTCGGCTTATTCTCGGGGAAAACCCCGGGATAAACACAGGCTTATGAAAACTAACCCGTCGCTTGTACAAGCATTGTATAAGTTTCAGGTTGCGACAAATTATAGTCACGGGCCGGTCGATTTACAAACCCTGACTCAAAGTGACGTTAAATCCACCTCACCATGGTAGTAATACCTAACCGGCGCTCAGCAACTATACTAGACCCCACTCACAGGCGCAGCTCGACCGCTGGGTAATTGACAAACGAACTTCAGTACCTATAGTTGTGCCCTTTCTTTTGAGGTCATGCCTTATTTATAAGGTTTTAATTCGAACAACCAGGAGGCCTGTATGGCTGACAAAAAAGCAACATTGAAAGTTGATGGCGTTGAGGAAACCCTAGAACTGCCGGTATATGAAGGCACTTTGGGCCCCGACGTCGTTGACGTCCGTAGTCTGACGGGCAAAGGCCTGTTCACCTATGACCCTGGCTTCGTATCGACAGCTGCCACCGAATCCAAAATCACTTACATCGACGGTGGTAAGGGTGTGTTGCTGCACCGCGGTTACCCGATTGAGCAATTAGCCGAAAAATCCGATTATCTGGAAACCTGCTACCTGTTGCTGCACGGCGAACTGCCAACCGCAGAGGAAAAAGAAACCTTCCTCAGCACCATCAAGAACCACACCATGGTTCACGAACAGCTGAGCCACTTCTTCAATGGCTTCCGCCGCGATGCCCACCCAATGGCCATCATGTGTGGTGTGGTTGGCGCACTGTCTGCGTTCTATCACGATTCACTGGACATTCATGACGATCATCACCGCGTGGTATCTGCGCACCGCCTGATCGCTAAAATGCCGACTCTGGCAGCAATGGTGTACAAATACAGCATCGGCCAGCCGTTCATGTTCCCGCGTAACGACCTGGATTACGCTGAAAACTTCCTGCACATGATGTTTAACACCCCATGTGAAGAGAAGAAAATCAGCCCGGTACTGGCGAAAGCCATGGACCGCATCTTCCTGCTGCACGCCGACCACGAGCAAAACGCTTCTACTTCTACCGTACGTCTGGCTGGCTCTACCGGCGCCAACCCGTTCGCCTGTATCGCTTCCGGTATTGCGGCCCTGTGGGGTCCTGCTCACGGTGGTGCTAACGAAGCCGTACTGAACATGCTGGAAGAAATCGGTGACGAATCCAACATCGATACATTCATCGCCAAAGCGAAAGACAAAGAAGATCCGTTCCGCCTGATGGGCTTCGGTCACCGTGTTTACAAAAACTTCGACCCACGTGCGAAGGTTATGAAACAAACCTGTGACGAAGTTCTGGCTGAACTGGGCATGGAAAACGATCCTCTGCTGAAGATCGCCATGAAGCTGGAAAAAATTGCCACCGAAGACGAATACTTCGTCAAACGCGGCCTGTATCCGAATGTCGACTTCTACTCCGGCATCATCCTGAAAGCGATTGGCATCCCTACGGAAATGTTTACCGTTATCTTTGCCACCGGCCGTACGCCAGGCTGGATCGCCCACTGGAATGAAATGATCAGCAGCGATTACCGTATCGGTCGTCCACGTCAGCTGTACACCGGTCATGAGAAGCGCGATTACCCGGCAAAATAATCCGCCGATCCTGAAAAAACCGCTCAGCTGAGCGGTTTTTTTATACCCCGCCATCAGACATCAGCGTTGTGAAGCCGCAAACCTCAACTATTCTTTATCCAGCTATTACTGATGGAATATTTATGAGTTCTGCACCACGCCATACCTTAGGCAGTGTTTCCGGCGCTGCTCAGGGAGAACCCGACTGGAGCCAGATCGGCGAAACCCTGGCCATGCTGGCGCTGGCCATCGCCCAGATCGACACCTCCCTGAACGAAGGCAGCCAGTCGGTTGATCAGCTGACACAAAGCTTTACCACCATGGCGGCCAACACCCAGAAAATTCTGCAACTGGCCAGCCAGCCAACAGACAAAGCAGACACTCCCAAGCATGACCATGAAGATTCAGCCGCCGGTAGCGATATTTCCGACCTGGCCCACCAGGTGAACGATGAAATTCAGCAGGCGGTTATTGCTTTTCAGTTTTACGACCGCCTGACCCAGCGACTGGAACACGTTGGTGACAGCCTGGAACGCATGGGACACCTGATGGCCGACGCCAAAGAACGCTATCAACCCGACGCCTGGCGCACCCTACAGGAACACATCAAAGGCAATTACACCATGGAAGCGGAGCGCATTATGTTTGAGCATATTATGGCAGGACACTCCGTTTCCCAGGCGCTGGAAATTTATCGCCATCACTTCGAACAGGGAGACGACGAAAGCTTCGGTACCAGTGATGAAATCGAGTTATTCTGACTCAGCGCACAAGCTGGCCATCAATGAGTCTCCCACAGCCAGCTCCGTGACATCGTAGTCGATGGCATTCTGGCCAAAGACAATCTGACCATCCACACGAAACGACTGCTTCAGCGCCTCCAGCACATCCGCTTCCCGCTCCAGCGTGTCCATCCCGCGGGTGGGCACCACACAACGAACACAGGGTTTCACCAGGTCGAGATATCCGCGCTCCAGCTCCAGGCGCTTCCAGCTTAACTCAGCAAACAGCTGCTCCGCCCCCGCTACCACCACATTAGGGCGAAATCGCTCAACCGCGATATCACGCCCGACCTGCTGCGACAAATGATCCAGTGAGGCCTGAGTCACAACCAACAGCGGGTAACCGTCGGCAAAGGCATGATAACGCCCCTGTGGAGCACGCTTAGGGCTGACCTGTCGTTGACTGCCGACAGGCAATTGCACCAGCCGGCAACGGCGCTGCAAAAGCGCCGAGAACCAGTCAGCAGCCCGATCCCCACAATCCTCGGCCATCAGGGTATCTTTCCAGACAGTCACCTCACGCAAGGACAAATCACTGCTCAGCGCCAGTTCAAAATCGTCCTGCCCCGGCGCACGGATCAGTAAACCCGCCAGCTCTCCGTCTTCGCGCCAGCGCAGTTCCGGCTGAATACGTGCCATAACCGGCAACTGCCGCTGACTGAGAAACTTCCCCTGTTCATCAACCAGCATAAAACGCCGGTCACCACGAGGGCCGAAGTCATCAAAACCCAGCTGATCAACCTCAACCGGGGCGCAGGATTTAATCGGATAGATAAAAAGACGGGAAATAATCATGATGCTGCCTGACAAAGAACTCAAGAGCATCATGCTATAGCAGATTGGTGTCAGCCTAAAGGTGGCATACCGAGTTTTTCGCGCATTAAGCGTTGTGTTTCTTTCGCCATGGCCTCTGGCGCAAACTTCGACAGAAAACCATTACAGCCGACTTTCTCGACCATGGCTTTGTTAAAGTTACCCGACAGCGAAGTATGCAAAATGATAAAGGTATCTTTAAGATCCGGATCACGACGAATCTCAGTCGTCAGCATATAACCATCCATCTCCGGCATTTCCGCATCGGTAATGATCATCACCAGATCTTCGCTGATATTGCGCCCCATTTCCTTCCAGTGCATCAGTAACTGGTGAGCTTCCAGACCGTTATTAGCCTGCACGATATTCAGCCCCATCGGCTCCAGCACAGAGTGCATCTGCTGCAATGCAACCGACGAATCATCAACAATCAGAATATCTTTGCCTTTGATACGCTGCAGCAGCTCCTGATCGTAGACATCGTCCGATAATTTCATATTGTAAGGTGCGATCTCCGCCAACACCTTTTCGACGTCGATAATCTCAACGATACGGTCATCAATCCGGGTAATGGCCGTCAGATAATGCTGACGACCCGCGCCACCCGGCGGCGGTAATATTTCACTCCAGTTCATATTAACAATCCGGTCCACACCGCCCACCAGAAACGCCTGTACCGTCATATTGTATTCCGTCACGATAATAGTGGCCTCGTCGTCCGGAGCCTTCAGCGGCCCCATACGAATAGCCTGGCGTAAATCCACCACCGGTACCGTCTGACCACGCAGGTGAGTCACCCCACGCACCACCGGATGCCGGTCCGGTATTTCAGTCAGATGGGGCAGGCGCATCACCTCCTGCACCTTAAAAACGTTAATCGCAAACTGCTGAGTGCCACCCAGATTAAACAGCAACAACTCGAGACGATTCTGGCCAACGAGCTTGGTTCTGGCGTCAACGGTACTGAGAACACCGCTCATATCACACTCCAATCATTTACTTTTCCTGAAAGTGTAGCCAAGCTACTGAAAAACGCACCGCAATTGCAGCTACACTAGAAGGGTTATGTCGGAAAAGAACACAAGAACAATGTCTGAATTACCCCTGCTGGCACGCCAACCCATACTCGACAACAATCTTCAGGTGGTTGGATACGAGTTATTGTGCCGGCCGCTGCCGCAGGATACTCAGCAATGGCAGGAAACCTATGGCGATTACGCCACCAGCGAGGTGATGATTGGCGCCTATCAGGAAATCGGGTTTGAGACCGTCACTCGTGGCCTGCCAGCATTTATCAACTTTACCCGGGGCTGGTTACTTAACCCGCCGATCATCTCCGCCAAGGTGCTGGTGGCAGAAATTCTCGAATACATCCAGGCCGATGACGACAGCATCCGGGCGATTGAAAAGCTGCGGCGGATGAATTACCGGGTGGCGCTGGATGACTTTGTCGGTGCCGATAATCAGGTGGCACTGCTGCCCTATGTCGACATCATTAAAGTAGACATACTGCAACTGGACGACCTGGATCAGCTGGCTGCGCTGATCAGCCGTTATCAGCGCCCCGGGTTAACCTGGCTGGCGGAAAAAGTGGAAACCGCGGAAGAATACGAAATCTGTCGCGATGCCGGCTGCACCTTATTTCAGGGATATTTTTTCGCCCGACCAGCGGTCATGTACGGCCGCCGCATTCCGGACAACAAAATCAGCATCATGCAGCTGATCGAACAACTCAACCGGCCGGATGTCGAGATTACTGACGTCAGCCGCGTATTGCAAAGCGAACCACAGCTGAGCTTTCGTCTGCTACAACTGGTGAACTCCGCAGCCATCGGCTGCGTCAGTGAAGTCACCTCGATCCAGCATGCCATCACCCTCGCCGGACTGGACCGCATCCGCGCCTGGGCCAACGTGCTGGCACTGGGGCAGCTGAGCGATAAACCGCAGATTTTACGGGAACAGGCGGTGTTACGTGGCTACCTGGCTCAGCAACTGGCCAGTATCAGCACACACCTCGACCCGAATACCGCTTTCACCATCGGCCTGTTTTCGTTACTGGATGCGTTTATGGATCTGCCGATGTCCGAGCTATGTGACCGCTTACATTTACCCGACGCCCTGCGCGACGCCTTACTGACACGCCAGGGAAATTATGGCGAACTTTTGTCTCTAACCGAGCATTATGAACAAGCCAACTGGCATAAAGTCGACTGGCCCCGACTGCAACAACTGGGCATTCACAGCGCGCAACTGAGTCAGTGTTATCAGCAGGCACTGCAGGACTGCCGTGAATTATTGTCGCCGCAACACCAGAGATAATATGATGGCCGCGGACAGCGTCATTACCGGTTATTTCGGATAACCGGTAATGTCACGAATCGACTGATACAGAGGCTTCATACGTTTGTACATTTTCTGATAAACCTCTTTATACAAACGATCATACAACTGCACCGTCGGCCGTTGCGGCTGGAAAATATCCCCTACACGAGTCATATTTTCGATCGCACTGTCATAATCCGGATACAGCCCCAGCCCCACACAACAGTTAATGGCCGCCCCCAGGCCAGAGGCCTCATAGGTATGTGGTCGTTCGGCCGGCATACCAAAGATATCGGCCGTTAACTGCATTGCGGCATCACTTTGGGAGCCCCCGCCGGAAACCCGCAGACGGGTGATTTTGGTGCCACTGCGTTTTTCGATCTGTTCTTTACCGGCACGCAGCTCATACGCCAGGCCTTCGAGGATAGCGCGGTAAATATGAGCACGTTTATGCACATCACCAAAGCCGATAATAGCGCCTTTACCTTCCGGTCCTGGCTGACGTACACCCGGCGACCAGTAAGGCTGCATCATCAGCCCCATAGAACCTGCAGGCACCTGGTTTAATAATTCATCGAATAACATTTCCGGCTCAACACCCAGCTCTTTGGCTTTGCGTTGCTCCGCCTGGGCAAATTCATTTTTAAACCAGCTGACCATCCAGAAACCGCGGTACACCATCATTTCGGTGTTATAAACTTTGGGCATGGCCGCGGTATAAGGCGGGATAAAGGGTAACGTTTCGACGTATTTTCTGGTGGCGGTATTAATGGTGGCGGTGGTGCCATAACTCAGGCAACCGATATGGGCATCAATTCCCCCGGCACCCAATACTTCACAGGCCTTATCCGACGCAGCGGCAATCATGGTTAAACCGGCAGGCAAACCCGTGAGTGCGGCGGCCTCATCACTCAGCGTGCCCAACTCCTCACCCGGCTGTACCAGTTCCGGCATCATATCGCGAGTAGCGGCCAACAACTTCCACTTCAGATCACTTTTTTTCGCCCATTGCTGACGGCGGTAATCATAAGGTAAGTAGCCCATCGTTGAGCCGGTGGAATCCTTTAAATCACCGGTCAGCTTATAGGTTAAATAAGCCGACAAGCTGACGTAGTGTTTGGTTTTCGCCCAGATATCCGGCTGATACTGGGCAATCCAATTGTCACGGGCTTTCGAACGCAGTTCAGCAATCACATTGCTGAGACCCAGCGCTTTAATCAGCACACCCCAGATGCCGCCCACAGGTTTATCAATTTCTGCGCGACGCTGATCCATCCAGACAATAGCCGGACGCAACGGTTTTTTATCGGCACCCAGATTGATCATGGTATAACGTTGAGTCGTCAGTGACACGCCGCCAATCTGCTGCGGCGTTACCTTGCCCTGCGCCCATAATTGCTGACAGGCCTGCCCCAGAGATTGCCAGTAATAATCCGCTTCCTGCTCCGCCCAGCCAGGCTCTCGGGAGAAATAGGCCTCGAGATCCACCTTACTTTTAGCAACCACATTACCCTGGATATCAAACACCAGGGCACGAATACTCTGTGTGCCATTGTCGATGGCTAGTACATAAGGAGACTGACTCACACGTTTTCCTTTTTATTATTTTTTTATGCCGGGACTGAGTAGTGTTTTTGCCAGATTGCCTGGTAACGGGCTTTTTCTTCCGCCCATTGTTGTTCAGTCCAGCCTAACTCTTCCGCACAAATAGCACGGATTTTATCTTCATAAATCAGCCCGCCCTGCTCCACCAGCAAGCCCAGCCGGGTACGCCGTAACAATAAATCATCCAGATGAACCACCGCTTCGTTTGCCGCCGCCCAGCGCAACTCAGCCCAGATCGCCCGCGCACCGGGAATAACCTCCAGCTCTCCGCTATGGGCACATTCCAGCAAGGCATCGACATCCATACCATAATGACCACTCAGGCGTTTTTGCAAATAACGCGGCAAAGTGTCAAAACCGTTATGCAGCGGTGCTGCATGAGTGAAAATCTGCGAAGAAAATTCACCATTCTTCCAGTTTTTCAAATATTTTTTGCTGGCATTTAAGACATCCAGCGCAATCAAACGGAAGGTCGTTAACTTACCGCCGGAAACCGACACCAGGCCGTTGTCGTCCCAGACACTGTGGTCCCGTTTTTCTTTTGATGGATTCAGAGCACCGGAAGACACCAGCGGACGCACCCCGGCCCAGGAAGAAATAATATCGCTTTCCTGCAGCTCGGCTTTCGGAAACTGGAAACGTGCCACTTTCAGCAAATACTCCAGTTCGTCGCGGGTCATACTGGCTTCGCTGTTATCGATGCCATTATTGTCCAGGTCGGTGGTACCAACCACGGTCCGGCCTTCCCAAGGAAAGATAAAAATCGGCCGCTGATCATCCGGATGAATGGCGGTGTAAGACTGAGCGACCGGTAAACGCCAGTAAGGCACCACAATATGACTGCCACGTGCCGGGCGAATATTTTTTTCCGCGCTGACTTCACTGCGCAACTCATCCGCCCAGGCACCGGTCGCATTCACGACCGCATCGGCACTGACTTCAAAGCTGTCGCCGCTCAGGGTATCCTGCAGTACGGCACCGACAACTTTATCACCGTCTTTTTTCAGACATTTAACGGCGACGTAATTGATCACTTCAGCACCGTCTTTTTGCGCTTCACGCAACACCCGGATCACCAGACGTGAATCATCTGTCACCGCATCAGCAAACTGAGTACCACCGATTAACTGATCTTCATTAATTTGCGGGCTTAAATATTCCACCGCACTTTTCTGATGAAACTGGCGGTAGCGACGACCGGCAAAAAAGTCGTAAATACGCAACAAAGTATTAAATACAAACGGACCGGGAAATTTGCCCTGATAATGCGCCATCATATACGCCATCTGATCAACCAGACCGGGCGCCTCACTCATCAGTCGCTCACGCTCCTGCACCGAATGCATGGTGGTTTTCACATCACCGGCAGCAATATAACGCAAACCACCGTGTACCATTTTGGATGAACGACTGGAGGTCCCCCAGGCAAAATCCTGCCGTTCCAGCAACAGGGTTTTTAATCCACGCCGGGCCGCTTCCCGGGCAATACCCGCTCCGGTAATGCCGCCGCCAGCGACGATCAAATCCCAATGTTCCGGTTTATTGTTGAGACGCTGCAGCAGATTTTGTCGGTTACCCGCCTGCCATGCTTGTTGCCACATACTGTTTTGATTCCTGTTTCACAAAGTCGCCCGGCACTGGAATTTTCCAGGCCGGGCTGTGAGTGCACTGACTACTGAAACCATCCGTCTGCGCAGATTTTTTCTGGCTTCAGCAACAGTGCCATGACGAGGTGAGAACCCAGCCAACTGTTAAAATATCGGATTTATTTGTACGACTTGCCCTGCTCCAGCAACGTCCCGGGGTTCAGACGCTGATCCGGGTCAAAGTCATCCGCCAGAGTGTGCAATACCCGCATCCCCAGCTTGCCTTTTTCCGCTTCCAGATACGGCGCATGATCTTTGCCCACACCATGCTGATGCGAAATGGTCGCACGCTGGCGGGCAATAACTTCGGATGCACCGTATTTCAGTTTTTGCCAACGCTTGTAAGTGTTGGCGTAAGAATCGGCACAACGGAAAAAATAAGTGGTGTAAATACTGCAACCCTGGCTGTAAAGATGCGATAAGTGAGTAAACACCATCACCTCTTCGTTTTCGTCTTTTAAGGCATTTTCCAGCGTTTCTTCAATATCGTTTAACAGGCGATCGACATTATCCCAGTCGGTTGACGTCTCCAGCGTGTCGATGGCGATGCCTTCTTCCCAGGTGCTTTCACGCAAATACGGAAACTTAAAACGACCTTCGGCCCAGATAGTGCCCATCATATTGGCAATCACACCACCAACACCACCGTTCGACTTCAGTACTTTGCGGATTTGTCGGAGCGACGTTTTATTCTGGAATTTTGTGCCGGTGACACCAAAAGTCAACATACAACGGTTGTCGTCCAGGCCACGGAAACGCAGGAACTTATCCAGCGCTTTAAATTGTGATTCTTTCGTTCCCAGGTGCGCATGTGCTTTTGATTCTTTGGCGTTAGACACCCGCATCATCGACATAGGTACACGCTGCTGCACCAGTTCGCGCACGGCTTTTTTCGCGGCCTGCCAGTTCGGCATAAAGTAAACAAAAAACTTCTCTTCTTCCGCCAGGCGGCTGACACGCACCTGCACTTCCGTAAAGATACCCATGCGACCTTCGGTACCCATGGTGATTTCGCGCATATCCGGTCCCGCCGACGAAGCCGGAATAGTCGGAATATCCAGCGTGCCGTGTAACGTCTCCATACGGCCGCCGGCAAACATCTGCTCGATACGGCCGTAACGCAATGACTGCTGCCCCGACGACCGCGATGCGATCCAGCCACCCACGGTAGACAGTTCCCACGACTGCGGATAATGCCCCAGAGTGTACCCCCGGGCGCGCAGCTGAGATTCAACCAGAGGCCCCGGAGTACCGGCACCAAAAGTGGCAATCTGGCTTTCTTCGTTCAGGTCGAGCAGCTGATTCATGCGGCTCATATCGATGGTGAGAATGGCACGCTGACTTTGTTGCGGAGTGATATGACCGGCAACCGAGGTACCGCCGCCATAAGGAATCACCTCAAAGTCCTGCTGTACAGCAAAATCCAGCAGTTCACGTACCTGACCACTGGTTTCCGGATAAGCGACACCGTCAGGGAAAAACCCAAATTCGCCACTGTGCATTGCCAGCCAATCCGGAAAACTCTGCCCACGGGCGTGCCGCACACGATCTTCCGCGTCCGTCACGATCAGTGGGTGTTGTGGTAAACGGGACGCCGGCACCTGTGCGGTAACCTGCTCCAGGGTCACCGATGGCAGAGGCTCAGGCTGACCAATGATGGAGTGAATCAGAGCACGACCGTGATCCGATACCTCTTTAACGTAGCTTTCATCACCCCAGCCATTCCAACGACGACCCATGTTTCCACCTTTTATCGTTTTATCGATTAGACCCCGCCAGCCGACGGGGTTACACTAGCCGCCGGTTAGCAAATGCCGGGGCCTTTTGTTATGGGGCTTACTATATCGCGTTTGCCAGGACAATCACTGACCCAATGGGACAACAGAAGTAGTAAATTCAGCCAGCCCATGATCGATTCAGATTCCCTCGGTACTGCTTCCGCCAATGCGATCCGCCAGTATCTGCGCGCCGCTCAGGACTACGACATTCAGCCGGAAGATGCGCTGAATGCTGCGGCGATTCCGGCCGGTATCCTCGACAACACCATCGCCCGGGTCAGCGGCCGCAGTTTTCAGGCGCTGATCCGCTGGCTGATCGAACAGACCCGCGATCCGTTATTTGGCCTGAAAAGCGCACGTTACGTACAACCGGGCTCCTACAGCCTGGTGGGCTATATGGCGATGAACTCCCGCTCAGCCCGCGAAGCCTTACACCTGACACCGGAATACGAAGCCATCGTTGGCGACATGGGCATCACCCGCATCGAAAAATACGGCCCTCATCTGGCCATGCGCTGGGTATGCCAGTACGACGACCCCGTGGTACGGCCCCATATGATTGACAACGTATTAGGCTCCTGGCTGCTGTTCGCCCGCTGGCTTGCCGACCTGCAGGACGGCAAGCCGGAAAAAGTACTGTTCGAACGCCCCCAGCCCGATGCCCGGCTGATCCCGGCTTACGAAGACATCTTTGCCTGCCCGCTGGAATTTAATGCCGGAAAAAGTGCACTGATATTCCCGGAAGACGTACTCGACACCCCCTTGCGCCAGCCCGACCCGGTGTTACTCAGCACGCTGGAGCAACAGGCCGCAGCCGTCATGGCCGAAATTCAGGAACGTCATCCGATCGTGATGCAAACCCGCACCCTGCTGCGCACCCTAATGGACGAAGGTATTCCGCGGCGGGAAAAAGTAGCCGAACAACTGGGCATTACCGAGCGTACATTACAGCGCCGCTTACAGGATGCCGGCACCGGTTACCAGCAACTACTGGATGATTTACGCCGCGAAACCGCCAGCGAATGGCTCACCAACAGCGATATGGCGATTAACGATATCGCCCTGCGCTTAGGCTTCAGCGAAGCACGCTCGTTTCATCGCCGCTTTAAAACCTGGACCGGCATTACACCCGGGGAATACCGCCAGCGCCACGGCCGTTAAGTCACCTCGCCTCTTCCCATAAATATGGGGAACACCCCACCAGCAAGATCCATCGCCAGCATTAAAACGGTTTATCCCCGTGGGTACGGGGAACGCCCCTGGCGTAATGCGGCAGCTGATGGATTTTGCGGTTTATCCCCGTGGGTACGGGGAACACATTAATTTGTATTTAATTCAATCTTCTTCAGGCGGTTTATCCCCGTGGGTACGGGGAACACGAATATCATCAGGATACAGCTCAGCACAAAGGCGGTTTATCCCCGTGGGTACGGGGAACACTGTCAGTCGGCGGCGCGGTTTGTTGTTGTTCGCGGTTTATCCCTGTGGGTACGGGGAACACAACGCCGCCACTGTCGCCCGGAATGCCGTTATCGGTTTATCCCCGTGGGTACGGGGAACACCACTCGCGGCGCAAGGCCGGGCCGGCTGACGGCGGTTTATCCCCGTGGGTACGGGGAACACCATAGCAAACGTGGCGAACCGATGCCGGACAGCGGTTTATCCCCGTGGGTACGGGGAACACTGCTCATGATTCATCCTCCATTCCTAAAACCTCGGTTTATCCCCGTGGGTACGGGGAACACAGATTTGTAGATTGCCAGCATTCCTAGCAGTGCGGTTTATCCCCGTGGGTACGGGGAACACCAGCTGAGGTACCAGTGCAACACAATCGGCGGCGGTTTATCCCCGTGGGTACGGGGAACACGCAGTGGCAGACAGTTCGCGATAGTCAAACTCCTGGTTTATCCCCGTGGGTACGGGGAACACGTGCCGCTGTGCCGAACACCAGGGCGGGTGATTCGGTTTATCCCCGTGGGTACGGGGAACACTAAATCCGGCGCTACCATCACAAAAATTTTCACGGTTTATCCCCGTGGGTACGGGGAACACGACCCGCGTATTGATTGGTCATCAGCAGATAACGGTTTATCCCCGTGGGTACGGGGAACACGCCAAAGTCGAACAGAAAAATATTCTCCATGTCGGTTTATCCCCGTGGGTACGGGGAACACAAATCGCTGGAGTACGGCACCAAGGATAAGCGCGGTTTATCCCCATGGGTACGGGGAACACGCAAAGTTCGAGACTCGCTGGCGATGCAGCTATGGTTTATCCCCGTGGGTACGGGGAACACTTCCTCGCATATTCAATTACAGCATTCCATTCCGGTTTATCCCCGTGGGTACGGGGAACACAAATATTGATGGTCTGCTTAATAAAATGCACCCGGTTTATCCCCGTGGGTACGGGGAACACACGACACAGAGAGCAGGGAAGAAATCGCCGAACGGTTTATCCCCGTGGGTACGGGGAACACGTGCTCACCACCACAGCATTCATGCTGCTGATCGGTTTATCCCCGTGGGTACGGGGAACACATCCGGCAGAAAACGGATAACCACATAGCCGCCGGTTTATCCCCGTGGGTACGGGGAACACACCAGCACGCCGCAACCAGGATGAGCACAAGGCGGTTTATCCCCGTGGGTACGGGGAACACTGATTGGGGTCGCAATCGCGGGTGGCGCCAAACGGTTTATCCCCGTGGGTACGGGGAACACTGCTGACGATATCATCAGACAGCCAGGGACGTCGGTTTATCCCCGTGGGTACGGGGAACACGCACCCCGGAAGTAGGACAGTTTGGTTTTCAGCGGTTTATCCCCGTGGGTACGGGGAACACGCGATGCTGCGATACACCATTGCCATGTAACGCGGTTTATCCCCGTGGGTACGGGGAACACGTTATCGGATAACGCCGACACCGGCACAACCGGCGGTTTATCCCCGTGGGTACGGGGAACACTTAATTGTTCTGATGCGTGCCATTGTCCTGTCCGGTTTATCCCCGTGGGTACGGGGAACACGGGTTAGGTACGCCTGCCGGGTTAAAAGTGCGCGGTTTATCCCCGTGGGTACGGGGAACACCACATTTGCTGAAGGCCAGCCCATCCAGCCTGCGGTTTATCCCCGTGGGTACGGGGAACACGAAGAACTGCTGAGTAAGTGGCGCGGCCAGAGCGGTTTATCCCCGTGGGTACGGGGAACACAGCAGGGCACCGATGACTGGCATAAGATGCGGCGGTTTATCCCCGTGGGTACGGGGAACACAATTCATTAATTTTGGCCATCGCTGGCGAATCCGGTTTATCCCCGTGGGTACGGGGAACACACGAAATCAATTTTGCGCGTGAGGCCCAGTTTGCGGTTTATCCCCGTGGGTACGGGGAACACCTGCAGATTAGATGCCGTCATTGAGGCCACTCCGGTTTATCCCCGTGGGTACGGGGAACACACGATTGTTGATCGCGGCATAGCGCTGGATTGCGGTTTATCCCCGTGGGTACGGGGAACACCGCGAGATGGAACAGAAGCTGGCTCAGATTGGCGGTTTATCCCCGTGGGTACGGGGAACACTGATCGCCGCTGCGCCTGAGTTGCTGGAGGCGCGGTTTATCCCCGTGGGTACGGGGAACACATCACGCATCTTATAGAGAACTTTTTTTATGTCGGTTTATCCCCGTGGGTACGGGGAACACGTGTTAGACGGCCAGCCGCACAACAGCAGGGAGCGGTTTATCCCCGTGGGTACGGGGAACACCGGCAGGTTGGCGTTAATCATGCCCTCAACTACGGTTTATCCCCGTGGGTACGGGGAACACTCAATTTAGGAGTGTGTTCGATGAAAAGTAAACGGTTTATCCCCGTGGGTACGGGGAACACTTTGTAATATTTTTAGATAAAAACGTCTCGCGCGGTTTATCCCCGTGGGTACGGGGAACACCCATGATTTTGGCCGGCTTAAATACTTCTAACGCGGTTTATCCCCGTGGGTACGGGGAACACTTGGCTTTGCGTTTGGCAGGGCCGGTTAATGGCGGTTTATCCCCGTGGGTACGGGGAACACGCACATTATAAAGACACGACAGCTACAACCAGGCGGTTTATCCCCGTGGGTACGGGGAACACTCAAGGCAGGCCGCGTATACCTGCCGAATGACAGGTTTATCCCCGTGGGTACGGGGAACACACACCGTAGCCACGGGTGGCCTCTGCCAGCAGCGGTTTATCCCCGTGGGTACGGGGAACACGCTGTTGAACACGGGCATTAGCGCCGACTCGCCGGTTTATCCCCGTGGGTACGGGGAACACCAGTACGAACGCCAGACAGTAGCAGTTTTTTACGGTTTATCCCCGTGGGTACGGGGAACACGAGGTCAGCGGTCGACAGCAGAAAATCAAGACCGGTTTATCCCCGTGGGTACGGGGAACACGATAGTTAAAATGAAAGACTGCTTTGTTATGCCGGTTTATCCCCGTGGGTACGGGGAACACATCTCGCCGTGATCCCGGTGCAGCACAATACACGGTTTATCCCCGTGGGTACGGGGAACACTGTTTCTGGCCCAATAAGCAGTCGAATAAATGCGGTTTATCCCCGTGGGTACGGGGAACACGTCATGGATATAACCGGGCAAAAACCCCTGGGCGGTTTATCCCCGTGGGTACGGGGAACACTTTCAGCAATCGACAGTCAGGCACTGAAACCGCGGTTTATCCCCGTGGGTACGGGGAACACCTGATACGCCGTGGCCAGCGATGGACCCATCGCGGTTTATCCCCGTGGGTACGGGGAACACTTATGTTTGCCCGCCACGCCCGTGCTCATACTGGGTTTATCCCCGTGGGTACGGGGAACACGGTTGGTTGCTGTTGTTTTCGATGTCGCGCAGCGGTTTATCCCCGTGGGTACGGGGAACACTTTGCCCTGGTGCGTTTTCTGAAGCAGATCGTCGGTTTATCCCCGTGGGTACGGGGAACACAGCGCATGACAAACGACGGCAAGGCCGTGAGCCGGTTTATCCCCGTGGGTACGGGGAACACGTTTGTGCCGTCATTAACACTGCGCCCCCTGGCGGTTTATCCCCGTGGGTACGGGGAACACGCCCTGGCGTAATACGGCAGCTGATGGATTTTGCGGTTTATCCCCGTGGGTACGGGGAACACTCTTGCCGGTTTTTCTACATTCCTTGTTGCTGCGGTTTATCCCCGTGGGTACGGGGAACACCTGAATAGCAACATCAGCAAAAAGATGCGCCCCGGTTTATCCCCGTGGGTACGGGGAACACTCCAAGAAGGCAATTGAAGATCGATCTATCAACGGTTTATCCCCGTGGGTACGGGGAACACTTAGGATGATCTTTCATGACTAGCGGACCTTTCGGTTTATCCCCGTGGGTACGGGGAACACAATACGCCGAAATTACTATTCCCTGATTGTGCCGGTTTATCCCCGTGGGTACGGGGAACACGTCCGCGGTCCTTATCTCCGAAACTAAAACTTGCGGTTTATCCCCGTGGGTACGGGGAACACCGGTAAGGCCAGTTTATGGCGAAATCATGAGGCGGTTTATCCCCGTGGGTACGGGGAACACACCGGATGAGGATATCGTCGAAGAGGCCGAAACGGTTTATCCCCGTGGGTACGGGGAACACTAAAAGCCAGGTTAGAAAGTGAGTTGTCCACCCGGTTTATCCCCGTGGGTACGGGGAACACTAAATACCAGAAATTGATGATAGCGACCCCTGCGGTTTATCCCCGTGGGTACGGGGAACACTAGCTCTATCAGGCTCACTGCATCTGATAGGGCGGTTTATCCCCGTGGGTACGGGGAACACACAACGCCGCCGGAAGAATTTACCGAAGCCAGCGGTTTATCCCCGTGGGTACGGGGAACACGTTGGGAAGCTCTATTTAGAGTATATAGAAGAACGGTTTATCCCCGTGGGTACGGGGAACACCCTCATCATACATATTCAGACCAGGGCCAATCCGGTTTATCCCCGTGGGTACGGGGAACACGTGAGTATGTTGTTACTTGGTGCGTAGGGCATCGGTTTATCCCCGTGGGTACGGGGAACACTTTGGGCTTGCCCGTTATTGAATTTGAAGTAACGGTTTATCCCCGTGGGTACGGGGAACACGTTGTTGATCCGGTGGGTGATCGTGTAACTCACGGTTTATCCCCGTGGGTACGGGGAACACGCCTGGCTCCGGACGACCGTGTCAGAAAAGAGCGGTTTATCCCCGTGGGTACGGGGAACACTCAATCTCATTGAAGATGAAGATGCCGATGATCGGTTTATCCCCGTGGGTACGGGGAACACTCTAAATCTACATGATTGATTTTATTAAGGAAATACCCCCATCTAAAATCTACCAAGTTATTTCTGAGTTTTTAAAGAGCCACCAAGGTCGGCACAGCAACAACCTGAACCTTCCACCTGATTATTAACGACCCTGCTGCTATTCACGTTCTTCCGGTAAAAACCGAACAAGTCGCAAGCCATCAAAATCGACGGGCATGCGACGGTTTTCACCATAGGTTATAAAATCAAAGCCGGACTCCGTATTCGTTGCCCAAGCCATAACGACGTTACCGTCTTCTGCCAACTCATTTACCTGATGCCAAATCATTTCTCGTACCCGACGGGAAACATCACCAACATAAACTCCAGCACGAATCTCCAGTAGCCACACAGCCAGGCGTCCACGCAATCGGTGTGGTACTGCTTCAGTAACAACCGTCACCATACTCATTTCAGGAACTCCTGTGACCTTCATCACCGATTGCAGGTGGCTCCGGAATCGCTGGCGGCTGGCTGTCTTCAGGAGCTTGAGGAGGCTCGATTTCTCCGGCCGCAAGCACGTCTTCAATCAGGGGAATCAAGCGTTTCAGCACTTTGCTGCTACGAAATTGTTCCCGACAAGCAATGCGCACGTCTCTATCCGGCTGTTTCGGATGTTTGGCGGCAATTTTAAACGCCACCGGCACCACAGTTTCAAATTTAATAAGGTCCGCAATGTCGTAGACAAACGATAAAGGTTTACCAGAATGCACAAAGCCAATCGCCGGCGCATAACCCGCTGCCAGGATGGCAGCTTCGGTGACACCGTATAAACATGACGTCGCAGCACTCAAGCATTGGTTAATTCGATCGCCTTTCTCCCAGTCTTTCGGATCATATCGGCGCCCATGCCACTCCACCCCATATTGTTTTGCCAACAACTGGTAGGTTTTACGAACCCGAGCCCCTTCAATCCCACGCAACTGATCAACACTTCGACGCTGTGGCGCTGGTTCACCAAAACGAATTTCGAACATTTTACGCACAACTTTTAAGCGCAGGTCTTCATCCAGTGCCAGCTGCGCCTGATACAGAAGCTTGTCGGAACGAGCACCACCGGGTTGCCCGGAGGCATACAAACGTACGCCGGCTTCCCCCACCCAAATCAACAAAGTGCCGGTGGTGGCGGCCAGTTTCACCGCCGCATGACTGATACGGGTACCTGGCTCCAGCATAATGCAAGCAACACTGCCAACCGGGATGTGCATACGCTCACCGTTGCAATCGATAACAACAAAAGCGCCATCCTTTACGTCGATCTGACCCATACCGACAAAAATCATGGAGTTGCGGTCTTTGATAGGAATGGGTTTGAGTGGAATGAAGGTCATGTAACATCCTGTAGTGACACTTAGCTTTACAGCTTAAGCCGCCTCCGACGCTTGTTCAGATGGGTTCTGACATCTTGCCGACCATCCAACACAGCAAAAATGGTGACGTCCTGGTTTGAGCACTGATAAATCAGCCGATAATGTCCGGCAACTATTTCGAATATGTCTGTTGTGGCAATGTGCCAAAGCTCATGGGGAACATGCCCTCTTTGTGGCATATCAGCTAAAGACTGCACAGCTTCATTAATTTTCTGGTAAATCTGTGTTGCCACAGAAGTTCCCGCATGAGCCTGGTAGTAACCAACTATCGAAAGAATGTCCTCCAGTGCCTCTTCAAGGAGCTCTACCCGATAGGTCATTCATCCAGCCCTAAACTCTGGCGCACCCTTGCCATGGCTTCATCCGCAGGCACCGTTGCGCTCTGCTCTTTGGCTTGCCGCCCCTGTGCAACCAGTTGCAACATCGCCAGAGTTTCCTGCATCTGCTCATATTCCTGAACAGATTGCACCACCATGGCTGCCTCACCATTTTGAGTAATGATGTAAGGCTCACCATCTTCTTTAAGCTCCTGAGCGATTTTCGCAGCATTCGCTTTCAGGTAGCTGATCGGTTTGATGTGGGTAGAAAAGCTCATACTGACAACTCCAGACTGAATATGGTCTAAATATAGACCACCTCAATATCAGGGTAAATGTCTGCTTAACCCGGAGCCAAAGATAACAGTCCACAACCCAGAGATTTAGCAGGGCCTATTCCACGACTGAGCAGCTCAGTAAAAGCATTCACATTTTCAACCATTAATACGCCATCGAATAACACTGGCTGAACCTTTCCGCTGCGATTTTCCCGCTTCTTATAAAAGTTCAGCGGTAACTCTTTCTGAATATTCAGAGCCTGAATAGAGGCACATCCTTCCAGCTTACGCGCCAGCCAGGTCCGTTGCTGTTCTTCGTGGATCAAGGGTACGCGAACCGAGCGAGTGAAGGTTTTGCCATTTTTTATCCGTTCGCCTTTACGCTCATCTTTAATCGCTTTTACCGGATTAGCCCTCAATCTGAAGCGCAACATTTGTCCCTCGTATAAAGCAAACGTTACTTCCCTTGCAGCTAATAATTCGACCGACTCTGTTTCGGCAGGACATTGCTGTGATTGCAAAATCACAGATGCACCCTGGCCTTTTACAATTTGCTCAACCCGATACAAAAAATCACGATCATCATTCGGGCGGTCAGGAAACAATTGCCATAAGGCACGATGCTGTTCGTAGGGGTTTTTAGCCTGGGTCCAGTTGAGTTTAACTTTACTCAGATACATATTCGCCTCCTTGCTGTAAAGGCTTGGGCCGTGTCATATACACCCGGCGGCTGGCAAATTGACGAGGGCGATCAACAATGGGCACATCTCGCTTTTTCAGAGGTATTGCGTGCTCGTCAAATTCATCGGAATAGATGGTGCCACCAACCGGTTCGCACAAGCTGAAGGCTGCCAGCACAGATCGAGCTGCCAGCCGCCCATCGTATAATGGGCGGGAAAGCGCACAACTGCGACGGCCCAGTACCGGCGTATAGACCGGTTTTTTCAGCGCGGCTTCAATCTGCCCCAGACTAAGCACGGCTTCTTCCGTCAACCAAAGCAAAACCGTGTATTTGGAATCCTGCCAATACTCTCGCCAGGTTTGTATGGTTTCGTGGCTTTTCAGGCCTGTGTATTCTTTACGGGCATTTTTAACCGTATGGTAGTCAGTCATTTTCTGCCCCTGCTGATCTACCCGCACGGCAAACTGAACGCTGGTGGCCAGCTCGTGCTGGCCATTGCTATCCAGTCGATCAATACCCATGCAGGCCCCCAACAGCCCCAGCAATGCACTGCGGCCGGGGTATAGCTCTGATGGTCTAAAACCCTCAAAGCTTTCTCGCCCCCAGGCTTGTAGTGGCCCCTGCAATTTCAGTAGAAGATAGTCCTTCATAAGGCCACCTTATTGGTCATTGCTATCAATCTGCCCATCAGCACGTACCCAGGCTTCTAATGCTGGCAGCGACTCCTTCGCCAGCACGCCCGTAGGTAGCTCAACCGGCTCTAATGAAAACTCGGCGCAGCACTCATCCAAACCATAGCCGCGATGAATCTTGTCCCAGTACTCGTTCAGTGATTTAGCAGATGGCTGGCGAAAACCGCCCTGGTGATCTGCCTTGACGGGAGCTTCAAAGGCGTTAGCCAGTGAGATTGGCTGGTCAGAGAAGGAAACCATCGCCTGGTCGGCTAAATTATGGGCGGCATAGCTTTGCTGTTTGGCACTGGGCACTTCGGTCGCCAGCATGTGTAATACATGGGCGGCAATTTCCAGGGCTTTTTCGCGTGGCGCATCACCCAGATTCTTCTGCAGCTGGGCAATATTCAGGCTGGCGTATCGGTAAAACACACCGGAGGAAAATTCTTGCGTATCCAGGTGACCAGAGCCCAATTCCTGCAAATCATCAACCGCAGTAAACCAATCAATATCGGCATCGACGGCATGGGTGGTAATAGCATGAGCAACGGCCAGTGCACCGTCAACTTTGCCGACTTCGCTCATTAAACCGGAAGTTGCCATGCGACCTGACAAGGCAATATCGACACTGTTTGCCACAGCTTGTCGAAAGGCCGCGGAGTCTTTTTCTATTAATTTCTTGATTTTTTTAGAATCAACTTCTTCCCCTTCCAGCTTCTGAATCTGAGCGCAGAAATAAGCGATTTCCTCAACAACCCAGGGAGCAACCGCATCGGCATTAACATCTTCGGCCAAGGTATCTTTACCGGAAACCAGCGCTACGGCTTGTTTTACTAACTCAGCATCAAATCGACCAGTCAGCTTTTCCACCACATAATTCTGATAATCCATCAAGTGCTTGGTGCGTACACTAGGATCACCCAGATTAGCCTGGTAATAATCCCCCTGTCGCATCGTTCTCTTCAAACTCTGACTGGATACCCGCACCCGGCGCTTACCGCCGAAGATTGCGGACTTCTGCATATTCATATCATCACGATTTAAACAGGAAGGGCTGTGGGAAATTAAAACGTGGAAGTTAATAAAATTCTTGCTCATGGTTTTATCCTTAACATGTTAAGCCGCATTCGGGTTGGTTGATTTACCGGATTTGCTATTCTGATAGAAGAAATAGTCTTCCAGCATGCGTTGTTTGTTGCTCTGCCCCCACCAGTAGAGGGCTTCTGCCAACTTCGGCCAATCCAGGTTAAGGTCGACCATTTTCAGTAAGCGCCGCAGTTGAACAATATCGTTGGGATATTCTGAGCGAATCACCATAAATAAGCGCTTTTCGCTGATTTCTGCTTTGGCCAGTGCTTGGCCCAAGCTAACACCTTCAACGTGTTTTTTAACCGTGGGCAGGCAGTAAATCAGCCGCTTCATTCGCCGATCCCCAGCATGACCGTTCAACAGGTGATAAAAGGCAGGCACTTCGGCCAGTTCATCCGGCTCTGCTAACCGCCGCAACTCGGCTTTGGGGCCCGGTTTTAATTCAGTATATTGCTGGTAAAGACGCATAAAATCAGGCGGATTTTGCTGACTCATGGCTACCTCCTTGTGCTTCTAATTCGTTAAGATATTTGTGTAACAGTCGACGTGACGAGGCCAATGCCTTAAGCATTTTTGGCTCTTGCTGATAGGGTTCTGTTGCCTGATTAAAGAGCCTAAGAACAACTGCTTTCAAAGAGGAATAGAGTTTATCCAAATCGTTTTTCGGTTGCTCAAAATTAATATAGGAAAGTGCATTATGAATCAGGTTTTCGGTTTGTTGATAGAACAGCACATCATACGATTCGGTTAAATTCACACCTGAACCGGCAAATCGATCTTTAATACCTTCACTAAAAATATACAGGGCTTTTCGCAATGATTTTTTATATTCTTGCGCTGTTCGTACCAACTCATCAATAATCTCAGGCTGCTGATCCCATCCTTTTGCCAGGCTGAACATCTCGTGACGTCGTTCCAATACCGTCGCCTGATTATTGCGATAACCCCCAACCATTAAATCTAACCGTCTGGCACCGAGTCGTTTCAGCTGGCCAACCACCGGAACCGGATGATAACCCTCCTTTTCCTGCTGCATTTCCACCACCAACTTGGCTAAATGCACCCAGCTCGGCTGGGTTGTGGTAAACGAAGGAAATTTCTCTTCACGCTCACCTTTTTTAATTACAAACGTACGAGCTGAAAGCGGATGTGGCCAAACGCCGCTTATCGTGTAATTAAATTTTTCTTTATTAAAACCAGTATAAACATCACCCTGCTGGCCGCAGCAGCTACATGCACTTGCTGCTTGTGCCGGCATCAGTTCAAACCGTGCCGGCTGCCAGAACAGGCCGGAGGTTAAGCCAATAGAGCTCGCGGTAATTTTGCTGTCTTTCACCAGCCCGGATACATAGCCAGGTGTTTGCGCCAAAGTGTCTTCATACCAGGGCATTTCCCGCGACAATGATTCTGCCGTTAACACGTTAAACCACAGTGTTTGCCGTAAATCTTCAGCCTCTATCAGCACAGTGATTGGCGTACTGCCCCGCATTCCGGATTTGAATCCACCTCCCATACTGGGGCAGTTATAAGCGGTATTGTATAAAGCAATCGCAACACAACTTGAACATAATCCGCTGGCCAGACCCTGCGGATTGACAAATGCCTTATTAGTCCCATCCGCCACACCCGCCATCAATTTATCCATTGGTGTAGGCTCTTTTGCCTTTACTCCACGAAACTGCATAAACGGCGTTTCAGAATGGCTCAGATCGAACCAGTCTATTTTACCTTCACAACCGTTAACGTATTCCTCAAGCGTCAGCGGCTTTTGCATGCGTTGCACCAGCGCTTTTTTATCCGCTGGGGTAAATAGCACCTGAGTCAAAGCCACCAGCAATTGCAGGCAGGCAAACTCCATATCGTCACGCGGCAGACAGAGCTCGCCGATTTTCTCGCCGCACAACAGTTGCTGCAAGGTGATTTTTTCTGGCAGACCGGCGTGTTGAACCGGTATCCAGGCCTCGGTTAACAGATTCATAGTTTGTCCTTTTCCTCTTCGCCTTTAGGCTGATTTTCCTTACGTTGAAAACCGGTCTGGTTTGAATAGCGGTACCGCCATTGCTGCCATTGACCGTTTAAGTTCTCTCCTGTGTTTTGCATTTCCAGCCAGATCAATCCATCTTTATCCTGCTCAGGCAGCCCTGTTCCCCGCTTGCCCCAACTATGTGGAACAGGCACAGTATTGAGGTTAATGGCTTCGCTTCTGATCAGATCATCCGCCGCAGGCAGTGGC
The DNA here is from genome assembly GCF_042648445.1 of Bacterioplanoides pacificum. Taxonomy (NCBI): domain Bacteria; kingdom Pseudomonadati; phylum Pseudomonadota; class Gammaproteobacteria; order Oceanospirillales; family Oceanospirillaceae; genus Bacterioplanoides; species Bacterioplanoides pacificum. The sequence goes on from NZ_JBHRYB010000013.1 coordinate 81,012, forward strand.
TCATCATTTAATAAACAGCGCTCACCTTGATCATTCAGGTAATAGGGCAGCAGATTGAGGCTCATTTCACCATCACGGGTTAAAACGCTGACATTGGCATCGTCATCCGCTAAGGAATTCATTGAGGACTGCATTAATTGCTTGGCGCAGCAATGTGATGCATAGGCTTCTTCACTGAACTTTTCATAACTGAGCCGTACGGATTCGGGCTCATTTTCCCAACCGGCTTCGTCGTATACCGGCTCGATCCAGGCCCGATAGGCCGCCGGAAATTCCACAAAACCACTGGCATGGCTCGCCTGCTCCAATAATTGATGGGTACGCCACAACACCCGACTGTTACCGTAAATTAGCTCGTGCAGATCGTATTCAGGCGCTGACGGCACCAATACGGAACAAAGCCTTCTTTTATAGCCTTGCGGTCTATCGCGTTCATGGCGATGCAAGCGCCCCATACGCTGAAACAACAGATCAACGGGACATAGCTGGGTGATCAACCAATCAAAATCCAGATCCAATGACTGCTCGACCACCTGAGTGGCAATCAGCAGATGGCCTTTGTCGCGGGCATTCTCAGGTTTGGGATGTTTGCCAAAGGTCTCTACAACTTGTTGTTCTTTTTGCTGACGATCGTTAAAGCTGAAACGTGAATGGAACAGCCCCAGTTGCTCGGCCTCCAGGGTGTCATTTTTTTCAAATCGTTCATACATGGCTTGGTACAGCTGCTGCGCCACATCCACCAGATTGCAAATCAGACAAACCTGCGCACCGGCTGCAACGGCTTGCTCGATACGCAACAGCAGGCTTTCATCCGGCAGCAGTTGCTCATCCGTGAGTAATTCGATTTCCACCGTTACAGGATCAGGCCTCAGCTCAGGACATGGCTTCAGATCGAATGTTGTACTTTCGCTTGAGGCATAGGAGGTGATCAGCGGGTAATCAGCGTTGGCGCCATATCGCTCAGCCTGCCAGGCTCGGGCCAACGCCTGCTTTTGATGATCAGGTAAAGTAGCAGACAATAAAATCGCACTGCCGCCACAGGCTTTTTGTTGTTCAAGTACACCAGCAAGCAAGCCATACATATAACTGTCATAGGCATGCACCTCATCAATAATCAGCACACTGCGGCCAATACCGAAGCCGCGCACAAATTTATGTTTTATCGGCAATACGGAGACTAATACCTGATCCACTGTGCAGACACCAATTTGTCCCAGAAAAACCCGCTTACGACTTTGTGCCAACCACTCACTGCATTGTACCCAGGCTTCTTCTTTACCCTGTGCCGTTACCGGTGTCGCCGACTGCTTTAGGCTAATAAAACCTTCGTGATAACGTGCTCGACCATGCGCCAGAATCAGATTGGTTTCATTGGAGAAAATTTTACTCGCCGCTTCCTCCAACCGCGTATACATGGCATTAGCGGTCGCTTGAGTAGGCAGAGCAAAAACAATGCTATCTGCCAAACCGGCACCCAATAATCGCCAGGCGTAGGCCAATGCGGCTTCGGTTTTTCCTGAGCCGGTAGATGCTTCCATCAAGGTTAAGCTTTGTTTCAAGGGCAAGTCTTTAATCAGTGCCTGGATCTGACGAGGATTGTGACCATTATCCAGTAGCTTTTTAATATCAGGCCCAGCATTAATCCTCGACTGCAATCCCGCAGATCGTAAAGCAGCTTCTGCGGATGGAAGTCGCCCTTGGTACCAGTCATTCAATGCCTTAACCGAATCTTGGGGATTTGCGTCATAGCCGAAAAAATCAGAGGAACCAAGCCAATCACAAACGGAACAGAAGCCTGCCAGCATAATGGCACTTTTCTCATCCAGTACTGGCGGATTATCAGCGAAGCATAAACCAGCAGGAATTAAAAACAGCTGCTCCAGGGTATTGACCCAATCGATGCGAGCCTGACGAAAGATGGGCTCAACAGCTTTGCAGCGTAAGGGAAGTCCAGTATTTTCCGATGCTTCCGGAATTTCCCCATGATGTCCGGCTACCGCTGCCAGCCAGGGTAGCCAGCATTCTTTATCTTCTGAATCATCGAGCATCCAATCATCACCGGTATCAAAGCGTGATTCAAAATCAGCAAAGAACCAGTTCAATCCTTCAGGACCATGAAAATAGCTTTTAATGTCATTAATACTTAGTGGAATATCCTGAACCGCTACATCAGAATTAACGTCAGCAAAAGCCTCCGGAGCTTTACGCTGAAACCGTAAATCCCATTTGCCGTAATCATGCAATGCGATGAAAAACAATACCCAGGCTTTTGCCTGACATTCTTCCAGCCGGGTTTGGGTTACAAAAGCTTGGCGTATACCAGCACTGCGTCGCCACCAGCATTCAGCCACCGCTGCCACATCGAGGCAATGGTAAGGCAACAAATGATAGTCAGCCCCTTCACCATCATGGTCTTTTTTGGCTTTCCCCCAGTATTGAAAGTACGGAGCCGTCATATCCCTGTATCCCGTTGTATTCCCTTAATGTAAGCCGCTACTCATGATGAGCAGCCTATTGGCAAAATCATCACTGAAGTGACTTCATTCAGCCAGATCAGCACAACTAAGGCAATGACTGTATGCACATACACGTCAAAAATTGCGACAGAACCAGGCGCGCCCCCGAGTGGCTGCAGGAGGGGGATTGATAAACGAGGGAATGATAGACGGCAGGTAACGATAGACGAGGCAACAACGGACGGTGGGTAACACTGCGCTTACCCACCCTACGGATCGAATTTTTCTGTGATTACTAGCCAAGCTCGATGGCCTGACGAATCAGGTTGCGTTTGCTGATATTGCCACGCGTCAGACGTGCCAGTGTATCTTCCGGACCCAGCAGTTTTTCCATAATCAGGTCCTCATCATCGCCCTGCTGTTTCAGTTCAGCCGCCTGCTGACAAAGTTTGCTCAGGTTATCGAACTTATCCTGCAATGCTTGTTTGCCCTGTTCAACAATGCCGTTATGCGGGCAAAACAACACCTCAAAGTCGAGCGCCAGCAGTGTTTCCAGGCTGGCCATTAACTGCTGCAGGTTTTCGTCGGCGCGCAGCAACTTAAGCGAACGGGAAATATACATATCGCCGCTGAACAGGTATTTCTGCTGCGGGAAAAACAGACAATGCAGATCTTTAGCGTGCCCCGGTGTATGAACCGCCTGCACCCGGGTGCCGTCGTCGAGGCAGAAATCCAATGGCAAAGGTTCGGTTTGAGCCGGAATCGGGCTGCCCCAGATTATTTTCTGCAACAGCGGCGTAGGGTAACCGCGGGCGATTTTCTCGCGCCCCTGCTGCGGCGCCAGGGGCATCAGTTGCTTAAGCCGGGCAATACGACCGGCATTACCGGCATGATCTTCGTGGTGATGAGTAATCAGTAACTGCCGGACATCCACCTTATCCAGCTCTCGGCGAATAAACTTCCATTGATTGGTTGGCCCGGTGTCGATCAGAGTATTACCGATACGATAAACGATAAATGTGGTATTAATCCCCAGATTAAACCGCCCCACCCGGAAGCCAACCACACTGTGTTGACCGTTGTCGTACTGATAATGCTTTAAAACTGCCATAACTGCCTGCTTAAATCCTGAAACTCACCGCCACCGGCGGCAGACACCTTAGCCAGTTTGGTCACAGTGGCACAATGACCAAACTGCTCCGCTTCACTGACACTTCAGCACACTGTCTTTTTGACCCGGCCATCGTACCGCGCTCCATAACCCGGTATACTGCGCGCTTTTCCAGAGAATCGATCATGTCTTTTGCCAACCTGGGGTTGTCCCCCGAGCTTCTGCAGGCTATTGAAGAGCAGGGCTACCAGACGCCATCCCCGATCCAGCAACAAGCAATTCCAGCCGTTCTGAGCGGCAAAGATGTGATGGCCGCCGCCCAGACCGGCACCGGTAAAACCGCCGGCTTTACCCTGCCGATCCTGCAGAAACTCAGCGATGGCGAACGTGCCCGTGCCAATCAGGTACGCGCCCTGATCGTCACTCCGACCCGCGAGCTGGCGGCCCAGGTGGGCGATAACGTCCGCGCCTATTCCGAACATCTACCATTAACCTCAGCCGTGGTATTCGGCGGCGTCAAAATTAATCCACAAATGTTACGCATGCGCCGTGGTGCCGATATCCTGGTGGCCACACCCGGCCGGCTGCTGGATTTATACTCGCAGAATGCTGTGCGCTTTAAGCAGCTGGAAGTGCTGGTACTGGACGAAGCCGATCGTATGCTGGACATGGGCTTTATTCACGACATTAAAAAAATTCTGAAAATTCTGCCCGAGCAGCGCCAGAACCTGCTGTTTTCGGCAACCTTTTCCGACGAGATTAAAACCCTGGCCAAAAGCCTGACCAATAATCCGCTGGAAATCTCCGTGACACCGGCCAACAGCACCGCCAAAAAGGTGGAACAGGTAATGCACCCGGTTGATAAAAAACAAAAACCGCGGCTGCTTAAATATTTGATTCAGGAAAATAACTGGCAACAGGTACTGGTATTTTGCCGCACCAAACACGGCGCCAACCGGTTAACCAAATACCTGGAAGAAAACAACATCCGCGCCGCGGCCATTCACGGCAACAAAAGCCAGGGAGCCCGCACCCGGGCGCTGAGCGAATTTAAATCCGGTGAAATTCAGGCCCTGATCGCCACCGACATCGCTGCCCGTGGTATCGATATCGACCAGCTGCCGCAGGTAGTCAACTTCGATCTGCCAAACGTCGCGGAAGATTACGTTCACCGGATCGGCCGTACCGGACGTGCCGGTGCCAGTGGTCATGCGGTATCGCTGGTGGCTGCCGACGAGATCAAAGAATTATCCCAGATCGAAAACTTATTAGGTAAACACCTGGAACGTGACTATATTCCGGGCTACGAACCGGTGCACGAGGTGCCACAATCAACCTTGCGCAGCAAACCAAAAAAGTCTAAAAAACCGAAAAAGCCAAAGGCGCCCGGACACCAGGACGGCCAGAAGTCCGTCAGCAAACATCACCAGCGAGCGGCAAACAGTGGTGATGGGAAAAAAGCACCGTGGCAAAAAAAGTCAGCGACCAATCGTAAAACAGACGGAGCAACCGCTAAGCCACCTCGCCGGCCACAGAAAAGAACGCCAGCCAGCTAACACCAGCTGCGCTGCCCAGAAAAGCCGCTCGTTATCCGGGCGGCCAGCAAGCCAAACTCCCCGCCTATTCAGATGCCGCAATCACCGACTGCAGATAATCGAATACCCGCTGCGGTGAAATTTCGCGGTAACAGGGCGGCTGAATGTCGCCCGGTTCGTTCAGCAGGCATTTTTTCGATAAACACGGGGCACAGGGTAATTCACTTTTAATGACTTCCACCTGCGGTCCGAGCACACCGGTCAGAGTTGCATCGGTAGCACCATAAATCGCCACCGACGGCACTTCCAGTGCGGCCACCACATGGGACAAGCCGGTATCAACACCGACAATGGCCTGGGCGTAAGCCAGGTAAGCATTGAGTTCATTGAGACCCATTTTCGGCAACACCCGGGCGCCATCGACCTGTTCTGCAATACGTTCAGCGCGTTGTTTTTCCTCGTCATTGCCCCAGGGCAACAGCACCTGTTTGCCAGCCTGGGTCACCCGCTGTGCCAGCTCAGTCCAGTAGGCTTGTGGCCATAATTTGGTGATCCAGGTGGTGCCGTGCAAAAACAGCCAATAATCGCCTGCAACCGCCGGCCGCTGCCAGCGACCGCGATCAACACCGTACGATAACGTGGCGGGAACCTCATAACCCAATACCCGGGCAAATAACTGCCGCACCCGGGGGATAGCATGCTGGCCTTTGGCAATCGTCTGAGGAAACTGATACGCCAGCGCCGCCAGCGGTTCGCGGCAGGAGTCTTTGCTCAGGCCATAACGCGGGCCCCTGGCCATACGGGTAAATAAGGCGCTTTTGATCAGCCCCTGGGCGTCCAGTACCACATCGTATTGTTCGCTTTTCAGTTGCCGGCGGAACGCCTTCATTTCAGCGCGATTGGAGTGACTGAACAGGTTTTTACGCCAGCGCCGCCAGGCCACCGGAATCACCTGAGTCACCGCCGGGTGCCAGGCCGGAATATCGGCAAAGGCTTCTTCCACCAGCCAGTGAATTTCAATACCCGGCACTTGCTGCCAGGCATCTTCAACGGCGGGTAAGGTATGAAATACATCTCCCAGTGAGGAGGTTTTAACCACAAGTACTTTCACAACAGGGGTTCCGGAAATCAGGCTGAACACGGCCCCGCCACAGCGGGAGGCCGAACTGTACGTGATTCTGAGTGGGATTCAAAGGCGCCCACGCTGGGCGATGACCAAGACATAAAAGATAACGGTATAATTGCATTTGCTTGACTTTAACGACCTCAGCCGCAACCATCCGCCCTTTCTGTCATCCTGCCAGCGAGAGTTGTTGTGCTGAAATCCTGGAAGTTCTGGGCCGGTATCGCCCTGTTAGCGGGCCTTATTTATCTGGTTGAAGCCAGCTTTGGCTGGGGTAAGGTACTGGCCAGCTGGCAATCGGTTCCGCCGCGCTCCTTGGCACTGGCGGTGGCGCTGATGCTGCTCAGTTATATCCTGCGGGCACTGCGTTTTTACGATTTTTTTTATCATCACTGCCGTGGCCATCTGGGTCTGCTGACCCGTATTACAGTACTGCATAATTTTTTTAACAACCTGCTGCCCATGCGCAGTGGTGAAACCGCCTTTCCGCTGCTGATGAAACAACACTTTGCCCTGCCCTATCGCCACAGCGGCCCGGCGCTGTTATGGCTGCGGCTGCTCGATCTGTACGCTTTGCTGGTACTGGCGATGATTTCCCTGCAAACCCTGCTGCCCTGGCCGGAAGAGCTGCGCTGGGCGGTGAGTGGTGCGTTACTGATGGCGCCGTTGCTGGTATTACCGTTGCAAAACCGGGTTGAACAGTGGCTGCATCACCACCCGTCCGGCTGGTCGGGTAAAGCCGCCGAACTGATGCATGCCTTACCGAAATCCCCCTGGCCTTTTATCCGCGCGTTATTCTGGACATTGCTGAACTGGGCGCTGAAACTGGCCGTATATGCCTGGTTACTGCAACAGTTTTTGCCTATGCCCTTCAGCCACAGCTGGGTCGGTGCCACCACCGGTGAGCTGTCCAGCGTGCTGCCGGTTAACGGCGTGGCCGGTGCCGGCACCTACGAAGCCGGTATCGTCGCCGGCTTATTACCCTGGGGCGCCGATAAAACCCTGGCGCTGGCAGCGGCGGTTAATCTGCACTTATTTGTGCTCGGCAGCACCTTTTTACTCACCGGCCTGATTGCGCTGCTTACGATTCGTACAGTCCATACCACCGGGCAACAGTGAGTTCCCGCCAAAGGCGGCTCAGCAGCGCCCAAAAGCCCGCCGCATGACACTACTTTAGTTTTCTACGCAGTGGCTTTTGGGTATCATCCCTTCTCTTTTTTACCTTTTAGCTGACTTTATTACAGAGTGGTGTTCATCTTGACTGAGGCAAGCAAACCGTCGTTATCCGTTGTCATTCCGATGTTTAATGAGATCGACAACGTCGCCCCCATGGTTGCCCGTGTGCACGAAGGGCTGGCAGATTACGAAGGTCAGTGGGAATTATTGGTCGTCGACGATGGCAGCACCGACGGCACACCACAGGCGCTGTATAAAGAGAGCGAACAATACGGCAGCCACGTACGGGTGGTGGAGCTGCGCCGCAACTTCGGCCAGACCGCCGCGATGCAGGCCGGTATTGACGAAGCCCGTGGCGAACTGATCGCCACCCTCGACGGTGACTTACAGAACGATCCGGCCGACATTCCCCGCATGGTGGATCACCTGATCGAAAAAGACCTGGATCTGCTGACAGGCTGGCGTAAAAACCGCAAAGATGATCTGGTACTGCGGAAAATTCCTTCCCGCATCGCCAACCGCTTAATCGGCAAGATTACCGGTGTACGCATCAACGATTACGGCTGCTCGCTGAAAATCTATCGTTCATCGGTGATTAAACAGGTGCGGCTTTACGGTGAGATGCACCGCTTTATTCCGGCCTGGGTCGCCGCGGTCGTACCACCAAGCCGAATTGGCGAGATCGTGGTTTCTCATAATGCCCGGGTTGCCGGTGAATCGAAGTACGGCATTTCGCGCACCTTCCGGGTGATCCTCGACCTGCTGTCGGTGTACTTTTTCATGCGTTATCGCGCCCGCCCGGGGCACTTCTTTGGCTCCATTGGCCTGGCACTGGGCTCAGTCGGTGGCGCCTTACTGGCATACCTGGGCTTCCTGAAAATCTTCCTCGGCGAAGACATCGGCACCCGGCCTCTGTTCCTGATCGCGGTGGTATTTGTGATTGCGGCGCTGCAGTTCCTCACCACCGGTGTGTTATCTGAGCTGATTTCGCGCACCTATTTTGAGTCCTCACAGCGTCAGCAATACGCTATTTACAACCGCCAGGGTGACTGCGAAGAAAGCGGCAGCTGCTGGGCCGAACCGGGCCAGAAGCGCTCTGCTGACTCAACCGCCGATAACACAACCTCCGACAACAACACGGAAAACAGCTGATCACTTATGCGTAATCTGTCTGTCCCCTACTGGCTGATTGCCGCCCTGATTGCTTTCTTTTTTGTCAATCTCGGCGGCTACCTGTTATTCGATCACGATGAGGGGGCATTCAGCGAAGCCACCCGTGGTATGTTCGAACGGGGTGATTTTATCACCACCTACCTCAACGACCGGGTGCGGTTTGATAAACCTATCCTGATTTATTGGTTACAGGGCGCATCAATGGCGCTGTTCGGCACCGAAGTCTGGGCGTTCCGGCTGCCGTCGGCACTGGCAGGGCTGAGCTGGTCGCTGGCGATCTTTTTCTTTACCCGTCGCTACCTCGATCAAAGCACCGCCATTGCCGCCGCACTGATTGCGGCTGCCGCTCTGGGGATCAATATGATTGCCCACGTCGCCACCGCCGACGCCCTGCTGAACGCCTTATTAGCGGCCTCGCTGCTGTGTATTTACCGCTACAGTACCGACCCGTCCAATCGCTTACTGGCCATTATTTACGCCCTGATGGCGCTGGGCGTATTAACCAAAGGGCCGGTGGCAGTCGCCATTCCGCTACTGGTGGCCGCAATATTCTTCCTCTGGTCGGGCAAAAAAGACGCGCTGCTGCAGGCGTTGTTTTATTTCCCCGGCTGGCTGCTGTTTCTCGCCATCGCTGCGCCCTGGTATGTGCTCGAATACCTGGCCCAGGGGCAGGATTTTATTGATGGTTTTATCCTGAAACATAACGTCAGCCGCTTTAACAACGCGATGGAAGGCCACGATGGCGGGCCATTGTTTTATGTGGTGTTATTGCCGTTTATCCTGGCGCCGTTTGGCGCCCTGCTGTTACGCATCGTGCCCAGCATCCGCACCATTCGCAGCACAGCCGAACAACCCGACCTGCTGAACCGTTATTTGTGGATCTGGTTCCTGGTAGTGCTGACGTTATTCAGCCTGGCCAGCACCAAACTGCCACATTACATTCTGTACGGCGTGACACCGCTGGTTATTCTGATGGCCCGGTATCGCACCTGGCTCAGCAGCCGCTGGTTCAGCCTGCTGTTCCCGTCGCTGTTTTTTGCCTTAATGGTGGCTTTCCCACTGCTGATCCCAACCATTACCGCCAGCCTGACCAATCCGATTGAAATTGCCGCCGCACAACGCGCTGCGGAATACATTAATCAGGATTTTGCCATTATTGCCGCGCTGGCCTGGTTGGTGGCGCTGGCACTGATCTTATGGCGCCGCCTCAGTCCCTGGGCCGCACTGATTCTGGTCGGTGGCATTCAGACATTGTTTGTCTGGTTTGTTTTTGTCCCCGCCATCAGCGAAGCGCAACAACGACCGGTATGGGACGCTGCCCAGTTTGCCAAACAGCTGAATGAACCTGTTATCACGCAGTCCATCGATATGCCCAGCTTTAACGTTTACCTCGGCACCTGGACCGAACGCCGTTCACTGCAACCCGGCGAAGTGGGCTATGGCCGCGAAGACCGGGTGAAAAGCATCCCCCATTACGACGTTTTGTTTCAGTCGGGTCCGATTGTGATTATCCGCCGTACCGATGGCAGTCAGACAGAGAGCCCGCAGGAATCGTCCAGCCATGAGCAATAATACTCAGTCCCGCCTCAGTATCGCGCTGCTGAGCACGGCGGCATTGTTATTAGCGCTCGCTTTGTGGCTCTGGAGCCAGCAGTTGAATGCCAGCTGGTTCAGTCTCTGGAATGGCGCCGGTGCACATCTGCCCGCCGCAGTCTGGGCCAATCTGACACTGGTTGCTGATACCTTATTCGCCGTCGCTGCCATCCTGATGGTGGCCAGCTACCACCCCCGCCTGTTAGGCCAGTCATTATTATTGTTGCTGCTGGGTGGTTTGTTTGTGCACCTTATTAAACAAGGACTGAACGTACCTCGGCCACCGGCGGTGCTTGAAGCCGACAGCTTCCGTTTAATTGGCCCGGCGCTGAAAAACGAAAGTTTTCCTTCCGGTCATGCCTTTACCGCAATGAGCGCAGCCAGCCTGATTGCCCTGAATCTGAAACATCACACCCCGGCGTTACTGATTCTGGCGATTGGTTTTCTGGCCGCGATCAGCCGGGCCATGGTCGGCGCCCACTGGCCACTGGATATTCTGGTGGGCAGCGGCAGCGGCATTCTGTTCGCCTGGTTATGTGTCAGACTGGAGTACCGCTATCGCTGGCTGCAAAGCAATGGCTGGCGTTTTTTCAGCCTGATATTACTGACGCTGGCCAGCCTGGCACTGGCGTTTCACGATGATCGTTACCCCGACACCCAGGCGCTGAGCATACTGGCCAGCCTGGCCGCCTTAGCGCTGGCCATGCAGCGTTACTGGTTGCCGCTGTTACGGGCGCTGCGTGCTGACTAACGTCGGCGGCGGTGAATCCAGGTTATAAAAAAGGCTCCTCGCGGAGCCTTTTTTATAACATCGGAAATCAGCGCCATCAGGCGCCAAACAAATCATAACTGATACCGCCGTCTTCACCCTGATCCAGCCAGCCCTGTGGCTTGGAAAACGTCTGCTCCATCAGCTGTGCCAGACTGTCGGGAATCTTACGCTTAGGGGTATCGGCCAGCATTGCCGTCAGTTTGCTTTCATCAATTCCCAGGCAGGCCGCCATGGTCTCAATATCCAGCGCGTTCTCACGCATCAGCTCCTGGGCCCGCTGCCAGCGAATACCTTGATCTGACATCACAAATACTACCTTTTAAATTGATATTAACAACTTGGCTTCAACAATATTTTTCTTTAAGCCTTTTCAGCCACTGCTATATAGTGGAGCTAACGAATATTGCCCAAAGCTGAAATATTACCTCAATCTTTCGGTAATATGCTGGCAAAAAATGAAATAACACAAGTTGAGATAAAATTATGCGTCGTGTCGTCGTAACCGGTATGGGAATTGTGGGTTGTTTAGGAAACAACAAAGAGGAAGTGCTGGCCTCACTGCAGGCACAACGTTCCGGTATTTCCTTCCAGCCGTCCTACGAAGAGATGGGATTCCGCAGCCATGTTGCCGGCAGCCCCAATATTGACCTGGCGGAACACATCGACCGCAAACTGAAGCGTTTTATGGGGGACTCTGCCGCCTACGCGTACCTGTCGATGAAACAGGCCATCGAAGACGCCGGCCTGGCCGACGACATCGTCAGCCACCCGCGCACCGGTTTAGTCACCGGCTCCGGCGGTGCATCATCATCCGACATCGTTGAATCGGTCGATATCCTGCGTGAAAAAGGCATTCGTAAAGTCGGTCCTTACCGCGTTACCCGCACCATGGGCTCCACCACCTCCGCTAACCTGGCCACGCCGTTTTCGATCAAAGGGGTGAACTACTCCATGACGTCTGCCTGTGCCACCAGCGCCCACTGTATTGGTCATGCGATGGAACTGATTCAGTGGGGCAAACAGGACGTGGTGTTTGCCGGTGGCGGTGAAGAAGAACACTGGAGCCTAACCGCTCAGTTTGATGCCATGGGCGCGTTATCGAGCAAATACAACGACACGCCGGAAAAAGCCTCCCGCGCTTATTGCTCCAGCCGTGATGGTTTTGTCATCGCTGGCGGTGGCGGCATGCTGGTACTGGAAGAATACGAACACGCCGTCGCCCGGGGCGCCACTATTTATGCCGAGCTGAGCGGTTATGGTGCCACTTCCGACGGTGCCGACATGGTTGCGCCGTCCGGCGAAGGCGCCATCCGCTGCATGCAGATGGCACTGGAAATGGCCGGCAACCCGGTAATTGATTATCTGAATACTCACGGTACCAGCACCCCGGCCGGTGATATCACTGAGTTAAAAGCCGTCGGTGAAGCATTCGCGACACAACGTCCGCCGATCAGCTCCACCAAATCCCTGACCGGCCACTCACTCGGTGCTGCCGGAGTACAGGAAGCCATCTACAGCCTGCTGATGATGAAGCACGGTTTTATTACCGGCAGCGCCAACATCGAAGCGTTGGATGAAGGCACTCAGGGCTTCGATATTGTCACCGAAAACCGTGATAAAGAACTCAATACTGTGATGTCTAACAGCTTTGGTTTTGGCGGCACCAACGCCACGCTGATTTTTAACAAAATCTGATTGTTAAATGGGTGTCATAATTGTTTTGTTGTGATTGTTCACCTACTGCAAAAAATGACATACTCAGTGATGAAATAAGGGCATTACCCCTCTTTCAGGAAAAAGCGCCGCAGCACTGATCTGCGGCGTTTTAAGCGAAGCGAATATCGTCTCCTGAAGATCGAATGCCAGCCCGGTATTTATGTTTGGCCAACCCCGTATCACCTGACTTTGGTTGGCCGTGTTTTGACCTAGTATGGATTGAGTAACAATGACAGAAAAACAGGTTCCATCCTCTGATCACGCCAGCACCGATCAGCTGTTTTTAAAAGCGGAGCAGTTATCCGCGGACTTTTCTCTTTTTCCCGAATACGACGACAACCCGGTCGATCACACGGTAAAAGGGCTGATTGCCCCGGAACAGTGTGACAACGAACGTGAGCGTCTGGCTGCACTGAACATCGATGATTACATCGAGCAAGTTGTTGCGCCGAGCGAAAGCAATAGCCGCATGGGCGCCAAAGCCATCGTTAAACACCTGATTCTGCGGGTGATTACCGAAGTCGAAGACGGCCCGCTGTACACCTGTGAAGCGGATATGGATTTCGCCGGTAAAGTGCGGCGGGTTGGTTTTATCTGCCAGAACCGCGAACACGCCAACGGCGTCTGGGGACCACAACATCACAATAAAGCCGCAGAGCAGGTACGTGCCTTTGCTCAGCGTTCAATGCCGATTGTGACCTTTATCGACACCCCCGGAGCCGACGCCGGTGAAGCCGCAAACGCCGGTAACCAGGCACATTCAATTTCCCACCTGATCACCGAAATGGCCAATAACGATGTGCCAACGCTGGGGATTATCTGGGGTGCCGGTTATTCCGGTGGCGCCATTCCGCTGGCCACCACCAATATCCTGTTATCCGTGCGTGACGGTATTTTTAATACCATTCAGCCACAGGGTCTGGCGTCCATTGCGCGTAAATACAACCTGTCGTGGCAGGAATGTGCCAAATACGTCGGGGTGTCCGGTTTCGAGTTAAAAGAAGCCGGCATCATTGATGGCATCATCGATTACGCCCCCACCGATGCCGATGAAAAACGCTTTAATCTGCACCAGGCAGTGGTCAGCGGCATTGAATCGATCGAAGCCAGCTCAGCGGAATTTGCCCGTAATAACCCGTATCTGATGGATCATTACCAGCGTGCCATCGAACGCTTTTTAAGCCCGTCGGAAAAGCTGGCCAAAATGCAGAAAAAGACCAACTTCTTCCTGGCCGAATCGCCGACCGAACACCTGAATATTTTTGGTCTGACCTACCGTTACACCCGCTACCTGGCACTGCGCCGTCGTATTCATTCCACCACGGTGGAAAACTACGGCCGCTTGGCAGAAAAAGAAATTCCTGAAGGCCAGCTGCAACAGCGCAACGAACGTGAAGCCGCGCGTAAATTCCAGAACTGGTTACAAGCGCCGGAAAAAATCGTTTACGACGATCAGCTGCACAAAAACTGGAAAACCTTCTGGAGCAAATACGAAGACCGCGACGAAAGCCGTTCAACCATTGCCCGGATGTTTTTTGGTGAGCCGAAAAACAACTATCTGAAAGCCAAGCAGGAGCTGTGTTTCAGCCTCGGCCTGTATCTGTTTAACCGCTGGAAAGCCGATGCTCCGGTAAACTTCCAGGGCCTGCTGAATTACCTGGAAGACTACAAACAAAGTCGTTTCCTGTTACGCGCCAACGATATTCTCGATACCGATGAGGTCGCCGACTTTATCGAAAACAACCCTCATCCGCTGGCAGCTTACATTCGTGAAGCCCTGCCCCATGAAGTGCGTCAGGACCTGACCCGTCAGATGGCCGGCGAACACACCAAAGGCGCGCTGAAACAATCGATTGCCAGCGCGCTGAACACGGTATTAAAACAACAGGCGATTCCGGCTGAAGTACGCGACCAGCTTAAGCTGTCTGCCCGTACTGAAGCCCTTACCAACAGCGTTGCCGCCGCCAGCGTCGAAGCGAACCGGCGTATCGTCGAAGAAGCCCTGGCGCCTTATATTCAGTTTCGTCAGGAAAACATTCAGAACCCGGCTCACCCGGACATCACCATTCTTGATGCCATTCTGCACGACGAACTGCGTCATGAATTCACCCAGGTATGCCAGAACATGCTGGTGTTTGGCCAGCTGTACGATAACTTTATTTCCAACCTGGTAAGCGTGGCCAAAGAGGCCAACGAAACCCGGGCGTTGTCACGTGATGCGGTGAAGGAACTGCTGGAAAAATCCCTCGCCGAAGCCACCGATGGTCCGAGCTATACGCCACAACAACGCGAATCCTTTAACCACTGGCTGAGTTACTTTATTAAGAGCTCTGCCCGGGTCGACTTCCTCAAATCCGTGGAAGAGTGGAAAAAGCTGGCCTTCCCGCGCCTGTCTGACACCTTGTTTGTGGTGATTACCTTTATCTTCGAAAAACTGCTGGCGGAATATCACGAAGCCGAACAGGAAGGTAAAAACTACAATGGCCGTATTAACCCGGTCTCCATTGGCCGCCGCAAAGACTTCTGGAACCGTCTGACTATGGGGTACCACGATCTGCTGATTCAGCAGGTTCTGGACGATACCAAACGTCAGAAAAAGACCTCCCCGGATGCCATCATCGAGCGCTTCTTTGCCGACTTCGAAGAGACCAATGCCTCTCTGATGTCCGCCGACCCGGTCGCCTTCCCCGGTTTTCGCAGCTCAATTGAAGGTGCGCTGAACAAAGGGGAAAAACCCTGCGGCGTGATCACCGGCATCGGCACCATCAAAATTGGTGAGCGCCAGCAACGTGTGGGCGCTCTGGTATCGAATCTGAACTTTCAGGCCGGCGCCTTCGATATGGCCAGTGCGGAAAAATTCTGCAAACTGATGGTCGAATGCGCCCGTCAGCAGCTGCCGATTGTGTGTTTTGTTTCCTCCGGTGGCATGCAAACCAAAGAAGGGGCCGCGGCGCTGTTCTCCATGGCCATTGTCAACGACCGCATCACCCGCTTTATTCGTGATAACGACCTGCCGATTGTGGTATTTGGCTTTGGTGACTGTACCGGTGGTGCTCAGGCATCGTTTGTGACCCACCCGCTGGCCCAGACCTATTATTTCTCCGGCACCAATATGCCGTTTGCCGGTCAGATTGTGGTGCCGAGTTACCTGCCAAGCACCTGCACGTTATCGAACTATTTGTCGGTGTCGCCGGAATCCATGGACGGCCTGGTTCAGCACCCGTTTTTCGACGATCTTGATAGCCGTTTGCGCGCCATCGACCCGGATATGCCAACCGCACGTCACACTGTCGATGATGTCCTTGATCGGGTTCTGCAGGGCTATATTACCGCCGCCCGGTTAGCACCGGATACCGGTGAAATGTCCGACGACAACAAAAAATACAGCAAAATTGATAAAGTACTTATCCATGCCCGCGGCTGTACTGCGGTCAAACTGATCCGCAAAGCTCAGGACAACGACATCAAAGTGGTACTGGTGCAATCCGACCCGGATATGGATTCGGTACCGGTGGACATGCTGGGGCCGGAAGACCGGGTGGTGTGTATCGGTGGTAATACCCCGGACGAATCCTACCTGAACGCCAAATCGGTATTACGGGTTGCCCATCACGAAGGCATCGATGCCCTGCACCCCGGGATTGGTTTCCTGTCGGAAAGCAGCCAATTTGCTGCCTTGTGTGGCAACCACGATATTAATTTTGTCGGTCCGCCGGTGTCCTCAATGGAAACCATGGGTAACAAATCCAACGCCATTAATACCGCCATGCGGGTTGAGGTTCCTGTGGTGCCCGGCTCGCACGGTATCCTGACCAGCTCGGCCAATGCCGCCAGCGTGGCTGACGAAATTGGTTACCCGGTGCTGTTAAAAGCGGTACACGGTGGTGGTGGTAAAGGCATTCAGGTGGTGGAATCACCGGATAAGATTCATACCCTGTTCCATCAGATTTCCACCGAAGCCAAAGCCGCCTTTGGTAACGGCGATGTCTACCTGGAAAAATACGTCACCTCGCTGCGCCATATTGAAGTGCAGGTATTACGTGACAGCCACGGTAATACCAAAATTCTCGGCCTGCGTGACTGCTCGGTACAGCGTAATAATCAGAAAATTTTTGAAGAATCCGGTTCCACCATGCTGCCACGCGAGCTGGAACAAGGGGCGTACGACTTCGCAGCGAAACTGGCCGATGCGGTCAATTATGTGGGTGCCGGCACCGTCGAATTTATTTTCGATCTGGATAACAACGCCATCTACTTTATGGAAATGAATACCCGGCTGCAGGTTGAACACCCGGTGACGGAACGGGTGTCTGGCATCGATATCGTCAGCACCCAATTTAAAATTGCCGAAGGAGCAGCGATTGACGATCTCAAGCCGGTTGCCAAAGGTTACGCCATCGAAGTCCGGGTCAACGCGGAAAAAGCCGTCCGTAAAGGCGACGACGTCGAGTTTGTGCCAACCCCTGGACTGATCCGCGACTGCGTCTTGCCGGAAAAAGATCATATTGAACTGATTTCGATGGCGGCAGCGGGTAAACAGGTATCTCCCTTCTACGACAGCATGGTGACTCAGATTATCTGTTACGGCGAAGACCGCGACGATACCATCGCCAAACTGCGTGCTTACCTCGACGAAGTACGGATCACCGGCGTCTGCACCAACATTCCGCTGCTGAAGCGGGTGCTGGATGACGAGGTCTTCCGTAACGGTGTTTACGATACCACCTATCTGCCACAGTTCCTGGCCCGGATGGACGTTGATGCACTGATCAGCGACATCGAGCAAGCGGCCGATTTAAGCGCCGATGCGGTCGACGCTTCGGAGCTGAAGATCGAAGGTTCCGATGAGCTGAAAGTACTGTCACCAAGTACCAGTATTTTTTATGGCTCACCGTCGCCGAGTGAACCGCCCTTTGTTAAAGAAGGCGATATCATCGATGTACAGCAGACCCTGTGTCTGATGGAAGCGATGAAAATGTTCACACCACTGAGCCTGAAACAGTTTAACCGTCAGGATAACGAACTGTATCCGGCCAGCCAGCGCTTTAAGGTGACCCGCATCATGAACGCCGATGGCCAGCAGGTGAACCAAGGCGATCTGCTGTACGTCGTCAAGCCGGTTAAGGATAACGGCGAAGCCTGATCCAGCTCAACAGAGCAGCACACAGCGCCACCGCAAGGTGGCGTTTTTATTCCCATAACAATTATATTGATGTAAGCCACACAGCCGGAATGCTTATGCTCTTATCATCGTTTCGCCACAGCCTGATATTGCTGTGCTGTTATGCAGCCAGCCTCAGCGCAGATACCCTGTACATCGCCGCCGAAGACAGCTGGCCACCCTACTCCGACAGTCAGGGCCAGGGCATTTCACAACAACTGGTCAGCGCTGCGTTACAGGTGGTTGGTCATGATTTTCGCAGCGAAGCGGTACCTTACGCCCGGGCACTGACACTGGCCGATTACGGCGATGCCGACGCAGTCTGGAACGTCACGCTGGATGACTCCACCCGGCTGCGGTTTCATTTTGGCCAGCAGCCACTATTGCGTGCCAGTGGTTATTTTTATTATCCACGCGGCCGGGAACAGTCGTATCAATCACTGGCCGAGGTACCGGACAATACCCGCATTGCAGTGATTAATAACTACGAATACGGCAATACCTTTGTCGCTAATCAGGCACGTTTCCAGCTGGTCAGAGTATCGACTCAGGAACAGGTTATTAAATTATTGCTGTCCGGTCGGGCAGAGATGGCGATTATGTTTGACCGGGTAGCCGACTACACCATGCAACAAACCGACACTCAGGGACAACTCAGCCGCGGAGCGCTGAATCACGTCAGCGACATCTATCTGGCGTTTAATAAAAGTAAGGCCAGCAGCCGGCGTTACGCCCGCGATCTCGATCGCGGCCTGGCGGAAATTCGCGCCAACGGCCGTTATGACGCTATCCTGAGGCAGTCGTATAAACATAACATTGCCGACTAATAATCCGCTGCCGTCAGCCAGCCTGGCGCTGGCGCCACACCAATAACCCCTGAGCATTCAGCCGCGCATCCGTCTGTAACCAGCGCCGTGCCTGATCGCCATCCAGGCCACGTTGCGTCAGCTGGCTGGTCAGCCAGTTCAGAATGGCCTCTGTCAGCGAGGCTTCATCATCCTGTTGTTGTGCCAGCGCCACAAAAGCCTCCAGACTGGCAAATAACTGCTGGCGATTATCGTCGCTGGCCGCCACCGGGCCAAAGTGCGTCAGATACAAGGCCTCAGGCTGCAGTGCCCAGATCCGGTTAATGCTGGCACGCATAGCTTGTGGATCAAAATGCACCGGCGTGGTGGTCACAAATAATAACGGCCGGCCATCAGCATCATCAAACTGACGGTAGGACAAACCACAAGTATCACCGGTAAATACCGCATTACTGGCGCTGTCGTGGATGCAGATATGGTGTAAGGCGTGCCCCGGGGTATCGAAAAATGTCAGTGTCCGGCCGTTAAAATCCAGCGTTTGCTGATCCTCCACGCTCATCACCCGCTGAGCAGCCACCGGCACCAAAGCGCCGTATAACGCCTGGTATTGTTCATCGCCATACACCGCCCGGGTACCGGCTTCCAGCTTTTGTGGATCTATCATATGACGTGCACCACGCGGATGAACCACCAGGGTGGCTTGTGGGCAGTGTTGCATCAAGGTGCCGGCACCTGCGGCGTGATCGAGATGAATATGGGTCAGAATGATCCAGTCCACCTGCTCTGGCTGATACCCCAGGTCGGCAATCAGAGCCAGCAAATGAGCCGCACTGCTGGCTGTGCCGGTTTCGATGATCGCCAGCCGGCCCTGTTGCTCCAGCAAATACACACTGGCCAGACCTTCAGCGATATAATCGGCATCCAGCTGGTAAATGCCATGGGCGTGCGCAATGACATGGTAGTCACTCATATTACGGTTCTCTTTAATGAGTTATCAGATAATAGCATATTGCACAAAAAGTTGACCAAACAGCCATATCAGCAGCGACCGCTGCGTTATGAGTATCATCTGACGGATAAAGGCCTGGGCTTATTGCCGGTTATTCAGCAACTGGCATTATGGTCGCAACAGCATCACCCGGAGTGTTACCACATCCCGGCAGAATTTTTTGCATTAAGCACTGATCAGGCCACTGGCAAAATTCGCTAGCGGCCAAGGGTATTGCTGTTCAGGCGAGGAACAGCGAATGATTAAAGGTGAGTTACAAACTGCGATTAATCGAATTGCCGCTTTCCGGCTCAAATTCCACAATGCCGACCGAATCGTAGCCAAACAACAAGGTACCGGTGTTTTTATTCAACCACATCGGACCATAATTCAGCGTTAACGTTGCCAGCGGACCTTCTTTGCACAACGGGAACCAGGAGGCCCAGGGGTCTCGGCCACTGCAGCTTTTATCGGTGATTAAAATCGATTTAGCACCCGGTTTATAAGCCGTCACCATCGCCGAGTTCATCTTCCCGGAAATCCAGAACACGCCACGCTGATCATCCCACTGAATATGCCGCCAGGCCTGAGGCTTTGGCGATTTACGCAAAATAGCCTTGCGATTACCGCTATTCGGGTCGATTTCAAACAGGGTTTTTTCCCCCGTAGAATGGGTATAGATTTTACCATTGTGCAAATACGCCCCCAGCATCGGGCCACGCATATCGAGACCACGGCCCACTTTCAGACCATCATCCCGCTTGCCACTGAGAGAGATAAAATCACACTGCTTACCATCTGAGCTTACCCGGGCAAAACCGGTTCCACCCATTTTGCTGTTATTAAAGCTAACGATGAAGGAGCCGTCCTGCGGGTCAACGGCAAACACTTCCTGAGTATACTGGACGTACTTCTGGGATTCCCGGCGAATGGTTTTACGCCCGGATGGGCACTGGCCATATTCGCCATTACGCGCTTCCCACACCACACTGCGCTGGCCGTTTTCAGGATTAACGCGCAAAATGACCGGACCACTGCCAAAACTGTTCTTGTTGTTTTTACGATACACATAAGAAAAGGCATACCAGTTGCCATCCGGCCCCGGCTTAATATCTTTTAACAAGTTAAACGCCGGGCCCTCGGCAATGGTGTGATGACCGTATTCATCCTGAGCATCACCACTGACAAAACGTCGCGACCAATCATCCATATTGTACGCCACCACCAGACCTTTACCGTCTTTACTGTTATCCCAGTAGACAGAGGCAATCAGCTCATTATTGTCGTAATCAATAAATCCACCACTGATATGAGCGTTATGGTAGGTCGCAAAAGACGGGCCTTCGCCAATGGTGCTGCCGCGGTTCAAAGCCACCTCAGTGGGGCGCATGCACTCTTCAATTCCGGTACTGATGCTGGAGTTATGACCACAGCGGCAATCGGCATCCAATGCGGTTTTATGCTTGATGTGCTGCTTCAACGGACAACTGCGATCAGCGTATTTAGCGTCAGGATTGCTAAGAGAGGTTTCGGCAATCACCGGCTGGGTTAAACACACTAGCAAGGCAGCCGACATGACATGTTTGAACAACATACTAAGTCCTTTGGGTATCGGTAAGTTGTTCAAGTTTAACCGGCGATAGGCAAAGGGCAACGAAAAATTGCCCTCCTTCTGATACAAAACCGATCCATCGTTAACTCAGATATTCTCCGGGTAACTCAGTTAACCCTAAAGGGTTAATTCTTAAGAATGTCCCTGAAAATCAGACTGAAATATTCACGCGATGCATCCACGATTATTTACCTGGACGCTCATTGAATACCTTCTGCATTGAATACTTTCTGAGTTAAATACCGTATCGCACTATGCCGGCCGATTCAGCTCGGCCAGGGATCGAATCACACACAACGTCTTACCCTGCGATTGCTGCTTCAGACGGGCAAAAAAAATCGTCGTCCCAGAATACCGGGCAGCGCTTAAATCGGGTTAGCCGTTAAATTTTATCAGCAAAGTACGCCATGATTTCCTGCGTGGTCATCTCCTTGGTTTCATTAGCAAAACAATAATAACCAGGGCATGCATCACTGAAATACTGCACATCCATCTGCAAACCGGGCAGTGGGTTTCAGAACAAGCCACAGATAACACTCCATTTTTTATGCGGGTTGTAAGTTGCCATTAATATCCGCCAGACGTCCGTCAGCGTCAAATACAAACGTTAAATCACCGGCTTCTGTCACCGCCGAAATTGACGCTTCCGTTTCACTGACTGCGTAGCCCTGTGCTGTCAGAAACGCGGTTATCATAAGCCGGTGATCAACATCAAAGACAGAAATAACCTGAGAGATAACAGAAACAGCCTGCTGCGGAGATACCGGAGCCGTTACCTGTGGCGGCAGATCATTCAGCAGGAAATACAAAGCTCCACCGTCATAAGGTCCGCGATAATAACAACTTAACGGATTCAGCACGGAGGCCATCATAGCAATGGCATGACCATCGGCAACACTCGTTGAATAGCTGCGTTCCTTCAGCTCGGCTATGTTTAATTCTTCACCCAGTGCTTTTAAATCTTCGCCACTTTTCAGCAACGCAGCCGGCAGGTTGCTTGCCTGATTGGCCCAGGCCCACAACCAGGAATTATCACCGTCTGATTCCGTACCCAATAACTGAATCGGGAAACATAAGTCATCACCAAAAGTCGCCTGACCTGCTCCCAGATCAACGCCCCACCCCCTTTCACCTAATAACTCTGCAAACGCCAGCTGTTTGGCAAAAGCACTACCGACATGCTGAGACAGCAACTTTCTGAATTCCGGACTCACCGTATTCTCCTTTAACGTGATATTTACTCGGAAAGCGGCAGTATATCAGAGAGGTGATTAAGCCAGACACCGGCTCTGACGCGTACTTCTGATTGCATCACATTTTCCGACCGCTCCGCTGAGAAAAGAGTTCAGCATCAGAGCCACCTGAGCGCAGCATTCACCTTCAAAATCTGAATTTATTAATTTTTTATCCGACTGAATATTTTCAAAAAAGTGGTCCAGTGATAACAGGCCGAAATGGAGTAAGAGATTTTTCAGGGATATTAGTTCAGGCATCCTGATTAACTATTTATTCCTCGATTGGATCACTGACAGTCGCTTGATAGTCCACCATAGCTAATAGCTGGTTTCCTCGCAATTCATGGAATGGAAATGCCGAGTATTCAAATCCTCTAGGTGACAAATCTAGCTCAAGCTTAGTATCAGATAACGAAAGCTTTCTAGCATGAAATGGATAGGTACCTTCATTAATTTTTGTAACCATGAACGCTATTGGAAAAAAGCTTAACAAGCTAACGATTGCTGTATGGCCCTCATTTTTGAATCCAACGTATTTAGCACTCACATGCCTATCATATGGATAAAACCAATAATAGATTTCGTGAGTATCGCTAATTGCATCATTATTCCCAAGAACAAACTGCTTAAGAGGATCAAAATATGGAGATATCTGAGATTCAGTTTTGCACTCCTCAACAGATGTAGCTGACAGTATGTGCCCTATCATTGCTCTAGAGTATTTCACAGCATTAACATCTACTACTATATTGGGACTATTACGAGAGATTGAATAGCGACGTATTCTATTTGTTAGCGATTTGCAGACTCTTGCAACCTCAGAGTCATTCTCACCTAAATGTTCATTGTTACACCTTTCACAAATTGTTTTGAACTTACTTCCGTTTGAGGATTGAATCCCTCTAATTTTATGTTCTTCCACACCCAGCACTTCGGTAACGTGCCGCTGCTCAGTCTTGGTTATAAGGATGCTTCCTTTAGGAGGTACATGTAGTGGTTCTGCAATTCTGAGCAGCCAGCTACGCCCACAGGCATGAATGTACAAACCGCTACCACGCAGAGCGTGGGAGCGAGTGGTTTTCACCCCGAGAGGCACTATGGGAGCGAGTGGCAGGCATTTCCACGCGGAGCGTGGGAACGAGGGGGTAGTCAGCGCCAACGGCGGGCATAAAAAAACCGCCCGAAGGCGGTTTTGTTACCGAATGAAATTAATTCGATAAAGCTACGCTTTAAAGATCATTCCCACTCTATTGTAAACAAGACATTTTTATCTTTTATATTCAATGGCTTATTTTCCTGCTAATTGGTAATACCATGAAAAATACCATGCTCAGAAAAGGCTTAACAATATTTTGAAAAATTGCCTACTGAGCGCTGCCGCACAGCTCCATAGGCCGCTTTCCTGGCTTTGCTTCCAGATGTATGCTCTTCTGCTCCTGCAGCTAATGGATCACCGCAAACAGGTTACTCGCCTGGGGATTCCCTTTCGACCCGAGCATCCGTATGATACTCATGCTCGATTATTATTATTATAGAAGCCCCCATGAATAAATCGCTCATCATTTTCGGCATCGTCAACATAACCTCGGACAGTTTCTCCGATGGAGGCCGGTATCTGGCGCCAGACGCAGCCATTGCGCAGGCGCGTAAGCTGATGGCCGAGGGGGCAGATGTGATCGACCTCGGTCCGGCATCCAGCAATCCCGACGCCGCGCCTGTTTCGTCCGACACAGAAATCGCGCGTATCGCGCCGGTGCTGGACGCGCTCAAGGCAGATGGCATTCCCGTCTCGCTCGACAGTTATCAACCCGCGACGCAAGCCTATGCCTTGTCGCGTGGTGTGGCCTATCTCAATGATATTCGCGGTTTTCCAGACGCTGCGTTCTATCCGCAATTGGCGAAATCATCTGCCAAACTCGTCGTTATGCATTCGGTGCAAGACGGGCAGGCAGATCGGCGCGAGGCACCCGCTGGCGACATCATGGATCACATTGCGGCGTTCTTTGACGCGCGCATCGCGGCGCTGACGGGTGCCGGTATCAAACGCAACCGCCTTGTCCTTGATCCCGGCATGGGGTTTTTTCTGGGGGCTGCTCCCGAAACCTCGCTCTCGGTGCTGGCGCGGTTCGATGAATTGCGGCTGCGCTTCGATTTGCCGGTGCTTCTGTCTGTTTCGCGCAAATCCTTTCTGCGCGCGCTCACAGGCCGTGGTCCGGGGGATGTCGGGGCCGCGACACTCGCTGCAGAGCTTGCCGCCGCCGCAGGTGGAGCTGACTTCATCCGCACACACGAGCCGCGCCCCTTGCGCGACGGGCTGGCGGTATTGGCGGCGCTGAAAGAAACCGCAAGAATTCGTTAACTGCACATTCGGGATATTTCTCTATATTCGCGGTTCAGCAGGCATGTCCCCTTTGAGGGCGACCCGAGTTCATGTTAGCTGCTGGGCTTAATTTTGATAAAATAGCTTATTTTTTGAGATAATAATTTGTACTTTTGTGGCTTCACTTCCAAAAAGTATACAACACGTGGCAAAGCCTTGGATTAAATAATTATTAGGGTAATTCTCTTCAAAACCCACTTTTATGGTATAGTACTCGGGAATTCAGATAATAAGTGCGACACTCATGGCTGAACGGCGAGAGGTGGCCAACTGCCGAAGGTGGTACGCTTCAGCTCGCCAAAGTCAAAGTAAGTATCACCATGAGTTATCAGCAGTTGACCGAGGGGAAACGATACCAGATATCGGCTCTCCTTACGCAGGGATATTCCCCTGCAGCTATCGCTACTGTAGTTGAAGTTCATCGCTCCACAGTCTATCGGGAGATGAAGCGTAACAGTCATGACGGGGTATATGAACCCGAGGAAGCTCATGCCAGAAGCCGCGCACGTCGAGTCATGGCACGCAAATACAGAGTGCCGGAGCAGACCGTCATGTATGTGGAGCTGACGTTGTCTTGGCATTGGAGTCCGGAACAGATCAGCGGTATCGGCAAGCTCATTGGTCTGCCGGTGAGCCATGAGTGGATATACCGTCATGTCGCTGTCGATAAGGCCCGTGGCGGCAAGCTCTACAAGACATTGCGCCAAGGGCACAAACGGTACCGCAAGGGCAGCAACAGCAAGCGTGCGGTCATCTCGGAGCCGATTTCGATCGACGATCGTCCGGCCATCGTGGACACGCGGGAGCGCTTTGGTGACTGGGAGGTCGATACTGTTCTGGGCAGGCATGGTAGCGGGGCGTTGGTCACACTGGCGGAGCGCAAGAGTCGTCTATATCTGGTTCGCAGGGTCGACGCCAAGCGGGCTGCGGATGTGCGGGATGCGATCATCGATATGCTCATGCCCTATGCCGACCATGTGCATACAATCACGGCGGACAACGGCAGCGAGTTCGTCGAACACAAGGCCATATCGGATGCGCTGGGGGCGGAGTTCTACTTTGCTCACCCATACTCCTCATGGGAACGCGGACTGAACGAGAACTTCAACGGGCTGCTGCGGCAGTTCATCCCGAAGGGCACAGATCTGAGGCTGATTACGGATGAAGATGTGCGGTGGGCAGAGAAAAGGTTAAACCTGAGGCCTCGTAAATGCCTCGGATTCAGGCAGCCCGAAATGGTGTTCCAAGAATACCTTCAGGCTGCATAGGCGGGTGTCGCACTTCGGAGTTGAATTCGCGCTCTATTAGTATTATGCTACAATTATTTTGTTGTATAATTTAATCAAGTTTTTATGGAAAACCGTAAATGGTTTAAGACCTATATGTTTATATGGGCTGGACAGTTTGCTTCAATGCTTACAAGTTATGCTGTTCAGTTTGCTATTGTTATATGGCTTAGTCTGGAGTACAAGTCAGCCGAAGTTTTAGCCTACGCAGGAATAGCAGCTATGTTGCCTCAAGCATTGATAGGCTTAATAGCAGGTGTATATGTTGACCGTCTCAATCGTAAATATGTAATGATTTTTTCGGATGCTTTTATAGCTCTCTGTGCCCTTTTGTTACTCGTCATTTTACAAAATGAAAATGTTAATCTTATATGGATATACATTTTATTGGGTTTACGCTCTGTTGGTAATGCTTTTCACGCTCCGGCACTACAGGCAATTGCTCCGCTGATTGTACCCCAAAATGAATTGATAAAGGTAGCAGGAATTAATCAGGTGTTACATTCGGTTTGCAGTATTGGTGGTCCTGCCATTGGCACATTAGCCATTGCTTATCTTCCTATTTCAAAAGTATTGTACTTGGATTTGATTGGAGCATTGCTGGCTATTCTTTCACTCGTGATGGTGAAAATTCCCAATGTGGTTGCGAAGTCAAAATCGTCTGCACATTCTATTGCTACAGAATTTTCGGAAGGGTTTCAGACTGTTTCAAAAAACAAAGGTTTGCGTTATCTTTTTCTTTATGCAATGGCGATAACCTTTGTTATAATGCCAGCTGCCATTATGTTTCCGTTGCTCACAACAGGGCATTTTGCAGGAGGAAAATGGGAGATAGGAATTGTAGAAGTGGTTTGGGGCGGAGGTATGCTTATTGGCGGTGTCATCCTGAGTATTTTCAAATTGAAAGGCTCAAAAGTAGTCGCAGTCAATGTTATGTATGTATTATTGGGACTTACATTTATTTTGAGTGGTGTATTACCTGCAAGTTGGTTTGTAGGATTTGTGATGGTAACAGCCATTGGCGGTATCAGCCTGTCTGTTTTCAATGGCTGTTTTACAGCAATTGTACAAACAGAGGTAAGTCCTGAAAAATTAGGACGTGTATTTTCACTTTATTATAGTTTGGCAGTTTTGCCAAGTGTAATCGGTTTATTATTCACAGGCCTGATTGCAGAAGTTATTGGTGTAAACATTACGTTTATCATAAGCGGTTGTTTGGCAATCCTTGTGGGTATTCTTTCGTTTAGCACTCGCAACTTAATGCAATTAGGTAAAATCAAAAATATTTAAAAAAATGAAAAATAGAGATATTCAAAAATTAGCGGAAAGAAATGGGTTAATTCTTTCGGATGAAATGAGTTTTAATGAAATGGGAATTGATTTTAAGGTTGGTTTCGCTACAGATAGGGATGGCACAAAGTGGTTGTTGCGTATTCCAAGAAGAACAACCTTAGGCGAACAGATTGCGAATGAGAAACGCATTCTTCAATTGGTGTCGAAATACCTTTCGGTTCAAGTTCCTGATTGGCGTATAGCTAATGAAAAACTGGTAGCCTATCCTTTGCTCGATGGAAAACCTGCACTTACTTATGATGCGGAGACTTATGAAGTAACCTGGAATATGTCTAAAGAAAACGACCTTTATATACCATCATTAGCGAAAGCACTTATAGAACTTCATTCAATTCCTACGGAAGAAGTACTTCGTAATAATCTAAAAATTTTGACACCTGAACAGGTTAGAAATGAGATTTCTGAAAGATTGATTTTGGTGAAATCTGAATTAGGGATAAATGCCGAATTAGAACTTCGGTACCAAAAATGGCTGGATAATGATGCCTTATGGCCGAATTTTACAAAATTCATTCACGGTGATTTGTATGCAGGTCATACACTTACTCATCATAATGGAGAAGTTTGTGGAATTATTGATTGGTCAACTGCACAAGTCAGCGATATAGCACAAGATTTTTCAGGTCACGTTACTGTTTTCGGTGAAGAAAGTCTGAAAAATTTAATTGCGGCATACGAAAAACAAGGTGGAGAAGTATGGGATAAACTGTTTGAACAAGCAGTTGAACGAGCTGCTGCCGCACCTCTAGCTTATGGATATTTTGCTTTAGAAACACAAGATGAAATTCATCTTAGTTCTGCAAAATTACAGTTAGGTGTTGAGTAGATTTTTTTTAGTAGGGGCTGACACCTTAATCGGGTCAACGTATAGGAAGAATAAACGCCCTTTTCACCCAAGTCCAACAGCTTTGGACCGCAGTTGACTCTTTCGACACCCCTGCGATGCAACCCAATCCGGCTGACGGGGAGCCAGCAACGCTGAAAATTTACCCTCCTCTTTCCCACTAGCGGCTCCTTTTCCGACAACCAGCACGGCGGATCCCTGCCGCGGCGCTGTGAACGCAGCATTTTGATTGGTATCGTTGGCCTTCAGGCTCGTCAGTCAAACAGACCCAGGAGCAGCTCAGCCGGTGGCGCCCGGCTTTCGGGTAACGCCCTGGTCCCGCTGGTTTCGGCTTTGTGCTTCAGGTGATCAAGGATCTGCTTGATCACTATAGGGTCTTCAATGCAGGCGATGACTTTCATGGCGCCGCCGCAGCCGCTGCAGGTCTCGATGTCGATATTGAAAACACGCTTGAGCCGTTGCGCCCATGTCATCGACGCTCGCCGTTGTGCTGGTGTTGCCGGTTCATCAGCCACCCTGACCTTGTTGCCCCTGCCCCGTTTTGCCGGCGTGACCAACGCCCGGTGCCGACTGTTGGGTGCGAACACCCCGTGGAAGCGGGTTAGGTTGACTCTGGGCTTCGGTACCAGGGCGGCCAGCCTTGCAATGAAATCCAATGGTTCGAAAATGACGTGCGTGGTGCCGTCCCGGTACGGCGTCTTGAGCTGGTAGCGCACGTTGCCGCCTCGTGTTAACGACAGCCGCTTCTCGGATACCGCCGGGCGGCTGATGTACCGGCACAGCCGTTCGAGCTTCTTGCGTTCATCGGCCCTGGCCGCCACGCCGGCGTGCAGGCTGGACCCGGCTACCTTGCCAATCCCGTCACCGAACGGATCACCACTGGTCGGCAGAGTTTGCAAAGTGAACACCTTTCGCCCCGCCTGTGAACCGACAGCGATACGGTAAGTGATCGAGTGCCCCAGCAGGGGTGTCATCGGGTCGTCATCCACCGCATCCGAGGCCAGATAGCTGTTTTCGACATCCCGTTCCAGCAGGCCTTGCCGTTCCAGATAGCGACCCACCCGGTGGGCGATGGTGTGCGTCAGCTGGGTGAGCTCTGGGCTGGTCGGCGCCTTGACCCAGCGGAAACGCGCTGAGCCGTGGGATTGCTCGACATACACACCGTCGAGAAACAGCATGTGGAAGTGAACATTCAGATTGAGCGCCGATCCAAAACGCTGGATCAGGGTGACCGCGCCCGTCTTGGCCACTTGGTGGGTATGGCCCGCTTTCTTGACCAGGTGCGTGGCAATGACGCGGTAAACGATGCCCAGCACCCACTCCATGATCTCGGGCCGGCTGGCAAACAGGAAACGCAGCTGAAACGGGAAGCTCAACACCCACTGACGCATGGGTTGTTCAGGCAGTACTTCATCAACCAGCAAGGCGGCACTTTCGGCCATCCGCCGCGCCCCACAGCTCGGGCAGAAACCGCGACGCTTACAGCTGAAAGCGACCAGGTGCTCGGCGTGGCAAGACTCGCAGCGAACCCGTAGAAAGCCATGCTCCAGCCGCCCGCATTGGAGAAATTCTTCAAATTCCCGTTGCACATAGCCCGGCAATTCCTTTCCCTGCTCTGCCATAAGCGCAGCGAATGCCGGGTAATACTCGTCAACGATCTGATAGAGAAGGGTTTGCTCGGGTCGGTGGCTCTGGTAACGACCAGTATCCCGATCCCGGCTGGCCGTCCTGGCCGCCACATGAGGCATGTTCCGCGTCCTTGCAATACTGTGTTTACATACAGTCTATCGCTTAGCGGAAAGTTCTTTTACCCTCAGCCGAAATGCCTGCCGTTGCTAGACATTGCCAGCCAGTGCCCGTCACTCCCACTCAATCGTTGCCGGTGGCTTAGACGACACGTCGTAAGTCACACGAGAAACGTGCTCGATCTCGTTAATAATACGGTTCGATACTTTTTCCAGCAGCTCATAAGGCAGATGCGCCCAGCGCGCTGTCATAAAGTCGATGGTTTCTACCGCACGCAGGGCAATCACCCATTCGTAACGACGCTGGTCCCCAACAACACCCACAGATTTCTGCGGAATAAATACCGCAAACGCCTGGGAGGTTTTGTGGTACCAATCGGCGTTATGCAGTTCTTCGATAAAGATGGCATCGGCTTCACGCAATACGTCGGCGTATTCTTTTTTCACTTCACCCAGAATACGTACACCCAAACCCGGACCCGGGAACGGATGACGGTAAACCATATCGTATGGCAGGCCCAGTTCTAAGCCGATTTTGCGCACTTCGTCTTTGAACAGTTCACGCAGCGGCTCTACCAGTTCCATTTTCATGTCTTCCGGTAAACCACCCACATTGTGGTGTGATTTAATCACGTGTGCTTTGCCGGTTTTCGACGCTGCCGATTCAATCACATCCGGGTAGATGGTGCCCTGCGCCAGGAAGTTAACGCCCTGCAGCTTGTTCGATTCTTCGTCAAACACATCGATAAAGGTATTACCGATAATTTTACGTTTGGCTTCCGGGTCCGCTTCACCTTCGAGCTTACCGAGGAACAGCTCTTCCGCATCAGCACGAATCACTTTAACGCCCATGTTCTTAGCGAACATGTCCATCACCATATCGCCTTCGTTTTTACGCAGCAGGCCGTTATCCACGAACACACAGGTCAGCTGATCGCCGATGGCTTTGTGCAGCAGGGCCGCAACAACAGAAGAGTCCACACCGCCAGACAAGCCCAGCAGTACTTTCTGGTCGCCGACCTGAGCTTTTACTTTTTCGATCTGGTCTTCGATGATTTTGGCCGGTGTCCACAGCGCTTCACAGCCGCAGATATCCAGTACGAAGTGCTCCAGCAGGCGCTTGCCCTGCAGGGTATGGGTTACTTCCGGGTGGAACTGCACACCAAAGAAGTTTTTCTCGGCGTGGTACATTCCGGCAATCGGGCAGCTTGGCGTTGATGCCATCAGCTCAAAACCTTCCGGCATGGCGGTGACTTTATCGCCGTGGCTCATCCAGACGTCGAGCAACGCTTTACCGGTTGCGGCATCGACATGGTCTTTGATGTCTTTCAGCAGTGCGCTGGAGCCTTCGGCGGCAATTTGTGCGTAACCAAATTCACGAACGTTGGAGCCTTCTACTTTACCGCCCAGCTGTTCTGCCATGGTTTGCATGCCATAACAAATACCCAGTACCGGCAGGCCCAGCTCGAACACCAGCTGCGGGGCACGCGGTGAGTTGGCTTCGTGTACCGACTCCGGGCCACCCGCCAGAATAATACCGGTTGGGTTGTATTCACGGATTTCCGCATCGTCCATATCCCAGGCGCGGATTTCAGAAAATACACCAATTTCACGGACCCGACGGGCAATCAGCTGTGTGTACTGAGAGCCAAAGTCGAGAATCAGAATACGCTGTGCGTGGATGTCTTGAGACATAAATACAACACCAAAAACAGTTAATTTTAACTTTTTCAAAAACGAAAACGGGGATGAACCAGGTTCACCCCCTTTTTATCTGCAAGCGCCAGGATCGCCGGGCCGTTAACCCGGACGAATCACAATTAACCTAACCGGTAGTTGGGCGCTTCTTTAGTAATCTGTACATCGTGTACATGAGACTCTTTCATACCCGCTGCGGTAATTTTCACAAATTCCGGCTTGGTACGCATCTCATCGATGGTGGCGCAGCCAGTATAACCCATTGCCGCACGAACACCGCCCATCAGCTGGTGAATCACGTTTGAAGACGGACCTTTCACCGCGATACGACCTTCGATACCTTCCGGCACCAGTTTATCAACACCGGCTTTTTTGTCCTGGAAGTAACGGTCGGAAGAGCCCTGGCTCTGGCCCATGGCACCCAGCGAGCCCATGCCGCGGTACGATTTATAGGCACGTCCCTGGAACAGTTCTACCTCACCCGGAGATTCGTCGGTACCGGCCAGCATAGAGCCCACCATAATAACCGAAGCACCGGCGACCAGCGCTTTGGCAATATCGCCGGAGAAACGGATACCACCGTCGGCAATCACAGGTACGCCGTATTTTTCCATCGCGCTGGCCACATTCGCCACGGCAGAAATCTGCGGCACACCCACACCGGCAACAATACGGGTGGTACAGATAGAACCCGGGCCAATGCCCACTTTAACACCGTCAGCACCGGCTTCGGCCAGCGCAATCGCTGCTTCTGCGGTAGCGATATTACCACCAACCACCTGCACCTGCGGGAAGTTTTCTTTTACCCAGCGCACCCGGTCGATCACGCCGGTGCCGGATTCATTACTGGTATGGCCGTGTGCGGTATCCACCACAATCACATCAACCCCGGCACCCACCAGCGCGGCAACCCGCTCTTCGGTACCAACACCGGTACCTACGGCCGCACCCACCAGCAGACGACCCTGGTCATCTTTAGCCGCGTGCGGATACGCGCGGGCTTTTTCGATATCTTTTACCGTCATCAGGCCAGCCAGTTTACCGTCTTTGTCGACCACCAGAACTTTTTCGATGCGGTGTTTATGCAGTAACTTCTGCACCTCGGCCGGCTCAGTGCCTTCCTGAACCGTGACCAGGTTAGCCTTTTGTGTCATCACACTGGCCACTGACTGATCGAGATTTTTTTCAAAGCGGACATCACGGCTGGTTACGATACCCACCAGCTCACCGTTATCCACCACCGGCATACCGGAGATATTGTGCAGATCGGTTAATTCCAGCAGTTCGCGGATGGTGGTATTACTGGTCACGGTGAACGGATCGTTAACGATACCGCTTTCGTATTTTTTCACTTTACGAACTTCTGCCGCCTGCTGTTCTGCGGTCAGGTTCTTATGAATAATACCCAGCCCACCTTCCTGCGCGATCGCAATCGCCAGACGACCTTCAGTCACCGTATCCATAGCGGCTGAAATCAACGGGATATTCAGTTCGATATTTTTGGTCAGACGTGTCTTGAGCGACACCTGATTCGGCAGGACTTCGGAGTAACCTGGGACTAACAGCACATCATCAAAAGTGAGTGCATCCTGAGCGATTCGCAACATAGAGTGCCTTCCAGAAAGTGGAATGTAAGAAGGCGCGGCATTATAACCGAACCCCGGGCACTGGCCAAGCCGGATTTTACCTAAGTAACATTACTCCGAAGCCAGAGCAGACCTGACCTGAGCACAATTGAGTGACTGCATAAAAAGCTGACTGATCCGTCGAATTTCTGCAAAAGAAAACGACGCAATATGAGGCCCTTTGCTGTCCAGCCAGCACTTGTCTCCGGCCAGCGCCTGATACACCGCCCGTCCCTGTTGCCGCGGAATAACCGCATCATCGCGACTGTGCATCACCAGCGTCGGAACCTGAATCCCGGCGGCCTGTGTTTGTGGGTCCCAGTCTGATGGAATCAGCCAGGTTGCCGGCACCAGCAACCAGCCCAGCCAGCTGCTGGTCAGAGCGCTGCGGGCAATACGCGGAAAACCGGCAAACGGCGCATCCAGCACCAGCGCATCGACACCATAACGCTGCGCACCTTTGGCAACAAAGTTGACCGCCAGCGCCGCACCAATACTCTGCCCCAGCACCAGCAGGCGCTTATCCGGATAATGCTGCCGAATCCAGGCCGCCGCTGCCTCCACATCCTGTAACACCGCCGGCATATACGGCGTACCGGCTGACGCACCGTAGCCGCGATAATCCAGTGCCAGCAAAGCAAAACCTTCGCCCGGCAGCCAGTCCACACTGCGGATATGGCTACTGATGTTTTCGGCATTACCGTGCAGGTACAACACCACCGTATCGAACTCCGTCAGCGTGGTGCCCGCATCCCCGGCATGACTCTGGGATGGCAGCCACCAGGCGTGTAATGACGTGCCATCGGCGGCTTCTAACCAGACATCCTGGTACTGCAGCCCGAGTTTATCCGGAGTCTGAATCCATACCGTTTGCGGATAGAAATACAGTGACGTTAACGAACCGCAGCCGGCCAGTAAGGCCAGAAACCCCAGCACAAACACCAGCAGCAACCGCCTGATCGCCACCGGCGATAAACGCCACAACGGCGTCAGTATTAAACGCCGCACCTCAGAAATACCAGACAAATGATAATTCCGTTTCGTTATTGCCCTGCGAGCGCATCAGCTGACGCTCAAAGCCAGCCCGCAACTGCATCGAATCGGATAACCGATAGCCCAGCTGCCAGCTCAGCGAACGCCGTGCCGGGTTGTCGTAGGTTGCCAGCGGCTGCCAGTTAAGCTCCAGCTGATGCTGGAACTGATCATCCTGAATCAGCCAGCCGGCGCGCGGACCAAACGATAACTGATAACCTTCATCAAACTGATTGTCGGCCAGTAACTGCCCTTCCGCCAGACCATAAAAACGTCCCAGTCCGGTCAGATAACTGCGGCCAAAACCCACTTTTAAATAACTGTATAACTCGGATTCAGGCGCATTAAAGCGCTCCAGACCAACACTCACCGACCAGGCGATGGGTTTCTGGAAGAAGGTCTGATGACTGAGTGACAAGACATCCACTACCCTGAAATTCTGCAGCTTCAGCTCGTCACTGTCGCTCCAGTAGCGCAGATCAACCTCACCCATCTGAATCTGCGAACCGGGCACAAAACCACTGGGTAAATCCATCACCTCATGATAAGCAATGCGCCAGCTCAGCTGGGCAAATGCATCATCCCCCGACTGACCTGCCGTAAACCGCGCCCGCTGGGTTAAATGCCCCTGATCGTCACGCACCGGCGGTGGTGGTGTTTCATCAAATTCACTGCTGACTTTAATTTTGCTGCGCGCCGATAAAATCGCCAGCGTCCGCTTACGTAATTGTGGGCTGGATTGTTTTTTCTTAATCGCCAGATATCGGGCATAGGCATGGGCCAGCTCCAGTGCCCGGGCCTGATCCCGTGGCGTCAGCCCGGCGATCAGCTGAGCGATTTGCTGTTCCGTATCGACCAGCTCACGAGCCGCCAGATTCACCTGCGGTGAGGATTGTTGTCCTTTATATTCCAGCGACGTGGCCGCAGACGGGCGGTAATGGGCGCGCTTAATTAAATCGCGTTTCTGCAACGAACGAATGGTATCTACCGGCACCGCCTTAATGGAAAAATCATCGGCTAAATCGGCCCGTTCACTGGCGGCATCCAGCAAGGCTAATAACCGATAGGAGCAGTTTTCGTCGAAGAAATAATAATCAAAATAGGTGTCCTGGGTTTCCCACACATGACGGGCAAACTGGCGTACTTCCGCCGGGGTAAAATCCAGCTCGTATTCCCACACATCGCGGTATTCCATGTGCTGATATTCGTTGGTTTTGACGTAGTACGGCATCACCGACACCACCCCCGGATAGCCTCCGGCCAGACCTTTATAACTGAACACCAGTTCGTTATCGGTGGGGTCGGCATTGGCGGCAAAATTCACACTGTAAGATAATAATTTGCTTTTGCGCGGGTCTTTGCGATCCATCCGCACCAGCGTGTGGCCATACATAGACGATGGCGAATTAATATGTGATGCCGGAAAAATTAACGTCAGCGAATAAGCATCCAGCTCAGCCAGCCACTCATCCAGCTCAGAACACGACTGATCGATAAAATGGCGTTCAGGAAACTGTTGTTTCAGCCAGTGGTAACGGGCCGGGAAATGACACTGGGCCGACATATTATCGGCCATCCCGGTGCGCAAAAAAGCTCGGTACGCGGCAACAATTTCCGCATTAAAATCAGATTTCCCCTGCTCCGCCAGAAAAAAATTGTCGTCGTCATTCTGGCTGATGGTACGTGCCGTAAAAACATGATCACGAACGTGTAATAAGTGCCGCCATTGCCGGGCTTCGGATAATTGTAATAAACGCTGCTGTAACGCGTCAGGCAGGGGCTCAGTGGCCTGGGCACTGGCACTGGCACTAAAAACTGACAGGCACAAAGCCGCTGTCAGAAGTCGAAACCGGTTCATACGATGCTTTACTCCCGTATCGGCATCAGGATTATGTCAGTCACAATAAAAAAGCGCGGCAGGCATAGCCTGGCGCGCTTTTCTTACAACCCGGTTAAATTAACCCAGGTATTTTTGCAGCTCAGCGTCTTGTGCCATAGCAGCAGTCATCACGTCGTAAGCAGTACCGGAAGTACCTTCAGCCGCGAAGATAGAGTCGAAGTTAGACTGCATAGTTGCATTAAAAGCAGCAGTATCCTGAGCTTCAACACCCATTACTTCTGCCAGTGCAGCCAGAGTTTCACCGTGACCTTTGGCAGATTCCAGAGCCAGCTGATCCATGTTGTCATCCATGAAAGCCTGAGCAGCTTTCAGAGGACCATTAGCCGCTTCACAGCCCAAAGTACCGGAAGTCATACCGAAAGTCTGGTTACCGGAAGTACCGTTAGTGGTCGCAGCCAGTACGTGCTCGTGCCATTCGTTTGCATCAGGGAATACAACCGCAGTACCCAGACCACAGCCTGCAGGGCCGTTAGCAAAAGCCATAGCGGAAGAAGAAACCAGAATTGCACCTGCAATAATCTTTTTCATGGACGTTATCCTTGTTCGTTCAAAGTAATTTTCAGCAAGCCATGCAGCTGAGAGCTTTAACACTAGCCACTCTGTTTAGCGCTGTCCAGAGTAAACTTCACTTTTGTGAACTCAAGCACTAAGTGACTGGTAGCAAAGCATTTTTTGTGGCAGGCTGAGCGTTATTCTGTGCACTCAGACCAGCTGGGATGACACATTAACGACCCTTCCTTAACCGCAGTTAAACAGCAGCTGAGCAACATGGCACGCACACCATCTTCGCAGGTTTTTACCGTCAGTCAACTCAACCAACGCGCCAGACAACTATTGGAGGTCTCCTTTGCCTCCGTGCGGGTCGAAGGTGAGATTTCCAATCTGTCACGACCGTCTTCCGGGCACTGGTACTTTACCCTGAAAGATAACGCAGCTCAGGTGCGTTGCGCCATGTTCCGTTCGCGGGTGGCAGGTATCCGTTTTGCAGTAAAAGAAGGCGACAAAGTGGAAATCCGCGCCAAAGTATCACTGTACGAAAACCGCGGTGACTACCAGCTGATTGTCGATGCCATGAAACCGGCCGGTGAAGGCGCCCTGCAGCTGGCGTTTGAACAGTTAAAAAGTCGCCTGGCAGCGGAAGGTTTATTTGCTGCCGGACACAAACAACCCCTGCCCATGGTGCGCCGGGTAGCGTTAATCACCTCGCCCAGTGGGGCCGCTATCCACGATATGTTAACCGTACTGAAACGTCGTGACCCGGCCATCGCCGTGGATATCTATCCGACCCAGGTACAGGGCAGTGACGCCAGCGGCCAGATCGTTGCCGCCATCAATCGCGCCAACCGCGATCAGCAGGCCGACGTCATTATCCTTGGCCGCGGTGGCGGCTCACTGGAAGACCTATGGTGTTTTAACGAAGAAACCGTGGCACGTGCCCTGTTTGCCTCACGTCTGCCAGTCATCAGTGCGGTGGGCCACGAAACCGATGTGACCATCGCGGACTTTGTCGCCGATGTGCGCGCCCCCACACCGTCGGCAGCCGCAGAATTAATCAGCCGCGACCAACAGGTCCAGCAACAGCGGTTACTGCAATTACAACAGCGGCTGCAACACAACTGGCAGCAGCGGCTGCGTTATCAGCAACACCAGCTGCATACGTTATTCCGTCGCCTGCGCACCCCGCAGCAACAGCTTAACAGCGCCGCCCAGGCGCTCGACCAGCTGGAAATCCGGCTGCATAACGCCTGGCGTCATCAACAGCAACAGCGTCAGCAACGGCTGCAGTATCTGCATCAGGTGCTACAGCATCAGCACCCGAGCCGCACGCTGCAGCAGTATCAGCAACAACTGCAACAATTACAGCAACGCCTGCATCAGGGCATGCACCAGCAGCTCGGTCAACGCAAACAGCAGCTCGGCCAGCAACTGCATTTATTAAATAATCTCAGTCCGCTACAGGTACTCAGCCGCGGTTATTCTTTAACCACCAGCAGCGCGGGCCAGGTACTGGATAACGCCGCCGCCGCCACACCCGGCAGCCGGGTTCATACCCGACTGAACCAGGGCTGGCTGGAATGTGAAGTGATTCAGGCCCATGCTGACAACTGATAAGCTCACCTGAATTAACCGGAGCCCATCGTGTTTGAACTGCCTCATACCCTCAGCCAGCTACTGTTCAGCCTGTTTACCAGCGGCAGTTTACTGACCCCGCTGCCAGACGCACCACTACCACTGCAACAGGCCATCCCCGGCGGTCTGGTGGTGCTGGATACCGGCCTTTATGGTGAGCGCCCGCAACTGCAATTTAATGGCATGCCGGTCATGATGCAGCAAAGTGGCCAGCGCGATTCCTGGAAAGCCATCATAGGTTTACCACTGTCGCAACCCGCCGGGCCGGTCAGGGTAAAGGCTGCGGATCATACGCTCGATTTTGTAGTGCGCGATTTTGCCTACCTGGAGCAACATCTGCAGGTAAAGAAGAAACACGTCGACCTGAGCGAAGCAAACCTGCAGCGGGTACTGGCCGAACAAAAACAGATAAAACAGGCATTCCGGCATTTTTCCGCCAGCCAGTCATCTTTCCAGCCGCTGCGCTGGCCACTGGCCGGCCCGTTAACCAGCCCGTTTGGTAAAAAACGTTTTTTTAATGGCAAACCCCGCAAACCTCACAGTGGCCTGGATATCGCAGCGCCAACCGGCACCCGGATTTATGCTCCGGCAGCGGGCAAGGTCATTCTAACCGGCGATTTTTTCTTTAACGGTAACAGCGTTTTTATCGACCATGGCCAGGGGCTGATTACTATGTATTGCCACCTCAATACCATCACGGTGCAAACCGGCGACAACCTGCAAACCGGCAGCGTGCTTGGCGAAGTTGGCGCCAGCGGACGGGCAACCGGCCCTCACCTGCACTGGTCAGCCAGCCTGAATAATGCCCGCATTAATCCGCTGCTGCTGCTCGACCCGCGCCTGTTAACCGCGCAGCCAGCACCATGAGCCGCCAGCCTCCCGGCACCAGCAAAACCATGGCCATCAGCGGAGCCTGTTGTGGTATTCGCCCGGATCTGGAGGCGATGACCGATGACACCGGCTTTGATTTCAGTGCCGCTGCCGGACTGCTGCCAGAGGCCGAGCCAGACAACCCGTCAGACAGTGATTATCCCGCTGGCGCTCAGCACACCATAAAGTCACAAAAAAAGGACGCAAAATAACAGTAGCGAAGTGAGGCTTGGGTCTATACTCAGAACAAGATCCAATATTCCTTGCGGGCCATGAAGAAAAAAATATCCATCGACCAGTTACGTCCCGATATGTATGTCGCCGACCTCAATTGCGACTGGATTCCACATCATAATTATCAGAAAGAAGGCCGCATTCCCGATCAGGCCACCGTCGACGAAATCCGCCGTCGTGGCATTACCGAAGTATACATAGACCCGGCTCGAGGCCTGGATACCGACGATGCCATCCCCGCCACCGAAGTCGAACGCCATAACCAGCAGGCACTGGATAAAGCCGCACAGCTGAAGCCCGACAGCCAGTTGCGGGTCAGCGCCGAAGAAGAAATGCACAAAGCCGGCAAACTGCATAACGAAGCCAAAAACCTGGTCAGCAATGTATTGCGCGACGTCAAAACCGGTAAAGCTATCGACATCGAAGCCTTCGATACCCTGGCCGACGGTATGGTGGATTCGGTATTACGTAACCATAATGCCCTCGCCTGTCTCGGCCGTATTCGTCAGAAAGATAACTACCTGCTGGAACATTCGGTCAACCTGGCGGTATTAATGGGCATTTTTGCCCGTGATATGACGCTTGATCGTGACACCATGCATCAGGCGGTGTTGGGCGCGATGCTGCATGACATCGGCAAGGTGCTGGTACCCGATGAGGTATTACACAAACCCGGCAAACTCAGCGACGATGAATTTGCCGTGATGCGCAAACACGTGATTTACAGCAAAGAGTTATTACAACAGACACCAGGCATTAAACCACTGACCATCAACGTGGCCGCCCAGCACCATGAACGTATTGATGGCAGCGGCTATCCGCTGGGATTACAGGGTTGTGATATCTGTCGCGAGGGGAAAATGGTTGCGATTGCCGATGTCTACGACGCCATCACCGCCGACCGGGTGTATCACAAAGGCATGGCCCCCACCGCCGCGTTAAAAAAACTGCTGGAATGGAGCGGCAGCCATCTGGAAGAAGCGTTGGTACATCGTTTTATCCGCTCAATGGGCATTTATCCGGTCGGCTCACTGGTGAAACTGCGCAGTGACCGGCTGGCGGTGGTGATCGAAGCCAGCGAAACCGACCAGCGCCTGCCAATCGTCAAGGTTATTTATCACGCTGCTAAGGCACGCTATCTGCCGGTGGAAATCCTCGATCTCAGCCGGCCAACAGTACAGGATGAAATTGTCCAGGCGGTTGACCCGGCGCGCTGGCACATTCGCCTCAATGACTTTCTGAATTAACTCCTGAACGGATACAGCCACGCCCGGATTAACCTTCTGAAGCCTGCTTTTTGGCATCCAGCAACGCCATCTTAGCGGCTACCTGAGCTGGCAAATCCGGTGACTCAAACTGGCGGCTATTCGCGTAAATCACATCCAGCATGGCTGAAAAGGAACGCACCCGGCCACCCTTCAGCATGGCGATACGGGCAATAGCCGTAGCGTGTAACCGCCCGTTCACCAGAAAACGATGCTCCATATACAGGTATTTACGGTCCCAGTGCAGTACTTCGCTGCGCAGTGTGACGTCAGCCAGTGGCGGAATTTCGCGAATAAACGTCAGCGTCTGACTGGCCAGCACCGAGCGCCAGCCGTGCTTAACAAATAACGGCGTACAACCCATTTCGATCAGGTAGCGGGTACGCGCCAGATCCAGCCACACCGGGTAGCGGCCATTGGTGAGATGAAAGTTAAAATCGCAATCCCAGGGCATCACCCGGAAGTGCTGCTCACTGACAAGCAACGGATCACGCCGTTGCCGCCAGGGCCGGCTGGCCAACAACCGCAGATAACGCAACAACTGGCTCATATCAGGACTCTGAGGCTAAGACACGCCGCCGCATCAGACCTTCCTGAGCCACCGACGCCACCAGCTCGCCCTGCTGATTAAAAATCTGACCACGACAAAAACCGCGTGCACCACTGGCATTCGGACTATCGATGGCATACAGCAGCCACTCATCGATGCGGAACGGCCGGTGGAACCAGACACTGTGGTCGAGGCTGGCCACCTGCATATCTTTCTGCGCCACCGATACCGCATGAGGGTGTAACGCGGTTGGAATCAGGTTGAAGTCGGTGGCGTACGCCAATAACCGTGCATGTTCATTGGCGTCGTCTGCCATCTGATCATCCGCTTTCATCCAGACGTATTTCAGCGGCTCTTTTTTCTGCGGCGCAAAAATATTCACCGGATCGAGCACCCGCATTTCGATCGGTTTATCGGCGGTATAAATATCACGCACCCGCTCGGGAAAATGATCGCGGAACATACGCGCCAGCTCCAGCTGCGACGGAATGCCGTCCGGCCCCTTCACCTCTGGCATGGTTACCTGATGCTCAAAACCCTGCTCCGGATGCTGGAACGACGCCATCATGGTGAGAATGGCTTTACCATTCTGACTGGCCTTCACCTGCCGGGTGGCAAATGAGCGGCCATCGCGCAGCACATCCACTTCAAATTCCAGTGCATCGGTAACGTTACCCGGACGCAGAAAATAAGCATGCAGCGAATGTGGATGCCAGCCCGGATCAGCCAGCGTCTGAAGGGCGGCGGATAAACTCTGGCCCAGCACCTGGCCACCAAATAAATTACGGAACCCCAGATCCTGGCTCTGGCCACGGAAACGGTTCACCCCAATAGGCTCCAGCCGTAATAACTCAATCAGTTGTTGCAGAACCTCACTCATACGCTCACCTTGCTGAAAACCGCTTACGGTTTAAAGATTACCATTGGCTGCCTGACTGCAAAAAGTGCTAACGCGCCAATTGGTTAGCCCAATAGGTCATATTCAGCCCACAACACAGAAATAACCCCGGGCAGCGGATGCAGTTATGGTCACAATCCGTATAATGGCCGGCCTTTTCCCCATCGCCTGCGGCGCACGTGACAGAGATTCAACATGGCAGACATCAAACCCTATCAACATCAGGTCAACCCCGAAGCCTACCCAGCCCTGCTGGACGACAAAGCCGAGCGGTTACGACAGTTGTTTGCCGGATTTCAGCCACCCCAACTTGAGGTGCATGCCAGTGCGCCACAACATTTCCGCCTGCGCGCTGAGTTTCGTCTCTGGCACGAAGGTGAACGCTGTTTTTATGCCATGTCGGAGCCGGGTGACAAAAACACCAAATACGAAGTGTCTGACTTCCCCATCGCCAGCCAGCTGATCAACCAGCTGATGAAAAAACTGTTAGATGCCATAACAACGAACGATCTGTTACGCCGCCGGTTGTTTCAGGTGGAGTTTTTAACCACCCTCAGCGGCGACGCGCTGATCACACTGATTTACCACAAACAACTGGACGACAGCTGGCAGGCGGAAGCGGAAAAACTGCAACAGCAACTGGGTTTCCCGATTATTGGCCGGGCGCGTAAACAAAAGCGGGTGTTAGAGCGCGAGTACGTAACGGAACAGATAAACGTTGATGGCAAAACTTTCAGTTATCGTCAGATTGAAGGCGGCTTTACTCAACCGAATGGTGAAATGAATCAAACCATGCTCAGCTGGGCGCGCGATGCCTCCAGTGCTTTCCATGGTGATTTGCTTGAGTTGTACTGCGGCAACGGCAATTTTTCCATCGCCCTGGCGGATAAATACAACAAGGTTCTGGCCACTGAAATTTCAAAAACCTCCGTTTATGCCGCGCAGGAGAATATCCGCGCCAACCAGGTCGACAATGTCATTATTGCGCGTTTATCGAGCGAAGAGTTTGTTCAGGCTTTGCGTGGCGAGCGGCAGTTTTCAAGACTCGAGGGCGTTGACCTGAACGACTATCAGTTTAATACCGTACTGGTTGATCCACCGCGTGCCGGACTGGATGACGAATCGGTTAAACAGGTCCAGCAATACGACAATATTATTTATATTTCCTGCAACCCGAATACCTTGCACGATAATCTGGGCACGCTGAGCAAAACACACGATATCAAACGTTTCGCCCTGTTTGATCAGTTCCCTTACACCGACCACATTGAAACCGGCGTTGTGCTGGTTCGCAAAACCGGAGCCTGATCAGTATGTCTGACGCCAGCCAGCTTAACTTCAGCCAGCTTAACCTTAGCAAGGCACAAACCGATAACCTCAATAAACTGGGTTATCAAA
Source organism: Bacterioplanoides pacificum (assembly GCF_042648445.1). Classification (NCBI taxonomy): domain Bacteria; kingdom Pseudomonadati; phylum Pseudomonadota; class Gammaproteobacteria; order Oceanospirillales; family Oceanospirillaceae; genus Bacterioplanoides; species Bacterioplanoides pacificum. Next base: position 124,677 of record NZ_JBHRYB010000013.1, read on the forward strand.
CCATGACCGACATCCAGGCCCAGGCATTACCACTGGCGCTGAATGGCAAAGACATTATTGCCCAGGCGAAAACCGGCAGCGGCAAAACTGCGGCATTTTCACTGGCGATTCTGGATAAGATTAATCCGCGTTTCTTTGGCGCCCAGGCACTGATCCTCTGCCCCACCCGGGAACTGGCCACTCAGGTGGCTCAGGAAATGCGCAAACTGGGGCGCCATATCGCCAACCTTAAAGTGGTGATTTTATCCGGCGGTCAGTCGATCGGACCACAAATCGGCTCACTGGCTCATGGAGCACACATAGTGGTCGGCACGCCCGGCCGCATTAAGGATCACCTGCGTAAAAAAACGCTGGAAATTGATCAGATTAAAACCCTGGTGCTGGACGAAGCTGACCGTATGTTAGACATGGGTTTTCGTGACGATATTGAAGATATTGCCGCGCATACTCCGGAACAACGTCAGACGCTGTTATTTTCTGCAACTTACCCGGACAACATCGAAAAACTGAGTAAGCATTTACAATATGAACCTCAGTCGATTCGTATTGCAGACACCCACGATCAGAAAAAAATTCAGCAGCAATTATTTATTTGCCCTCGTGGCGAAAAAACCGAAACACTGAAGAAAATACTCAGTTATTTCGACATTCAGCAAGCGGTGATTTTCTGCAATACCAAACAGGTGGTGCAGGAAGTGACCCAGGCACTGCAGGACTTGCGTTGCAGCGCCCTGGCGTTACAGGGAGATATGGATCAGAAAGACCGCGACCGGGTGCTGATTCGCTTTAAACAACAAAGCGCGAATTTTTTAATCGCCACCGATGTGGCCGCCCGTGGCCTGGACGTTGATAACCTGGAATACGTTATCAACTTCGACCTGCCACGCGATACCGACGTTTATGCCCACCGTATTGGCCGTACCGGCCGCGCCGATAAAACCGGCATCGCCATCAGCATCGCCAGCGATAAAGAACAGTATAAAGTGGATGCCATTAACCAGCATCCGGCCGGTGACCTGGTTGCCGAGCAAACCCTGACAGCTGAACAAGCCATTCAGATACAACCCATGCCGTATATCAGCCTGTGCCTGCAGGCCGGCCGTAAAGACAAGTTACGTCCGGGTGATATCCTCGGCGCACTGACCAACGGCCAGGGCGGCATTGACGGCAAAGCCGTGGGCAATATCGCCGTGCTGGACTACGTCGCCTATGTCGCAGTTGAGCGTGATCAGGCGAAAGCTGCGTTAGAACACTTACAGCAAAGCCGCATTAAAGGCCGTAAAATTAAAGTGCGTAAAGCGTAACAGCGCAGCGACCACGACCCGACTAAGCCGGCACCCGCCGGCTTATAAACAACACTAACAATCATAACCTTCCATACATTTAATCGTGTTATTTTGAATGGCGCTGATTCTGCTGGCGAGCTCAGATATGGCCTCACAACTGTGCGGCCCCGATACACTCAATCCATTAACGCTTAATGACATGCCACCGGCACCCTTGGCAGGCAGCATATTGACCCAGGAAATGGTATTTTCAGCCGGGTCCGGATAACAATAAACCGAATCCCACCGAGTAGAAAATACAAAAGTACCCTGCCCTTCCGGCTGCCAGATCAACGCCGAGTTTTCAGTTAACAGACTGGCCAGGCTGGCTGGAGTATCAAACAGCTGCGGCTTTCTCAGTACCCGTTGCGCGCGGCGAAGGGCGTTATCTTCTGCGCCAGCATGAGGGTTTTCCAGGTAATAGTTAGCAAGATAATAAGGCGTTTGCCGGCTACCGATCGCAACAATATCACGGGCGTAGCTTGCTGCGTTTGTATCAACCAATGAATGTTCGATCTGCTCTACGGCTTCAAGATACGGTTCAGCAAACAGGATTTCATTTTCCCAATCGATAAACAGAGCGGCAATGGAAACTGCCCCTTCTTCATTCTCCCGATAGCCACCGTAGGTCGATAACGTAACCCGAACATTTCCCGCCAGCCAATGCGTATTGTAAATAACCGACCCGCTGTTGGATGGATCCAGCGGATAGCTTAGCGGGTCAGGATTCTTTTCAGGCTCGCCCAACAGCTGGCTAATCGTGTTAACCCAGAACCCGGGATCAACCGTACTGGCATCGGCATCTGGCGCTGATAATTCATAGGACACCTGCAACACCGGAGCATCCTGCCGGGGAGCCCTGACGTTCACTTCAGTTACCCGGAAGCCAAAAGCGTCTTTGCATCGCGCGCGGAAATTTGACTGCCCGCCATAGCTACGAAGCAGCTTATCCTCTGTTATCAATTCACGGGCTTGTTTGAGAGTGAGTCCCCACGTCAGCTCAACAGCGTCTACAAAATAAGCACTGTCCGATAGTTTAGTCTCACTCATATCAGCTGATCCTTTATATAATTATTACCTATGCACCAGGCTTCAATTAAAACTTAGCCTGCCATCCAATGTTAACCCTAAGGACAGGAATATAAATAAAATCAATAAATTCTGGCATTGGACACCTCGTCAATTTGACGTTGGTGTCCGTTAAAACAGGGGAAGATCAGGCTCTTGCTGATTTTACTTGTTAGCTGCCTGTGCTTCGAAGGCTACTTTAGCTTTATTAAAGAACTCAACAAGGTTGGTTTCACTTACCTTGGTGTAGCTTATTTGCATTGAATTGAACAGATACCGGCCCTTTTCCGAGGGTTTATACAGCATTAAATTGCCAAGCAAGCGACCACCATTGCCCCATGCGCTGAGTATAAACTGCGCCGATTCGCCAAGATCGACAACAGCATATCCATCTTGGAAATTTACATCTTTTGAAGTGAAACAATTCTCAATATATTGTTCATGTTCGCTAAAAACAGACCAGCACCCGGAGAAATCATCGTTTATGATAAATCGCTCATACGAGCGCATATATTGATAGGAGTATGCTTCCCACTCACCTACGAGTACATTTCTATCCCAGCCTTCGCCCAATGCACTCCATGAAGAAAACATTAAGAAAAGTACGAGCAGCCTTCTCATATGATTATTCCTTGTTTACAACGATCCAACCCACGAAAAGTAGACGCCATTTCAGGAATACTTCTCGTGATATTCCCGTTCATACTAGAGCGTATGTCTTTGCTGAGCAACCGGTGCTGATGCTCACCGGAGCAATACTGAATTCCTTCAATTAAACTGAGCCGGACAGCTTTTACCTTAAGCTCATTTGAATATTGCCAGGTCTTCCTTAGCTGAGTATATTTGGGCATTAGACACCTCGTCAGTTTGACTTTGGTGTCCGTTAAAGCGGGGGAAGATCACAGTCCGGTGCCTTTACTTGTTATGTGATTGATATTTAAATAACGTTGCAGATTTTGGGGCATAATGCTCACCTTTGGGTTGGCTTTTAATAACCCAATATAATTTATCGCCAACCATCGTCAGCGCTGCGGTACCAGTTTTACTACTGTAACTCGTTGTGAACTCAAACTCAGAACCATCAAGGTCTATTGGAAAGGTATGTGCATGCTTCTTTGGAGAGCAATCGATACGTCTACCGGAAGCACCAACAGCACAATAGTAACCAGTTAATCCGTTATCTCCATTTTCTATTCGAATGGAAAAAGTATGCGAATCACTATTTTTTTCCCAGACCCACAAACCCTCTAATTCTTCAGCCAAGCTATAAACAGGCAAAGTTATCCAAATAAAAAAAATAAAAAACCTCATGATCTTCCTTTCACATAACGCCTTGCTCAGCGGCGAGTTAAGCTGGCGCTTTTTTTGCCGGGTTTATGGCAAAAAAAGTGACAGTTTGACGAGTCCGACTGCAGCAACTTGTTACATGCCGATAGATTAATCTTCATCTTCTTCATTTAAAAATTTTTGTAATGCCATTACTGCGTCATCACTTTCATCCCACTCGACATTTCCAGCTTTTAAGAGCTCAATCATCTTCCTTATTGAGTTTATTTTATGCAATAAATCTCTTAGAATTTGTGCCATATTCAATTGATTATAATCAAAATCCTCATATTGAATTATAACTTGCTTCATATTCCCATGATACTGATCCCAGTGCTCTTCAGGTCTTTCAGAATTTAGCGATCTTAAAAGGAATTCATCAGTTGATTCTTGATTCTCTTTCAATTCTAAATAGCTCTCTAATTCATCACGTTTTTCAAATGCGAGATATTTGAAAAATGATTCATTATAATGACCTACCCCTGTAACTCGATTAAACAAATCTTGTACAAGCTTATGAAGAAAATCAGCATACGAGCTAATAACCATATCTTTTTTGAAAGATTCAATCTCAAGTGAAGCTTTAGAGTGCATGAAACATAGGAGAGTATCAATATAGATGTCACCGTCAGATTTAATATCATTCAATAAGCTTAACTGAGCATCCCTATCAGAATAGAAATCACGTTGTTTTTTCTGAAGCCTTAGTTGTAATTCATTTATCAGCGAATTTGACGATTTTGACAGCTCTTCGCTTTTCGAAATCTTTAGTGATTCCTTACTGTAAGTTTTTGCATCTAGCCAGAAGTTATAAAGCGAGTTGTATGAGTTTAAAATAGCTTCATCATTATGCTTATTGTGTATACCATGCAATTTTTCAATCACGGGTGAGTAATCAACCAAAACATTGATTTCATTATTTACCGGTCGAAGCAAATCAAAGAACTCTGGAATATTCAAGCCTTCAGAAATATACCCGATTTGACCGTTAGTTTTTCTAACGCCTAAAAACAATTCTGATTTTTTCATGATTTATATATTCTCTATAATGCAGCACGATGCTGAATAGGCATGTAACAGCTTATTCGTATGCGTGCCTGATATTCTGGCGGGAGTCTTATGAGCTTGGCTGTGTAACTAACTGATTTCATTGAAAAACCTTCCTTAGCCAGACAATTCCTTCCAGAAAAGCGTGCGCGCACACTGTTTCGGCTACGGGATGCCTACTATCTTGTAAACCACATCCGTAAGCCACTGATTTCTTTAGTGTTTAAAATATCACCAGAGAGGAATGCGAGCAAGCACGAAAACAAACTTCAGCGTCATAGCTTAAGAATATGAATCAATACTGAATGTTTAAACAGAACCCCTTTACATTTGGTGAACCACCAGCCCACTGGATTTGCTTGCCTGAGTTGCCGGGTAACGAGCTGTTCCGTTTGTATCAGCACTGGGCCAGCGTTGGCACGGGCGCAGGTGTTTAAATTCGATGTGTTTACGAATGGTCGCACTGCGCTCAGCCAATTCATCAATAATCAGTCCGGCTTGAGGAAATCCTTCGTGGAAGAAATCTTTCATTACGTGTTTTGACAGCGCCATAACTCCGCAGAAAAAATGACCCGGAGTTATTCTTTCTTTTGCATCATTTGCGTCAGCATGACGCTCATTTTAGCGATAAAGGCCGGGTCTTCCTGCTCCATCACCCGGGTAATACCTTTATTCATCTCAGACTTGTTCTGACCATAAATCCAGCGGTTTTTGTTAAATTGAGCAGCAAAAGCCATCACGCCCTGATGTAACTCTTCACTATCTTTAAACACCGCTTCAATAACGTTATTGTCCAGCAGCTGCTGAGCCCCTACCCGCTCACCAGTCATCGCCAGACGGTTAAAATACTGCAACGGAATGGCTTTCTGAATCAACGGCAACATGGATGGGAAAAACGGTACCAGTACGTCCACTTCCGGGAAGCAGAAAAACCCTTTATCACTTTTCATAAACCGAAAATCGCAGGCACAGGCCAGCACCGAACCGTTGCCAAACGTGTGACCATTAAGCGCTGCAATAATCGGCAGCGGATAGTTGATCAGTCGTTTAAACAGGCCGGTAACGTCGTTCATAAACTGCGCATTCGCTGCGGCGTCGGTATCCGGCGCAGACATCCATTGCAGATCAATCCCTAACGACCAGTTTTTATCGGAAGCGGAGGTTAATACCACCGCTCCGATACGGGTATCGTCTTCAATCGTATCCAGGTGGCGATTAAAAGCCTCGACAAAATCCGGATTGTGACGGTTTTCGGCGCTGTTCATGGTCAGTACGGCCACTGAACCCTCACGGTTCAGGGTGATCAGATCGGTCATCAGGCATTCCCCGGAACAAATAAAACATAAGTGTATGGCAATACAGCGAATCAATCTTCACAACTTAATGACCCATCCGCACAGCAGGTTTTAACCCAGAGCCGGCAAAAAATATTGTTGCCACAGTTGCTGATAACGTTTTTTATGCCAGCCGATATGGCCAATCCGCTTCTGATTAACGTCCGCCGGACTGATCGTCACCAGCTGTTGTGGTGCATTGCAGAAAAAGCTGTGCAACATTTTGACGTTTTTCATCGACATCATGTCGTCGTCGGTAAAAGCCAGTGCGGTAATCGGGGTGGTTACCGCCGCAAAACGTTGCCGTAACCAGTCACCCTCATAGCCGATGGCGTATTCTTTTTTCAGGCACCAGCGCCGCCATTGCATAATCACACCTTTGGGCAGATTACACATAATCTTCAGTTTATCGCCGGGGAAATACCCCAATAACGGTACGGTAGCCGGCACCAGAAAATACCATAAAAACCAGGCCACCCGTTTGGTAGGCGCTGCGTTATACCACCAGGTGCCGGTACCTGCCCCCACGGTAATGGCATGATCAATCGCGGAGGTGTCGTCCATAAAGCCCAGCATATGAGCGCCGACACTGTGACCAATCCAGGTGATTGGCTGTTGCGGATAGTGTTGTTTAACAAAATCAAGCACGGCCGGGCAATCGTATTTCGCCCAGCTGAGTTTATCGCTGCGGCTGTATTTCACATGGCGGTCGACGGATAAGCCAATGCCGTCATAATCAAAGGTCACTACCTGATACCCCTGCTGTGTCAGCCACACGGCAAAGTCATCGTACAGGTACTGCGCCACACCGGTGGCCGGCGCGATCACACACACGCCTTTGTTGGCCGGTTCTGTGGCCGCCACACTGAAACTGCGGGCCACAATGGTGTGACCGGCGGCGGTGGTTAATGGATGTTGGGTAATTTCATGCTGCGACATAACGCGCCCCCGTAAATATTCGCTGGTTGCCAAGGGAAAAGGTAAAAGCCAGAAAACTAAAACCGTTTGATAATAAAATTTAAAAACTTCAGCACTGTGGTGATTTCTTCATCGCTGAAATGATCCGCAAAACCCTGATTCAGTTCATCGATATACGGGCCCAGTTGCTGTGCTTTCTGCAGCCCGGCCGCGGTCGCATACAACTGACTGGCACGACCGTCAGCAGCACTGCTTTTCCGTTCCAGCAACTGGTTATTTTCCATCCGCCGCACCAGGGTGGTAATGCCGGATTTATTCAGCGCCAGTGCCTGGGCCAGATCTTTCTGCTGGCAACCCGGCTGCTTGCAGACATACAACAAAGCCGCCAGCTGCGTCACCGGTGCATCCAGCTGTTGCTCGCACAATTTATCGACATGATTAAACAGTTTGCGCTGCGCCATGTTCAGCAAGAAAAAGAGTCGTTTATCCAAACCGATCACCAGCCATTTTATATAGTTTGTATACGAACTATATTGGTTCACATATAAACCATCAACCCAAATAATCACCTTTTGTTTATCAGCTGACCGCTGGCGCGTGTTTATTGCTTCAGCAGCAGACTGACGCTCATGGCGATACAGACAATCACCGTCATATAACGGATAAAATCCACGCCCTGCGTTACCGCTGTCGCGGCCCCCAGCCGAGCACCCAGCGCCTGACCTGCGGCCATGGCCAGGCCAATCTGGAACAGAATCTGGCCGGACACAATAAACACCAGCAGCGATACGATGTTGGTGGTGAAGTTCAGCAGCTTGGCATGGGCCGTGGCCTGCACCAGATTCATCGCGCGCAGCTTGCTGTAACCAAGGCTGAAAAAGGTGCCGGTTCCCGGGCCAAAAAAGCCGTCGTACACCCCGACTCCCGCCGCCACACTGGCGTTAAACGCCGCCGGTTTCAGTAGGGCTTTCTCACCGCCCTGGCCAAAGTTTTTTGCCAGCAATAAGTACACAGCAATGGCTATCAGGCCAAACGGCATCAGCTGCACCAGCAGCTCACTGTTAAACAGCTGAATGGCAATGGCGCCCACAACGGCCCCCAGCGCCGTTGCGACTATGGCCCACGTCTGTTGTCGCGGCGACACCAGCCCTTCGCGGACAAAAAAACGGGTCGCAGCAAAACTGCCAAAACAGGCCTGCAGTTTATTGGTAGCAATGGCCTGCACCGGTGGCACCCCGGCAAACAACAACGCCGGAATGGTCAGTAAACCGCCGCCGCCGGCGACGGCATCAATAAAACCGGCCAGCGCCGCAACGGCCCCCAGCAGCAGTAAAATTTCCCAACTGAGTTCTAACACATTATTCTCCAGAGACTGGCTGCATAATACGCGAATCCTGATCATAATCAGTATGAGGCAGCGGATTATCTGCCATGCTGTGACAACTTACGGGTAACCAGCAGTTATGACTTCCGATATCCATCACTATCACGACGGCTCACCACTGAATCGTTCCGAAACCGTCAAGCGCCAGCTGGAGCGGGATGCCGCACGGCTGTTTATGCGTGCCTACGAACAGCAACAGGGCACCCCGATGCGCAATATCTGGCACAACGAACCGGCCAAGCCGGATATTTCCTGCCATCTGAACGGCCAGCCGCTGGATCTGGAAGTGGCCCATTTATACGCCAGCGTCAGCGAAGCCAAATTACTGACTGCCGCCATCACCCGCCAGGTAGACAATAAACCTGCCAGCCACCCCTGCCGCAAAGAGCTTGAGCTGGCGCGCTATCTCGATGAGTTATTACACATCAATCGCGAGCAGCGCTTACAAACCGCACTGGGGCATATCCTCAGCCGTAAAGCACAAAAGCATTATCAGTCGCAACGCGTCTGGCTGGTGATCCGCAATGCCAGCCCGATCTGGCATGCGGACGACTTCCGCCGCTGTGTACCGTCACTGAGGCTGCAACCCCACCCGTTTGAACAGATCTGGCTGCTGCCGGATTTTGCCGGCCAGCAACCGCCGCTGCAGTTATTCTAAGCCGATCAAACATCACGAATACGACTTTTGGCCAGCCGCCACTACTTTTGGCCAGTAGCCACTAAGGGCTAATACCCGGATTTTCCAGTCTGTGAAACTGCGTACAAAATGTACAACTACGTAATCCCCTAAGCGAAAACACCTAATACCTTAGTGTAAATTTGCGACTAAGGTGTGAGCAGCTGCGCTCGTACATTGCCTTGCCCTTCTTTAAATTCGACCGTCTCGTTCAAACGTTAACAATAAATAAGGAGCCGAGTATGGCAATCGAACGTCAACACGGTGCAGAGCATCCCTATTGGCCGGCTGGTCCGTTCAAAATCCGCCTACCCTTTATTCATTACCGCTGGGAATTCCCGGAAATGATTCAGGGCTTCATCATGTTTGTGGTGGGCCTGGCGATGATTCCGTTGCTGCAGAAATATCTGGGCATGCCATACGAAGCCGCACTGGCTTTCACCTTTATCGCCGGTCTCGGTTATATCCTGCCGGCACTGTTGGGTGTGCCTATGGTGCCCGGCTGGATCACCCCGGCGATCCCGGTCGTCATTCTGTTCCTCGGTGGTTACGAGCCCGGGCCGGAAGCCATCAAAGCCATGTTTGCCCTGCAGATTGAAGTGACGTTAATTTTCCTGATTCTGGGGTTAACCGGCTGGGGCTCCAAACTGGTGAGTGTTATCCCGAACTCGCTGAAATCCGGTATTATTATCGGCGCCGGTATCGCTGCATTAATGGGTGAATTAAAAACCGGTGGCCGGTTGGACTCCACGCCTATTTCGCTGATCGCCGGTTCGATTGTTGCTGCTTATATTCTGTTTTCACTGTCGTTTAAAAACGTCCTGGAACAAAATGCTTTTGCCCGTAAAATTGCCAACTTCGGCATGGTTCCGGGTATGGCCGTCGCCATGATTGTTGGCTGGATTGTTGGTGAATACCCACTGCCGGACATCCAGTGGGGCATCACCAACCCGGACTTCGGTTTAATGGCTGATTACCTGATTTTTGCCACCGGCATGCCGGATATCGACATGTTCCTGCTGGCCATTCCAACTGCATTAATTGCTTATGTGATTGCCTTTGGCGACATCCTGGTTGGTCGTACACTGCTGGAGCGGGTCGATCGCGAACGTCAGGATGAAAAAATCGAAGTCAACGTTGACCGGGTGCATGTTGTCACCGCGATGCGTAACGCGCTGCATGCTTTTCTGGCCCCCTGGCCTGGTTTATCCGGCCCGCTGTTTACCGCAGTACACGCCACCGTGGCCGAACGTTATGCCATGGGCCGCAAAGCCATGGATTCCATTTACAGTGGTGCCGGTACCTTCTGGATCGCAGGCTTAATGGCACTGTTATGCCTGCCGCTGGTCACTATGTTTAAACCGGTGTTACCAATTGCACTGTCGCTGACGCTGATCCTGACCGCTTATATTTGTATTATGGTGGGCATGGAGCAGCTGAACAATCCAACCGAACGCGGCGTCGCCGGCATCGTTGCCGTCACGCTGGCGATGCCGGATCCGAAATCCACCGTGTATGCCATTATCATTGGTCTGGTGCTGTATTTCCTGATCGAACGGCCGAAGTTGCTGGGCAAACACGAAGCCGATCAGGAAGTTATTTTCTCCGGCGAAAAAGAGAACGAACAACAGGCGTCATAAATCTGTGCCTGATCGGATTCTGTCCGGTCACTGCCCCTGTGGCATTTGCCACGGGGGCTTTTTTATGTCTGCTTTTTTTGTCTGGCGTCAGGCCAGCGGCAAACGCTGCCGCACCAAAAGGAGCCATTAGTAACACCCAGCGCTGACTGGATGCATCGGCAAACAACGCCATGAGGTATTTACCAACTGGCTGCAATCACAGCTGGCTGAGGCTGACTGAGAGTCACACCAAACGCCGTACCAGACGTAAGGTCAGCGGCACAGCCAGCAGCCGGCCGGCAAAGCCCGCGATGCTGAATCCCAACACACCCAACAAGGCGATGGCGGCCGCCAGCAAACTGAGCAGATTGTCGTACTGTTGTGCCAGCGGTGATACCGTAAGGCCCAGCATCAGCAGCATAAAAACCAGCACCAGAGTTAATAAAAAGTCACTCAGGTGCAGGGTATTCGCAGCGGCCAGGCGGCAATCGGCAAACCGGCACAAGCCATAAAAAACCGGTAACGCCAGCAATGGATTTAATGGCGACAGCAACCCCAATAACAACACCACCAGCGGCAACAGCCCGGCAATACATCGTTCCCTGAGTGATATCACCACAACACCTCGGTTATCCGCTTGTTTAATAATCGCTGTACGGATAAATGGCTTCGGCATAAAGCTGCAGATCCTGAATCCACTGCAACTTCAGCGGTTCATCCGCCACCTGTTGCGCTGCCAGCTGCAGCTCATGAGCAAACCGTTCGTAATTCAGCAGCGGAGAGCCGGCAATGCCCTGCAACAGCCGCGCCTGGCGGTGTTGCTCCCAACGCTCGCGCTCATTTTCATTCAGGGTATCGGGGTAGTTACGGGCGCGATAGCGGAATAACATTTCTTCACCACGGCTATCGGCGAACGGAGCCGGCCAGTCAGCCAGGTCCCAGTCGGATAAACGATGCAGATCGTTCATGGCACTTTTATCCTGAGCGGAAAAAAAGCCATCGTATAATTTGGCATCAACATCACTGGCCGCTGCAAAGTCACGACCGGAGAAGACCTGATGCAGCTTGGCTGTGATATCCGGCGCGTTTTTAATCTGCGCCAGATGAGTACGCAACACCTCACCAGATAAATTCCAGCGTTCCGCCTGATCCGGCGTCAGAGTTTTGGCCGGCGCCAGCACCGGGGCTTTATTAATATGCACTTCTTTTAACGGTAAGCGGCTGACACCGTCGGGTAATTCATCATTTTTAACGAATAACCGCTGCTGAATCTGTTCCGCCGTCAGCTCAAACAACGGCGTCGGGTCCTGATGCAGGTCGTAGACGATCACACTGTTTTTATTGCTCGGGTGCCAGCATAACGGCACCACTACCGCCATACAGCCCTGCTCCACCGGATACATGCCCGATACGTGCATCAAGGGTTTATGCTGATTAACATCAATCAGCTCAGCGACCCGTTGTTTGCTGCGCTGCTGATACAGGTAATTAAACAGTTTGGGTTGTTTATCTTTAATCAGACGGGCCAAAGCAATGGTGGCGCGTACATCAGACACTGCATCGTGCGCGCTGCCATGATCCAGGCCGTTAGCAGCCGTTAAATGTTCCAGCTTAAAGCTGATCCGGCCGTCGTCATTTTCCGGCCAGTTAATACCGTCCGGGCGTAACGCATAAGCACAGCGGGCAACGTCTAATAAATCCCAGCGACTGTTGCCGCCCTGCCACTCACGGGCGTATGGGTCGTAAAAATTACGATATAAGGTGTAACGTGTCACTTCGTCGTCAAAACGAATGCTGTTATAACCGGCACTGCAGCTCCCGGGGACCGAAAACAACTCATTAATGCGGCGGATAAATTCGGTTTCCGGCAGGCCTTTTTGCTGGCAATCCTGAGGTGTAATACCGGTAATTAATACCGCTTGCGGGTGGGGCAGATAATCGTCGGCGGGTTTGCAGAATAATTCCACCGGCGCTTCGATTTCGTTCAGATCTTCATCGGTGCGGATGGCGGCGAACTGTGCCGGACGGTCCCAGGCGGGGCTGGCACCAAAGGTTTCGTAGTCGTACCAGACGATACTGCTGCTCACTGAATAGTCCTCTTCCGGTTTCGCTGCCAGCAGCAGCGAAACCCGGTATTGCTGTGTTATCCGCCCTGGGCAGATTGATAAGGTATGGTTGCGGCCTGGCCGCGTAAAAACTGAGCCGCATCCCGTGCACTCTGAACCGGCAGTTCTTCCATCGGCATATGACCCACCCCTTCGTAGGTGATCACCTGAGCGTTTGGCAGATCCTGGCGGAAACGTTCCATCACGGTTAACGGCACCCACTGATCTTCTTCGCCCCACAATAACAGGGTCGGCGTGCGAATGTCTCTGACGCGGTCGCCCAGCTGCGGGTTATGGCTCTGTTCTTTCATGGTGCGGAACACGTTCACCAGACCTTTGCGGTTGCCCGGACGTAACGTCAGGTCGTGGTAACGTTTCACCAGCTGATCACTAACCTTGTCCTCATCACCGTAAGCATCGTGAATATTCGACGACACAATAAATCGTGGCATCATCAGGGTGCTCATTTCACCGATAACCGGCAACGCGGCAAAGTTCATAATAAACGGCATATCCTGCGGATAACCGGCCGCGTCGATCAGAATCAGTTTTTCGATCCGGTCCGGCCGGTGTAAGGCATAATTCCAGGCGATATACCCGCCCAGCGAATTGCCCGCCAGCGCCGCTTTGCGAACGCCGATTTTATTCAGGAATTTATCCAGTTTATCCACCATATAACCGATCTGATAACGCTCCAGCTTCGGATCGGGCCCGGTCAGGCCGTGGGCGGGTAAATCAATACGGATAATACGGTAGCGGTCTTTCAGCTGTTCGGTCCAGCCATCCCAGGTATGCAGTGACGACGCCACCCCGTGTAACAATACCAGTACCGGGCCCTGGCCTTCGTCGCGGTAATGGATCACCAGATCGTCCACCGCCTGAAAGCGGGACGCATCATTGGTGTAATTGGTCGTCAGTTCAGACAACGGACGCGAGCCCATGCCTAACGACGCACAGCCAGTGGTTACCAGAAACAGGCTGAACAGCAGCAGAAACTTGGTGATTTTCATGGGATTCCCCAAACGGTCTTATTATTGTCGTGGTTCTGGCCATTCATATGGCCGATACAGCGCGACTTTAGCACATCCGGCATTGGCTTGTATCCGTTTAACCCTCTTCCCCTTTGTCACGTCCTCTGTAAAATGAGGCCGCATTTTGTGACATCTGCTATGGAATCTTTTGATGGCGTTATTAAGCAAGTTATTTAAACCCAAATGGCAACACCAGAACCCGGATGTACGCCGTCAGGCCATCGCCGACCTCAGGTCTGATGACCAGCTGCTGACCTTTATCCACGCAGAACCACTGGCCGAATTACGCGACATCGCGGTGCGCCTGATCCGGTCGCATGCCGAACTGGAGAAACTGCTGGGCCACAACCAGCCGGACGTACGCGAGTCGGCACGCCAGCACTGGCTGGGGCAATTACTGAACGGCCATACCAGCCTGGAGCAGATTCACGATAACCCGACGCTGATCCGTATCGCCTCACTCACTGACGACCAGCAACAACGACTGGAAGCCGTTGGCCGCATCAGCGATCAGGACGAACGGTTGCAACTGGCGATGCACAACCCGGTTGCCAAAGTCCGGCTGGCCGCTGCTGAAGGCATCAGCGACAACGATAAACTGCAACAGTTACTGCACCATGCCCAGGGCAAAGACAAAGCCGTTTACCGCTTATGCAAAGACCGCCTGAACGCCAGCAAAGCCGAGCGTGAAGCACAACAGGCAACCCTTGCACGTATCAACGCCCTGCTGGCCAATGCCGAACAGTTAAACCGCCTGGGTTACAACCCGGAATTTAACGGCCGCTATCAGGTGATCAGCAAAGAATGGCAGAGCCTGGAACAACAAGCCTCGGGCGAGCAACAGGCAGCCATGCGGCAACAGCTGCAACAGGCACAGGCCACCCTCAGCCAACATGCCGACGAAGAAGCACGCCAGGCCGCTGCCGCCCAACAGGCACAGCAGGCAAAACAGCAACAGGCGGCGTTATTACAGCAGCTGCAGACGTTACTGGACGACAGTGGCAACACGGATAACGCTGCCAGTGACGAACGACAACACACCATCGAGCAACTGGAGTACGACTGGCGCACCGCCGCTCAGGCCCATAAAGCCAGCAGCGACGACAACCGCCGGTTTGAAAATCAGTTACAGCAACTGCTCAGCATTCACACCAGCCTGAGCCATTATCAGGAAAATCAACAGGCGCTGCATGACTGGCTCGACCAACCTCTGCCAGGCGATATGCGTGGCCTGAGCCAGCTGCGCAATCAGGCGCAGCAATGGCAAAAACACTATCACTGGCCAGCCGCTATCAGCGCTCCGGCCTGGCTGGCCGCCATCGCCACCAGGCAGCAACAGGCCAGCGACGCGCTGGAAGAACTGGCGAAACAACAAAAAAGCCGGCTGAAAACCATCGATGAACAGCTGCAGAAACTGGAACAGGCGCTGACCGACGGCCACGCCAAAGACGCCAGCAAACTGCAACACCAGTTACAACAGAATCTGCGCCAGGTCGACAACAAGGTCGCTCAGGAGCAACAACGCAAAGCCAAAGCACTGGCGGCACAACTGAGTGAAATGCGTGACTGGCAGGGGTTTGCCATCACCCCGAAAAAAGAAGCATTAATTGCTGCAATGGAAGCCTTAATCGACGCCAATATCGACCCAGCAGCATTGGCCGACCAGATTCATACCCTGCAGGAAGAGTGGAAAGCGCTGGGCAGCGCTCAGCCCGACCACGACTTATGGCAGCGTTTTCAGGCCGCTGGAGACAAAGCGTTTGAACCATGCCGCGACTATTTTGCGCAACTGGCAGAACAACGCCAGCAGTTTGTCGCAGCCCGCCAGGCATTAACCGCCGAACTGATCAGCTACGAACAACAACTCGACTGGGATAACGCCGACTGGAAAGTGGTACAAAAAACCCTGGATGCCGCGCGTGATGCTTTCCGCCAGTATTCCCCGGTGGAGCGCGCCGCTCACAAAGAAACCCAGAAAGCATTCCAGGCGGCCTGCGATGCGATTTATGCCCACCTGCAGGCAGAATACGGCCGCAATCTGGACGCCAAAGGCGAACTGGTACAACAGGCAGAAAGTCTGATTGAGCAGGACGATTTATCCGCCGCCATCGACCGGGTAAAAACCCTGCAGCAACAGTGGCAGCAAATAGGTGTCACGCCACGCAATCCGGATCAGAAACTGTGGAAACAATTCCGCAGCGCCTGCGACGCCATTTTTGCCCGCCTCGACAGCGAAAAAGCGCAGCGTAAAGCGGTGCTTAACAATGCCGTTGAAAGTGCCGAAAAAATTGTGGCTGATGCAGAAACCCTGATCACCCAGGAACTGGCCGACAGCGCAGCGATTGCTGATGCGCAAAATGCGCTGGCAGAATTTAAACAGCAGTTTGCCGCCATTGAACTGCCCAGAAGCGCCCATCAGCGGCTGGTTAAAAAACTGCAGGCGGTCGACAACTCACTGAATGACCAACGCCGGCAACTGCAACAGGCGGCAGAAAAAGCCCGCTGGAATGGGTTAATTGATCGCCTGAACGCCATCGCCGCTAACGATAGCGATGCCTTTGCCGCCGCTGCGGAATTGCCGGCAGGCTACCCTGCTGCACTGTTTGAACAAGCGCTGACAGGCCAGTTAACCAGCACAGCCGATGCACAGGATGTGGTGATTAACCTGGAAGTACTGGCCGATGTCGAATCACCAGACAGTGATAAAGCACGCCGTATGGAATTACAGGTACAGAAACTGGCCCAGGGCCTGGGTCAGGGGTTAAGCAAAGACGCTGAGCGCCAGCAACTGGTTGAGCAATGGCTGCAAGCACAGCGCAGCGAAGCATTACACAGCCGCTTTATTGCGGCGTTAAAAGCCAGCCTGTAAAACAGCTTAACAATAACCTTTCGGCCGCCGCTGTTGTTCAGCGGCGGCTTTTTTATGCCGTTCAAGCATCAGATTTCCGTCAGCCGCTGCTGGTAAGCCCGGGCAATACAGTCATTATCACGGCACTGATTGCGTTGCCTGAGCCAACTCAGTTGCCGTTGTTTAAGCTGTTTTTTATCCTGTTCCGTCACGGCCTGACTGCGGGCCTGGCGATAACGCCAGCTTAATTGCCGGTCATAGGCAGCCAGACCGGCATCATCACACAGCCGCTGCTCAACATCATTTCCGGCTCTGGCGCAGTTAAACCCTGGCGTAATCGTTGACTGCCCGGAGTGCAAAAATTGCGGCGCAATTAATGCCAGATAATCGCGGTAGTTATCGGCACTCAGGTGGGGATTCATCGGCAAATAACGATTCCCCAGCAAATAGTGCAGCGGGCTCAGGCCTGCGCTGTCGCGCACCGCAAATGACACACCGCGCTGCTGCAACAGGCGGATCAGCGCCAGCTCGCCATTCGCCGCAGCGTACATCGCCACACTGCGCTGACTGTGACGCAACGGCGTCCGGTCATTCCCTTCCACCCGCGCCTCAATATCCGCCCCCGCATCCAGCAACAGACGTACCGACTGCAGCTGATTCATCTGCACCGCAACATGCAGCGCGGTTTTACCGATCGCATTGGCATAATGAATATCGGTGGTTGGATTATTACGTTCTGTCCCTTGTGTAAGCGCCGTCGCGCTGTTCTTTTTTGCTAATAACGTCTGCAATACCGCCGGGCGCTGTACCGCCATCATTAATAACGAGTCCGGCTGTCCTAACAGCCACCAATAACCCGCGTAATAGCGCATTGAGATACGACTCTGTGGCAACTCGGCAATATCCTGCACCCCGGCCAGGCGTTCGATAATCTGCCGGTCGGAGATATCCGATACCAGCCAATCCCGTAAGCCGTGTGCCCCGGGCTGCCCCCAGTGCCCTTCCTCCACCACCGACCATAATGCTGCCCGGGCCGTTGCCGCTGCCCGCTTTTGCGGCACGTTAAAATACCGCTGATAATGTTGCGCCAGATCCGCCAGCGCCTGATCGTAACTGGCAGCAATACGGTTAAAGAGCGCCCGATTGGTTAAATTCAGTAATGACCAGCTGGCAAACGGATAGCCGGATTTTTCGCTCAGCGCTGGCAATAAGCCGGGAAATAACTGCAGTTTTTTGCGGGCAATGGCCCGGCTTTTGGCGTGAGCATGACGGATGGAGCCCTGATGATTATTCAGCCAGTCAGCAATGGGCTGTTCGGTTAATGTCAGATATTGCGTCACCGATGGCGGCAGCGGGTAATCCGTTAAGCGACAATCGGATCGTGGTAATGACACATCGTAAGTACTGCCAAACAGCGGCGCTTCAGCGCGTAACAAAAACGGCGCCTGCAACACCACGCCGCAGGGAATAACAAAACCCGGTCCGGACGCCAGCGCTAACGACACCAGGTATTGCAGCATACGCTGATCAGAGCCATCGTAAGGGCCGGATATTAAGCGTTTATTAGCTGCCAGCACTTCCCTTGGGTATTGCGCCAGAGGCCATTGCTGATCCATTTGCTGGCGCAGCTCTGACAACAGCGTCACGATCTCATCCCGGCGCTGCGGCTGATAGACGTGCAACATCAGCGCGTACAACAAGCGCGCCTGTGGCTCCGGCTGTGACGCTAACTGACTCATTAAAGGTTGCGGTTCGAACGACGGAAATGCATCCGCGCCGGCGGGAGCTTCGTCTACCGTAGCCCGCGTCTGCAGCCGGGAATGAATCAGGTCTTGCAGGCCACGGCCGCTGGCCAGTTCAACGGCCGCCACATAACGCTGTAAATAACCGGCCTGAGCAGGCCGCCCGGTCGTCAGCGGTTGCGGGCAATCAAATGCCAGCCGCCGATCCAGCCCGGCCAGGGCTAACGCGGCAGCACGACTGTCCAGCGCAAAGGCATCAAGCGCCAGATCCGCATGTTGCGTTAACAACTGACAGGGGTAATACAGCGTCAGCCGCGGCAATAACGCCTCACGGAACGAAAACTGTTGCTGCTGCAACGCATCAGCAGCACGCTGAAACAGCGCCGCCAGATACAGCGCCCGCATATTCAGTGCCGCCGGGGAAAAGCGCTTATCCGCCACCCAGTCTGCGAATTCTGCCATCTCCTGTGGGCGCAATTGCAGGGTTTGCAACAACCAGTCCCCATGCTCCTGCTGAACCAGGCTGAGCTGCTGTTGCAAGCGTTGTTGCTGCTGCGTAAACGCCCGCTGATAGACATCCTCCGGGCTGCTGAACTGCCCGCTGGCGCGATAATAACGAATCGCCACAGCCAGCTCAGAATCACCGGCAATGGCATGTTGGGTCACCAGATCAGCCAGCCGCGGGCGGTTTTCGGCCGCCAGACAAAGTGTGTTAGCAGACCCCAGCAGTGTGGCAAACAGCAGCATGATTACCGCGTGATAACAACGCGCCATACCTTCCTCCCTGAAAAAACAGTTAATTCTCTCAGACTGCTGACAAAGTCCAGCAGCCTCTTTCATTGCAGATAAATCCCCACTAATAACTCAAAACAAGCAGAGTTTTACCTTGGTATCTCCACCCCAAAGGGGTGGAGATGTAAATTAGCAGGATTTAAATAATAGGGGTTTTTCATCAAGCTGAATTAACTCAGTTATTCATCAGCTTGTTTACGGATTAAAAAACGATAAACCCCGTCATTTTCTTCACTGAGCACCATTTGCTGATCGAGAAAACTGCAGAATTTTAAGAAGTCGCGTTTGGTCGAAGGGTCTGTCGCCAGAATTTCCACCACGTCGCCGAGCTGCATATCGCGGATAATATTGTGCAACATCATCACCGGCTCCGGACAGAATAACCCCTGAGCATCGAGTTTATGAGTGGTGGTAACGTCGTTCATAAAGCTGAAAACACCTGTCAAAAATTAATCGTCAGCACGCTGTACGGCGGCTGGTTTTGCGCTGATCAGTTGTTGCTGAATCGCCAGCCAGACCACCACCATCGCCATCATACAAAGCAGTGCCGCCAACACAAAATGGGCGTTATAACCGAGCAAACTGGCACTTAGCCCCGACCACGCCCCGGCGATTAAACCGGCAATCACCACCACACAGCTCTGCAAAGCATAATCGGCTGCGGCACAGTGCTCCCGGCAACGATCCATCATCACGGTAAATAATGCTGCGGTTGCCATACCACCGGCCAGATGTTCAAGCACCACCGCCTGATACACCGGATACAGGGCTTTGCCATCAATCGCCAGGTAACTGAGCAACGCCAGCGCTTCCAGCAGCAAAAACCCCAGCAACGCCGTCTGCCGCCCCAGCTGCTGAACCAGCCAGCCGCCCAGCAAGGCTCCGGCCAGACCGGCAGCAAAACCAACCGTACCCAGTATCAGCCCCAGTTCATCCAGACCGAAGCCCTGATCCACCAGCATAGGCCGGATCATCTGGGTACCGAAGGCATCGCCGAATTTAAACAAAAAGATCATCATCAGCCAGAGTGCAGCACCGGGCTGACGGAAAAACTCCAGCCATAACGGCCACAACGGCTGATCATCCACCTGGTGCCGGCGCGGCTGAAAGCGCCACAAAGGTAAGGTGCCGGCTACCATCACCAGCGCCAGCAACAGCAATGCGCCCTGCCAGCCAAACCAACTGAAAAACGCCACCAGCACACCACCGGCGAGCACCATACCAATACGATAACCGGCCACCTGCACGCCGTTACCCAAACCGCGTTCGCCAGGCTTAAGATTTTCCACCGCTAACGCATCGGTAGCGATGTCCTGTGTGGCGATCAGAAAATTGAGCAGCAATAACAGACAGACAAACAGCCACAGGTTTTGCTGCACCCAGAACTCCACCGGCTGCAGCGCTATCACTAACAACAGTGCCGCAGCGCTATAATTCATCAGTAAAATCCAGCTGCGGCGGTATTCATCACGATACAGACTGACTTTATCCAGCAGTGGCGCCCAGATAAATTTCACCGCCCAGGGCAAAGCCACCAGCGACATCAGACCGATCAGCGTCAGATCCAGCCCCTGCTCGCGCATCAGTACCGGCATCGCCTGACCAAAAAAACCATGCGGTAAGCCCTGCACCAGATACAGAAAAATCAGCGCGATCCATTTATTCATAAATAATCCGGTCCGTTATCAATAACCAAGATGTGCGCATCTTAACGGAAGCCTGCGCCAAAAAAACCCGGACATAAAAAAACCCGCTGTTACCAGCGGGTTCAACGGCGCTTTTGCGCTTCTTCTATATTGCTTTGGTGAGAGTAGCAATACTGTGGTGAACGCCTGAATTACGCTTCAGGGCGTTCCAGAATGGCCACGGCGCCCTGGCCGCCGGCAGCACAGATCGAGATCAGGCCACGGCCGGAGCCTTTTTCTTCCAGCATTTTCGCCAGTGAAGACACAATACGACCACCGGTTGCTGCAAATGGGTGACCGGTTGCAATCGAAGAACCACGGACGTTCAGCTTACTGCGGTCAATAGCACCCAGTGGTTTATCACGGCCCAGTTTTTCTTTGCAGAATTTCTCGTCTTCCCAGGCTTTCAGCGTCGAGGCCACCACGCCGGCGAAGGCTTCGTGGATTTCGTAAAAATCGAAGTCCTGCAGCGTCAGGCCAGCACGATCCAGCATGGTCGATACCGCATAAGCCGGTGCCATCAGCAGGCCTTCGGCGTCTCTACCAACAAAGTTCACCGCTGCGGTTTCATAGAAACTCAGGTAAGCACGTACCGGCAGGTTGTGTTCTTTAGCCCATTCTTCAGACGCCAGCAGCACGACTGAGGCGCCGTCAGTCAGTGCCGAAGAGTTAGCCGCCGTCAGCGTGCCTTTACCGGATTTTTTATCAAATGCCGGTTTCAGGGTGGCCATTTTTTCCAGATTCGGCTCACGTGCTGAATTGTCTTTTTCCAGCCCCTGGAACGGCGTTACCAGATCATCGAAGAAACCCTCTTCGTAGGACCGCAACAAATTAGTGTGTGAGTTAAAAGCAATCTGATCCTGCTCTTCCTGACCGATGCCCCACTCTTTCACGGTGATTTCAGTGTGCTCACCCATGGACATATTGGTACGTGGTTCACCGTTACGCGGTACCAGCGGTGCCAGGTGCTTAGGACGGATCTTAGCCAGCAGCTTCAGGCGTTCTCCGGTGGTTTTGGCACGATTTACGTCAAGCAGGATCTTACGCAGGCCTTCAGACACACCAATTGGCGCATCCGAGGTGGTATCAGAACCACCGGCAATACCGACCTCAATCTGACCCAGCGCAATTTTGTTCGCAACCTGCATACAGGCTTGCAGACCAGTGGCACAGGCTTGCTGAATATCGGTCGCCGGTGTCATAGGATCTAACGCAGTCCCCAGCAGAGTTTCGCGGGCCAGGTTAAAGTCGCGGCTGTGTTTGATCACCGAACCGGCCACAAATTCGCCGATCTTTTCACCTTGCAGGTTGTAGCGGTTGACCAGGCCGTTCAGCGCAGCGGTCAGCATGTCCTGGTTTGAAGCATAAGAATAAACGGTGTTGGAGCGGGCAAAAGGAATACGGTTACCGCCAATAATGGCAACGCGGCGTACAGTCTGGGTCATGTCAGAATCCTGAATAGTACCAAGGATGATAAAAATCTAAGCGGGCAAAATAAAAACCTCTGCTTATACAGACCGCAGTCTAACTTTCCTGCCCGTTCAGGCATTGGCTGAACTGACAGTCAGCGCCCGGCCACTGGTCAATTTAACTGTCAGCGCTTATTGCTGTAATCTGCCTCCCGGCGCTGTATCACAGTCACATCACTCGCGCCCGGCTGTTCGCCTGAAGAACCAGAAACACATTGCTGAACTCAAACGCATAACGGAAACGACCATGAGTAATTTTTACGAATCCATGCTGAACAACAACATCGGCCGTAACCTGCTGAAAACCGTTGGTTTGCCAACCCCGATCGAGCTGAAACGTTACCGCGCCGATCAGCCAACCTACTTCGAAGGCAAAGTGCTGGTTGGCGCCAGCGACAACGCCGCGCTGCTGAACGACATCATGCGCAACCTGAAAGACGCCGATGCCAGCGTGTGTTACCAGGCCAATGCGCACACCGCTGCGGCTATCGTCGCCGCGGCTGAAACCAATGGCGTTAAAGCGCTGGGTGTTGAAGTTTCCAAAAACATGACCGACAAATTCGATGCCTTTGTCTTCGACGCCTCCGGTTTTGCTCAGGCCAGTGACCTGGACCAGCTGTACACCTTTTTCAGCCCGGTGATGCGGAAACTGAACAGCAACGGCCGGGTCATTACCCTGGGTCGTCCACACCTGAAAGCCAGCAGCGGTGAACAAGCGGCTGCCATGCGTGCGCTGGAAGGTTTCTCACGCTCAGTGGCCAAAGAGATTGGCAAAAAAAGCGCGACGTCTCAGGCAATTTTTGTTGAGCAAGACGCCGAAGCGAACCTGGACGCAGCATTCCGCTTTGTTATTTCCGCTAAGTCCGCTTACGTTGACGGCCAGGTGATTACGGTTCGTAAAGCCGAACAGGTCAGCTACCCGGACTGGCACAAACCGCTGGCCGGTAAAGTCGCACTGGTCACCGGTGCATCGCGCGGTATCGGCGAATCCATCGCCCGTACTCTGGCCCGGGATGGCGCTCAGGTACTCGGCCTGGATATTCCACCGGCCGAAGCCGATCTGAACCGTGTCATGGCCGAAATCGGTGGCGACGCACTGCTGGGCGATATTTCCTCGGCCGAAGCACCGCAACAGATTTCCGACAAACTGAAAGCGATGGGCGGTGCGGATATCGTGGTTCACAACGCCGGTATCACACGCGACAAAACCCTGGCCAATATGCCGGAACACTGGTGGCAAATGACCATCGACATCAACCTGGCAGCGGAAGAACGTATTAACCATGCCTTGTTTGAACACGGCACCCTGAACAAGGGTGGCCGAATTATCTGCGTATCGTCCATGAATGGCATCGCCGGCCAGGTCGGCCAGACCAACTACGCCGCCTCAAAAGCCGGCGTGATTGGTTACGTTCAGTACATGGCTGACGAACTGGCGGCCAACAACATCACCATCAACGCCGTCGCGCCGGGCTTTATCGAAACCGCGATGACCGACGCTATCCCGTTTATGACCCGCGAAGTAGGTCGTCGCCTGAACTCACTGTCCCAGGGCGGTAAGCCGGTCGATGTGGCCGAAACCATCGCCTTCTTTGCTAACCCGGCTGCCAGTGGTGTCAGTGGTAATGTTGTGCGTGTCTGCGGCCAGTCGCTGGTTGGCGCCTGATACTGTTCCCCGCCGTCACGGCATTTTTTATCAGGCCGGCTCTTCCGGCCTGATAAAAAACTCTTTAACCTGCGCTGACATTTAAAAAATCACAGCTAGACTGTGGTTATTGCAGATTGTATGCGCAGTTTATGTCCGCCTCAGAAGCCGAATACAACCCAAACAACGCCGTAGTATCGCTCAGCCGCTACAGCCACCTGCTGGAACTGATGGTCTCCGGTACGTCGTTGCCACAGCTGCTGAACGAGCTGTGTTACCTGATTCAGGACAAAAAGCCCGATTGTCTGGCATCCGTACTGTTGCTCAGCGATGACGGCAAACGCCTGACCCATGGCGCCGCGCCCTCCTTACCCCAGGCTTACATAGACGGCATTAATGGTGTTGAAATCGGTGACGGTGTCGGCAGTTGCGGCACCGCCGCGTTTAGCGGAAAACTGGTGATCGTCGAAGACATCGACAACCACCCCTATTGGCAACCCTATAAAGAGCTGGCAGCAACCGGCATGCTGAAAGCCTGCTGGTCACAACCTATTCTGGGTAACGATAATCAGGTGCTGGGCACCTTTGCCATGTATTATCAACACCCGCAGGCACCGGACGCTGACGACATTCTGCTGATTCTGGAAGCCGCACGTCTGGCACGTTTTGGTATTGAACATCACAAAGCCCAGCTGCACGCCCGGTTGTCGGGGCTGATTGCGCAGCACCTGCCAATGGGCATGATGATTACCGACGAGCAGTTTAATATCACAGACGTTAACCCGGCATTTACCCAGATGACCGGCTACAGCCACGCCGACATCGCCGGCAAAACCCCCCGCATGCTGGCCAACGACAGCCATCAGCTGGAACACTACAAAGACATATTGCAACAGCTGCCATCCTCGCGCAGCTGGACCTCTGAGGTATCTGCCCGGCGTAAAAATCAGGAAGTGTTTACCGCGGAGATCTGTTTTTCAGTGATTCGTGACGAGCAGGGCAACATTCGTCAGGCGGTGATTCTGATTAACGATATTTCTGAGCGTAAACGCTCAGAAGAGACCATTCAGTATCTGGCCAATTACGATGTATTAACCAACCTGCCCAACCGTAACCTGTGTTACGAACGCATGACCCGGGCCATTGAGGAATGTCGCCGCCAGCAACAACCCTTTAATGTCCTGATTCTGGACCTGGATTATTTTAAAGAAATTAACGACAACCACGGTCATGATGCCGGTGACGAATTATTGGTACAGACGGCCAGCCGCCTGCAGCGTTGCTTCGGTAGCAGTAATACCATCGCCCGTCTCGGTGGCGATGAATTTGCCGTGCTGATTACCCGGCCACAGGATCTGGCAAGGCTGGAATTGTTATTACAGGATTGCCTGCAACTGATCGCCCAGCCATACCGGCTGCGCCAGGTAAAAGATTGCCGTATTTCATCCAGCATCGGTATCGCCCGTTTTCCCAATGATGGCCAGACCATCGAACAGCTGATGAAAGCCGCCGATCAGGCGGTGTATGCCGCCAAAGACAGCGGCCGTAACACCTATGCCAGCTTTACGCCACAAATGCAGCAACATGCCCAGACCCAGGCACTGCTGCATCAGGAATTACGCCATGCTGCTGCCGAAGATCAGCTGGAGCTGCATTATCAGCCGATCCTGGACCTCAGAACGAACCGCGTGATACAGCTGGAGGCGCTGGTACGCTGGAACCATCCGCAGCGTGGCATGATTCGTCCGGATCTGTTTATTGCGCTGGCGGAGAAAACCGGCATTATTCGTGAAATTGGTTATTGGGTCAGGCAAGCAGCGCTGCAACAGATTAAACGTTTTCTGGCGCACGGCATACGTATGCCGATTGCTGTGAATCTGTCGACCGCGGAATTTTTTGACAACGAACTGGCGCGTCATATTATCGAACAGGTTGACGCCAGCGGCGCTGATCCGGAATTACTGGTGATTGAAATTACCGAAAGTTTATTTATTCAGAATCAGGCCGACACCCGGCATTTTCTCGACCAGTTAAAAGAAAAAAACATTCGCGTCGCACTGGATGATTTTGGCACCGGCTTTTCATCCCTGTCGTATTTATCCGCTTTTCCGGTCGACAAATTAAAAATTGATAAAAGTTTTATCGACCGCATGTGTGGCGACCCGCGCAAACAGGCGCTGGTCGACAGCATTATTAATCTGGGCCATGCCTTAGGTATGAGGGTCATTGCCGAAGGTGTGGAAGAGCAGCAACAAAAAGACGAATTAGCCCGTAAAGGCTGTGACTGTATTCAGGGATATTTATTAAGCCGCCCGCTGAACCAGGCAGCCATCGAAGATTTTTTACAACAACACTGATCAGCGCTTTTTCGCGGCCTTCTTTTTGCGCAGATAATCCTTCACCGGTGTTTTTTTATCCGGCAATGCCTGCTTAAAACGTTGCTGAAGACTGGCCACTTTATCTTCTTTCCGCTGATGTTCTTTATCCTGACGATGTCGCTGACTGGCGGAGCGGAAATCCACCACCTTGTGTTCACCGGATTGTCTCATGATTCCCCCTTTGCTCAGCAATAGGCTACCATGCGCATTTTTCCGTATTCAGCACGATTTATCCAGTACCGAGTGACCCATGAGCCAGGCCCTGCCGATTGACGACGTTCTGCCCGATCTGAACAACGCTCTGCAACAGCATCAGAATGTGGTGCTGGTTGCTGCCCCGGGAGCTGGCAAAACCACCCGGGTGCCGCTGGCTCTGCTGCATCAGGAGTGGCTCGCCGGGCAACGTATCCTGATGCTCGAACCACGCCGTATCGCCACCCGCAACGCCGCGCGGTTTATGGCACAGCAGCTGGGCGAAGAAACCGGCCGGCAAGTGGGTTACCGTATGCGTTCTGAATCGGCAACCAGCCCGGACAGCCGCATTGAAGTGATCACCGAAGGCCTGCTCAGCCGTATGATATTACAGGACCCGGAACTGAGCGGGGTCGGACTGATTATTTTTGATGAATTCCATGAACGTAACCTGCAGTCCGATCTGGGACTGGCGCTGGCTCACAACGCCCAGCAGTTATTTCGCCACGACCTGAAACTACTGGTCATGTCAGCCACACTGGATGATGCCCGTCTGAGTGACAAACTGCAGGCTCCGGTAATACGCAGTGAAGGTCGCCAGTTCCCGGTAACCGTACACTACCGGGCAGCACAGCAACCACTGCTCAGCTCACGCCAGCAATTGCTCAGTCATTGTCGCAAAGTTATTCATGAAGCACTGCAACACCCCGGCGACATGCTGGTATTTTTACCGGGCGTCGGCGAAATTCAGGCCCTGCAACAACAACTTCAGCAATCGCTGCCAGACCACTGCCAGGTAATGGCGTTACACGGACGCCTCAGCGATCGTGATCAGAAACGCGCGCTGACTCCCCTGGCCCGTAACTCCGGGCAACGTAAAATCATTCTTGCCACCAATATCGCCGAAAGTTCGGTCACCATTGATGGCGTCCGTATTGTCATCGACAGCGGCCTGGAACGCCGCCAACAGTTTGATGTGCGCAGTGGCATCGAGCGCCTGGAAACCGGCCAGATTTCACAGGCCTCAGCCGAACAGCGCAGCGGCCGTGCCGGCCGCCAGGCGCCGGGTCAGAGTTACCGGCTATGGCCACAAAGCAGCCATCACAGTCGCGCGGCTCATCTGAGCGCCGAGACACAACGCAGTGATTTATCGTATCTGACCCTGTGTTTATACAGCTGGGGCTGCCGGCCGGAGGAGTTGCTGTGGCTGACACCGCCGTCCGACGCAGCTATCCAGCGGGCGCAGGCGCTGCTGCAACAACTGGGCATGGTACAGCCAGGCAAGTGGCAGCTGAACGACCATGGCCAGGCCATTGCTGATTCCGGACTGGAGCCACGCTGGGGTCATGCCATCCTCAGCGCCGCCACACTGGGCTTTGGCCGTGCCGCTGCACAGCTGGTAGCGCAGTTACAATGGCTCAATCGTTCGGCCAGCCACACGGATGACCTGGAACTGGCATTAACCCGGCTCGACAAGGCACAGCGTAACGCAGCCGGTCAACTGGCACAGCGCTGGATCGACACGCTGCAGCTGGAGAGCGACCAGTCACCCTTAAACGCCGCTCTGGTGCTGGCGCTGGCCTACCCCGATCGGCTGGCACGGCGACGCTCCGGGCAACACGGTGAATACCTGCTCAGCAGTGGCACAGGCGCCTGTCTGCAAGTGGATTCCGGCCTGCAACAGCAGGAATGGCTGGCGGTATCGGAGATCCAGGGGCAACAACCCCGAATTCGCCAGGCCCTGCCGCTGCAAGACGATGACCTGGACGCATTAACCCAATGTTGCCCATGGCTGAATAATCAGCAGGTTGTGATTGAATGGCTTGATAATGGCCAGCTGAAAGCGGAAAAACAACAACGCCTGGGACAGATTATCTGGCGACGCCAACCGTTGCGCGATCTCAGTAACGACGACTGGTTATTGGCCTGGCGCGACTATTTTCAGCGTCAGGGACTGAGCACCTTACCCTGGGATGACGGCAGCCGTACCCTGTGTCAGCGGGCCGAGTTGCTGCGTCATCAGGGGCAGTGTAATGCTGACTGGCCGGCCATGGACGAGCACAGCCTGCAACAAGCCATCGACGTCTGGTTATTACCGCTGCTGCATCAGGCCCGCCACCTGCGCGACCTGAAAAAGCTGCCACTGTATCAGGCATTACTGGCTCGTTTAGACTGGCAACAACAGCAACAACTGGAGCAGCAGCTGCCGATCCACTGGCAAGTGGCCAGCGGCTCCCGCATCCGTCTCGATTACAGCCAGCAGCCACCGGTACTGGCGGTCAAGCTGCAGGAAATGTTTGGCGTGACCCAACAGCCCGCTCTGCTGTCTGGTCGCCTGCCACTACAACTGCATTTATTATCACCGGCACAACGGCCACTGGCAGTGACTCAGGATCTGGCCAGTTTCTGGCAAAACGTCTACCCCGAGGTACGTAAAGAGCTGCGCGGCCGTTATCCGAAACACCCCTGGCCGGAAGATCCAGTCAGCGCAACAGCGACGCGTTTTACCAAGAAGGCCAGTCAGAAAGGCTGAAAACGGAAAAAACTCTCAAAATGGTGATCTGTCATATGGGTTTCTTACAGAAATCTGATAAAAAGGCGCCGCGGGTCTAATCTGATATAAGACCGCTGTTGAAACGGTCAGCATCAGCTTCTGGCTGTTTGTTATTTTTAGTTCAAGCAAACGGATATCCGAGTGAAAGCATCCAGACTCACCCTTATTTTCAGCTTTCTGGCCGCCGCCCTGGTGGTGTTACTGGCCGGCATCTGGTCGGGCCAGCAACCTCAGGTCATCGTGCCGCAGACCTCCTCCGACCAGGCGGCCACCGGCCATCAGCCTGAGCGCCAGGCACCTGTAACAACCTCTACAGCTGCCACGCCGCCGATCAAACGTCCGGTGCTATCGACCCATACCGAGCATCAGGCGCATTACCAGACTGCCGGCCGATCAGCCACGGATGAGAAAAACAAAGACAAAACCAGCCCCGAATTGCCGGCGGAAGTGCGCGCCTACATTGAAAGCAAGCGCATTCCGGCCTCAGAACTGAAACCGGTTACCCATGCGGATGGCAGCGTCAGTCTTGACCTGAAAGGTCAATATCAGCATGTGCCGGTCGCCATCATTGGCGAAGACGGCAAAGTCACCATCGTAGAAACTGAAATTAAACCCATTGTGGATCAATAATGACTGTGAACCTATTTATTAAATCCGGCCTGGCAGCACTGGCCACTCTGGCACCGGCACTGGTCTGCGCCACTCAGATCACCATCCTCAATGGCGATGGCAATGGAGAAGGGTTTAACGACCCGACCCCGGTAGCCGCCGTTGGCGGCAATAACGCCACCACTCTGGGCGCTCAGCGGCTGGCGGTTTTTGAGCGGGCCGCAGGTATCCTCGAAAGTTATATCGATTCCGATATAGAAATCGTCGTGAAAGCCCAGTTCAATGGTGCCGAAGATGAAAACCTGTTCTGCAGCCCGAATGCAGCTACGTTAGGCAGCGCCGGCGCCAGTACCATCCAGCGAAACTTCCCCGGTGCCCCACTGAGAGACACCTGGTACCCAATCGCTCTGGCTAATGACCTGGCCAATACCGACCTTAATGCCAACAGCGAGAAAAACTACGAAATCAGCGCTACGTTTAACGGTGATATCGATAACAACGATAACTGCCTGCGCGGCAATAACTGGTATTACGGCTTTGATGACCCGAATGGCCCGGATAACTCGCTGTTATCCGTGGTGATTCACGAGTTATTACACGGCCTGGGATTCACCTCAGCAGTCAACGCCAATGGTACGCTGGCTGGCGGCTATATGGATGTGTTCAGCCGTAACCTGTTCGATCAGACACAGAACAAAAGCTGGGATCAGATGACCTCCGCGGAACGGCTGTCGTCATCAACCAACGACGGCAATCTGGTATGGAATGGTGCTCAGGCGAATCAGGCGGCCAATGCGTTACCACTGAGCAATGGCTTAAACGCAGGCAAAATACAAATGTATGCGCCGTCTTCCTACGAGGGAGGCAGCTCGGTGTCACATTTTTCCACCGCCGCATCTCCCAATGAGTTAATGGAACCCAGCTATACCGAATTCCTGACGTCACCCGGCCTGGCCGCTCCGCTGTTAGCCGATCTGGGCTGGACGGTGATCACCGCCACCGAACTGCAGCTGAGTTACAACAATCAGCCATTATCATCGGGTCAGACCCTGGCAATCCCCACGGAAGATACAAGCTTCCCGCTCAGCGGTGGCAAGCCACCTCTTTCCGCCACGCTGAGTGTTAACGGTACGTCGCAGGACTCACTGGTCGAGTTGCAAACTAACAGCCTGACCATAAAAATGCCGACCTCCGGGGCCTTTGCTGGCCGATATGAACTGCAGGTAACCGATGCTGACAACAACAGTATCACCTTGTATCTGGACCGGCCTCTGCGGATAAACACCAATGTCAGCGCCTTGCTCGACCAGGCGATCGGCCAACAGGTATGGATCGAAGGAGCGGCGGCGGGCACCAGTATCACGCTCACCAGCGACAGCCCACAAATCACCACCACCGATGGTTCCGGACAGGCAACAGAACAATTTGTCGCCAGCAACGATGGCGGTAATTTTAACCGCGCCGTAGCTAACCTGAAGCTGGCAACGACCAACCTGCCAACTCAAACCACACTGACAGCCAGCGCAACAAATCTGCCGCAAGGTAACCAGACACTGGATGTATTAACCGGTAAAACCGCAACCATTACCGTCACAGACACAGCCAATCAACCGGTAACCGGGGCACGTATAGAAGCGGATGATCAGCGCCTGACAGGCTGGGGGCTGAACTCCTCAGAAACCACCGGCAGCAACGGTCAGGCGTCTCTGATACTGGCCAGACAAACAACCATAGTTACCGTCAGTGCGTCTGGCTATGGCAGTAAGAACGTCACTCTGGCACAGGAACAAACCAGCGCCAGCGTTCAGTTACAGGAACCGGCGTTAGCATTTTCGCTGAATGGTAATATCAACGCTTCCGGATTCAGTTTCGATGAAGCGCCAACGGCCACCCTGACGTTTGCCGATGGACAAAGCGAAAATCTGACCACCCTGGTATTAACCGGATCGTTTGCTACCTTCCGCTGGGAGGGGGATTTAAACCAGCAAACTCCGATACGGATAACCGTTGATCACCCACAGGCACGCAGCGCCATCAGCCGTGATATTTCGGCGCTTGGCAACACGACACAAACC
The DNA here is from genome assembly GCF_042648445.1 of Bacterioplanoides pacificum. Taxonomy (NCBI): domain Bacteria; kingdom Pseudomonadati; phylum Pseudomonadota; class Gammaproteobacteria; order Oceanospirillales; family Oceanospirillaceae; genus Bacterioplanoides; species Bacterioplanoides pacificum. The sequence continues at coordinate 156,499 of NZ_JBHRYB010000013.1, forward strand.
ATCACTGTGGAGCTGTCAGCCCTTGAGAACAACGGCGGCACACTGGATCTCGGAGGTTCCGGTGGCGGAGGCAGCCCATTCAGCCTGTTATTTTTGTTAGGCATCGTGGAGTTTTTACGCCGTAAAGCATTCACAGTCTGACCATTCGCACTCTATACTCTGTTGATCTGATAATAACTAACCCGGTGGCCAGTGCTGGCCACCTTAATGATCAATGCCAGGGAAGTTGCTTGTATGACGGCCAGACAATACAGACCAGTCCGATCCGTTATCACCCTGTTTTTTGTGATGTTCTGCAGCGTTGCCTGGGCGGCGGCGCCGGAACATATCATCCGCCTGAGTGATCAGGACAGCCGTATCACCAGCGCTGGCGCACTGTACGTATTACCCGATCCTCTGTCCCAGCTATCCTTATCGTATATAAAAAATCATAACCTGCCATTTACTGCCTACAACAAGGCCGTCTTCAATGAAGGCTTTACCCAGTCGGGTTATTGGCTGAAGTTTCAGGTCAGCAGCGCGGCAACCCGAAACCCGGGCTGGCTGATGGAAATTGGTTATCCGCTACTGGATCGTTTACACATCTTTGTTGAAACTCCCCGGGGGCAACGGCTGGCGTTGTGGGATCTGGGCGATTTACACCGCTTCAGCGAACGGCCAATCCTACATCGCAACTTCGTCGTACCGTTGGATTTTTCCGAACATCCTGAGCAGGTCATCTACCTCAATGTGCAGAGCAGCAGCTCAGTACAGGTGCCGATCAGCTTATGGCACAGCGATGCCTTTATCGAAGAGCACTCCAGCGAGCAATACGCCCTCGGTATTTATTACGGCATGATGGCGGCTATGTTTCTGTATAACCTGTTTTTGTGGATCAGCATCCGTGATCACAGTTACCTGCTGTACATTGGTTACATCGCGTCTTTTGCAGCATTACAGCTGGCCACCAGCGGCATCGGTTACCAGTTTATCTGGAGCGCATCCCCGGCGCTGGCGCAGCTGGCGGTGCCACTGACCATCGCTCTGGTAGGGGTGTTTGGTACGGCGTTTACCCGCAGTTTTCTGCATACCAGTAACAGCGCACGCAACGCCGACCGGGCGCTGTTAACCTGCATGGCGATGAGTTTTATCACGGGGCTATTAGCCTTTGTCACCACAACGGCCACGGTGATGGCACTGGCGGCACCGGTCGTGGTGGCGTTTTTACTGGTTATTTTGTACGCCTCAGTGTCAATGTTGTTACGCGGCAAACGTGCAGCACGTTTTTTCCTGGCCGCCTGGGTAGCTCTGATTATTGGCGGCCTGATCACCATCGCCACTATTTTTGGTCTGCTGCCCAACAATATCTGGACGATTCATGCCAGCAAAATCGGCAGCGTGTTTGAAGTGGTACTGTTATCGTTCGCCCTGGCCGACCGGATTAATCTGCTGCAGGCGGAGAAAAAACAGGCAGAGCAACGCATTAAGGTAGAACTGGAGAAAAAAGCCGAAAGCCTGATGGAATCCAACCGGCTGAAGAATGATTTTCTGGCCACCATCAGCCATGAATTCCGCACCCCGCTGAATGGCATTTTAGGCTCACTGGAACTGGCAGCCAGCAGCCATGGTGAAGCGGCATCATCGTCTGTTCGCGATGCCCAGAGCAGTGCCCACGAAATGCTGGAACTGGTCGACAATGTTTTAACCTATACCGAGCTACAATCCGGAACCCGGGTAGTCAGCCTGGAAAGTGTCGACGTCAGCACCACCCTGGAACAACTGGCAGAAAGCATTCGCCCGCAGTGTCATGCCCGCCAGCTGAACTTCGAGCTGATCAGTGACCCAGATCTGCCGCAGCGGTTGCTGGTTGATATCAAATGCGTCCGCCATGCCATCAAAGCGGTGGTCGATAATGCCATTAAGTTCACCGAAAGCGGCCATATCCGCCTGAGCGTCGCCATGTCACGTCTGAACAATCAGGACTGCCTCGATATTCAGATCCAGGATACCGGCATTGGTATGACAGCCCAGGAGCTGGAACGGGTGCAGGGTTTTATGGCCCAGGGGGATTCCTCCCACCAGCGCCGTTATCAGGGCCTGGGGATTGGTTTATCGCTGGTACGGGCGGTATGTCATTGTCTCGAAGGCCGGGTAGCCATCGCTTCCCATAAAGGAGAAGGTACCCGGGTTCAGCTGTTATTACCGGCCCGCCGGGAGCAACAGACTGCCGCCCTCATCCGCCAGAATAACAGCCTGGATATGTTAACCGGTACTCTGCGCGGACGGGTACTGGTGGTGGAAGACAATGCGATTAACCAAAAAGTACTGAAAAGCATGCTCAGCCGCTTACAGCTGAAAACCGACGTTGCCGATAACGGCGAAAAAGCACTTGAGTTATTGGATGACACCGGACGCGAGTGTTATGACCTGATATTTATGGATTGCCAGATGCCGGTCATGGATGGATTTGAAGCCACCCGCCGCATCCGCGGAGGCAGTTACCCGGAAACCAACGCGCCGGTTATCGCTGTAACCGCCAATGCCATGTCGGGTGACGAAAACCTGTGTCTGGAAGCCGGTATGAACGACTACCTCAGCAAACCCATCAATATGGATCAGGTTCGCCATATGGTGCAAAAATGGCTGCCGGCCTGATCAGCCCAGCAGCAACTTCAGCGCGACCAGCAAGGTGACCAGTTCATACACCCGCTTGATGGTCCGGTTGCCCGCCTGAATCGAAGTGTGTGCCCCGAGATAGCCACCGGCCAGAGACCCCAGCACCAGCGCCGGAATCCAGCTCCACTGCACATCAGCCACGCCCCCCATAGTCAGTGCGCCAATAGTGTTCCAGCCCAGTCCAACCGCCACCAGCGTCTGAGCGACGGCCGTTTTATATTCCAGGCCAAACCAGTGCACCAGCCACAGGGTAACAAACAGACCACTGCCGGCCGATAGCGCACCATTACCGAAACCAATCAGCGTCAGCACCAGTGCTCCTAACAGTAATCCGCGGATATCCCGGTGCCGTGGCTCCGCCTGCAACCCCAGTTCCGGTTTAAACCAGGAGTACAATGCCAGCGCCAGGGTTAACACCCCCAGAGCAATTTCGGCGCGCCGGGGATCGACATCCAGAATAAAAAACACACCGCCAATTACCCCCGGACCACCAGCCAGCAAAATCAGCAGTAACACGCGCCGTTCCAGATAGCCGCCACGCAGATGTCGTAACGTAGCTCCGGCGCCCAGAGCAACCGTCGCAATTTTGTGCGTAGCCAGTGCCAGCGGAAAAGGCAGTCCCATAAAAATCAGTATCGGTAACTGAATCAGTCCGGCACCGCCCCCTGCCAGAGCAGAAAACCAGTTAGCCACCACAGCGATCAGAAATAACAAGATTTGTTGGGTATAATCCATACACACTCAGATGACGGGAGAAAAAATGAAATACGCTTTGTACTACTACGATATGTGTCCGTTTTGCCAACGCGTTCTGCACGCCCTGCCCGGTGTTAAGGTTAAGGTCGAGCGCCGCAATGTGATGCAAAACCCGCAATATCGCCAGCAACAACAACAGGCAACCGGGCGGACCACTGTGCCTTGTTTACTGATTGAAGACGAATCCGGCAAAGAAACCTGGATGTACGAGTCCGGCGATATTATCCGTTATCTGACCAGCCTGTAAGCAGAGCATTACGGCTTTCCGGGTCTCCCAGCAGGCGCTGCACGGTCTCGACCACCGCCTGTGTCTGGGAGTCCACCTCCAGATTAATCCGGTCTCCGGTCTGGACACGGCCAAACACGGTCACATCCAGCGTTTCGGGAATCAGATGCACGGCAAAGCGTTTGTTGTCCACCGCAGCAATCGTCAGGCTGCAACCATTAAGCGCGACGAACCCCTTATCGAGTAAATAAGGAGCCAGTGTTTCTGGCCGCTCGAGCCAGATAATGCGGTTATTCGGTGAATCAATCACCTCCATCACCCGCACCTGATCCATCACATGACCCGACACCACGTGACCGCCAATTTCGTCACCATAACGCGCCGCACGTTCAATATTCACCACGCAGCCACGATTCAGCTGCCCCAGATTGGTGACTTTCAGGGTTTGTGCAATCACATCAAAACTCACCCGTGTGGCATCAATGGTGCGCACCGTCAGGCAGGTACCATTGATGGCGACCGAGGCGCCAATCTGCAGCCCGGCTAACAGCGCTTCGGGGAACTCAAACACCAGGGTGGCGAAATTTTCAGCACTTTTGACTTCTGCCACAGGCAGTTTGGTTTGCACAATTCCGGTAAACATACGTCGCTCCAGCCAACATCAGGGCGGCATTATGCACTATTATGACAGCTAGCAGTAATACAGAGTCGGTGAACGCAGTTGTTCCCGCCCCGAACCACAAGGAAATGCTTTTGGATGTAAAAAAGACAGGCCTGATTTTATCCGGCGGTGGTGCCCGGGCCGCCTACCAGGTAGGGGTCCTGAAAGCGATTCATAAAATCCTGCCACGCGGTGATTACAACCCGTTCGATGTGATTTCCGGCACATCCGCCGGGGCCATTAACGGCATTGCCCTGGCCAGCTATGCCGAAAACTACCGGATCGGGATTCGTCACCTGGAGCGTATCTGGGGCAATTTTGAATGCAATCAGATTTACCGCACTGACTTTCTCGGTGTATCGGCCAGCCTGGCACGGATGACACGCAGCCTGATGGTCGGCCGGCGCTTTAAACACGATCCGGTGTCCTTGCTCGATAACTCCCCCTTACGGCAACTGTTACTGGAAGTGATTCGTTTCGACAATATTCAGCAAGCAATTGATAACAACGCCCTGCATGCCATCGCCATTAACTGCTCCGGACTGGAATCCGGAGAGTCCGTCAGTTTTTTTCAGGGTCATTACAGCATCACCAACTGGCAACGGGAACGTCGCATCGGCGCCCGGGCACGACTGAACATTGACCACCTGATGGCCTCATCCGCCATTCCGATGATTTTTCCCTCCATTCGTATCAACCGCGAATTTTTTGCCGACGGCGCCGTTCGCCAACTCGCCCCGATCAGTCCGGCTCTGCATCTGGGCGCCGAAAAAATCATGGTAATTGGTGTCAGCGGTGTGGCCCATAAACGTAAAGAGCGACGCCAGCAAAGCAGTTATCCAACGCCGGCCAAAGTAATGGGCCATATGTTAAATGCCGCTTTCCTCGATAGCATGGAATCGGATGTTGAACGGCTGCGCCGGATTAACCGCACCGTCGATATCATTCCCGATAAAATCCGCAAACAGCAGGCGATGGAGCTGAAAAAAATCGACCTGCTGGAAATCAACCCCAGTCAGTCAATTGATGATATTGCCGGAGAACACGCCGGAGAGATTCCGCGGGCGTTAAAAATGGCCCTGGGCGGCAGCGGTAATGCCAGCCGCAATGGTTCCGGCATTCTGAGTTATTTGTTATTTTCCCGCGGGTTTTGTCAGAATCTGATGGAGCTGGGTTATAACGATGCCCTGGCACGTGAGCCAGAGATACGCGCATTTTTTGCCGATCATATTACCCAGGCAGCGAAGGCAGGATAACATCAGACACAGGGCACTGAATATGGCACACAACATTGTAGTATTAACCGGTGCCGGTAAACTGCTGCATATCCATGGCCCGGCAGGTAAAGAAGTGGCACCCTTCTTTCAGCAACTTCTGGAGCAGGGCTTTCATCAGCCCAAAAACCAGAACATCTGAAAACCCCGGAGCATAATTAGTTCAGTTTCCAGAACAATAGGTTGTCCATTCGCGGGGTGATGTGAGCTGGCTGCTTTCGCCTACAATATTCATCATTACCCTATTTCTGTTTAGCTAACCGGAAACCCTTCATGCGATTATTCACTTTTGCCGTCGTTTTACTGGCCATCGCTGGCTGCAGTCAGCCGCAGCCGGAAACGACGAAAGATGCCGTACGCCCGGTAAAAATGTATCAGGTGCCACAGGCAAATGAAGTTCAGATGCGTAAATTCCCGGCCCAGGTGCAGGCTGCCGAACAATCTGCATTGGCATTCCGGGTGGCCGGAGAGCTGTTGCAACTGCCGGTACACGCCGGCCGTGAAGTCCGCCGGGGGGAGCTGCTGGCCCGTCTGGATCCGGTGAATTACCGCATTGCCGTCGACGACCGCAAGGCCCGCTATCAGCTGGCGACGTCTCAGTTCCAGCGTATTAAAGACCTGTTCGCGCAACAACAGGTCTCACAATCCCGCTTTGATCAGGTTAAAGCCGAACTGGAAATTGCCAAAGCCGCGCTGGATGCAGCACGCACGGATTTATCCTACACCTATTTAAAAGCACCGTTTTCCGGTGTTGTTGGTGAAGTGTACGTCGACAATCACCAGCCGGTAGCGGCCGGAAAACCGGTGGTGATGTTGCAGGTGCGCAACCAGCTGGAAGTCCGGCTGCAGGTGCCGGAATATCTGATGGCCAACATCGAGGCCGCACCGGAAAAAGCAAACGGCGTGATGTATCAGCCCGAGGTAGAGTTTGAAGTATTGCCCGGTAAACGCTTCCGTGCGCAATACAAAGAACACACCGCCCAGGCCGATAAAGGCACCGCCAGCTACACCGTCACCCTAACCCTGCCGCGGCCGCCGTCGCTGAACCTGTTACCGGGCATGAGCGCCAGCGTCCATGTCGATCTGAACCAGGTGCTCAGCAACCGTCATCACCAGATCTTAATCCCGGCCAGTGCAGTATTTCAGCATGAACATCAGGCTGAAGGCAGCAGCCAGGCCAGTGTCTGGGTTATCAAAGCCGATATGACCATCAGTCAGCGCAGCATCGAAGTCGGTGAACTGACCCAGCAGGGTATCGAAGTACGCTCCGGGCTACAGCCCGGCGAGCAGATTCTGGCAGCCGGTGTACATCAGGCCCGCGAAGGCATGCGGGTGCGCCCCTGGATTCAGGAACGGGGCCTGTAACTCATGTCACAGAACAAAGATTACGGTCATAACGCCGCAACGTATTTTATTACCAACACCACCACCAGCTGGATGATGCTGGCCATTCTGCTGGTTGGCGGCCTGATCAGTTATCTTGGTCTGGGCCGGCTGGAAGACCCGCAGTTCACCATTAAAGAAGCCATGGTAATTACCCATTACCCGGGTGCAAACGCATTACAAGTTGAGGAAGAAGTTACCGCACCGCTGGAAAATGCCATTCAGGCACTGCCCTACATCGATCATGTCGATTCCATATCCAAAGCCGGCGTTTCACAAATTCATCTGGTCATTAAGCCCGTTTTTAAATCCCATCAACTGCCACAGATCTGGGATGAATTACGCCGCAAAGTACGTGATAAACAGAACCAGCTACCACCCGGTGCTATCAGTCCGATTGTTATGGACGATTTTGGCGATGTGTTTGGCGTGTTATTAGCCATCAGCGGCTCCGACTTTAATTACCAGGAAATTAACGACTACAGTGAATATCTGAAACGTGAGCTGGCCACCGTCAGTGGTGTTTCCAAAGTGAAGCTGGCCGGCGTGCAGAAAGAACAGGTATTTATTGATATCTCACGCGAAAAAATGGCTAACCTGGGCATCCCGCTGGCCCGCCTGTACAGCCTGCTGAATACTCAGAACGTAGTGCAGGATGCCGGTCATATTCGCTCCGCCGGCGAATATATCCGTATTCACCCCACCGGCGAGTTTACCTCGGTGCAACAAATGGGCGACTTATTAGTCAGCAGCCCGGGGTCGGATAAATTAATTTATTTAAAAGATATTGCCCGCATTTCCGAGGGAATTGCCGAAACTCCCGCTCACCTGGTGAATTACCAGGGGCAAGCCTCATTGCATATGGGTATTTCTTTTAATGCCGGCGTCAATGTGGTGCAGGTTGGCCAACAATTACGGGCCAAACTGGCACAGCTTGATCAGAACCGGCCGCTGGGCATCGAAATATTTACCCTTTATGATCAACCAGCCGAAGTCGAGGCGTCTTCCAGCGGGTTTGTACTGAACCTGCTCATTTCGGTGGTGATCGTTATTGCGGTGTTATTTGTATTTATGGGCGCCCGGGCCGGGTTAATTATTGGTCTGGTTTTATTGCTGACTATTCTCGGTACCTTCATCGCCATGAAAGCGCTGGGCATTGAGTTACACCGTATCTCGCTCGGCGCCTTAATCATTGCACTGGGCATGCTGGTCGACAACGCACTGGTCATTACCGAAGGCATCATGGTCGGGTTGCAGAAAGGCCTGAGCCGCACCCGGGCCGCCTACGACATTGTTAAACAAACACAGTGGCCGCTATTGGGCGCCACAGTCATAGCCGTCACAGCCTTCGCCCCCATTGGTTTATCGCCGGATTCCACCGGTGAATTTGTCGGTTCGCTGTTTTACGTTTTATTAATTTCACTGATGCTGAGCTGGTTTACCGCACTGTCGATCACACCGTTTTTATGCCATTTATTATTCAGCCGCCAGGAACAGCATGGCGCCGGCGACAATAAAGATACTGAACCCTATAAAGGCGCGTTATACGACATCTACCGTTCCAGCCTGACCTTCATGTTACATAACCGCCGCACGACGGTTATCGCCATGTTACTGGCTCTGGTGGTTGCCGTAGTTGGTTTTGGCTTTGTTAAAAAAAGTTTTTTCCCACCATCCAATACTCCTATGTTCCTGGTGGATATCTGGTTACCGGAAGGCAGTGACATTCACGCCACACAACAACAGGCGCTGGCACTGGAAGATTATTTCCGCCAACAAGATGGTGTGGTGTTTACCTCATCAACCGTGGGCCAGGGAGAACTCCGGTTTATGCTGACTTATGCACCGGAACGTCAGTACCGCGCTTATGCTCAGGTCATGATCCGTACTGAACAGCGCGAACAGATTCCCGCCATGATAGACCAGGCAAGGATCTGGACTGAACGTCAGCTGCCCAACGCCTTTGTAAAATACAAACGCCTGCAAATCGGCCCGGGTACCAAAGCGAAAATTGAAGCCCGTTTTTCCGGTCCGGATCAGGCTCAGTTACGACAACTGGCCGAACAGGCTAAAACCATTTTTCTGCAGGACTCAGATGCCGACAACGTACGTCACGACTGGCGCCAACGGGCCAAAATCATCCGCCCGTTGTTCAATGAAGAAAATGCCCGCCGTGCCGGTATTTCACGTCAGGATCTGGACGACCTGCTGCAAATGAGCGTATCCGGTAAAACCATTGGCCTGTACCGCGAAGGCACCACGTTAAAACCGATTATTATGCGTCCTCCGGCCGTTGAACGGTTAAATATCGACCGCCTGATGGACCTGCAGATATGGAGCCCGGTCTTTAATCGTTATATCCCGGTGCAACAGGTGGTCGATCGCTTCGATCTGGTGTTTGAAGACCCGATTATCGCCCGCCGTGACCGCAAACGTACGATTCAGGTATTTGTCGACCCATCACTGCAAAGTAGTGTTACAGCCGACACTTTATTCCAGCGGGTACGTCCAAAAATCGAAGCCATCCCACTGCCCGCCGGTTACGAACTGAGCTGGGGTGGTGAATATGAGTCATCACAAAAGGCAGAAAAAAGTGTGTTTGCCTCGTTACCACTCGGCTATCTGATTATGTTTATCATCACCGTGCTGCTGTTTAATGAATTACGCAGCGCATTGGTTATCTGGGCCTGCGTACCACTGGCCATCATCGGGGTATCAGCCGGCATGCTGATGCTGGGCGCTGAGTTCGGCTTTATGGCGCTGCTCGGCTTTCTCAGCCTATCGGGCATGATTGTCAAAAACGGCATTGTGCTGGTCGACCAGATCCGGCTGGAGTTAAGTGAAGGGTTATCGCCTTACGAGGCGGTATTCCACGCCTCAATCAGCCGCTTACGGCCGGTCACGATGGCCGCACTGACGACCATTCTGGGGTTATTACCACTGCTGTTTGATCCGTTCTTCAGTGCCATGGCGGTGGTGATTTGTTTTGGCCTGGGTTTCGCCACCATCCTGACTTTAGGTGTGGTGCCCGTGTTATATGCCATGAGTCATAAAATTGCCAACCCGAGCCATTCGTACTCACAGCCAATGGCGGCAGAAACAAAAGATACGGATTCATGAGTGCCTGCGCCGCTGTTTTACAGCGTTAATGTTAATCAGCATTTTGACAATGGCGCCGTTTCAACGTCGGGCTGTGCGCGCATGCCCAAGCCGTCAGGATAATAGTGCAGGTTTACTTCCTGGGTATATCAATGAAACGACTTAATGACAGTTAAATGAAGCGCTTATTCAGCGTCGCTGGTGGCACCAATTTTATGGATCGACAAGTCAGCACCGTTAAATTCCTGCTCTTCATCGAGGCGAATACCAGACACCGCTTTCACCAGGCCATATACCAGGAAACCACCAACAACGGCCACCAGAATACCGGCCAGTGTTCCCACCAGCTGAGCCATAAAGGTCACCCCTCCCAGGCCTCCCAGGGCTTCTGTGCCAAAGATACCCGCAGCAATACCACCCCAGGCACCGCACAAGCCATGCAGCGGCCATACACCCAGTACATCATCAAATTTCGGAAACTTGTTCTGTGCCAGAGTGAATACATAAACAAACAGACCACCGGCAACACCACCGACAATCAGGGCACCAATCGGGTGCAATAAGTCAGAGCCGGCACACACAGCCACCAGTCCGGCCAGTGGACCATTATGAATAAAGCCCGGGTCATTACGACCAACGATCATAGCGACAATTGTGCCACCCACCATAGCCATCAGGCTGTTCACTGCTACCAGGCCCGAAATCCCATCCAGCGTCTGAGCTGACATCACGTTAAAACCAAACCAGCCCACTGCCAGAATCCAGGCACCCAGTGCCAGAAACGGAATATTTGATGGTGCAAAAGCCACCACTTTGCCATTACGGTAGCGGCCTTTCCGCGAGCCCAGCATGGTAATAGCAGCAAACGCGATCCAGCCACCCACACCATGTACCACCACAGAACCGGCGAAATCGTGGAACGGCGCACCAAAGGTACTTTCTAACCAGCTCTGAAAGCCATAATTACCATTCCAGATAATGCCTTCAAACAACGGATAAACAAAAGCAACCGTTAATGCCGAAGCAATTAGAATCGGATAAAATTTTGCCCGTTCAGCAATACCACCGGAAACAATCGCCGGAATAGCAGCTGCAAAGGTCAGCAGGAAGAAAAATTTTACCAGCTCATAACCATTGTTCTGAGTCAGTTCCGTTGCACTGGCAAAGAAATCCACGCCATACGCAATCTGATAACCGATAAAAAAATACGCCAGCGTCGACACGCCGAAATCGGTAATAATCTTCACCAGCGCATTCACCTGGTTTTTATGGCGTACAGTACCAACTTCCAGAAAAGCAAACCCGGCGTGCATCGCCAGCACCATGATGGCGCCCAGCAGAATAAACATGGTGTTAGCACTCTGCATCAGCGTTTCAACGGCACTATTGATACTGGTTACGTCAAGATTTTCCACCTGAGACCCTCTCTCATTGTCATTGTGTTTTAGCCTGCACACCCGGAACTGCCTTGGTGCGTTGCAATCAGCCCCTGCCACCGTTTGAAGCATCAACCAATTAGCGGCTAAAAATTGTTGTCTTTGGCATTACATAACTCAGCCATCAGCAGAATGCGTACCAACTTTGTCGGCAATGTCCGGATAAGCAGAAAAAAGCGTTATAAAACAAGCCTGACGCGCCTAAACAAAGGCATTAACACGCGGAGATTAAAGCCAGTCAGGAGAATATTGTCAGGATGAGCGCCTCATCAGAAGGCAACAACCCGGCACCAATCCTGCAAATAAGGCACTGCTATTGTGCTTTCGAATCCATAGCGCACCACTAGAGTGCAACTGTGTTTTTTGTAATTAATAGCGGACAGATTCGCGATCTTCTCCTGGCGCAGGTACACTGCCGGTTTTACTGATTGTTTTATTGATATGCTCCTTTCCCTGTTACAGCGCCTGCGGCCGGCTGACGCCGGTATACTACTGATGTCAGGGCCTGTTAACGCCCCGACAAACAGGTAAAATGGCTGTTTTCCCAGCCCGATCATGATGCCGTGCCCAACACACCAAAACACCCGACCCCTGATAACAAGCCACTGACCAGCCCGGAGCTGAGCTGGAACGAGCAAGGCTTACCTGTTTCACAACAGTTTGACGATCCTTATTTTTCCGTAGACGACGGCCTTAATGAAAGCCGCTATGTGTTCCTGCAACACAACAACCTGCCACAACGCTGGCAACACTGGCAGGGAGAGTTCGATATCGTCGAAACCGGTTTTGGTACCGGACTTAACTTTCTGATGACCTGGCAAAGCTTCGCAGCAAGCCTGAAGCAAGCGACTGACAACGATCTCTGGTTACATTACACCAGCATCGAAAAATTCCCGTTAAACCGCGAAGAGTTGCAGCAGGCCATGGCACTGTGGCCGGAACTGGATGAATTTACCCGGCTCTTACTGCAGCAGTATCCGCTGCCGATCAAAGGATTCCATCAGCTGATCTGGCCCCAGCATAAGGTTCAGTTAACCCTGGTGTTTGGTGATGTACACGATTGCCTGCCGCAACTGAGTGGCCCGGTTCACGCCTGGTACCTGGATGGCTTTGCACCGTCGAAAAACCCGGAGATGTGGCGCGACTCCCTGTTCCGCCAGATGCGTCGTCTGCATGCCATGCATCCCGGCCAGCCTGCCACGGTAGCAACCTTTACCGCAGCAGGTATCGTGCGCCGCGGTATCCGGGGGGCAGGTTTTGAGGTAGCTAAAGTTGCGGGCTTCGGTCGCAAGCGGGAAATGCTGGCAGGCCGCTATACGCAGCAAAACGGCCCGGAGCTGCCGCCACCACACTGGCACAAGCCCTGGCTACTGAATCGTCCGGACCAGCAAAAACCGGATGAAGTACTGATCGTGGGTGCCGGTCTGGCAGGTTGCAGCACCGCCAGGGCGCTGGCTGAACGCGGCATCAAAGTCACCCTGGTCGACCGCCTTGGCGTCGCACAAGGCGCGTCCGGTAACCCGCAGGGCGGTCTGTACGTCAAACTGGCAGCGGGCGATAACGCCATCCATACCGACTTCTATCTGACTGCGTATCAATCCAGCCTGCGCCAGGTAGTGAATGTCCTCGGGCGTGGGGAGAAGGAAGGACAGTGGCATAACTGTGGCGTGCTGCAGCTGGCTTACGATGATAAAGAAGCACGGCGCCAGCAGAAATTTTTGCAGGCCCGGAGCTACCCTGAAGAACTGGTTCAGGCAGTAAACGCCGAACAGGCCAGCCGTCTGGCAGGTTGCCCACAAACCTGCGGTGGCCTCTTTTTTCCTCAGGCTGGCTGGGTATCTCCGGCCGGATTTTGTCAGGCGCTGATCAACCACCCCAATATCGTTTTCAGCCAGCATTCTGTCGAGACTCTCAGCCATAACGGTCAGAACTGGCAACTGCTCACTTCAGCGGGGGACACTCTGAACAGTGAGCAGGTTGTTATTGCCACCGCAGCCGATGCCCGTCACTTATTGCCCGAAGCCTATTTACCGGTTAAACATATCCGTGGCCAGCTGTCCATTCTTGATACCAGCCTGGTGCCGGATATCAACACCGTATTATGTGCCCGTTCCTATATGGCGCCATCCCGCCACGGCTTAACCTGCCTCGGGGCCACGTATAATCTGAATGATGATGAGACACAAATACGCGCTGCAGACCATCAGACAAACCTGAATCATCTGACGGACTTTGGTCCGGCCTGGCAACAGGTCGATCCTGAAAGTGTGGTTCAGGGCCGGGTCGGGTTTCGCTGCACCACCCCGGATTATTTACCAATGGTTGGTGCAGTAGCCAATCGTGAGGCTTTTATTGAAAGTTTCCGGCCGATGGTGAAAAACGCCAAACAGGTTCCGGCCGTGACGGCTCCGCAGCTTCCCGGCCTGTGGCTTAATATCGGTCACGGTTCACGCGGCCTGGCCTCTGCACCCTTATGTGCGCAATTACTGGCGGCCCAGATCTGCGCTGCAGCATTACCGCTCAGCAGTGATATTCAGGAGGCTCTGTGGCCAGGGCGATTTTTATTAAGAGATATGATCCGGCGTAAAATCCCGGAAGCGCTATAGCCAGCCCGGAAGCAGTATCACCATCAGATGTCGCGGCGCAGAGAAGTGGGTCAGACAACCCGTTTGATGTGTTTGCGTTTCGCCTCAGCCCGGGCCTTGCTCTGGGCCTGCTCACCGTTCAAACGAATATCACGCATGACTTGCTCCAGTTCCGCACAACAATCACGGATATCCGCCAGCTGCGCCTTAAGCGCATCGACATCTTGCATCGCATCAGAAATGCGTCGCTTAAGTCTGACTTGCTGAATATCACTGATGCGTTTCAAAGATGCCAACCGTGCTGTTTCAGAACCTGCGTCATTTCAATGTGGCAGGTCTGCTGCACCGGGTCAAATAAAAGTGTCGCCTGGCCGGATTCTAGCTGTGCCAGTACCTGAGCTTTTTTATCCGCCAGAGAAAACTGGTAATCGCCATAATCCGTACCTTCACGGCCGACGAAATCTTCAAGGATGGCATCCAGCGCCTCACGACTGAGCTGCTGGTACGGCACGGCGATAACCCCCTCTTCCGGGGCATCATCCAGCTGTGGAGGAAGGTCGTTAGTCATAATTCAGACGGCAAAACCGGCTTCCCGTTCCCATTCACAGCTCATCCGCAGCTCGGCATCGGAAGGCGCATGGCTGCCCTGCTCGGCCTGCCAGTGAAAGGTGTGTTTACCCGACAATTCGGTTTCCAGATGAACGGTCGCGTTAACCCAATACATGCTTTTCAGCAGGGTTTCAAACTGCTTCAGCCAGTGCTCCCATTCGTATTCCACCGCTTTATAAGAGGCGGCAAAGTGGATCAGCTGAGTCTGATAAGTACCGCTGAACACATCTTCCCCAGGCATAGAAAACATCTCCCGGCATAACAAAGACCACTCATCATCAACCCCTAAAGGCAGATTCTGAATCGAACTCCAGTTAGCGCGCCGCTGCAACCGGGCACTGAACGGGTCGGCAGCGGGAATATGGCGAATCACGCCATACACAACGGATTCCTGATCAAACTGAGACACACGATGTCCTTACCACTAAAAAGCTGTATGAATCATAGCTGAAACCCGGCAACCACAAAACCCTTCTTTTGCGAACCGCCCGGCAATCCGGAAAATTACTGCAAGCACTTGATTCTTAAACAAAAAAGCCCTTACTTCGGGGAAGTAAGGGCTGTGCTTAGCGACACTCTTGGTTATTTCGCTACTACGTCAATAATACGCTGTTTGACGTAACGGCCCGGAGCGTCCTCAATGACGGCCAGTTTGCCGGAACCCGGCTGCCGTACTTCTACCATCTCCATATCGCCTTGCTGTAATACCCACTGTTGCCAGTCGAGCCACCAGGAACCTTCGTGGTTTGTGCTTCCCTGGTACCACTCTTCCGGGGTATCGGCCAGCTTTTCATTCGTCCAGTAACCGTATTTATTGGCCTCCGGCGGGTTAACAATACCGGCAATATGACCAGAACCACCTAACACAAAGCGATTATTGCCGCCCAGCACTCTGGCACCGGTGTAGGTTGTCTGCCATAAGGCAATATGATCCTGAGCCGTGGAGATAAAATACCCGGGGACCTTAACGCTGCCGAGATCAATCGTCACACCATCCAGCTCCAGTGCATCTTTTTCAATCAGCAGATTATTCAGGTACATATTACGTAAATAATAGGAGTGCATGGTAGCCGGCAGATTAGTACTGTCGGTATTCCAGTACAATAAATCAAATGCAGCCGGGCGTTCGCCTTTCAGGTAATTATTAATAAAGAACGACCAGAACAGATCGTTTTCACGCAGGGTATTAAAACTGAACGCCATCTGACGACCGTCATAATAACCCAGAGCATCCATCTGCTTCTCCAGAGCGGCAATGGCAGTTTCGTTAATAAACACACCAATTTCACCCGGACTGGAAAAGTCCATCAGAGTCGCCATAAATGTGGCTGACTTAATGCTCTCTTTTTTCTTTTTCTTCTGATAAGCCAGCGTCGCTGACAATAACGTGCCACCCAGACAATAACCAATGGCATTTACTTCTTTTTCACCGGTCGCCTGCTCGATCGCCTCAATGGCGGCTTGCGGACCTTCCAGTAAATAGTCGGCAAAACCTTTATTACGCAATGATGGTCCCGGGTTTACCCAGGAAATAACAAACACGGTATGTCCCTGATCCACCAGCCATTTAATAAATGAGTTTTTCTCGCGCATATCGAGAATATAAAATTTATTAATAAAAGGCGGAATCACCAGCAGCGGGCGTTTAAACGTTTGCTGAGTGGTTGGGGTGTACTGAATAAGCTGCATCAGATCATTCTGATACACCACTTTACCTGGGGTGGTCGCCAGATTGCGGCCAACCTGAAACGCACTGGTATCTGTCATGGCAACATTTAATGCACCACTGACACTGGTTTCCAGATCTTCCAGCAGCTGCTCCATACCGGCAACCAGGTTAGAACCGCCGGTTTCCATGGTTTTACGAATGACTTCCGGATTCAGACCAGCAAAGTTGGTTGGTGATAGCGCATTAATATACTGCCGCACCAGATATTCAACTTTCTGCCGCGAGTGATCACTTAATCCGTCCGTTTCATGCACCATTTTCATCAGCGTTTTGCCCTGTAACAGGTAAAGCTGCTTGATGTAATCAAACAATGGGTTGTCAGACCACTGCGCATCATTAAAGCGGCGATCCCCCCGTTCAGGAATGATAACGGGTTCAACCTCCTGACCGAGAAAACGCAGTGCGGTTTTCTGAAACAGCTCCTGCTGCTGTTTAACCAGCTCCATCTGATCAGCCAGCACTTTTTCCGGACGGGTAATCATGGCTTCACCCAGTTCGCGGAACGACTCACTGAAGTCTGTCAGCACCGAAGCCGCCGGGTCTTCTGCTGACGTCGACTGCTTCGCCATTTTTTCCCATAAGCGACCATAATGCTCAGCGGCCTGACCCGCCATGTCAAAAAAGTCTCTGATCGCCGTGTCCATGTTTTCCGTGGGCAAACCCTTCATACTCCACCTTTTCCGTAATTGACAGAATATTAAACCCGACCTTTTTCAGGCCCTAAAAAGGCCACCGAGACCGGTTAAGATCAGGGTGGCCCAATTTAAAAAAACCGAGGTTTAAGAAGCTTTGGTTTTAGCCGCTGGCTTAGCAGCCGTTGTGGTGGTTGCAGCGGCAGAAGAACGAGCTTCTTCCATCAGTGTCTCAACCTGGGTTTTAAAATCCATCGCCATGTCAGACAGGGCTTTTGCATCATCCATGATTTTTTTGTTCAGAGAGCTGGCAACTTCTGCCTGACTGGCGGTGAACGCACGCATAGATTCTGCATCTTTCACGTCTGACGCTTTTTTCATCTGATCCAGACCCAGGTCCGCGTATGACTTAATAGCGTTCAGTTGGAACTCAGTCATTTTTTCCATGTTATCAACAACCAGAGTGTTGAATTTAGACATGGGTGCGTACATGGTTTTGGCTTGTTCGGCGAAAGCGTTAAGAATGTTTTCTTGCATGGTTTTGCTCCTTCAAAGGTCTTATGGCCGTAGTGGTAATCACATACTAAGTGAATTTATCTTACAGTTACATGACATCTGCCACTGAAAGTAACGCTTTATTGATTAAAATCAGTCCTTGTTCTGAGACTTCGGGAACAAAGGTAACAATAAAAAAATTAACTGGAAATTCCTGCGTTATATGCTAACTGTCAGACTTGTCACTTTTCGTGCCAGACATCATGGAAAACATCATTTCCTGAAACTGCCCCATGGCATTCATACCCTCCTTCATCATCGGCTGATACAAGGACAACGGATCATAACCCTCCTCTCCGGCCTGCATTTTTTCGACCATTTGGTTAAATATTTCCTGCTGTAAGGTCTTTACATCCGGCAAACCCAACACCTGGCGGAATTCGTCGGGTGTCATATCAAAGGTCACATTTATTTTCATAATTTTTCCCTATTAAGTTAGGGCCAGTTAACAGGCACCAAGAAATTTTCACGCCCGGATCACTCATGGTCACGCAGCCCGGTTAATGTCAGCAACAATGCCACCATGGCAACAATAGCACTGCATAAAAACACCAGTGATCCGCTTGTTGCTTGCCATAGCTGACCACTGGCCGCTGCTCCAAGAGCACTCCCCAGGCCGAAACCAATACTGGAGTACAATGCCTGGCCCCGCGCCTGACTGCCAGGCGAAAAATAATTCTGCACGTAACGCATCGCCACAGCGTGCATCACGCCAAAACTGAAAGCGTGGAGCAGCTGGGCAACAACCAGCCACATCCAGTGGCCAACATACGTCGCGATCAGCCACCAGCGAATGGCTGTCAGCAACAGACTTAACACAATCCAGTTACGCCAGCTCAGCGTCGCCATGACACGGTAAAATTGCCAGAATAAAATCACTTCGGCAAATACCCCTAACGACCATAACAAACCGGTTTCGGTTTTATTGTAACCATTGTCCTGCAGGTAAATACTGAAGAAGGTGTAATACGCACCATGGCTGATTTGTAACAGGATGCTGATCAGAATAAACACCACAACCGGACGCTGGCACGCTTCTTTTAAAAAGCTCCGCTGGCTACTGACATGACCATCCCGGCGATAATCGGCGGCCCGGAACAACAGGCTGTTAAGCACAATCAGCAGCATTGTCAGCAGCATGACCAGTGGTAACCAACCCACACTCACCACATCAAACAGCAGGCCCAGCAACAGGACGATAACAATAAAGCCAACCGACCCCCATAAACGGATACGCGAATATTCATCGATGCGATTTTTCAGCGCCTGCATGGTAATAGCTTCGTACTGAGGCAACATGGCAGCCCAGAAAAAACCATAAGCTAACATCACCAACAGCATGCCGCTGAAGCTATCCACCAGCCATACCAGACTGAAACACAGCGCCGTCAGCAACCCGGCCACACGCACCATAATAATTGGCGACGAAAAATAGCCGGCCCACCAGGCCCATAGATTAGGAGCGATAACCCGCACCACAGCCAGCGACGCCATCAGAGTACCGATTTGTCCGGCCGAAAACTGGCGTTGCTGCAGGAACAGCCCCCAGAATGGTGCGACACACCCCAGCAGGGAAAAATAGAAAAAATAAAAAGAAGACAGGCGGCGATGCGGAACGCCCGAAACAGAGTGTTCAGTCATCGCCGGAAAAGGGTTATTCAGAGGCTTGTGCGGCAATCACCGGGGTGTCGCAATGCACATCGGCATTCTGCCCGCGGTGCCGCAATAAATGATCCGTCAGCACAATAGCCATCATAGCTTCAGCAATGGGGGTCGCCCGGATGCCGACACACGGGTCATGACGGCCTTTGGTTACCACCTCGATCGGCTGACCGTCGCTGTCAATCGAGCGACCGGGGATGGTAATACTCGATGTCGGCTTCAGTGCCAGATGGGCAATAATGTCCTGCCCGGTGGAAATACCACCAACAATACCACCGGCATGATTCGTTAAAAATCCATCCGGTGTCATTTCGTCGCGGTGCTCTGTTCCTTTCTGCTCGATGCAATCAAAGCCATCACCAATCTCCACCCCTTTCACCGCATTAATGCTCATCAGGGCATGAGCCAGCTCAGCATCCAGGCGGTCAAAAATCGGCTCTCCCAGCCCTGGCAATAAACCGCTGGCCACCACACTGATTCTGGCACCCACGGAGTTACACTCCTTGCGCAGCGCGTTCATGTAATCTTCCATATCGGCCACTTTACTGGCATCCGGGCAGAAGAACGGATTATTGCGCACTTCACTCCAGTCAAACTGAGCGTTATCTATTTTTATGGGTCCCAGTTGCGACAAATAACCCCGCACCTCAATACCTTTGGCGGCCAGTACTTTTTTGGCAATGGCACCGGCAGCAACCCGCATTGCCGTTTCCCGCGCCGATGAACGGCCACCGCCACGATAATCACGGAAACCGTACTTCTGGGTGTAGCCGTAGTCGGCATGAGCCGGACGGAAGGTTTTAGCAATATTGGAATAATCTTTTGAACGCTGGTCGGTGTTTTCGATCAGCAAACCAATCGGCGTACCGGTCGTTTTGCCTTCGAACACACCCGACAGGATTTTCACCTGATCCGGCTCCCGTCGCTGGGTCGTGAACTTCGACGTGCCGGGCTTACGCAAATCAAGGTCCGCCTGCAGGTCGGCTTCTGTCAGCTCAATTCCTGGCGGGCAACCATCAACGATGGCACCTAACGCCAGGCCATGGCTTTCACCAAAGGTGGTCACGGTAAAACTTTTACCAAAGGTATTTCCAGACATACTTCTATCTACTCATTTCAAATCAGGTTATCGGCACTCAGCAGGCCTGTTATAACGTGTCTAAATCGGCAGCCTTTAACACAAATACCCCATGGCCACCGCGCTCAAACTCCTGCCACTGAAACGGCAGTTGCGGATAAGCCGCCGCCAGTGCCGGCCAGCTGTTACCCACTTCAACCACCAGCACTCCGTCGTCCGTCAGGTATTGGCGCGCCTGTTTAAGCAGCACGTGCACCAGGTCCAGGCCATCATCACCGGCAGCCAGCGCCAGCTCTGGTTCATGATGAAACTCATCGGGCAAACACGCCATATCATCGGCGTCGACATAAGGTGGATTAGAAACAATCAGATCATAACGGCCGCTGGCCGCAGAAAATAAATCCGACTGCAGCGCCATTACCCGGTCATCAACCTCCAGCCGCTGAATATTGGCCTCTGCCACAGCCAGCGCATCAAACGACAAATCCAGTAATTCCACCTGCGCCTGAGGAAACTGCATCGCACAGGCAATGCCAATACAACCACTGCCGGTGCACAAATCGAGAATGCGCTGCGGCTGATCACTCAGCCAGGGGCGGAACTGTTGCTCAATCAACTCAGCGATCGGTGAACGCGGAATCAAGACCCGCTCATCAACCAGATATGGCAGGCCACAATACCAGGCTTCACCGACCAGGTAAGGCGCCGGAACACGTTCTTCGATACGGCGGCGTACCAGCGTGGTAATCGCCTGACGTTCATCCCGCGTCAGGCGGCAATCACGCCACTGATCCGCCTGATTCCAGGCCAGATCTAATGCATGGGTCACCAGCAGCACCGCATCATCCTGAGGATTATCCGTGCCATGACCAAAATAAATTCCGCTGGCAGTCATCCGGCTGATCGCCCAGCGCACCATATCCTGCAGGGTTAATAATTCGTCAATCGCTTGCTGGCTTTGCTGCGCCAGGGATAAAGGCTGTAATGCAGTCACGCGTTATCCTGTTTGGTCAATAAGCCGGAATTGCCCGGTTCAAAAGCGCGATAGTGTACCCTGTTTCCCCTAACGTCGCAGCAACCCTTCGCCGTACAGACTGCTGCTGCCCTGCTCAAACGCATCCAGCGCATTGGCGGCAATATGCTGGCCCAGACGGATCATTTCATCGGCGCGATAAAACTCGTAAAACTCGCAACACTCCGCCGGCATACGAATCAATAACTCAGGTGGATAACCGGCTGTTTTAAAGCCCGATAAAGACGCCTGCATCACCTCAAACATCTGGTTAAGAATTTCCAGTTTGCCAAGGTTTTCATGAGCAACATCCTCTGGCTTTTTGCGACTGTTATCCCATTTATCCAGTAATTGCCCCGCTTTATCCAGCGCATTGCTGACCACGGTGTTAAACCAGTCATTTTTTTGCTCTTCGCTGGGCTGAGGTTCCGGCATAAAATCATCCGGCATCGGCACATCACAGTTCAGATCAACCGCCATTATAAAATCCGCATGCGCCGATACACAGGGCGTAATCGGCAGCGGATTAAGCACCCCGCCGTCCACCAGCATACGATTCCCCGACATCACCGGTGTTAATAAACTGGGGATAGCAGCCGATGCCCGAATTGCATCATGCAGGGAGCCATTCTGAAACCAGATTTCTTTTTTATGGGTAAGATCGGTAGCCACCGCCGTAAAAGGAATGTCCAGCTCTTCAATCTGCACCCCGTTGAGCATACCGGATAAAATATTAAACACCCGGTCACCACGGATGGCACCATTAGACAACAAACTGAAATCTACCAGTTTAAGCACCTCGAGATAACTCAGGCTATTAACCCACTGGCGCAGCTCTTCGAGTTTACCGGCAGCAAAAAAGCCACCCACAATAGCCCCCATCGAACAGCCGGAAATCGACACAATGCGGTAGCCGCGACGCTGCAGCTCATCAATCACACCAAAATGGGTATAACCCCGGGCACCACCGCTGCCGAGGCACAAAGCAACGGTTTTTGCCGGCGGCTGGGGTTGCTCACAACGCGCTTCCCGGACGGCAATATCCGGGCTTTTATGCTGATCGTTCATAATAGTCCTTAACGCTGAGGCCAGAAAACGTAGCGCAACGCCGGCGCAACACCGTCATCCGGTGCCGCCGTTAACGCCCCCTGACCTAATATATTCAGTTCGCTTTCACCATCAAACGTCGCAACCCGCAACTGCTGAGCCAGGCGCTCAGAACAACGCAGATTATTCGCCATATCACTGGCATCGTAACAATGGACCATCAGGTATAAACGGCGCTTATCCCGCCCCGGCAGTGATTTAAGCACGTTAAGCAGAGCCTGACTCTGCGACTGGTCCAACGAGCCTTCATTGACCACCAGTCCCGGCAACCAACCGTAATGCTGGCGTAACGCGGCACTGATTGACTGCTCACTGACCACTTGCCGACTGACCGTTTCAGCGGTCATCAGCCGATCAAGGGCCACATAAACCTGGCGAGAGACGCGCTGTACCACATACGCCACCCAGACTTCAGTCTGGCCATCCGCTGTCGGGCGCTGCCCGACCCAATAACGCTGATTAGCTTCCCGTCCAACCAGCCGGCCATTGTCAAAGACCTGGTTCGCCCAGAAATGGCTGCTGCCACAATCTAACCCGACACACTGATAGAGCAGATTCAGCTGCTTAAACTGGCGATCAAAAAACGCCCCCACCTCATCCAGAGAGAAACTGTCATCAACAGCCCAATAACGACGCCAGAGCTGCCCGCTCAGGCGCCGCTCCTGTTCGCCATAAGTTTTGGCTCCGGTGCGTTTCAGCTCAGACAACACCAGACGGTAATGCCCGGGAGCTGAGCGTTTTTCCTCCACCAGCTGTGACGACGGAAATGGTTCAATCTGGCGCGACTGGGCCGCAGTCGCCGCCAGGCTGACCCCTAAAGCAATAAACACCAGCAGGCGCATAGGTTTTTCCTTACCGTTCAGGAACTAAAAGACACAGTCTGTCATCAATCATACGGGCTGCCTATACTGTCAGACCCGGTTGCCACCGCAGATTATTATGGAGATTAACATGGCTCAACCCAAATGCCCCGAATGCCAGTGTCAGGGAATCGATCACATCGTATCCAAAGCCGCAAATGAAACGGCCAAAAACGGCACGCCCTGGTTTTATGTGGTGCATTGTGATCAGTGCGGATATGTCTATAACATCATCAGCAAACACACCTTTTCTGCCAACCAGTCGCCACTGGTGATGCCGGATTTACGCCGCTGATTTTGCTACACTGTGGCGTTTCACAGTTGATCGTCACAAGCGAGTTGTTATGTTGTTCTCCCCCGGGCTGCGCCGTACGCTGGTTGCCTGTTGTTTTTTTCTGCCATTAACCGCCTGCCAGCTGCTGCCGGCGAAATCCGGCGATAACGAACCACAACAGACGTTCAGCGCAGAGCAGCAGCAACAGGCCAATACGACAGCCAGCGACGTATTTGCCGATTACAGCAGCTGGCAACTGGAAAACAGCCCGATACTGGCCAGTCGCCTGGGGATTCAGGGGCAGTTCGGCTGGGACGATCTGTCGCCGGAAGCCCAGGACAAACGCAGTGCCGATCTTCAGGTGTTGCGTAACCGCCTGAAAGCCATCGATGAGGCGGCATTAACCCCACAAAACCAGGCCAGTTACCAGACACTGCTCAATCAGCTGGAATTTGACCTGTTGCGTGTACCACTCAACCTGCTGGCAGACCCTCTGGCTGAAAACAATAACCTGCTTTTTCAGGTTGACGATATTCTGCTGAATCACCATCCACTGCGGAATATAGAAGACGCTCACGATTACATCAGCCGGATTGAAGCCTTACCACAGCTGATGCAACGCTGGCAGGAACAACTGCAACAACGGCAGCAGTCCGGCTATCCGTTATTGCAAAGCAGTCTGAGTGACAATCTGGCCTTAGCACGCCAGCATCAGCAACAGGCACGTCAGGGCGAAGGCTTGCTGTGGCAGGATTTCAACACCAAACTGGCAGCTCTGACGTTATACCCCTCCAGTGAAAAAATTCTGCTCAGCAAAATGCGCAAAGCCCTGCAACGCCAGGCAGCCGGTGCGTATGGCAATATTGCCGCCGAACTGCAACGCCAGCTGAACAGCGCCAGTGCTCACACCGCCTTACTGGAACACAATCAGGGCATGCGGTATTACCAGTTGCTGCTGAACTTTCACGCCCAGACCGAACTCGATGCCAGCCAGCTGTTTCAACAAACTGAACAACAAGGTGCCGACCTGATCCAGCAGTTACTGGACCAGGCCCGGCTGCTCGGTTTCAGCACAGCAAACAAATCAGTCAGTGAGCAACTGGCCGACTTTTTTGCCTGGTTGCCACAACAGACATCACAGGATCCGTTACTGCAGCCACCGTCACAGCCAACCGACTACCAACGCGATACACTGCAACAGCTGGCAGCTCAACTGCCTTTCCATTTTACCCTGCTGCCCGCTTCAGCTCTGGCCATCAACCGCCTCAGTGGCCGCACTTCCTGGCCTCAACCGGCATTTACGTATCAGCCGGGCTTTAACGGCCAGGCCGCATTACTGAACTGGCGACCACAACTCAGCCAGGCATTCAGCCGCGCTGACATGATTCTCAGTAACGCAGCTTATGCGGTGCCGGGCTTACATCTGCAATACGCACTGGCGCAGGAAAATGATGACCTTCCCGATTTTCGCAGCCAGCCCTACCTGGGTCACTTTAACCCCGGTTGGAGGTTATATGCCCAACAGCTGACCTCGGTATTCGATACCAGCAACCCCTGGCTGCGCCTAGCGGTCAGACTGAAACTGCTGCAGGCCGCCAGCCTGGCAGCCACCGACCTTGGTATTCATGCAAAAGGCTGGAACCGCCTGCAGGCGCTGGACTATCTGACACGTCAGGGTGGACTGAGCGAGACACAGGCGCAGCACCAGGTCACCCGGCTGCTGCAACAACCGGCCATGGCCGTGGCTCGCTGGTCAGGGTTTCAGCAATTACAACAACTGCACATCCGCACCGAACTGGCCTTTAAAAAGCAGGGAATGGTTTTTGATGACGCGGCGTTTCACAGCACGTTATTACGTCAGGGGGCCGTGCCCGTCACGGTAGCCGGCCAGTTGTTAGATCAGTGGGTGGCAGAACAGGCAGAGATAGCCCGGCAGCGCGCCAGCAGCAAAGAACAAACCTCAGAAGCGCAGCCGTAAACCAAATTGCGTATACACATCATCGCCCGGGCGGGAAACAACCCGGGTACCGCTGGCATCGTCAGCGGTCAGAGTGCGCAACCGGGTCTGACCGAGTTCCGCCACCAGCCATAACCGGCTGCGCCAGTGAAATTCGCCTCCGACCCCGGCCCGCCAGTTACGGTAACTGACGCTGGACACAGCGTCCTGCCCCTTAATCTCTTCACGCCAGACACCGCCAGCCGGGCGGATATGCAGGTACGCCGTAAAATCGCGGCCCCAGCGGCTGCGCACCTGAGTACGCGGAAATCCCAGCGACACCCGGGTTGCCGGGCTTAACTGCCAGGAATACATCAGTGCCGGACGTGGTGAATAATCGCCAAAAGCCCGGTCGAGTACCACCCCGAACTGCCAGTAGGCCTGTTTGTCGGAGCGCCGGCCGAGTGCCACATACCGTCGTGCCAACAGCTCCAGGTTCAGCCCCACGGACTCCGAGTTCAGGCTGTTCAGGTCGGTCATCAGGCCAGCTTCAGCATTAACCAGAAATGCCGTGTTATGGCTGCGCTGCTGCTGGTACCGAAGCGGCAGCGACAGCCAGAAATAATCACTCTGGGCGGCGCTGGTGCCCGTCAGTTCAAACCGGGTCTGATCAAGATGCAGATAACTGTGCAGCTGCTCACTGCCCTGTTTCTGCTGCGCCAGCGGTAACGTCAGGCTGATCTGGCGACTGGCAAACTCACTACCGGCACCGTCATCCGGTGAGCCGGGACCTTCGCTGGACAGCAGCACAGCGGCCGACCAGGCCGGTGACAGCGGCAGCAACATCAATATCAGAAACAATCGTCGGGCATACTTTGTCATAGTCGGCACTCACAGAGTCAACACGGCAGCTGAGCGGCATTAAAAGGCACTGCTGACATCACCATAACTGGCCATAGCGCCGGTTCGGGATTCGCTGTTACGCACCTTGTCCAGCGTTTCCAGCACCTCAGCAACGTTTTCGAAACCGTTAATGATATCGGCTGGGGCACCGTTTTCTTTCAGGGTTTCAGTATAGTCGCTGACATACGCCAGAGCCTGCTGCTCCTGCTGGCGCTTATGCGCCGTCAGCGGCGCATTCATTGATTCAATAACAGCCAGCAGCGATAGCGCCTGCTGACGCTCTTCGCCAGCCGGTTGAGTCAGGATATAGTCATTCAGAAAATGGCTGGCTTCGGTAACGGCAGATACCTGTTGTTGCTGAGCGGCACTGCCGCCCAGCTGACGAAATTCATCACCGGAAATCAGGCCATCCTGAAAAAGACGCTGGGTCAGTGCCGGGATCTGATCGGAGCGAATGGTGCCGGAGAAGAAGTCGGCGGCAATTTTGTCCAGCTTCTGTGCCCGGGCAGACAAAGACACCCGGTCCCGGGTCTGAGCATCGAGGCGGTCAATAAAACGGTCGGAATGCCATTCGGTCGCCGTTTCGCCACTGCGGCTGGTGCCGCCGGCACTGCTGGCCGGCGCCGCTTCGGTGGTGCTGTTGTGTGTCTCGTTGGCGCCACTGGTGTGCACTGCAGAGGCTGTCGCTGAAATATCCATAGCCGCTCCCTGAAAGCTGACGTGTGGGCGCAGCTAACTGCGCGGTTAGCAGCAAGCCAGCAAAAGCCGGGCCAGGCAGACAATGAGCGTATTAACAGCAAGCCAGAGGGAGAAAAGGCATCGGCAGCGGCAATCTCTGTCCCGTCAGGCAACAGCGCTTGCCGCCCGACAAGATTATTGCGACTCCGGCCGGCGACTGGTACGAGTGATGTGCCGCTTAACCCGGTGTACCCCAAAATACACCGCTCCCAGCACCAGCGGCAGCGCCACACCTTTAAACAGATCGGAATTAACGGTATCGATGCCTGCGGCTTTAACGCCGTCGAAGCCAATGCCAAGTAACGCCAGGATGTAATAACCGATGGCCACCACCGATAACCCCTCGACCGTTTGCTGCAACCGTAACTGCAGCTGACTGCGGCGGTTCATCGACGACAATAACGTCTGATTCTGTTCCTGAATCGATAATTCAACCCGGGTGCGCAACATGCTGGTGGTACGGTGGATGCGCCGTGATAAATCTTCCAGCCGGTCACGTACTGAATTACAGGTTTTAATACCCGGAGTTAAACGCCGTTCAAGAAACTCCCGCAAACTCTGCACGCCGTTAATCGGAGTTTCCCGCAACTGGTCGAGGCGGTCATGGACCAGATCGTGGTAAGCCACCGACGCGGCAAAACGGAAATTGGTATTGGAGCGATGACGCTCAACGTCCGCCGCCAGCATAGATAATTCCTGCAGCAGGATGCGTTCATCTTTATCGTCGTCATCAATGTCTGAAATGCTTTCGTTCAGCCGCGCCAGACCCTCTTCGATGCGCCCCAAGTCACTGCCCAGCTCACGCGCCACCGGCAACGCCATCAGCGACATCAGCCGATAGGTCTCCAGCTCAAACAAACGCTGCACCAGACGTCCGGTCTGATACGGCGTCAGCCCCTGATTACAGGTTACGATGCGTCCGAAACCATCGTTGTGCAGTTTAAACGCGGTCCAGACCTGGGCCTTT
Organism: Bacterioplanoides pacificum; assembly: GCF_042648445.1. Taxonomy (NCBI): domain Bacteria; kingdom Pseudomonadati; phylum Pseudomonadota; class Gammaproteobacteria; order Oceanospirillales; family Oceanospirillaceae; genus Bacterioplanoides; species Bacterioplanoides pacificum. The sequence goes on from NZ_JBHRYB010000013.1 coordinate 184,636, forward strand.
TCATCAGCAACCTGACAACCGGCCGCCCGCTGACCTTCAAACCAGTGGTGCAGATCCTTACCTTCCGGCAGCTGATCAACCACCGCCATCTGTACCGCCACCACCAGTTCACCCGGGATACTGGCCAGCCAGTCTTTGGGAATAAAGTTCAGCGCATCCGGTGAAAACGGTTCCACATCCGGACAAATAAACGTGAAGTTAGAAAATTCCAGGTGGCGCTCCCAGCGCAATTCAAAGCCACCAAAATCCTGATACAAACAGGACGACTCAGGCCCCGGCGCCGGTACACAAAAGCGTTTGCACAAATCCACCACGTGGTTATGCAACGCTTCGCGGTTATCGTTCAGCAACACAGTAAAATGAGCGACCTGACAATTACCATGAATAATAGGAGACGGCCGGTTGTGCAGCTCTTCATACAAAGCTGAACGCCACGGGTGCACCTTTAGTGTCAGCGATGAAGCACCGATGTCCGGGCTCTGATCCTGGTGAGTCACATCCGCGTGAGTTTCCTGAATAGATTTGTTCATGAAACCTGATCCTGAAAAATTTCGCGGCATTTTAGCCACATTTCTTTACATAAGGCCAGCAACAGCTTGCTCTAATGCTGCCTGCTGCCCCTGCTGTAGCTGTTTCAGCCAACGCTGCAGTGCCGCATCATCGGTGCGGATCTGGTTCAGCTGAGCCACAGTCTGGTCCTGCACCAGTGCCGCCAGAGTGAGCGCCTGAAGGTCCGCAATCCAACAGAGTTCGCCCTGCTCGGATATTTTCAGCCAGCCCTGTTGGCCAGCCAGTGCGGTAAATTGCTCCAGAGTTGCTGCATGGCAGTGTTTCAGCTGCTGCTGCAACTGCACCAGCGTCAGCGGCTCACCCTGCTGCTGCGCAGCCAGTAACGTGCGCAACGCCTGCAACCGCACCACCAGCGGTTGGCGATCATGGCCACGCTGCTGTACATGACCAATGCCAAAGCTGAGTTCTGCACCAAAAATTAACAGGTTCCAGCTGAAATACATCCACAGCAAAAACAGCGGTACCGCCGCAAACGCGCCATAAATCAGCTGGTACGATGGAAACAGCCCCATCAGCCGAGCAAACGCGTATTTCGCCAGTTCAAACAGACTGGCAACCAATAATGCAGCCACCAGCGCATGCCGCCAGGGCACCCGACAGTTCGGTACCAGCATATACAGGCACAACAACGCCAGCACACTGATTCCCCAGGGAACCAGCCGGGCAATGCCCGGAACCTGAGCGGCGGTATCCGTCCATAGCGGGGCAGAGGCCAATAACGACGACGCCGCAAAAGCCAGCCCGAACAATAACGGCCCGAGGCTGAGCACCGCCCAATAACGCAGAAACACCTGAATCCCGGAGCGCGGCTGGCTGACGTTCCAGATGCGGTTAAACTGCGCTTCGATGGTACGCAACAACATAAAAGCGGTGACAAACAAAAACACCACCCCAACCCAGGTCAGTTGTCGCGCCTGCTGGCTGAACTCGGTTAAATACGCCGATATCGCCTGACTGCCCTCCGGCATAACATAAGCCAGCAACTGCTCATTCGCCTGGTTGCCCCATTGCTGCAATGCCGGTATCGCGCTGAGAATGGAATAACTGACGGTGATCACAGGTACCAGCGCAAATAACGTGGTGTAAGTTAACGCGGCGGCATCCCGCCTGCGCTGCTGAGCTTCAAAGCGCTGCAGACTGACCAGGATGACCTGCAGCCAGCGCTGTGAACGTATCAATTCGGGCAAAACGGATTTCATGCTCGTCCCTGAGAGTGAGGTTTAATAACGTCGGCAATGATATACTGCCCGCCAGTTTTTTCATCGACAGGATGCTTCAGCATGAGCGAAATTCAGATTTACCACAATCCTCGTTGTTCCAAATCCCGCCAGACGCTGGCATTGCTGCAGGAAAAAGGCATCGAACCTCAGGTGGTGGAATACCTGAAGCAGGTACCATCAGCAGCCGATATTCAATCACTGCTGAAAAAACTCGGCATCAGTGCGCGTGAATTATTACGCAGCAAAGAAGATGCCTATAAAGAACACAACCTGGCCGACGCCAGCCTGAGCGACGACGATATCATCAGCGCCATGATCGCTTCACCGAAACTGATCGAACGTCCGATCGTTGTAAATGGTGATCAGGCCCGTATTGGCCGCCCACCGGAGCAGGTGCTGGAGATCATCTGATGAGCGACGCGTATGTGTTAGTGCTGTATTACAGCCGCCACGGCAAAACCGCCGATATGGCACGGCAGATCGCCCGGGGCGTGGAACAGGTCAGCGGTATGCAGGCCCGTATCCGCACCGTGCCCGAGGTATCGCCGGCAACCGAAGCCAGTGATCCTGTGGTACCGGAAGACGGCGCCATCTATTGCAGCCAGGACGACCTGAAACACTGTGCCGGTCTGATCATCGGTAGCCCGACCCGGTTTGGAAATATGGCCGCCGCGCTGAAATATTTCCTCGAAACCACCACCAATCAGTGGCTGACCGGTGCCCTGATCGATAAACCAGCCAGCGCATTCACCTCTTCATCATCACTGCATGGCGGCCAAGAAGCCACACTGATGACCATGCTGGTACCACTGTTGCATCACGGCATGATTTACGCCGGCATTCCCTACAGCGAAGCGGGTTTATCAGCAACTCAGAGTGGTGGCACACCTTACGGCGCCAGTCACTGGTCGGGCCAGAATAATCAGCACGATCTCAGCCGCGAAGAAATTGCTCTGTGCCGGGCACAGGGCAAACGTATTGCATCCCTGGCGCAACGACTGAATGGAGAAAACCCATGACGGCGGCAGAAAGTAACCATACCGGCAAAGCATTTTCTTTTATGCTCAGCAGCTACCTGGTAACCGCCATCATCCTGCTCGTTTCGACGTTTGATAATCCGCCACAAAATATCGAATCGACACTGATGTTTATTGTTGCCGGCCTCGGCATCTGGCTGTTTAAAGTTTTACCTTTATTGCTGTTTATTCCGGGCCTGTTGCGACGTTCGCACAAAGCATCGGCCTGGCTGAGTTATATGTCGATGCTGTATTTCATTCTGGCGGTATTATTAGCCTTTACTCCGGGGGCCTCTCTGTGGGGCTGGGGACTGGTATTGGCCAGCAGCAGTTTATTTATCAGCAGCATGTTGTTTACCCGCTGGAAAAAAGCGGATCAGCAACCAACCGATTAACCCTTTAAAAAACAGGATCTGAGCGTGAAATTATCCGTGTATTTATCTGGAGAAATTCATACTGACTGGCGTGAAGCCATCGCCAACGGTGTACAACAAGCCGGTCTTGAGGTTGAACTCACCGGCCCTAACACCAATCATGCAGCCTCTGATGATTGTGGCGATGAGATACTCGGTGCCGAAGACACACCGTTCTGGAAAGACCATAAAGCCGCCAAAATTAACGCTCTGCGCACCCGCAAACTGATTGCTGATGCGGATATTGTGGTTGTGCGTTTTGGTGATAAATACAAACAGTGGAATGCGGCGTTCGATGCCGGTTATGCCGCAGCGCTGGGCAAGTCACTGATCGTACAACACGACCCTTCGCTGACCCACCCGCTGAAAGAAGTGGATGCCGCCGCCATGGCGACCTGCGAAACACCACAGCAGGTGGTGGAAATTCTGCAATATATCAACCGCGACCAATAATTGCGGCCCCACGCTTGCGGCGACTGCCTGGCAGCGCCGCAAACACTCAGGGTTATTAATCGTCGTCTTCCCAATCACCATCGGTACTGTCATCGGCAATTTCGGTGACCACCAGCTCACCACATTTCTGACATTTTCCTTCGATATAAATCACCTCGTCCAGCTCGTATTCCTGCGGCTCTTTCATCCCCAGGTCTGCTTCCATACAGTTGTTGCACCAGGTCTGGGTAAGAAAATCCTGCTGATCCTGTTCATCGCGGGCATAAAAATCGCGTTCAATACGTGACATAGCGGTTACTCCTAATGTTGCCTTTGTTAACGGCGGCACTGTTACAAATCTATGGCATATCGCCATGAAAACTCCGGGGTTTATTCTAATCTTAATACCAAAGGCTGAACAGCCCGACCCAACCAGCACCCGGATCGCCTATGAAAGTCAAACACCAGGTTATTGCCACCGTCACAATAACCGCTATCATCGCCGCACTTGCCGCAATCCTGATCAGCTACAGCATTGCCGAAAGCACCTCCAGCGAAAATGCTGAAAAAGAAGTGGTCGACAGCCTGATCAGCCGGCGGGATATCACCCGTAAATCGATCGAACGTTATCTGACCTCACTTCAGTCTCAGATTGTATCGCTGGCTAAAAGTCCGCTGATCCGGCAATCAAGTCAGCAACTGCAGCAGGCTTTTAACGACTACCCGACTCAGGTGGTGGGTGGCGAGGGTCAGCTCAGCCGTTATTATCGCGATCAGTTTGACGCCCGTTTTCGCGAATTGAATCAGAATACATCCTCCGACCCGGAGCGTTTACTGAATAAAGTGAGTGATACCGGCCGTTTATTACAACGCGATTATATTGCCGCCAACCGCCACCCACTGGGCGAAAAAAATCAGTTATCAGCCAGCAACAATGATTCTGATTACGATCAGCTACACCAGCAATTGCACCCTTACCTGAATGATTTTCTGCAAAAATTCGGCTATTACGATATTTTTATTGCCGACCCACAGCAGGGCAATATCGTTTATTCGGTGTTTAAAGAACTGGATTTTGCCACGTCATTAAAAAGTGGTCCTTATGCCAACACCGCCATTGCCGACGTTTATCGCCAGGCACTGAGCCTGCCCGAAGGCCAGGCAGCGTTTGCCGACTTTAAACCGTATTTGCCATCCTATGGCGCTGCCGCTGCGTTTATCGCCACCCCTGTTTTTAATCAAAACACTCTCAGCGGTGTGCTGATTTTTCAGATGCCGATCGACAAAATTAACGCCATCATGACCAATGATCAGCAATGGCAGGAAGTTGGTTTTGGCAGCAGTGGTGAAAGTTATCTGGTTGGCAGCGATACGTTATTACGCAGTGAAAGCCGCTTTTTAATTGAAAATAAATCCGCCTACCTGACGGGCCTGAAAAATGCCGGACTCGATTCACAGCTGATTCGGGAAATCGAGTTACGTAACAGCGCCATTGGCATTCAACCGATTTCTACCAGCACGGTGAAACTGGCTTTAAATGGCCAGTCTGGCAACGACACCATAACCGATTATCGCGGTGTCGAGGTGTTGTCAGCCTATACTCCGATCGAGTTTCTTGGCAGCCGCTGGGCACTGATCAGCGAAAAAGACGCGGCCGAAGCGTTTGCCGGGGTAGAACAAATGACCAGCCGTATGACACAAAGCGCTCTGCTACTGGCCGTGGTGATTATTGTTGTGGTTGCCGGGGTTGGCGTCTGGATTGGTGGACGGGTGACCGCCCCGATTGATTCATTTATCCAGCAAATCCGCACCATCGCCCGAGAACGTCAGCTCAGCGCCCAGTTCCGCGACCAGGGCAACGATGAATTTGCGGAACTTGGCCAGGCATTAAATCAGCTGTTCAGCCAGTTATCGGATTTTTTCCGTCATATGCAGCAAACCGCTGAAACCCTGAGTCGCAACTCGACCCTGATGAAAGACACAACTGCCCGCACAGCTGATCAGGTACACCAGCAAAATGCGGAAGTAAATTCGGCCGCCACCGCCACCACAGAAGTCAGCGCTTCTGTTGCCGAAGTCGCCGGACATGCCGAGCTGGCTTCCGAAAGTATGCGCAACACCCGCTCGCGGGTAAAAGACAGTCAGGCGATGTCTCGCGAAGCACGTCAGACCATGTATCAGCTGAGTGAAAATATGCACACCGCCATCACCAATATGGAACAACTGGAACAGGAAAGTCAGGGGATTGGTGCCGTACTCGATGTGATTCAGACCATTGCCGAGCAAACGAATTTATTAGCATTAAACGCCGCCATCGAAGCCGCCCGGGCCGGCGAACAAGGACGCGGTTTTGCCGTCGTGGCCGATGAAGTTCGCACTCTGGCCAGCCGTACGGCTCAGAGCACCGATGAAATCCGCGATAAAATTCAATCGCTGCAGAATCAGGTCAGTGCCGTACAGCAGTCGATGTTAAGTTCCCACGGTGAAACCCAGAACACCATGGAGAAAGTGGAAAGCACCGCCAATCAGATGGATGAGGTATCCGCTCTGATCGACCAGGTCGAAGAAATGAGTGCCCAGATCGCTACTGCTGCCGAGGAGCAAAGTGCCGTGACCAGTGAAATCGATCGTAATGTCACCCACGTAAAAGATCTGTCGGATGGCATTCTGGAAGCCGCCTCCCAGATCCAGAACGCCAGCGGTGAACTTGATCAGGTGGCTTCTGATATCACACAACAAATAGGCCAGTTCCGTTATTAAAGTCAGCGCCGGCTCAGGCGCAGCCGCTCTGTGACACTGACGGGCGGTTGTGTCGCCCGCCAGCACTTATAACACTGGCAGAGACCCATCAGACTCTGCATACTGACCCGGTTCCCCCACCCTGGTCACAACGGAGACTGATATGATCACCCTGCATCACCTGAATAATTCCCGCTCACAACGTATCATCTGGCTGCTGGAAGACCTCGGACTGGAATACGACATTCAATATTATCAGCGTGATGCCAATACCTCACTGGCACCTAAGGCGCTGGAGCAGATTCATCCGCTGGGCAAGTCACCAGTCATCACCGATGGCGACCAGACACTGGCAGAATCGGGAGTTATCATCGAATACCTGGCGGGTAAATCCGCTGACCAGGCACTGATGCCTGCAGACGACCAGGCCGATCACTGGCCGAATAAATACTGGCTGCATTACGCCGAAGGATCGCTGATGCCATTGCTGGTGATGACGCTGGTATTCGAAAAAGTCCGCACCGCCCCCATGCCGTTTTTTATCAAGCCTATTGCCCGAGCCATCGCCGATAAAGCCGAAGCGGCTTACTCCGGACCTAATCTGAAAAAACACCTGAATTACATCGAAAATCACCTGCAAAACCACACCTGGTTCTGTGGTGAACAACGCCGTGCAGCAGACTATCAGATGATTTTCCCACTGGAAGCCGCACTCAGTCGTGGGGCAGCCCGCAGCAATTACCCGAACATCGCCCGCTTTGTGGATCAGGTACAGGCACTGGAAAGTTACCAGACCGCACTGCAGAAAGGGGGCCCTTACGACTACGCCTGAACCCCGAAAGCGTATCCGCCAGCCCTCAGCTGGCGGATAGTCACTCGCCACTCAATGGCGGGTTCTGTTGCAGCAATTTACAAATCCACCCCCAAAGCCACCAACCAAACTGATAAAATCGCGCCGTCTTCAGCGGAGTTGGTTTTATGATTCGTTATTTCTGGTTAATTGTTTTTCTGGCAGGTTGCAGCAGCGTTGCCATTCTCAGCGACGATCTCGATAAACGCTTCGGCAAAACCCTGATTAGCGATCGGCGCACCCCCTCCAGCAGCAACAGCGCACAGCACTACAATCAGGTTGTCCGGCCCGTGCTGGAGAATCGCTGTATTGTTTGCCATGGCTGTTACGACGCTCCGTGTCAGCTGAAACTGACCTCACCGGAAGGCATTATGCGTGGAGCCAATCCTGAGCTGGTTTACAATGGCACCCGGATTCTGGCCGCCGAACCCAACCGTCTCGGCATTGATGCTCAGTCCACACGGGAATGGCGGGAACGCGGTTTTCATCCGATTCTTAACGAACGCAGCCAGACTGCCGCTATCAATATGCAGAACTCAGTGCTGTTTCAGATGCTGGCTCTGAAACAACAACACCCACAATTTGCGGAAGACGGCTCGGCGCTGGTCAGCGACGAACTCAGCCTCGGGCTGGATCGTGAACAACAATGTACCAGCCGCGAAAACTTTACTCAGTTCGCGGCACAAAACCCGCGCTGGGGAATGCCCTATGCACTGCCGGCGTTAAACCAACAGGAGCACACGATCCTCAGCGACTGGATTAAAAATGGCGCTGCAATGTCATTACCGCCGCAACTCCCGCCAGAGATTGAACAACAACGTGATCGCTGGGAAGCTTTTTTAAACGGTAATTCCATTAAACAACAACTGACCAGTCGTTATATTTACGAACACTGGTATCTGGCAAATCTGTACTTTTCTGACCTGCCGTTATTCACCAACCAGGAACCAGAACAGCGTCCGGATTATTTTTTTAAGCTGGTGCGTTCAGCAACGCCTCCGGGACTACCGATTCAGATTATTCCGACACGACGCCCTTACGATGACCCTCAGGTAAAGCGTGTTTATTATCGCCTGCAGCTGAATCACGCCAGCATCGTTGCCAAAACCCATATGCCGTATCGGCTGAATCAACAGCGACTCGACTGGATTGAGCAATTATTTATTACCCCGGACTATCAGGTCAGTGAACTGCCCGGCTATCAGACCGAGACCGCCAGCAATCCGTTTGTCACCTATCGTGAATTACCGGTGACGGCCCGTTATCGTTTTATGCTGGAAGAAGCCGAATACACCATCATGGGCTTTATTAAAGGACCGGTTTGTCGTGGTCAGGTGGCACTGAATGTCATCGACGATCACTTCTGGGTGTTTTTCAGCGACCCGAAAAATGAAGGCGATAAACATTTTGAAGAATTCCTCGATCAGCAAAGCGACAACCTGCGCCTGCCCGGAGAGTCAGAAAGTAATTCCGGCATCGTCACCAACTGGCTGAAATACAGCTACCTGCAAAATCAGTATCTACAGGCTAAAAACAAACTGCTGCAAAAATATTCAGGCCCTGACGATAAATTTGATACTCACCTGATCTGGGATGGTGATGGCCAGAATCCCAATGCCGCACTGACCGTATTCCGCCATTTTGACAGTTCCACGGTCGTTAAAGGGCTGGTCGGCCAGAATCCGAAAACCGCCTGGGTAATTACCTACCCACTGCTGGAACGTATTCACTATTTACTGGTAGCTGAGTTCGATGTTTACGGCAATATTGGTCATCAGCTGCTGACCCGTTTATACATGGATTTTTTACGCATGGAAGGCGAGTTTAATTTCCTCGCCTTTTTACCACAGAAAGACCGGCTGGAACTGGCCAACTACTGGTATCGCGATACCAGTGACGAGCTGAAAGAGTATCTGGTCAATCAGGATAAATACATTATTCGTGACCCGGATATTCAGTATAAAACCGACCACCCCAAAGCCGAATTATTCAACTTACTGAAACACAAGCTGACACCGGTATTAAGTCAGAAATTCAGTCTGCAACAACACAGCCAGCCTCAATTATTGGCAACCCTGGCTCCACTGAATCAGGTACGTGGTATTGCAGCCAACCTGATGCCCGAGTTGTCTACTCTGATGGTGGAAAACTATCTCGGCCAGCCACAGCTGTTTACCCTGATCCGTAATAGCGGCCATACCAATATTACCGGCCTGCTGTATGAAGAGGATAACCGCCTGATCGAAGAAGATTACCTGACCCTGGTACCCGGTGTATTAGGCTCCTACCCGGGGGCGCTGTACCGCGTTTCCGCCTTCCGGTTAGCGGACTTTGTCGACGCGTTACACTCCATGGAAGACGAAGACGATTACCAGCGACTGATGGATCGTTATGGCGTACGCCGCACCGACAACAGTTTCTGGAAACATGCCGACCAGTTGCACAGCCGTTTTTATGCTGAAGATCCACTGAACGCCGGCATTCTCGACTTTAACCGCCTGGAAAATCGCTGATCCATACCGCAACAGCCCGGAGGCAGGCGCCTCCGGCAGTCAAAAAGACGGACCAGACGGCACCCACCAGGATCTCAGGCGAAGGAATCACAGTGATGTTGAAACACTTAGTATTTGATATCAGAGAGAGGGGGAAAGTTGGTCGGGATGAGAGGATTTGAACCTCCGACCACCTGCACCCCACACAGGGTGAAAGTATTATAAAAATCAATGACTTAGCGTCAATACGCCTAATACAGTAAAATACAAAAACAAGTAAAATCAATAACTTACAAATCTTATAAGTACTGTATATAGGGCGTATTTTGCAAAAAAAAACACTCAACTAGTGGCCATTCTATCCTTCAACTTCAGTTCGACTGCCTCTCTAACTCTCAACTTGCCTCCTGGGAACCTAGTTGCTCGGAATGGATCATGAGTCTCCATATTGATTATCTCAGGCCTACCAAATTGAGTGTAACAGAGCGTATGATTGAACCTTAGTTCGCTTGTGTAGATTTTTTCAACAGCTTTCAGTGAACGCCCAGATCCTTCCGCAACCCTGTTCAGCAATACCTGAAACCACTCTTCATAATCCACATTGATTTGCAAATTTGCATCCTCGTGAATTGCAGTGTATTGGTTTATATCGATTAACTCCTTTCTTAAGAACCCAGTGAGAATATCAGTTGAGTAAGACATCCTCAGCATATTATTGATGAAATATCTCCATGAAATTGGGGTTTCATGGAAGTCGAGCAAGCCTTTCAAATAGGAATCAATCCTATAAACCAGACGCCCCATTAAAATTGATGCTTCCACTGCTGGTATTTTAACGGATGCGCACAAAACAGATATGGCTCCTGATGAAACGAAACCATTTGCAACAGAGGCATGACTTCCTGAAATAGGCAACGTACTACACGCACTCAATATAACTATTGGGGGAATTCTTGCCTCCTGATACAGAAACCAGGATGACACTTTTTCTTTACCGATGCATAACCATGAAGTATCACTTTTCCCTCCATGATCACCATGGCAATCAAAAATCACAATGTTTCCCTGGAAGTTATTAAGAGCTTCAACAACTTCCGCCTTCGTAGTCACGTCCACTATTTTTATATCAACAGCTCTTTCCTGACCGTTGAGAAATTGGTCGATTGAAATTTCCACTAGATTTTTAATCGGATCTTCAGGAGAGAAAGACCTTATTATTAAAATCTTTGATAAATCTGATTTATTTAATAGCAAAGGATTACTATTAGTTATCACACTGCTTAAGGCATTCCCTGGAGTACTAGGTATCCTAGAGGTTTCATGTTTTATAAGTAATGGAAATTTACCATCAACACTCATTAATTCCAGCGGTTGATCCGATACAAATAAAATCTTATTTGATTTCGATATAACTTCCCGAGCAATAGCCTCTGGAATCACTCGATTATTATGAGATATATATTTCGTATATATTCTATTGATCTTTATATCTTTCTGATTTCTACCATTATTAACAGTATTTTCTAATTCAGAAAGCATATGGTGGCACAAATTCACGCCATTAGGTAAACGAACTGAAGGACAAGAGTCTTCAGAACATATAATACTACTTAAAGCAGTTAAGCTTGCTATCTCATCCCTCCTGATGCTTCTAATATTATTCAGTGTTTCATTAGAAAAAAACTCCTCCACATTTTTCACTCCATTCATCGTACCTAGGTAGGATTCAAACCTGATCAACGTCTTTTTTACTACATCTCCAATCCTAGAATTATCAGACTTTGAAATATTCCTAATAAAATTTCTATCTTGATAAAAAAGTGCGTAAATACTCGGCGCAATGAGATGGACATCGTTCTTCGATGAATCTAAGCTTAAGTTCTTAGTTAAATCTAAAACAGAAAAGTAAGAGGACATTATGTTTTTTTCAACAGCCCTATTTGAGAGCATTGGCTTTAAATCATTCAACCTTTCCATTTTAACTTTAGAAAAATTGAGTAAATATTGATTAGAAGAAGTCGTTAAATGTTGAAAATGCTCATATCTAATATTACGACCTAAAGACCTTGGTTTTTTGGATGATATATAGCGATACCAATATAGATCCTTACCCTTGAAGTTTTTCTCTATTGATTTTTTAATTTCTCTCCTATATCGCCTAAGGCTTACATCACCTAGAAATATTGAACTCCTACCATCAACTTTAGTACTGAAATGAATACAATGCTCGTTAAGATTTTCGGTAATTGATGTCACAGCGTCATATGTGGTCTCCGTGCTTAAAAATACCTTAAAAAAACCTGGATCATTCTTCGCAAACTCCCTCACAAATTTAGAATCAAGCATTACTATTCCGTAACTTCCCAGTGTCCTCCTAACTTTCAAACTAGTAATAGTCGGCTGGGAAAATTCTTTAACATGAAATGGAGATTTAGCAATAAACTCTAGCAATAGAGTTTTATCAATCAAATTCCTTGTAAAGCCAGCAAATGCAGATTCTTTTTCAAGATTGCCAGTCGGCTCCATAGGTATGTAATACCGTATAACATTCGGGTCAAAAAACGACATAAAATATTCCTTTTAACTTAATACCCTTCCAATAACTCACCACAGGTAACCTGTTGTTTCGCACCATCAATGGTTTCTGCAGGATATATTACTAATCTATTTAAATTTGATGTTTTCTTAACAAATGAAGATGTTTCCATTATATTCCTCTTCATTCTTTTTATCTGAATTAGCCCTTCTATATACTCTTCCTGAATATCGCCATTAACCTTTTTTTTCTTCATAAAAGACAAGTGCTTATTTAAAACCAACTCACAAAAGCCTAACTGATCAATTAATGTTGATAGGCCAGTTTCTTGCTCAAGCCGATAAGCAGCAATTTCATGATTCTCAGGGGCATCAGGTATACAACCCGAGCAAAAGGATAAAATTATCAATATAAAAGGAAGGTATAATTTAGAAAGTGCTAATAAGCGTGTTTTCATTCTCTGCATCCTTGCTCATGGAATCCTACAGAGCGGCTATCGGAGCTTCCAACACCTTGCCACTCTTTGTGCAATCAACCAGCCTTCGGGGCTGTCTTTGAGACTTCGTGTGCCTTTTTGGTTAATGGACTAATTTGCCCACCATCAGGAAACTCTAGGCCAGTCGAAATCCACACCGCATATTCAGGAAAAATTCTTTGCAGTGCTTCGATATCCTCTTGGTATAGCTTTGCTTGTCGGTTGAGGACATTTCTCCATCTGTCCGTCTTAACTCCCGTCTTTTCGGCCAATTCCTTTCTGGTTAAGCCTTCCAACTTAACAAGTAGCTTAATTCTATCGATAGAATCCATTTGATAATCACATTTAATTTATAAATATTACGCATTGTTCGTAATATTTAGATGTTGATGTTGCAGCATCCACTTGTTAAAGAAACTAACCGCCAATCCTACCACGGTTGCCGAAAAGCCCAAAAAGGCCCGGCTCATGGCAGGAAGGAGAAAACCAGCATGGAAGCCATTCCATCAATACAAGCACCCGCTGTACGCATACACCCGCCTAGTAGTCGGCTTAGACCTAATTTTCAAAAATAAGGCGGGTACAAATATCTCGGAATCAGGATTTAACAGTGCCTGGGATAAGGCCATGACTGAAGGGTTAGAAATCGATGGTCAGATAATAAAACTGAAAGAATCGTTCACTTTCCACGACATCAAAGCCAAAGGGGTTACAGATCATGCCACCAAAGCCAGTGGTCATAGGTCAAAGAAAATGCTCGCTGTTTATGACCGGAAGCCTGAGATCATAAAAGCAACCCGATAATACAAACAAAAGAAAATACATATTGACAACCACTCTTTATTGTGTACATTATCAATAATAAATGAGGAAAGTAGCGCAAAGCAACTTAGCTCCCACCACCATCAGCCAACTCTGGCACCACTTGAAACTTTCCAACTAAGTTTCAACTCAGCATTGAAGTTATTGCTGCGTTCTTCGGCTTTTTTGGCGCTTTTGATTTCCGCAACAACTATCAAACGCTACCAACTAATTTTGCTATCTAATTCTTAGCTTTCAATATCTAAAGGAGGAATCACAGCTATTTAAATAACCCAATCTTTTCAAAAGGCCAATTCGGCCACCTATCGAAACTTAATTAATACGAACAGTCACAAGTTCGCTGATCCCTTTATTAGATTCGGCGGTGTTTTCTTGTGCCTAAAAACTACTATTTATTGAAGGAATATTTCATGAATGAAGAATTAATCACTATCGCAGCTAATTTTCTTAATAAGTTGATACTCGAGATAAGAGACTCTGCAACTTACGATCAGCGTGAAGGTGAACGTCAGTACGAGATAGAACAGCTATTTCATATTAAAGCAACTTTGACATCACTAAGTGATGAAAATTTGATCAAATTATTGAGTAACTATGGCTATGACAGCCGCTAAACCTAACTGGATATTAGGTGGAATATTAGGCAAAGGGACTTGCCGAAATTTATAGATTTTCTAACTCGTTGATATATAAGGGGAAAATTGGTCGGGATGAGAGGATTTGAACCTCCGACCACCTGCACCCCATACAGGTGCGCTACCAGGCTGCGCTACATCCCGACACAGGATCTGAAGAACTTCAGACGTCCCGAATTATAACTTAAGTCTCTGAAATGTGAAGAGTTTTATAAAGGTAACGGGCGTTATTCCGGGCGCAGCAATTCTTCCAGCTGCTTCAGTTCAGCAATCATATTTTTGATCAGTGCTTTATCCATCGCTACCGCGCCGGCATCACCTTCTTCGGTTAAGCGCTGACGCGCGCCACCAATGGTGTAACCACTTTCGTACAATAAAGCACGGATTTCACGAACGAGAATAACATCCTGACGCTGATAATAGCGTCGGTTGCCGCGGCGTTTAACCGGGCTGAGTTGAGGAAATTCCTGCTCCCAATAGCGCAGGACGTGTGGTTTTACATCACACAGATCGCTGACTTCACCAATGGTGAAGTAACGTTTGGCCGGAATTGGCGGCAGCTCATTATTGTGGCTGGGTTCCAGCATACGCTTCCACCCGGATTTTGAGCTTTTGTCCCGGTTTAAAAGTCACGACCCGCCGTGCGGAAATCGGAATTTCTTCTCCGGTTTTTGGATTACGGCCCGGTCGTTGGCTTTTATCACGCAGATCGAAGTTGCCAAAACCTGACAACTTCACCTGTTCGTTACGGCTCAAGCTACAGCGGATCTCATCAAAAAAGAGATCCACCATATCTTTGGCTTCGCGCTTATTCAGACCAAGATCGTCAAACAGCTTTTCGGCTAATTCTGCTTTGGTCAGAGCGGTCATGCTAACCCCTTAGCGTTGCTCCCAAACTTTGTTCAAGGTGAGCGAGTACGGCATTCACCGAATCGTTCACTTCTTCATCAGTTAGAGTGCGTGAAGGATGCTGCCAGGTCAAGCCCAAAGCCAGACTTTTTCTATCAGGATCAATGCCTTTGCCGACATAAACGTCAAACAGGTTGAGGTTTGTCAGGTATTCGCCAGCATTGGCGCGAATCGCCTCAAACACAGCTTCTACCGGCTGCTCCTGGTTAACCACCAGAGCCAGGTCACGGCGCATTTCCGGGAACTTCGACAATTCACCAAACGCCGGCACGGCCATTTGCTGAATAGCCTGCTGATCCAGTTCAACCAAATACACGGTTTGTTTCACACCTACCTGCTTTTGCAGACTTGGGTGAATCGCACCAATCCAGCCAACAGCTTTACCGTTTTTCTCGATACGCGCCGTTTGCCCGGGATGCAGAGCCGGGTGCTGGGCCACAACAAATTTGTAAGTATCCGCTTCACCGGTGCGGGCTAACAGACTTTCGACATCACCTTTAACATCAAAGAAATCCACCGCCTCATCCTGAGCACTCCAGGACTGTGGCATACGGCTGCCACACACTGCCAGCGCCAGCGTTGGTGTCTGTATTAATTCACGCTTGCCATCAACCTCTGTCGGCACAAAACGCAGACCGGTTTCAAACAAACGAACACGAGGCTGCTGACGCTTGAGGTTATGAGAAACCGCGCCGATCAGACCGGCCCATAAATTGGTACGCATCACCGACATTTCGGTAGAAATCGGATTCAGCAGCGCCAGACCTTCTACTTCCGGATCCATGGCTTTTTGCATCTTAGGATCAACGAAGCTGTAAGTAATCGCTTCCTGATAACCGCGGGCAATCAGCTGACGGCGCAGGTCTTTAATTCCCATTTTAGCTTCCGGCGCTGTCGCCAGCGGCGTAAGCGCTTTTGGCGTACGAACCGGCAACCGGTTGTAGCCATAAATACGGGCCAATTCTTCGATCAGGTCAGCTTCAATCGCCATATCAAAACGATAGCTTGGCGCTTTTGCAGTCCAGCTTACGTCGTCGCCTGAACCGCTGACGGTGACATCCATCCCCAGGCGCGTCAGGATTTCAGTGACTTCGTCCTGAGCCATTTCCAGCCCCAGCACCTGTTTAACACGGCGATTGCGCAGCGTGATATCAGCCGCCACAGGCAGGTCCTGCTCACTTAATACTTCAACGATCGGACCCGGCTGACCACCACAGATGTCAACCACCAATGCCGTAGCACGCTCCATTGCTTTACGCGCCAGTTCATAATCCACACCACGCTCAAAACGGTGTGAGGAATCGGTGTGCAAACCGTAAGAACGGGCCCGACCGGCAATGGTAATCGGATTAAAGAACGCCGCTTCTAACAACAGATCCTGAGTATCACCGTTCACACCGGAGTGCTCACCACCCATAATACCGGCAATGGCCAGCGCCTTGCTGTGGTCAGCAATCACCAGAGTGTTGTCTTTCAGTTCCACTTCCTGACCATCCAGCAGGGTCAGTTTTTCCCCCTGCTCAGCCATGCGCACACGGATACCGCCGTCGATCTTCGCCAGATCGAAGGCATGCATTGGCTGACCTTGTTCCAGCAGGATGTAATTGGTGATATCAACCACCGGATCGATGGAACGAATACCGCTGCGGCGCAGCCTCTCGACCATCCACAGTGGCGTTTCTGCGTTAACCTTCACACCCTTAACGATGCGACCTAAGTAACGCGGACAACCTTCAGCGGCAAGAACCTCAATAGACGCTTTATCATCGATAACTGGCGCAACCGCCTCAACCTGCGGACCCTGAACGTCAGACTTGCTTAATACACCCACTTCCCGCGCCAGACCGGCAATGCTTAAGCAATCCGCACGGTTTGGCGTCAGGTCGACCTCGATGATTTTGTCATCCAGGCCTAAGTAGTCGCGGAAATCCTCACCCACAGGGGCAGAATCCGGTAACTCCATCAGACCGTCATTGGCATCAGATAAGCCCAGTTCTTTTTCGGCACACAACATGCCGAATGATTCCACGCCACGCAGCTTGGCTTTTTTGATTTTGAAACCTTTACCGTCTTCTGTTGGTAACACGGCACCAATTTTGGCAAACGGTATTTTCAGACCTTCACGCACGTTCGGTGCACCACACACGATCTGAAAGGTTTCGTTACCGTCGCTCACCTGACACAGGCTTAATTTATCGGCGTCCGGATGTTGTTCGCGCTGAGTAACCTGACCAACCACAACGCCGGAAAATTCACCGGCAACGGCTTCAATGCCGTCAACTTCGAGGCCCGCCAGAGTGACCTGATCACACAATTTCTGAGTGTCCCAGGCGCCTTCAGAATCGGCTGGCTGCACCCATTCGCGTAACCACTGTTCGCTGAATTTCATTTGAGTGTTCTCCTGATTCCGGATTAATTGAACTGCTGCAGGAAGCGCAGATCATTTTCGAAGAATAAACGCAGATCGTTTACGCCGTAACGCAACATCGCCATACGCTCAACACCCATACCGAAAGCAAAACCGCTGTATTGTTCAGGGTCGATGCCAACGGCTTCAAATACTTTTGGATGTACCATGCCGCAGCCACCAATCTCCAGCCAGCCGTGCTTGGTACCTTCCGGCGTCTCCACAATCCACTCAATGTCAATTTCTGCGGATGGCTCAGTGAACGGGAAATAAGACGGACGCAAACGCACTTTTACATCGCGCTCAAAGAAGGCCGCCATAAATTGCTCCAGCGTACCTTTTAAATCAGCAAAGCTGATGTCTTTATCGACCAGCAGACCTTCCACCTGGTGAAACATGGGCGAATGTGTCTGGTCATAATCACAACGATACACCCGACCCGGGCAAATAATACGGATCGGCGGCTGCTGAGCCTCCATGGTCCGTACCTGTACTGGCGAGGTATGAGTACGAAGCAGCGTGTGGGCATCAAAGTAAAACGTATCGTGCATCGCACGCGCCGGATGATGCGAGGGAATATTCAGCGCTTCAAAATTGTGGAAATCGTCTTCCACTTCCGGTCCTTCAGCGACCTGGAAACCAGCACCGGCAAAGAAACTTTCAATACGCTCCAGCGTGCGCGTCACCGGGTGTAAACCACCGGTTTGCGCCGCACGTCCCGGCAGAGTGATGTCAATGGTTTCACTCGCCAGCTTGGCGTTCAGCGCAGCATTTTCCAGCGCTTCTTTGCGGCCATTAATGGCATTTTGTACCTGAGTTTTGGCTTCGTTAATCACCGCACCAATTTTCGGGCGATCTTCCGGTGCGACATTACCCAGGTTTTTCATCAGGGAAGTGATTTCCCCTTTTTTACCCAGAAACTGAACCCGTACCTGATCCAGGGCAGCAACATCCTGCGCCTGTTCGACAGCGGTCAGGGCTTGTTTTGTCAGGGCTTCGAGGTTTTCCATTTTGGTTTCCACGTTGCTTGGTTTCAACAATAATTGTTGCGACAAAAAAATGACAAAAAAATAGGGGAATGGCAGCCACTCCCCTATTTCGTGCCTCAATCAACGAATTCGTCAACCGAGGTTATGTTCCGGTAACAGGTTACCGGTGAAATTACAGGCTGCCTTTGGCTTTTTCTACCAGAGCGGCAAACGCTGCTTTTTCGTTAACAGCCAGGTCAGCCAGTACCTTACGGTCAATTTCAACAGCGGCTTTTTTCAGACCGTTGATGAACTTGCTGTAAGACAGACCATTCTGACGTGCACCCGCATTGATACGAGCAATCCACAGCTGACGGAACTGACGCTTGCGCTGACGACGGTCACGGTAAGCGTATTGACCAGCTTTGATAACCGCTTGCTTAGCGACGCGGAATACACGGCTACGAGCACCGTAGTAACCTTTAGCCTGCTTCAGAATTTTTTTGTGACGACGACGAGCGATCACACCACGTTTTACACGAGCCATAATTTATCTCCTGACAGACCGATTAAAGGTTAGGTAACATGCGTACAACCAACTTTTTGTCGGCCGCGTGCAGTTGCAGCATTGGACGTAAGTGACGCTTACGCTTAGTGCTCTTTTTGGTCAGGATGTGGCTACGGTGAGCCTGACGGTGTTTAAAGCCGTTCGCAGTCTTTTTGAAGCGCTTCGCAGCGCCGCTCTTAGTTTTGATCTTAGGCATTTTTTCAACTCCAAAGTTATGGTGCGCACAGAAACTAAGACCCTGTGCTAACACCTGCCATGTCCGCAGGGCTTAAAGCACCTGCCGCATTAACAACCAGTCAGATTAGGCATCCGACTCGCTGCTGTGCCTGGCAGAACGTATAAACCCCGGCCAACCGGCCGGGGTTTATCGGTCTTTGAAAACCAGACTACTTCTTTTTAATGGGAGCGATGACCATAACCATCTGGCGACCTTCCAACTTAGGCCGTTGCTCAACGGTACCTAACTCTTCCAGATCAGCTTCGACGCGCTTCATCAGCTCCATACCAATATTTTGGTGGGCCATTTCACGGCCACGGAAGCGAATGGATACTTTCGCTTTGTTACCCTCAGACAAAAAGCGCGTTAAGTTACGCAGTTTAATCTGGTAATCACCTTCTTCAGTGCCGGGACGGAATTTGATTTCCTTAATCTGCACCTGATGTTGCTTTTTCTTTGCTTCGGCTTTCTGCTTTTTCTCTTCATACAGCTTTTTGCCGTAGTCCATGATTTTGCAGACAATCGGGTCACCGTCTGAGATCTGTACCAGATCCAGTTCAGCCTCAGCGGCCGCCTCCAGAGCGTCACCGATACTGACAATACCCACCTGGCCGCCGTCGGCCGCGATCAAACGCACTTCTGTAGCGCGAATGTTATCGTTAATAGCCGCGCGTGGTTCTGGGCGGCCTCTTCTGTTGTCGCGTCTGATAACTCAGCTCTCCATTCCAAACCGACCGCGCTGTGCTATGGCGCCTTCTAACAACTCAATAAAGGCATCGACACTCATGACTCCCAGGTCTTCACCTTTACGAGTACGAACAGCAACGGTGTTTGCTTCTACTTCTTTATCCCCTACCACCAACAGGTAAGGTACCTTGTGCAAAGTGTGCTCGCGGATTTTAAAGCCGATCTTCTCGTTTCTCAAGTCCGCAGTGGCACGATAACCACGTGATTTCAGGCTTTGGGCCAATTTTTCGCAGTATTCGCTCTGATTGTCGGTAATATTCAGTACCGACACCTGACTCGGCGCCAGCCATGGCGGCATCGCACCGGCATAGTGCTCAATCAGAATCCCGACGAAACGTTCGAAGGAACCCAGAATCGCACGGTGTAACATGACCGGGGTTTTGCGCTCGCCATCTTCATCGACAAACTGAGCCCCCAATCGGCCCGGCAACATAAAGTCGAGCTGCAGGGTACCACACTGCCACACCCGATTCAGGCAATCACGCAATGAGAATTCAATTTTAGGGCCATAAAAGGCACCTTCACCCGGCTGCAACTCCCAATCCAGACCGGCATTATTCAGCGCATCTTCCAGTGCGGCTTCAGCCAGATCCCACTGTTCGTCATCACCGATCCGTCCTTCCGGGCGGGTCGACAGCTTCATTTCAACATTATCGAAGCCAAAGTCTTTATACACATCCAGCGTCAGCTTAATAAAGTCAGAGGCTTCCTGGCGGATCTGATTCTCTGCCACAAAAATATGCGCATCATCCTGGGTAAAACCACGCACCCGCATAATGCCGTGCAATGCACCGGATGGTTCGTTACGGTGACAGCAGCCAAATTCGGCCAGACGTAACGGCAGATCGCGATAACTCTTCAGCCCCTGGTTAAATACCTGGATATGGCCCGGACAGTTCATCGGTTTTACCGCATAGGTCCGCTTTTCAGACTCAGTGGTAAACATATGATCGGCGTAATGATCCCAGTGGCCGGACTTTTCCCACAGAGTGCGGTCAACGACCTGCGGCGTTTTAATTTCTTTATAACCGGCATCGTTCTGTACCTTGCGCATATACTGCTCAAGTACCTGATACATGGTCCAGCCATTCGGATGCCAGAACACCATACCCGGTGCTTCTTCCTGTAAATGGAACAGATCCAGTTGTTTGGCCAGCTTACGGTGGTCGCGTTTTTCCGCTTCTTCCAGCCGGGTCAGATACGCTTTCTGCTCTTTTTTATCATTCCAGGCGGTACCATAAATCCGCTGCAGCTGCTGATTATTCGCGTCACCGCGCCAGTAAGCACCGGACACACGCATCAGCTTAAATACCCGCATTACCCGGGTGTTCGGTACGTGTGGACCACGACACATATCGACATATTCTTCATGGTGGTAAAGACCTACTTCCGTCTCTCCCAGCTCAATCAGATTATCGATCAGCTCGACTTTGTAATCTTCCTGACGATCAACAAACAGACGACGCGCTTCTTTAATTGGCGTCATCTTTTTTACCACGTCGTAATCTTTTTTGATCAGCTCTTTGATGCGCTTTTCAATATCAGCAACATCTTCCGGCGTAAATGGACGCTCGAAATCAATGTCGTAATAGAAGCCATCGTCAATCACCGGACCAATCGCCATTTTAGCGTGTGGATACAGTTGTTTAACGGCATGACCAACCAGGTGAGCAAACGAGTGACGAATCACTTCCAGGCCTTCCTGATCGCGTCCGGTGATCAGCGTGATATCCGCATCGTCAGTAATCAGTTCACAAGCATCAACCAGCTCACCATTAATGCGACCACACACCGTCGCTTTGGCTAAACCAGGGCCAATATCTTCAGCAACTTGCATCAGGGTTACAGCTTGGTCGAATGCGCGCTTCGAACCATCAGGAAGGGTAATAACAGGCATAGCAGTTCCTTACCAGTGGTGGCCCCCACGACAGGCCACGTGAATAAATTGAGCGCGTACTCTACAGGGCCTGTCAATATGTGTAAACCGTCGTTCAGCGCCCGTCCCGCACAGATTCATTGATAATTCAATCAAATTCCTGACCACAATCAATCATTGTTCAAAAAACACCTGACTTTCCAGTCGGTCAAGTCAGGCCAATCACGCTCCAGCAAAATTCCGCAAGATACCCAGAAAAGCATGAATCACAGCGTTTAAAACCGCTTATTTTTTATATTTTTAGCTTTAAATATCAGTGATTTACGGGATTTGTTCAGATAATAACACCAATTCGTCGCGAATTTCCTTATCAGGGTCATATCACGTCTGAACAGAAATTAAACAGCTGCAAATCAGTGTGTCAGATCAGACCAAAATTGAACTGGCCATTTAGTCAAAATTGGGTAAGGTTGCGTGGATTTCGTGATTTCTCCTCGCGGAACGTCTTCGTCTGGAGAGACACGACAAGAATTAAAAGAAGGTATGAACATATGTCTTACAAAACTCCACTGGCCATTGCCGTGGCAACAGTCGCCTTATCCTCAACTGCTGTCGCTGCACCCAGCGTAAACTTTTATGGTTTCGTTGATATTGGCCTGGAAACCTACTCCTCGAGTCTGAATTCTCCACAGGATCAGGCCCCTCATGTGTTTGCGGGCGGTGGCTCCGATGATCCGGCTAACGCCGCCAACGGCAACAGCGACGACCGTGAATTTGCGTTAACCAACGGCGTTCAGTCTCGTCTGGGTGTCAAAGGTGAAGAGGACCTGGGCGATGGCTGGACCGGTAGCTACCGCGTCGAAGCACGTATCAATGTGCTGGATGACGGCGGTCAGTTTGCACGCACCCGCTTAGGCTGGTTTGGCCTGTCTAACGGCGAGCACAGCATCAAAGTAGGCGCACAGTGGTCACCTTTCTTTGAATACAGCGCCTGGAACACACACCGTGGCGAAGTTAAGGGCATGGGCACTTACTTCTACATCACTGAAGTCATGCCAGGCTCCGTCGGTTACGGCTACCGTAACGACAGCACCATTAACTACACCTTTGGCGGTGGCGGCTTCTCCAACAGCCCATTCACTGCAACCGTTGCACTGCATATTGCAGAAGATGGCCGAGAAACTACAGTAGGCGCAAAACCAGTAACAGCTGGCGGCAACCCGGTTCTGGTTAATGGCGAACCATTGACTCAGGGTGGCAGCAAGCAATTACTGAACGACAGTGGCATTACAGCTGTAACCGTCGGTGGCGCAGCAACCTTCGGCAGCCTGACGCTGAACGCAGTTGGCATTAAATCTCTCGTTAAAGAAAGCCGTGCAGCTAAAGATGCAAACATCGATGTTGCAGCGCCAATGATCTACAGCTTAGGCGGTAAATTCCAGGCAACAGAACAACTGGAGCTCGGCCTGGCATACCGCGTAGCGGATCGTGATACCGGTGACGACGATGGCAAAACCTCAACCACCGTTGCAGCCGCATATAAAGCCAGCGAAAAGCTGACCGTTAACCTGGGTTACGGCGTGGGTGAAGACGACAACAAAGCTAACCTGCAGCTGGATGGCAACATCTTCGGCAGTGCGTACTATCAACTGAGCGGCAACCGCCTGGCTGGCTTCGAGTTTGAAGAAGCCGACTACGGCGATGACGGTAAAGTGCAAGCCTTTATGGTTAGCCTGCGCCAGAGCTTCTGATTAATCGTTTAACGATTTAACTCAGACAAAAGATAAAAGCCCGAGCAGAAACATTTCTGGTCGGGCTTTTTCGTGTCGGAAGTAAAAGCTATCAGACTCAGTGCTTTTTGCGCTTCTCGGCTGACTGCCTTACTTTCTGGCGCTTCTGCTGACGTACAAACTGCTCTTTTTCTTTACCGATAAGACGCTTGGTACGCTTACGCTCCAGCCCCACCAGATCAGCCAGATCATTGACTTCACGTTGTTTTAATTCAACCCAGGTACCTACCGGAATATTGGCCGGCATAAAGATACAGCCATAACGCACCCGCTTCAGACGGCTGACCTCAATCCCCTGACTTTCCCATAAACGGCGAACCTCGCGGTTACGGCCTTCCATCACAACAACGTGATACCACTTATTCTGACCTTCGCCATCAAAAAACTGCACATCGGTAAAACGTGCCAGCCCATCTTCCAGCATAACCCCCTGCTTCAGCCGTTCGATCATGGCGTCATCAACCTCACCACGCACCCGGACGGCATATTCACGATCGATTTCCGACGATGGATGCATCAGCTTATTGGCCAGATCACCATCGGTGGTAAACAGCAACAAACCACTGGTGTTAATATCCAGTCGGCCAACGTTAATCCAGCGCTCATTTTTGGTTTTCGGCAAGTGATCAAACACCGTCGGCCGGCCATCCGGATCATTACGGGAGCACACCTCACCCACCGGTTTGTTATACGCCAGCACCCGCCGGGTACGACCCGCTTCATCCAGCTTAACCGGCCGGCCATTCACCCGCACATCATCCAGGCGGTGTGCACGATCACCCAGCTTTGCGGTTTCACCGTTCACAGTAACCTGCCCTTCCGCAATCATACGTTCCGCTTCTCGACGGGATGCCACACCCGCCAGGGCCAATAATTTCTGTACTCGTTCTTTCATAAATTCACTTAGTTAACATTCGCTTGTTGCTGAGGTGCTGTAGCACATCAGCCAAATAAACTGGGCCCGGACGGTGACGTATCATCGTCATCATCTGGTTGCTCTTCCTGCTGCTCTGCCAGCAGGGCTTTTTCTGCTTCAATTTCCTGCTGAATCAATAACTCTTCAGCGAGTGCTTCGGCTTCCAACCGCTCCTGCTCCAGCCTTTCCTGCTCATCAGCATCCTGCTCCGCAGTAGGCGGCATGCCAAGCGGGTCATCATCCGGGACATGATCAACGGCTTCCGGCTCTGCCCCAAGGCTTTCACCCTCGTTGCCTGCGGTTGCCTGTTCGGCGGCGATCTCCGCCAGAATTCGGTCCTTAATAGCCTGCTGTTCGGCCAGCAGCCTGGCCCGCTGAGCATCCTCCAGTGTTTTTGGCGCATCCTGATGATTGCGCTCCTGATCGAGGTCAGTCACCGCCATCTGTTCTGTGACACTAGCTGCACCAGACTCCGGCGCACCGAGTGCCGCCACCGGCTCTGTAACAGCGGTCTCATCGGTAACAACAGTCTCATCGGTAACAACAGTCTCATCGATAACAACAGTGTCTTGAGCAACAACCGCATGACCGCTAACACCGTCGCCTTCAGCAGCATCCTGCACGGGCGGCTCACGACCCTGCTCAGCGTCTTCCAGACGTTTTAACAGGTCACCCAGATCCTGCGGTGTCTCTGCGCCATCCTGTTCGTCCTCCGGACGAGCAAACACATTAGCTTCCACCCGCTCCACCAGCGCTGCGGCTTTGGCCAGGTCGTCTTCGGTGGCATCCAGTACACTGGCACCGCGCTGCTCCACTTCTTCTTCACTGCTGAAGTCGTATTCTTTTGGTGTTTCCTGACGTGCCTGAGCGTCTTCACCCAGCTCCAGCTTGCGGTTAGCATCATCCAGCTCACGGATTTCCGCCAGACTGGGCAGATCTTCCAGACTTTGCAGACCAAAATAATCGAGGAATTCTTTGGTGGTGGCGTACATCGCCGGACGCCCCGGCACATCACGATAACCAACAATCCGCACCCAATCCCGTTCGATCAGGGTTTTCATCATTTGCGAACTGACCACCACACCCCGGACATCTTCAATATCACCACGAGTGATGGGTTGCCGGTAAGCAATCAGGGACAGGGTTTCCAGCAGAGCGCGGGAGTAACGCTGGGGTTTCTCTTCCCACAGGCGTGCCACCCAGGGCGCCACTTGCGTGCGCACCTGCAAACGATAGCCACTGGCGACTTCGATCAGCTCAATTCCGCGACCAAGCAAATCCTGCTTAATTTCGGTCAGCGCCTGCCTGAGCTCGGTGCTTTTCGGCTGTTCATGGTCGTCAAACAGACTCTGCATGCGCTCCAGTGACAACGGGCTGCCAGCGGCCATCAGGGCAGCTTCGAGAATATTTTTTAACGGCGGTCGTTCCATAAAGAGTGTCTCACGACGGTCTTAATTATCACGGCTGGTATAAACAACGACAGCGGCGTTATTTATTCATCCGCAGGTTATTCATCCGCTGACTCATCCCGCGCCTGGCGATGAGGACTGATGGCTTCCCGGGTTTTTACATGAATGGCGCCGAAAGTATCCTGCTGCACAATATCAATCAAGGACTCTTTCACCAGCTCAAGTATGGCCAGAAACGTGACCACTACCCCCAGTTTACCTTCCTGCGGATCAAACAGCGATTTAAAGGTAGTGAAACTGCCACCTTTAAGCTGATCAAGCACCTGGGTCATGCGCTCGCGGGTCGATAATTGCTCGCGCTGAATTTCATGATGCTCAAACCGCTCGGTGCGTCGCACAACCGCGGCAAAAGCCAGCATCAGCTCCTTCATATCCACTTCCGGATGGATACGCTCCTGAATACGTTCCGGCGCATCCACATCCGCCAACCAGGTATCACGCTCCAGACGTGGTAATTCATCCAGATTTTCCGCGGCACTTTTAAAGCGCTCATATTCCTGCAAACGACGAATCAGTTCCGCGCGCGGATCCTCTTCTTCCTCGTCTCCGCTTTCTTTATTTCGCGGCAGCAACATGCGGCTTTTGATTTCCGCCAGCATAGCAGCCATCACCAGATATTCACCGGCCACTTCCAGCTGCATGGCTTTCATCATATCGATGTATTCCAGATACTGGTCGACAATATCTGATACGTTAATTTCGAGAATATCGAGATTCTGCTTACGAATCAGATACAACAGCAGATCCAGTGGTCCTTCGAACTGCTCCAGAATCACTTCCAGTGCATCCGGCGGAATATACAGATCGAGCGGCAGCTGAGTCAGCGGCTGCCCCTGCACCAGTGCAAACGGCATTTCCTGCTGACCGGGCCGGGTCTCATCGATGCCGGCTTCCGATGCTCCGGACGGCTCTGCGGTTGGTTGTTGTGTCACAAATAATCCAGCCCTACGGCTTCCCGTACTTCTTCCAGCGTGTCGCGCACTTCGTCCCGGGCTTTTTCCGTACCTTCCACCACAATACTGCGCAGCAGATCACGATTCCCTTCGTATTGACGTGCACGCTCCCGAATCGGCTCCTGCTCGGCAATAATCGCATCGATCACCGGTTGTTTACATTCCAGGCAACCCCAGCCGGCAGAACGACACTGAGTCTGCACCCGCTCACGGGTTGCTTCATCGGAATAGGTCAGGTGAAACTGCCACACCGGGCATTTATCCGGATCCCCCGGATCACTCAGCCGAATCCGCGCCGGATCGGTTGGCATAGTACGCACTTTTTTACTGACTTCATCCGGCTCCGCCCGCAGCGGAATCAGGTTGCCGTTCGACTTCGACATCTTGTGGCCATCCAGCCCCGGCAAGCGTGATGCATCGGCCAGTAACACCTGCGGCTCCGGCAGAATGGTTTTACCGGTTCCTTCGAGATAGCCCAATAAACGCTCGGTATCCGCCAGCGTCAGGCTGCTCTGTTCTTTTACCAGTGCCTGCGCGGTTGCCAGGGCTTCGGCATCACCCTGAGAAAGATAGGCGCTGCGTAACTGGGTATACAGTCCCGCCACTTTTTTATTCAGCTTTTTGATCGCCAGCTGCGCATTGGTCTCGAAACCGGCCTCACGACCATAAAGATGATTAAAACGCCGTGAAATTTCGCGCGCCAGCTCGATATGCGCTACCTGATCAGCCCCCACCGGCACTAACCCAGCGCGAAAGGCCAGGATATCGGCACTCTGCAACAGCGGATACCCCAGAAATCCCAGGGTGCTTTGTTCTTTATCGCTCAGACGTTCCTGCTGATCCTTAAAACTGGGGACACGCTCCAGCCAGGTCTGAGGAGTTACCATCGACAACAACAGATTAAGCTCAGCCAGCTCAGGAATGCGACTCTGGATAAACAGGGTGGCAGAGCCAGGATTAATGCCCGCCGCCAGCCAGTCGATCAGCATATCCCAGGTGGAATTGGCTATATCACCACTGCGCTCATAATTGCTGGTCAGCGCGTGCCAGTCGGCAGCGAAAAAAAAGCAATCGTATTCGTGTTGTAATTTCACCCAGTTTTTTAACACACCATGATAATGGCCCAGGTGAAGACGACCCGTTGGTCGCATTCCGGATAACACTCGCCTCTGCGGGTCGACAGAACTCAACGTCTGTTCCTCATAGTCACTACGAAGCCGCTAGTTTACCGCGCAGCCCTTACAGATAACAGGGAAATTGACCGCAAACCCGGCACTGACGGTGACAGCCACAAGAACTTTATGGTACAAACGTACAACATAACAATGATAATACTGATAACGTCATGAATATCGCGGATACTTCCATGAACGATCTTTACTTCCGGCAATTAACTGACGCCCTGCAGCACGCCGGTATAGCACGGCCAACCCTGCTGGTTGATAAACAACGGCTGGATCGCAATATCGACCATCTGCTGAGCGCCATTCAGCCTCATTACCAATACCGGATTGTCGCGAAATCGCTGCCATCAGTCGGCATGTTGCGTTATATCATGAACCGCGCCGGCACCCACCGCCTGATGAGTTTTCACCTGCCGTTTTTAATGCACGTTATTCAGCAGATTCCGGAAGCCGACATCCTGTTGGGTAAACCCATGCCCATCAGCGCGGTACGGTGTTTTTATGACTGGCAGGCGCACAACGTCAGCGATTTCCGGCCAGATAAACAATTGCAATGGCTGGTTGACTCCCCCCAGCGGCTGCAGCAATACCAGCATTACGCCGAACAACAGCAGCAACCGCTTCAGATTAATCTGGAAATCAATATTGGCCTGAATCGCGGTGGTTTTAATCAGGACAACACCTTCCGCCAGGCGCTACAACATATTAAAGAAAGCCCCTGGTTAACCTTGTCGGGCCTGATGGGCTACGAGGCCCACGTCAGCAAGATACCGGCGTTTTTAGGCGGTGCAGAAAAAGCCTTCCGCATCGCCATGCAGCGTTATCAGCATTGTGTCGACCAGGCCGTGGATGTTTTCGGCCAGCAGGCAGTCAGTAACATGTGCCTGAATGCCGGCGGCAGCAGCACCTACCCTCTGTACCAGGGCAAACTGCCGGTGAATGAAATCGCCACGGCCTCCGCACTGGTCAAGCCAACCGACTTTGATGTATTCACCCTGGAGCATCATGACCCAGCTGCCTTTATCGCGGCACCGGTATTAAAAGATGTCAGCAACCCGGACATTCCCATGGCCGGCTGGTTGTCTGCCATATTACGCAAACTCGGATTATCAGCCCCGCGTGGTGTATTTATTTATGGCGGTAACTGGCTGGCACAGCCGTGTTACCCGGCGGACAGCAAACGCTCGGATATCCTTGGCCATTCCAGTAACCAGGAGCTGTATGAAGTGCCTCCCGGACACCCGCTACAGATCGATGACTTTATGTTTTTCCGCCCCACTCAGAGCGAAGCCGTGTTGTTACAGTTTGGCGATATCGCGCTGCTGGATAGTGGCCACATCAGCGAATATTGGCCGGTTTTTCAATATCCCAGCCAGGAAGTTGTCGTAGCAGACAGCACCGCAACCACCAGCCACTGATTATTTAAGGAGTTTTGTGTGACTGCCGTTATAACCGCCCTGATCTGTTTACTTTTTCCTGCGCTGTTAATTCTGTTATGCCAGAACAGCCGCCTGCTAGATAAAATCGGCGTTGTGGTACTGGCCTTTGGCACAGGCATCGCGCTCAGCGCCGGACTGGACTTACCCCAGCTGATTGGTGCCGAAACCCTGACCGGTGTGCAGACCCAGTTATCCGAAATTGCCATTGCACTGGCGTTACCCTTGCTGGTGTTTTCCATTGATGTAAAACACTCGCTGAATATGGCGGGCGACACCATGAAAAGCATGGCCGTTGCGCTGTTTTCCGTCATGCTGATCAGTGCCTGTGGTGCATTTTTATTTCAGCACAAACTTGATCATATCTGGCAGATTGCCGGCATGTCGGTGGGGGCTTATACCGGTGGTGGCCCGAATATGGCCGCGATCAAAACCGCGATTGAGGCCGATCAGGAAATTTTTGTCACTATGACGACTTACGATATTTTATTATCGGCACTGTACCTGATGTTTGTGATGACGCTGGCCAAACCTATTTTCAGTTTATTATTACGGCCATTTGAATCCAGCGGCGTGCACGAAGACTCACACCACGATCATAAGTTTGCCCACCTGGCCGATGAAACAGCGAATAGCTATAAAACCCTGACTCAGGTTAAAACCCTGCCGCAAACACTGCTGGCATTAGTGGTTTCTGCCGTGTGTGTCGGCGCCGCGGTGGCGATTGCCTCACTGTTTCCGCAAAGCATGTCATCCGCCGTAACCATTATCTCCATTACCAGCCTGGGCCTGGCAGCATCCTTTATTCCTTATGTACGCCAGCTGGCTAATAGTTTTCAGCTGGGCATGTATCTGATCCTGGTATTCTGTTTCACCATGGGAACCATGACCGACACCAGCATTATTACCAATTTAAACCTCGATCTGTTTGCCTATATCGGCTTTATTCTGATTGGTTCGCTGATGTTACAGGCACTGATCTGCAAATTACTGAAGATTGATATCGATACATTTTTGATTACCTCTTCAGCCGCCATTATGTCGGTGCCTTTTATTCCGGTGATAGCCGGTGCGTTAAAAAATCGTGAAATTATTATCCCCGGATTTGCTGCGGCAATTGCCGGCTATGTGATTGGTAATTATCTCGGCGTTGCGGTTGCCTACGCCACCCGTAGCCTGGTTGGCGGCTGATTCAGGCAATGAAACTCCGTCATAAGACTATCCTGCTGGTTGGCGCCTCCTCCGGCATCGGCCGTTGTGTCGCACTGCAGCTGGCGCAGCAACATAATCGGCTGATATTAGTCGCCCGGCGTCAGGCAGAGTTACAACAGCTGGCTCAGGAGGTTGAGGCACTGGGTAGCCGGGCACAGGTAATTGTTTGTGACGCAACCTGTGAAGAAGACGCTGCACGAGCCGTTGCAGAGGCAATACGACACCATGGAAGCATTGACGTCGCGTTATTAAATGTGGGCGATGGGCCAGCATTTAATATGGCAACGACCAGCGCGACCGACATCCGTCATAATATGAATGTTAACTATCTGTCACTGGTGAATTTTTTAGTGCCGCTGATTGCTCATATGAAAACCCGGCAACAGGGATTAATTGCTCACACAAACTCCCTGGCCGGTTTTCTCGGACTGCCAATGCAGGGTCCCTATTCCGCGGCAAAAGCCGCCGCCCGCATATTAATGGATGCCTGCCGCCTGGAACTGAAAAACGACAACATTCATTTTGTGTCTTTATATCCCGGCTTTGTTGCGACCGAACGTGTAGCCAACGACGGCATTCCCTCACCGCTGGAAATTTCTGAAAGCCGTGCTGCACAACATATAATTCACGGCATGGAAAGCGCTAAAACCGATCATTTGTTCCCGGCCAGCAGCCGATGGCTCATCCGCCTGGCGCTGCTGTTACCCAAAAAACTGACCGGCTGGTTGCTGCTTAAATACCTGCCAGCCGATTATTAAACACGACAATATCGCTTATACTGCTGCGCTACGGAGGTATTGTCATGTTAAATCGCTGGAAAACCCTGTCTGAATTTAATCACCTGGAACTGGTATGCCATGAGCCGGACAGCCAGGCAGACAGCTGCATTATCTGGTTACACGGCCTCGGTGCAGATGGTTATGATTTTGCGCCATTAACACCGGTTTTACGCCAGAGCTGCGACTTACCAGGATTACGGGCGATCTACCCGCATGCGCCACAACTGCCCGTCACCATTAACGGCGGCGTTAATATGCCCGCCTGGTACGATATTCTGGCGGCATCACCACGACGTACCATTAACAGCCAACAGTTTAATCTGGCGGTCGACGCCATTCAGCGCCTGGTTCAGCAACAAGTGGATGCCGGCATCCCTGCAGAGCGTATTATTGTTGCCGGTTTTTCTCAGGGCGGAGCCGTGGCTTATCAGGCAGCACTGGGATGCCGGCACACCCTTGGCGGATTGATCTGCTTGTCGACCTACATCGCAACCGACCTCAGTATTCAGCCGGCCAACCAGCAGTTACCGATTTTCCTGGCTCACGGTACTCAGGACATGGTGGTGCCGGTGATGCTTGGCCAGGAAGCCTGCGAAACCCTGCAACAGCAAGGTCTGACACCAGAGTGGCACAGTTATCCGATTCAGCATGAAGTCTGTGATGCCGAACTAGAGGAAATCGCGGCGTTTATTCGCCAGTGCCTCGGCTGATACCTTAAACCGGGCAGCCTGCTCATTCATCCGCTGCGACAGCTCACGCTGTTCGGTTGAGGTTTTACGCATAAACTCAGACGTCGCGACCGTATGGTCAGCAATATTGTGAATATTGCGCATGCTGTCACCCAGCTCTTTATTGGTGGCAACCTGCTGCTCTGCAGCCGATGCAACCTGATCGGCCATATCCTGAATATCCTGAATCGCTTTACGAATGGCATGCAGCGCACTGTCGAGCTTGCCCGACATCGCCACACTTTCTTCCACCGCCGATTGAGACTGTTCCACGGCTTTAAAAGCCGCTTCCGATTCCTGCTGGAATTTACCGATAATACTTTCAATTTCCGCTGTCGATTCCTGAGTTCGTTGCGCCAGCGTGCGCACCTCATCGGCCACCACCGCAAACCCACGTCCCTGCTCACCGGCGCGGGCGGCTTCAATAGCGGCATTCAGTGCCAGCAGGTTGGTTTGCTCTGCGATGGCTTTAATCACATTTAACACACCACCAATGGCACCACTGCTTTCATGTAATTCACGGATTGTGGCTGACACCTGACCCATATGCTGATTCAGCTGAGAAATCCTCTCAACGCTGTGCTCCACCACATCCCCGCCTTCGTGAGATACCTGGCGTGCCTGCTCAGAACGATCAGCCACCGTCTGGATATTATTGGCAATTTCCCGGGTCGCCTGCTCCAGTTCGGTTACCCCAACCACCACACTTTCCGTTTCCTGTTGTTGCACCTGCATACCCTTACTGCTGAGCGACACAGTGCAGTGATTCTGGATGGAAATCAGCTCCAGCTGATGCGACGTCAGGTCCATTTCACACACTAAATCAGAGATATTATTTAACATCTCATTTAACGCTTCAGCGGCATTACCTAATTCATCATGCATAAAAACCCGGCTGCGGCTGTCGAGCCGGAATTCACGCCCGGCCTGGTGCATCGTTTCCGAAACTTCGATGATCTGACGGTACATTAATGCCGACATCCACCAGGCAATCGTAACAGTCACAATCAGGGTAACAGCCGCAACCAACAGAGTACTCCACATGGCGGAGCGAACCTCAGCTCCGGCTCGCCTGGCGCTGGCTAACATGGCATCTTTAAACTGGTCTTCTAACGTTTTCAGCTGATTAATCCGCGCCGTTGACGCGGCAAACCAGCTGGCGGGCTCAATATTAAAACCGCCATCACGCTGAAATTGATGAGCAATATCGCGGTAACGCTGTACTTCCTGTTGCTCCGCGCTCTGCAAAAACGCATCAAATTGCTGTACCGAACCCGGATCGGCAAACAATCGGTAGTTTCCTAAAAAAAACCTTTGCCCGGCCACCAGTTCAACAAAACGGGCATACAATCCGGGGGCGAAAGCATCACGACCAAAGGCATTACTCAATACCGCCCGCTCAATACCAGAACGTTCTTTACCCTGCAGAAAATTATAATAGGCCTGTAATTCACGAGACATATCACCGTCGCGGGTATAACGGGTAGCAATGGCTGGCACACTGAGCAAATGGCCGATATTGCTGGTGTAATAGCTGAGTACACTGGCCAGCTCGGCCTGTTGCTGAGTCACTTTACCGCGCACCTCAGCCAGCTGACTCAGCCCCTGACGAATCTGCTCCAGCTCCTTCATAATCGCCGGATAATTCTGGTAGTCATTGTTCTGCAGCCAGCTCCGCCACTCGCTCAGACGCTGATCCGTCAGCTGTCGTTGTTGTGGCAGAGCATCCGCAAACTTTTTACCAGCACTGCCCAGATACCCGGCCGACATGCCACGCTCTTTCTGTAACTCATGAGCCAGAGCGCTGTTAACCCCGGACAGCTGCGCCAGCTGAGTGATATGGTCCATGGACGTGGCACCATCCAGATGACTCTTCAGCAACATGCCCTGAAATAACAACAACGCGACTAACGGCGTCAGCAGCAGTAATAAAAATTTATGTTTCACACTGGCGTTACGCAGGAAATCCATATACTCCCCCCTCCCTCAATACATTCAAACTAGCTGGATTCATACGGCCTGCCAGTTCCGTTCTGACAGATACGACAATTTTCTTATTCTGCAGCCTTTGCCCCGGAACGCAGCCAGGCCTAAGCCTCTAAACAGCCTTGCCGACTTCTGCTACCATAGCGGCCGTTTTGCATCCAGAAACCCGCACTGCATCAGAGGAAATACGCCTTGATTACCATGTACGGCATCAAGAACTGCGAGCTATTTTTGTGAGTTAAACCATATAACCACTTCAATAGCTAAAACCGTCTTTTAGTCATTCTAAATTCGATGCAAGCCAAGATCGAACTCCATATCCAAAGTCCTGATGGGCAACACTGATAATGTCTCTTTGCCATTCGGGCGCTGGCGCATACATCATGTTTTCCCACTGTTTTTCTGAATACAAAGAATCATATTGTCTCAAATAGTATTGAGCAGATGACGTTCCC
The DNA here is from genome assembly GCF_042648445.1 of Bacterioplanoides pacificum. Taxonomy (NCBI): domain Bacteria; kingdom Pseudomonadati; phylum Pseudomonadota; class Gammaproteobacteria; order Oceanospirillales; family Oceanospirillaceae; genus Bacterioplanoides; species Bacterioplanoides pacificum. Next base: position 219,436 of record NZ_JBHRYB010000013.1, read on the forward strand.
TGAGCTTGCAAACGATAGAAATCATCGGCGTAAGCCTTCGTAGCAATTGATTCCTGCTCGCCAGAAACCTTATCCAATGAAATCTGATGCCTGCCCTCATAGGTCGACATCCTCAGAGATAAAGCTTTAACACCGCTATCAGAACTATCAGTAATGTCTGTCAGTGCAGAGAGTTCGCCTTGGGTAACGGACAGATTCTCCTGGAAAGCATTTGTCAGAGGTGTGAGTGCTTCAAGTGCTTTATACATCACTTCCTTTTCTTTATCAGATAAAGGAGAGTCAGACGTAATACTAAACTGAATATCTCTGGCCATCCCAACATGATGAGTCGATTTATCTGCCAAATTATTCTGATTGTAACGATCATATACAGACACAGTGATCGAAAGCTTATTTCCACTTTCGGTTGCCATTCCTAACGAGATATTGGTTTCGGAGCCAACCCTCATTGGCGCAGCTCTTCTGTTAAGGTAACCCACCACATCTCCCTGCATTGAAAGTATGGGGGAAACACCATGAAACTCCCCTAATTCCACACGACTTTCAAATACTGTTGAAAGTGAATCGTTATTGCCTGCACCAGTTAAGCGAGCAATACCGGACAGATCTATCTTTTGAGATGCTGCCTTATCAAGCAAACTTTTCATTACCTCATCACCAAGCACTTCAGAACCTCCCTTCACAGAGGCCAGAGTGATGCGCTGAGCCAAAAAATCATCAGCAGGAACGCTTGAGTTAAGGTCTTTTCGAACAATTTTCCCGGCTTCAGGAATAACGGTCTGGAGGTCGCTGTAGATTTTTGGTTCGACGGCTGCTGCTAATTTCTCAGGAGGAGTAATAGTAACAACAACGCCACTATTCATGCCTTTCGAACTCTCCACCATCTGGCGGATTTCTTCCGCTGACCGCTTCTCTGACGTTACAGCAGGATTATCAGGTTTAAACTCTCGCGGTTTAAAAACGTTGAAATAGTTCTGAAAATCGTTTCCCAGTGAGGACGCTTCCATGATCACTCCTTTGTGCGCTTCTTGGTACACAATCTATCTATGATCATGAGGATCATATCCATAGATATTTTCAGCCCGGGATGACACCTGTTTCAAAACAGCATCCAATGGATTTAGCTTACCTTGATTATACGCATCAATCGGTTGCCAAATATGGCTAGGGCCTCGGTTAACTTGCCTTATTTTTGTATCGTTCATCAATTCACGTCTCCGAAGAACATCAGACATATTTTCCATGGAGATATCGTAAGAACCGATGCCATGTTCACTCATACGCATCTCTGGCCCTCGGCTTGCAGCACCCCGTTCTACAATATTTTCGGCAAGATTTTTCATATAATCATCGACGCCGTACTCTTCCAGCACACCCGTGATCGTTTCAATCTCACGCTTTGTTAGTTGGTCATCCCCTTCAACAATTAATAACTCGCCGTCTGCGTCCACAGTAAAGTCCCAATCTTTTTCCAGCAATGATGGATTAGATCGAAGAAGATCGGACTGTACATCGGCATACACATTACGCATATCATATGTGGTCTCAACAATATGCCCCCATGCGTTATCAGCACGCTGGGTGGTCTGGTCAGAGCCAATGCCTGATCTTCTGGCAAGGCAGAGCGAACGATATCACCCTTATAGCTTGGCTTTGCAATGGACAACTCCGGCCCGTCTGATCGAGACACATTTTGCCTCGGCTGGGGCGCTTCTTTCGGCACAACAGGGGCAAGGTTAGTTGTTGAGATAGAATCCATTACTCATAGCTCCATGCAGATAGCTGACATAGAAGTCACTATCGGCAAGTACGGAGAGATCTTTAGATGAATTTCACTATTTTGGGGATCACCTCAGAGTCCACTTCTGCTACCATAGCGACCGTTTTGCATCCAGAAACCCGCACTGCATCAGAGGAAATACGCCTTGATTACCATGTACGGCATCAAGAACTGCGACACCATTAAAAAAGCCCGAAAGTGGCTGGAAGAAAACGGTGTTGAATACCAGTTTCATGACTACAAAAAAGACGGCCTGAGTGAAGCGCAGCTGGACAGCTGGCTGGATGAACTGGGCTTTGAAGCTCTGATCAACAAACGTGGCACCACCTGGCGCAAGCTGCCAGATGACGTAAAAGACAATATGGATCGCGATAGTGCGAAAGTTGTGATACTGGACAACCCGTCCATCATCAAACGTCCGTTACTGGACACCGGCTCCCGGAAAGTACTGGGATTTAAAGCCGATGAATACCAGGCTTTGTTCAGCTGAACAAAGCCCCTGCTTAACCCAAAACCTTATACATTCTGAGGATACCCAATGAGCACATTTGCCCTGGCCATCGGCGTTGGCACTAAAAACAGCAAAGGCGAGTGGTTAGAAGTTTTCTATCAGCAACCTTTATTAAATCCAGCCAGCGAACTGGTCGCGGCTGCCAAAGATACACTGGGTTATGAAGGTGGCAATCAGGCCATCGAAGCTGACGGTGGTGAACTGACCGCCTTTGCTGATGCGATCGAAGCGACAGATGCGGCCCAGGCAGCATTAGCCCGCGCCTGTACCGAAAGCCAGAAGCCGGTTGTCATTACTATTCTGGAAGCTGACCAGCAGTCGGCCAGTACGCCGGAAGTGTACCTGAAGCTGCACCTGTTATCTCACCGTCTGGTTAAGCCACACGGCATCGATCTGTCTGGCATGTTCGGCCTGCTGCCCAACGTGGCATGGACCAACAAAGGTGCTATCGATCTGGCCGAACTGCCGGAGGCACAACTGCAAGCACGTTTAAACGGCGAACTGTTATCCGTCAACAGCGTCGATAAATTCCCACGTATGACTGACTACGTGGTACCAAGCGGCGTTCGTATCGCTCACACCGCTCGTGTCCGTTTAGGCGCTTACATCGGTGAAGGCACTACCATCATGCACGAAGGTTTCGTCAACTTTAATGCCGGCACCATGGGTGTTTCCATGATTGAAGGGCGTATCTCTGCCGGTGTTGTGGTTGGTGATGGTTCTGACCTGGGTGGCGGTTGTTCCACCATGGGTACGCTGTCCGGTGGCGGTAACATCATCATCTCTGTCGGCGAGAAGTGCTTACTGGGTGCTAACGCTGGTATCGGTATTCCACTGGGCGATCGCTGCACCGTAGAAGCCGGCCTGTACATCACCGCGGGCAGCAAGATCCAGGTTCTGGATGACAACAAACAAGTGGTTGAAACCGTTAAAGCACGCGACCTGGCGGGTAAATCCGACCTGCTGTTCCGCCGTGATTCTATTACCGGCGCACTGCAATGTGTTACCAACAAAACCGCGATTGAACTGAACAACGAATTACACGCCAATAACTAAGCCATATAATTCGCTGCCATAAAAAACGCCCGACTGTTCAGAAAACAGCCGGGCGTTATTATTTACCCGTTAACTGAGCGGCTGCCAGCTGCCCCAGGATTTTAATCGCCTGCTCATGTTTATCGTTCCAGGGCACTGCCGTACTGATACGGATATAGTTGGAAAAATGCCCGGTATTGGAAAACAAGTCCCCCGGCACCACGACAATAGACTCCTTCAGCGCGGCGTAATGCAGCTCCATAGCGTTCACATCCGGCGGTAAAGAAATCCATAAAATAAATCCGCCTGACGGGTCGTTGATTTTTGTTCCCGGCGGGAAATACTGGCGTACCGCCTCACTGAAACGCTGCATATTAGTGGCCGCTTTCAGCCGGAACTGACGCAAATGGCGGTCATAATGGCTGTTTTGCAAATACGACAACATGGCATATTGCGATAAGCTGGCCGCCGAAAATGTGGTAAAAGTCTGACGTTGCATCACCGCATTTTTCCAGCGTCCGGGAATACACCAGCCAACCCGTAATCCGGCCGACACCGTTTTAGAAAACGACGAACAATATAATACCCAGCCGTCATCGTCGTAGGTTTTTAATACCGTATTGGGGGCCTGCTGCGGGCCACGATGATTGGGGAAACTGATATCACCATAAATATCATCTTCGATGATCGGTACCTGATACTGGCGCGCCAGGGCTACCAGCTGCTGTTGTTGTGCCGCGGGCACCGAACAGCCAGTCGGGTTGGAGTACCGGCTGCTCAGTTCGATGGCCTTGATCGGCCATTGCTGTAACGCCAGTTTTAATGCTTCAACACTGATACCGGTTTGCGGATCAGTGGGGATTTCAATCACCTTCAGCCCCAGCAACTTGGCAGTTTGCAGGAAACCGTAATAACAGGGAGATTCCACTGCCACCAGATCGCCGGGTTCAGTCACCGCCCGCAGACACAGCGTTAGAGCCTCGGCACAGCCGTGAGTCACCACCAGATCATCGCTGTTACAACGAACACCCACATCGCGCATGCGTACACTGATCTGGGCCCGCAGCTCCTCAAGACCGGGAGAGAAACTGTAGTCCAGCACCGCAGCGGTCTGGAAACGGCTGACCTTCTGAATATGAGTTTGTAACGCCCGCTGTGGTAACCAGCTGATATGGGGAATGGCGGCGCCCAGATTGACCGTAGCGGGCTGATTGATGCGGGTCAGCATCTGGTTGATAAACTCAGCGTTGGTCACATCGCGCGGCTCATCCCCCAGTGACAAAGGTGGCCGTTCGCTGGCATCAGGCATAACCTCCGAACGAACGTAATAGCCCGACTGTGGCCGGGCCTGAATCCAGCCCTGATCCTCCAGCCAGCCATACGCCTGAGTCACCGTAGAAATGCTGACCGCGTGTTGCTGCGCCAGTTTACGGACACTCGGCACTTTTGCCCCGCAGGCGTAAACACCGTCGCGAATATCATCCGCCAGCTGATCAGCAAGCTGCAGATATAAAGGTTGTTCGGCCTGGCGTTGTAACATGGCATCTTCCTGTCGCGGGAGGGATCAAAAACGATATGTTAGCCAGATAACTGTACTGACACCCGTTACAGTTTATGCCATATCAGCCAGTACAGTTACAACGCATCCAGCGCTGCGCGTAAACCGTCGTCCAGTTCGTAAGGATCGACTAATAACGCCTCTTCTTTCAGATTGGGAAACACCACTAACAGTGTTTCATCCTGCTCCAGCCCCGGCGTCCAGCGCTCCAGCCAGACATCCAGTGCAACCGCTCTGGGCTGACAATCGCTCCACTCACCGTTACACCAGGCCTCGGCGTATTGTGGATGTGGCCAGACCGGCAAACAGTTTTCGCCCTCTTCAGAAGAGATAGTCACCCATCCCTCATCGTTGGCCAGACTCCAGATTTCGCCGCTTTGTGCGGCTTTTTTCAGAAACAGTTCATAACGTTTGTTGTTCGATAACTTCAGGCTGGCCTGATAATCTTTCTGACTCAGGGAATAACTCATAATAACTCGGGAAGGAAAAACGAAAGGAAACAGAAACCCGATTATAGCCGCGATCAGAACCACGACGCTATCACCCTCAGCACGGAAAACAAAAACAGAAGCAACAGTACAGTTAGCCGTCATCCATAGCAGTACAGTGATGACAAACCGTCTGCTGTACTGCCATTGTCGACAGCCACTGCCTCTGCCATTTACTGCGCCAAAAACTCACACTGGATTACCGCTCAGCACTGCGATTGAGCGTCAGGCCGGGAGGCCCAATTACACCCGGGAGGTAATCCAGATGATCAGCAATACAGTTAACCTGAAACAACAGCACTCAGATCGTTCCCACGGAACGCTGCAGGCGTTATTTGCCGTCATGTTATTTTCATTAACCGTGCCATTCACGCAACTGGCACTGGCCGATTTTCAGGCCGCTTTTATTGCCAGCAGCCGGGCATTAATAGCCGGACTGCTGGCCTGGATAATTATTTACAAACACGGCTGGAAAATTCCCGCTGCCCGGGTAATTCCCTGGTTATTATTAGCCGGCAGCGGCGTAGTGATTGGTTTTCCCTATTTATTAAGCCTGAGTCTGACTCAGGTGAGCGCAGCCGATATGGGGGTGGTGTTAGCCGGACTGCCATTAACCACCGCATTAATGGGCGCCTGGATCCAGCACGAACGCCATGGCCCCGGGTTCTGGTTAGCCGCCATCAGCGGCGGCTTATTATTGGCCAGCTATGTACTGCTCAACACGGGCGGGTCAGCAGTCTTTGACAGCGGCCACCTGGGGTTATTACTGGCAACCCTGCTGATGGGCGGAATTGGCTACAGTGCCGGAGCCAAAGCAGCAACGCTGATCAGTGGCCCGGCGGCGGGCTGGCAAACCATCTGCTGGACGCTGCTGCTGTACCTGCCAGTATCGGCTTTCTGGTGGGGAAACAGCTGGGCAGATCAGGCCGCCAGCACCGGGCCAATCGCCGACACCTCAATCATGGCACTGCTGTATCTGATTCTGATCAGTCAGTTATGGGGCTTTAAATTCTGGTATCAGGCACTGGCTGCTCACGGTGTTGGCCGCATCAGCCAGCTGCAGCTGTTGCAACCATTTTTTACCCTGTTGTTCATCAGCCTGCTGTTACAGCAAAGCATTGGCTGGTTACAACTGCTGTTTTGTTGCCTGATTGTTTTCTGTGTCTGGCTGAGTCAGACGATTCGGAAATAATCCGCTTAACGGGCTTCCACATTAATAAAGCCCGTTAATATCAGGCACTGTTTTTTAATACATCCTTGTCTTTGTTCGCGCCGGACAAGCTGGCATTGTCAGAATACGCCCGCTTGGCGATCGCCATTTTTTGCCATTGCTCAATATGTTCGGGCAGTGGCTGCTCAGGCTGGGCAATATTCAGCAAGGCCGCGACCGCGGCCGGCGAGGCCAGCTTCCCTTGTTGCAGGAAAACGGCTTTTACCAGGCCATAGGCGTGAATTTTGCCATCGGCAATAAAGCGCTGCTCCATATAAATGTATTTTTCATCCCAGCCGAGATAACAGGTTTCCACCTCAAAGGTTTCAAATAACCGCAATTCGCGGATATAACCCATCTCGATACCCGCCACAATAAAGTTCAGCTTATTCGCCAGCATCTTATCCCAGGTCGCGGTTTGCACCGGATGATCCCAGCGGGCACGCTCCATAAACACCATATAACGAGCGTTGTTAATGTGCATATTAAAATCGATATCGCGTAAACCAACACGAAAACGACGTTTAGTCGGCGCAAAAAAATCTTGCGCCGCAAAATCGCGGCGTTGCTTGTTTTTACGATTGAGATAAACAGAACGGATAATTTCAGTAATCATGGGAATATCAGGTCACGATGGCTGAGAATGGGGAAACAGTTGGCGCGCAGTGTACAGATTTAGCCTCGGCTGTCACCCCTCTGCTCACTAACTGCGGTCTTTCCTGCCAGCTATGCCGGAAATGACCGACAATAAGACCACAGATGACCGATACAACTTACGCTGAATCTCCACGACGAATAGCCACCCGAGCCAATACCGGGCCAACAATATCAAATAACACGGTCGAGCTGACCACAACAGATAACAACACCTGACGATACTGCGGAAATTCCGCCGCGGCCACCAGTGCCATCCCAATCGGCACCCCGGCCTGAGGCAGCAGCGCCAGGCCCATCCAGTGTTTAACCGCCGGACGCGAACCCGCCAGTTGCGCTCCGATTAACGCCCCGAGATATTTACCCGCAGAGCGACCCAGAAGGTACACCAGACCCATCAGCCCCAGAGCCTGTAATGCCTCAAACTCCAGCGCACTGCCAGCCAGGATAAAAAAGATCACCATAAAAGGTGCCTCAATATCCTCAATGGCATGAAACGGATATTCGTGATGTTTTGCCAGATTCGCAACCGTGGCTCCCACCGTCATAGCCGTAATCAGGTAAGAAACTTCCAGCCAGATCGCCAGCCCACCACATAAAAAAACGATGCCCAACGCTTCAATCAGGATTGGCTGGCCAGGACAGGCACGACCGGTTAAATAGGCCGCCGGTAAACCAATTGCCACTCCCAGCACCAGCGCAATAACAACTTCCCGGGCCGCTTCCATAAAAAAATGGGCATCCAGACCGCCGCCATTTAATGCTGTTACCGCTGACAAACCGACAGCAAATAATAACAAGGCCCAGAAGTCATCGATGGCAACGATCGATAACAACAACCGTCCGAACGGCGATTCGGTGGCACGTTTTTTATTAATTTCCTCCACCACATCCAGCAGCGCTGCCGGTGCCGTGGCGGAGGCGATACAACCCAGTAATAACGCCAGTTCCGGCGAAACACCAAGCAGCCATAAACAGCCGGCAACTAACAAGGTGGTAAAAACCGCTGCCACCGCAGAAATCCAGAACACCTCCGTTGCCGACTGACGCAGCTGCTCCAGCGTTAATTTTCCACCGATCAGAAAACCAACCATGATCAACGTCATTTCGGCAATTAAATTAAAATGCTGGCTGAAGCCTGGCGGAATCAGGTCAAAGCCTTCCGTGCCGATCAGCGCACCAAAAATCAGCAGCAGAGTCACCCGGGGTAAAAAAGTGCGTTCGGCCAGAGTGGTGGTCAGCAGCCCTAATAACAATAAACCGCCTAAAGTAGAAAGAAATAACGCCGACGTTGCCATGATCTGAGTTGTTAAACCGATTTTATAAAGTTGTTGTTACATAAATAGCAAAATAAATGAGAGGGCTCACGCAGCTATAAAAAAGCCCTCTTACGAGGGCTAATGGATGCGTTTACTGAACCAGCTCACTGATCACCAGTTTAATCAGCGCCGGTTCTTTATTACTGACCGGGGTTTTTTCCACCTGCCAGTCACCGGCCTGTGCAACCGGCTGGCCGGATTTAGATACCCGGGCCACCAGCGTAACCTGATCATAAGATGACAGATTCATCCCTGGCATCATCGCCTGAGCGTCACTCAGGGTAATCACTTGTGGTAAGTCGGCTACCGTCAGCCGTTGTGCCGCCAGTGGCATCGCTGGACCCGACACCGCTTTTGCCAGCACAAACACGGTATCCTGTGCCTGGGCTGCCGCTTTAGCCGCAACCGAAATATCCACCAGAACTTTAATTTCCGGACGCTGCAACCAGCTCAGGTCAACCGCTTCGCCTTGTTGTGTCAGACGTTCTGCAGCACGCCGGATACCCTGCTCCAGATACGCCGCTTCCTGGCCAGCCGGCAAGCTAAGCCAGATATTTTTCCAGTGCTGAATGGCATCGTTGTAATGCTGTAATTCAAAGGCAAAAATACCTGCCAGACCCATCGCCTGACGATTATCCGGCATCAGCTGCAGCGCCTGCTGAATTAACTCATAATGTTGTGTTTCGACTTGCTGATCAGCGGCAAAAAACTGCGCCTGAGCCAGCATGGTCATCGCCGTTGCCCGGTCGGCTACCGCTTCTTCCGGTAATGCCACCAGGATATCAGCAAACACCGCCGCCGCCTGGGCAAAATCACCTTCTGCATTTAATAACCGCGCCCGCAAATAATCCCATTCAATTTCGTCGGGATTTTTACTGGCGGCCAATGCCAGCCGTGATAACAACTCTTCACGTTCAGGCACACTCAGCTGGGCCTCTGAACTTTTGCGCAGCAATTCGGTGGCACGGATTTCATTAGCCGCTCCCCAGTGCTGATACATCAGAAACGTTGCTGCCAGCGTCGCGGCAAAAAGCGACAGAGCCAGCAACCAGCGGTTTTTCCCGCCAACATCAACATCTGAGTGTTGCTGCTCATCGGCACTGGCGAGGAATTCCCGATCCAGTTCCAGCTGCAGTGCCTCGCGGGTTGACTCATCCAGATCGGAGTTTTTCAACTCGCTGCAGCGCTCCTGATACAGATGCAAATTTTCTTCACTCTGGCTGATCACCTGCACATTGCCACGGAAAAACACCGGCTTAATTAAAAACCCCAGCAGTGGAACCAGTAATAACAACAACGCCCAAATCATGACTTCTGACCTTTTTCCGATGACCTTTGCGCAGCATTTTTCAACTGCTCCAGCTTGGCTTTTTCCTCAGCGGTTAATGGCTGATTACTGGTATTTTTTGAACTGCGCCGGATGCCAATCAGTAAAATCAAACCAAAAACAAATAAGATCGCCGGACCAAACCATAATAAAAAGGTTTCTGCCCGCATCGGTGGGTTGTAACGGACAAAATCGCCGTAACGGTCGACCATATAACCCACCACTTCATCGTCGGTTTTTCCTTGTTGCATCAGTTCGTAGACTTTGTCGCGCATATCCCGCGCCACCGGTGCATTAGAATCGGCCAGGTTCTGATTCTGACACTTAGGGCAACGTAAATCCTCAGCCAGCTGATTAAACCGTTCGGTGTCCTGCTGATTATCAAACGGGTATTTATGACCTTCAACCACGGCCAGACTGAGGCTGCTGAACACTAAGCTGAATACAAAGAAAGCGGTTTTCATCATCATTCCTACTGCATCGCCTCAAACCGGGGTTTGAGTTTTTTCCAGACCCGCGGATTCAGATCTCCAACATGTTTGGCACGAATAATCCCCTGACTGTCGACCAGGAAGGTTTCCGGGGCGCCATACACTCCCAGATCCAGCCCCAGCTTGCCATCCGGGTCGGAAACGTTAAATTCGTACGGATTACCATAAGCCGTCAGCCATTGCCTGGCTTTAAAATCATCGTCTTTGTAATTAATACCAATAATACGGATGCCGTCCGCCGCCAGGGTATTTAAAAACTCATGTTCGGCTTTACAGGTCGGACACCAGGTAGCCCAGATATTCACCAGCATGGGTTGCCCCAACAGGCTTTTCGCCGATACTCCGGTGCCGCTTTCCAGCGCCTTTGCGGCAAATTCAGGGAACGGCTGATCAATTAACGGCGATGGCAAAACGTCTTTATTTTCTTTGCCAAGCCCGACCCAGAACAACACACCCATGGCGATAAAAATGCCCAGCGGTATAAATAATAATGCCCGGTTCATGCCTGTTGCTCCTGTGCTGTTATACCGGAAACCAGCTGCGCTTTAACGGCCACATCCTGTTTACGGCGGTACCGTTTATCCAGCATCGCCATCAGGCCACCCAGCGACATAAAGATGGCGCCCAGCCAGACCCAACGCATAAAAGGTTTGACCTGCAGCCGCATTCCCCAGGCACCGTCATTTAATGGTTCCCCCATGGAAACATACACATCACGCCACAGGTTGACGTCAATTTCAGCTTCCGTCATCACAGTGCCACGGGCGGTATAGCGGCGTTTTTCCGGCGTCATAACATTAATCAGGGTATCGCCATCGTAGACTTCAAAGCGGGTTGCTTCAGAGCTGTAATTCGGCCCTTCGATATGACCACTTTCAACAAATTCAAACCGGTATCCGGCAAACTCCGCACTTTCGCCCGGCGCCATTTTTACCGATTTTTCGACACTGTAATTCGCCACCATAGTGACACCAATCACACTGATACCAACACCAATGTGCGCCACAATCATGCCCAGGTAACTGATACCCAGCTTGGGAATACGACTCAGCTGGCCACGGGACTTCTTCCACACATCCCACGTGCTGGCAGCAATCACCCAGATACCCAGAGTCATGCCCAGCACCACCTGCCAGTTCATTTCGCTGGTTTTAATGATCGGCGTGGCAAACCCCAGAATGACCGACAACACAAACGCTGCCATCAGTTCTTTGCTGAGGCGTTTTGGACTGTCACTTTTCCAGCGAGACATCGCCCCTAAGCCAATAAAGAAACTCAGTAACACCGCCAGCGGCACAAACATGGTGTTAAACCAGGCCGCACCGACTGAAATTTTACCCATACCGAGGAAATCAATAATTAACGGATACAAAGTGCCCAATAACACCGCCAGTGCCGCCACCAGTAACACCAGGTTATTGCCCAGCAATGCGCTTTCGCGCGAGATCCAGTCATAACGGCCAACCGACGCTACAGTTGGCGCTTTTAAGGCATACAACAGCAGTGAGCCACCGACACAGATACCCAGCAATGCCAGTACAAACACACCACGCTCCGGATCAGAGGCGAAGGCATGTACCGACGTTAACACGCCGGAACGTACCAGGAAGGTTCCCAGCAGACTCAGTGAAAAAGCAAAAATTGCCAGCAGTACCGTCCAGCTTTTAAATAAGCCACGTTTTTCCGTTACCGCCAGCGAATGCAGCAACGCCGTTGCCACCAGCCAGGGCATCAGTGAGGCATTTTCAACCGGGTCCCAGAACCACCAGCCGCCCCAGCCCAGTTCGTAATACGCCCACCAGCTGCCGAGCGCGATCCCCAGCGTCAGAAAAATCCAGGCCGCCACGGTCCATGGTCGTGACCAGCGTGCCCAGGCCGCATCCAGCCGCCCCCCCATCAATGCCGCCAAGGCAAAAGCAAAGGCCACGGATAAGCCGACGTAGCCCATGTACAAGGTGGGTGGGTGCACAATCAGGCCAAAGTCCTGCAATAACGGGTTCAGATCGCCGCCTTCCGCCGGTGGCGATGGCAGAATACGGGTAAACGGGTTAGAGGTTTCCACGGTAAATAAAATAAAACCGACAGAAATCATGCCCATAATGGCCAGCACCCGGGCCACCATTTCCAGTGGCAGCGATTGGCTGAACCAGGCCACAGCCAAGCCCCAGCAACCCAGCATGGCAACCCACAATAATAGAGACCCTTCGTGAGCCCCCCAGACGGCGCTGATTTTATACGCCGTTGGCAGTGCGGTGTTGCTGTTGGCCGCCACATAAGCCACGGAAAAATCATCCACCACAAAGCTGTAGCTCAGGGCCAATAAACTGGCTAATAAAAATACCGCCTGCCCCGTCGCTAACGGGCGGGCATAAGCCATCAGCCACTCTCGCCGGGCCTGTACACCAACCAGAGGCACCACGCTCTGAAAAGCCGCCAGTACCAGAGCGAGAATTAAAGCCAGCTGTCCGAATTCCGGCGCAATTGCCTGTAAACTATTCATCATGACACCTTATTGCCGCGCCGATTGCAGATCCTGCACACCGTCGTTGTGGGCTTGTTCCAGCGCCTCTTTGACTTCCGGAGGCATGTAATTTTCATCGTGTTTCGCCAGCACTTCTGATGCCTGAAACACACCCTCGGCATTCAGTTTGCCCAGTGCCACAATCCCCTGCCCTTCGCGGAACAGATCCGGCAAAATACCGTCGTAGAAAATCGGTACTTCGGCTTTGCCGTCAGTCACTTTGAACAACACACCCAGGCCATCCTGCTGTCGTTCAACCGATCCTTCCACCACCAGGCCGCCGGCCCGGATTGTGCGGCCAACCTGCGCTTCACCGTCGGCAATCTGGGTCGGAGTCATAAACAGGTTAATGTTCTGACTGAGGGAATACATCAGCAGTCCGACAGCACTGCCGATGCCCAGCACCATAAAAAGAATCAGGGTTAAACGTTTTTTACGCTGAGGGTGCATCGTTATTCTCCACCTGGCTGCTACGGTTACGTTCGCGTCGCAAACGCTGTGCTTGTTCTCGTATTATCTGACGACGACGCAACAGCGGCGCCAGCAGGTTATACATAATGATCAGGGCCGATAAGCCATACGCCAGCCAGACATAAAAGCCGTGGCGGCCCATGGCGATAAATTCAGCAAAACTGTCGAACTGCATCAGGACTCCAGAATCTTTTTCACCCAGCTGCGCTTGCGTTCGTGCAGCAGGATTTCGTTACGGGTACGCAAAATCACCAACAACGCAAAAAAGGTATAAGTGGTGACAATCATGATCAGCAGCGGGATCAGCATATCGATGTCCATGCTGGGTTTTTCTGTCAGCTTCAGCGTTGCCGGCTGATGCAGGGTATTCCACCAGTCGACCGAATATTTAATGATCGGAATATTCACCAGCCCGACCAGCGCCAGAATGGCCGACGCTTTATGGCCGCTGTCTTCCGTTTCCATCGCCTGATGTAATGCCATCACCCCAAAATACAAAAACAGCAGTAACAACATTGAGGTTAAGCGTGCATCCCAGACCCACCAGGTTCCCCAGGTCGGTTTGCCCCAGATAGCGCCGGTCAGCAGCGCAATCAGGCAAAAGCTGGCACCAATCGGCGCGATGGTTTTGGCCACCCAGGCGGCCATTTTCATCCGCCAGATAAGAAATACGGCACCGGCCACCGCCATCATCATAAAGGCGCTCTGAGCCAGAATCGCCGCCGGCACATGAATATAAATAATGCGGAAACTATTGCCCTGCTGGTAATCAGCCGGTGCATAAGCCAGCCCCAGAATCAGCCCGGCTACGCCCCCCACCAGCGACACCAGCGCCAGCCAGGGAATCCACTTTTCTGTAATTTCATAAAACCACTTAGGCGATCCCAAGCGATGATATAAGCGAACCAGCCATTGCCACATAATGTAAATTACCGCGATAAATTAAGTTTCAGCGCTGCTGCCACAGCAAACGGAGTTAAACACATCGCCAGTGCCAGCAAAGCACCGAGAAATCCTAACTGGCCGTTATAGGCCATACCAATACTGGCGTGATACACCGCACTGGCGGCAAAAATCAGTATCGGGATATACAGAGGTAAAATCAGCAGGCTTAACAGCAAACCACCACTGCGAACGCCGGCCGTTAACGCTGCCCCCACTGCTCCTAACAGGCTCAGTACCGGAGTGCCAATCAGCAGACTGGCCAGCAGTGCAGCATACGCATCAGCGGGCAAATTCAGCATCAGTCCCAGTACCGGTGCCATCAACGTCAGCGGCAAGCCGCTGATACACCAGTGCACCAGCGCTTTTCCCAGCGCCATCACATATAACGATTCACCGGATGCCAGCCATTGCTCCAGCGAGCCATCTTCGACATCGGCTTTAAACAACGCGTCCAGTGATAACAGCGTGGCCAGCAAAGCTGCCACCCAGATAACACCGCCAGCAATTTTGCCGAGAAATTTCGGATCCGGGTCGACCGCCAGCGGAAACAGCGCCGCCACCATCAGAAAAAACATCAGCGGATTCAGCCACTCTCCCGGATTACGCGCAGCCAGCAGGAAGTCGCGTTTAACCGTTGCCAGTACCAGGCTCATATCAGCGCCCCCAACTCCAGACGCCGCAACGAAGCAATATTTTCCAGTGCGTGGTGAGACGTGATCACCACCGCTCCCTGGCTTTCAACGTGTTGCTGTAAACGGCCTTCCAGCCAGGCTACACCGGCTTTATCAAGAGCGGTAAAGGGTTCATCAAGGATCCACAGCGGACACGGCCCAACACCACGCTCAGCCAGCGCCAGACGCGCCAGCCCTACCCGGCGCTGCTGACCTGCCGACAGCTGCATACACGGCGTTTCTTCGTAACCGTAAAGCTGCACTTCATCCAGTGCCCGCCACAGGTCATCTTCGCCGACGGCCCAGGCGGCCGTTAACCAACGCAGATTTTCGATCGGGGTAAGGGTTTTTTTAAGCGCTGCCAGATGGCCCATATACAGGCGCTGAGCGGCGTACTCGCTGTAGACCGCGGTTAATGCCCGGCCCTGCCATAACAGCTCGCCCTGGTAATCACGATTAAGGCCTGCCAGCAGTCGTAACAGGGTGGTTTTTCCGGCGCCGTTCGGCCCTGCCAGCTGCAGCAATTCACCGTTTTTAAGCTGCAACCCGAGGTTATCGAACAGCACCCGGTCGTCGCGCTCACAACAGAGCTGACGGGCCTGTAAATCTATCGTATGGCTGCCGGTTGCGGCGGTCATAATGACCCCTATTACTGCTGAAAAAATCCGCCACTCCGCACCGGGAGTCGCACAAAACCGCCGCATTATATACAAATTCCCTCTGTTAGGACGGAGCGGCACAAACTAACATGGGTAAAGATGAGTAAACCTTGGCCGATATCAAATTTATGTCTGAAAGCCTGCCCCTGATCACCGCCAATACCCTGAAAGCAGCACGCCTGAGCAGCAGTGCCAGTGAGCGGGTGCAGGCTCCGTCGCGCACAGAAGAGGTCAGCGCCCGGGTGATCACCAGCCAGACGACAAGTCGCTCCGGCGATCACAGCAAAGGGACGCACTATCAGCTGACCGTTGAGCTGAACGGCCGCCGGCTGACATTGGAAAGTGAGTATCCACTTCCACCTGAAAGCCGTTTAAAACTGGCCATCGACATCAACAACAACCGCACAAGTGGTGAACAGGTCAGTGCTGTCCGGGTACTGGAGATCATTCCACCACCGTCAGACAAAGCGGTAATCAACAGCCAGACAACCAGCACCAGCCACAGCAACACCGCTGGCGACGATACCGCCGTGCTGCTGCAACGTATCGCCAGATTGCTGCACCACACCACCCGGCAAACGACCGACGGCCCTCCAGCAGGGCATCAAACGGCCACAGACCAGCCGACACAGACACAGATAAACCGCTGGCTGGCGCAAAAACTACCATTGCTGCAGCAACGCCCCGGCAAAGCCGCGGCCAACGCCACAGCGCTGTATCAGGCGCCGGCCAGGCAGCACATTAACGCCAATACGAGCAACGCTAATACGACCAACGCTAATACGACCAACGCTAATACGACCAATGTCACCGCGATCAGTACCAGCTACGGCAGCAGCCCGGATACAAGCGCCCAGCCACGGTTATTACCGCTGCTGCAGCAACTGCTGGCCAGCGAACTGCCCGATAAAGTCCGGCAACCGTTACAACAGCTGTTACACAATCCGCCACAGCCGGATACCCCTGGCGGCGCACGCGCCCAAATCAATAACAGTGGCCTGACCTTCGAAAACAAACTGGTCAGCGGCCTGCTGCAGCTGGCCAACAACAACGACAACAACAGCCAGCCGGCACAAGCACAATCCCTGCTTAATCGTTTATGGCAAGCTCCAATCCCCGCCAAAGACTCAGCAACCACGCTGCAGCCCCCGCAAACGGCGGCAGCCAAACCGGCCACTCAGGGGATCAGCGCACTCCTGCTGGCCACCCGGCAACGGCTGGAGCAAAGCCTGAAACAGGCCAGCTCTGATCCGGCTGAAAGCCCGGCAGACACAGAACAGGCGGCACTCACCCGTTTGCCCTCATCAGCCGCGAACACATTGCTGAGCGGGCTGCTGCAACACGATCACAAAGCCGTATTAAGCCGCAGCCTGCAGCTGTGGCTGGCGCAACTGAACCAGACCCAGGTCAAAGCGTCTTCCCAGACAGGCACCTCGTCCACAGGCACGTCGCCGGTCAGCTCCTCTGACCCGGCGGGCCTGCCAAACGGGGTGCGGCTGCTGCAGACGGCGCTGGCGCAAATCGAAGTTGAACAAATCCAGCGGCTGCAACAACCGGAACAGCAATGGCAGATCAACCTGCCTCTGCTGGTGCGCCACGACGGTGTATTGCAGGAAGTACGGCTGCACCTGCAGCGCCAGCAACAAGACGATGAACATCCTCAGCGTGACACTAAAAAAGTCACACAGTGGCGCTTACACCTGCATTTTGATTTACCCCGGCTCGGCCCGCTGGATGTCGCTGTCGACATGCGACTGCCGCAGCTATCAGCTACTTTCTGGTCGGAAACCCGGACGACCCTGGCCAGCCTGAACAGCGCGCTGCAACCATTACACAGCCGCCTGAGTCAGATGGGGGTGGAAGTCGACAGCCTGGCAGCACGTTACGGCCGGCTGCCGGAAACCCAGCACAACCAGATCCATACCGGTCTGGTCGATTGCCACACCTGAGGAGCAGCAATGTCGTTACCTGAGTCATTATTTGAAGCCAGCCAGGCCATCGCGCTGAGTTACGATGGTTTATCGGCGCCCAGAGTGAGCGCCAAAGGTGAAGATGAGCTGGCGCAGGCCATTATTCAGCTGGCACTGCAACACGAGGTGCCGGTTTATGAGAACGCCACCCTGCTGCGCTGGCTCAGCCAGCTTGAGCTGGGCGATGAAATTCCGGAGAACCTGTATCAGGTGATCGCCGAAATTCTGGCGTTTGTATACCGCCTGGAAGGAAAAACGCCGCAATAACGACGTCAGCCAGCCTCAGAGGCGTTAGCACTGACATCCGTCAATGCCTGACGTAACGAACTCAGCAGCCAGCTCACCCGGCTGCGCACCATATCCTGTGGAATCAGTTCCATACCGGCAATCAGGGTCGATAACGCCTGATAGCGGTAGGTATCAATCAGACCGTGGATGGAAGACACAAAAAACAGCGCCATTTGTTTCTGTAAAGATTCCGGCCGGTCCACCAGACCCGGAATGGCATCCACCAGCAGGGTTAACGCATGCTGCTGCCATTCGGCCTCCAGCCGCTCCAGCTGATGGCGAACTTCCTGATCGGCCGGGTCAGCATCCCCCAGCGACAACAGCGGTGGCTGAAACATCAGCTGATAATACCCCGGAAAGCGCTGGGCAAACTGAATCAGATCAGTAGCAAACTGATACACCCCCACATCCGGTGCCACACCCCGGCGAATCTGCTCATTGATATCCAGAAACGCCAGTTCAAAACCGCGGCAGCGGGTATGTAAAAACAACGACTCTTTATTCGGGAAATAGTTATAAATATTACTGGCCGTCATCCCCAGCTGGGAGGCCAGCTTACGCATCGACAAATGATGAAAGCCAACCTCGGCCATCACGCTGGAAGCGCTGTCCATAATCCGCTGGCGCTGGGCAATAATTTCTTCCGCAGTAAATGGCTTTTTTGGCATTCCCCTACCCCTGTCACATTTTCGAACATCCGAGGATGAAGCGAAATCTGTTTTTATTTATCGTTAAGCTCATTTTTCATAAGCCCGTCCATAAAACGATCGTTTATTCACAAAATCAAGGTAGCCAGGCGCCACTATCTGGCCGGTTACCACCCCTTTCCGTGACAAAACTGCCTTTCATCCCTTATTTGAACAGGCGCTGAACCATGACGAAGGCAAAAGTAAAATTTTGCAAAATGGTTTTTACATTGCTGCCCGCAGCTAACACGCCACACCTTGATATGAAACAAGACCGTGACCGGCAACGCTTTTACACTGAGCAGCATTGATAACGAATAACTCAGCCTGCAGCAGAATTCAGAGCATTTTATGAGCGAAAATTTACAATGGGATCCGCTGTTGATTCAGCGCTATAACCGCCCCGGCCCGCGTTACACTTCCTACCCGACTGCGGTCGAATTTTTGCCTGCCAGCAATGACCGGCCGGAACGGGATGCATTCGCCAAACGTGACCCTTCCCGGCCACTGTCGCTGTACCTGCATATCCCCTTTTGTGCCCACGTTTGTTATTACTGCGGCTGTAATAAAATTGTGACCAAACGGCGCGAACAGGCAGAACCCTATCTGGAGCTGCTGAAACGCGAGATCCTGGCGAAAAAAGCCTTATTGGGTGACCATCGCCGGGTTGAACAATTGCATTTTGGCGGCGGCACACCAACGTTCCTTTCGGATCAGCAACTGCAGGAGCTGGTTGAGTTTCTGCAACAGCATTTTGAGTTCAGTGACGCCGACAGTGCTGATTACTCCATCGAAATCGATCCGCGTGAGCTGCGCCCCAATACCCTGACACTGTTACGTGAACTCGGTTTTAACCGCATCAGTTTCGGCGTACAGGACCTGGAAGAAGCGGTTCAGATTGCGGTCAACCGGGTGCAGCCGGAAAGCATGATCCGGGCGGTGATGAACGAAGCCCGTGAGCTGGGTTACCGCTCAATCAATATGGATCTGATATACGGCCTGCCACACCAGACACTGGAAAGTTTCGATCGTACACTGGATACCATTATCGAGCTCAACCCCGACCGCCTGTCGGTGTTTAACTACGCCCACCTGCCGGAACGGTTTAAACCCCAGCGCCGCATAAATGCCGAGGATCTGCCGTCAGCTCATGAAAAGCTCGCCATCCTGGGTCACTGCATCGAAAAACTTGCCGCCGCCGATTACCATTATGTCGGTATGGATCATTTTGCCCGCCCGGACGACGAACTGGCCAAAGCTCAGGCCAGCGGCAAACTGCACCGCAACTTTCAGGGTTATACCACCCATGGTGATTGCGACCTGATTGGTTTCGGGGTCTCCTCCATCAGCCAGATTGGCGATTATTACCTGCAGAATCAGGTCACGGTGGATGCTTACGAACACTGCCTCAGTGACGACCGGCTGGCGACGTTAAAATACCGCCACATCAGCCTGGACGACAAAATCCGCCGCGAAGTCATCGCCGAACTGTTGTGCCACCTGTCCGTCCGCTTTGACACATTGGACAACCGCTATGGCATTAATAGCCGTGAATATCTGCAGGCCAGCCTGCAGGCGCTGCAACCTATGCTGGCGGATGAACTTGTGTTGATTGATGATGTCCAGATTCGTATTACCGAAAAAGGACGTTTGCTGGCCCGCAACGCCTGTATGGCGTTCGACAGCTACCTGAAACAACATGAGCAACAACGATTCTCCAAAGCCATCTGAAGCAACCGCAGCGCCGCTCCGCAGCCGCGCACAACGCTGGTACCGACACATCCTTGAAGGACTGCTGCTGGTACTGGCATTTGTGCTGTTAAGCCAATGGCTCAGCCGCCACTTATTGGATGATGGCAGCCAGTTACCGGATATGACGTTAGCGCAGCTTAATACCCCCTCGGATATGACGCTGAGCTGGCCGGCGCAACAGCCAAAAACCCTGATCTATTTTTTTGCTCCCTGGTGCAGCGTCTGCCGTATCAGCATGCCCGGCCTGAATACCCTGGACAGCAGCGAGCAGCTACGCATTGTCGCCATCGCTCTGGACTATCAAACGGTTTCAGAAGTGGAAGCATTTATCGCCGACACCGGCTTCCGGCACCCGGTATTGCTGGGCAACGACGCCCTGCGGGATACCTTTAAGATCAGTGGTTACCCCAGTTACTACGTCGTTAACCGCCAGGGCCAGGTGATCCATAAAGACCGTGGGCTAAGCACGCCACCCGGTTTATGGCTCAGAACCCGGCTCTGAACAAAGCAACGGCCTACAGCTGGCCCGGCTGTCCATCCCAGAACGCCCAGCTATGGCCGTCGTATTGCAGATAAACCCGACGCTCAAAGGGTTTACTGAAAGATTCACGCGAGCGTCTTAAGGTCCGGGCGCCATCAAACGCGGCATCCTGCACCCAGGACTGCAGGTCATCGACATACCACTGAACATAAGCCTCAACGTAATAATATTCGCCAATCTGATATGGCTTTGATATCTCCATGATGTTTTTCAGCCGGCCGAATCCGTAATAAAACCCCTCGTCAGTAATGTCACTGCTATCGGCCCCCGGGTAGTTGTACAGCCAGCCAACCTGTACCTTACGTCGCTTGGCACCGTTCACTTCAACCGTCACCATGCGGGTCTCCTTTTCCCGCACCAGCAGACGGTGATCGGCCAGCGCCGATAAAAACCGTGCTTCCTTTGAATTGGCAGCGCGGTCGATGCGGTACGGCATCGGAAACGGCAGCCATTTCAGGTCCTTTTGCTGCAACGCCTGATCAATCAGTTTGGCGGCGTAGTTCTCGCCCAGAAACGGCTGATCCGCCCAGCCACAGGCCGGAAACAGTAATAAAAATGCAATAAACAGTGGTTTCATCTTCCCCCCCTCTCACTTAGGATAGCCGGCATGCGACGAATGTCGGGTTTCCGGGTCAGAATTTTCAATGAGCCGAACAGCTGCTCCCCTGTAACCCAGCTGTCATACGTCTGTTTTACTGTCACGCAAAATGAACTGATGAGACTGAATATGCAACAAGCCACAGCCAGTCAACAGCAAACCCATACCAGTGAGTCGCCACTGGTAGCACGTATCACCACGGACCCGGCCGAGATCCGCCAGGCGCTGCAGTTGCGCTACCGGGTGTTCGCCGAAGGCATGGGAGCCCAGTTACCCAGCGCCAGCGAAGGCATCGACAAAGACGCATTTGACGATATCTGCCTGCATCTGGTCGTAAAAGACGTTCACAAGGATCAGGTGGTTGGTTACAGCCGCATCCTGACCAATGAACTGGCCGAACAGGCCGGTGGATTTTATTCTGCCACCGAGTTTGATCTGAGCAATATTCTTCAATCCGGTAAGCAATACATGGAAATCGGCCGCACCTGCGTCGATCCGGATTACCGCAGCGGTGCAGTGATTGGTTTGTTATGGGGTGGCATCGCCCAGTTTATGTCAGCTAATGATATGGACTACCTGATGGGCTGTGCCAGCATCTCGCTGGCCGACGGTTACTCCCGTGCCATTGCCATTATCGATTACCTGCGGGAAAAACACTTCACCAGCAACACCATGCGTGCCGAACCTAAGGTACACATGCCCCGTACTGAAGTTGAGCTGGATGGCAAAAGCCTGGTACCACCATTGCTGAAGGCCTACCTGCGCATCGGTGTCAAAGTTTGTGGCGAGCCCTTCCTGGATAAAGACTTTAACGTCTGCGATGCCCTGATTCTGCTCGGTAAAGACGATATCAATCAACGCTATCTGCGCCACTTCGCCAAAAACGAAGGCTGACGGGCAACCCGGCGAAACAACACAAGCTGCATCCGGCCCGCAACTTGTGTTTTTCCACCGCCAGCCTGATCTGGCTCATGACTGCTGCAGATCGCCCGGCAAACGGGGACGGATAGCGGTTCCGCTCCGTCGCAGAAGCAAACTCTCTGCTAGGCTATAGACAGTTGTAACCGTTAACGGAGAAGTTATGAGCCACATCACCATCAGTCAGGCCAGTGAACTGATTTGGGATCTGTTAAAAACGCTGGAAGATGCGTATTGGGAAGCCAGCACCTGCAAAGATAAAGACCTGGTTTTTAACCTGCTGCAGTTACTGAACAGCGAAAATATGGAACTGGCAAAAATCAGCATTCAGGATCACCACTACGAATACGAGGTGATTACCACCAGCAAAGAGGCCCTGCAACAAACCCTGGTGAGTTTCCAGCAACACAGTAACGACACAGTGCGACGTCAGGTAACCGCCCTGAAGCTGCGCAACCTGGTCAATCAACTGAGTTCTTACCTGAGCCGTAACCAATAACACCACACACTGTGTTAATCGCTCAGCAACGAACGGACAACCGCCAGATCAACGGTTGCAGAGTAGCGATTCCGTCCCGCCGCTTTGGCGCTGTAAAGCGCTTCATCGGCGGCTTCCAGTAATAAACCAAGTGCCTCTCCGGGTGCCGGTTCGCACCAGGCTAAACCCATACTCAGGGTTAACCGCGAATGCGTAGGTGACGCCGGATGAGCAATCTCCAGCGCTGCCACAGCCTGTTGCAGACGTTGCGCCACCACTTCGACACCCGCCACAGCAATAGACGGCAGCACCACTGCAAACTCCTCACCGCCATAACGTGCCACCAGGTCCCGGGGCCGCCGCGCCGTGTGTTTTAATGCCGCAGCCACCCGCCGTAAACATTCATCGCCGGCCGGGTGACCGTAGTGATCATTGTAAAGTTTAAAATGATCAAGATCGGCCATAATCAGACCAATTCCACGAAGACTGTCGCCCTGTTGGCGTTGCGCCCGACGCCATTCGGCGGCCAGAAATTCATCCAGATAACGCCGGTTAGCGACCTGAGTCAGGCCATCGGTGGTGGTTTGCGCCCGCAGCTGCTGCAACTGCTGTCTGACTGCCAATAGCCGCTTAATACGCGCCTGCAACAACAACGGATTCAGCGGTTTACGCAGATAATCCTGCGCCCCCATCGCCAGCGCCTGAATTTCAGCGTCATCATCCGCCTCTCCCATCAATACCAGATCGCAGCCGCGACTGGCCGGATTCTGCTGCCAGCGACGACAAAAGCCATCCAGATCCTGACGAATAAAATCCCGCTCCAGCAATAACACATCCGCCGCTAACGCCGGATGATCAAGCCAGGCTGCCAGCTGGCCACGACGCACCACACTGATAACCTCTGCGTCGCTCGCCAGGGTCTCAGCCAGCTGGGCCTGGACGGCCAAGTTTTCGTCAGCAATCAGGATACGGGGGAGAGATAAGGCAGGCATGAGCAGAGCAACATCCGGAAATCGATACAGAGCCATATAGCTATCGGCCAGCATACACAAAAAGTTACGGACTTGGGCAAATACTTATTTACGGTATACTCACAGTACACTTTTTTGATGGTGAACGATTATGCGTAATGTATTCTTTGTTAAAGCATTTTTACTACTGATCAGCGTACTTCTGGCGAGCTGTGATCAGTCCCCTTCCGGTGGGCGTCAGGCTGGCCTGAATCCGCTGCTGCCGGATTTTTCTTCATTTATCGATGTGAAACAGAAAAAACAGGCATTCTTCGATTTTATGAAGCCCCTGATTGACCAGGCAAACCAGGCTGTAATGGCTGAACGCCAGCAGGTGCTGGCCTGGCAGCAACAGGATGCGCTGAATGATGACGACCGCCAGGCACTGCAGCAGCTGGCTAAAAAATACCGTGTTGATGCCGAAACCCCGGAACAACAACTGCAGCAACTGGAACAGCGTATACACACAATTCCACCTTCTCTGGTCATGGCCCAGGCAGCCAACGAATCCGCCTGGGGCACATCCCGCTTTGCCCTTGAAGGCAATAACCTGTTTGGCCAGTGGTGTTTCTCCAAAGGCTGCGGCATCGTTCCATCCTCCCGTAACAGTGGCGCAAACCACGAAGTCGCCCGCTTCGACAGCCCCTATGAGTCGGTTGCCAGTTATATCCGCAACCTGAACAGCCATCCGAGTTATCAGCAACTCCGCACATTACGTGCCCAGGAACTGAGCGATCAGGCCTACAGTACCGGTAGTAACCTGGCCGGTGGCCTGCTGAAATATTCCGAACGGGGTGAAGAATACGTCAAAGAAATCCGTGCCATGATCCGCCACAATAAGCTGGCAAAATTTGACCTCGGGCAAGATCCGCAACCAAATCAGGGCTGAAGCAGATGAGCACCAGTGAACGCCGTTTCCGCCAGCGCTATGATGCCTCGCCATTAAAGCTGGAATTGCGGCAACTGAATTTTTTCGGCCGCGCCGGTAAACGCCACCAGGCTATCGCCAGAGACTTTTCTCTGGGTGGCGCGTCGGTGATTTCACCGTTGCGGATGAAACCCGGCAAACGTCTGCTGGTAGCGATTACCAGCGACGACCACCGCATACAGGCAATCCCGGCAGAAGTATTACGCGCCGAGCCCTGTGAAGGGGATTACCTGTATGCACTGAAATTTTCCATGGGACAGGTTCCGGAGGCGGCCAGCCGCGGAGCCTACACAGTATTGCAACGTCTGGAACGTACGCTGAAAGAACACGTTGCAACACCGTAAACAAAATTAAGGAAGCCTTGTGAGCCAATCTGTTCTTGTCATCAACTGTGGCAGTTCGTCCATTAAATTTGCTCTGTACCCGACCCCACAGGCCACAGAACCCACCATTAAAGCGTTAGCTGAACGACTGGGAGAAGATGAACCACAACTGACTCTTGAAACAAGCCATCGTCAAACCCTGTCATTAGCAGCTCAGGCCACTCACAAAGACGCATTAGAATGCTTTATTGACCACTGCCGCGACGACCTGCAGCAGCTGGCAGGCATTGGCCACCGGGTAGTGCATGGCGGTGAAAGTTTCAGTCAGAGTACCCTGCTGGGGGATGATGAAATCAACCGCCTGCGACAAATCTCCGACCTCGCTCCGCTGCACAATCCGGTTAATCTGCTGGGCATTGAATTATGCCGCCAGCTGAAACCCGAAGTGGCTAACGTTGCCGTGTTCGATACCGCTTTTCACCAAACCATTCCGGAACACACCTACCTGTATGCCGTGCCTTACGACTGGTATCAACAGGCCGGGGTGCGTCGTTATGGTTTCCACGGTACCAGTTATCGCTATGTCGCCGCCGAAACCGCACGCCGGCTGGATCGGAACAGCGACGACCTGAATCTGATTATTGCTCACCTGGGGAATGGCTGCAGCGCCTGCGCCATCTCCCAGGGGCAATCCGTCGATACCACCATGGGGCTGACACCTCTGGAAGGCCTGGTCATGGGATCCCGCAGTGGCGATATCGACCCGGGCCTGGCTGATTATATGGTCAGCCATCAGGACATGACGCTGGAACAGGTCATGACCGAGCTGAATCGCAACAGCGGTCTGAAAGGCCTGTCCGGGCTGAGTAACGACATGCGTACCCTGCTACAGGCGGAAGCCGACGGCGATGCCAGTGCCAAACGCGCGATCGACGTGTTCTGTTTCCGCACCGCGCGCCAGCTGGCAGCCTTAAGCACCTCATTATCAACCATTGATGCCATTGTGTTTACCGGCGGTATCGGCGAACACGCCAGCGAAATCCGGCGCCGTATTATTGCCGCCTGGCGCTCACTGCCATGCCGCCTGGATAGCGCACTGAACGCGGCCAACGGCGATGAACGCGGTCTGATCACCCCACCCGGCGTACAACCGGTTATGGTGGTGCCGACCAACGAAGAACTGATGATTGCCCGGGATACCTACCAACTGGTGAACCATGATTAATGTAATTATTGCGCCAACCGGCGTTGAAAGCGGCCTGACAACTATCAGCCTGGGCCTGATCCGGGCACTCGACGCCCAGGGCTTACGGGTCGGCTTTGTCAAACCCATCGCTCCACGTTATGCCAGCAGCGAACGCTCAACCCATCTGGTACGTACCGTACTGCACCTGCAGACACCGGATCCGATGCACCTGCCACTGGTGCAGCAACGCATCAGTGACGGCATGTTAGACCGCGTTCTGGAAGATGTGGTGGCGTTACACGATCAGGTTGCCAAAGATTGTGACGTGGTGTTAATCGAAGGCCTGGCTCCGGATCGTTCTGAGCCTTATACCGCCAAGCTGAATGCCGAAATGGCCAAAGCGATGAACGCCGATGTGTTACTGGTCGCCGACGGCGATCAGCGTCAGCTCAGTGAATTACGCGCCGAACTGAAATTGCAGACAGGGTTATTTGGTGGAGCCCGCGCCAGCCTGCTGGGGGCGATTATTAATAAAGTTGGTCGTCCGGCAAGCAGCAGCGCTATCAGCACCACGAACGACACCGACCAGCAGGACGATCCGGCGCTGGCCAGTGTCGACGACTGCTGGAAACTGAGTGAACCTCACTGCCCGGTCGTCGGGATTATTCCCTGGCAGAATGAGCTGGTCAGCCCGCGCATGCTGGATATTGCCCGGCTGTTGAATGCCCGGGTGCTGAACGAAGGTGAACTTAACAGCCGGCGGGTCATCCGGACGACGTTATGTGCCCGTACACTGGCC
This sequence comes from Bacterioplanoides pacificum, assembly GCF_042648445.1. Taxonomy (NCBI): domain Bacteria; kingdom Pseudomonadati; phylum Pseudomonadota; class Gammaproteobacteria; order Oceanospirillales; family Oceanospirillaceae; genus Bacterioplanoides; species Bacterioplanoides pacificum. Next base: position 246,553 of record NZ_JBHRYB010000013.1, read on the forward strand.
AATATGGTGGATACACTGCGCCCCGGTACCCTGTTGGTCACCCCGGGCGACCGCAACGATATCGTTCTCGCTGCGGCCATGGCCGCCAACAACGGAACCCCGCTGGCCGGCCTGCTGCTGACCGGTGGCCTGACCCCGGATCAGGGTGTCATCGACTTATGCCAGAGCGCCTTAAAAACCGGCATCCCGGTATTACAGACCCATCTGGATACCTTTAATACCGCCGAAAAGCTGACCCGGATGGATACCCATGTACCGATGGACGATGTCGATCGGGTACAACGTATTATGGATACTGTCACCAGCCACCTGAACAGTGAACTGCTGATGCAACGCCTGGGTGAACCCCATGCTACCCGTCTGTCGCCGGCAGCTTTCCGTTATCAGATCGTCGCCAAAGCCTGCTCCGACAAACAACGTATCGTGTTACCGGAAGGTGATGAGCCACGTACCGTTCAGGCCGCCGCTATTTGTCAGCAGCGTGGCATCGCCAACTGTGTCTTACTGGGTGATCGCGAGCGCATTCTGCAGGTCGCCCAGGCCAACGAAATTACCTTACCCGACGATCTGCAGATCATCGATCCGGCGGATGTGCGCGAACATTATGTACCACCGATGGTCGAACTGCGGAAACACAAACAACTGACCGATCCAATGGCTCTGGCCCAACTGGAAGATAATGTTGTGCTGGGAACCATGATGCTGGCCGAAGACGACGTCGATGGCCTGGTCTCCGGAGCGGTACACACCACCGCCAATACCATTCGCCCGGCACTGCAGCTGATCAAAACGGCCCCCGGTGCCAAACTGGTGTCGTCGGTATTTTTTATGGGTCTGCCGGACCAGGTACTGGTATACGGTGACTGTGCGGTAAACCCGGACCCGAATGCCGAAGAACTGGCAGACATCGCCATTCAGAGTGCCGAGTCCGCCACCGCGATGGGCATTCCACCACGGGTCGCCATGGTCAGTTACAGTACCGGCAAATCCGGCACCGGTGCCGACGTGGAAAAAGTCCGTAATGCCACCACCCTGGTGCAGCAACAAAAGCCGCAGCTGATGGTTGATGGCCCATTGCAGTACGATGCCGCCACCACCATGAGTGTTGCCCGTTCAAAAGCACCGGACAGCGCGGTAGCCGGCCAGGCCACGGTATTAATTTTCCCCGATCTGAATACCGGCAACACCACCTATAAAGCCGTGCAGCGCAGTGCCAACGTCATCAGTATCGGTCCGATGCTGCAGGGCCTGGCCAAACCGGTAAACGATTTATCACGCGGTGCACTGGTGGAGGACATTGTCTACACCATCGCGCTGACAGCGATTCAGGCACAGCAACGCAAAAACCAAACACAACAATAATCAACAGGGACATCTCACTTTATGCCTCCGCTCGTAACCGGCGTCATCGCCAGCATATTGTTAGCCATTAACGTTCTGGTCTGGGCCACGGGTATCCTTACCCTCACCCTGATCAGCAAACTGCTGCCGCTGGCGCCGCTCAGGCGGCTGCTGAGTCGGGTGATGACGGCGTTTGCCACGGCCTGGGTGTATTGCAACAGCGGCTGGTTCCGCCTGACCCAGAAAATGGACTGGGATATCCGCATTCCGCCAGGCCTTGATCAGAAAGGCTGGTATTTTGTTGTCAGCAACCACCAGTCCTGGGTGGATATCATGTTGCTGCAACACAGCCTGAAAGGTCATATCCCGTTTCTTAAGTTTTTCCTTAAGCAGGAATTAATTAAGGTACCCGTGATGGGCGCCGTCTGGTGGGCGCTGGACTTCCCGTTTATGCAGCGCTTCAGTAAAGCCTACCTGGAAAAGCACCCGGAAAAACGCGGCCAGGATCTGGAAACCACCCGTAAAGCCTGTGAAAAATTCAAAGAAATTCCCACCAGCGTGGTGAACTTTCTGGAGGGCACGCGTTTTAATCCGCAGAAGCAACAAAAACAACAATCACCGTTTGCACACCTGTTAAAACCCAAAAGCGGCGGCATGGCATTCGCCATGAGCGCCATGGGCGAACAGTTTAAGTCGATTGTCGATGTCACGATTCATTATCCCGACGGCATTCCCAGCTACTGGGATTTTTTACAAGGTAAAATGAAACGCTGCACCATCGTCGTGGAAGAAACACCGATCCCGCAAAACCTGCGTCAGGGCGATTATGAAAACGATGAAACGTTTCGCAGTGAATTCCAGCAGTGGGTACAAACCCTGTGGCAGGATAAAGATCAGCGGCTGGCACATTTAAGTGACAACGGCTAACGGCCGACAATGCGCAACCGGTACAGGTATTACGCCTCGACCCGGTTGCGCCCTGCCGCTTTGGCACGATACAACAACTCATCAGCCTGTTTTAACAAAGCGTCACTGTGCTGCCCCTGCTGCGGAATACAACTCGCCACTCCGGCACTGATGGTCACCACACCGGCATGACTGCCACGATGCACAATCTTCAGTTCAGCCACCTGCTGACAGGCCTGCTGCGCCAGTGCCCGGGCCTCATCATGCGTCATCGCCGGCAATAACATAACAAATTCCTCGCCGCCATAACGGGCACACACATCCGCCGAACGGCGGCATAAACCATCGATAGTGCTGGCCACCCGGCGTAAACAGTCATCACCGCTCTGGTGGCCATAAGTATCGTTAAATTCTTTGAACGCATCGATATCAATCATCACCAGCGACAACACTTGCTGATGACGCTGGCAGCGGCTCCACTCGGTCTGAATCAGCTGCTCAAAATAACGCCGGTTGGCAATCTGAGTCAGGCCATCGGTGGTCGATAACTGGCGCAACTGCTGGGTGAGAAAACTCAGCCGCTCAGCCTCCAGTGCCAGCAGGCGATTTTTAATCGTTTCGCTGCGAAAACCACTTTCCATCACATAAGCGAGGTAACCACCAAGCAGAATTAACACCGTCCAGAAGGCGATAAAATACGGCTGCAATGCCAGGATAATTTCCCCTACCTCAGAACGATCGGTCAGGTCTAGCCAATGACCGCCGATGATGTAGGTAAACAACATCACCACCGATGTGAATAAAAATGCGCGATAACTCAGCCGCATCGACACGATGGCAAACACCTGAATCGGAATCATCCCCAGATGATAGGCATAACGGTCAATGCCATCCAGCAAAGAGATAAAATACACCACCGAAGCACCAATCAGACTGATGCCAATCGCCGTTACCGGCACTACCAGATAGGTATAGCGGGTACGGGATAATGCCTGGGTAATAACAAACAGCAGACCGGCAATCACCAGCCGCCAGGCAACAATGGTCAGGGTATTATCGCCACCGAGATAAAAATCCGACCAGCTGAACAACAGATAAACAATCAGCCCGCCGATAATGATTTTACGATCGACATCAAGAAAATGCTGGTCACGGTGTTGCAGATAATCCTGTTCAATTCTCGGTGAAAAACGCAAACCCGGCGTCCGGGCCTGCAGCGCTTGCATCAGCAGGTTGATCTCGTTTTCAACAGACCTTAAGGTACGCTCTTTAACCGGGCGTTGACTGTTTTTCAGAACACGCGCTCCCTTACACAGGTTGTCCATTATACCGAAGTGCTATGACAACCTAGAATGACACAGATTACAGCAAGTTAACATCAGTCACCGCCACGAGAGGTTTTACTTATGAAGGTTTATGAGGACATCAGTCAGTCCATTGGCAATACACCACTGGTTCGTATCCGTCACCTGACACAACATCCACGGGTTTACGCCAAACTCGAAAACCGCAACCCGGCCCAGTCGGTCAAATGCCGAATCGGTGCCAATATGATCTGGCAGGCGGAGCAGGATGGGTTACTGAAACCCGGCATGGAAATCATTGAACCCACCAGTGGCAATACCGGTATTGCACTGGCATTTGTCGGCGCTGCCCGGGGTTATAAAGTGACGTTAACCATGCCGGAAACCATGAGTATTGAACGCCGCAAAGTGATGCAGGCACTGGGCGCTAACCTGGTACTGACCGAAGGGGCCAAAGGGATGCGTGGCGCTGTCGAAAAAGCCGAAGCGCTGCTGGCGGAAGCCCCCGATGAACGCATTATGCTGCAACAGTTCGACAACCCGGCCAACCCGGCGATCCACGAAAAAACCACCGGCCCTGAAATCTGGCAGGACACCGATGGCGAAGTCGATGTTGTGGTGGCCGGCGTCGGTACCGGCGGTACCATTTCGGGGATTTCACGTTTTATCAAGCAACACAAAGCCATCACCTCGGTAGCGGTTGAACCGGAAGACTCACCGATTATCAGCCAGACCCTTAATGGTGAAGCGATTAAACCGGCACCTCATAAAATTCAGGGCATTGGCGCCAACTTTATTCCCGGCAACCTCGATATCGATATTCTCGACCGGGTCGAAACCGTGGGTAACGACGACGCAATGGCAATGGCACACCGACTGATGGCGGAAGAAGGCATTCTGGCCGGTATCTCCTGTGGCGCCGCTATGCAGGCCGCTTTGCGCCTGGCCGACGAAGCGGAATTTCAGGATAAAACCATCGTGGTGATTCTGCCGGATTCCGGCGAACGTTACCTGACCTCACCACTGTTTGCCGGCCGTTTTGAGCAATAATCAACCATTATTGCCCGACCCGCAGGCGCTCAACCCGGCGCCTGCGGAATCATTACTGGATGGCGCACTGCATTATTTCCCGGCTTTTTTGCCGTACAACAACGCGGATAAGCTATTTCAGCAGTTGCTCCACACCCTGCCCTGGCGCCAGGAAAGCCTGACCATTTATGGCCGCCGGCAAGTATCACCACGGCTGCAGTGCTGGCTCGGTGAACACGGCCTGAGTTATCGCTACAGTGGCAAAACCTTTATCAGCCAGGCCTGGGACCCACTGCTGCAGCAACTGGCGGCATTAATCAGCCACCAGCTGCAACAGCCATTTAACTCAGTGCTGGCAAACCTGTATCGCAATGGTCAGGACAGTATGGGCTGGCACAGTGATGACGAAGCGGAGCTCGGCCCCGCACCGGTCATCGCCTCCCTCAGTCTTGGTGCGGAACGTGATTTTACCCTGCGGCGACGCGGCGAAAGCCGTCAGGCAGGCCGTCTGGCCCTGGCTCACGGCAGTTTGCTGGTGATGAATGCCGGTATGCAAAGCCACTGGCAACACGCGCTGCCGAAACGCGCCAATGTCCAGCAGCCACGAATCAATCTGACGTTTCGTCAGATCCTGTACTGATCAGCGCTGTGATTAATCAGAGAAAACGGTTTCCAGACGGAACATTAACACCGGCGTGGAATCGTAATCGGTGTCCGTGGTCCAGATAAACTCCGGCGCCAGCTCGGCAAACACATACTCTTTCCAGACCTGACGACGATAACGGACTCCGGCTGCATAGGCATTAAATGTGACGGCCTGTTCGGTATTACCACTGGCATTAGCCACAAAACCCAGCGCGGCTTTACGACTGAGGCGGTGGTACAGGCCAGCACCATAATTCAGGGTAAAAAAACCATCGTTAAGCAGATAGTCTGCTTTGGCACTGATACGGAATTGTTTTTCGATGTTAATCGGGTAATTCATTTGCAGACGAGTAGTCTCGCGCCAGCCTTCACTGGTGTAATAGGATACCGTTTGTGTGGTTTTCAGCTCCCATTCGGAAAAATACCCATAGCGACGGGCGCGAAAGCGAACAAAGGCATCCGGAGGAAAGCCCCAGCGGATACCGGTATCGATGTTGGTTTTCCATTGATCGGATTCATTAATGATAAAACGCAAGGCCGCGCTGTAATCGACGTTTTCGACACTTTCAATCGGATCCGCTTCACGCGCTTCTTCTTCATCTTCCGATTCCAGCAATAATTTCAGCCGCTCATTGGTATTAGGAAATACCATTTTAACGCTGACACCAAATTTATAATCAACCGGCTTTCCTAACTGGCGCCGGGTATATACCGAAAACTTAGCGCGGCTGCCGTTTACATCATCGGCAAGAATTTCTTCACTGAAAAAAGTATCAACAAAAAATGAATCGATATTGCCGGACAGACCATCCAGATATTCCACCAGCCAGTCTCGTGAGCGATCCATAGCATCTTCCGATACCCGGGTTTCCAGCTCACCATCAGCGGCTGGCGGCTCAATAATATCTTCGCCCGGCAACTGCGGTTGCGCCGGCGGATAATAATACACCGGCCCGGTCAGCGCCGCGGCCGATAACGGCCAGCCGACACACAACCACAATAACAGCCACCGTCCCTGTCGCCTGATCGCCCGCACCCGCTGCTCCTATACCGGGTCGTGATGAATCAGAACTTCGGCACGGGGAAACACCGCACGAATTGCCTGTTCAACCCGATCCCCCGTGGCATGAGCCTGATGCAGCGGCTGACTGGCCTCCAGCTCCAGGTGCAGCTGAATAAACTGTACCGCTCCGGCCTGACGGGTTTTCAGATCATGGAAACCCTGGACACCCGCCTGGGCTTCAATCAGGTCAGCGATCTGCTGTTCAGCCTCCGGCTCCAGCGCCTTATCCATCAGCACATCGAGTGCCATAACCACAATGCTGTAAACGCTCTTCAGCAACACCATAGCGACCACAAGCGCGATCACCGGATCAAGCCATAACCAACCGAAATATACCCCCAGCAAAGCCCCGACAACGGCAATATTTGTGAGGATATCGCTGGCGTAATGGGCCGAGTCTGCTTTGATAGCCAACGACCCGGTGCGGCGATACACCCAACGCTGAAACAACACCAGCAACAGTGTCAGCAGCGTAGAAAACACCATCACCCCAATACTTTCCGGCAACGCCGCCAGCGCCTGAGGGTGCAGCAGCCGGTCTGCCACCTGCAGTAATAACATCATGACCGAACCGCAGATAAACGCCGCCTGTAATAACGCCGCTATGCCTTCGGCTTTGCTGTGGCCAAACGGGTGGTCGTCATCGGCGGGCATCAGGGCATAACGAATCGCGAAAAAATTCACCACCGATGCCACGATATCCATCATCGAATCCAGCATTGATGACAGCACACTGGTGGAATCACTCATGGCCCAGACCACCAGTTTGGACAACAACAGAACGGCTGCCACCAGCATTGAAGCGTAAGCCGCCTGTTTTACCAGACGAGAAGACCGGACATCGGACATGCGGAATTTCCTGCAACAACTGAGAGAACGATTAACGCGACACTATAGCGGAAAGGCCGGCGCCGGAGTAGGTTCGCAGCGTCCGGTAGCGGTCACAGATCAAGATGGCTCTATACGCCCTTGACCACAGGGAGACATATTGGTCTTATACCCGATTGTTATCAGGAGCTGCTTGAGGAAAGCATAATGCCTATTAAAAATGCCCTGGTCGTTGACGACTCCAAATCCGCCCGCATGATGCTGCAGCGCCTGCTGAATAAAATGAACGTCAAAGCCGACGTGGTAGACAGTGCCGAAGCCGCTTTAACCTTCCTCGACAAAAGTCAGCCCGATGTGATTTTTATGGATCATATGATGCCGGGTATGGATGGCCTGGAAGCCACCCAGCTGATTAAGTCCAACCCGAAAACAGCCACTATCCCAACGATTATGTACACCTCGAAAGAAGGTGAAGAATACATCAACATCGCCCGCTCCCACGGCGCTCAGGGGGTACTGGCCAAGCCGGCCAATCAGGAAGCGGTGATGGCGGTTATTCAGTCGCTTGATGCACCGGCGGCCAATGATGAAGCAAAAACAGACCCGGAACACAGCAGTGCCGTCGCTCTGGTGGAAATTGACAAACTGGTGCAAAAACACCTGAAAATTGCCATCACGGAAGCCAAAGCCGAAATCACCGCCGGGCTCGACAGCAGTACTCAGCAACTGCAAAGCGCACAAAGCCATCAACTGGAACAGATTCAGACTCAGCTGCGTAAGCAATACCAACAATTACAGCAGGAGCTCAATGCCGCCCTGCAGCCGCAGGCATTATTTAAACAAACTCAGACCATGAACCAGCGCCTGGCGATGGTGGTTGCCGACCGCCTGGACAAAAAGGCCGCCGCGGATATGGCCGCCGTTGCCAGCAGCAACCAGGATGAACTGAGCGCCATGCTGGCTGAGCAGAATCAGCAGCTGCAGCAACAGATCCGCAGCGCCAGCAATCGGGCATTAATAACCGGCGCCAGCCTGGGGGCGCTGGCCGGTATCCTCGCCGCCGTGGCATTCCGCTTTTTCTGAGCCTTTACATCCGCACCATGACAGGATGAATGGCCCATCCGTACCTTTTCAGGTATGTTACATATTATTACACTTGTAACAATATTCTCACTCAACGATCAGGGAACCGACTAATGATCAGAACAGTTATGCTGCTTAGTGTGCTGGCTGCACTTGGTGGCTGCGCCGCAGCCACTCCGCTGCTGGTGGTAGAAGGTGCGGGGCACGGAATTGTACGCCGCGATGAAGATATCAAAGTCCGTGCGGCTGCCGCCCTGGCAGAAGAACGCGACCTGCTGACCTATTCCGTTCAGGCCATTGCCCGTGGCAAAACCGACGAAGCCGTTGCCACTTACCTCAAAGGTTACGCCGATCCGGATTACAGCGATAACATTAAATCACTGGCGATTTATCAGATTGGCCTGCTGTATATGAACCGCTATAACGATTATCGCGATGACAGCAAAGCCCGGGCCTATTTCACCCAACACCGTATCGAATTCCCCGATTCCCGGCTAAAGCCACGGGTTGATAAACGCCTTGAGATCCTTGATCAGCGTGCCAGCGAATCCGTGAACCTGAGCGCCAAACAATTACTTAAGCAGGTTAACCGCGCCAAACTGTTATCCCGTAATGAAACACCATTTGATGCTGAGCTGACACCAATGAGCGAACGTGCCATCACCGATGAGCGGGTTGCCGATGCCGAAAGTGTCTACCTGATTCTGTACGATAACAAAGCATCATCCGATGAAATGCGCGCCAAGGCCTTGTATCAGCTCGGTCTGATTTATATGAGCCCTTACAACCGCCACGGCGACAATAAAAAAGCACTGGCCTATTTCCGCAAAATAGCCGCGGAGTTCCCGAACACCAGCGTCGCACGCCGGGCACAGCAAAAAGCGAATGAGCTGATCAATCGTCAATATTGACCCCGGCTCACGCCAATAAAAAAACGCCTGAGGAGATGATCCTCAGGCGTTTTTTTTATATCCGCTCCGCGCCCTTTCGGGCAACGGATCAACGATCCGTTTTTGGCTTACGTTTTTTAAATTCCGGCTTACCACCCGGCTTGCCACCACGGTGTGGTTTTTTCGGGCCACGATCCGGACGAGGCTTTTTCGCCTGACGCTGGGGAATGTCCGCTTCTTTATACACTTTCATATCCAGCGGCTGACCACACACACGTGCTTTTCTCAGCACCGCCATGGTTGCCGGCGGCATCCCCTGAGGCAGATCGATCACGGAAAACGTTTCCAGAATTTCGATATGGCCAATAAAGCGGCTCTCCAGCTCAGCTTCGTTCGCCACGGCTCCTACCAGATTACCAGGGCGTAAACCATCATCGTAACCGACGCTGACAATGTAGCGTTCCATCTCAACATCCGGCTGACCTTTTAATGGTTTCGGACGGGCTTCCGGTAACGCTTTACGGCCACGATCACCACGTTCCGGACGGTCACCACGCTCGCGTTTTTCACGCGGCTCACGCTCACGTCGCTCCATCATACGACCATCGTTTTTCTCATCCAGGAACAGCGGCTTATTGCCTTGCACCAAACGCGCAATAGCAGCGGCCACATCCAGCGTATCCACCGGATTTTCCACCAGAATTGCTTCAATCATATCGCGGAATACCTGATTCTTCTCAGAATGAATGGCATCCAGAATACGCGCCTGAAAACGTTCTTTACGCTTGGCGTTAACGTCTTTGGCGGTTGGCAGTGGCATCTCTTCAATGCTCTGACGAGTCGCTTTTTCGATATCCCGTAACATCCGTTTTTCGCGGCCGCGAACAAACACAATCGCTTCACCTTCACGCCCGGCACGACCGGTACGGCCAATACGGTGAACGTAAGATTCGGTATCCTGAGGAATATCGTAGTTAATAACATGGCTGATACGCTCAACGTCCAGACCACGGGCAGCCACATCGGTAGCAACCAGAATATCGAGTTTACCGGCCTTTAATTTTTCCACCGCTTTTTCACGCAGCTGCTGTGGAATATCACCGTTCAGAGGGGCACATTTAAAACCGTTAGCCTGCATAAAATCAGCCACTTCTTCGGTAGCCTGCTTGGTGCGGACAAACACCATCATGGCGTCGAAATCTTCGACTTCACAAATGCGTAATAACGCATCGTTTTTATGCACGCCACCCACAAACCAGTAACGCTGACGGATTTTATCGTTGGTGGTGGTTTTGGTTTTAATTTTTACCTGCACCGGGTCAGTCAGGTGTTTCTCCGCAACCGCCTGAATCTCTTTTGGCATAGTGGCCGAAAATAACGCAACCTGACGTTGCTTAGGCGCCTGCTCAAGAATCCAGTTCACATCGTCAATAAAGCCCATACGCAACATTTCATCGGCTTCATCCAGCACCACGGCTTTAATATCCGCCAGATTCAGTGTGCCACGACGTAAATGATCCATCACCCGGCCCGGGGTACCCACAACCCATTGTGGGCCACGCTTCAGTTCGCGCAGCTGAGTGCCGTAATCGGTGCCGCCATAAATGGCAGAGACATTAATACCCGGCAGATATTTGGAGTAGGTTTTTACCGCTTCCGCAACCTGCTGTGCCAGTTCACGGGTCGGCGCCAGTACCAGCACCTGCGGGGAGTTCATCTCAGCCTGAGTACGGGCCAGAATCGGCAACGCAAACGCAGCGGTTTTACCGGTACCCGTTTGCGCCATACCGAGCACGTCGCGACCTTCCAGCAAAGAAGGAATGCTGCTGGCCTGAATCGGTGACGGAGCTTCGTAGCCCAGTTCGTCCAGTGTGCGCAGAATAGAAAAAGGTAAGCCCAGGCTGGCGAAGCCTGTTGGCGTAGAATCGGTCATATTGTACCTGTTCAGAAAGCGGGCGCAGGCCGTGTTCACTCTCACACAAGGGTACACCAGAGCCGATCACGTCCGGGAAGAACCGGGACGAGTAACAATAAATGTTCAGCTGTAAAGGAGTTTCCGACTTGCCAACAGGACGGCGATGCCCGACTAGGGGTTTAAAAGGGCGGCGATTATACATAAATCTTTGCTGCTGCGCCTGCCTTTTATGTGATTTTATGTAGTTATTTTCACGCTGCTACACCTGACAGCGTGCACAGCAGACAAAACCGGCTCATTCTGCCATCTGGCCCATCTCTGCTCTTAAACCCTGCCAACGATACTGATATTCTTGCCATTTGGCCCGGATAAACCCGCCCGGCCACAGCCATCTTCAACGGTGACTGCTACTCTGAACAAAAACAACAGGCGGCATTGACACGTGACAGCAGCATTCAGCTTTTTATGAGTATTAAATCCCGGATTTTACTCAGCGTTATTATTCTTCAGTTAACCGGCTTCCTGGTGGTGATCTTCCAGTTCAGCGGCCAGGCCAGCCGCTCATTACTGGAAAACGGCCAGCAACAGATCCGCACCACCCTGCAGTCCCGGCTGAAACACTTTGATTCGCTGGCAAACGAGATGGAGCGCAGCGCCCGCGCACTGGCACTGGCCGGCGAACTGCTGCATCAGCAGCGTCAGCAGCTAAGCCACGAACAGGCCCAGCAGCGCTTCTCATCGCTGCTGAAAAAAACCTTCACCTCCTTTCCTCAGGCGTTAGGCGGAGGCATCTGGTTTGAACCCTATCAGTTCTTCCCGGAACAGCGCCTGATGGGCCCGTACGTTTACCGCAACGACAAAACGGTCCGCTTCAGCTGGGAGTTAAACACACCGGAATACAACTACCCGGCCCAGCGCTGGTATCAGCAGGCACTACCCGACAACTGGCAACGCGATAACCTGAGTGGCACGATGATTCACTGGTCAGCGCCCTACACCGACGATGCCGCCAGCCAATCCCTGATGATGACAGTGACCGCTCTGATGTTTGATCCACAAGGCAAAGTGATTGGCCTGGCCAGCGTTGACTGGTCGATCGAAGATGCCAGACGTTTCCTCAGTCAGTCGGGGTTTACCGATAACAGCCGGCCATTTTTATTCCACCCTGACGACAATGTGCCGCTGCTGGACAATCACTTCAGCGGCCCGGCGGATAGCGTCTCCGCCGTTCTCAGCAATACTGCGGTACGCCTCAGCGACAGCACCATCGGCAGTGTGACGGATTTTCAGATTACCCATCAGGACGCCAGCCAGATTTTTGCCGACACCAGTATCCGGCTGAGTAACAGCCCGGGCCTGAATACCACGGACTTCCAGGTCACCAGCCTGGGCGAACGGCTGTACGCCGGAAGAACGGCCACCGGCCTGGTGCTTGGCGTGATTGTGCCGGAAGCAGACTTCGCCCGGGTCATCAATCAGCAACGGCAGGAAACCCTGACCATGGGAGTTGGCATCGCACTGTTGTTTGTCGCCATTATGGCGCTGCTGCTGGAGGTGCTGTTCCAGCCGTTTGAGCAGATTCTGACACTGTTGCGCTCCACTGTTGACTCCAATGACAATCAGCAACAGATTCATATCCGCCCGATCGCTTACCCACACCAGAACGAATTTACCCCCATCATCACCACCTTTAATGTATTGGTAAAACAGATCGACAGTTTTACCCGGCGGCTGTCAGAAAGTAACGAAGAGCTGACCCGCCAGCAAACCAAAATTGCCGAATTAAATACCCGGCTGGAAGAAAAAGTCGAAGAGCGTACCCAGGAGCTGAACGCCAAAAAAGAAGAAGCACTGCGTTCGTTGCAACAATTAAAACTGACTCAGGCGCAGCTGATTAACATGGAAAAATACGCCGCCATGGGCGAGCTGGTGGCGGGCCTGGCCCACGAAGTTAATACTCCGCTGGGTGTTAGTGTCACGGCGGTCAGCGCCCTGGAAGAACAGCTTAACGAACTGAACCGCTCCTTCCGGGCCGGCAAACTTGATAAAGCAGAATTTAATGACTTCATCGAATTTTCCCAGGAAGGTACACAGATTGCGGCAGATAACCTGCGCCGCGCCGCCGATATGATCAGCCGTTTCAAACAGGTCGCGGTCGACCAGGCCAGTGAAAAACAGCGCGATTTTGAACTGGGTGATTACATCAACAGCATCATGACTTCACTGCGGCCAAACTACAAATATCGTCCGCTTGAAGTCCGGGTCGATTGTCCGGAAAAAATATACATCTCCGGCTACCCGGGGGCGTTGTCGCAGATTTTAACCAACCTGATGATGAATGCGCTGATCCATGCCTTTGGTGAAGGTCAGCAGGGTCACATCGATATTTCCATCCGCTGTGAAGGCGACCAGATCCGGCTGCGCTTCAGTGATGATGGCTCCGGCATGGACCAGGCCACCCTTGATCACCTGTTTGAGCCGTTTTTCACCACCCGGCGAGCCGACGGCGGCAGCGGTATGGGAACCCATATCATCCATCAGCTGGTTACTGAAACCCTGCAGGGTAGCATTGATGTCAGCAGCAGCCCGGGACAAGGCACCCACTATCAGCTGCTGTTCCCGCGTCAGCTGCCTCAGCACCGCGTTCAGGAGACACCCCCGGATTAACACCGTATAATGCCCGGCCTTTTTCCAGATTTCAGGAGCAGCTCAGATGCTGGACGTTAACCAATATTTTGATGGCAAAGTAAAATCCATCGCTCTGCAAACCGAAACCCTGCCGGCCACAGTCGGCGTGATGACTGCGGGTGATTACGAGTTTGGCACCAGCCAGAAAGAAGTCATGACCGTTGTATCCGGCAGCATGTCGGTCAAACTGCCTGGTAGCGATACCTTTCAGACCTTTACCCAGGGCCAGTCGTTTAACCTGGATGCTAACGTCAAATTTCAGGTATCCATCAGTGCCGACACTGTGTATTTCTGCACTTACGAATAACTGAAAACAGGCAGTCGCTGCTCAGCGGCTGTCTGCTTGTGAAGCGGCAATCAGGCGCTGCATTTTATCCCGCGGCAAAGCGCGGCTGAAATAAAAGCCCTGATACCCTTCACAATGGTTATCGCGTAAAAAGGCCAGTTGCGCTTCATTCTCCACACCTTCCGCTAACACCTGCAAACCAAGCCCGCGCGCCATATTAATAATCGTGGTGGTGATCACCCGGCCTTCTTCATTTTTTTCGATTGAACTGACAAAACTGCGGTCGATTTTCAGTTTATCCACCCGGTAGCGATGCAGGTAAGCCAGTGATGAATAACCGGTACCAAAATCATCCACCGCCAGTGCCACCCCCAGATTTTTCAGCCCGGCAATGGTATCCAGTACCTGAGGCGTCGGCTCCAGTAACGCACCTTCGGTAATTTCCAGCTCCAGCCAGCCCGGGTCTATCTGATAGCGCTGCAACAGGCGCTCAAGCAACTCCACCAGACCTCCGGCAACAAAGGTCGGCTGAGTAATATTGACGGCAATCGTCACCGGCTGGCGCTGTTGTTGCTGCCATTCACTGATGGTGCGGCACACCGACGTCAGAGCCCAGGCATCCAACTCCGGCATCAGGCCGTTATCTTCTGCCACGGGTAAAAAACGCCCTGGAGAAATCATCCCCTGCTGTGGGTGATGCCAGCGCATCAGAGCTTCAGCACCGATCATCGCGCCACTGCGTATACAGATCTGCGGCTGATAATACATCTGCAATTCGTTGTCACGCTGCAGCGCTTTGCGTAACTGATTACCTAACTCCAGACGGTCGGCCGCCGCCTGAGTCATATCATTACTGTAAAAGCGATAATGATTACGGCCTTCACGTTTGGCTTTAAACATGGCGACGTCGGCATTGCTCAGCAATTGCGTCACAGAATTACCGTGGTCCGGGCATAACGTGATCCCCATGGAAACACTGATAAATAATTCCTGCCCGACTCCGGCGTCAAACGGCTGCTGCAGCAGGTTTTTAATAATATCAGCCACCACCCGCACCTGATCGTCATTCACCACATCTTCCAGCACCACCATAAAATCATCACCACCGAGACGGGCAACCGTGTCACTGTCGCGCAGTCGTTTGCGTAAGCGGTGGGAAAATTCCTGCAATAAACGGTCACCGGCCGGATGACCAAGGCTGTCGTTGATGTGTTTAAAGTGATCAATATCAATGGCAATCAAAACCACTTTGCGCTGGCTTTTACGGCTTTTTTCCAGCGCATGTTCCAGCCGGTTAAGTAATAACGTCCGGTTCGGCAGGTTGGTCAGAGAATCGTAATACGATAAATGTTCCAGTTGCTGTTCGGACTCTTTCAGCTTCGACATATCGGTAAACACACCAACATAATGGCTGGTGCGTTCATCATGATCACGTACCGCACTGATGGTGAGCCATTCGGGAAACAGCTCACCGCTTTTTTTACGATTCCAGATTTCTCCCCGCCAATAGCCCTGCTGATCAATGGCCTGATACATTTTGTGATAAAAATCGTTGCTGTATTGTCCGGATTTAAGGATCGATATCGGCTGGCCTAATATTTCTGCTTCTGCGTAGCCGGTAATTTCACTGAATGCCGGGTTCACCGCTTCAATACAGGCATGGGTATCGGTAATCACAATACCTTCTTTGGTCGACTCAAATACCACCGCGGCCTGGTGCAGACGCCGGTCTTTGGATTGCTGTTCGGTCACATCCTGAATAGAGCCGCTGCGCGCCACCACGTTACCCTGAGAGTCGTGAATCACTTCAGCCCGGCCGTGCAGGTATTTTTCTTTGCCGGAAGGCAACTGTATGCGGTAAACAATATCGTATGCTTCACCCGACTCAATACTGTGTTTCATGGCCGCAGATACCCGCTCTTTATCCTGCGGATGAACGTAAGAAAAAAAGGTGGAGATCTGAACTTCCTGCGTACCCTCCGGCAATTCAAAAATATCCGCCATTTGTGGCGTAAAAGTAATACGGTCATTAACAATATCGTCACGCCAGCTGGCAATCGAGGCCAGCCGTTCAGTACGTTGCAGCAAACGCTCGCGGCGCTCCAGCCGCTCAACAATACGGGTACGGTCAATAACCAGATAACACAACTGAGCGAACACGGATAAGAGCGATGCCTGTGCATCATCCAGAGATTTATCATCCGCCAGCGAAAAAAATAAACAGCCACTTTCACGGGTACGGCCAATCACCGGGATTATTAACAAAGCCTCAGGTTGCAGCGCAGCCCAGACATATTGTTCTTCAACCGATAACTCATCACGGCTGTGACGCAACCGTACCTGACGATCACGGGCAATATCGCACCAGGCATCCAGGTGCTGACTGATGGCGCGAATATCCCGCTGCCAGTCCGGTTCGCCGGAACGCCCGGCACCGATGCAATAAGGCTGGGTTTCTCCTTCTTCAGGACGTACCACCAGCAATGCCCGGCTGGCATCCAGCTGCATACATAATTGCGTCAGAGCCGCATTCAGATCGCTGTCGAGCAGACCCGAACGGGTGGTGAGAAACACTTTAATACAACGTTCCAGCAACACTTCCAGCGGCAGCCCGGCTTGTGCCCCGGACTCCAGCGGCGTAATCTGCTGCAGCCCCTGCCAGTCCTCGGTCGCCATCAGCTTCGCCAGCGTCGCCTGCCAGTGTCTGTTTGCGCTCCTCACCACGGCCACAACCTCATATCAGCTGCCGAGATTAGTGATGTGAGAGAGAATATAAGCATGCAATGTGATTTTGTCGGAATCACTGACATTCAGAAACTGCACCCCCAGGGCGATGTCTGAGTCTTCAACATTGACTGAACGTACGACCGCATCCAGCTGTACGATCCGGTCAATACCACTGATACTGAATTGCGCCGTCAGCCGCAGTGATTCATTTTTACTGACCGGTAACTGAGCGGCGCGGATACGGGCACCACCCAGGCTTAAATCCACCAGTCGGGCAGATAATTTATGTTGCTGCTGCTCACCAAACACCAGTGAACATACCAGGTTGACCCGCGCCCGCACGGAACTGCGTACCTCCCCCACCACCAGCTTTTCAGGCATCGCCAGATGAATATGAGCGAAAGGTGCACGTGAGACGTGAATAATTTCCGTTTTAAAAGCGCAGGCACTGTTCCATTGTGAGGCAAAAAAACGCACTGCCAGGGGCATACCGTTTTTTAATGACAGCGGTGAGCCATTTTTAACCGGTGTCGACACCAGGATAGAACGTCCGGCCAGATAACCGATTAACGTACTGCGATCCCGCTCACTGGTATAACCCTCAAACTCCAGCTGCACTGACTGGCCGGGTAATAATTTTAAATCTTCAAAGCGCTTTGGCTTACCGTCCATAGGTCGTTACTTATCGTTAATATGTAAGTCAAAAGAATGAAACTAATGAGTGAAACACCAGTAAAAAGTGTAGACCAGTTTTCAGAGCGCTCCTGGTAAAGACGTCAGCCACGGCAAAAAGCCGACAATCAGGCGTAAATGGTCGCACCTCGGGTTACAGCTTCTCATCCGTCAGGTAACTCGTTACACTTTCTGTAACATGCCGCAGGCCGACCAGATTCAGCCACTGACGGCCCGCTCAACATTATCAAAACCACAGGCTGAAACATGTTTGATAAGCAGGACCTGGTGGCGCTGATCACCACCACCATGCCGTACGGGAAATTTCACGGCCGTGTGCTGATTGATATCCCGGAAGAATATCTGTTGTGGATGAACAAACAGGGCATGCCAGCCGGACGCCTGGGATTTTTACTCAGCCTGGCACTGGAAATCCGCATTAATGGACTGGAAGGTATCCTGACGCCGTTGCGTAAAGACCCGGCAGTCCAGAAGCTGGTCAGAGCCTCACAGACACCATCCTCTGACAGCCGTCACTGACCGGAGGCATTATGTTACAACTGGGCATTCTCGAAACCGATACCCTGTACGCCGATCTGCAACCCGATTACCAGTCTTACGGCCACATGTTTGCCGGTTTTTTTAACCGCCTCGGAGGCCAGCTGAATTACCGTTTTTATCAGGTACAGCAGGGCGAACTCCCCGCCCCACAGGCGTGTGATGCTTACCTGATTACCGGCTCTAAAAGCGGCGTGTATGACGACAAACCGTGGATTACCGCATTATCCGGCTGGATTGCTAACGCCCACCAAGGTGGCGAAAAAATCGCCGGCATTTGTTTTGGCCACCAGATCCTGGCTCACAGCCTGGGGGGCCAGGCGGGCAAAAGTGAAAAAGGCTGGGGCATTGGTGTGCATACCACCGCAGTGACACAACACCCTGGCTGGCTGAACGACGACACCTCTCATATCCGGCTGATTTACAGCCATCAGGATCAGGTCGGGCAATTGCCAGCAACGGCCAAACGGCTGGCCGGCAGTGAATTTTGTGAAAATGCGGCTTTTTTTATCGACCAGCGGGTACTGGCATTTCAGGGGCACCCTGAGTTTACGGCACAATATCTGTCACGGTTATTACCCCGCCGGGCCCAGGCGATTGGTGAAACCTGCTACCAGCAGGGCATGAACACCCTGAACCAGCCCACCGACAGCGATCGCGTCGGCCGCTGGTTGCTGGAGTTTTTCCAACTCTGAATCCCGGCTCTGAGCCGCGATCCTTAATCAGAGAAATTTTCTGACGTACCAGCAACTGGCCTGAATGCAATAGCCTTGTCACCTGTTAATGCATCCGATGGGTATCCAGTTCCAGCCGCTCAACCCGGCGCCCGGCCAATACAACCACACCCTGATAACGCTCATCACCGGTGGATGAAAATTCAAACCGGTAACAGCGCATTAATAACCAGCCAGCACGCCGCTTTTTCAGCTGATAGCCATCCAGGGTCAGCGTATCATCCAGCAATTGTAATCCCTGTCGATCACAGTGTTGCCGGACCACGGCAGACGCCAACCCGCGGGCCTGCTGCTGTTTATTCCAGAATAAATACAGCACCACCAGCAACGAAAAGAAAAAAATCCAGGCCAACATAGGCAACCCCACAAAACCGCAATCTGATTACTATGGGGGCAACCGAGGTAATAAAAAACCCCGCCCTGCAGCGGCAGGACGGGGTTTACACAACCACAGCGGATTATTTACCGGGTTATTTTACCAGCCCATCAACAATCTCTTCTTCTTCGTGCAGGTCTTCTGTTTCATCCGCTTTGGGCAGCACCAGGTTCAGCACAATGGCCACCAGACCACACAGGCTCAGACCTTCCAGGCTACCCAGCACCATACCACCGATACCAAACACCAGCGTGGTGGAAACAATGACCAGGTTACGCTGCTGCCCCATATCCACCCGGGCTTTGACCAGAATATTCAGACCCACGCTGGCAATTGAACCAAACAACAGAATCAGAATACCGCCCATCACCGGCGTTGGAATGGTTTGCAACAGCACACCAAATTTGGCAATAAACGCCAGTGTAATGGCAAACACCGCCGTCCAGGTCATGACGACCGGATTAAAGGCTTTGGTTAACATCACCGCACCCGTCACTTCCGAATAGGTCGTGTTAGGTGGTCCACCAAATAAAGCAGCGGTGGACGTGGCCAGACCATCACCTAATAACGTGCGATTAAGGCCGGGTTTTTCGACATAGTTTTTACCGGTCACACTGGAGATAGCCAACACATCACCGACGTGTTCGATGGCCGCTACCAGCGCCACCGGCATCATAATCAGGATGGCACTGAGCTCGAACTTAGGTGCAACAAAATCCGGTACAGCAAACCAGCCGCTGTTGTTCACCGCCGTCATATCCACCATGCCCATAAACAACGCGATGCTATAACCCACCGCGACACCGGCAAGAATCGGCACCAGACGGAAAATCCCCTTCGCCAGCGTCGCCACCAGCAGCGTGGTCGCCAGCGCCGGCATAGAGACCCAGATCGCATCCGTGTACGGAAATAACACCGCCGAGGCATCACCCGCTTTGCCCATCGCCATATTAACGGCCACCGGCGCCAGCCCCAGACCAATAATCATAATGATGGGTCCGGTTACCACCGGCGGCATAATACGATGGAGAAAGCCTGCACCACGCAGCGCCACCAATAACGACAGCGCCAGGTAAACAAAACCGGCACAGAACAAAGCCCCCATGGCGACCGCAATACCGTCGTCACCCCATTGTTTGACAATGCCAATCACCGGCGAAATAAAGACAAAAGACGACGCCAGAAACACCGGAATAGAGCGCTTGGTCACCAGCTGGAAAACCAGTGTACCAATGCCGGCAGTAAACAAAGCGACACTGGGATCCAGGCCGGTAATTAATGGCATCAGCACCAGCGCACCAAAGGCAACAAATAACATCTGTGCCCCGGCCAGCGCGGTACGCCAGCCAGCGTAAGTATTCTCCTGAGACATAGTCTCCCCCGTTAGTTAGTTTTCATTATCTGCTGACGCCAATCCGAGGCAGAAGCTTATTATTCGGTGCCGAAAATTTTATCGCCGGCATCACCCAGACCCGGGATAATGTAGCCGTTCTCATTCAGGTGATCGTCTACCGAAGCCGTATAAATATCCACATCCGGGTGCGCCTGCTGTACCGCCTTAATCCCTTCCGGGGCGGCAACCAGTACCAGCGCCCGAATGGAGGTACAGCCGGCATTTTTAAGTAAATCGATGGTTGCGTTCATTGAGCCACCGGTCGCCAGCATCGGATCCACTACCAGTGCCATACGCTGATCGATATCACCGGCCAACTTATCGAAATAACTGACCGGCTCCAGTGTTTCTTCGTCGCGATACAAACCAACCACACTGATTTTGGCACTCGGAATCATTTCCAGCACACCATCCAGCATGCCCAGGCCGGCGCGCAGAATCGGCACAACCGTGATTTTTTTCCCTTTGATACGCTCGGCGCTGATATCACCGCACCAGCCATCAAGGGTATAGTCTTCCAGTTCCAGATCTTTACTGGCTTCATAAGTCAGCAGATTCCCCACTTCACCAGCCAGCTGGCGGAAGCTGCGGGTACTGATATTTTTCTGGCGCATCAGGCCAAGTTTGTGTCGAACCAGAGGGTGACGAATTTCATGAACGCTCATGATTTACCTCAACTTAAAACTGTCAGATCTGAATAAAAAAGCCGCCAGGCCAGCCAGCAGAATACACGGCCTGCGGCTCTGGGGTACAATTGGCGCGCGATTTTCGCACAAGCAACGCCGTTGCGCGAAATAAAAATGTAACCAACTGGTCAATTCACTGCCAGAGCCACAGATTCAATGGCCTGAAAGGATACAAGGACCCACTCAGGACACGGCCCACATGCTGAAATTCCTCACTCCAGCCCTCGCTACACTGGCATTACTGATCGCCGGGCTGAGCCTGAAACAACAGTCAGCGACTCAGGTACAGATCAACCCGCCACTCACCCCGGACCTGCCGCCACTGATCAGTGATGATGCCGGCCTGAGCCACGAAGAATCATTACGGGCAGCCCTGCACAATATTGAGCGGGCGTTACGGCAACAGCATCAGACGCTGCAACAACTGCAGACCGACCTGGCCAAGCTGCAGCGCCAGTCAGCGCCGACAGAAGCCGAACAGGAATATCAGCAACTGCTGGATGGCCTGCCAGCGGACTTTGAACAACGGCTGAAAACCGACCCGGGCTACGCCGATCAGAAGCTGAACGAATTTTACAACCAGGTACTTGATGTCAACAGCAGTGACGAACTGCGGCTGCGGGCGGTACGTCAGCTGATGATGGTCAGCGGCACAATTAATGCGCCGGACGGTGTGTACGGCAACCGTGAGCTGGCACGCGCGTTATTACAATTGGCGGATAACAGCACCGATCAGGCCAGCCGCATCAAAGCACTGGAGCATCTGAGTTACGTCGGCGTTAGCGACCCCGGGCTGAGTAATCGTTTTTTTCAGCTGCTGGAAACCGACAACAACCCGTATATTCGCAGCCTGGCCAGCGATAGCCTGGCCGGACTGTTGTTTAATCAGGAGCTGCCCGTCTCACAACGTCAGCCCATCTTTGATAAAATCAGCCTGCTGATGCGCCAGGGCGATGACAAAACCCAGGCTCTGCTGAAACGCCAGTTTGGTTCCCCGGAACAACTGGAGAAAATGGCAGAACTGCACCAAAGCCATTAGTACTCACTTAACCACGAGGAATCGTTATGCCACGCGCCTGTGCCCGGCACATTCTGGTGAAAACCAAAGAGCAGGCTGAAAAGCTGAAACAACAACTCGACAATGGCGCTGACTTTGGCAAGTTGGCGCAGAAACACTCTACCTGCCCATCACGCAAAAACGCGGGCAGCCTGGGTGAGTTTAATAAAGGAGAGATGGTAAAAGCGTTCGACGACGCGGTATTTAAAGGGCCATTACTGAAGGTTCAGGGGCCGGTAAAAACCAAATTCGGTTACCACCTGATTGAAACCATTTACCGTCACTGAATCACCAGCGCCTGGTAACAGACCCCGATAGCGTTTGCCACGACCAACAAAAAGGCCGTTACTTTGCAGTAACGGCCTTTGTCAGCGGGAGTTAACACTCAGTAGTTATCAACGCCCAGCTGTTCTTCCAGTGCATCAGCCATACCAGCAACGTTGAATAACGACGTCTGGAACTCTTCAGCATCCATCTCATCCAGCCACCAGTTGGCCATGGCAACCAGGTGCGGCGTACCTTTGTTACGGTCGATTGCCCAACCGGCACACAGACGCTGATCATTTTCACGTAACAGCTTCAGTGCCATTTCAGCACCCACCTGCTGCTCCGGCATGGATTCCAGATCCAGCACTGCCGAGGCAATTTCAACGATATCGTTCTGGCCGTTTTCGCTTGGGTGATGGAGAATCAGTACCCGCTGGGAACGACCTTCACCCATATCGAACATGGCTGACATAACACGTTCGTTTTCTTCGTTCAGATTCAGGCCCAGCTGTTCTGCGTGTTGACGCATAATGGTCAAAAACTTAGACATAATAATTCCCCTTAAAACTCGTCGACGCCAAAACGTTCTTCCATCTGATCCGCTACCGCAGAAACTGCCGATACCGCCATGCCCATTTCTTTCAGGTCCATGGTATCGAGCAGCAGATCTACCGAGGCAATCAGAACTTCATCTTCTTCACTAACCGGAGTAAATGCCCACTTGTAGTTAGAAGATTCTGCATTCAGGACCAGCAGCTCGTTAAAGAACGCTTTCAGATCAACACCGGAGTTACGCAGCGTGCTCAGGTAAATAACCGGCGAATGAATAGAAACCACTTCCGTGTCATTACCACTTCGCTGACGGCTGAATAATACCAGCTGAGTACGACCGTTATCGTGTTCAAACAGCATACGTACTGTGCTCTCAGAAACGACCTCAAATTTCCAGCCGATCTCCTTAGAGTAAGCAACAATTTTATTGGTAAACGGATTCTGGAACGGGTTCAGTTCCTCTTCACTTTTTTCGTTACCACTGAAAAACGTGCTAACCCTGCTGAATACGCGAGTAATCATTTATTTCTCCTAGTCTAAAAACATTAAAATCTGCTGAACAAAAGACGGTTCCACTTTCATGGTTTTTGCCATTTCAGCCAGAGCATCCAGTTCGCTGTCATCCACATTCTGATCAGCCCGGGCAACCACCACCAGCTTCTGAATAAAGGAACAACGATCGGATGCCCCCATGGATAACAACGGACGCACGGCTTCATTAAACTGAGTGCGGGCAAGCTCCAGAGGATTCGCCGTTTCGTTCAGCTGTGCCATTCCCTGCTCATACATTTCATCGCCAGCCTGCTGGCGCAGGTTTTCTGCTTCAGAATCAGCCAGATGACCATCGGCGAACGCCACCCAGGCGCCCCCCCAGAACAATGCCTGGCTCTGAATCGCCTGTTTTTCTTCATCCGCCACCGGTTCCATATATTTCAGCACCGAATGAATACGTTCATCCGCATCATCAACCGACAGCGATGAATTTTGTTTACCCGTCAGCTCATGATATTCATCAGACTTACTGTATAAATCGATGGCCATTACCCGGATCGGGTTAAACGGATGGCTGGAATAACAATGCGAGGTATCTTCCACACTGTTGGATAATTCAGATAAATCCTGAATCTGGGACGAATATTCTTCCAGATCAAATTCGATCACCGGGTGTGACAAACCACAGGATAATTTCAGAAATGAACTGATGGCGGCTTTCGGGCTTTCACACACAAATAAGCCGGCGCGGTCGGCAGAAATCTCCGCCCGACGACTCCAGGACATCAGTTTCATCGCATCACCGGCATCCAGATTACCGGCTTCCAGAATGCCATGAGTCGGTAATGCATAATGCTCAAATAAAGCGTGGCCTAATTCATGACCAACAACAAAATTCAGTTCGTCGTGATCCATCGATTGCAATAACCCCGAACTGAACGTCAGGATCACATCATCGCCACCTAAAAATGCGCAACTGGCATTAGGCTCAGGGCTGCTGTAAATATAAATTTCAATTTTTTTATCCGACAATCCCAGCTTATCGCGGGCCGCAGCAACATGGCTATATAAGTCCGGAGCTATTTTTTCGGTAATACGTAAACTGTGGCCTAACAGTCCGCGGCGGTAAGAATCGCCGGACGCTTCTTTTAAACGTTTATCAGCCAGTGTTTTAATCGTTTTATCAGCCAGCAGCTCATCGTAAATACTGCGGTCGGAGCGGAAGCGAATCTTTTCTTTGATATCCACCATGGGTCAACCAGTGTAATCCTTGTTATGAATGGAACATCCCTGCACAGGTGCATCAGCACCATAACCTTCCCCATGCAGATCACCTGACCGGGTCAGCCGCTTCCGGAAAATCCGGAGCTGTAAACCGCTGTGATGTGCAGGAACACAATAGAGGGGGTACTTGATAACATACTCAAAATTTGTGGACAAGCAACAGTGGTAAGAATCTGTGACAGGTTCACGCTAATTTCTAAGCCTGGCACTTTCCACCCCTACGGCTGACTTTATTGGTCCCCCCCAAAGACGACTCCCGGGTGTTACATCACCGCCATAAGTAAGTTATTGCCGTGCCGCGATAAGCTGATCGTAACCCCTTGCAGATACTGGTAGAATTGCGCCGGTTATTATCGCCCCCCATCCGCAAGACAGAGATCCTTATGGCCGAACTCGGACGCTACAACACACTCAAAGTACAGGAGCTGGCTCCTCACGGTGCCTACCTGGACGATCAGGACGGTGGTCAGATTCTGCTACCGACCCGCCAGGTGCCAGAAGACACTCAGATTGGCGACGAGATTAAGGTGTTTGTTTATCTCGATTCCGAAGACCGCTGGATCGCTACCTGCCAGCGCCCACGGGTACAACTGCATCAGGTCGCCAGCCTTGAAGTCGTTGATGTAAACCGCACCGGCGCTTTCCTCGACTGGGGTCTGGCAAAAGATTTGTTTGTGCCTTTTGCCGAACAGAAACAACGGCTGGAACAAGGCAAAAGTTGCCTGGTCTATGTGCTGCTGGACAACACCGGCCGACTGATCGGCAGCACCCGGTTAAACCGCTATATCAGCGATGAAGCCAAAGCCAACTGGCCCGGAGCACCGGACCCGTATCAGGTGGGTGACAAAGTCCGGGCACTGGTCAGCCATCGCACCGAACTGGGTTACAAAGCCGTGGTAGACGACGAATTCTGGGGGGTCATTCACCATGACGATATCCGCAAAGCCATTCGCCCCGGCAACCGTCTTGATGCTTATATCAAACGGGTACGGGACGACCACCGGCTGGACTTATCACTGGAGCCCATCGGTCATGCCAAGATATCACCTCTGGCCAGCCGTATTCTGAAAAAGCTGCAGGACGGCGATGGTACCTTAGGGCTGTCAGACCGCAGCCCGGCCGATCTGATAGAACTGCACTTCGGTGTATCCAAACGGGTATTCAAAATGGCCATCGGCCAGTTATATAAAGAACGCAAAATTGTCATCGAAGACGATCATATCCGCCTTGCCAATGACAGCGATGCGAAAAAGCCGCGCCCCGGGAAGAAGAAGCACAGCCAACCTAAAACGGTTCACAAGACATCCGACAAAGCGGAAGCCGCGCCACGGCCTGAAGCTGAAAAATCACGCAAGCGCTTTGTCAGCAATAAAAAATCCGGTAAAACACTGTCTATTAAAAAATAAACCGCTGATATCAGTGAATAGCATCAAGAGGACCTGATAATGCCTAAGGCAAGTGAGATCAAAAAGAACGCCGCTATTGAATTTAACGGCAACGCCTATTTCGTGAAAGATATCGAACGCTCTGTTCCGCAAGGCCGCGCCGGTGGCAGCCTGTACCGCATGCGTATGTATAACGTGGCAACCGGTCAGAAAGTCGACGAAACCTTTAAAGATTCCGATATGCTGAATCTGGCCGACGTGATGCGTCGTCAGGTGATGTTTTCCTACAGTGACGGCGACGAATACGTCTTCATGGATAACGAAGACTATTCTCAGTACAGCCTGAACAAAGACAAAATTGAAGAGGAAGTGCTGTTCTTCAACGAAAGCACCCAGGGCCTGCAGGTGGTATTACTGGACGATGCGCCGGTAGCACTGGAACTGCCGGCTCACGTCGAGCTGGAAATCGTTGAGACAGACCCTTCCATCAAAGGTGGCTCGGCCACCGCCCGCACCAAGCCCGCGACCATGACTACCGGTCTTGTCATTCAGGTACCTGAGCATATCTCAACCGGCGATGTGGTTAAAATCAACGTCGAAGAGAAGAAGTTTATGGGGCGTGGCGAAGCGAAATAAGCGCCAGCCCAACCATCTCCGGAGCCTGCAACGGGCTTCGGAGCATTACAAAGTCACACGCTTCCCAGCTCGTTTTTCACTGACTTTTCGCGTATAGTCGCGGCCTTTCGAATCTTATGTTTCACCCTGACACTCCGGGACAAAAGCTGTGATCTCAACCGCGAATATCACCATGCAGTTTGGCGCTAAGCCACTGTTCGAGAACATTTCTGTCAAATTCGGCGATGGCAACCGTTATGGCCTGATTGGCGCCAACGGCTGTGGCAAGTCGACCTTTATGAAAATCCTCGACGGTTCGCTGGAGCCCAGCGCCGGTAACGTCTCCATTACTCCGAACGAACGTCTGGGCAAGCTGCATCAGGATCAGTTCGCGTTTGAAGAGTTCACCGTACTCGACACAGTAATGATGGGTAACAAAGAGCTGTGGGCCATCAAAGAAGAGCGTGATGCCATTTACGCCAACCCGGAAGCGACCGAAGACGACTACATGCGTGCCGCTGAACTGGAAGGCGAATTTGCCGAAATGGACGGCTACACCGCTGAATCCCGTGCCGGAGAGCTGCTGCTGGGTGCCGGTATCGAAACCGAATTACACCAGGGCCCGATGACCGAAGTGGCACCAGGCTGGAAGCTGCGGGTATTACTGGCGCAGGCACTGTTTTCCAACCCGGATATCCTGCTGCTCGACGAACCAACCAACAACCTGGACATCAACACCATTCGCTGGCTGGAAGGCATCATCAATGACATGAAGTGCACGATGATC
Source organism: Bacterioplanoides pacificum (assembly GCF_042648445.1). Lineage (NCBI taxonomy): Bacteria > Pseudomonadati > Pseudomonadota > Gammaproteobacteria > Oceanospirillales > Oceanospirillaceae > Bacterioplanoides > Bacterioplanoides pacificum. The sequence goes on from NZ_JBHRYB010000013.1 coordinate 274,116, forward strand.
ATCATCTCGCACGACCGTCACTTCCTGAACTCCGTCTGCACCCATATGGCCGACATCGATTACGGTGACATCCGTATTTATCCGGGCAACTACGACGACTTTATGATTGCCTCGACCGCCGCCCGTGAGCGTCAGCAATCGGAAAACGCCAAGAAAAAAGCCCAGATCGCCGAACTGCAACAGTTTGTCAGCCGCTTCTCTGCGAATGCGTCAAAAGCCAAACAGGCAACCTCACGCGCCAAGCAGATCGACAAAATCAAACTCGACGACATCAAACCGTCGACCCGTCAGAACCCGTATATCCGCTTTAATCAGGAGAAAAAGCTGCACCGTCAGGCGGTGGAGATCGAAGGCCTGTCACACGGTTATGACGGCGAAACTCTGTTTGCCAATACCGATATGATGATTGAAGCCGGTGAAAAAATCGCCGTCATCGGTGCCAACGGTGCGGGTAAAACCACTTTCCTGAAATGTCTGGTCAACGGCTTTGACCGTGATGGCATTGAACCAACGTCCGGCACCATTAAATGGTCTGAAAATGCCAATATCGGTTATTACGCTCAGGACCATGAATACGAGTTTGAAAAAGATGCCAACCTGTTCGACTGGATGGAACAGTGGAAAACGGAAAAACACGACGACCAGGCGGTACGCGGCACGTTAGGTCGCCTGCTGTTTAACCAGGACGACATCAAAAAGAACGTTAAAGTCTGTTCCGGTGGTGAAAAAGGCCGGCTGTTATTCGGCAAGCTGATGATGCACGATCATAATATCCTGCTGATGGACGAACCGACCAACCACATGGATATGGAATCCATTGAGTCGCTGAACATGGCACTGGAAATGTTTGAAGGCACTCTGGTGTTTGTTTCCCACGACCGGGAATTCGTCTCCTCACTGGCAACCCGTATTATCGAAATTAAAGATAATAAAATTGTCGACTTCCACGGTACTTATGATGAGTACCTCAAGTCACAGGGCATCGATTAAAACGCTGGCAGCACTACTCAGCGAGCCATAAAAAACGGCGTGTTGTGATATTCACAACACGCCGTTTTTGTTACTGTTAGCACTGATCACGCAAGGGAATGACGATGAAAAAACTAATCCTGATATTTATTGTTCTGGCGGTTTACCAGCAATGGGGCCGTATTGATACTTATCTGAATCCGCCCCCCGATTTTGCCAGCGCTCACAATGGTAAGGCGATTTTATATGCCACCAGCTGGTGTGGCTATTGCAAAAAAGCACGCGAATTAATGCGCCAGAACGGCATTACCTACTACGAATACGATCTGGAAAAGTCTGACGAAGGCGTTCGCCAGTATAAAGCATTAGGAGGCCGTGGACCCGTACCGTTATTGCTGATTAATGGAAAAGTCATTAAAGGGTATAACGCCGGTAAAATCCTGGAGTATGCAGGCCGGGGCTGAATAGTCTGCAACCAGATTGTGTGATTATGACTGGCATAACATCGGGTCCTTTAAAATAGCATCAGGCTCTGTACGACGGACGCTGTTTCATCAGTTCATGCCAGCGCAGAATATTAGGGTGTTCCTCACCTGCACGCAGCTTAATCACCTTAGCGAATTCCAGAGTCACCAGCGCAGTAATATCGGCGGCGGTAACGTTATCACCCACCACGTAGGTATGATGGCTAAGCTGCTCCTCCAGCAGCGGGTAAAAGGATGCCGCTATATTGCGCGCCTCAACGGCCCATTCCGCCACCGGTGTCATGCGGTCTTTAAAGATACCGGAGCCATGCTGAAAGCTCTGGAACACTGGATAGAGAAAGGCAAACTCCAACCGGCGGTCCCACATTTCAATCAGCGCTTTTTCTTCAGCGCTGGTGCCTAACAGCGGTTTATCAGGATGAGTTTCTTCCAGATAACGATAAATCGCCGCCGCCTCGCTGATACAGATTCCGTTATCCAGTTCCAGCACCGGCACTTTCTGCAACGGATTCTTACGTGCAAACTCGGCGCTCAGGTTCTCACCTTTGGGCAAATCAAACTTAACGGTCTCGACTCCGCTGAGACCCTTCTCGGCCATAAACATACGAACCCGACGTGGGCTTGGGGCGTAATCAGCGTCATACAGTTTCATATGGATTCCCGTTATCTATTCCTTCGACTGCGCACATTCCGGGTGGGCAGGGTTAAATTTACAGCGAACTTTGCGTTGCAACCGTAACATATCAGCGTCGTAATAACCGCGCTCACGCAATTCAACGCGCGCCTCCATCATCATCAGCTCGTATTCCGACTTTTCCTGATCAGAGATCGGTATCCACCAACGATCATTAATATCACCGGTTTGTTTTTCCACCAGCGCTTCAATTTCAGCAAATCGTTTATAAAAATCCTCACGCACCAGCTGAGCAATTTCGGTCGGAAACTTGTCACGCCGGCCAATCAGCTGCAGCGTCAGCTGTGAAAACGGATAATCGACAATGCCGCCGCTTTCGCCCATACCACGGTACAACTCCATCACCCGATAGGCCACCAGCGGCGCCGGTAGTACATCCACCGCTCCGTTATTAAACTTGCTGCCGGCACTGACCATGCTGGTTGGCACCGGGTTGGCTCCGAGCTGCAGAATCATCTCCGCCTGAATCGGTTCATAATCCATAACCGCCACTTTTTTACCGGCAGCTTTGGGTAAGCTGGAAATTGATTTGTCATTAACAAAGATGTAGGCCGCCCCCATTGGCGCAAACCCCATCACCACGTATTGCCCTTCTTCCATCCGCGCTGCATTTTTAGCGTTCACCAGCACCTTCATCAGCAGATTCATATGCTGGCTTGAGGGGATAGCGCCAATGGCGTCAATCGTGCCGGTAAATTTGTTAAAGGTACGGGCACGAATGCCGGTAAATAAAGCGGCATCACACTGCCCGGCTTTCAGGTCTTCGGCCAGTACACTTTCACTGGCGTAAGCATCAATATCCAGCATTACCCCGAGCTCCAGCAAACGTGCCTGCTGGTCTTTAGCGGCGCTGTAAATCGGACCATTACGGCCAAGAATATCCCAGACACAGATTTTACGCCGGGGAATCTGACCATCCACCAACATATCGGTATGCAGTTGTTTAATCGCGGTAATTCGTTGCTGCTGGCTCAGTTTCGGATTCATCGCCTGCTGGCGCAGCTGTTCGCGCGCCACATCCTGCGACGGCGCCGCCAGCAGCTGGCCGGAACATAACAGTACGACGCAACAGCGCCAGATATTCATCAGTTTGGTTTTCATATTATTGTTATTATCTTCGGTTAGGTTGAACGGCCTATGTCAGCCGCCGATATCTTTCAGACGATTTTTTGCCTCAATCCACTGCGACATATACTGGCTGCTTTTCAGGCTATGATGACGCAACATGCTGCCGTAAAAATTCTGTAGCCGGTGTTGCTGCAACTGCGCGCTGACCTGTGCCAGTTTATCGCTCAGCCTCGCCTGATGCCTGGCATAACTGAAACGACAATCAATAACCTGGGCAGCGGCCTGTGATGCCCGCTGCCACTGTGGCTGCTGCTGGTAGAGCTCCACTGCCAGACGAGCGTACTCAGCCGGATCATCAGCGACCAGTGCCGCATCAGCCAGATTTACCCCTGCTGCGGCGTAACCCGCCCGCTGACGAGCATCATCACTATCCCGGTATAACCCTTCGGCGCCAATCGTGGTGGTCAGCGCCGGGGTATGACACAACGCGGCATCAATCAGCTTGCCTTTTAAGCCGGCACCAAACCGTAGCGGCGCCAGTAACACCCGGGCATCAGCGACCACGCGTAAGGCATCATCGGCCCAGCCCTTCAGCAGAAACCCCTGCTTGTCGTTATGCAGCTGGGTGGCTTTTTTCGGCGGATATGCGCCATAAACATGTAATTGTGCGGCTGGTAGCTGCCGGCGGATCAGCGGCCAGAGTGTTTCTTTCAGATAACGCACCGCATCCCAGTTAGGCTCATGACGAAAATTTCCAATGGATACAAAATGCTGACGTTGTGAAAATTCCGGCAACTCAAAATCCGCCTGCCCCCGCTCCAGCATAAAGGGGCAATAATGCAGAATGTCTGCGGGTATCTGAAAACGGCGCTGCAATAACGTCATCTCAAACTCAGAGATGGTCAGAGTAATATCACAGCGCAAAATAGCCGCAATTTCGCGTTTGGCCAGCTCGGAATACAGATACTCGTCGGCCGGCATCTGATTGGCGGTGATCCCGGCTTTTAACGCCGCGTGACGCGCGTGACGTAAAAAATGTAAGTCTTCACTATCAAGCACTCGCACCGCTTGTGGACAGTGTTGCTCGACCCGCCAGCTAAACTGCTCTTCCATCATAAAACGGTCAAACATCACCACCTGGGGATTCAGTTGCGCAATAAACGTATCAAAGCTGGCGTTATTCAGCTCTATCCGCTCGGCCCGAATGTTCAGCTGCGACAAATCAACCGCATGATCACTTTCCTCCGCCGGTGATGCATACACAACGGCATAGCCCTGCTGCTGAAAAGCCTTAAGCAGTTGTAACATACGGCTGCCAGCCGCGGAGGATTTTGGCTCGGGCCAGACATAGCCAATAACAAGGAGTGTTTTCATAGCGGTAATAACGTCGGTGCGGTTAAAGGTCGGCTCAGAGCCTGATGTTTGAGGGACGGATATTACCGCTTTCTGTATCCGGCTGCTGCTTTAATCCAACTGCGTGATAACAGGAATCTGTGACACAATAATCCGCCATGCCGAACTGAGCTAACCACCGAGATAAGCCCGTGCTGATTGTTGCTAAAATCCTGGTCACCTTTTTAACCGTTATTTTACTCGCAAAAGTGGCCGAACGTCTGAGTCCGCGACACGCAGGCCTGCTGGCGGGCTTTCCACTGGGCACCGCCATTGCACTGTACTTTTTTGGCTGGCAACAAGGGGCTGCGTTCGCTGCCGACAGTGCGGTATTTACCCTGCCCGGGCTGAGTGCAGCGATTTGCCTGGCCTGGGGATACCAGCAGGTCATTCAGCGTCGCGCCGGTCTGAACTGGCTGCCACTGGCCATACTGGTGGCGCTGGGCTGCTTTTTATTGGCAGCCAGCATACTGCAGCTGTTACCCCAACACCGTGGCCTGAATTTGCTGGTTGTGATGGCCGCTATACTGATATTCCGCACCCTGTTCCGCTCACTGGCGGATACTCAGATTCAGCAGGCAGCTCAAGGCATCTGGGCCAACAAATGGCTGACGTTATTACTCCGCGCCAGCATCGCCACCCTCTCGATTTTGCTGATTACCGGCCTGGCCGAACTGCTGGGCCCGCAACGCGCGGGCTTATTAGCAGCGTTTCCGGTGTCGTTTTTCCCGCTGATGCTGATTCTGCATATCAGTTATGGTGCCCCGGTATTATCTGCCAGCATCAAACATTACCCCGATGGCATCGGTGCCCTGGTGGTCTATTGCCTGGCGGTCAGCAGTCTTTACCCGCTACTGGGGCTGCACTGGGGAACCCTCGCCAGCCTGCTGTGTTCCGTTGCCTACCTGCTGCTGTATGGCCGGTTGCGGGCACACTGGCAACGCCGCCGGGATAGCTATAAGCAGCAATTATGACGAACATTTAACCCCGGCTTATGACGACCGGGGCTTTCCTTGTTATGATTCGCCCCCGTTAAATCGTTACTGCGCCGGATCGTTATGACTGAACTGAACACCCCTGATTTTCTCCAGGATGCCAAACAACTGTTATCGGATGACGGTTTTGCCACCAGCAATGTGTGGTATCACGGTACATCCTCAGGCCTGATACCGTCTGTTACCAACCAGGGGCTGGTTGGTGGTGGTGATGCAGCGCTGATGAAACGTATGCAAAGCACGCTGAAAACTATTCAAGCACCGGCATTTACCGCCGAAGACCCGGTCTTTCTGACGCAGAGTAAAGAGCTGGCGTATTATTGGGCCGAACAAAAAAGCAAAAGCCGTAACCTGTATTTTAACAACGACGAAACACCGGTTGTCTTTGAAGTCACCCTGAGTGATGAAGAAAATGCCAGGGTGAAAACCGATGCGGGTGGTGCGGCGCTGTTGATGGAGCCGGGTAATGCCTACCTGACCCACCTGAAAGAAGTCTACAAAGCCTGCGGCAAAGAACTGGAAGAAATTAATCCGTTAAAAGCCGACCGTATGGACTATCTGAATAAACTGGGCCTGGCCTACTGTGCCGAACCGATTTCCAAAAAAGCGGTTAAACTGCTGCAGGACTGATGCTCCTGCCACCAGCCCGGTGTTGCTGCCACAGCAAGCCGGGCTTTTTTATAGCGGCCGATCAGGCCGGTTTTTTCAGCTTTTGCACTGCCAGCCCGGCAATAATCAATACCAATCCGACAAACGTCGCCGGATGAATATCTTCCCCCAGAATCTGACTGATAAAAATCAGCGATAAAAACGGCGACAGAAAAATCAGTGATCCAATACTGGCCGCACGGTCGGTGGCCTGCATGGCTTTTTGCCATAATAAAAAGGTCACGCCCATTTCAAATAAACCCACATAAACTGCAGCTAGTCCGGCACTGACCGCCAGCGACGATGGAACTCCCTGCCATCCTGCTAACAGCCAGATAACCGGCGTGGCAATCAGGAAGCCACTCCATAAACTGATCTCAGGTTCATCTTTAGCCGCGGTATTCCAGATCCAGTACAACGACCACAATAAGGTGCTGAATAACGCCAGCAACACTCCACTGATACTGGCAAATTCCAGCGCCAGCAAGCGTCCCTGCGTGGCAATAACAACCACGCCAATATAGGCCATGAACAGCGCCAAAATATCGCGACCAAACAAGCGTTGTCCCAGCATAGGGACAGCCAGCAAACTCATGGTCAGCGCCCAGGTATAATTGATCGATTGCGCCTGTTGCGCCGGTAATAAATCGTACGCCTGAAACAACACCAGATAATAAAATAACGGGTTAATCAGCCCCTGCCTCAGGTAGAAAAACCGCTGCCGCTGCAACGCCTGCCAGGCCTGGGTTAACCGCTGCTGCCACAACAAGTGGCCGGTTAAAAAGAGCAACGATGTCAGACTGGCAATAGCCAGCAGCCATAACGGGGTCAGATCAGCCAGTGCCAGTTTAAAAGCCGTCGCCACCGTTGACCACAACAACACGGCCATTAATGCCAGAGTGACTGCTTTATTGTTATTTGCCATAGCTCTTAACCACCTTAACTATTAACCACCTCAACTATTAACTACCTTCACTATTAACTGCCTGAGATGAAAGTTGGCCATGCTATCAATAATTGTTAGCGGCCAACAGCCGACCTTTGATTGTAAAACTCTGTTTATTATTTTGTGTTTTGTATCATTGTCAGTTGATTTAAGACTATGATCCCGGCACAACAGAATTAATAGCCAGACAGCAACAACCCGTCTAGGCTTACAGCACAGTCGTATACAATCCTTGTTATGAAAAAGTCTCCCGATCTGATCGCCAGTAGCCACGCCATCCCGGACGCCAATGCCTTATTAACGGTACTGAACAGCCTGGATGCACTGGTATACGTGGCCGACATGGACACTCATGAGCTGATTTTCGTTAATGATTATGCGTTGAAAAAATGGGGCGACCCCGGTGAGCGTAAATGCTGGCAATATTTACAGAGCAATCAGGACGGGCCCTGTCAGTTCTGTACCAACGACCAGCTGATCACGACCACAGGCGACGCCGCCGAACCCTATGTCTGGGAGTTCCGCAATACCAAAACCGGCCGCTGGTTTCAGTGCCGCGATCAGGCTGTACGCTGGACTGATGGTCGCCTGGTACGTATTGAAGTCGCCACCGATATTACCGACCGCAAACACATAGAAGAACAGTTCCAACAAGCGCGCCATAAAGCCGAAAGCCTGGCAGACACCGATGCCCTAACCGGCCTGAACAACCGCCGCGCATTTTTCCGGCTGGGCAATCAGGCGCTGAAAGAAGCGGTACGTTTTCAGCGCTTATACCAGGCGAAAAGCCAGGGGCGTAATCAGGTCGCTCACGACTGAAGCGTCAGCCAGCGATTCTGATACGGCGACAACACCAGCTCATCACAAACCGCTTGTTGCGTTAATAAATCCGATAACCCATGCGGCAAAAATCCGAGACTGGCCAGCGGCAAACGCAATATCCGCTCAGTGACATTGGCAATAGCAAAAATTACCTGCGATTTATCGGCGGTACTGCGTTTGATAATAAACAAATCGGAATTAATTTTAATGACCTGTTGCCTGGCCTGGGGATGAAAAGCCGGCTGCTGCCGACGAATAGCAATCAGGCGCCGCACCTCGGCAAACACTTCCGCCTGGGGTGTCACCGGGTTATTCAGCAGACACATTAATTCATCTTCGTCCCAGATTCGCCGGTTAATCGACCGGGTGCGGCCGGTTTGTTCAACGTGTGTCAGATCATTCGGCGTCGCCGTCAGACTATGAATATACACCGCCGGAATCCCCTGCATCGCCAGCATAATCGCCTGCGAGCAGATAAACCGGGGCACCTGAAAATGATCCACCCCCCGGCGTGTTCCCATGCAGGCATCAAACAGGGTGATATTGATTTCATAAGGGCTTTCGCTGCCATCAGCGTTAGCTTTCATACTGACAAAACCACCAAAGCGGTGCATACAATCAATCAAATCCTGCACTTCGCGCTCCGGCAATATGCCCTCTACCGGACGAACACCAATGCCATCATGAGAGGCGGTAAAATTGAGATAACTGCAGTTATCCGGTAATTGCGGAATATTAAGCGCCCAGTCACTGAGGAAGTCGGCATTACCACGATTCAGCGCGTGTAATACCAATGGCGGCAAACCAAACTGATACACCAGATGCGCTTCATCAGAATGTCCAAAATAACTGAGATTTTCCGCCACCGGCACATTGGTTTCCGTGATCAGCACCACCTGAGGGGCTACCAGATCAACAATATCGCGTAACAGCTTGACCACCTGGTGAGTCTGAGGCCGATGCAGGCAGTCTGTGCCGATCTCTTTCCATAAAAATGCAATCGCATCCAGGCGGATAAAACGCGCTCCGTGACGGATATAACTGAGAAAGATGGTGATAAATTCAAGCAACACCGCCGGATTGGCAAAATTCAGATCGACCTGATCTTCACTGAATGTCGCCCACACATGCCTGATACCCTGATGCGTATGCACCGGCGTCAGCAGCGGCGTATTACGCGGCCGTATTACCCGGGACACATCACTGCCTGGATCAGCTTCGATAAAATAGCCGTTATAAGGCGCACGATCGCCAATAAAGTCGATAAACCAGAGGTTTTCCCGCGAACAATGATTGATCACCAAATCAGCCATTAAATCAAACTGCCCGGCGATGGCCTCGATATCCTGCCAGCTGCCCCACTCCGGATTCACCTGATAATAATCAATCACCGCAAAACCGTCGTCGGAGCTATAAGGGAAAAACGGCAATATATGAACGCTGTTAATAGCGTCGGCCAGATAACGGCTCAGAAAGCGTTTTAACGTATGCAGTGGCAGCTCGTCCCCATTCTGAATACTGTTGGCGTAAGTAATCAGAATAACGTCGTTTTCTGACCAGCGTTGTTGCACTGGCTGCCGGGGAGCTGTCTGTTCAGAGAATTGTTGGCAACAGTGCCATATTGAGTCGCTCAGCTGGTCGATCTGCTGTTCATCAAAACCGGCACCCAGATAAATCTGCTGCAGCCGCGATCTGAAGGTTTGCCGGGCAGTGTCTGACATGTTTTCCCCTTATCACCGCCGCAGCGATGACTAACTGGCTATGGCTAATGCCGTTATTGCTTGCCAGTTTTGTGCCGATAACGCTTCTTTCGGGGTTAACCAGCTGCCACCCACGGCAAACACATTGTCCGCCTGCAGGTACTGCTGATAGTTTTCCCCGCCAATACCGCCTGTGGGGCAAAACATCACATCATGGAACGGCCCGGCAAACGCATTCAGCATATCCAGACCACCGGCCGCTGCGGCGGGGAAAAACTTCTGATAACGAAAACCCGCCTGGCGCGCCTGCATCACCTCACTCGGGGTCGCCACGCCGGGCAGATAAGGCCCCCCCCAGTTACGTGCGCAATCGAGTAATTCCTGCGATATTCCGGGGCTGACGGCAAATTCAGCGCCCATATTCAGTGCATCTTCCAGCTGCCGGGCGGAAGTGACGGTACCAACGCCAACAATGGCATCCGGCACATCGCGTTTGATCAGACGAATGGCATCCAGCCCCAGCTCCGTCCGTAATGTCACTTCCAGTAAACGCACACCACCATCGACCAGCGCCTGCGCCATCGGCACGGCCTGCTCCAGGTCATCAATCACAATCACAGGCACCAGCGGTTTGGCGCGCTCAAGCCATAAATCCCATTTCATCTCACAGACCTCCTGATCCGCCGTCGAGCCTAAAAATCAATACTGATGGCACCCTGCTCAGCAGAGCTCACATTATTGCGGAACACCTGAAACAACTCACGACCCAGACCAAGCGACGGACCGGGCTGCGGCACCTGAAACTCCCGCTCACTGAAACCGGGCGTCAACACCGTTAACTCACCGCTATGACCGTCGAGGCGCAGAATATCGCCATCGTTAATCACGCCGATCAGACCGCCGGCACAAGCCTCCGGTGACACATGAATCGCTGCCGGCACTTTACCGGAAGCCCCGGACAAACGGCCATCGGTCACCAGTGCCACCCGGAAACCGGCATCCTGCAGATTGGTTAATGCCGGAGTCAGCTTGTGCAGCTCCGGCATACCATTGGCTTTTGGCCCTTGTTGTTTTACCACCACCACTACATCCCGGTGTAACTCACCGGCTTTATACGCCGCCAGCACCTGGTGCTGGTCAGTGAATACCCGTGCCGGAGCTTCCACCAGCCAGCGATCATCGGGAACCGCTGACACTTTCATAATCGCGCGCCCCAGGTTACCACTGACCAGCTTCATTCCCCCCTCACGCATAAAAGGGGCATGGGCCGCAGCCAACACCGTTAAATCGCTGCTTTCAGCCGCTGCCGGACGCCATTGTAAGCGTTGCTCAGCATCCAAATAGGGTTCATTAAAATAGTGTTCAAGCCCGGCTCCCAGAATGGTGTTGACGTTCTGGTGTAATAACCCGGCGCCGGCCAGTTCACGCATCAGCAGCGGCATCCCGCCACTGCGCTGAAACGCATTAATATCGGCACTGCCATTGGGGTAGACCCGCGCCAGCAGCGGTACCACATTGGATAAATCGGCCATATCCTGCCAGTTCAGCCGGATACCCGCCATGCGGGCGATGGCGATCAGGTGAATACTGTGATTCGTCGAGCCACCGGTAGCTAATAACCCCACCACGGCGTTAACGATACTGCGTTCATCAATCATCTGTCCCACCGGCATAAACCCGGGCTGCAATGCCGTAATGGCAGCAACCTGTTGCGCGGCATAACGGGTTAACGGCAGGCGTAACGGATCATTCGGGTTAACAAATGAGGAACCCGGCAGCTGCAGGCCCAACATTTCAACCAGCATCTGATTGGAGTTTGCGGTCCCATAAAAGGTACAGGTGCCGGGGGAATGGTAAGAAGCCATTTCACTGGCCAACAAGGCATCGTCGTCCAGCTCACCGGCGGCATGAGCCTGACGGGTTTTGGCTTTTTCAGCGTTGCTGATGCCGGAAGGCATCGGTCCGGCAGGAACAAACACCGCGGGTAAATGGCCAAACCTCAGTGCCGCCATTAATAGTCCGGGCACAATTTTATCGCAGATGCCTAACATCAGCATGCCGTCGAACACCTGATGAGATAAACCAATGGCAGTGCTCATGGCAATAACATCACGGCTGAATAACGACAGTTCCATACCGTCCTGGCCCTGGGTCACGCCATCACACATGGCCGGCACCCCAGCCGCCAGCTGAGCCACATGACCCTGCTGCGCCAGCGTGGTTTTGATGATATCAGGGTAATGCTGATACGGCGCATGAGCCGACAGTACGTCGTTATAGGCCGAAACAATGGCAATATTGGCGCCCCGTTCACTGGAGCGCAGGATCAGCTTGTCGTGATCGGGGGCTGCCGCATAATCGTGGGCCAGATTGGTACAGCTTAACCCGCTACGCACCGGCCCGCGGCTGACCGCCTGCTGAATCATGTCGAGATACGCCTGCCGGCTCTCCCGGCTGCGCTCTGTCAGCCGTTCAGTAACCTGACGAACAACAGGATGACATTCAGCAATGCGGCTGTCAGACATTAAGCACTCCGATAGATATTCACCGGTACCTGATTCTGGAACAGAACCGAACGAACCGGCATAGGTTCAAAATTATGCTTTTCGTGTTCATCACACACTTGTTCGAACACCTTGTTTTTATCCGCCCCTTCAAAGTGCAGATAAATATGTTTGGCGCGTAACACCAGCGATAAAGACATGGTCATACGTTGAGCAAATTCCGGTGCATCCATCACCGCAAAACAACAGGCAGCAGCCTGCTCATCCAGACAGCTGGTTAACGCCTCCGATTGCGGGAACCAGGATGCAGTATGACCATCCATTCCCATTCCCAGTACCACGATATCCAGCTCATCAATTTGTTCGTGCAACCGGTTTTCGCTGATCATCAGGCCTTCTTTCGGCGTCGCCTCAGCATTCTTAAGCGGTACAAAATACGCCAGTGCGGCCTTATTAATCAGCAGATTTTCTTTCACCAGACGGGCGTTGCTGGCCTCATCGCTGTCATCTACCCAGCGGTCATCCACCAGGGTGACCAGCACCTTGGACCAGTCCAGCTCTTTTTCAGACAGCTTAAGGAAGAACTCTTTTGGAGTTGTTCCGCCACTCACCGCCAGGGATACCCGGCCGCGGCTGTCAATAATGGAGCGCATTTTACTGGCAACGGAATCCGCCAGTTGCTGCGCCAGAGTGTGTGTATCGGAGAAACGGTTATCGTTAATCATTCAGCCTCATCCCATAAACGCCCGTCTTTGGCCAGTAGCAGGGTCGCTGCCGCTGGCCCCCAACTTCCCGAGGTGTAAGGTTCAGGTCGTTGTTCCAGGTCATTCCAGAAAGTTAAAATCGGGTCTACCCAACGCCAGGCTTCCATCAGTTCATCATCACGTAAGAACAGCGTGGCATTGCTGACCAAAACGTCGAACAATAACCTTTCATAAGCTTCAGGTACACGGGTTTTTTTATGATCCGACGGGTTCAGGCTTAAATTCATCGGCCTGACATTCATCCCCGGGCCAACCCGCTTCTCACACAACATCAGACGGATGCCCTCATCCGGCTGCAGACGAAACACCAGTTTATTGGCCATGGTGTTTTTGTGTTGCAGCGGAAATATGGAATGGGGGATTTCTTTAAAATGCACGACAATTTCACAGGCCCGCTCTGCCAGGCGCTTGCCGGTTCTCAAATAAAACGGCACCCCGGCCCAGCGCCAGTTTTCAATTTCGACCTTCACCGCAACAAAGGTTTCCGTATTACTGTTAGCCGCCACCCCGGGTTCATGGCGGTAGCGGGCCACCGGCTGACCTTCTGATACGCCGGCATCGTATTGGCCGCGAACCACTTTCTGGCCGATGCTGTCACCGGTAATAGCCTTTAACGCCCGTAACACTTTTACTTTTTCATCACGAATGGCATCCGGCTCCAGCCGTGCCGGTGGTTCCATGGCGGTAATACACAGCAGCTGCAACAAGTGGTTCTGGAACATATCACGCATGGCGCCAACATGATCGTAAAACCCGGCGCGTTGCTCGACCCCCAGAGATTCCGAAATAGTGATCTGAATGTGATCAATATATTTGTGATTCCACTGGTGCTCAAATAACGAATTGGCAAACCGCAACACCATCAGGTTTTGTACCGTTTCTTTACCCAGATAATGATCAATGCGGTAAATGCGGGATTCATCAAAATATTCTGCCACCGCCTGATTGATCGCGGTAGCCGATGGGTAATCATGACCAATCGGTTTTTCCAGCACCACTTTACTGGTGTCGGTGAGCTGCTGGCGATGCAAGCCCTGGCAGATATCGACATACAGATCCGACCCGGTCGCCAGATAAAACACCCGGTTACCACACTCTGGCTGTAATTCATCAGCCAGTGCTTTAAAGCTGGCTTCATCCTGTAAATCGATGGTGTGACACAGCAGGTAACGCTGAAAGGACTGCCAGTTTTCATCGCTCAGATAATCGCCGGACACATGCTGTTGCAGTGCCTCATAAACCGTATCGAGAAAATCCGGCCGTGCTAACGAACGGCGGGTAATCACCACAATTTTGCCAGTGTCAGGCAAACGTCCATCGCTATGTAACATATACATGGCGGGCAATAACTTGCGCTGCGACAGATCCCCCAGGCCACCAAACAAGACTAATTCGAATGGTGCATCAATGTGCATCCTCTCCTCCTTTACCGCCCAACTTCCGTGCACAACACACTGGTTATGCATTTACTGTATGCCTAAATCCCGGGTTAAGCATCCCTGTGGCCGGTAAAAAATTACAAAGACGGCCATTTAAGCCACAACCCGTGGTTATGCCAGGAGTCAGGCACCAATGTTGCAAATGTACTCATGTCACGAACCCGCGGTAGTGACGCATAACTGCAACAAATCTGACATAATCTGTGGTTTTTCGATCCCGGCGCAGCGGAGTCGCGTGGTCAACTATATTCATCAAACAGAAGGCGGAATCCAATGATTCGCAAGTGTTTATTCCCGGTTGCCGGTTACGGCACCCGCTTTTTACCAGCCACAAAATCCATGCCGAAAGAGATGTTACCTGTGGTCAACAAACCGCTGGTGCAATACGGTGTGGAAGAAGCTGACCAGGCTGGTTTAAATACCGTCGGTTTTGTAACCGGACGTGGCAAACGCGCCATCGCGGACCACTTTGACATCAGCTACGAGCTGGAACACCAGATTCAGGGCAGTGGTAAAGAATCGCTGCTGACTTCCATTCGCGAGCTGATCGATAACAACGATTTTGCGTTTACCCGCCAGAATCACATGATGGGTCTGGGCCATGCGATATTATCCGGCCGCAACCTGATGGGTGACGAACCGTTTGGCGTAGTGCTGGCCGATGACTTATGTGTGCCGGCCGACGATGGCGAAGGCGTACTGGCGCAAATGGTAAAGATCTATGAACAATTCCGCTGCTCCGTCGTTGCGATTCAGGAAGTACCGGACGACCAGGTGCATAAATACGGCGTGATTGCCGGTGAAGACATGGGCAATGGCCTGTATCGGGTAACCGATATGGTCGAAAAGCCCGCCCGGGAAGATGCCCCGTCGAACCTGGCTATTATTGGCCGTTATATCCTGACACCGGATATTTTCGACAAAATTGAAAATACCGAACCCGGTAAAAATGGCGAAGTTCAGATTACCGACGCCCTGCTGAAGCAAGCTCAGGAAGGCTGCGTAATGGCCTATAAATTCCGTGGCCGGCGGTTTGACTGCGGCTCCATCGAAGGTTTTGTTGAAGCCACCAATTACGTATTTGAGAATATCTACCAGAAAGACAACGGTTGATTGGCCGACCGATACCTCCAGCGGGACAGCGGATCGGGTTGCCCGGTGGGGGAATCGTTTAAAGTGCGTACAATTTCGCTAGTTTTTTGTTTTTGTTAGCTTTTTTCAAAAAAACTTAAAAAAAAGTATTGACGGCTAAGAATCTAATCCCTAGAATGCGCCCCGTTGTTGAGAGATGTTCCCCGATAGCTCAGTCGGTAGAGCAGTAGACTGTTAATCTATTGGTCGCTGGTTCAAGTCCAGCTCGGGGAGCCAACTTTCTTTAACAACATCGGGGTATAGCGCAGTCTGGTAGCGCGCCTGGTTTGGGACCAGGATGTCGGGAGTTCGAATCTCTCTACCCCGACCAACAATTTGTTTTGAACGTAATCACGTTCGCCTTTGTTCCCCGATAGCTCAGTCGGTAGAGCAGTAGACTGTTAATCTATTGGTCGCTGGTTCAAGTCCAGCTCGGGGAGCCACTTCTTCTTTTACCTTTTTGTTATAAATTGATCTGGATCGTTAAATCCGGTGATTTACACTTCCTGTCTTTCAATTTTCATACTTTTCGCTTAAAAATGGGGAAACTTGCACCCTGAGATTCTTCATCGTGAATTCGCTCGCCGATACCATGCAGTACCCGCTGGTCTGCCCCGCCTGTCAACGCAACACTGCCTGCTCCGCTTCCCAGTTATTAGCACAAGCCAAACTAATCTGCCGCCACTGCGGTGAAACCATTGTTATGAGTCACAACCAGCAGCAAAGCCTGAAACGCACTCTGGCCGACTTGGGCAGTCACGCCGGCAAAAAATATCAGCACCAGGAAACAGAAACAGACAGCCCGGACTGAGCCCACACCTAATAACAGCCACAAAAAAACCTGCATCCTTCGGAGGCAGGTTTTTTTGTGTGTCCGGCAGGAATTAACCCTGCTTAACCACTTCCAGTAATTCCACTTCAAAAATCAGAGCAGAGTTAGCCGGGATTTTCGGGCTCGGGCTGCGTGCACCGTAAGCCAGCTCAGCCGGAACGTACAGCTTCCACTTGTCGCCAGGCTGCATCATCTGTAACGCTTCAATCCAGCCTTTGATCACGCCATTCACCGGGAACTGAGCCGGTTCACCACGCTCTACAGAGCTGTCGAATACAGTACCGTCGGTCAGAGTACCGTGGTAATGAACACGAACGGTATCGGTTGCGGCTGGTTTTTCCAGGCCATCTTTACCGGCAACCAGCACTTCATACTGCAGACCGGATTCAGTAACAGTGACTTCTTCGCGCTCAGCATTTTTAGTCAGAAATTCTTCGCTTTCTTTGGCCGCTGCATCATTCAGAGCTTCCTGTTTGCGTTGCTGTTCTTCACGCACTTTTGCGAATGCCGCTTCGATCGCTTCATCATCAACACGCTGCTCGGCACCGGACAATACATCCTTGATACCCGCTGCAATAGCGTCGGCGTTCATTTCAACTTCTTCACGAGACAGCTGACGACCAATGTTCAGGCCAACACCATAACTAGCCTGATCAATATGGTTCTCTAACTTCACTTTTTCCTCCTGACCACAACCGGCCAATAACACTGCACCTGCCAGAATCACTGGTGCAAATTTATTCAGTTTCATGGGGTTTCCTTCACATGATATTTCTACAGATTTTGTACCCTACTACAAGCACTGTGGAATTCCTATGAAAGAAGCGCAAAGATCACACTGCCATGGCGGAAATGTTAACCGGCCAACAGTCTGATAAAAGGGGGCGTATTGTAGGGAAAAGACATCATTGTTCAATGCGGCAATCGCCAGACAACTCAGCAGGCGTAATTACCCTGTTGCGCGCGGCGCTGGCACTCCCGCTGAATATTGTTACACACCTGAATTTCCGGTGCCGACAGATTAACACTCATGCGGCATTCAGCATGACGTTTACGCAGCTCCTTATCAGACAACTGACTCATCGTCGTATTACCACAACCCGTCAGCCCGAAAACAGCGATCAACAGCAGATATTTCACACCAGTGCCCGTCCTATTCTGATGCCGCCAGATTCGCACAGCTTGTTTTATTTGTCCACTTTTGACCACTTACACCAGAAATTCCGGCCGAGCCTCGTTATAATGGCAAGCCGATCAAAGATAATAATCAAGAGGTCACCATGCCACGCATCGCCTTTCTGTTAGCTACAGTGACGTTACTCTGCGCCTGTAGTGGTCCATCCACCGAAGAACTGCGCCGCATGCAGCTGCTGGAAGCCCAGCGTGCCGAAGCGGCTGCCCGCCAGGCACAACTGGAAGCTCAGCGCCGCGAACAACGTATCAACAATCGCATCAGTAGTGCCCGCACAGCACAGCAACAAAACAGTCAGCTGAACAACAGCCAGATTGAACAGCTTTTCTCCGCAACACCAGAGCAACAACTGTCGTCCGACCAGCTGTATTATCAGGTATTTGATTTGCAGCCTGCCAAATACAACTACAACAAAGCCAAACAAAGCTTCACAATCGTCGGAATGCGCAACCTGCCGAACAGTGCGGTATACAGCCCGTTGTTTCCGGATGAGTCGGCGTTATATCAGCCCGGCCAGAAAGCCAAGTCGGTGCTGGAATTTACCTTAAAAGAACAGACTGAGTTAAACCGTATTGGTCAACCGGTATTAAAACCCCGGGGACAACGCTGGGTGGCCGCCGCACTGAATTTTAAAAACAACCAGCAACTGCAAACAGACAATCAGAAGTGGTACTGGGAAACCGGACTGTTTGAAGATTTATCCTGGCAGGTAGCGCCGGAAATCAGCTACCCACACACCGTTGACCGTGATCTAAAACTGCAACTGGGATTACGCTTTTGCCTGCTGAAAGACCGTTGTTATCTCGACTCCAGCTATCGTAAACACCCGACACACGCCGTTCGTGCTGAGGTGTTATCCGCCATCATCTACAACCAGAAAAGCGGAGAGATTCTGGCTGAGTTTGTGAACGATCAGGAATAACTCAGGAATAATAATGCCGCGGCGGCTTCTTTCCGATCAGTCCGGCAAGAAGCCCGCCTCAGAGCTTGCGGTTATCGCTTTTATCTTTAGCGGGTTTCACCAGAGAACGACGATACAGTTCTTTATCGTCGTGAAATAACTTTTCGCCAACATTCTCAACTTTTTTCAGCGCCTGCAGTGAATTGGACAAAAATTCACGTTCGTACAACACCCCGACCACACCGGTAGCGGCCAGCATAAACAACCCGGGACTGACGAACCAGGCCACTATCGCCAGCGAAAAATAAAAGGAACGCAAGCCATAGTTATAACTGTGACTGGCGTGATCAATAATTTTAGCGGCGTAAATAGCAAAACTGCGCTTCTCATTGGCGGTTACCGTTTCATCATCCTGAGACGGTGCAGCACCAAACAACACCGAGGCAAAACCAAACTGCCGCATTGACCAGGTAAAGGTGAAAAAGGCGTAGATAAAAACAAAAATCAGTGTCACCAGTTTCATTTCCAGCGCCAGCAACGAATCAGGTTCAACAAAGGTCAGCCCCGACAATATAATCTGCAGTTCATCAGCAGCCGTCAGCGCCGTCAGCAAACCGGCCAGTATCAGCACACACGACGACGCAAAAAAGGTGACGTTACGCTCCAGGTTTGCCAATAACGAAGCATCCCCCACCCGCACTTCACGCTGTAATAAACGCCGCATCCAGTTAATCCGGTGCACATGCAACACCGACGATAACGACGCTACTTTTTTCGCCATACGTTTGGCAAACAATGAATAACTGACCCAGCAAAATAAAAACCAGGCAAGGCTGATGAGGTTAGCAATCCCTAATTCGTTCAGCACGGCAACTCTCTTGACTCATGATATTTATGCCCAGAGTACAACGACGCCAAAGCGCATCAAATAGGTATTAACCGCATAAACAGAAAAAAACAGCCTGCTGTCGGAAAACGGGTCAGCAGCCACACAAAATACTTGACGCCAGGGTAAATAAAGAAACAATAGCGCCGCCAGAACCCGCCATTATCAGGAGAACCCTATGGCAAAACGCAAACCCGTAGCTGCACCACAAGGTAAAGCCAGAGCACATCTGCGCAACCCGGTTGCTCATGCAGATATTATGAAAAAAGGTGGCGCGCATCAGAGCAGCCGCAAGGCCGGTCGCCAGCAGGCGCGGCAACAAATTCACCTGCAACTGCGCGAGCGGTCCGACCGCTCGTGTTCCCCCGCTCTGGCCGCTTAAGCCAGCCCCACCTGCTGAATCAGCTCTGCCAGCCGCACAATCCGTGCATTCGATAACTGGTGATATACACGTTTAAACGGGCGCCAGCACACCCCAAACCAGTTTCAGACAAGCGACACCAGCTCCCAGCAGCCAGCTTGCCCCGGCAACTCCAGTTCATCACCGACAGTCAGCCCGCGCAATCTGGCAGCCAACGGCGTTTCATTACTGATCACCTGAATCAGGCAGTCGCGCTGCGATAACTGCAGACCACCCAGCGGCGTAATCCAGATAAGGCGCTGTGGCCGCGGCTCGTCTTGCAGCTGCAGCACCACCAGCGCTCCGGAGGCCACCACATCATCCGCAGTAAAATCAGTCACCTGCCAGCGCGCCAGAGTAATGCGTTGTTGCTGCAGCTGCAGAATACGCTCCGACTGGCCATGGGCCAGATAAGCGGCTTCCAGACTGAGTGTGTCATACTGGTTTTCCGGCTGATTATCTTCGTGAGACGCCGCCTGCTGGGCCTGCTGGGCAGCCGCCATAGCCGCGTCGATCTGCTGATCCAGAGCTTCCAGCAGCTGTTGTTTTAAAAAACATTTATCCAAATCAGTGTACATAGATACCGTCAATAATCAGTTGTGCTGGCGTATCGACCGCTTGCTGGTAGTCCACCAGGTCCCCGCCAACAGCTGGTGTAACGCCAGAAACATCGCAAAATATTTATTTTTCATAAGCCGCACCTCCCTGAGTCGCGTTTGCTGCATTCTTTAAATCAGATACCACCAAAACGAAAATCACGCTTCTTCCTGAAAACGGGAACCGGAGAATAACATTCCGACCGATCGGTCTGCCAATAACCGACAATTACCCCGGGCTTGTAACTGCCGGTATACTGTCAGTTTTGATCATCAGGATTGTGTATGCCAACACCGGTTTTTTGTCAGCAGGTTAAACGGGGGCAACTGGATTGTTTAGCCATACGCCACCCGCTGTTCCAGACCGATATTTTATTGCAGGGCGCGCAGCTGATTTATTTCCGCCCGACAGACGACCCCCAGCCCTGGTTATGGCTCAGCCGTCAGGCTGAATATATCCCCGGCCAGGCCGTGCGTGGTGGCATCCCCGTATGCTGGCCCTGGTTCGGACAAGCCGATAAAAACCCGGCTGAGGTGCAACAACACATCAACGACATCTCCAGCGCCGGCGCACATGGGTTTGCGCGCCAGCAAATCTGGCAGCTGAAACAGTTACAGGAAAAGTGCGATCAGGTTCGCCTGACGCTGGAACTGGAAAGCCAGCACTCTGAACAGTGGCGTGGTCATGCCCGGGCCAGCCTGTGTTTTACTTTGCGCCGGGAGCGGCTGGAGGTGGCACTGACAAGCCATAACCTCAGTGATAAAACACTGCACATCAGTCAGGCGCTGCACAGCTATATACCCACCGGGGATATTCGCAACAGCTATATCAGAGGGCTGGAACAGTGTGCTTATCGCGATGCCTTACAACTGCAAGATGGGGACTGGCGCTTATGCCGGCAACGCGGCGCGGTCCGTTTCGCAGCGGAAACCGATCGTATTTATTTTCTGCCACAAGCCCGGCCCGTGCGGCTGCAAACGCCAGCACGCCAGTGGCTGCTCAGCAGCCACGGCAGTCGTTCCTGTGTGGTGTGGAATCCGTGGATTGATAAATCGCGTCGCCTGAGCCAGTTTGCTGACGACGACTATCAGCGCATGTTGTGTATCGAAACCGCCAATGTGATGGATGATATCATTTGCCTGCCGGCCGGCCGGCAACACACCACCACACTGACGTTACAGCGAGGCTGAGATTACTGACACTGCTGCGCCACATCCACAATGGTGCGGCGCAACCAGCGGTGGGCCTGGTGGTGTTGCAGCAGCGGCGACCAGGCCATTTTCAGTTCGAACGGTGGGATAGAAAACGGCGGCTCTTTTACCTGTAACGATGCGGCCTCAGCCTGCATCTCTGCCACCCGGCGCGGCAACGTTGCCACCAGATCGTTATTGTGTGCCAGCAACGCCGGCATCTGATAATGACGGGTAAATACCGAAATTTTACGTTTATGACCCAGCTTGGATAACGCATGGTCAACCCAGCCAAGGCGGACAATTTTTTCCGGGTCGATCCCCACGCCGGCACCCATACCGGTTTTACTGACCCAGATGTGTTTGCTGGCCAGGTACGCGTCCAGATCAAACCTGTCCACCAGAGGGTGATTCGGATTCACCAGACACACAAAATCATCCTGCCATAGTGTCATCTGATGAAACGACTGTGGCATTTCGTCAAAGCGGTTAATTGCCATATCCACCTTGCCGGCTTCAACATCTTTGAAGGTCACATCGGAGGGCGTTAATACGTCCAGAATAACATCGGGAGCATCGTGACGCAGACGTTTAACCAGTTCCGGTACCAGCGTGGATTCGGCATAGTCGCTGACCATAATGCGGAACACCCGGTGACTGTCGAGGGCATCAAAATCTTCCAGCGGCTGTAATGCCGCTTCCAGCTCACCCAGTGCTTTACGGATCATAGGCTGCAGTTCCTGCGCCCGTTCGGTGGGTGTCATACCGTCGGAAGTACGTACCAGAATCGGATCGGAAAACAGCTCACGCAGGCGCCGCAAACCGTTACTCATCGCTGGCTGAGTAATACCCAGCTGCTGTGCTGCTTTAGTGACACTGCCCTCGCGCAGCAGCACGTCCAGGTACACCAGCAGATTAAGATCAATTCGATCCAGATTCACGGCCAATCCTCAGAAACTTAACAAAGGCGTATTGTCTCAGGATTCCCGGCATTCACCAAGTCTATTATCTGCGTCTTTGGTATAAACAGCATGATTACTGCAAGCGGTATGACGCAGCCCTCAGCCGCCGGATTTTTTTACCGTAAAACCCCGTCGGCTCAGCTCAGCCACCAGCAGGTCACGCTGCTCGCCCTGAATTTCCACCACACCGTCTTTCAGTGCACCACCAACACCACATTTCTTTTTTAACTCTTTTGCCAGGGTTTTTAATTCCGCGCCAGCCAGCGGAATACCCGACACCAGCGTCACAACTTTGCCGCCCCGCCCTTTAGACTCACGGCTGACCCTTACTATGCCATCCCCTTGGGGCTGAGAGTCCTGCGAACAGGCACAATCCTGCCTGGCCTTACCGCAGTCCGGGCAGGTTCGTCCGCTTTCGGTGGAATAGACCGCTCCGCTGTTGTCACTCGTCGTATTGGCCGACCCCAGGCCACCCGCTAACAATGCCGATAAATCGACGCTTTTTTTATCGTTTGCCATCATCTTTAAATTCGCTGATCAATCTGAGCGCGACGTTAACCGATCTGTACCGGGTTGGGCAACTGCCGTCTGCAGCCACATCAACGCTGGGAAGCTGAATTTATGTCATCAGCATCGTCGGTTGACCAATCACCGACCTGATTGCCGTCGTTCCTGCTCGCAGGATCAGGCACACGAATGGTTAAGAAACCGGTTTAGAATGCTGGTTGACGCAGTAAAAAGTATTGCTAATCATCCGGATGCAGCGGAAACGTCAGCGTAACACAGGTACCGCTACCCGGGCTGCTGTCGATTTCCAGCGACCCTTTGTGGTTGGCCATGACGTTGTAGGCGACCGTCAGCCCCATGCCCATGCCTTGTCCAACCTCCTTGCGGGTAAAAAACGGATTGGTGGCATACAGCAGTTCTTCTTCGCTCATACCCACTCCCTCATCTTTAACTGCCAGCACCAGAACGTCATCTTCTTCCAGTAATGCCGCTTCTATTTTGCCGCCTTCAGGCATGGCATCCCGGGCATTACGCAGAATTTTTCCCAGCACCATAGTGACTTGCCGGGTATTGCAGAGCAATGGGTCAACCACCAGATCAAAATTGTGACTGATATGAATATTGTTATCGTCATTCAGCTTATTGTCGTCGACCGCACGCCAGAACAAATCGCTCAGCTGGGCCAGCTGGCGCTCCTGATCCTCACCGCCAACAAAAGTCTGTAGTTCTTCGACAATATTCTGCACCCGGCAGATACTCTGACGACTGGCCGCGACCAGATCCGGGGCGTCATCACGGATAAAGTCAAAATCAATCTGTTCACGTAACTGCTTCAGCTCAGCGACGATACGCCCATCGGCGATGATCGCCTCCGCTTCCGCCGATTTCTCACCCAGTTCAATCAAATCCGTAAGATAATCGGCCAGCGTGGTTAAATTACTGTTCACCACGGCAATCGGGTTATTAATCTCATGTGCCATGCCTCCGGCCAGCTGGCCCAGTGCCGCCATATGCTGCGCTTTAACCAATAAATCCTGGGTCTGACGTAACTCATCCAGACTGCTTTGCAGCTGCTGGTTACTTTCATGCAGTGCCCGGGTGCGATCACGGACTTTTTCTTCCAGTTTTTCATTCAGAAAACGCACCTGTTTTTCCGCCAGATAACGTTGATTCATTTCATCGTCCATCGACATCAATAAGGCATTCATTTTATGAATAAGATCATCCAGCTCGCTGCCTTTTAGCTGCTTTTCAACCGCCAGCGGCATTTTTACCGGTGCCTGTGGATCGACCTGCAGAATTTTACTGGTCAGCCGCCGGATCGGACCGGTCAGACGCGAACGGAATACCATGATCAGCACAAAAGCGAGCACAATATTACGCAATACATCGAGCACCAGAGTGAGGGCAGCCCGCTGCTCAAAGCCCTGGTGTAATAGCCGGGTATCAGCCCAGACGGTTAAGACGCCCAGATTTTTCTGGCCGGAAGAATAATTTTGCGGCTCCATCAGATCCCGCCGGAAGGTCTGCATGTGCGGCCGGCTGTCCGGCCGGTTACGCTGATCAATGGTTAAACCGCTGTGAACTTTATATTCGCTGCCAAACTCCACCACTTCAGCGGCGACCACTGCCGGATTCATTTGCAGGCTTTCGAGAATAGTATGCAACGCATTGTCATCGTAGTTATATAACGCCAGCGCAGCAGAACCTTCCTGACGCGCCAGCATTTCCCGGGTTTGCAGACTGAACCGCTGACGATCACCGACATAGTCAAACCCGATCTGAACGGCACTGAAGGCGACGCCCAATAAAATACTGAAAATCACTACGTACAGGGTCAGGCGACTTTCAATAGACTGCAGTTGTGCTTTCAAGATCACACCTTAACGCATCGGTATTGTAAAAATGGTTGCTACGCCCGGGCCTTAGTATAGACAGAATGTCCAAACTGCTGCCTGACGATCATTAATAACGCCGGCAAGTTCATTAAAATGCCGTAAAACAACGCCACCAATGCTAAATCTGGCCGCTGCAGCAGGGTAACCGCCACCAGCATAGCGGTACCGGCATTCTGAATACCGGCTTCAATCATCAGTGTTTTGATCGTTACCACATCATTGCTGAATAGCCGGCTGATCAACGCAGCCGCCATCATCACCAGTACGCATAAACCTAAACACGCCAGGGTTACCAGTGACCCCAGCTGAGGGAGTTGTTCGCTGTTAACCCAGGCCAGCGCCACGATCAGTACCACAAAAACAGCAAAGCTGATGCGGTTCAGCAGGCCGGTATAACGCTGGCTCCAGCCGGGCAGAAAATGTCGCAGCGCCATTCCCAGCAACAGGGGCACCACGGTCACAAGTAACAGTGGCACCAGAGCCGTAGCAAAACTCAGCTGAATCTCCAGCGGCCCCAGTCCGAGTGCAGACAACATGAGATTAACCGCCAGCGGTAACGTCAGCGGCGATAACAAACTGACCACAGTGGTCAGCGTCACCGACAGTGCTGCATCACCACCACTGAGGTGGCTGATAATATTGGACGTTGCACCGCCGGGACAGGCGGCCAGAATCACCAGACCAATCACCACTGTCTGGGGCAGAGGTAACAGCATCACCAGCAGTAAGGCCAACAAAGGCAACACCAGCCATTGCAACACCAGCCCCAGCACGATCATGCCCGGTTGTTGCAGCAGACGCCGGAAATGCAACGGCCGCACTGACATCCCCATCACCAGCATCATCATCGCCAGGGCCAGCGGCAGCACCAGCTGCGACACAACAACCTGAGGTTCCATATGAGCTTTATTCCCTGTTAATCAGACCGGTACCGCGCTGCGGTCCAGCACTTTACGCATCACAAAACTTGAATGAACACCCGACACCCCTTCGATACGGGTCAGCGTTCCCAATAAAAACTGCTGAAAACCTTCCATATCACGCACCAGCACCTTCACGACATAGTCGGCAGTCTGACCAGTGATCAGGTAACATTCAAGCACCTCGGGACAATCCCGCAGTATGCTTTCAAACTGCTCAAAACGATCCGGCGTATGGCGATCCATACTGACACTGATCAGTGCCATCAGCGTCAGCCCCAGCCGCCGGGCATCCACATGGGCGCGGTAGCCCTCAATGATGCCATTATCTTCCAGCGCTCTGACCCGCCGGGAACAGGGCGATGGTGACAACCCGACTCGTTCTGCCAACTCCTGATTACTCAGGCTGCCATCCTGCTGCAATAACTGCAGGATCCGCTTATCGGTGCGGTCCAGGGAGACCGGCGATGATGACTCAGACATATCAGCGCAACTTTATTCTGAAAAAAACAATATTATTGGAATATTCCACCTTTTAAAGGCAAAAACAATAGCAACTTTGCAAATTAATTTTCCCGCCGGCGCAATACAATACACCTATCATCTGAATTGCATACAGCAGGACAAGTACCATGTCACACACCGCATTTAATCATGAAAAATACCGTGCCTTCCCGGTGATCCAGAAACTGGATCGCCGCTGGCCGGGCAACACCATCGAGCAGGCGCCGGACTGGTGTTCAGTCGATCTGCGTGATGGCAACCAGGCACTGATTGAACCGATGACGGTGGAGCAGAAACAACGCATGTGGGGCCTGCTGGTACGCATGGGCTTTAAAGAGATCGAAGTCGGCTTCCCGGCCGCATCGCAGCCGGATTACGACTTTGTCCGCTGGTTAATCGAAGCCAATCAGATTCCGGAAGACGTGACCATTCAGGTATTGGTACAGGCCCGTGACGAGTTAATTGAACGCACCTATGAAGCGGTTGCCGGCGCTCGCCGGGTGGTGATTCACGTTTATAACTCCACCTCCCCGGTACAACGTAATAAGGTTTTTGCACTGGATAAACAGGGCATTATTGATATCGCCCGCCGCGGTGCCGCCAAGGTACAGAGTGAAGCCCGTAAGTACCCGCGCACCGAATGGGTGTTCCAGTATTCACCGGAAAGCTTTTCATCCACCGAGGTCGAGTTTGCAGTGGATGTCTGTAATGCCGTGATTGACCAGTGGCAACCCAGCCGGGAGAAAAAGGCCATCATCAACTTACCGGCCACGGTTGAATCAGCCATGCCGAATGTGTTCGCCGACCAGGTGGAATATTTCTGCGATCAGGTCAATCAGCGTGACGCGCTGATCATCAGTATCCATACCCATAACGACCGTGGCTGTGCCGTCGCTGCCGCCGAACTGGCGATTCTTGCCGGTGCTGACCGTATCGAAGGCACCTTACTGGGTAATGGTGAACGTACCGGTAACATGGATATCGTCACCATGGCGATGAACCTCTACAGCCAGGGAATCGATCCCCAGCTGGATATCAGTATCGCCGACGACATCATTGCCACGGTTGAGGCCTGTACCAATATTAAAACCCACCCGCGCCATCCATGGCTCGGCGAGCTGGTGTACACCGCCTTCTCCGGCAGCCATCAGGACGCCATCCGCAAATGCCTGGCGCAACAACGGGCTGACGAACATTGGGATGTCGCTTATTTGCCGATTGACCCACAGGATATCGGCCGCAGTTATCAGTCGGTTATCCGGGTGAACAGTCAGTCGGGTAAAGGTGGCGCGGCGTATCTGCTGGAACAACAGCTTGGCATTGAATTGCCCCGCTGGTTGCAGGTTGAGCTGGCTCAGCCGATTCAGACACTGGCCGAAAAACAGCAGGGAGAAGTGGAGCCACAACAGGTATTACAGGTATTTCGCCAGCACTTTATGTCACGCGAAGGACAGTATCAGCTGGCCGGCTACCAGATCGACCGCCAGGGCAATCAGCACCATGTTCAGGCCTCGGTTTCAGACGCTGATGACCTGATGCTGATACACGGCCACGGCAGCGGTGCCATCAGTGCTTTTGTCGACGGCATGCACAAAGCAACCGGTATCGAAATTCAGATTGTTCAGTTTGACGAACACTCACTCGGCGAAGGTGCCGACGCCTCGGCGCTGGCGCTGATGCAGGTCAACATTCGTGGCCAGCGTTACACCGCCGTGGCTCAGGATTCCGATATAGTCGCCGCCGGACTCAGCGTCGTGTTGGCCTGCTTAAACACAGCGATGAAATCGGCCAGTATCGCCGCCTGAATCAGCCCCGAAAACCCGGGAATGTATCCGCCTGCATAGTAGCCCTGCGGTGCTCACTCAGCAGTGCGGATATACAATACGCTGGCCGGAATTCCCTGCCGGGAAAAATATTCCAGCCAGCCACGCTGATTTTTCTGCAACGTGTCTCCTGGTCCTTTAACCTCAATCAGACGATAACCACCGTCATCATTCAGCCATAACAGATCCGGTAACCCGTTACGGTGATGTTTTAAATCGGCCCATAAATAAGCAAACATCGCCTGCCAGTGTGCCAGTGGAATCTGACGAATAGCCTGACCGACCAGAGCCAGATTTTCCGGCTGCAGCAGGCCCCAGAAAACAAACGGGTTATTAATGCCATGCTTTTCTTCCGCTGTGCCAAGCACACAGAGTTCCAGCTGGTGTGACCCGGTAAAGCCCTGCAATTGTTGCAACAGCTGGTCATACACAGACTGCCGGCGGCAAACGAAGTCCGGTTCATACAAATCCAGCGGTGCAGCCTGGAACTCATGGAAAAAAGCACCACTGACCGGGGCATACAACAGCGGCCAGAAATACAAACCAAATACACTGAGAATTAACGCATTCTCCAGATGATAGGCACGCCCTCCACCCTCTGCCTGCAATGCACTGATTGCCGCCGCTTCCACACCCTGCTGACGCCAGACATCATCCATCGCCAGTGTCAGCGTCCGCTCATGCAACGCCGCAACAGGCTGTAACAGTGCCTGGCATTGTGCCATCAGGCTGAACTGTTGCTGCTGCTTCAGCCAGCGAATGACACGCGGTAAAAACTGTTGCAAAAACTGGTATTCAACAACGTGATAAGGCCGGGCGGCGATGCTCTGACATTCCGTCAGCAGTGCGGCAACCTCTTTGCGCTGAAATAAAATCCGGCAACAACGTTCACGCGCCGGATGCACCGGCAACTGCTGATACAGAGCCAGCGCCGCATCATCCTCTGCCAGACGCTCCAGCTGACGTGCCAGTTCACAACAGCGCCGGGCAATACGACGCTGTAATAACGCATCATCGCAGGTCGCTGCCAACTGCTGAAAACGCTCCGCCCAGTGCAGCAGCTGTTCAGCCGTTTGTTGCTTCAGCTCCGGCATGGCCGTCAGTAACTGATCATATTCCAGATACTGATCAATCTGGCAACGCCGGTTAAAACCCCGGCTATTCAGTTCAAGCGGGTATTTTTCGTAACGGTAAATCCCCAGATCACGCAACACAAAGTCGCTGAAATCCTGATGCAGATTACCAAAGTATAATAACCGTAATGTGGTGAACTCCAGCTCACCAAACACACCAATAACGCCAACCGACAACAAGGGTTGCCACCAGCTTTCGCTCTCGGCTTGTGTCAGCAGCCACCGCTCCAGTTGCTCACGACTGAGCGCATTCAGTGCACCGCGCTGCGCCTCGGGTGCAATGCCACAATACAGATCCAGCAGCTCTTTTTTACTGAACAGCTTAATCAGATTACTTTCACCAAAGTCACTGATATCAGTGAGATCAACTGAACAAAAAAACTGCGCGTTCAACAATTCCTGGCAAGCCAGGTCAAGTGAATGGATTTCCGGGTAGTTCAGTTTATCCAGCCGGAAAACATCCCCTTTGCGGCATAACAAACGAATATATAAACATTGTGCATCCTGACTCAGGGCCAGAAAGTCATCAACAAACTGAATTTCAGCGTCGTTTAACAAGTCGCGGTACAAATTATTTACCCGCTGCAATAAATGCAGAAAGTTATGCTGATAATAAAAAGTGGGTAATACCGGCGTGTTATTCATAGATATTAAATACAAAGAAAAACCCCCGCAGGAGCGGGGTGTGAAACAGAATCTACTGTAGTGCTACAGTGATATCTTTCACTTCTGCAATAAACAACCCATTAGATGATCCACCTGAGAATTCAGGGTCAAGCTCTCCCTTTTTAGTACGAGTCAGGCGTAAATTAAGCGAACATTCATCATAATCTGAAATATCGACTACCTCACCAACCTGTAACAAGTGACTACCATTGTCACCCGTTTTAACGGCTGCAACAAGATCCAGCGTTTTTGATGATCCCTGAACCGTACAATGATACTGCTGCGCAATGACTAAAGGCGCATTACCGCTATCATTTTTTTCCCAGCTTATGTTCAGGTTTCCCGAAGTCGTTAGCCCCACAGAGCTACTTGATGCGGGCTCAAGAACATTTAAGACCTCCGGTATATGGACGTTTGATTGAACTGCACTCACTTTTTCATCTCGCAGAAAAGCAAAGTTGACAGTATCGTCACTATCATCAGCTGAGATATTGAAGCTAGCAGAATACACAATCTGATTAAGTAATCGCTCTTCCTTGAGCTGATAAGTTTGACGGCCACGCTCAGCGACTACACGATCACCACCATCCAGTTGCAGATTGTTATCGCCATTTTTAAAACGCGCTTCCATCTGGTAACTGAATTCACCATTGTCGGGCCGGACAATCACACTGTATTCCGCGCGGATATCGGCTGTAGCAAAATCACTGGAAGCCTTAACCTCATCGGAGGTATTGCTGCAGGCCTGCAAACAACACACTGTTGCAAGCAGGGTGAACGAAAAATACTGACGCAGAGGTAAAAATTGGCGCATGATTGATCTCTTTTTCTGAAGGCTTGTCGCCGTTGTCACACTAACGCCACCATCTTAACCGAAACTGAACCGGACCACAGTTTGAACCAACACTCCTCCAAAGCCGATTTTCTGTTAATTATCGTTACCCTGCTGGCCGCCGTCAGCTGGATGTTCTCGAAAGAGTCTCTGGCCGACATGCCACCGCTATTATTTATGGGTAGCCGCTTTTTACTGGCCGGAATGATTCTGGCGTTTTTTGGCTGGCGCAGCCTGAAGTCACTGAGCCGCGAACAGTGGCGGGCGGCCATTAATATTGGTCTGGTATTTGGCATCGCAATGGCCTGCTGGATTATGGGGCTGTTTACCACCCGCAGCATTGGTGAAGGCGCATTTATCACCAGCCTGGCTGTTGTGCTGGTCGCACCACTGGGTTACCTGTTATTCCGCGACAGCATCGCCCGTTCAACCTGGGTGGCCTTACCAATGGCCATCGCCGGACTGGCGTTATTAGCCTTGCAGGACGGTTTTCATCCGGAGGCCAGCCAGATCTATTTCTTTTTTGCGGCGTTATTATTGTCACTGACGTTTATTCTCAACAGCCACGCCGCAGCCAAAACCCCGGCACTGGCGCTGAGTGCGATTCAGCTGGCACTGGTCGGACTGGTATCACTGACATTATCACTGGCTCTGGAAAGCTGGCCGGCACAGGTTAGCGCCAACATGCTTTGGTGGTTGTCGCTGAGCGTGATCGTGGGGACTGCGGCGCGGTTTTTGTTACAAACCTACGCTCAGGGGCTGACGTCACCGGCTCATGCTGCGGTGATTATGGTGCTGGAACCGGTATGGACTTCGGCGATTGCCGCCTGGTGGTTTGATGAACGAATGAGTGCGCAGCAGTTGCTGGGCTGCGCACTGATTTTTGCTTCACTGCTGGCCAACCGCTGGAGCAACGTCAGAAATTTCCTCCGTCGCCGCAGTTGATGAAGCATTTATGACGATAAGGCATGGTCACGTGCCGGGCGGACATCCATCACCGCAACCTGAGCAGCAGCCAGACGGGGTTTTTTCTGCCAGTTACCGGGCCGGGCATAACCCACCGCAATCATCATCGCCGGGTTATAACGTTCGCCGATGTTAAATGTTTGCTTCAGCTGAGCGCTGTCAAAACCGATCATCGGGCCACTGGCCAGGCCCATCGCCGTTGCCGCGGTCATCAGATTCATTGCCGCTAACGACGCCGAACGTAACGCTTCATCGTGCGCGGCTGTCGGGTTATCAGCATAAGCTCCCTGGGTCGCGTTGACGAAATAGTCCCGCACATTGTTATCGTAAATCCCCTGATCCACCCCTTGCTGCGCAATGTCAGGCATTCGTTCATGGCCACGCTCATCCGCCAACACAATAATCACGGCCGATGCGTCGGATACTTTTTGCTGGTTAAACGCAATGCTTTTCAGCTGCTCTTTTGCTGACTGGTCGGTCACCACCAGGTAACGGCTGTGCTGAATATTAAACGCACTGGGTGCCTGTTGCGCATAATTGATCAGGTCGGTTAACTGCTGTGACGATAACTTACGCTCAGTATCAAAAAAGTTAGCCGAGATACGCTGGTTTAAGGCATCAAAAGTATTCATTGCGTGCTCCTGTCGAGAAGCGGCTATGCTAATTCGCCTGAGACGAACAAAAAGCGCATAATTTGGCAGATTCCTTTCGATAATGGCGAATGATTATGAAAACCACGCTCGAACAATGGCGAATGTTCAAAGCCGTCGTTGACCACGGCGGTTATACCCAGGCGTCCGAGGCGATTCATAAAAGTCAGTCCACCATCAGTTATGGCGTCCACAAACTGCAGCAGCAGCTGGGGGTGCAGTTACTGGAGGTGGAAGGTCGCAAAGCCCTGCTGACCGCACATGGCAAAATCATGTTACAGCGCGGAGAACAGCTGCTGGAGCAGGCCGATAATCTGGACCGTCTGGCCGCATCGCTGGAACAGGGCGTAGAACCCAGCGTGCGTCTGGCAATCGATATGATCTACCCTCATCCGGCACTGATGCCGGTGCTGGAAGCATTTGCCGGACAATATCCGGATACCCGTATCGAGCTGGATGAATTTGTACTGGGTGGCGGGCTCGAACTGCTCAGCGAGGGTAAAGCCGATTTATTAATTTCGACCGTGGTTCCCAGTGGCACACCGCATCAGCATATCGAACGGGTACGGTTTCTGCCGGTCAGTCATCCGCAACACCCGCTGCAGCAACTCGGCCGGCCGGCCAGCTACAACGACCTCAGCCAGCAGCGCCAGGTGGTGGTAAAAGACAGTGCCCGAAAAAGCAATCGTGATGGCGGCTGGCTAGGCGCCAATCAGCGCTGGACTGTCAGCCATGCCAGTACCAGCCTGAATATCATCCGCCGTGGCCTGGCGTTTGCCTGGCTGCCGCAACACTGGATTGAAGACGATCTGCAACAGGGGTTACTGGCGGAAATCCCACTGGATCAGGACGCCAGCCGTTATATCGATCTGTATCTGGTGCTTGCCGGAGGCGACAGTGCCGGTCCGGCATGCCGCTACCTGGCCGGACTCTTTGCCGGCAGTGCACAATAACACACGGTTATTGTGGCAGATGATCTTTGATGATGTCGTACAGTTCCGGCCGTCCCTGCTGAATTTCCTCACGCGACAGACCTTCCAGTGAATGCGGGTATTTCAGCCAGGAGCTGGTTTCGTGGATGTAATAGTCCGGAACCCGCTCAGTCTGGTTACGTTCCGGCTTGTAATACGGTACAGCCACACGAATGTCGTGAGGCGTATTCAGGCGCGCACGACGACCCAGTTCATCAATGATGGCATCGATTGACCGACCGGTATCAAACACATCATCCACGATCAGCAGGCTGTCTTCGTGACGCACGTTTTTTACCAGATAGTTCAGGCCATGGACCTGTACCGTTTTCGCCTGTTGGTCGATACCGGCAGCATAAGAAGAGGTACGGATCGAGATGTTGTCGGTTTCAATACCGTGATAAGCCAGGTATTCCTGTACCGCAATGCCCATTGGCGCACCGCCACGCCATACCGCAATCATAAAGGTCGGGCGGAAATCACTTAACAACACTTTCTCCGCCAGCCGGTAGGAATCTTCCAGCAGACTTTGCCCGGTGAGGTAGAGTTTCTCGCTCATGATGACTATGACTCTCTTGTGGTGCGCCCAAAAACTATTAGCTGACCAGATGGTCAGTCGTGTATCATACTCCTCTGGTTATAAAACTGCTAATACGAATCAAGGATTTACGGTCTTTATGTCCTCTGTACAACATGCACCGGCTTCACTCCCTAAACGTTTCCTCGACGAAGAGGAGCTGATTCAGGATGCCTTCCGTCTGGGCGTTTCTATCTTCGAAAGTGGCTTCCGCCCGACCTTTATTGTTGGCCTGTGGCGCGGCGGCAGTTCGGTGGGTATTTATGTACAGGAATGCCTGCAGACGCTGGGAGTCAAAACCGACCATATTGCACTGCGAACCTCTTATCGCGGGCAAACTGCCTACCAGGATATTATGGAATCGCCGGAGGAAATCCGCGTACACGGCACTCAGTATCTGGTGGAAAATCTCAACGTCGATGATGGTTTACTGATTGTTGATGACGTTTTCAGCACCGGCCATAACATTCAGGCGGTGATTAACCGCTTACGCGGCAAGCTGAAACGCAATATGCCATCCCAGGTTAAAGTAGCCACCTTATGGCAACGGCCGGATTACAACCGTACCGATTTTAATCCGGACTTCTGCCTGCACCAGACCAACGACTGGCTGGTATTTCCCTATGAATTAAACGGCCTGACCCAGCAGGAAATCGAACAACATAAACCTTTTGTTGCGCCGATGATTCATCCACAATTTATTAACGAATGAGAGCGGCCAAAACCACCGTCCAAAAATTTAATAACCCAACAGCTGTCGGGTTATTTTTTCGTTGAAAACACCACTCAATCGACCGCATTAGGATCCTGCGCCTGGGTATCGAATGTTAGCTGCGCCACTTCAATATGACCTCCCGTACCTTGCAGCGTCACTTAAAACACGACAACACCAGCTTCCAGGAAGAGATACGACGCTTTAAAGCGGCACTGGCGACCAGCCTGCTCAGCCAGAAAGAACGTCCCATCAGCCGGGTGGCTTATCAGCTAGGCTTTCAGGACGTCAGCGCTTTTCATAAAGCCTTTAAACGCTGGACCGGACAAACGCCGGGAGAATTCCAGAAATCCCTGTTATAACGTCGCCGGGCATCCAGTGGCGGCCAGAATATTGGCATAAAAAAACCGGCACCAAGGCCGGTTTTTTTAGCGGATTGCCGGTGTTAATTAACCACCGAAGTCATCCAGCAAGATATTTTCCGGCTCAACACCTAAGCCTTCCAGCATCTTGATCACCGATTGGTTCATGATCGGTGGCCCACACATATAGAACTCACAGTCTTCCGGAGCCGGGTGGTCCTTCAGGTACTGTTCGTATAATACATTGTGAATAAAGCCGGTCAGACCATCCCAGTTATCTTCTGGTTGTGGATCAGACATCGCCACGTGCCAGTCGAAGTTCGGGAACTCAGCCGCCAGCGCATCGTATTCATCCTGATAGAACAGCTCTTTCAGGGAACGTGCACCGTACCAGAAGCTGATCTTGCGATCAGACTTCAGACGCTTCAGCTGGTCGAAGATATGTGAACGCATTGGCGCCATACCCGCACCACCACCGATAAATACCATTTCAGCATCGGTGTCTTTGGCGAAGAATTCACCGAACGGACCGTAAACGGTTACCTTGTCACCTGGCTTCAGGTTAAACACGTAAGATGACATGATGCCCGGGTTAATACCGGTTGTACCCGGTGGTGGTGTTGCAATACGGATATTGAACTTAACCACACCTTTCTCTTCCGGATAGTTCGCCATTGAATACGCACGAATGACGTTTTCTTTGTTGACGGTCTTCAGGTCGAAGAAACCAAACCGTTCCCAGTCACCACGATATTCTTCTTCGATATCGAAGTCTGAGAAATTGATTTCAAACGGCGGGCATTCCAGCTGAACGTAACCACCGGCGCGGAAATCAACGTTTTCACCTTCCGGCAGACGTAACGTCAGCTCTTTAATAAAGGTGGCCATATTCGGATTGGATTCAACAGTGGTTTCCCACTTCTTAACACCGAATACTTCTTCGTCGACTTCGACTTCCATATCCTGTTTCACCGGCACCTGACAAGACAGACGCCAGCCTTCACGGGCCTCACCTTTGGTGAAGTGAGACTCTTCCGTTGGCAGCATAGAACCACCACCGGATGTCACCTGACACTTACACTGGGCACAGGTACCGCCGCCGCCACAGGCGGAAGACAGGAAAATGTTATTCGCAGCCAGGGTTTGCAACAGCTTACCACCGGCTTCTGTTTCAACGGTGGTTTCACCATTGATCAGAATTTTAACGTTGCCGGTGCTAACCAGCTTGGCACGTGCACTTAAGATCACCGCAACTAAAGACAGTACGATGACCGTAAACATCACTACGCCGAGGATGATTTCTGGACTCATTGTAATTGCTCCTTACAGTGATACGCCGGAGAAAGACATAAAGCCCAGCGACATCAGGCCTACCGTCATAAAGGTAATGCCCAGCCCCTGCAGACCCGCAGGAACATCGCTGTACTTCAGCTTTTCACGAATGCCTGCCAGCGCCGTAATCGCCAGCGCCCAACCCACACCTGCACCAATACCGTAAACGGTCGATTCAGCGAAGTTGTAGTCACGCTCAACCATAAACAGCGACGCACCCATGATGGCGCAGTTTACGGTGATCAGCGGCAGGAACACACCCAGCGCGTTGTACAGCGCCGGTACGTATTTATCCAGTACCATCTCCAGGATCTGAACCATGGCGGCAATTACCCCGATATAGGTCAGCAGACCCAGGAAACTCAGATCAACGGAAGCGTAATCCGGCCCCATCCAGGCCCAGGCACCCTCTTTTAATACATAGGTATAAATCAGGTTGTTAACCGGTACGGTAATCGCCAGTACCACAACCACAGCCACACCCAGGCCAATCGCGGTCTGAATCTTCTTCGAGATCGCCAGGAAGGTACACATGCCGAGGAAGAACGCCAGCGCCATGTTCTCAACGAAAACGGCCTTAACAAATAAACTGATGTAATGTTCCATTAGTGACCTCCGTTCTCAGTGTTCGGCAGAATCTTAAAGTCAGCCGCTTCCACTTGCTCGGTTTTCCAGCTGCGCAGTGCCCAGATGAACAAACCAATGATGAAGAACGCACTTGGTGGCAACAGCAACAGACCATTAGACTGATACCAGCCGCCGTTCGTGATCAGAGGCAGGATTTCGAAGCCAAACAGGCTGCCTGCACCAAACAGTTCACGGATCGTGGCAACCACAATCAGTACCACGGAATACCCCAGACCATTACCGATGCCATCAAAGAAGCTCAGCACAGGGCCATTCTTCATTGCAAACGCTTCAGCACGGCCCATTACGATACAGTTGGTAATAATCAGACCAACGAACACCGACAGCTGTTTGCTGATTTCATAGGCATAGGCCTTCAGTACCTGGTCAACCACGATAACCAGCGAAGCAATAATGATCATCTGCACGATGATACGAATATTGTTTGGAATGTGGTTACGGATTAACGCAATACCAAAGTTGGAAAACGCCGTTACTGAGGTCAGTGCAATACACATAACCAGAGTAACCTGCAGACTGGTGGTTACCGCCAGTGCAGAACAAACACCCAGAATCTGAACCGCAATCGGGTTCTGGGAAAATAAAGGTTCGGTTAATACGGACTTAACAGACATTAAGCACCTCCTTTAGCAGTCGCCAGGAACTTGCCGAAGCCGTTCTCACCGACCCAGAATTGCACCAGGTTAGAAACACCTTTACTGGTCAGAGTTGCACCAGACAGGCCATCAACACTGTTTTCATCATCAGCAGCAGCTTTACCTTTAACCACCTTAATGGCCAGCTCGCCTTTGCTGTTGTACAGCTCTTTACCTTTCCACAGGGCTTTCCAGGAAGGGTTATCCACTTCACCACCCAGTCCCGGTGTTTCAGCATGAGAATAGAATCCCAGGCCAACAACCGTTTCCAGATCGCCCTCTAATGCCAGGAAGCCGTACAGCGTCGACCACAGGCCATAGCCATGTACCGGCAGCACCATTTTTTCGACCACGCCGTTATTTTCAACGGTATAAACCGCTGCAAATTTGGCCTGACGTTTAATGCTGGCAATATCTTCATCACCCGGCAATTTGCTGGAGAACGCCGGATCTTTCGACGCTTTGCGCTGGTTGTAAGCCGCCAGACCTTTCCCCTGAGGAATTAAGCCAGACGCTTTGATCTCATCCAGTTCTGCGGCAGTGGCATAACGGCCTTCGCTTAAGTTCACTACTTTTGCAGTGACTTTATCGGCGAACAGCTGTTCGATCTGATCGGCGGATGGTTTTGCACCTTCCTCAACCAAACCTGCTGCTAACAGAATGTTGTAGTTTTTATCCAGCTGCTTGTTTGCTTGCTGAATTGGCTTCAGCGATACCGCAGCACCGGCTACGATGACAGAACAAACCAGACACAACAGGATAGCGACCAGTAAGGTCTTTTGAATGCTGTCGTTATTCGCTGACACGAGCAATCCTCCGCTTGATGTTAGCCTGGACCACAAAGTGGTCGATCAGAGGGGCAAACAGGTTGGCAAACAGAATTGCCAGCATCATGCCTTCAGGGAAAGCCGGGTTAACCACACGGATCATAATCACCATAAAGCCAATCAGCGCACCGAAGAAGAATTTACCCTTGTTAGTCATTGATGCAGAAACCGGATCGGTTGCCATAAAAATCATACCGAAGGCAAAACCACCCAGCACCAGATGCCAGTACCATGGCAGCGCCATCATCGGATTGGTATCCGACCCGATGCCGTTAAACAGCAGGGTTGTGGCAACCATACCGATCATGACACCCGCCACGATACGCCAGGAAGCAATACCCATCACCAGCAACACCGCACCACCCAGCAGGATAGCCAGCGTTGATGTTTCACCCATGGAACCCTGAATCGTGCCGAAGAACGCATCCAGCCAGGTCACACCACCGGCAACCACTGAATCCACACCACCTTCAGCGGCATTGCTCAGTGCTGTTGCACCGGAGAAGCCATCAACAGCCGTCCAGACGGAGTTACCGGACATATCAGCCGGATAGGCGAAGAACAGGAAAGCACGCCCTGTCAGTGCCGGGTTAAGGAAGTTTTTACCGGTACCACCGAAAATTTCCTTACCGATCACCACACCAAAGGTAATCCCCAGCGCAACCTGCCACAACGGGATGCTTGGCGGCAGAATCAGGGCAAACAACACCGAAGTCACAAAGAAGCCTTCGTTAACCTCATGCTTACGCACAGTGGCAAATAAGACTTCCCAGAAACCACCAACAATAAATACCGTGGCATAAACCGGTAAGAAATAAGCAGC
Organism: Bacterioplanoides pacificum; assembly: GCF_042648445.1. Taxonomy (NCBI): domain Bacteria; kingdom Pseudomonadati; phylum Pseudomonadota; class Gammaproteobacteria; order Oceanospirillales; family Oceanospirillaceae; genus Bacterioplanoides; species Bacterioplanoides pacificum. The sequence goes on from NZ_JBHRYB010000013.1 coordinate 313,419, forward strand.
ACCAAAGACCATATTGTCCCAGACACTGGCGGCGTTATGAGCACCGCCGCCCAGCAAGGCGATCAGCATCTGGCGCCAGCCTTCAATCGCGGTACCGTTACCGGCCGCAATGGCTTCATTGGCCTGCAGACCAATGTTGTACATACCAAAAAACAACGCCGGGAAGGTACAGACCCACACAGTGATCATAATACGCTTCAGGTCGATACCATCACGCACGTGAGCGGTGTTATTGGTAACGTTTGGCGGAGAGTACAAGCCGGTATCAATGGCTTCGTACAGTGGATACATCTTTTCGTATTTGCCACCCTTCTCAAAGTGAGGGGCCAGCTTGTCGAGCATAGAACGCAGCATTATCAGCCCTCCGCTTCGATACGGGTTAAGTTTTTACGCAGGATCGGACCGTATTCATACTTGCCCGGGCAGACGAAGCTACACAGTGCCAGGTCTTCCTCATCCAGTTCCAGCGCACCCAGATTAATCGCTGACTCCATGTCTTCCACGATCAGCGCACGTAACAGCTGAGTCGGCAGGATATCCAGCGGCATAACTTTTTCATAAGCACCGACCGGAACCATGGCACGCTCACTACCATTCGTGGTGGTGGTGAACGGGAACAGCTTGTTCATCAGCTTCGACAGGTAAATCGGCATCACTGAGAAACGTTCAGTACCGGCCGTTAAGTAATGGAGCATCGGACGATCACGTCCTTCAGCCAGAACACTGATCTGATTATGGAAGCGTCCCAGGAACTGATGGCCATCAGCCGCCGTACGACCGCCAAATACGGAGCCGGAAATAATCCGGTTTTCGCCGTCTTTCAGCTCTCCCGTCGTTACCTGATCCAGATTTGCGCCCAAAGGTACACGAACCAGACGTGGCTTGTTTACCTGAGGACCCGCCAGAGCAACAACCCGATCGGTATAAAGTTTACCCGTCAGGAACAGAGCACCAAACGCAATTACGTCCTGGTAACCAATACTCCAGACAGTGCGGTTCTCACTGACCGCATGCAAAGAGTGGATATGCGTACCGGCCAGACCCGCCGGATGTTTACCGCCAAACTCTTCGGTTTGTTCAACACCTGCCACAGGAATATTCGCAGCCGGCGCCTTACAAACATACAAGGTACCGTCAGTCAGTTGCTTCAGTACCTGCAGACCCGCTTTAAAGTTGTCTGCCTGTTCGTTAATAACCAGCTCAGGGTTCGCCGCCAGAGGATTGGTATCCATCGCGGTGACAAAGATGGCTTCAGGCTTACTGCCCAGCGCTGGCACCCGGGAGTACGGACGCGTGCGTAATGCCGTCCACAAACCGGATTTCACCAGATTATCCTGCACATCTGCCGCGGACAAAGACCCCAGCTGGTCGGCTGAATACGCCTTAAAGGTTTCTTCATCAGTGCCGTCGATTTCGATCACAATCGACTGGAATACCCGACGCTCACCACGGTTTACGGCTTTAACCGTACCCGCAGCCGGTGCCGTATATTGCACCCCTTCTGTTTTTTTATCGGTGAAAATCACCTGGCCTTTCTTGACTCGATCACCGACCTGAACAGCCATCGTAGGTTTCATACCTACGTAATCCGGACCTACCAGCGCAACTTCCGTTACGTTGGCCGATGCCGAAATGACTTGTTCGGGTGCTCCGGTGATTGGTAAGTCGAGACCCTTGTTGATATTGATCATACGCCTCGCCTAATCACAGTTGACCCAGAGTACTGACTTCCAAGTACACAAAAAGACGCACAACAAAGCCCTCTCTCCGAAGTTGCTGCACGCGAATAGAACCTATTGTTTAAGTTCTGCTCTATTTTGCATTTGGAAACAAATACTTGGACCCATTTCCCAGTAAAAAATCGCGCTAAGTATAATGATCAGACCATGATTAATCCACCGATGAGGGGCGCATTTGTTTGCCCCTTTTGGCGTAGAAGACCCCCGCTGCGACGAATATGTGGCTTTTGAAGTCAGGCTGATCACAAATGACTAAATTTTAGCCAAAAAAAAGCCGTTGCACAGGCAACGGCTTTGTTATTCGACTCAGCTATCAGCCACGAGCCGGATATACCGGGTAATCCACACCGCACACCTGCTGCGCAATGCGAACCACCTGACGGCTGTAACCGTATTCGTTATCGTACCAGACGTACAGATTGACACGATTACCGTTAGCAATCGTCGCCTGAGCATCAACGATACCGGCATGGCTGTTACCCACAAAGTCAGTAGAAACCACTTCCGGTGAGTTGACCCAGTCAATCTGTTTCTGCACATCAGAATGCAGCGACTGCTCACGCAGGAAGTTATTCACTTCCTCTGCTGTCACCTCTTTGTTCAGATTCAGCGACAGGATCGCCATGGATACGTTTGGCGTCGGCACACGAATGGCGTTACCGGTCAGCTTACCTTTCAGCTGAGGCAAGGCTTTTGCAACTGCGGAAGCCGCACCGGTTTCCGTGATAACCATGTTCAGCGGCGCCGAACGACCACGACGATCACCTTTGTGGTAGTTGTCGATCAGGTTCTGGTCATTGGTATAAGAGTGAACGGTCTCTACGTGACCGTTATCGATGCCATAAGCATCGTTCATTACTTTCAGAACCGGAGTGATGGCATTGGTGGTACAGGAAGCGGCGGACAGAATTTTGTCGTTCGCCTCAATCACATTGTTGTTGATGCCGTAAACCACGTTCTTCAGATCACCTTTACCCGGAGCGGTCAGCAGCACACGCGCTGTACCTTTAGCTTCCAGGTGCTGACCCAGGCCAGCTTCGTCACGCCATACGCCGGTATTATCAATCACCAGCGCATTATTGATGCCGTATTGGGTGTAATCGATTTCAGCCGGGTTATTGGCGTAGATAATCTTAATGTAGTTACCATTAGCGATCAGCGCTTCGTTTTCATGATCGACCGTCAGGGTGCCACGGAAAGTGCCATGAATGGAGTCACGACGCAGCAGCGATGCACGCTTAACCAGGTCATCACCTTTACCACGACGCACAACGATGGCGCGCAGACGCAGACCGTTACCGCCACCGGACTTTTCAATCAGGATACGCGCCAGCAGACGACCAATACGACCGAAGCCATACAGCACGACGTCACGGTTTTCACCTTCAGCCGGCGCCTGGCCAATCACGTCTTTTAACTCTTCAGCAACGAAGTCTTTGACATCGCGGCCGTTGCCTTCATTGCGGAATTTAACCGCCATTTTACCCAGATCGATATGGGCACGAGCGACATTCAGCTCGCTCAGAGCCTGCAGAATCGGGAAGGTGTCATGAACTGACAGCTCTTGTTTTTCCATATGACGAACAAAGCGGTGCGCTTTCATCAGTTCGATCACAGAACGATTAACAACAGGACGGCCATACAAAGCCGTTACTACGTTGTTTTTACGGTACAGACTACCAATCAGAGGAATCATGGCTTCAGCAATCGCTTCACGATCCATCCAGTCTTGTAAACAGGCTTCGCGCATGTCTTGGCTCACGGTTTCACCTTCCAGTAATAATGAGTGGCAAATTTGGGGCGCATAGTATGCCCCGTTTTCGCCGGACAAACAATTATTGGCCTTTAAACCATAGGTTATTTACCTGAGCCCAGACAAACGCCATAATATACGCAGATCCTGATAAAAACGGCTAAAAAGGACTTTCCCGTGCTGAAAACAACTTCTGTCATCCTATTCTCTGCGTTATTGACCGCCTGTGGCGGTGGCAACGGCGATGTCATGGAAAGCGGTGGCATTGGCACTGCATCCTCGAAAATTGTACGTGACAGCGACAACAATACGACCAAACAGTACACAGCAGAAAGTGATACAGTCTATCGCTTTACAGGAAATAGAAACTACATCCGTATGTACAACTCCCCAAAACGCATTGAACTTTATGGTGATCACAACACATTGATTGCCTATGGTAACAAGGGTGATGTTGTAATCAGAGGTGACAGCAACAAAGTGTATGCCCAAACACATATCAAAATCACCGATAACGGCACCAATAACGACATCACGCGTTACTAACCAGTACATTTAACGCCTGATCTTCCATCTCCAGCAGCAATGGCAACTCTGCCAAAGAGTCGCCATCAGCCTGCACCGCCTCACGTTGCTGGCGTCCCGGTATTTCAACCTCAACACGGCGCGCGGCGACGGAAACCACACCGGGCATACGCTCCATAATTCCCAGCGGCAGGCCTGACAAAGCAACAAGAAAGGTCAGCGGATTAGCACCGGAAATCATCAACACCTGAGTTGTCTTATGACTCAGATCAGCCTGACGCGATAACACAAAGGAACCACCATAGTAACGGCCATTGGTAATAACCACGGAGTTAGCCAGATGAGTCTGACCATCGACCAGCAAGCGGTACTGTTTTTTACCGAAGTGGCGTAACTGCTTCAGCATTGACCAGACATACGCCAGTTTTCCCACTCGCTTTTTCAGCGCCAGGTTAACCTTATCCACCACCCAGGCATCATAACCAATCCCCACCATCAGCAGAAAACGACGGTTATTAGCCCGTCCGGGGTACACAGCCCGGGTATTCTCTCCGAGAATAATATCCGCCAGCTGCCGGGGCGATTTAGGCAACCGCAACTCAAGCGCCAGCACATTAGTCGTTCCGGTAGGAATCAGAGCCAGCCGATAACTGTCCGACGGGCGATCAACCAGGCCGTTGACCACCTCATTAACAGTACCATCACCACCCGCAGCAACCACAACATCCAGCTCACCCGCATAACTCTGCAGATACGTGGTGGCATCCCCGGCACCACGCGTCAGGTACAGTTCAACCTCCGCACCACCGGCTTCCAGATATTGCTTCACCGCGTCGACCCGGGCTCGTTTGCCGGCACCGGATACCGGGTTAAAAATGATTAATACCGATCGGGACACGCCTGCCGCCTCAAGAAACAAAAGCGCGCATTATACGCGTCAGAAACTGAGTTTTGGTAACTCAAAATAAAAACAGCAACCCGAAGACGATGACGCCACATGTATCTGACTGGCATGGCGCTGCAATGCCACATCAACAAAGCGCAACCCCAGGCCCAACCCTTTACTTTTCACTTCCCGCTCACCCGTGCCACGCTGGAAGGATTTAAACAAATCCGGCAGCAAATCTGCCGGAATCCCCTCTCCCTGATCAGCCACCGCCACCCGGATATTGTCTCCGCTGTCGGTAATACGAATATCCACCCGGGTCTGCTCCGGGCTGTATTTAATTGCATTGCTGGCCAGATTCAGAATTACCCGCTCCAGCAGATCACCATTCCCCATTACCCAGCAGTCGTCATCAACCGTCAGCACCAGCTCAATGTGTTTTTCCCGAGCCTGTTCATACAGGGTATCCGCAGCATTCTGCGACACCGAATACATATCCACTTCATACACCTGAATATTTTCCTCACTCTCAACCTTGGCAAGACTGAGAAACTCTTCAGCAAAATTCAGCGCCCTGCGGCTGTGACTATCCACTTTGCGTAAAAACTCGTCCCGGGAAAACGTCGCCGGACTGGCTTCCGCCTGACGCACCAGCGCCTGCAGCGAAGCAATCGGAGAACGCATATCGTGCGAGATAAAATCAATCATTTCATTACGCGCACGCTGAGCGCGTTTTACCTGACTGATATCAGAAATATTCACCACCAATACCGACAACCGCGCACTGTTGTCTTCCAGACAACGCAGACTGATGGATACATCAAAGGGCTCAAGCCTCGCCTCCGCCGTCACCGGGCACTGATCCAGAATGGCCTGGCACCACAATTCCGGCCACTGCAGGCGTCCTGCCAACTGACACGCCTCCAGCAACTCGAATAAATTTTCACTCTGCCCCGGTAACAAGCGGAAAGCCTGTTCGTTACGAAATAACAAATGACCGCTGAGATCAGCCACCAGTACGGCTGAACTTAATCCCTGAATGCTGGACTCAAACAAATGCTGACTGGCAGCAATGTAGTCCTGATAGCCCTGCACCAACTGCAACTGGCGAGAAAAGATATCACTGCTCACCCCCGCGCTGTCATCCTCAGCTTGCTGAACGTCAGACGATTCCAGCCAGCGCATCAACAAATGTAACTGGCGCTTTTCACGCTGACCATAATGCTGAAACTCAACAACCAGCTGATATTCCTCCCCGGCGATAACCAATGGCAGCCATTTGCGAATATCCAGGGTCGAACCCGGCTCATCCGCATGTAACCGACCTTTTAACAGGCGATAATGACTTACCGCCAGAGTATCGAGTAAACGCTCCAGCTGCTCCCGAGACTGCAAACTCAGCTGATCCGGAAAATGGAAAACTTCTTCCCGGCGACGCTGCTCCAGCAATCGCGCCTCCTTACGAAAATAACTGAACAGCCGGCTAAGCCGAATCGCATTCCAGGCAAACGGGATTAATGCCACAGCAAAACCAACGCCCGCTATCGGAAACCAATAACCAAACTCCATCACCAGCCAGGACAAAACCAGTAACAACAGCAGCGACAACAGGGAAAATGCGATCTGATAAAAAATGGATAAGCGCGGAATAATCAACAGCAGCAAAAAAATGGTCAGCGTATTAACCAGATAACTGAACACGGCAGGCAAGCGCTGAATTTCATCTCCGTTCACCAGCATCTGATAAATACTGGCGTTAATATCAACTGCCGCAGTCTGAGTGCCCGACGCACTGACAGGCGTAAGCAAGGGATCACCAATCGAGGTTGCCGTCACACCAACAAACACTTTTTTCTGATAAAACTCAGCCGGATCCACTTCACCGGTGATCACATCAACAAAAGAATGGCGCCGAAAGGCACGGTCAGGATCAACAAAACGGATTAGCAATGAACTGAACGCCCGATAACGTTCAGCTTTGCTCGGCTCAGCAACCGACAGCGCTGCCAGAGAGAAATGCGGCCAGTCATGACTGCCATAGACATCATTAACACTCAGGCGACGATAAACACCATCCTGATCAAGATACACATTAACGTGCCCCAGATGTGCATGTTCAGCAAACACCGAGGCTGGCAACACCAACTCCAGCGGACCATTTTTAAATATCTGGCCAAAATAAACCGGCAGAATTACCCGTCCGCTGCGCTCGATAGAATCGGCCAATAAATAATCACTGGCATTCAGCGGTGCATTACCCGCCGTAAAAGCCAGGTTATAGGCCACAACATCCGCATTGGCGGCCGTCAGAATATCAATCAACTCAGCATGAAATGCACGATCCCAGGGCCAGTCACCAATCAGAGATAAGCTCTGATCATCAATTTCAATAATATGTATATCGTCGCTGACCTGCTGCCCGGAAAATAACATCAGGCGGTCATACCAGAAGCGATCCGTCGCCGCCGACCAATGCCAGCTGATATTGAGGTTAACCACCACAATCAGCAGCAAGGCGAGAACAATCAGCGGCCCATCAGCGAATAAATGCTTCCTGTTCATTATTCACCCGATGCTATACGTAAACGCCGCCCCCGACCCTCAAAGCCCTGTTCATCCACAGCGCTGATTTGCACTTCAAAATCGCCATCACCAGGCAGGTCGATGGCATAAGTCACATCAGTCGTACTGTTCTCCCACAGCAACAAGCCGGATTGACGCAACGACACTTTATAATAAGCAGCCCCCGCAATCGGCTGCCAGCGTAGTGAATAAGGCAACACCACCTGCTCGGCAGCACTCAACTCAAGACGTGGCCGAGGTAATAATTTAACCGGCGCCTGCAGCGTTTCACCTTCAACCGCACGTAATGCTTCACCGGCTGCCAGACGCTGCTTTCCCTGGTCGTTGGTCATATCCAGGCCACCTTCAAGCAATTCCGTCACCATCACCGCTTTGCCGCTCTCTTCGGCTAGACCAACCCGAAATTCTGTGCCGCGCACCGCCGCCACAGCAGCGGGTGTGGCGATATCAAAACGGCTTTCCAGACCCCGTAATTTTTCCACACTGGCTTTGACCCGCCCCTTCAGCAAACGAAGCTGAGTATTGGCAATGCCACCACGCTGGTAATAGCGCAACCCCTGCATTCGCACCGCACTGTTCGGTTTCAGCAACAAACGTGAATCGTCCGCAAATTTAATCATAGCGCTGCCGTTACGCGCGGTAATGGTATCAAACTGGGATAACTGATCCCCCACTGTCACCGGCTTTTCTCCTTCCTCACCATCGCGCAACACCTTAACTTCCCCCTGCACAGCAATGACCAGCGCCTGAGCCAGAGAAGGCTTCAGCCAGGCCTTCGGTATCCGCACAATGGTATCCGGCGGCAGATACTTTGGTGTTTTTATCTGGTTATAATCCACCAGCTTGCGCCAGCACTGGCTATCGGCAACGTAGTTTTTGCAGATATCCCAGATGGTGTCGTTCACTTTTACCTGGTACAGCCAATCATCCTGATCCTGCTCTGCCAGTGAAAACAACGGGAACAACAGTGACAAAAACAGCAGCGGCTGCAAAAAAATACGCATCATAATTTATCCGTGATCAATCCGTTCCAGCCGATAGCCATGCTGATAGATGGTTTTAATGCGAAAGCCGCTGGCCGGGGTAATCGCCAGTGCTTTACGCACCCGGCTGATATGCACATCAACGGTCCGGGTATTTAAATCCGACGACACTCCCCACACAGCATCCAGTAAAAAGCTGCGTGACATAATACGTCCGATGTTGTCGAACAGGCAGGTCGCCAACTCAAAGTCTTTATCGGTCATATCCACCTGGCGGCCATCACAAAATGCCTGCCGATTCTGTAAGTCAAAGCGATACGGCCCCTGCTCAATAATCCGGCCATCACCTTCTTTTGGCCCCTGAATACGGCGTAATAACGCTGATAAACGTGCTTTCAGCTCAATTTTCAGCAGTGGTTTACGCATATAGTCGTCAGCACCCAACTCCAGTGCCGTAACAACATCTTCTTCACTGTCGCGCATCGAACAAAACAGCACCGGTAAATCATGGTGGTATTTTTCGCGAATCTGACGCAACGCCTCAGTACCCGGCATATCCGGCAACTCCCAGTCGAGCAGAGCAGCATCAAAATTACGGTCTTTTAAGCGCTTCAACAGCGCCTGGGCATGAGTGAAGTGCTCGTATTCAAAACCAAACTCTTCGAACCAGGCAGTGACATTGGCGGCCTGATCCAGGTCATCTTCAAGAAAAGCAATTAACACACAACACCTCTATTCATTGGTTCCGGTGAGAATAAACTCTACCCGGCGATTCTGCTCACGACCTTCCGCCGTAGCATTATTGGCCAGCGGCTTTCTCTCTCCCAAGCCCAGCGCACTCAGACGCTGCGGGGCAATCCCCCGGCGGATCAGCTGCTGCACAACCGCTTCAGCCCGCATCTGAGACAAACGGCGATTATAATGATCGCTGCCACGGCTGTCGGTATGCACCCTCACCTGCAGGCGTAATTTTGCAACCATTTGCATCTGCCGCTGCACAGCATCAGCCAGAATGGCCAACTGCTCACGGGCCGGAGCGGTCAACCGCGCACTGGCCGCCTCAAAACGAATGACGTCAATGACTCCCTGAAACGGCGCACAGCCATCCGCATCAATAACAAAACCATCTGCCGGCGGAGTATTCAGGCAGAGATCCTGATCATCCAGCACCCCATCCTGATCGGAGTCCAGCACATAAGGTTCAATAACAGCCACTCTGCCCGATCCCGGCGGCGGCAGGTCACTGAACATCAGGCGATTGTCCTCTTTTGGCAAGGCATACACCAACCGCTGCTGGCGACCAAAACGCTTACTGACCACCAGACTTAATAAACGGGCATCCTGAGCAAAAGAATCCAGCTGCAGTGCAACGCTGAAGTTATGCGCTAAATACAACTCCAGGCCCGCACCCAGTGCCAGCTGCACAGCGGACTGCTGACGATAATCCAGCTGACTGGCTGTATTACTCAGCTGATTCAGACCAGCACGCGCCGTCAATGCCAGACTCCCTGGTAAACGCTCCCCCCCCAGCAACCAATAATTACCGCTCACCCCGGCACCATAGCTGGCATAACTCAATTCTCCCTTAGGAGACAGCTTAGCTTGCCCAAGGTCGGCATAATACGCATCCAATGACCAGTCGTGATTGATATCCAGTCCCGCAGCCACACGATATCCCCAGTCACCACGACGCTGAATAGCATACAAACTTCCGCTGGTATCCGGTTCTAACTGACTGCGCCCCATCCCGGCTGACACATACCAGCCATCAAACAGTGCTTCGTCATCGGCAGAGCCTGCGTCCGCGACACGCACCCAACACAACAATGGTGCCAGCAACAATAACCACCAGACGGCACCACCATGACCAACCCCGGTTTTTAACTCACCATAATCCGGTTCAGGCGGCGGCGGTGGCCAGGAATCTCTGTCGACATAGTCGTAAATACCATCGCCATTACTGTCGAGGCACTGTGGCCACTGCGGACATTCCAGCGCATCCGCAACCCCATCGTCATCACTGTCTCCGCCGGCACCATTGCCGTTCAAACGGCCATCGAAGTCGACCACATCCGGGATACCATCGCCATCGGTGTCCCGGCGATGATCGGGATTAAAGGGCTCAGAACGTTCGTCTTTATCAAGAATGTCATCACCATCCGAGTCAAGGTCCAGATAGTCAGCAATACCGTCCTGATCGGTATCCAGCGCCTGCTGCTGCGGATTGGTTAATAAATCAAAACCAGGGGCTTCTATGCGATCAGGTATGCCGTCGTCATCGCTATCGAGGTTACTGTCGAGGTAATCCGGCTTACCGTCGGTATCACTGTCCGGGCAGGCTGGCCAGGATGAACATTCCTCTTTGTCACTGATACCATCCTGATCGCTGTCACCGCCCACCAGGTTGCCGAAAGCGCCACGATCATCAATATCATAAACATCTGGAATACCATCACCATCCGTGTCAGCGGCGGGCGACCCATCCTGGTTTTTTAAACACTTACCTTCTTTATCCCGCGTAAAACATTCATCTTCGTCAGGGATAGCGTCATTGTCAGCATCAGTATCGCGATAGTCGGCCCAGCCATCACCATCAATATCAAGGGGATTACTGACCAGCTGATCAGCATTACCAGCGATGTGATCAGCTTCAAAGTCGTCCGATAAACCGTCGTTATCCGAATCCGGGTCGCGATAATCATAAGCACCGTCACTATCGGTGTTACGACAGGGAAAAGCGCCACATTCAATTTTGTCATCAATGCCGTCGCCGTCAGAATCACCCGGGCCCGGGCCATCATCATCCGGGTCCAGATAATCCGGCACACCATCATTATCCTGATCCATGGTTGCGGCATCATAACGCCAGTCCGCGTTAGTCAGCTCACCAACACCTTCGTTTTCATCCGAGATGCCATCACTATCAGAATCCAGTCCTGCACGAGGAGCCGGCATACAAACTTCCGACGGCTCTCTGTAGCCGCTGTTGCAAATGCCATCAGCATTATCATCCAGATTAAGCGGCGTCTCGTTAGCCTGACCATTCAGGGCCGCACAACACGCCATTGCCACAAAGAGTTTTCTGAACACGCAATACCAACCTTTTGTTACAACCCGGCCACACAGGTAACAAGCCAGGATTTTATGTCGATAAACCGATAGTAATACAACCGGATGCAAACAAACGAATGGCGCAGTTTATCATACAGTTACGCTTTACAAGCGTTCCAATCATGTCTGAACCACAAAGTTACACAAGCGGCTGAGATAACAAGATAAAAGGCAATGGATAACAAGCGCGCATAAAAAAAGCGGCCCGTAGGCCGCTTCTTTAAGAACAACTAATCAGATCTTAAGAGAACTGGTTAGAAGTGTTCTTAGCACCACCGGCTTTCAGAGCGTTCTCACCAGCAAAGTATTCTTTGTGGTCGTCGCCCATGTCGGAGCCAGCCATGTTCTGGTGCTTAACGCAAGCGATACCTTGACGGATCTCTTTACGCTGTACGCCTTCAACATAACCCAGCATACCCTGGTCACCGAAGTACTCTTTAGCCAGGTTGTCCACAGACAGTGCAGTCGTGTGGTAAGTCGGCAGAGTGATCAGGTGGTGGAATACGTTCGCTTCGCGAGAAGTATCCGCCTGGAAGGTCTTAACGCGAGCGTCAGCAGCAGCAGACAGCTCAGAGTCGTCGTATTCAGCAGACATCAGGTTTGCACGATCGTATGCAGAAACGTCTTTACCTTCAGCTTCCCATGCATCATAGGTTTGCTGACGGAAGTTCAGCGTCCAGTTGAATGATGGAGAGTTGTTGTAAACCAGTTTCGCATCTGGGTGTACTTTACGTACTTCGTCCATCATGCCTTTGATTTCGTGTACTGTCGGTACTGCAGTTTCGATCCACAGCAGGTCAGCACCAGCGTTGATAGCTTCGATACAGTCGAATACGCAACGCTCGTGGCCAGTGCCCTGACGGAACTGGTACAGACCAGAAGGCAGACGCTTAGGACGAACCAGCTTGCCGTCACGGTTCAGCAGTACGTCGCCGTTCTTAACGTCTTCAACGTTAACTTCTTCAACGTCCAGGAATGAGTTGTAAACGTCACCCTGATCGCCTTTCTCACGAACAACAGCGATTTCTTTAGTCAGGCCTGCGCCTTCAGAGTCAGTACGTGCAACGATAACACCGTCGTCAACGCCCAGCTCCAGGAATGCGTAACGCAGAGCGCGCAGCTTAGCGTGGAAGTCAGCGTGTGGAACGGTCACTTTACCGTCCTGGTGACCACATTGCTTCTCGTCAGCAACCTGGTTTTCGATCTGCAGGCAGCAAGCACCCGCTTCGATCATTTGCTTAGCCATCAGGTAAGTGGCTTCAGCGTTACCGAAACCAGCATCGATATCAGCAATGATAGGCACGATGTGAGTTTCGTAGTTGTCGATCTGAGCTTGCAGTTCAGCTTCTTTAGCCGCATCGCCAGCTTCACGAGCCGCATCAACAGCACGGAACAGACCACCCAGTTCACGAGCGTCAGCCTGACGCAGGAAGGTGTACAGTTCGTTAACCAGAGACGCTACTGCAGTTTTCTCGTGCATAGATTGGTCAGGCAGAGGACCGAACTCAGAACGCAGAGCCGCAACCATCCAGCCAGACAGGTACAGGTAACGACGCTTAGTAGTACCGAAATGCTTTTTGATAGAGATCAGCTTTTGCTGACCTACGAAACCGTGCCAGCAACCCAGAGACTGAGTGTACAGAGACTTGTCTTTGTCGAACGCTGCCATGTCTTCACGCATGATTTTGGCAGTGTAACGAGCGATATCCAGACCAGTTTGGAATTTGTTCTGAGCGCGCATGCGAGCTGCAGATTCTGGGTTAATAGCGTCCCAAGGGCTACCAGCTGCTTCTTTCAGCGCTGATACCGCTTTGATGTCGTCTTGATAAGCTGACATGAGTCAATCCTTCAAAGTGGGTTGTTGGAGATATCGGCATTTCCCGGCATGGGCGAATGCTAACTGCAGCGAATACTAGAGAGTTCCCCCCCATAATTGAAATCAATAGTATGTATACCTACTATTTCTGAGCTGAATAAACCTGAGAGAATGAGCCGAGACTTTACCGATGCTGCAGAAACACAACAAGCGGGGGTCAGCCGAGCGGTAAAACGACCTGAAAACAGCTGCCTTCTCCAGGCGTACTGTCGACCAGAAGACGACCACCTGGCCAGCAACAAAAAAGCCACCTGAAACAGGTGGCTTTAAGTGCTATTCATACAAAAATATTAACTATTGGTAAGTCTCAGACCAACTGGGCTGGGCGTTGTTGTAGTTCTGAATGTTTGCACTGCTACCTATCCCATCTCGATAACCCTGACCATAGCTATGGCCCGGATAATAATTAATAGGGTGACTGCCTTTCTGCGTTTCAGCGATCAGCGCCCCATCCCCCCCCAGATTCAGCCAAAAACCGGGCTGGGAAGCCGCAGGAGTAAAGCCACCCACTTCACTCCAGGTAATCGAACGAGTACCGGCGGAGAAAAAGAACGCCGGTGAATGATTCAGGTAGTTCGACTGTACCGGATAAAGCTGCGCATGAGATGACTGGCTCTCCAGATCCTCTTCGCTGCCAATCAATAAGCCAGTCAAACCTGTGGTGCCTTTCAGGAACGTCGTATTGGCATCAATCCAGCCAATGGTTCTCACACCGCCAAGCTGAGTTTCCAGGAAAATCTGACCAACATTAATGGCCCCAAATAACTTTGCATCCACTGTAATTGACGGCCGGATAAAGCCAGAAATTACATCAATAGCATTGCCCTGATAACCAAAGCTGTCTTCAAACCCCAGGCGAAAACCAACCAGTTTTCGTGCACCAGAAGATTCATCAAAGGCGAATTCAAAATAAGGGTTTTCCTGAACTAAAGGAATCAGCTCAAAAACACCATCACCATCATCATCACGCACCTGCCCCATAGTCAAATGACGTAACTTCACATCTACGCCGGAGTCTGGCTCAAACCCCGCCGGAAAGATCGATTTATTAAAAAACGACTCCTCACCGATGTCGTGAGTTAAGTCAGATGACAAATAATTAGCTGAATCCAGGCCAATAGAGCCACACGGCTTAGCAGTACAAGCCCAGTTAATATTATCATTGTAACTTTCAGGGACAATATTGTTGTAACACACCTTGTCGCCACCCGCACCGCCAGTACAGTTTGTGCCTTCAGGACGCCAGTAACGTCCCAAAGATAACTCTTCAATATTTGCGTTAATTTCGACATGGGCGCCCATTGTTAATCGCAGCATATTTAAAGAGGAGCCATCCGCCTGTTCAACCGCCTGGTCTCTGACTTCAAAAATGGCCTGACCATAAGTGCCAGACATTGTCGCTTCGGTCATCGGCTCAAGTGCCGCAAATGAGTAGGAGGCACATAAAGTAAACAACATAACAAAAATGAATTTCATCATAGCCTCCTTAATTCAAACCATTAATCACCGGCTTTTCCGCCGGGAAAATATTGATTTTGGTTTCCGCAGGCATAGACAAGACACCATCCACGTCCACTCCCATCAGAAAGACGTGTTGCCCGGTATTAGCACCGGAACGATCAACATCTTTATCAAGACCAACGTAAACCCCCTCAATCGCATAATGATCGAACAGAACCTCTTCCGGCAGAGTCATAACCAAAGCACTTTTATCCTGCTGTGGACCGAGACCATCTTTAAGATCAATTTTAAGGCCTTTCATCTCGATAGAACCAGTAATCTGATCCATCACTAACCAGGTTTCCTGCGAATCCGAAAAACTGGCATCCGTATTACTGTAGCTGATACGGGTATCTTCACCGAATTCCATCTTGGCACTGATCGTAATACCAGTCTGCCCGGTCTGTGCCTGCAATTCGTCTTCGGCCATCGGCTTAAGATCAGCCCAGCAAGCGTAAGAGCCCAGCATGGCCACGGTTGTTATTATTATTTTTTTCATCGTGTTAAATCCAAGTCCTGAGTGGTAATCACCAAACGCTGAATTTCCAGCCCTTTAATTTCCAGGGTATTTTCGTTGGGAATATAAGGGATCGGCGTTGTTGGATTGGCTTCGTTGTAGATCTTCACCTGTTCGTTATAGGTCACCGTTTTGGGAACAAAAGCCACATGTTGCACATCATCCACCGTCTCTACGATTTCGCCATTGCTGTTACGCAAATAGATGTCTTCGTAGCCGGTGACCACTTCATCGTCAACAATTCGGTTGCCATCCGCGTCCACCGTGTTACCAAACGACAGTTGCTGAATATAGATATGGCCGCGCTCAGACTGAATCGCCTGCTGAGGTAGGGGCGCAATCTCTAAGCGCAGTTGTGTTGATGCTGGCGCTAGCGAGCTGGCAACCCGATTGCCATTACCATCGGTTAGCCACTCTCCGCGATATTGCTGTTGAAACTGCACCGTGCTGATGGTCATTGGCTGATCGATTGTGCCAAGCGGCAGGTATACATCAACGCCTTCGGCCGACAAGGCACTGGTCGCAAGACCTTGTGGGTCAGCATTGATGGTCAGCTTATCGGCGCGCAGCCCAACACTGGTTGCAATAGCTAAACCATAATCGGCCATAATGATCTCACCGGCGCGATTAATACCGGCATCTTCCTGACCTTTACGTGAGTGTGACCATATAAAGGTTTCCGTACCGTATAAGCGGAAGCCTTCCAGATCGATACTGGCCAGGAACTGATCTTCAGCATCTAGATTACGGTTGCTATCGTTGATCGAATCTATGCGTAAATGCAGATCAAATTTATCCGTCGCCTGGTCGAGCACCGCTTCCTGTTCGGCTAGGTAACTATCGAAGTTATTTGCCAAGGTAAAAAAGTTACCAACATTGACGTTATTGGCGGATGAGAAGAAACCATCCGGATTGCCGCGATAGCGGGCTTCATCGTCGAGTCCACCCAGGTCACTACGAGAATAGTAGAAAAAGCTACGCTCTTTCTGAACTTCATTCGCCGCCGGAAAGCCGGTGTACAAGGCGGTGTGAGAGCGTGGCATATTGACAAAACCAGTCCCCGGATCGCCATCATGATCATGCAAAGAGCTGTAGCTTTCGTTAACATCCAGGAGCAGGCCTATAAAAAACGGATCAGTATACGTACCGAATTGCCCGCCAGAATCGGCCTGACCGGGTTCTGCTCCAGACTTATTTAAACGCAGCTCACTAAAGCGCAAATAATTTCCGCCAAAGCCCTGATCATCCAGAAACAGGTTTAACTCGAAGTCGTTTGGACTGCCCAAGTCTTCAGAATACAGCACAACGTTATCAAAGGTGGCACCCAGGCCTTCGCCGGTGACGTTGGATAACTCGTTTTCATCCAGCGCTTGCAATGCAACAGTAGTGAAGGGCAAAAAAAGCAACGGTGTTGTAATTATTTTCATTGGTCATTACCCCATAAGAAGTACTCATCAGCGTCACCGCAAATACCGTTTAGCATTTGTAAAACGTTACCAACACCAGTAGTACACCAACGCCTATTACCGGTTGGATGAAATACACGAAACTCAGAGTTAGTTTGATCAAATATCCGCCAAGCATTGGCATCACTACAATCAGTAGTTGCATTTAAAACGTTTGCATACGCACTATTATTACCTTTAGTACAACGATAATCCTCGCGGTTGTATATAAAGTTATTCACTGGATTAATCGTCCACAAGGCGCTTAACTCACCACTACCACAGCTCTGTCCAGCATAACCGCTTCCAGAGTTCCTGCCCCTGAGGCACTGTCCCTGACGGACTTTTATTTCTCGCCACCTTGGCTTCACAGTTAAAGTCCGGTCAACGTCAGTTATAGCAACCGCATCATTAATTGATGACTGTATATTTGAGCCATACCAGACTTTTACTCGAAGGTTTTTACTAACATCAGAGGTATAAGTGTATGGTAGCGTAATGGTTAATTCACCAGTTTCCTTTGGAGTTTCAACCAGCTCCTGTATATCCACCCACCCAGAAAGGCTACCGGCTGTTACCATCATACCGACATTGGCTTTCTGACCAGCGGCATCAAGAGTGGTTAGCTCTAAAGGTGATTCAACACCAGCGTCACTAACTTCGTACCAACGATAATATGCTCGCCCAACGGCGCAGTCTTTGTTATGAATCGTAAGACCGGGTACCGCGGGCAACGTCAGTGCTACCGTCACCTTAGCGCGCTGCGCCAATTTTTTTGATACCGCATAGAAGGTATCGTTAACCCGGTTACAATTAGCTACTGGGTCAGGGTCAGTGTTAGCGCATGACAGATCCTGATATACATAGATATCTTCTGTGTCGCTATTCACCTTGACTGCAGGCGCAGGCTGCGCTCCGTTAATGGCGCCACTGTCATCGCCACCAATAGTAAAAGTTCGCACCGTAGAAGGGCTGGCATCATTGGCGTTAGCCGCACTACCAAAACCCACCACGCGGGACACATTTTCAGCGCCCAACACCGGATTCGATAACGTTAGCGATACGGTGTAATTTTCACCCAGGTCATAAACCTTACGAGGTTTAACCTGCCAGGACTGGTTTACGCCGCTGCGTGCAAAATCCTGCGTGCTTGTCACTGCGGTAAAATCGCCAGCAGTAAAGTCGAGCAAATCAGTAATATCACAGTTGCCGGTTTTGCTAGTGGTCAGCTCGCTAGTCAGAGTGAATTCCGTGTCAGAATTACCACCACGTGTGACGTCGATATCAAACGACTGGCCATCTTCAATCTGGTAATTCTTTCCGGCCAGGTCGGGTTTGCTATCAATACTGATCACCGCCGGGGTGGTAACATCCTTAATCGTCAGGTCATAACTGGTTTGACTGCCGAGGTCGGCCGGGGTGCCGGTGAGAGTCAGCGTGCCCACCTCATCCAGTGGCTCCTGGCTGTTATCAGTCACCACCGACAGCTGCACCACCTGAGTTTCTGTAGCTGAGGTCGCCGGCGACGATGGAGAGACGGCTGGGAAATTGAGAGTAATATCCGAACCGGTTAAGTCATTATTCGCGGTCAATGCCGAGATATCCAGCGTAACCGTTTGCGCAGGTGCCTGGGTACCGGTGCCAGAACGAACGACTGTCACTTCACAGGCATCCAGTTCATTAAACTGACTCTCAATGGTATCCGGCAAACAGTTATCACCGCTGACAACTGAACAAGCGTCAGCGCCATTAGGCTCCCAACAGGTGCCGGACGCTGCGGCAAATTCAATTTTACCCACGGCATAATCTCGAATCACAATATTAGCATTGCGATCCTGCGTCAGTACCGGGGTATCACTGCTGTTCGTTGGGCTAACAGACGTCAGCTGGACATCAATCGTGCGGTCCGCTTCGCCAATTTCGGCCGCATGGTTGTACACCGAAACTTCGAAACAACGAGGGCTTTGGTCACCATCGGCAAACAGTAGCTGCCCGCTCACCGAAGCACCGGCCGGTGGTACAATACGATTGCTACCTGCAACCAGGTTGTAGTCGTCATTCACCGCATCGGCACCCCGTGATGCACTGCCTGCCAGTGTATAACTCACCGCAACTTCACCAACACCACCACTCTCACGCACCACACACAGGTACTGAGGCGCACTCTCGGTTTCCAGTACAACCGGATTCGCTACTTTCACGCTGCTGTAATCGGCCAGCTCAGCCGGAGACGATAAGCGATAGACCGAGAAGTTACCGTTCGGGTTAGGTGTAACATCGTTCAGAGTCAGGATATGACGGTTATCGTCAGAGATTTGTCCATCCGTCGCGGAATCAATGACAACGTCAACCCGCTCCGCACCTTCACGCAACCCATCATCCATGGCATCCAGCTGAATGGTAAATGGTTTGCTGCCTTTTTCCTGGTGTGTCCAATCCAGTGTCACACTGTTAACCGCAGTACCGGAGTCAACCAGCCCGGCATCTACGGCCGCAACATTCAGTACATCACCTACGGTTGCCGTGGTTGGTGCATTGGGATTCAGGCTGAAAGTCGCACTGAAGGCGCCGCGATAGCCACGACGACGTTCCACTTCAACCGTTATTGTCCCCGCATCTTCATTCGCCGAGCTGGCATCAACAACATAAGCGACTTCACCCACAGGTGGTGCGATATCAAACAGATTTATACGCTCGTTCTCATTCAGCGCACGGTCAAAAATAAAGATATCGTCCATGCTGCCAACAAACGAGGCAACCACATCCGGGGTCAAACCAAACCATAAGTCATCGTCGTTGCTCACTGCATTTTCACCCGATGGGTAGTCATAATTGATCAGCGCATTGGCACTGGTCATATCATCAACGTACACATCAAAGCCACCGGCACGTTTGACGTAAATAACGTTCAGCCATTGACGAACAGCCACCTCCGGCTCATCCGGCGAACCGGTAACATAATCCGGCTCCGATGATTGATACAGTCCCCGATTAAAATTGACGTTGGTGGAACTACGGGCGTGCAGTTTATTGCTATCCGGACGTAAGAAAATCCCGGGCTGACGACGATCAGGCTCGCCAAGAGCACCCTTTTGCAAAATGCCGCGGAAGTTTGCAGTTTCGCCATCGTCATCAAAATCTTCTTCAATGCTGATGCGGAACGCCAGCGCGTACTCATTCAGTGGTAACTCCAGACCATTGATCGGATCCGTTTGTTTACCGGCAACACGCATCGCGCTGTTGGCGGAGAACTGCAGAGCGCCATTAGCCACAGGCGGTAATGGGTGCGCCTGAGTATTAAAGGCATCACGGCCGTTACCCGACACATCACGATTAACAGCATTCGGGTCGTCGAAGTTATAGGCTGCGATCAGTGGCGCCTTAACCGTCACGGCCACTCGTGCTTCAGAGGTTTTGACCTCAGCACTTGGTCCGGGCTTGGTATCGGTCGTGAATACACGGAATACCAGTGTCAGGTCATTTTTGAACAGCCTTGGCGTATTGTATGTCGCCGTCAGAACACCAGAACCATTTGCAGTATCGCCGCTTAGTACGGCTGTTGTCAGGGAGAAATCGGCGACGCTAAATCCGCCCAGATCACTTTCTGCTTCTACTAACTCCCAACCCAGAACACCGGCTGCAACAGCCGGGATTGGTTGCTCTTCGTCGTCGGTTAAATTGGCGCGCAGCTCAATATTGCTGGTCTGTTCTGAAACGGTTGTGTCGGCCACTACCTCAATTTCGATCGGGAAATTGGTTTGAGGTCCGTTAATCTGCCATTCGCCTTCACCGGTACGGTCCTGAATATTGATCCACACCTGGGACTGGCCTTCCAACTCCAGAGCCAGTTTCAGCTTGGCGTTATCAACACCGTCAGCCGGCGCTGAAAATACCCACTCACTACCGAGCGCTTGGCAGGCATCAAACCCGGCGGACCAGCGCTGATCACTGCTCGCTGTTGTTTGTACCAAACGCCATTCATAACCATCCGTACAGGCAAAACCACGTTCAATCGGACTGGCCGACGTATATTTACAACGGTCGGCATACCAGGTGCCCGCTCCCTGAGTGACACGGTCAAAATAGCCACAGTCATTTTGCTCATCGAGCAGCGATGCGACTCCCCAGTCGCTGTAGGCCCGCTCGGTGCGCCAGGCGCTTTCGATATCCTGATCGCTGTAGTTAATCCATACCGGCGTTGTGGTGACCAACGCAGCCAAGGCCTCCTGTTCTGACTTCGCCAGAGTATTGCCATAACCCACCGGCGCCATAAATTCGAACCCTTCAAATTCACGCGCACAGACACCAAACCCCTGGCTCCACAACCCTTTGGCTGCAGAAATTCGCCATTCCACATTGCTGCCATTCACGACGCGACAGGCAAACGGGTATTCCTGAGTGTTGCATTTCTCTGCTTGCCATAAACCACTGGCTGGATCGACTACCGCACAATCTTTATTGCCATTATTACGCGGCTCATTTTCATCCCACCAGGCAGAACGTAACCGGTTTACAATCCACTGCGATTCAACTGCGGTATCGGTTGCATTCACCCATACACTGCCCTGTATCGCTAAACCCGCTAACAGTGTATTCAGCTCATCGGCGGAGCGAGGAGCGGCATATAAACCACCTGACGCCTCACACACTTCAAAACCTTTGCTCCAGTTACCGGTTGTTGGCGTAATCTGCCAGCTGGCATCATTAAGATTGAGGCACGCATAAGACAGCTGAGTACTATTACACTGTGCATCCTGCCAGACGGCATGAGTATCGGTTTGCTTTTTAAGCGCTGCACAGTCTGAGCCACTGAAGTTATCAAATTCGGTTTTCTGCCAGTTCCCCAACGTTACACGGTCTGCGAACCAGCGATTGTTGTCCGACACCAGAGAACGAACGTAGTAATAATTAATCCAGGTATTACGAGTCTGTGCATCAGCGTTACGAATGGCTTTATCGAGTGCTAATTCCTCCGCGGCCGTGACCGGGGCAGAGAAATAATATTCAGAACCGTGTTGCTCTTTACACAATTGGTTGCCACGTTCGTATGACCAGTAGTCTTTACCGATTTGCGGAATAATCTGTAACGAACCGCCGATCAAAGCGCCTTCTGAGGTAGCAATTTTCCAGCTGGAACCACTGAAACAAGCATAGTGGGCAGCCTGTGTTACGCAATCAACAACCTGCCACGCATTATTACTCCCAATCGGAGTTGCTCCTTTCCGAACACAATTATTAATCGGTTCCACTCCAGGCGGATATTCAGCACCAGACCAGTTTACAAATGGTAAATTGTAACGGAACACCCCCTCATTCCCACCATCGGTCAGGTTCAGCCATACACGGTTGACGGCTAGATTATTTTCCTGCGCAGACAATTTACGAGCAAAATCGAGTTGGATCGCATCATCTTTAGACAAAGGAACAGCAAAAATGTAACGACTACCAAACTCATTAAAGCACGCCTTATGACCATCAGAAAATTGCTGAATACGACCTCTCACAGATGTAACCCGCCAGTTAGTACCGTCGGTGCAAGCCCATGGGTAATTATCGGCAACCGAACAACTAATAGCCGACCACTGTCCGTTATTGTCCTGGTATGCACAGTCTTCACCAAGCGGATTGCTACTTACGTCATTGCCAGGAGAATTATTTAACCAATTGCTGTAATTAGCGCCAATGGAGTTTGTCGAGCCAATACTGGCGGCATTTAATAACCACTTACCTTCTTTCAGTGCATCGGTTGCATTAACCCACACCTGACCACCTTCAGCGGCCACCACTTCGCGTGCGGCAAGGTTTTGATTGTATGTCTCAGGTGCAGCAAACACCCAGCCAGCACCCAGGTCACTACAGGCACTGACGCCCTCAGCAAAATCCGTCAACGCTCCCGAAATATTTGATACCGCCCAGTTGCCGGCATTGTCGCGACATAAATATTTAAAATTGCCACCACACGCCTGATCGGCCCAGTTAGCAGCAGACAAAGTCGCACAGGTTTCACTGCTGTTACCATCCGGTTCATCCGCGCCCCAGGCCGGAACATACAATTGCTGAATATTCCAGTTCCAGTTATTGCCGTTGTCCTGGCGATAACCGTTGATCCAGAAGTCGCCACCCAGCCCTTGTTGTTCCGCGTAATAACGAAAACTATCAAACTGAATCGGGTTTTTAGGCGCTGCAAACAATACCCCTTCACCAAGAGCATCACACTGGCGCTGAGCTTCACCAAAGTCGGCCAAACTGACCGCCGTATTTGTAAACACCCAGCGAGATCCGGTGGAACACGCAACCGGAAGTGCGACAGAACAGTCACGAACCTGCCACAACGAGGACTGGGCATTGGCAGAAACACAATTTCCAGAAGCGGCTGTCGCTGGTTGGCCCAAATCCCAGTTATTCAGCTCGGAATTGAGTACCCAGGCATTTTCCTGCTTGATGTCATTGGCATTAATCCAAACCGATGCGCCAGCCAGAACACCTGCCAGATCATTGTTTTGTGACAGATTAACCGGCGCGTAATATTTATAGCGGCTACCAATTTGCTCGCAGGCCAGATTGGCAGCAACAATGTCATTGCCAACATAGTTTGATGAAGCGGTTAATTGCCAACGGCCATTAACACCGTCATAAGGGTCGAAACAAGCAAGTGCTCGCTGCCCTGAGCAAGCGGCATCGTTCCATAAACCCGAGGTCGTTAATTCAGCACAGTCTTCATTACCACCAGCGTTGTTAGGCTCATTGGCATTCCAGAACGGAGCAACGATATCGGCGTCTTTATTGTATTTCCAAGTTCCCTCAAAACGCAGACTCTGAACATTGATCCAGATTCGGTTAACACCTTCTTTTTGTGCCAGATTCTGCAGTCGTAAACTTTCGACAAATGACAGCGGTGCAGCAAATTTAAAATTCCCCGCCACGCCGTCTTTTTCAATTAAGGCGCACGCTTGCTGTGCCAGATCAATATTCTCTGTAGTGTCAGTGGAGTTACCCGCTGGATTCACCTGGGCGGGAACCGGGGAAATACGCCATTCATAGCCATCGCTACAGGCAACCTTATAGCGGGTATTACAGGTAGTGTCATCCCACTTCCCTTCGTTATCAATATACATTTGCGTACAACGGCCGCTGAAGTTCGGCTCGCCAGCATTCCAGTACGCAAATGCTTTAGTGTTCAAAAACAAGATATGATTAAACAACCGCTCTTCATTATTTCCACCCGGTGTTCCAGGAGCGGCATCGGAGTACTGAAAGTTGCGATTTTGCTCGTAATAGGCAACGGTTGTTGGATCTCGGCGATCCTGTCCGTCATAAACGTCGTACCACACTGGTGCACTTAAATCACCGCCCCGTAAATAGGGGCCCTCATCGCTATTCCATGACCAGTAGCCAACATCTTTTAAATAACGACCATTTAACCAGGCGGTATCACTGCCAGACTGAGATTGTACATACTGTGACACAACCTCTACCTCACCCTTGCTACGAGGGGTCGCCAACTGCCAGCGGTTTGTCAGACCATTTACCCTAGGACAAGCCACCAAAGCGGTATTGGTATATTGATGAATATTTTCATTGCCAAGACGCCAGCCGTTACCATCCGAACATAAAATCCTCGCGCGGCTTTCACAGTCAGCGGATACCCACTTACCATCACTGATGCGCACTTGTGCGCACTGATTATTGACAGGGTCGACTGGGTGTCCTGGGGCCCAGTTTTCTTTACCCCAGTTTATCTGCCAAAAGCCTTCAAACTGTTGATCGTTTGCATTGACCCAGACCGTATCGTTCGCTAGCGTACGCGCACCATTCAGTGCTGCAACTTCGGCGTCAGTTTCTGGCGCCGCAAATTCGTAGTCTTTACCCAACGCTGCGCACAAACGCTGCATTTCTGCAAGCTCACCAAACGGCGCCGCGGCTGCCAGCTGCCATGCCTTAGTCTGGCGATTCTGGCAAGCCAGCTGAAATGAATTCGCACAAGCAAGATCATTCCAGTCACCGCTGCTGCCGGTAGCAGCGACACAATCACCGGAATTATCAGGCTGCCCGGACAACCATGGAGAAGCTCCAAACGCGGTGCCCTGATTAAACACCCAGATATTTTCTTTTTCTTTATCCTGCAGATTAATCCACACCGATGGATCATTACTGGCAGCGTCAATAGCTTGCGTATCAGCCAACGACTTAGGGGCCGAGAATTCAAAACCAGCACCAAACTCTGTGCTACATGCGGTCGTGGCAGCACCATTCCCAACCGTATCATTGTTGCCCATATTGTAAGAGCCAGCCGTTACGCGCCATTCTTCGTTAACCGGGTTGTAACAGGCAACTTTTGCACTGCCCGAACAGCCAGCATCATCCCAGAACCCGGCGGCACTGCCACTGGTGTAAATCTGACCACAATCGCCGGAATTATTTGGCTCGCCAGGCGCCCACAAGTTGAGCGTATCTTTTGATGCTTCGACAGAAGGCCGTTTAACGGTAACACCGATATTGGCGCGCCAGCGTCCCTCCTGAGCTTTGTCCGACAGATTGACCCACACGTCGTTAATGGCACCCAGCTGCGCTTGCACCTCAGCAATTTCATCCGGATTGGTCGGTGCGGCAAACTGATAACCAGCAGGACAAGCTACCGCAGCACCACCAAAATCGTTATTCGCATTATTTTCTGGGCCCATATTGGTTGCTGCAGCGCTGAGCTGCCACTGCGAGCCATTGAAGCATAATACCCGGCGAGAACCGCCGCAGTCGGCATCGTTAAATGTGCCATTGGAGAGCAATACACCGCAGTCCTCACCACTGGAATCGTTCGGCTCTCCACTATTCCAAAGATTATTCGTGCTGCCATCGGCCTGAAAACCATCGGCGTCATACCAGACGTCCAAACCCGCATTATTCTGAATCGCCTGAGCAGAAAAACTCAGAACAAAAGAACTCAGCGCAATGAGAATTGTTTTTTTATTATTCATAGTGCTTTTTCTTATGGAATTTGGATTGGCTCAACGCGTAAATACGCACCTGGCTCAACGGTTAAACTGTCGATGACTAAACGACCGGATTGTCCCTGATAGGTTTGTCCATCACCCAGTCGCAGGGCATTCATACTGGCACTCAGCTCCATGTCAGCAACACTGACCTGCAGGCCCTTGTTGGTGACATCGATATAGGCTTCCTGGGAAAAATCATTAACCACCACACTGGCCGTTAATTTCGGATCATTCGTCCCGGTTGGTTCTTCATCATAAATTGTTAAGTCGAAGCTGACACCATCAGACAATTGCAGGTCGGAACGGATACCCTGACGGCCAGAACCCGGCAATGCCCAAATCTGGGCTGTCATTGAGCCGCCATTAAGTGAAAAATGTTCAATACCGTAAGACCCCAGACTGCCAGAGGCATTAGTACCGTCACCGTCGCTGAAGGTAATGTTGTCGATAAATAAAGACAGGTCATCAACGTCAAAAAATGATGCACTGATGCCATTACCATATAAGCCGGTACCACCAACAATCTCGAAGGTATAACCCACCTCTTTTAGTGCACCACCGGCTTCTTTACCTGTCGATAAACGTACATTACCGAGATTAATACGCTTATCGTTGCTGCGGTAAAAAGCGGTACCAATGGTCAGATCAGAAGCAAAACGTCCTTTCAGTCCTTCAGCATCCGGGTTTGCCTGCAGTGTAAAATAGGCTTCATTCACACTGACATCACCAAAGCCTATATCGCCGTAGTCAGCACCACCGAATAAGTCACTGCCATCCGTCGCATCCAGCAAACGAATATTATTCAACTCCAGCGTTCCTTCGGTTGTACCCATTTCCAGTCGCAGTTCACCGTCAACTGCTGAAATAAAGAATTCTGATTGAAACGGCGAACCACCCGAAGTGGGTTTAAACTCAACATCAGTCGCCAGTGCCAGGTCATCTTCGATGTAGGTAAAATCGATGCGGCTGCCGTCCGTCATATAGGTACGATTACGCAGCTTAACACCATCGGCACCTGGCACAGCAGCAACTTCGAGAAAACTGCCCGGGGCAAAACGCCATTTATTCAGCCCAACACTGCCAACCGAACGGGTTCCGATACGAACGTCACCGATATTCAGGTTCAGTGCTGACAGGTCGGTGGTTTTAATGCTCAATTCACCGGTATCAGCAACATCAATCGTGGTTTTAAAGCCACCCGGTCCTAACACATTACCGGCACCGTCGAGGTCGACGATTTGCAGGCGAATATCTTCCATTGAGAAAGTTTCCGCCCCTAATCCGTCTTCATCCAGTTCAGTAAAGACAAATTCTCCAACCGTCAGCACAGTACCATCCGCAGCACTGTTAGAGGTTTCAATCGTAATACCGGCCTGCCCGGACACCGTGGCCAAAGCATTATCATCAATAGCCTGCAAAGCAATTGCAGGTGTGCTCAGTGAAGCCAGCAGCAACAATGACGTTGTTTGTTTCATATCAGTGCCCCTGTACCTGCAGATAGGTGTTGTTAGTCAGGTGCAGACGCGCGTCGATTGTGCCGATACTGGGTGAATGAATCCCTGCGGCAGCGCGATCGGCCCGATCAAAACGAATATTACGCCCCTGCAGATGGGCACGAACGCCGTCAGTGGCCGTCGTGTTGTCGAAGTCGAACACCAGGCCCCGCTCACCGTCGACGTTCATCCGCATTCCCTGCACCAGCAGATCGTCCTCAAATGAGATCGTGGCGGAACCTTCATAGATTTCGGTCCCCGGATTACCGGCAAGATAGTTTTCATCGACTTCGCCGGCGATGTACACATAATCGAGTGAACTGTCTTTATTAACCCGCAGATCTATCTCCAGCCCGGATTCACCGGCCTGCTCCGCGTTTTTCAGCAATAAGGCGCCGCCTTTTAAATTAATATTACGGTACGCGGCACTGTTAAGAACTTCGTCGCCAATACTGGCGTTATAGACATTTACATTGCCACCGGTAATGGTCGGCAAACCAATCTGCAGCCCTTCCGGCACCAGATCAAAAGTTACACCCGACATTTTCAGGCCGCCGCCGCTGGCATCAAACGGATTGCCAAAATCCACTGTACTGGAAAGACGTACTCCGTCATCTTCATAGTAGGTATCGAACGACATCGAACTGGGGAGATCGATATCCAGAGTGATACCATTATTGCCGACAGCACCACCGGCAAATAAATCGACGGTATAGACCTGATCATCCGACGGGTCGGCATTGAGATTGTTTTTGATCTGAAAGTTTTGCTGGCCAAAGCCACCAATCGACTTACCATTAATGGCAATCGAACCCACTTCGATATTGATGGGCAAATCGCGGTTGTAAAACAGCAATCCAGTCCGTGTCTCTCCGTTATCCCGCACTTTTTCGCCCACCTGCACATCCACAATTAACGGGCGGTTAGTCGGGGTATACACCCGTACCGGTGACAAGCTGATCACACCACCACTGCCGTCGGCGCCCAGGCCGTCGTCATCGTAGTAGCTGATGGATTTGATTGAAGAGTCGTATTCCGACGTCAGGCGGATGCCCTGAGCCTGGCCCGTCACATTGGACATGGCGGCTTCATCGAGTGCTTCGAGTGCCTGTACGGTACTGATCTGGAACAGAACGCCAGCCAGCCCCAGATAGCATTTAAGTGCCATCCCCTTCTCCCTGTTCTTATAGTTTTTATGTGAACGGACTATTGGTGATATGGTCGTGCAAGTTATCAGATAGTGCGACGAAGCACCAGATAAAAACAGAACAATTGTACCGCTTTCAGAATCATTTTATTGAAAATTTCCCTTATAAAACAAAAAGTTAGCCCCAAACTAAACGTAGTGTAAATTTTACTCTGCAACCAGAATGGCAGCCCAGATTCAGGGCATAAAAAAAGCGCCGGAAAACGACGCTTTTTATCAGGTTTATTACCGCCAGAAGCGGCACCACTCTGGCTGGATTCAACCCTGCGACAATAACTCACGCAGATCGAGAATGGCGGCATTGGCCCGGGAGATATAAGACGCCATCACCAGCGAGTGATTAGCAAACAAACCAAAACCACTGCCATTCAGTATCACGGGCGACCACAACTCTTCCTGAGTCGCTTCCAGCTCCCGGATAATCTGGCGCAATGACACCAGAGCGTTTTTCTTTTCCAGGATATCGCGGAAATCCACCTCAATCGCCTTCAGAATATGCAATAAGGCCCAGGCCGTTCCGCGGGCTTCATAGAAGACGTCATCAATCTGAGTCCAGGGAGTTTTCACTTCCTGATCATAATCCGCCGGTGTCGATTGTGTTGCCGCCGAGTCGCCGGCCAGATCGGTATTTAACCGCCGTTTACCCACCGAGGCACTGAGGCGCTGCGACAAGCTGCCTAACCGGGTTTCAACGTCAAACAACCACTGACGCAGGTTATCGGCGCGGGCATAAAACTGGGCCGACGGCGTATTCGGATCAGACAAGCGCTGCAGGTAGTTGCCCAGCGCTTTCAGGCCACGCTCATACTCGGCTTCCGTCGACGGCACGGCCCAGCTGTTACTGTCGAAATGCAGCTGTGGCTCGGCAATCGCCAGGTCTTTATCTTCGGTCGACTGGCTTTGAGAACGACTGAAGTCTTTCCGCAACGCCCGGGAGAAATCCCGCACCTGCACCAGCACTCCATGCTCCCAGTTAGGAATATTATCCAGCCACAAACCCGGAGGAAAAATATCATTACTCAGATAACCACCTTGCTTATGCAATAAGGTATCGGTCACCTTCATCAGGGTCGCCGTTGTGGTAAAACCGGTTACTGTATCCACCCCCATACTTTCCGCTTTGGTCGCCGCATGTTCTTTAACAGCAAACGTCTCCGGCTCATCACTCCAGAAGAAACCCAGCACCAGAGCCACCAGCAAATACACCACCAGCACTGCCATCAGACCGCCGCGGGCGAAACCGCCATCAGTCCACCAGTCCTGAGCCCGTTCTTTGATATCCAGCACACGATCGCGTAACTGACCACTCATTACGTATTTCCTTTGTTTTTCAAGCCAATAGGGTAACAATTGCCAAGCCTACCCGGCCCGGCCCCGGTGGACAAGAGATACTGATATACTTCACAACCGGCATCGTTAACTCAGGCAGCAAAAGCAGTTACCCATGAAACTGACACACAGTGAATTGTCTCATCGCCACCAGCGTATTCTCGAGGCTATGTCCGAAGGCGTCTATGGCCTGAACGCCGAAGGCCACGCCACATTTGTCAATCAGGCCGCCGAGCGACTGACCGGCTGGAGCCAGGATGAAATCCGTGGCAAAAGCATTCACCCGTTCCATCATCACAGCTATGCCGACGGCAGCCACTACCCACAACACCAGTGTCCGATATATCTGACCCTGCAAAGCGGTAAAACCGCCCACAGTGACCAGGAAGTTTTCTGGCGCAAAGACGGCAGTTTCTTCCCGGTAGAATATTCCAGCAGTGCCATCATCGAAAACGGCGAAATTACCGGTGCCGTCGTGGTATTTAAAGACATCAGTGAACGCCTGGAGCACCAGAAATCCCTGCAGTCGGCGCTCAGTCAGGTCAAGCAGCTTAAGCAACAACTGCAGGACGAAAATCACCTGCTGAAACAGGCCCTCAGCGAGCAGCAGGGCCAGCGTCATCTGATTGGCCAGAGCGACGCCATGCAGGCCTTACAAACTGCCATTCAGCAGGTAGCGCCAACCCCCAGCTGCGTATTGGTACAGGGTGAAAGTGGTACCGGCAAAGAACTGGTCGCCGAAGCGTTACACCGCCACAGTCCACGAGCCCAGCGCGCCATGGTAAAAGTGAACTGTGGTGCTATCGCCGACAACCTGCTGGAAAGCGAGTTGTTTGGCCACGAGCGAGGCGCTTTTACCAGTGCCCACCAGCGCCGTATTGGCCGCTTTGAACAAGCGGACGGCAGCACATTATTCCTTGATGAAGTCGCCGAACTGTCGGCTGCCGCCCAGGTTAAATTGCTGCGCGTATTACAGGAAGGTGAAATTCAGCGTCTCGGCAGCAGCCAGACCATTCGTATCGACGTACGGGTCATTGCCGCCACTCACCGCAACCTGGAGCACATGGTTAAAAACGGCGAGTTCCGCGCCGATCTGTATTTCCGCCTGCGGGTATTCCCGCTAACGATTCCACCATTGCGTGAACGAAAAGCCGATATTCCCCTGCTGGTCAGTCATTTTATCGCCAGCCTCAGCCACAAACTGGGCAAACGCCCACCGGAGTTATTACCGGAAACGCTGCAGACCCTGATGCAATACGACTGGCCCGGCAATGTCCGGGAACTGGCCAACGTGATCGAACATGCGCTGATTGTCAGTGATCAGCAACTGCACATCCCTCCTCTCAGCCATACGACCGTTACCCCAACCCGCCAGCAGAAACCTCTGCCGCTGGCAGAAGCTGAACGCCAGCATATACGCCAGGCACTGAGTTATTGCCACGGTGTGATTGGCGGTAAAAGCGGTGCTGCCGAACTGTTAGGCCTGCCGCCCTCCACCCTGCGCTCACGCATTAAAAAGCTGGGGCTCTGACCTCCACACCCGGATAAAAGCACGATATATCGAATAACACGATATATCGCGTCGATATATCAAATATTCCACCATCAGCCGTCAATAAAAGCCCATGGTTGCCCGCTTGTCATTCTGGTACGGCGGTTGCCATGGCATCTCTGATGAGTTTGTAATCATGAGAGAGACCCCATGTCTGAAGTAAACCGCACCGCCGAAACCGACTGGCAGGCCAGACGAATCGAGGCCACCGCGATCGACATCACCCCACACAGAGTCAAAACCGTCTCCGGCCGCTTCCGCAACTGGCGCCGGTTATCCACCTGGCCACTGTTATTGTTCTTTTTTCTGACTCCCTGGCTGACCTGGGATGGCAATCCGGCCGTCCACTTCGACCTGGTGAAAAAAGAGTTTCACCTCTGGAGCTGGGTATTGTGGCCGGAAGATCTGACAGTGATCACAGGGTTATTAATCGGCAGTGCCTTCGCCCTGTTTTTTGTCTCCATGTACGCCGGGCGCCTTTGGTGTGGTTATGCCTGTCCACAAACCACCTGGACCTTCCTGTTTATCTGGCTGGAAGAGAAAATTGAAGGTTCGCGCAATCAGCGCCGCAAGCTGGACCAGGGCAAAGGATCACGCAGCCAGCAACTGCGCCGGCTGGCCAAATTCCTGGTGTGGGCGGTATTAGCACTGGCAACCGCGGTGACCGCTCTGGCCTATTTTTACCCGCTGAAAGTCTGGGCAGCCGACGTGCTACAAGGCGATATTTCAGCCATGGCTATGGCCTGGGTGATCATCATTGGCGGCTTAACCTTTATTAATGCCGGTTGGCTGCGGGAGAAGTTCTGCACCGATGCCTGCCCTTATTCACGCTTTCAGTCAGTGATGTTTGATTCCTTCACCCGCACGGTACGTTACGACGAACAACGCGGTGAACCTCGCGGCAAAGGCAATCCCAAAAACAGCCAGGGCGACTGCGTCGATTGCAATTTGTGTGTGCAGGTTTGCCCAACCAATATTGATATTCGTGATGGCCTGCAAATCGCATGTGTCGATTGCGGTGCCTGTGTCGACGCCTGCGACCAGGTGATGGATAAACTCGGCAAGGCCCGCGGCCTGATCACCTACGAACCGGAGCAACAACTCAGCTTTGCTCAGCGCTGGCGATTATGGGGTTATGGCATGGCAGCCACACTGGTGGCGGTGTTAACTATCAGCTCGGTGTTCAGCAGCGAAGACCTGACCGTCAGCGTACAGCGCGACCGCTTTTCCCTGTATGAACTGACCCCTCAGGACACCATCACCAACCGTTACGTATTAAATCTGCATAATCGCACGACTGAAGAGCTGCAGGTGGATGTTATGGATGGAGAACAACGCCTGGCACGGCTGCAGATTGCCCCCGGCTCACGCGCCGGTCAAACCATCAACGTTGAACGCCAGCTGACCACCCCTTCCGGAAAAATCAATCTGACGCTGAAATACAATCAGCAGCAACAGTCAGTGGAAGTCAGTTACTCCAACCCCTACGCCAGCGTAGCAGCCAACTAACCGGCTCAGTGGCATTAAAAAACCCCGTTTTGCCAATACAA
This sequence comes from Bacterioplanoides pacificum, assembly GCF_042648445.1. NCBI lineage: Bacteria > Pseudomonadati > Pseudomonadota > Gammaproteobacteria > Oceanospirillales > Oceanospirillaceae > Bacterioplanoides > Bacterioplanoides pacificum. Next base: position 346,458 of record NZ_JBHRYB010000013.1, read on the forward strand.
AACGGGGTTTGCTCTATCAAATAATCATTATCCGCGGTAACCGATCGCCAACGGCAGGAAAGCAACAACCATCAGTGCAATCCCCATGGTCACCAGTGGCAGCAGAATTTTTTCATTGCGATACCAGAAGTTGTGACCCTCCTGACGCGCCAGCGCCACCTCTTGCTCCCCCACAACCTGACGGGTTAACAGGTGGTTCAATGCCACTGGCGGGCTGAGATAGCCCAACTCAAAGGCCACCAGCGTCACCATCCAGAAGTGCACCGGATCAATGCCACTGTCATACGCGACCGAAGCGATCGTAGCGCTGACCAGAATAACAGCACCATACGGGTCCATCACCATACCAATGACGACCAGGATAGCCACCAGCAACGCCATCGCCAGCCAGATGGATTCAAACGTAGTTGGTACCATCATCATCAATTCAGCACGCTCAACCACACCACCAATACTGACCGACAGCCCCATCAGCATCAATAACGCACCAATATGACCGGTGGTTTCCGTGGTCGCTTCGCGCACCGTTTTTTCCAGCGAATCACGGCCTTCCACCAGATCATGGAAGCCTTTTTCCACCCGCTCTTCGATATAATCGACGTTCATATTCTCACGTGCCAGAATGCCTTTTTCCTGCGTCGCACGTTCGTAAATCAGAATGACCAGTAACAACACCGGCAGAATAATCGGCGCCGAAAATTCATCCAGATAAGCGTCCAGCAACCAGGCATAGGCCAGCAATGTGGCACCAATAATCAGCACATAAGGAAGCAGCGGTAACAGCGCCTGCTTAAATTCCGGCCAGGTATTATCATCCAGCTTTATTTTTAATGAACTCTGACTGGTCAGCATCGCCATAGCGGCAAACAATACCGTGGTCAGCAAAAAGACTTTTACCCCCCAGCCGAATAACTGGTCGGTCGTCACTTCGTTATTCAGTGCCGCGATAATCACCACCAGCAAACACGGACGCAATACCACCCCCAGGGATCCGGACATCGCGGTAGCCGCCAGCGCCAGCTGACGACGGGCACCGGCACGACGTAACTCGGCATAAATCAGGCCGCCGACTGCGATCACAAAAATACCGGAAGCACCGGTGTAAGCCGTCGGAATCGCCGCCAGCGCCACGACCGCGACGGATAATATTTCCGGCGGCAAACGGAACGGCCGGAATAAATTAAATACCGCCTGCGCCAGCTGAGTGCGCTTCAGCAACATGCCAATCCAGACGTACAAACCGACATTCAGGAACAGCTGTGACAGTTCCATCATCTGGTTCAGATAAATACCAATACCAGCGCTGTGGCCCGAGGCGATAAAATACCCACCGGAAATAATACACATAGTGGCATACAAAGGGACCGCCAGCTGCGCCTTCAGAAAGTTACCGCCGGGCTTGGCGTCTTTCGGAATAAACAAAAACTGATACAGACTCAGTAATAAAATAACCGCAAAACCAACAATCCAGAGGTGATGAAGAATACCGTGCTGAGTACTGACTTCGACGCCGGCCGAGTAGGCCACGTCGCGGAAGCTGAATACCGAATAAAACAGAATGGCAGAAGCAATTAACTGAGCACCGGCAGCGACCCGGTAATCCATCACCGTTTCCATCGGCCGTAAGGCAATATGATGGCGACGGAACACAGCCGTTAAACCACAAATTAATACCAGCACCGCCAGCATAATACGCTGAGCACTGAGTCCTATTTCACCAAAACGAGCAACTCCCAATTCAATAGCGCGGAAAACTTCCACCCCTGGGGTGATGCGTTCCAGCGTCTGCTGATATTGCTGGTGCTTTTGTTCACATTGTTGTTGAGCGGCCAGCAGCGACTGACGCATGGCATCTTCATCAACCGGCTCGGCATCGAATAAATCCCACTCATCTGCTTCAGCGCTGGCCTCTGCAACCAGCTGAGCTAAACGGGCGTCAATATTCATATTCAGGTTACAGGCCGGTTCAACCGGATCACTCCTGAGCATAAAATAACCATCCCAGGTGCCTTCGCCTACCTGCAACAACTGCGCATGAATCGCATGACTGGTATTAAGAATGACAACAAATACCAGCACCAGAAATGCCGGTAACGCGGCGAGCCATTCATAGGCACTGCGATTGCCTAAACGGATAGCCTGCTCCATAGTGTGAGCCCTCTGTTGAGGCTGTAAACACAGCCTCTTTAATTATTATTTTGGCAGCGAAAAGATCGCTTATTCCAGCTTTTCAACACATTCCGCGTGAGTCGGATTTTCCCGACAACGCAGCTTGCGTAATATGGTTAACATGGTCGGGTGGTAGACCCCTTCTTCGCGCAGTGCCAGACGCACATCACGCAACATCAGATTGTATTTTTCAACGTCGGCCGGATCCAGCTCGACCCAGTATTTTTGAGGAATGTCTTTGGTATCACGCTGAATAAACTCAGCGACTTTATCATACGCCGCCGCGATGGTTTTCCGTGACTGGTTGCCAAACTGATCGTCGAAACGATCTTTGTGCACCACCAGCTGAAAATCCAGATACGCCAGATTAAAACGGATCACACCACCGTCTTCGCCCATACCTTTGTAAAGTTCCAGTGGCTTATAAGCCAGCGCCGGAGCGTAAGCAACGTCAACACTGCCGTTATTAAATTTACCGGAAAAGTTGGCCGAATTTGACGGCACAATAGAACCGCCAACATGACGCACCAGACGTTTAGAAGGCTCGTCGTAATCAATTGTAGCAATCCGCTTACCCGACATTTCTTCAACTGAATCCACGCTGCGGTCACGCAGGAATAAATAAATGGGGCCGGCTGGCATAATGCCCGCTACTTCATAATTGCCTTCCACCATATATTTAGCGGCTTTCGGAGAGGCCAGCATATGCACCAGATTGCGCATCACCGACTCCGATGGAATTGCACCAATGGCTTCAACCGTAGAAGCAAATTTATTAAACGGTCGCGCCCGAGCGCCGGTTAATAATACAGCGTCACATTGATGCGCCTTAAAGTCATCGGTGGCGATTTTTTCATCCGTGTAAGGCCGCAGGTGAAAGTCATACCCCCATTCCAGCGCCTTAGTGGCGTAGTCTTTGGCGGTACTAAACAGCGAGCCATTCGCTCCCAGCGGATCGAATACACAGAAGGTACGTTTTTCCAGTGGCTTGGCCGATACCACCACACTGCCCAGCAACCCCAGCAGGCCGAGGGTTAACATCATCGCTTTCATGGCTTATTCCCCCAGCAGATCATCGATATCGAACGACGGCACCGCTTTCGGAGCATCATCCCAGAAGGTTCCTAAGCCACCCACCGGCGTACGGGAGCCGGTTGCTTCCGTCCATAACCGGTCAGACACCGCCAGGATCTGACGATGCGCCATGATATCCATCATTTTAAAACGCGGATTGCTCGGCGTGTTTTTCAGCGACGTCGCATGACGGCGAATAGCATCGCGTAATTGCTGCTGGTTACCGGAACCATCGGCCACGGTGATTTCCACGGCGTGGGCCAGGCGCACCCCCGATGCAGAGGCAATCCGGCTGGCTTCATGCATCTGTTGCCACGGGCTGTTGCCCTCTTTGGCACTGCCATCCGGCAACATAATACCCACGGCAGACGATACCGCCTGAGGCACACCCCACCAGCGCTGATTATCGACACACTGAATACCACGGGTCGCTTTCATGGCGATGTCTTTCGGCACCCCCACTTCTCCCTGGGCGCGAACATCATTCATCACCGACTGTACCCCGGCCAGAATCCCCAACACCCAGAACAATTCTTCATCATCACTCATATCCGGACATTCCTGACCGGGTTCACCAAACTCCGCCACCATATGACGGTAGGCGTTGTACTGGCGACTGGCAGCCAGAGCAAAAGCACGCTTTTCGCGGATACGTGCATCTTTCGCTTCAGCGATGTTCTGCGACTTAAACGCGCGCAGATACGCCAGTGCTTCCTGCTGTGCGCGATCTTCGGCACAGGCACCCGCCATCATATACATAGAAACGGCCTGACGATCCGGCGTGTAAGCCACTTCCGTAAACGACAATAACGCACCGGTCATACCTTCGGTCATGGCGCAGGCCATACCCACATCATCGCCTCTCATGGTGTAAGGAATGGCGTAATCTTCGGTGAAATCGTAAGCAAACCAACCAGTGGTTTTGTAGATCATGCTGCAGCCAGACATGGAAATCAGTGCCACAGACAGTAGCGCTATGCGTGTCAGAATCGACATGGAGCCCCCAGATTTTGAGATGTATTTGTTGTTATTCTGTCGGGAATCAGTTCATTCCCGGCCAGCCGTGCAAGCACTGGCCTTTAGCGGTAAATTGTACCCTGAGTCGCCGCTGGCTGGTTGACTCTGTTGCCTGTAATGGTTGGCAATAAGGTCAATCAGGGCCACGAGACTAGGACCAAAACCGCCGGATAAAAAGGTGATTACGTGCCAAAGCAGTACCCGGAACGCCCACAACCACAAGCTTCAGATGACCCGCAGACAGACCTGACAAGCCTGATTCAGCAGCATTTCCGTGAGGCCGAACAAGCCATCGAGCCGGTTTACCAGCGCTATTTTGCCAGCCCCACAGCGGTGTTTTCCCGTCACTGGCGCCACAAACGTGATATTCCGGCTGACTTATTAGCACTCCCCCGCTCCTTACTCAACAGCGGCCGTCGCCTGTTACGCCAGGACAACAGCGACAACCCCCTTCGACAAAGCGGTAAGCAGCAGGAGCTGCGCCGTATTATCAATGACGAACTGCTCGACCTGCCGGGCCTGGAACAAAAAATAGAAAACCAGGTCAATCAGGCCATTGAGAGTTACCAACAACAACTGACTGGCCAGGCAGAACTCAGCCAGCAGCAACGGCTGGAATTCGAGCGCTATGTTGACCATCAGCTGAATCGTCTGCACCTGACCCACGAAGGGCTGCGCGAAGGCTTATTAGCCTTCACGCTAATGATTACCGGCCGCGCGCTGGGTGACAAAGCGGTGTTATCCAGCGCCGCCAGCGTCGGTGGTACCCTGGCTACCTCGGCATATCTGAGCCAGCAGGGCTGGCTGGCGGCATTATGGGCTGGCTGGATGGGAGTCCCCGGCTGGGTGACCCTGGCTGGCGCCAGTGCCGGGGTGGTCGCCGCATTGTTGATCTCACCACTCCTGGCTCCCGGACTGGAATGGGGTATGAACCGTTTTCGCGCCCGACGGTTGTTGCAACAAACCGTGGCCGACGCCGAGCAACAGCTGCTAAAAAAAGACGGCCTATTAGCCGCCAGCCGACTGGGCGTTTACCTGCAGATTCTGCCGGATATCGCCCAGTTTTTACAACGTATGCGCTGACGCCGCCTTACCAGCGGCTCAGGGTGGCCGCCAGCAACTGACGCACCTGCTCCATACCACCGGCGAGTACGGCGCGGATTTCGTCCATGGTTATTTCACCATCGCTTTTCCCCGCCGCCGGATTCACCACCAGACACACACTGGCGTACGGTATAGCCAGCTCCCGCGCCAGCACAGCTTCCGGCATGCCAGTCATACCCACCAGATCACAACCGTCGTTTTCCAGCCGGCGGATTTCTGCGACGGTTTCCAATCGTGGCCCTTGAGTAGCACCATACACGCCAAAGTCGCACACCGATAATTCACACTGATTGGCCGCCGCCAGCAGCCGGGTACGCAATGCCGCATCATAAGGATGGCTGAAATCAATGTGGTCCAGCGCTTTAAACTTGCCATCAAAGAAGGTGCTTTCACGCCCCCAGGTGTAGTCCACCAGCTGATCCGGGATCACGATTCTGCCTGACCCCATATCGGCATGAATACCCCCCACCGCATTAACCGCAATAATGGCACTAACCCCCAGCTGTTGCAGCGCCAGAAGGTTCGCGCGGTAATTAATGTGATGCGGTGGCAGCGAATGTGGGTGGCCATGACGAGCCAGAAATACAATTTCCTGCCCCTGCCAGGTGCCTTCACACACCTGGCCAGAAGTTTCTCCCAGCGGCGTGGCAATAACGCCTTGTTGCCGGATGTCAGGACCACTCAGTTGCGTCAGCCCGGTACCACCAATAATGGCTATTTTCTCTGTCATCATATGTTCGTCAGTAAATGAATCTGCTGCTGCAGCTGACGCCGGCGTTGCGGACTGGCAGTCGCTGGCCGCGGCGGAATCAGGCTACTCAGGTTAAGGGGTTGTAAATCCGGTTGTTGCCGGCGTGCTTCGGCAACGGTGTCGACCACCTGCTGTGCCGCACAACGATCGTTACAAGCTAATAAGGCATTACAACCGGCAGCAATGGCCTGGCGACTGCGCTGGCGGTAGTCACCCGCAGCGGCGGCACCCGCCATCGACAGATCGTCACTGAAGATCACCCCCTGAAAGCCCAGCTCATGGCGCAGCTTCTGCTGCAACCAGGCAAACGAAAACCCCGCGGTATGATTGGCATCCAGTGCCGGATACACCACATGAGCAGGCATAATGCCCTGTAACTGACCGCGTCGGATCAGCTCACGGAACGGTCGGATATCATACTCCAGCTCAGTCAGCGGCCGTTCATCCGTAGGTAATTCCAGATGAGAATCAGCCACCACCGCACCATGACCGGGGAAATGTTTACCAACAGCACACATACCCAGCGACTGCATCCCTGCAACAAAGGCGGACGCCAGCGCAATCACCCCGTCAGCATCATGAGCAAACGCCCGATCACCAATCACCCGGGAGCAGTCCCGTTCGATATCCAGCACCGGCGCAAAACTCAGATGCACGCCACAATCGAGCAGTTCCTGCGCCATCAGCCAGCCCAGCTCACGCGCCAGCTCCAGCGCCTGTTGTTGCTGCTGGCGCCAGACCGGCTCCAGCGTCAGCATCGCCGGCAAGCGGCTGAAACCATCACGGAAGCGCTGTACCCGGCCGCCCTCCTGATCAACACAGATCAGTAATTCCGGACGCAGCGCCGTTATTTCCGCAGTCAGCTGCTGCAGTTGTTGTGGCGACTGATAGTTACGGGTAAATAAGATCAGCCCGGCTATTTCGGGCTGTTGCAAAAAGTCACGATCAGCGGCGCTCAGCTGCAGACCATCAAGATCGGCAATCACCCCCAGCTGACGGGTGAAGTTGGTTGTTACAGATTTTTGCATGGAATTCTCGAAAAACTGTGCGCCTGAATCCAGACCTGTGTGTCGCTGTTAACCAGTTCAAACAACTCCAGCAGGTCACGGTTACGCATACGGATACAGCCATGGGAGAGCGGCTGCCCCATCGGTTCAGAATCGGGGGTGCCATGGATATAAATATAACGCCGCATACTATCAACAGAACCCATGCGGTTACGGCCGACTTCCAGCCCCTGTAACCAGAGGATACGGGTCAGAATCCAGTCCCGCCGGGGGTACTGCAACGCCAACTGAGGGGAATAAATTTCACCACTGGCACGACGACCAACAAACACCGTATTCTCCGGCTGGCCAGCACCAATCCGGGCCACAATACGATGCCAGCCACGCGGCGTCTGGCCAGAGCCAGACTGCTCACCAACACCGGCCGCGGCGGTAGAAACTGAATAGAGATGGCAGATACCTGCCGCAGAAATCCTTAATGCCTGATCAGCAACAGAAACTTCGATCAGATTGTCCGTCATGAAATGTGCCAAATACGACTGAAATATAACAGCGCAGCTTATCAGAAGCGCAGAATTAAGCGACCTCCGAAACGGCTTTTTGTCGCCTCAGGACACTCAGAGCACGTACTTCAGCCCGGTGCCTGCAGTCCGGCTCCCAGGAACGGAATCAGCTTATCAAATACCTGGCTGATATCTGTGGTTAAACCAAACTCATGCTGCGCCATCGCCATCAGCGAGTCGGCCCCTGACAAGGTAAACACCGTGGCTCCCAGCATAAAATGAATACGCCAGAAGCGTTCTTCATTGCTCAGCTGTGGCGACGCTGCGGTCACTAACGCCATATAACGATTAAAGACAGTACCGTATTCCTGCTTCAGAAACTTACGCACATGGCCCTGCCCCTGGGTATAAGCCAGGCCCAATAACCGCATAAAGATACCTAAACGGCGCTGACTGAGTTCGTCCTGCACACCTTTATCATCTTCAAGCGCAGTAGCCGGCAACATCATCAATACCGCATTCAGATCCGGCTGTGCACTGCCACGTTGCTGCTGATAGGCATCCACTTGCTGATCCAGACGCTGGCAAAAACTGTTCAGGAAACGGGCAAACACCGCCTGGATCAGTTCCTTTTTGGAACCAAAGTGATAATTCACCGCCGCCAGATTGACCCCGGCCTTAGTGGTAATATTGCGCAGAGAAGTCTCAGCAAACCCTTTCTCCGAAAACAACTCTTCCGCTGCATTGAGAATTGCCTTAGCCGTATCTTTATTCGCCATGCCGGCCGGACTCCCCGAAACTCATGAATTACCGTCATAAAAACAACTGTTTCAAACATACGTTTAAAACATTCTGAACGCAAGCCCCGGCGGCTTTCCCCGGTACTCCTGGCCGACATTGCAGTATTCCTGCCCTCCCGCTAACCGTAGAACTAGGTCGTGAAAAGGTCGTACAGTGGCCTGCGGCAAAATTCGCAGGGGGGTTTACAGCAGCAAAAATACTGTATACATTTACAGTCACTGTATGGATCACCAGTTTGGATAAATATCATGATCAAGCTGACCGCGCGTCAACAGCAGGTTCTCGACTTTATTAAGTCATCACTGGAAGACACCGGCTTTCCGCCTACCCGCGCGGAAATTGCCAACGAACTGGGTTTTCGCTCACCCAATGCCGCTGAAGAACATCTCAAGGCACTGGCACGTAAAGGCGCCATTGAGATGATGGCTGGCGCCTCACGTGGTATCCGGGTCGTAGAAGAACACAACCCGGGTCTGCCAATCGTTGGCCGGGTTGCTGCCGGGGAGCCTATCCTGGCACAGGAACACATCGATGATTATTGCGAAATCCCGCCCAGCTTCTTTAAACCTGAAGCCGATTACCTGCTTGAGGTACACGGTGACTCTATGATGGAGGTCGGCATCCTTAACGGCGACTACATTGCCGTTCATCGTATGGATACCGCCCGCAACGGTGAAATTGTCGTCGCCCGGGTGGGTGATGAAGTCACCGTTAAACGTTATGAGAAAAAGCGCAGTAAAGTGCTGCTGCATCCGGAAAACAAAGACTACCAGCCAATCGAAGTTGACTTAAAAGAAGCCGATTTCGCCATTGAAGGGCTGTACGTCGGCGTCGTGCGCCGCAACTAAAACGCCAGGGATAATCAAACGTTCAGGGGGAAATATGCGTCAGTTAACTCTCGAAGTTGAACCAACCGGCTTGTCACTCAGTAGTCAGCAGCGACCGGCTATCTCCCGTGGCAGCCTGACCGAGCTGATTCTCAGTGAAGGCAGTGCCGTACAACCCATGCAGCTGCTGCCGTTATTAGCACAATGTTCAGCACAACAACGCTGGCTGATGTGGATGAGCCCATCCATGCCCATGAACAAACGTTATCTCGAAAGCCTGGGACTGGAAAACTCAGCCGTTATTCACCTGGATGTCTGTGCCGATACACAAATGGTACTGGTAGAAAAAGTACTGGCTGCTGCAAACAGTCATATCATCATTGAATGGCAAGGGACACTGCACGACAACCAGCGGGAATGTATCCAGCAGCAAGCCTGGCGCAGTGGCAGCCAGGTCATTCTGATTCAGCGTCGTTAATCGCAACGACGTACATTTTCAGCCAGCCCGTTGGCGCGCTGGAAATACAACAACTGCCTCATGCCTGATGCAGAAACGAAAAAAGCCTTGCAGTCTTGCAAGGCTTTTTTTTGACGGGTTGCGGTAATCAGCAATCAGTGCAGCTGATTGTGATATTCCGGTTGTTCAAAATCATCACGCTCCACTTCCATGCCGGACAACTCCCCCACTTTACGTACACCGGCCTCCAGCATCACCCGGGCGATGTCCATATGATGCGCCTGTAAACTGGCCTTTGCATCATCAGAAAAATGAATACTCACCAGTGCATCGCCATCCTGCTCATCTGCACGACGTAACGCGATATCACCATTCGATAACTCTACAATTTCAAAAAAGCGTGCCATATCCGCCTCTCGTTTCCGGGCGCGGGAGTGTACCACAGCGCTGTTTCATTATGGGGTTGAATTCACCCGGTTGCGCATTATTTTTTCAGAAGTTGAATGACTTACTGACGCTCAGAAATGCCAGCAAAGTGCAGGAATCGCGATAGCGTCAGCTCTCCTGACGGTTTTCCCGTTGCAGATCAATCAGTTGCGTTAACTGGCCTAGCCAGGCAGAAATATCCGGCTGATTTTCCTGATGCAACTGAATCATTCCCGGACGCACCGCCTGAGGCTGAGAATGGCTTTTGCTATCCGCCTGGCCCACCGCTTCAGCCGCATTCAGCATGGCCTTCAGCCAGGAGAAGCTGTCGTTTTCCAGATATTCCAGCTCTTTCATTTCGCCGGTAATCAAAGGTGTATCAGCTAATAACTGCGCCAGACCGGAAACCGGCTGACGGTAGGTCGCCAGCTCAGCCAGTTCATGCAGATAAGAGAGATAGGCATCACGCAGAGCATATAAAGCGCTGTCCTGCAGCGCTTCATGCAGCGCCAGGGGCTGTGTGGTCGTGTCGGCTTGCTGTAACAACAAACGACACTGATACAACTTATGATTGGTAAAACTTAACCAGCTGGCCATCAGACGCTCCCGCAAATAAAAGTGCCGACTTTTCAGAAGTCGACTTTCAGACCCACATGAAAGCCATCACCCAGCTCCAGCCGGTCACTGATATCTTCCAGTTTGATGCTGGTATAACGATAGCCGGCGTAAACACGGGCGGTCGGAATCAGGCTGTATTGCAGGCGTAAATCGCTGTCAAACAGGTTTTCCGCATCCGCCACCGATACCACAGGTGGTGCGTAATAGGCGTAACCGGCCACACTGACATCCGGTGCCTGGGGAATGCGGTAACGGAAAAAGCCCCCCAGACCAATACCACCACCACTGTGATCTTCAGCACCACGACTGGCAAAACCATAAATTTTACCACCCACACCAATATACAGGTTGGTATCCTGGTTACGCACATCAACGACATGCACTCCCAGCGAGGCAATTTCGCCGTCATCGGTATGGTGCAGGACATCCATACTGACATGCATCCCGGAACCGACTTTGGTGGCGTCGTACGAAGCACGTACCATTTCGTCAGCCAGGCTGACATCCAGAGAGCCACCGGCCTGTGCACCAGCGGAGATGACCAGCAGAGATGTCATCAGAGCTTGTTTCAGCTGAGACATAAAAATTCCTCAGAGTATGACTCAGTAATCGAGCACAATTAGTATAAAAGACAGAATTGTCGGGCATGATAGCAGTGCGGCGCATGGGGTGAAACCACATGCGCCGCACTGCTGTTCAAAGAAGAGTAAAACGATCTGTTCAGCGATTGGTTATCGCTGTTACTTCATTAACTCCAGCAGCAGCTTATTCAGCTTGGCAACGTATTCCGCCGGTTGCTTCAGCTGACTGCCTTCCGCCAGCTGCGCCTGCGCGTGAATCACCTGTGCCAGTTCAGAGAAACGATCTTCATCCTGTTCCTGATCCAGACGGGCAATCAACGGATGACCCGGATTCACTTCCAGCGATACTTCCGCCTCCGGCATTTGCTGGCCAGCCGCTTCCATCAGACGACGCATATGGCCACCCATATCGTACTGACCCACCACCAGACACGCCGGAGAATCGGTTAAGCGTGAGGTTACCCGCACCTCTTTCACCTGACCTTCCAGTACCTTTTGCAGTCGTTCAACCAGATCTTTATGGCTTTCTTCCAGCTCTTTTTGCTGCGACTTTTCCGTTTCGTCTGCCAGCTCATCCAGATCCAGTTCGCCTTTGGTGACGTCCTGGAAGACCTTGCCATCAAATTCGTTCAGATGGCTGACCATCCACTCGTCCACACGATCGGTCAGCAGCAGTACTTCAATACCTTTGTTTTTGAAGTACTCCAGGTGCGGGCTGCTGGACGCAGCGGCGTGATTATCACCGGTAATGTAATAAATCTTCTTCTGCCCTTCACGCATACGGGCAAGGTAATCTTCCAGCGCAACACTCTGGGTTTCACCGTCACTCTGAGTCGTTGCAAAACGGAACAGCTTGGCGATTTTTTCTTTATTGGCAAAGTCTTCTGCCGGACCTTCTTTCACGACTTCACCGAACTCATTCCAGAAGTTCTGGTATTGTTCCGGTTCATTTTTCGCCATTTTGGTTAAGGTATCCAATACCCGCTTAATCAGCGCACTGCGCATGGAATCCACCTGCTTATCCTGCTGCAGGATTTCACGCGAGACGTTCAGCGACAGGTCGTTGGAATCCAGCACACCTTTAACAAAGCGCAGGTACATCGGCAGGAACTGTTCGGCGTCGTCCATAATAAAGACACGCTGCACATACAGCTTCAGACCGCGGGTTGCTTCACGATTCCACATATCAAACGGCGCTTTCGACGGAATGTATAACAGGCTGGTGTAATCCAGCTTGCCTTCTACCCGGTTATGCATCCAGGTCAGCGGCTCATTCCAGTCATGCGATACATGTTTGTAGAATTCTTTGTAGTCGTCGTCGCTCAGTTCTGACTTAGCGCAGGTCCACAGCGCTTTGGCTTCGTTAACCGCTTCCGGTACTTTTTTCTTGTCGCCATCGTCGTCTTCTGCATCGACTTCCTGCGGCAGGTACACAGGCACAGCGATATGATCAGAGTATTTTTTAATCAGCGACCGCAGACGGAAGTTATCAGCAAACTCTTCTTCACCGTCTTTCAGATGCAGAGTGATACGTGTACCACGCTCCGCTTTGTCGATACTTTCCAGTGTGAAGTCACCCTCACCGGCAGACTCCCAACGGGTAGCGCTATCGGCGGCATCACCGGCACGGCGGGTTTCTACCGTGACTTTGTCGGCAACGATAAAGGCCGAATAAAAGCCAACACCAAACTGGCCGATTAACTGCGAATCTTTCGCCTGATCACCACTCAGCTGGCTGAGGAACTCAGCGGTACCGGATTTGGCAATGGTACCCAGATGATTCACCACATCGTCGCGGTTCATACCAATACCATTGTCTTCAATGGTGACCGTTCTGGCTTCGGCATCAAAATCGATGTGCACCGCCAGATCACCGTTGCCTTCATACAAAGCGTCATTTTTCAGGGCTTCGAAGCGCAACTTGTCACAGGCATCAGAGGCATTGGAAACCAGTTCACGCAGGAAAATTTCTTTGTTGGAATACAAAGAGTGAATCATCAGGTGCAGTAACTGTTTTACTTCAGTCTTAAAGCCCAGTGTCTCTTTACTGGCTGCGGTCATGCTTTTCTCCTCTCAATCGCTAAAACAATAAGCAGACGGGTTATGACTCTGTATCTGGGGGCCAGTCAACAGAATTCAAGCGTTGTTGTGCTGCTGAATTCACATAACCCATAAGTGATAATCAATTACTGTTGCGAAAGGGCTCAGCATTGTTCCAGCCAGAGTTATTATTTACTGCCGGCCATTGCTTTATGCTGCACTTATTAGCAATAACTAAAACGATACAGTGATGAAACGGACGCAATTATTGATCGCCACCAGCCTGTTAACCAGTGGTGCAGTACTGGCCGATAACCGCATCGATTACGACATCGATAACGATGGCCTGATTGAAATTTTCACCCTTGAAGATCTGGATCAGATACGCCACGAAGCCGATCCGCAAAGCGGCCTGATTACCGGGGCGACGTTATATGGTAACAACGACGGTTGTGCCCCCGGTGACGATAACCAGCCTCAGTGTCATGGCTACGAACTGGCGGCGGACCTGTCCTTCGACAGCAATAATAATGGCGAATTTGATCCCGGCGACAGCTTCTGGAACGACGGCAAAGGTTTTGCTCCATTTGGCCAGTTCAGTCCCAAATTTGGCGCCGAGTTCCACGGTAACGGCTTCGCGATCAAACACCTTTATATGAACTACCCGGAACAGCGCTTTGTCGGTTTATTCAGCTACAACGAAATGGCTTACATACACGACCTGACGCTGAGTGCAGAAATCATTGGCGGCATGCACTCCGGCGCTCTGATCGGGCACGGCTGGCAAACGCGCATTAAAAACATCCGGGCAAACGTTACGGTTCGTAGTGGTGCCGATCAAATAGGTGGTTTGATCGGCATTCTTGAGGATGGCTCTCGTGTGAGTAACGTCGCACTGGAGGCTGAACTATTCAGCAATTACCGCACTGGCGGCCTGATTGGTCAGGCGGCCGCCAGCGAATTTTCTGACATTGCCGTCACCGCTCACTTTCACAATTATTCCGACCTGAATGACAAACCGGGCTGGCGCTGGATGGGCGGGGTTGCAGGTTGGAGTGATGACTCACAATACCAGTCAATTATTGCTAATAGTCATTTTGATGTCAGCGCCAGCATCGGCGGAATTCTGGGTACCGCTAACCTGGATAGCCTGAGCGACGTTCTGGTCGTTGGCCAGGTCACCTCCGCAAGAAGTGCGGCCGGTATGGTTGGCAACGATTACAGCGAATCCGGCACCAGAGGTGTAACCATTAGCCGTGGCATCAGCTTATTACATATCCCCGATACAGTAGCCGCTGGCGGCGTCGTCAGCTCGGACAGTCATTATAAAAGTGCAGCGATGGCATCGGTATTCTGGGCCAGCGACCTGAGCAATACCACCCAGCGCATCGCCAACAACCCGAATGCCGGCAGTAACGATGTCCGCGCTAGTGATATCTATTGCGCTTCCGAAACCAACAACTGCAATGGGCTGATTTTCACCGGGTTTGACCAGCCGACTAACCATGAGGGTCAACGCTTATGGCATTTCAATAACAACAGCCAAACACCGCAATTATTACTAATGGGGAAGCGCTACCCGACTCTGGATCCAGATTCAGATCCAGATCCCAAGCCTGACCCGGACAAGGGTGATAACAATAATTCAGGGGGTGCCTGGTGGCTGTGGTTATTACCCATCGGCGTATTAGCCCGCTACCGCCAGGCATAACCGTCGGCTTTATTTACCCGCCAGCGCCTCGCTCTGGCGGCGGCGCTGCAGCAGATTATGACCAATCAGCAGCAGCAATGCCGCCCAGATAAACACAAAGGTGAGGACTTTTGTCCAGTCGAGAGTTTCACCAAACACCAGAGTCGCCAACAACAACGCAATGGTTGGCGCCAGGTACTGAAAAAAGCCCAGTGTACTGAGTGGCAAACGACGTGCCGCCATCGCAAACCAGATCAGCGGCGCAGTCGTGACCACGCCCGCCAACGCCAGCTTTAAACCATCCACAGACGGCGCGGCTAACGCTGCACCGCCATCAATCCAGATCAGATAAATCAGCGCCAGCGGCGTAGCCATTGCCGTTTCAAACCACAGGCCGGTATAAGCATCGGTCGGCACCAGCTTACGCAACAAGCCATAAAAACCAAAACTGAAGGCCAGCACCAGAGTAATCCAGGGCAGATACCCCACCGCAATCACCTGTACCGACACACCAATTGCCGCCAGTGCCAGTGCCACCCGCTGTACCGGAATCAACCGCTCCTTCAGGAAAATCATGCCAAGAAAAACTGACACCAGCGGATTAATGTAATACCCCATGCTGGCCTCCAGTACCCGGTCGACACTGACCGACCAGATAAAGGTCAGCCAGTTAACCGCAATAATGGCCGAGCTGGCTATCATCACCATCACCTGTTTCGGACTGGCAAAAATGCTGCGCAACCCCGACGCCTTGTAGCTGAACCACAACAACAATGACACCAGCAAAAACGACCAGACAATACGGTTGGCCAGCACCTCAAACGGGGCAATATCACCCAGCCATTTAAAATACAGTGGCGTCAGTCCCCACCAGACAAACGCCAGCGTGGCGAATAATGCGCCCTGATTAGTATCCTGCTTCATAACGGCTCAACAGAAAAAGCGCGATATTAACCACTTCCTCAACAAGCTGCCAGTGATGTTTTGTGTCGCTTGTTTACCGCCGTCAGGCTTCTGTTGCCCCCGGGTAATAACTTCGTAAACGCTGATGGCGCTGAGCTAAGTCATCATCTGGCATCAGGTCGGTAACAATCGCCGCCGACAACATACCACAGGCTCGGATATGAGCGATATTATCGCCGGTAATACCGCCGATACAGGTCAGCGGGAATTCCTGACCAACGCGGGCGCACCAGTTGCTCAGCCTGGTATATCCCAGCGGTGGGTATTTCAGTTGTTTGGATAGTGGTGGATGGACCGGACCAAAAGCGATATACGACGGCTTAAACGCGCGCGCCCGGGCAATTTCCCATTCCGTATGGGTACTGACACCTAACGCTAAACCGGCGCTGGCAATGGCACTCAGATT
Source organism: Bacterioplanoides pacificum (assembly GCF_042648445.1). Lineage (NCBI taxonomy): Bacteria > Pseudomonadati > Pseudomonadota > Gammaproteobacteria > Oceanospirillales > Oceanospirillaceae > Bacterioplanoides > Bacterioplanoides pacificum. Next base: position 362,892 of record NZ_JBHRYB010000013.1, read on the forward strand.
GGCTGCCAACAAGTCCTCCTGACCCAGGTGCACACCATAAGCACCCAGTTCAATGGCCAGCGGCCAGTCATCGTTAATATACAGCGGAATATTGTGCTGCTGACACAACTCAATCGCACGCTGCATATCACGGCGGTAACTGCCGGGACCGAATTGTTGCTCATACTGCGCGCGTGATTTTACCCGCCACTGCAGGGTATCGACCCCCAGTGCCAGCAGCTGTGTTAACCAGTCCAGGTTATCAACCAGACCATATAACCCCAGGGGCCGCTGCAGCACAGGAAATTCCAGGTTAACGGCTCCGGTCAGCGGATACACCTGCGGCCACTGTCCGGCGGCTAAATTTCCCATTCCGTCTTTATCAAGCACGTCAGCCCAGGCATTTAAATAGCCGGACGGCGTGTATGACGCCTGCTGAATCACCACACTCATATTGGCGGCAGCCAGCAGCAACGCATCATAAATACGCTCAGCGTTAGCCAGATAACCAGCCACGGCAGAGGCAAAGTGACAGCCGCTGCCATGGATCTCTTGCCTGATACGTGGCTGCTGAATAATAAACTGCGTTAATACCGCTTGCTCCGGTTCAGAAATATTCGCGCCGGCAAAACATAAACTCTGAACATAGTCGCAATCGATATCTGAATCACCACCACTGATCACCACATAAGAAACACCCGCTTGCTGCAGCGCTTCTCCGGCTTCAGCAGCTGTTTGACAACCGCTGAGCTGCAGTGCCTCCTGTTGATTCGGCGTTATGACATCCACCAGCGGCAACAGTTGTTTTAACAGCGCTAGTTCACCAGTTGCCAAACCTCCCTGCGACGCAGATAAAACCGGGTCCCAGACTATCCATCCGCCCGGTAACTCATTTTTATATTCGCTCAGTTTGTCGGCTAACCAGTTAATAAAAGCTTCGTCTTTGGGAAACCAGCCAATTTTAATCGCCTGTGGAAAACCATCTTTTTTTAGTGACTGCCATTGTTGCTGCAGAAATTCGACGGATACCGTTTCAACAGCATCAACACCCCAACTGCTTTGTGCGGTGAGTGCGCTGACCAGCGTTCCACACTCGACATCGAGTGCGTGTGCCATTTTTAAATCGGCCTGCATTCCAGCTCCGGCACAGCTGTCCGATGCACTGATGGCCCAGATTTTATTGCGATTGGTTTCATTCATAGTCGAATCAATCATTCGGGAACGTTAAATAAATACAGTGTTGTTTTTGAGAGCAGCGACAGGATGTCGCGTCCGCGCGGCAGGGCCAGGGATGGCCCTTCGGCGCGGCGGCAAAAAATAACACTGTGTTTATTTTCTGCTGCGCTATCTAAGAAGCTATTAACTCTGATGCCAGAATGGCATTCCCAGAGTTGGCGTTGACGCACTGGCCACCTGGCGCTCCTGCATCATGCCAGCCCGGTAAGCCATCCGCCCGGCATTGACCGCATCAGAAAACGCTTTTGCCATTAATACCGGATCGTGCGCCTTCGCCACGGCGGTATTTAATAACACCGCATCAAAACCCAGTTCCAGCGCATCCATCGCCTGTGAGGGTTTCCCCAGACCGGCATCGATAATTAAAACGTCGTTCGCCAGGCGCTCTCGTAAAGTCATTAACTGATGGCGGTTTAATAATCCTTTACCGGTACCGATCGGAGCGCCCCAGGGCATCACTGCCGGGCAGCCAGCCGCCAGTAACTCTTTGCACAACACCAGATCATCGGTGCAATAAGGCAACACCTTAAAACCCTGCTGTACCAGAGTATCGGCCGCTTTCAGTAACTCAGTAGGGTGTGGCTGCAAGGTATAATCGTCACCGATAACTTCCAGTTTAATCCAGTCTGTTTTAAATAATTCGCGCGCCATATTAGCCAGCAACAGCGCTTCGTCAGCACTGTGACAACCAGCGGTGTTGGGTAAAATTTTACAGCCACTCTGTTCAACAAAAGTCTGCACATACTGCCAGTGACCGTTATCCGCCACCTGTTGCGCGGTTTGCCGCCGCAACGATAAAGTGACAAAGCCGGGTTGTGCGGCGATCAGGCTGTCGCGCATAATTTCCGGCGAAGGATACAGGGAAGTACCTAGCCAGAGGCGACCGTTAATTGCCTCACCGGCGATCGTCATTGTATTGTCTGTCGTCATCGTTAACCGCCGGTAATTGCACCCAGAATATCTAACTGATCGTTATCATTAAGCTGCGTTTCAGCGTACTGCGACACAGGAATAATGGTTTGATTTAAGGCAACCACAATATTGCCCTGTACAACCCCAGCAGCACTGACATAGCCAAGTGTCATCAGGAGCTGCTGCAACGTCTGAATCACATCAAAGCGTTGTTGTTCACCGTTTATTGCCAGATTCACATTGATGCTCCTTCGCTGGTTTTGATACCGCCACCCAGCCCCAGCGACAGCCCGTGGCTGGTTATTAACTGAGATTCAAACTGCTGTAAAAAACCGGGCGCCAATAAAAAACCGTGACGGAAGAGACCATTCAGTCGAATCAGGTTGGCATTGCTGTAAATCACCCGCGGTTTATGATCGTTAAACGCCGGCCGTAAATTCACATCAGTTTCGATAATCCGGGCCTCGGCCAGCGCCGGACTTAAACAATACAACGCGCTTAACATCTCCAGCGCCGAACGCACACTGAGTGGTGACTTATCCTCCGACTCAATTTCCGTAGCACCCAGAATATAACGATACGCGCCCTGAGGTGTTTGCCCCTTAGGCACCAGATACAAGTGATAACGCGGGTGTAACAGGCGCACCGGCCGGCTGATAAATACCTCCGCCGATTCAATCCAGCACACCTCGCCGCGCACTCCCCGTAACGGCTGACTGGCCGTCAGAGCCGATTTAGCTCCGACACCGCGACAATCAAGTACGATGGCCTGCTCGCTGATCGCGGTTAACTCGTCATCGCTGACATCACAATTAAATTCAAACTGCACCCCCAACTGCTGCGCCTGTTGTTGCAATAACGGCAGCAACGCGCGGTTATCCAGGTGCATTTCCTGGGGTAAATAAAAACCACCACTGAAACCACGATTCAGCCCGGGCTCCAGTTCCTGAACCTGCTGCCGGTTCAGTTTGCGCACACACTCAGGGGTGAATAAACCATACTGCGACATTTCCTGTTCAAACTGCTGCAACTCGCCCAGATCGGCCTGATGGGCAACCACCAGCGAACCCTGGCTGCCGTAATCCACAGCCACACCCGAATCCTGTTGCAGCTGAGTTAATAATTGTGGCCACAGGGTTAAGCTGCGTTTACCCAGCTCGAACAAGGAAGCGTCACACACATGCCGCTCGGCATAAGGGGCCACCATCGCCGCCGCGGTATTTGCCGCACATTCCAGCTGGGCTGGCGCTGATTTTTCCAGCACACGGATTTGTCCGGCCCGCTGTGGGTGTTGCCGCGCCAGCCGCCAGGCAATTAACCGTCCCAGCAAACCGGCACCCACAATCACCAGCGGCTGATAATCTAACCCCGCCATCAGCTTTCAGCTACGTGATACAGTTCGCTGCCCTGCTCACGAAACTGCTGTGACATGTCCGCCATGCCCTGCTCAACTTCCGCCTGTTTTGCCTGTGCTTCAGCCGCCCAGTTTGGATTATCCGAAGAGGCATCCCGCACCTCCTGGGAAATTTTCATCGAGCAGAATTTAGGACCACACATGGAACAGAAATGCGCCACTTTATGGCCGTCTTTCGGCAATGTTTCGTCGTGGTAAGCACGGGCGGTATCCGGGTCCAGTGCCAGGTTAAACTGATCAATCCAGCGGAATTCAAACCGTGCCTTCGACATCGCATCATCATGCAACTGCGCCGCCGGATGGCCTTTCGCCAGATCCGCGGCATGAGCGGCAATTTTATAGGTAATTAAGCCCTGTTTAACGTCATCTTTATTGGGCAAACCCAGGTGTTCTTTCGGTGTGACATAACACAACATGGCACAGCCATACCAACCGATTAACGCTGCACCTATGCCGGAAGTGAAATGGTCGTAACCCGGTGCGATATCCGTGGTTAATGGCCCTAAAGTGTAAAACGGTGCTTCATGGCAGTGTTTTAACTGCTCATCCATATTTTCTTTAATCATATGCATCGGCACATGACCCGGACCTTCAATAAAGGTCTGGACATCGTGTTGCCAGGCAATTTTGGTCAATTCACCCAGGGTGCGCAATTCAGCAAACTGGGCTTCGTCATTGGCATCAGCCACCGACCCCGGGCGTAAACCATCCCCCAAAGAAAAACACACATCGTAAGCCTTCATGATGTCGCAGATTTCTTCAAAGTGGGTATACAGAAAACTTTCCTGATGATGTGCCAGGCACCATTTGGCCATAATAGAACCGCCACGCGATACAATCCCCGTCACCCGGTTGGCCGTTAACGGAATATGTTGCAGTCGCACCCCGGCGTGAATAGTGAAATAATCCACCCCCTGTTCCGCCTGTTCGATCAGGGTATCGCGGAATAATTCCCAGCTCAGGTCTTCAGCCACACCACCACATTTTTCCAGTGCCTGATATAAAGGCACAGTACCGATAGGAACCGGCGAATTACGGATAATCCACTCGCGGGTTTCATGAATATTTTTACCTGTAGACAAATCCATCACCGTATCGGCGCCCCAACGGGTGGCCCACACCATCTTTTCCACTTCTTCTTCGATGGACGAAGTTACCGCCGAATTACCAATATTGGCATTTACCTTAGTACGGAAATTGCGACCGATAATCATAGGTTCGGTTTCCGGATGATTAATATTATTCGGAATAACCGCACGGCCACGGGCCACTTCGTCGCGGACAAATTCCGGAGTAATCATTTTCGGAATACTGGCACCAAAGCTTTCTCCCGGGTGCTGGGTTTCCAGTGCTTTTTCTAACTCAGCTTCTGCCAGCGCCAGATTCTCACGGATGGCAATGTACTCCATTTCCGGGGTAATAATGCCCTGACGGGCGTAATGCAACTGGGTCACATTGCGACCGGCTTTGGCTTTTTTCGGTTTACGCTTTAATTCAAAACGTAAATCTTCCAGCGCGATATTCATCTCACGGATTCTGGCGTAATCGGAGCTGAATGCCGCCAGTTCTTCCACATCGCCACGTTCCACAATCCAGTTTTCACGCAGTGCGGTTAATCCTTTGCGGACATCAATGCTGACATCCGGGTCGGTATAAGGGCCGGAGGTGTCGTATACCCGTACCGGAGGGTTATATTCAGTTTTACCTTCCGCCAACTGAGTCGGCGTTAATTCAATTTCACGCAGGCCCACGCGTACATCCGCGCGGCTGCCACTGACGTATAACTTGCGCGAGGCCGGAAACGGCTGAGTGGATAATTCATCGACTTTAATAGCGTCTTTTAACGCCGTAGCGCTGGGAGTGTTATTTGCCATGCTGAGTCTCGTTTTTACATTCAGAAAATAAAAAACGATCAGGCAGGCAGCGGACAGGAAGAAAATAATCAGGGCGGCAAGACAGCCTGCCCGTCACACAGACCCACAGGCAGAATGCGGGCTGCTTTTCTGTTCCCTACGCTGGCTCTAACCAGATCAGGTTCAACGGGATCCGCTTATGCGATCTCAGCTCCCCATTTCAGGCAGAGCACCCCGACAGAATTCGCGAAAATCATACGGCGGCTGGCGTTAACTTACAAGCCGCCGTGTCATCATCCTTTAGCAGGATGGACAGTTATTCAGCCGCCACCGCTTTGCTGGCGGACTCAGCTTGTGCCGCTGCCGCTTCGCTGACGGCTTCCACGGCGGCTGCCGTATCAGAGTCAGCGGCGTCAGCCGGCAGACTTTCAACAGCGGCGCTTACCGGTTCATCGTAACGTAACCATTCCTGACTGCGACCAATCCAGGACACACCGATGTAACCACGGACTTCCAGCGACTGGCCGTCTTCAGCAACGTCCAGTTTGGATTTATAAATCGAACCGGATTTCGGATCGAGAATGCGGCCGCTGCGCCATTCACCTTCGCCTTCACGCTCCAGCCCCCACATAAAGGTCAGGCCTTCGATCGGCTGATTATGAAATTCGTCCGGGCATTCTTCGCAGCTTTTGCCCTGATCTTTTTCGCGCAATAATTTTACGATAGTGCCTTTCAGTTCGCCGTCCTGCGACACTTTAATCTCGACCACCGATGCCTGGGAACCATCTTCATCATCAATGGTTACCCAACGACCTTCAGCAATGTCCGCGACAGAAGAGAACGACATCAGACCCAATGCCGCCATAGTGAGTACTTTTTTCATGAACTGACCTCAAAGTGCAGTTTGTTGTTATTGGTGTTGTTCGTGTTATAGGTATTGTGATCAGCGCCAGGCCGACAACTTAACTGGCGCAATTGGCCTGACCACTTTAATTCTTCGGCGCTTAAATGCAACCCAAAAGTGCGGCGGATGCAGTGTTGCGGATAGCGGACAATATCCATGACGGCGGGTGCCGCCACAGCGGATCGGCCAGTACACCAGGCGGTTGAACGATAGTAGCAACCCGGGGGAATATTGACTCTGGTATCATCCGGAAGGATTCAATACCGGATCAACCACAGGAACACGCCGATGTTATTGCCCCAATACCGCGCGCTTGCGCTCATTGCTTTATTGACCAGTGGCTGTGCTCAGCAGCCGGCCAGCACAACAACCGCTGCAGAGCCGCGACAACCGTTAACCGGCCAGTGGCAGGTGGAGTCGGTTAATGGCGGTGGCATTATCGACGCCAGCCATCTGACTCTGGTGTTTATTGACGCTGAACGTATCGCGGGTTCTTCCGGCTGTAACCGCTATAACGCCGGCTTCAGCCAGCACGACAAAGATATCCGGATCAGCGCCCCGGCCAGCACCCGGCGGGCTTGTGCGCCGGCACTGATGCAACAGGAACAGAGATTCCTGCAGGCGCTGAGTGAGTCGGTCAGTTACCAGTGGCAGGATAACCACTGGGTGATTTTTTCCGATGACAAGGGCGAGCCGCGGCTGAAACTGATTCAGCAAAACCCCGCGCCATAACCCTCAACCCTCAGGGTTTATCGCCGGCGGCCAGGTAAATCAGAAAATGCGGCCGGTGCACACTGTTGTTGGAAAGCAGCGCTGAAAAAATCCAGCTGCAGGCTGTGTCGGGCAAAGCGCTCGGGCGGGTAACACGCTATCTCAAGTGTCCCCTGTTGACCTAATACACAATCGGCCAATGCCGCCACTCCTGGCGATACCGGCACCACTGCAGCCACTGGCCACATAAGCATTGCACCAGCCAGGCAGCAGCCCTAATAACGGCTTACCATCCGGGGTATAACTCGAGACTCCGGCGATGTAATGATTCAGTTGCGCCTGCGCTAATAACGGGCAATCAGCGCCTGCCAGTTTTCTTCCAGCGCCGCCCAGCCCTGGGGGTCCTGAGGAAATGCCAGGCTGTGAATATCCTCCGGCAACTGCGTGGCATCCGTTACACAGCCCTGGCTGTCGCGCAGGCCAAATAACAAAGCACCGTTTTCGCTGCGGAAATAAAAACCGTTACGCTGATCAATCAGCATTGGCATTGCCCGCGCCACCAGAGAAAGCCGGCAATGCGGCACGCAGTGCGTCGGCCTGCTGCCATTGCGGCAAGCAGTTAATCGGCGCTGTCAGGCCAGCTGCTGTTGCCATCGAGTGGCAGTTCCTGGTGCTGCAAGGTACGGCAGAAATCACTGCCATCGGCGCTGTAAAATACATCACCCAGGCTGTCGTAATCTTTACTGGCAACCTGATCACGGGCTTTCTGATTGGTACTAAAACCATAGAGATTAAACCAGTTCACCAGATCGAGCTGGGTGATTTCCGACAGGGAAATCAATAACCAGTCGTTACGGCTGATATCCGCCAGTTCATTAAAACCATAACTGTCGAAGCCCAGTTTATTGCGCATCGCCAGCCAGCGGGTTTCGTCACTATCGGCCTGCCAGTACTGGCGCAACCAGATATGCAGCCGCGGATACAGGTGCCAGCCATTTTCCAGCTTACCCATCTGCTGTGCTGCCATCATCAGTTGCAGATAAATAGCGTGGTGCTCACTCCCTGAACCACTGCGCTGAGCAGCGACATAATCAAATGCATTGTCGGCTTTTTTACTTTGTTGCAGAACCTCAAACAGCTCTTTAAACGGTAATGCCTGACACGAGGCACTTTCGCCGGTTTCCTCCTCATATATGGACTTGGCATAATACGAATAAAAATTGGTATTGGAATGGCCACCGTAGCCTTCAAAGCGCATTTCAGAACGTTCGATACCATGGCCCAGTTCATGAATATCGCCATGCCCTACCGGGCTGAAATTCCAGCCGGCATCATAAGGATTGCCGGAACAGCCCCAGCCACAGGTCGGCTGATCGGCGTTCATATGTTTAACGATATCAATGGTATCGATAGCCAGCCCGCGCTGTGCAATAAAGTCGTGTATTTCACCCACCTTATCGATACCCGGCCCCTGAAAACCGGCTAACACATGCACTTTATTATGGGTATATCGCATGGTGGCATTGGCGAAATCGGACGCCAGTGGCCAGATACTGTCCTGCAGAGAAGCATTCAGTTTTGGCAGGCGTGAATGCACTTCAAAACCTGCGGTGGCAATTTCAGCCCAATCGTATTCCGCTGCAGCCATCCTTGCGGCAAAATCAGCGTCATCATTTTTATCGCGCCAGTGTGGATGACGGCCCACCTGTTTAAATTCAAACTCAACGTCAACATCTTTCTGATCAAAACCAATCTGTACCGGACCACCGTAACTGGAGGTAAACCGGAAGGTGTCACCCGGTTTGATTTCAATCGCCTGACTTTTCAGGTAATACGGACGATTGTACTGATTATCGCTGAAAATATGGGTCGCTCCGGTTCGCAGCGTATTAATAAATACATGGGTACTCACCGCAGCATTGTCCTTACGACTGACCGTCATGGTGACACCGGGAATCGCATACACTCCGGCAGAGCGGAAATACGGTTTTGCCGTCAGCGTGACGTTAACGTTTTCGGGAGTAATATGGCTGAAATCCGAACGGCTGAAATTCCCCATATCCGGCTGCACCGGGTTGAGATCACGACTGTTATATACGGCATGATCGGCATAAAACGACTGCAGAAATGCCAGGGTATCCGTGGTGTTTTTATCCATTGGATAACGCACCTCACGACGATAATAATCCGCCAGTAAAATCAGCAGTTTGGGTAACCGGTAGGCTGACAATGACTGATCGAACAGACGGAACTGACGGGCATCGTACTGATTAAACATCGCTTTAACAGCGCTGGCACCGGCTGAAAAGGCGGATTCCAAACCGGAGTCCGGCGGACAGCTGCGCACCTCACAAGCGGTTAAATCGACGTTAAAATCGGCCGTTTTAAAATTGCTGAGCAAGGTTTTAATCGCGGTCATATTATCAGGTAAACGGCCCAGCAGACTCTGCGGATTAAAATCCGTCAGCCCCAGCCGGGACCAATAATTATCTTTATTAAAACCAACATTAAGCAGCTCAAAAATCGCTTTACCCAGCGGTTTATGATCGCCGTTGTGATGCACATATAACAGAGGAATTCCTCGCTGCAGGGCCTGCTTAATTGCCGCCTGTGCCGGAGCCAGCTCGGCGTCATTCCGCAGGTGTTGCGATACCAGCAGAATATCCGGCGCCTGTTCCAGGCAGCCCGCTAACGCCGCACCGTTACAACTGCTCGCCTCGTTATAACTGACTTCACCCTGATAATGATCATCAAACCAGCTGCGTACCGCGCTCCGATCAGGAAAATAATAACTCTGATCCAGCTGACTGATTACCACTCTGAGCGGCCGCTGGGTACTGCCCGTTACGCCACTGAGCCAGTGCATCGCATTATTCAGAAACTGATCAAACGACTCGTTATGGCTGGTACGCAGCGGGTTACCACCAAACACCAGATACCGGCTGTTTTCGCTGACCTGACTGCGGCTGCCCGCCACCGCCAGCGGCAGCTGGTGCACCTCATTACCTTCCTGCCAGCTGGAGTTGCTGTACAACACCACATCGTTAAACGGATATTGGCTGGCAATTAATGATGAGTCGTGGCTCGGGTTCCAGCTTAACTGGCTCAGGCCACTGCTGCCGCTGCCAAACAGGCTGCGTTTAATACCATCAAAATGACCGACCTGAGCATTAATATCGCTCAGCGCGGCATCCAGCAACAATGCTTCATCCTTGATCGGCCGCACGTCGCCACTGCGTAACGCTTTATCCAGTGCACTTTCCTGCACCACCGGCTGGCTGTCGCCAGAACCTCCAGAACCACCACAGGCGGTCAGTAATATCAGGCTGCCTAACGTCAGGCACAGGGGTATGATTTTCATAAGTTATTATTCCCATCCGGTGATTAAAATCAGGCTCATCGTTGTGATAACGCCTGAATTTCCGCTTCACTCAGGGCTTTGTGATACACCCTGACATTATCAAACGCCTGGCCCGGAGCCAGCTGACAGCGACGCGCATCGCCTTCACCGCTGCATTGCAGTGCGGCATGACCACCGACCCGGAACGGCGATCCGCCGCCATACCCAGAACTGTTCATCGCCGCCATAATCGGACCGTCACCCGCCGGCAGTGCCGCCGCCGCGCCAATTGCAACGCCGTTTAAATAGCCGCGTAACTGCTGTACCGCAGCCACATCAACTTCCGGCAATACCGGACGGTCCGGTTCGGCATTAATTTCCACACCGGAACCACCGCCGCCACTGCAGGCCGTTAATAACACCAGGCACGCCACACTCACGAGTTTTTTCATGTTTTTTTCTTATTACTGATCAATAACCGGCGCAAACTAGCACGCCACTGAACAAGCGCTCAATGAATCTGCGAGCCAGTACCGGGGTTATGGTTGTTTTTGCGCGACAGTTCACATTGCCGTCAGTAATAAAAAAGCCGCTGGCGCTGGCCCAGCGGCTCGTTGGTGATGTTGTTCATATCGAAATACACCATCAGGCGATCGTTATGGCTGTAAGAAGAGCTGTTACCACCGTCGATGATATTATTCGAACGCCCTTCACCATCGGCGTCGTATTGCAGGCCGTCAAACACGACATTTTTCTGGGTAAATTTAGCGACAAAATAACTGTTGTCTTTGCCGTTTGGCACATCGCCATAATAGAAATGGTTATCGTAAGTCGATAATTTCCAGTCGAGCTTGCCATCCAGACCAACAAAATGATTACCACCTATTTCATGGCCGCTCAGCTCGGTGGTTAAAATATTGTGAATATGCTGCAGTTCAACCCGGCCACCACTGATTATGAAAGTGGCGTTCAGGGCTATCAGCAGGTGCTTGTCTCAGTGCTTTGCCAGCTCCCTCTGCGCATTAACCACAAGCGTTATTCCACTTATACCAAGGTATTCATGTGTCAAAAAGTAACACCAGGAATAATATTTAAATCATTGTTTTTTAAAGGATTTTAAAAACAGAGGTAACACTCTTTCAGAGTTAATACCAAGGTCTATCTTCTTATATAGAGACGCCTCCCCTAGCTTGAATGGGCATCTAATAAAAACTAGGAGGGGGTTATGGCTTTTAAGTCAGACGACGATAAACAAGCCTATTGGCGCAGAAACATCAGCCTGATGATCAAGTTGCTGATTCTGTGGGCAGTAGTTTCTTATGGCTTCGGTATTCTGCTGCGGGACGTGCTCGATGCAATTCCTATCGGCGGTGTGGGTTTAGGTTTCTGGTTCGCACAGCAGGGCTCCATTTATGTATTCCTGTTCATTGTGTTCTTTTACGCCAAAAAAATGCGTGAACTCGATCGCGAGTTTGGCGTAGACGATTAATACGAGGAGCTATCTATGGATCTGCAAACATTAACGTATTTAGTAGTTGGCGCGACCTTCGCGCTCTACATGGGGATCGCAGTCTGGGCCCGCGCCGGAACCACGGGTGAATTTTACGCCGCCGGTGGCGGTGTCCACCCGGTTGCCAATGGTATGGCCACCGGGGCTGACTGGATGTCGGCGGCCTCGTTTATCGGCATGGCTGGTCTGATTGCGTTTAAAGGTTATGACGCCTCTATTTTCCTGATGGGCTGGACCGGTGGTTATGTGTTACTGGCACTGTGCCTGGCACCTTACCTGCGTAAGTTCGGCAAATTTACGGTGCCGGATTTTATCGGTGATCGTTATTACTCCAGAACGGCACGTATTGTTGCTGTTATTTGTCTGATCGTGGCGTCTCTGACCTACGTTATCGGCCAGATGAAAGGCATCGGCGTGGCATTCTCTCGTTTCCTCGATACCGATTATTCCACCGGTTTATACGCCGGTATGGGCATCGTATTTTTCTACGCCGTATTGGGTGGCATGAAAGGGGTAACCTACACTCAGATCGCTCAGTATTGTGTGCTGATTTTTGCTTACACAGTTCCGGCGGTGTTTATTTCCCTGAACCTGACCGGCAACCCGCTGCCACAGCTGGGCTTCCTCAGTGATACCGCCGACGGAACCCCGCTGCTGCTGAAACTGGATCAGACTCTGGTCGACCTGGGCTTTGCCGAATACACCGCTCAAAAAGGCGGCAGCTTTAATATGCTGATGTATACCCTGTCGTTAATGATGGGTACCGCAGGTCTGCCCCACGTTATTATCCGTTTCTTCACCGTGCCAAAAGTATCCGATGCGCGTAAATCAGCAGGCTGGGCATTGCTGTTTATTGCCATTCTGTACACCACAGCACCGGCGGTAGGCTCAATGGCACGTCTGAATCTGACCAATACCATTCAGAACCCAACACTGGAAGTTGGTGATCCACAAGCCAACCTGGTGTATGACGAACGTCCGGACTGGTTCAAAAACTGGGAAACCACCGGTCTGCTGAAATTTGAAGATAAAAACGGTGATGGTCGTATTCAGTACTACAACGACAAAAATCCGGAGTTTGCCGCCAAAGCAGAAAGTTTCGGCTGGAAAGGCAACGAAATGACGAAGGTCGACCGCGATATTATGGTACTGGCCAACCCTGAAATTGCACAGCTGCCAAACTGGGTAATTGCACTGGTGGCTGCCGGTGGTCTGGCTGCGGCGCTGTCAACAGCAGCGGGCTTATTACTGGCGATTTCTTCCGCTATTTCCCATGACCTGCTGAAAAGCACCTTTATGCCACAGATTAACGAAAAGCAGGAATTACTCGCCGCTCGTGTGTCGATGGCCGGTGCGATTCTGGTAGCCGGGTATCTGGGGCTTAACCCGCCGGGCTTTGCTGCCCAGGTGGTGGCACTGGCCTTTGGTCTGGCCGCATCCTCCATCTTCCCGGTACTGATGATGGGTATCTTCAGCACTAAGGTAAACAACACCGGTGCAGTCAGCGGTATGCTGGTCGGTCTGACCTCCACGCTGGTGTATATCTTCACCTATAAAGGCTGGTTCTTCGTATCCGGCACCAACATGCTGGCGAACACGCCGGACAACTGGTTCCTCGGCATTGCTCCGGAAGCCTTTGGTGCGGTTGGTGCGTTACTGAACTTTGCCACCGCCTTTATTGTGTCGAATATGACGGCACCAATTCCGGAAGAAGTCCGCCATATGATTGAAGACATCCGTGTTCCTAAAGGGGCCGGTGCGGCACAGGATCACTGATCCGCTGATGGATAAGTCCGCCATTTAACGGACTGAGAAAACCCGGCCAGTGCCGGGTTTTTTTATGCCCGGATGGTGCCACCATCCGCCGGACTCAGAAACCCGGGGCCTGAAACACGTAACAAAACCGACACTTGCCAAGCCTGGCGAAAGCCAACATAGTGAAACCATAGTGATCAAGGAGAATGATTATATGGCTGCTACCAAGTCCGCTACCAAGCTGTACGTACTGGATACCAATGTTCTGATTCACGATCCTCAGGCGATCCTGAATTTTGAAGAACATCAGGTCGTTATTCCGATGACGGTACTGGAAGAACTGGACAAATTAAAAATGGGCAAGGCGGCCATCGCCACCGACTGCCGTGAAGCCATCCGTCAGATCGACCGTATTATCGGTGATGCCACACCGACCGAAATCGCCAAAGGGGTTCCCATTATCCGCCCCGACGGTAACACGCAGGGACACCTTTCTATTTTGCTGGATCGTTTTGAATCGCCCAAACGAGCCCTGCCATCCGACCTCAACGACAATAAAATTATTAACAGCATGGTCGGGCTGCAGGAAAAATATCCGCGTCGCGATGTGATCCTGATCACCAAAGACATTAATATGCGCCTCAAAGCCCGGGGCTGTGGCCTGGGTGCACAGGATTATCAGAACGATCAGCTGGTCGATGATGTGTCATTACTGGAAACCGGTTATTTCACTTGTGCCGGGTCGTTCTGGGACAGCCAGCAACAGGTTGAAACTTTCCACGACGAAACCGGCACCTACCATCGCATTGCACTGACGGACCTGCCGGAAGAGCTCTACCTCAATCGCTTTATTGTGGATGAAAAAGGATTTGTCGGGAAAATTGTCAGCCTGGAACAACAGCAGGCCGTGTTACAGGACCTGTCTGGCGAACAACTGCTGAGCCAGAGCGCCTGGGGCCTGTCGCCGCGTGATATTCCACAAGCGCTGGCACTTAACCTGTTACTCGACCCTGATGTCCATCTGGTCACCCTGACGGGCCAGGCGGGATCCGGGAAAACCATCCTGGCACTGGCTGCCGCCATCGAAATGACAGTTGCCACCAGTCAGTTCCGCCGCATTATCGCCACCCGCAGCACCCGGGGGCTGGACGAAGACATCGGTTACCTGCCAGGCACCGAAGCAGAAAAGATGGAACCCTGGTTAGGCGCTATTACAGACAATCTGGAAGCGTTACACAGCGATGATGAACATTCACCTTCCAGCGTCGACTACATCCTGCAGAAAGTGCCATTACAGTTTAAATCACTGAACTATATCCGCGGCCGTAGTTTCCAGCACAGCCTGATATTAATCGACGAATGTCAGAACCTGACCCCCCACCAGATCAAAACCATCATCACCCGCGCCGGAGCCGGCAGTAAAGTGGTTTGCCTGGGTAACCTGGCACAGATCGATACCCCGTATCTCAACCCGATCAGCTCCGGCCTGACCTACCTGATCGAACGTTTTAAAGGGTTTGCCCATGGCGGGACCGTTCACCTGGAAGGTTCACCCCGCTCCGAGCTGGCAGAATACGCCGAAAATCATTTATAAGCCGGAGAATTGCTCTCTGAACTTTGACGATATAAGAAACCTGAACTATATAACTATGACACTTATATTTTTTAGCCACCCTTCATCCGGTGGCTGATTATAAATTCACCTACCTCCGGAGATTCCACGGAAGGTTGTATGAAAAAACTGATTCTGAGTGCCCTGCTGACGGCGTCCGCCACCACGGCTTCTGTAACCGCCCTGGCAGAAGAAAAAATCTACGAGCTGGAATTTGAAACCGATTCCAACTGGACCAGCCTGGAAATCCGTGACGATGCGGTATTCGTCAATGCGCCGGCCGGTCAGAGCATGAACGTCACCGCCAAAGACGGGCTGCGTTCCTACACCATTTCACCCAAAAAAATCCACCTGCGCTCCCGTACCCGCGGACTGGTGAATATGAATGTGTTCGTTAAATCCAAAAATAACGTTTTGGGTCTGACCATCTGTAAAGGTTCCCCCAGCAGCTACACCTGGATTAAATCTGAACAATCAAAACAGAAGAACGATCTGAAGAAAAAGGATTATTGTGAACCGGCAGCACTGGTGTTAAACCTTTTCTGAGTTTCAAAGCGCATAAAAAAACCGCCAGCTGGCGGTTTTTTTATGCCTGAGGCAACCACTGAAATGTCAGCTGACCTTCCAGGTTTTTACAATTTCAAAACCGTATTCCGCAATCCATTCATCCAGTTGACGTGGGTTACGCTTAATTTTTTCCACTTTCTCATGGGTGGCCGGATTCTGGTACACACCCACCGCCAGTTTTGGCTTAGGCAGGGTTGAAGGTTTGGTCGCTTTAGTGCCACCACGCGCTTCCTTGGCGATCACCTTTTCAAAGTGTTTCTTCAGATTTTTATAAATGGAAGACGGTGACTCATTCTGAGACAGGCCAACAATCCAGTTTTCAATTTTTTCCGCGCGGGAAACGTATAATTCTTCTTCCGTCAGGCTGTTCTGATTGCACAGACGTTTGATCTGAACATCAAACTCTTTAATACCTTCAAACTTCTTTTCCTGATCCACTTTCAGCTTTTCCAGTTCCTGGATTTTTTGCTGATGCTGCTGGATCTGTTTATCGATATCAGTCGCAAACACGCTCACTTAGTACCTCGGATATTAGTTAAACGATTAATATAGTTCAGTTAATGAATGACAAATTAATCAATATATTCCCAAGACGGGAATGAAAGGGAGATTGATATTAACGGATAACCGCTACGAATAAAACAACCAGTTTAACCAAACAACACATCGTCCTGTTGCCACAAATCGATACCACTTTGTTCAGCATTCCGGACGTTTAATTCCATTTGCACCATATCTGCTAACTCACGTAATTCCACATCCGGTAAGCCGCGCAGATTCAGCTGCCGGAAGATACGTTGTTCGATCAGATTTTTTTCATAACAACTGCGATGTGCGGGCCCGGTTCCCGGTACCGTCAGGGGCTCCCCGGACAAAACATTTTCACGGCAATAACAACACTTCATAGCAATACCATTACGAAACGTGTGCGCATTGTAGGGAGCACACGCCGACAAACAAGCCAGCAAGCCTTGGGTTATTCCCGCAGCGTTCAGAAACGTCCTGAAGTATAGCTATAACTCTTTGATTTTAAAGAAAGTATTTAAGGATCACCGGGTAGTGAAGAAGCGTAGGGAATTGTTACCAAATGCAATTTTTTTAATCTGCCGGCCAGATCACGACTGGCCGGTATAACTACCCGGGCAGAAACACCCTATCAGCGGAGGTTTTGTACCACCTGATCACGGTAACCGGTAATTACCTGAATCGTACCGGACCACTGTTTATCCAGCTGACAATCACCACTGTCGATCGTTAACGGCCGCCCGGCCAGCGCCGTCAGTTTACTTTTGCTGGAAATCAGACAGACATTCTTTTTGCCCAGACGCTTAAGTACCTGCGGGCTGAACTGCTGATTGCCGCGGCCAATAATATGGCCCTGGCCACCCATCACACTTAATACCGCCCGGGCGCGGGGATATTGATCCAGCAATGCCAGAATGCCCTGCTCGCTGAGGTCCTGACCAACCAGCTGTTGCTGAAATACCGCATCAACACCTAACAGTGTGTTATCCAGCTGCAGCTCCTGCATCACCGCCTGAGTGGTTTTGCCGGAACCAATCAGGTACAACACGTCTTCGTCGTCTTCCATCATCTCGCGTATATAAGCGGCAATATCGGCCAGTACCAGCTCTTCCGATTCCACCCCGCCCTGTTTTACAGCCTGGACAAAATGACCCAGCTGAGGCACCTGCAGTTCACCAAAATGACGGGCGACAACCCGGTCCTGGCGAAAGGCTTCCTCATCCAGATCACGGACTTCAGATTCTTTGATATCCACCAGCTTTCCGCTAACCAGTGCGCGTAATACTTCACCACTGGCCTGCGGTGTTACGCCATATACTGCGGAATGAATTTTCACCCCGGCAGGAATACCTAATACCGGAATATCACTGCGACCCGCCTGTTCCAGTGCCTGCAGAATATCCCGCGCGGTACCGTCACCACCGGCAAAAATCAACACATCCACCCCGGCGTCGGCCATTTGCCGGGCTGCCTCACGGGTATCCGCGGCACAGGTCACACCGGAAGATGGCAGTTTGATATCCACCAGGCTGACACTGAACCCCATCGCCGTCAGCAATTGTTCACCCATTTCTCCCGGGCAACTGAGAAACCGGCAGTTATGTTGTTGTTCGAGCAGACACTGCAAGGCCTGCTCGCTGCGCTGCATGGCTTTTTTTTCCGCCCCGCGGCGAAACGCTTCTGCGGCCATGCCATCACTGCCTTTTAAGCCAACAGCACCACCAATACCGGCCAACGGATTAATAATCAGTCCAAAGGTGATCATACCGGGTTCCCGTTAAAAATAAGCGATTATTATATCCTGATCAGAGCCAGCCGGATAACTGGATACCAATACCAAAACGTTCCTGATAACGATCGTAATCGATCAGACTTTCGCCATAACCATTAAAATATTGCATGTAACCTTTCAGGCGTTTGGTCATCGGAAAACTCCACTCCAGCTGCAGGGCACCGCGATTTTCGTCAAAATTTAAATTATTGCGGAGCGTCACCGAAAAATTATGCTGATCCATCACGTGTAAATAAGATAATTCACCCGGCCCCATATAATCGTCTATATCTGGGTTATCGTTATCGCTCGGGTCAAACGGATCAGCGGAACTTTCTTCCGGAATACGCCACCAGGCGCGTAAATACCAGATACCATCGCCGACGATCGACGCGGCATGAAAAATCACCCGGTTCCAGCTGCGAGATAATGAACTGGTCTGGCCGTTAGACTGGTGATTCAGCGCCAGGCCAGCCTGCTCCAGCCAATCAATGTGCTTGGGACGCCAGGACAAAATCAGCTCAGGCTCGTGATTGGTTTCACGGAAAGGTCGGGAGATTTCAGAATTATACGCCTGCCAGAACGAACGGTTGGTATAACCGACTTCCAGCGTACTGTGTTTGCCCACCAGACCTTCGGCCAGCAGGTATTTAATGCTGATCTGAAACATCGCTTCCACGTGATCAAACTCACCCGGATCCTCTGCCTGGCCATTACTCAGCTCATTCACCAGCCGCTCCCATTCCCGTGGGTTGGGTCGTGACTGATAGGTCAGTGGCAGAATATAATTTGGCCGGTGTGGCAATAACACATAACGGCTGTTAGCCGCCGCCCGCTCAACCTGAATTTTTTCCACCAGCGTGGGCAGATTACGTACGGCTTCCGGCAACTCCTGTGGATCAATAACCTCCACTTGTTGCAGGGTGGTTTTCAGCGGTGAATCATCCGGCAGCAACACCTCATCTGCGCTGCTGTTAGCGTTGCTATCGACGTTGGCATTGCCGTTGTTAGCGGCGTTGTTGTCAGCCAGTACCGGAACTGATAACAGGCCCGTTAGCAGGGCCAGGGGAAACAGGCGCATCGTTTATCCTCAACAGATTATCCTCGCGCCGCATCATAATAACCTGCTCAGCCGGATACCAGCCCACGGCTAAAATAACCCGTTATACCGCCAGTAAATCCGCTTCAATATAGGGGGTACGGGCATTCTGATATTCATTTTTGCAGTGTGGGCAAATACGGATATCGTTACTTAACACACGGTTATGTAAATGAATCAGCTGCTGATCATGCTCCCAGCAATAAGAACAATAAGGCTGGCCATAGGGGCGATTATCGGCAGTGCGATAATAGCCATCCCCCCGGCGTTTAATATTGCCTTTATAGGCCAGCGCTTCGGCCTGGCGTAGCAGTTGCTGGTCTTTTTCTTCGATACTGTGCTGCAACAGGCTGAGCTCCATCTTGGCCACCGAAATATAACCGGCCAGATCGGTCAGCTGCTGCTTCATTTCCAGCCGCTCCAGTATAAAGTTGGCGTCACGGATTTCTTTGCTGATCTCCGTAGCACCATTCAGGCTGCGCAATACAGCGTCAACTTTTCCATAACCCGGCATCATTTACTCCCGACAAAAATATGACAGAAAACAGTTTCAGCTAGGTCAGAGCAGAATTAATGCCAAAAAGCTGCCTGCCCGGGCCAAGATTCCGGTCAGGCAGAAGGGAGGGAAATTATTTTTCCACGAAAGCGCGTTCAATCACATAGTGACCGGCCTGGCCGGCACGGGCTTCTTTAAAACCCAGTTCGTCCAGCATGCTGGTCAGCTCATCCAGCATCGCCGGACTGCCACACAACATAAAACGATCGTTTTCCGGATCCAGATCTGCCAGGCCAATATCCGCGGTTAATTTGCCACTACGGATCAGATCAGTCAGCCGCCCGGTATTGCGGTAGGTTTCACGGGTTACAGTGGGGTAATAAATCAGTTTATCGCGCACGATATCGCCAAAATATTCGTTGTTCGGTAATTCCTGTTCAATACGATCCTGATACGCCAGCTCAGACACATAACGCACACCATGCGTCAGCACCACCTTGTCATACTGCTCATACACATCCAGATCTTTGATGATGCTCATAAAAGGTGCCAGACCGGTACCGGTGGATAACAGATAGAGGTTTTTACCGGGTAACAGGTTATCTGTGATCAGCGTACCGACCGGCTTGGTACCCACCAGAATTTCATCCCCCACCGCCAGCTTCTGCAGTTTTGAGGTCAAAGGGCCGTCCTGCACTTTAATGGAAAAGAACTCCATTTCTTCTTCATAATTGGCGCTGGCAATGCTGTATGCCCGCAGCAACGGCTTATCCTCAACTTCCAGCCCAATCATGGTGAAATGACCGTTTTTGAAACGCAGCCCCTGATTGCGGGTGGTGGTAAAGCTGAACAGGGTTTCATTCCAGTGATGAACACTGGTCACAGTTTCGCGAATCAGGTTACTCATGATCGGGCTCCGGGTAAGTGGTTATTGATTGCCACACAGCATAGTCTGACGGATAATATCGGTAAAACGACTTATCTTTATATAGATATTCGATTTTACCGATATAAAGACCCTCTCCGGGAGCTATTGCTATGCGTTACAGCCTGCGTCAGCTGGAAGTATTTCTGGCCATTGCCAACTATGAAAATCTGACCCGGGCAGCCAATGATCTGGCGATGTCTCAGAGTGCTGCCAGCAGTTCACTGAAGGACTTCGAAAGTCAGTTTGATATCCAGTTGTTTGATCGCGTCGGCAAACGCCTGAAACTGAATGAACAGGGCCGTCAGATCCGCCCCCGGGCAGAAGCGTTACTGGCGCAGGCGCGGGATTTCGAGCAGGCACTGACCCGTCACGCCGATGCCGGGCCGCTGAATATTGGTGCCACCCTGTCGATCGGTAATTACCTGGCGGTTGGCCTGATGGCCGAATATATGAAACAACACCCGGAGGCCGCAGTGCAGCTGGAGGTCGCCAATACCGCCCGCATCGCCGAGCAGGTACTGAACTATCAGCTGGACACCGGTCTGATTGAAGGCGAACTGAACCACCCGGAGCTGGATGTGATGTCCTGGCGCGATGACACACTGGCCATTTTCTGTCACCCGGAGCATCCACTGGCAGTGCAACAGCAGCGCGGTGATAACATCCGCGATCAGGATCTGCTGGCAGCCAGCTGGATTTTACGTGAACCCGGCTCCGGCACCCGCCAGGCGTTCGACCGCACCATGCACGGCTTATTACCTGAGCTGAATATCAGCCTCGAACTGCAACACACCGAAGCCATCAAACGTGCGGTGGAAGCCCAACTGGGCGTGGGCTGTTTATCACTGATCACCCTGCAGGATGCATTCAAACGTGGCAGCCTGGTGCAGATTGACGTTCCGGCCCGGGACTTCTCGCGCACCCTTTACCTGATAGTGCACAAACAAAAGTACCGCAGTGCAGGGCTGAACGCCTGGTTGCAGTTATGTCGCGACTACCCATAAAAGGCTGTTTTTATTTACTGACTGTCGTATCAGGACAGCGTTGCCGCCGCTGAAGTTGCTACACTGAATTAGCGATTGCTGCCGGGACTTACGAATGACCAATATCCGACACTGCGGCCACACCTGGCTGATCCTGTTACTGACCATCCTGTTACTGCCAGGCCTGTCTGCCCGGACTCAGGCTGAAGACGACATTAAGGCGCATAAAACCCCGCCACAACGCGTACGGGTGGGGGTATATCCGTTTTCGCCGTTTGCCGAATACGATGATCAGGGGCAGCTGCGGGGCATGGCACAACGGCTGATCGCCATTCTTAATCAGCACCAGCAGCAACTGACCTTTGAAGCTGTTCCTGTGTCTCCCAAGCGCCGTTATCAGGCCTATCTGAATCAGGATGTCGATGCATTTTTATACGAAAATATGAAATGGGGCTGGGCGCGGCGTAACATTGATATTCGCGCCAGCCAGCCGTATCAGTCGGGTGGCGAATTGTACATAGCACAGGCCGCGCCGGGACGAGACCAGCGCTTTTTTGAGCAACTGCAGCAGCGTCACCTGGTTGGCATTCTCGGCTATCACTACGGTTTTGCCGGCTACAATTCGGATGAGACCTTTCTACGTGACAATTACCAGATCACCCTGACCTGGGATAATCAGAAAGTGCTCGATCTGCTACAGCGGGGTCATGGTGACGTGGCGCTGATGTCAGAAGCCTACTGGCAACGATTCGTGCAACAAAACCCGGCGAAAGCATCGCAGTTTCTGGTGTCCGAAAAATACGACCAGCATTATTCACACAGCATCCTGATCCGCCCGCAATTACTGGGGCAGCACCAGCTGGATAACCTGGTCAGGGAAATCACCCGCCGCCGTGACTTTCGTCAGCTGATTCTCGACTACGGGATTTCGCCACACCAATAAGCCTGCACACAGGCCTGGCAGATACAGCGCTGGCCACGTTGTTCTGCCGGAACCAGCTCCAGCAGCTCCTCCGGCAACCGCTCATCCAGCGTCATACACCAGCAATCACGCGGATTGTGGTAACCGGGACGGGCCATCAGACACTGATTATCAGTCCCGCACAGCGGGCAACAAGCTGGCGCTTGTGGTACCTCATCACAACCACCGTCAGCGGCATAAAATAATGCCTCCGTCTGGGTATCAGGAGTTGGCTTTTTCATAGTATTTGGCCGCCTGCCAGGCGCTTTCCATCTGCTCGCTGGTCGCCTGTTGCCAGCCACCCTGTTGTTCTATCTGTTGTTCAACAAACTCAAACCGTGACTGAAAACGCTGGTTAGTGCCACGTATCGCCTGCTCCGGATTGATCCGGCTGTGGCGGGCCAGATTGGTCACGGCAAATAATAAATCACCAATTTCATTTTCCAGCGCCTGCTGATCACCACTTTCCAGTTCGGCTTCCACCTCAGCCAGTTCTTCGCGGATTTTATCCAGTACCCCAGCGACGTCCTGCCAGTCAAAACCGACGGCGGACGCTTTTTTCTGCAACTTGACCGCCCGGCTTAAGCCCGGCAATGCCAGCGGCACATCGGCTAACAGCCCCGCTGCCGGCAACGCTCGCCCGGACGCCTGTAACAGCCGCTTTTCTTCCGCTTTGATGGCCTCCCAGTTAGCACTGACTTCGGCTTCCTGCGGTGTAATCTGCGGATCACGTTCACTGGCTAAATCCCCCTGCGGGAACACATGCGGGTGTCGCCGGATCAGTTTAGCCACCAGCTTGTCGATCACCGAAGCCACATCAAACAGCTGTTGTTCACTGCCGATCTGGCCATAAAAAATCACCTGGAACAGCAGGTCTCCCAGCTCTTCTTCCAGGTGGGGCCAATCCTGACGTTCAATCGCATCCGCCACTTCGTAGGCTTCTTCCAGGGTATGCGGCAGAATACTGGCGAAGTCCTGTTTCAGGTCCCACGGGCAACCGGTTTGAGGGTTGCGTAAACGCTGCATACAAAACAACAAATCATCCAGCCGATACATCAATGACCTCCGCGAATACGCCGGGCACTGGTGACGTTGGGCAACTGGGCAATTTTATTCATCAGCCGTGACAGACCCTCGAGACTTTCCACCTCAACAGTGATGTTCATGCTGGCGGTATTTTCCCCCGGGTTCGACTGGGTGTTCACCGCCAGTACATTCACTTTTTCATTGGCTAACAAGCCACTGACATCGCGCAACAGCCCGGTACGGTCATAAGCTTCAATGCTCATATCCACCGGATAATTCTGACTCGGACGCGCGCCCCAGGAAACCTGTAATACCCGTTGTGGTTCGGTCATTTCCAGATGCAGCAGGTTTTCACAATCACTGCGATGCACGTTCACCCCGCGGCCAATGGTGACATAGCCACGGATATCATCTCCCGGTACCGGCTGGCAGCAGTTGGCCAGATTGGTCATCAGGTTGCCGACCCCTTCGATAAACACATCATCGGCACTGGCGGCTTTCTGACTGGTTTCCGGCTTGCGCAGCAGCGGCAGTTCCTGCTGGTCCATCTTCGGTGAATTACGGTCGGCCTGCTGCAATACGGCATGCACAATTTGTCCGGCGCGCAAATCACCGGCTCCCACGGCAGCAAACATGTCGTCGACCGACTTCATGTTCACCTGCTCGGCAATTTTCTGCAGCGGCTGGTCGACCAGGTCGAGGCGATCGAGTTCGCGCAACACCAGCTGCCGTCCTTCTTCAATATTCTGATCTTTCGCCTGCAGCTTAAACCAGTGTGCCACCTTCGCCCGGGCGCGGCTGGAATGGATGTAACCGGCTTCCGGATACAGCCAATCGCGACTTGGATGGGCATTGGCGTTGGTCAGAATTTCCACCTGCTCACCGGTTTTCAGCAGGTAAGTTAACGGCACAATCCGGCCGTTCACCTTGGCACCCCGGCATTTGTTGCCGACCTCGGTATGCACCCGGTAGGCAAAGTCCACCGGTGTGGCTTTAGGTGGCAGGTCCACGACATGGCCATCCGGGGTGAAAACATAAATCCGGTCGGGGCTGATATCGGAACGTAACTCACCGATCAGCTCGGGCAGATCATCCAGTTCTTCATGCCATTCCAGTACCTGACGCAACCAGGCGATTTTTTGCTCATAGCCCTGGTCTTTGGCATTAATGTCGGTGCCTTTGTACAGCCAGTGGGCACATACCCCCAGTTCGGCATCTTCGTGCATCTGGTGAGTACGAATCTGAACCTCAAGTATTTTGCCTTCCGGGCCGATCACAGCGGTATGCAACGAGCGATAACCGTTTTCTTTCGGGTTGGCGATGTAATCGTCGAATTCGTTCGGGATATGGCGCCACAATGAATGCACGATGCCCAGCGTGGCATAACAATCCTTCACTTCCGGCACCAGAATCCGCACCGCCCGGATATCGTAAATCTGAGAGAAATCGAGGTTTTTGCGGTTCATTTTGCGCCAGATGCTGTAGATATGCTTGGCGCGGCCATAGACATCACATTTGATCCCGGCCCCCAGCAATTCGTCGCGCATACGCTGTACCACCTGCTCAATATAGCTTTGGCGGGTCAAGCGTTTTTCATCCAGCAAACGGGCAATTTTTTTATAGGAATGGGGCTGCAGATAACGAAACGCCAGATCCTCCAGTTCCCATTTCAGGTGACCAATACCCAAACGGTGTGCCAGCGGTGCATAGATATTAAACACCTCTTCGGCCACTTTACGGCGTTTATCTTCCGGTGCGTCTTTCACCGCCCGGATTGCCGACGTACGCTCAGCCAGCTTGATCAGCGCCACCCGCACGTCATCTATCATGGCGACCAGCATTTTGCGCATGTTATCCACCTGGGCCTCACGCTGGCCCAGCACGGTCTGATCTTTAGCGCCATCATTCTGAATGGCACTGATGGCTGCCATGCGCAACACACCTTCAATCAGCTTGGCAACATTGTCACCAAACTCCTTTTCCACTTTACGCAGTGCCAGCCGCCCTTCGCGCACGGCCCGGTACAGAATAGCCGCCACAATGGAATCGGTATCCAGGCGTAAATCGAGCAGAATCTGAGCCATTTCCAGGCCCATCTGTACACTGTCAATCGACCAGTAAGTACGGTTGGCAATCGCTTCATCGGACAACTGTTTGGCGGTAACCAGGGCCTGGCGAATGACTTCCGGGTCGCCGACTTCGAGCGACTGCTGAATACTCTCCATCCAGCGATCCACATCCAGTGAACCGTCATGGAGCAAGGGGTGGGTATCTCTGACCTTAACCATGTCTGTTTTTACTCTTATATTGCAGCAGCACCATGGTCTCTACATGATGGGTCTGAGGAAACATATCCATAATGCCTGCTTTGACAACTGTGTAGCCTGCGGCGGTTAAGCTGGCCAGATCGCGGGCCAGTGTTGCCACATCACAGGAAACATAAACAATGCGCGGAACCTGGCGACGAATCAGCTCTTCACACACCTGAGCAGCACCGGCCCGGGGAGGGTCCAATAACACCGCCTGAGGTTCGGGTAACGCCTGTAAACAACCCGCCTCCGATAAATCCGCCTGTTTTGCCAGCAAAGGTAACGCCAGTTTTTCAGCCTGACGCTGAATGCTGGCCACCATATCCGGTTGTACTTCCACGGCCAGCACCTGCTGACTGAGTCGTGCCAGCGGCATACTGAAGTTGCCATGGCCGGCAAATAAATCCCAGATACAGTCGTTTTCAGTCACCTGCAACCACGCCAGGGCCTGGGCAACCATGGCCTGATTCACTCTGGCATTAACCTGAATAAAGTCATCCAGCGCCATATTCAGGCGTAATCCCTGAACCTCATGCCATAACGGCGCAGGCGGATGTTGCGGGAAAATACACTGGCTGTGGTGTTCATCTTTCAGCCACAGCTGCAGCGGTTGTGCATCCTGCTGATAACGCGCAACAAAGTCGCACAACTGCTGCTGGTCCTGGGCTGATAACGGCTTCAGCTGACGCAACACCAGCGCCAGGGCGTTATCCGCAGCGATAACCTCAATCTGGCTGATGGCATCACGGCCCTGCAGGCCACTGATCAGCTCACGCCAG
The DNA here is from genome assembly GCF_042648445.1 of Bacterioplanoides pacificum. Taxonomy (NCBI): domain Bacteria; kingdom Pseudomonadati; phylum Pseudomonadota; class Gammaproteobacteria; order Oceanospirillales; family Oceanospirillaceae; genus Bacterioplanoides; species Bacterioplanoides pacificum. The sequence goes on from NZ_JBHRYB010000013.1 coordinate 389,562, forward strand.
GCCGCCCAGTCCAGCACCGGGTGCTGTACCAGCACCGGACAATGATCGATATCGGAAATATGACTGGAAGCGGCTTCACGGAAGCCAATGTAATTGCGTTGTTCGGCTTTGCTGAAGCGCACCCCCAGGCGGGCTTTGCGGCGATAATGCCAGGGCTCACCGACGATCGGTTCCAGCCACTGCTCCACGGCAATCCCCTGACGCTGAAATTCACGCTGACTGCGTTGTTGCTTGGCCTCCAGCTGGGCCTCACTGCTCATGTGTTGCATATCGCAACCGCCACACTGACGGTAATGCGGGCAACCGGCGTCGCGGCGCTGATCGGATGGCGTCAGTACCTGCCGTAAGCGTGTTTGCCAGACTTTTTTTCGTCGTCCGTCAAGCAACACCTCAACCGTTTCTCCCGGTAACGCACCGGGTACAAAATACACATCACGGCCGCGACGGGCGACGCCCTGGGCATCGGACGTCAGGTTGTCAATTTCCAGAGTCAGGCATTGTGATTCCGACGTCTGTGCTGCGCTGTTCTGTGCTGCGCTGTGTAGTGTGCCCTGCCCTTTGGCAGCCGGGCGTTTTGCCGTACGGCGCACTGCTGCCGCTGAACGGCGCTTACGTGGATGTGCCACCAATAACTCCCAAACAGCTCCAGCCGAAGCGAAGCTTTAATAATTTGACGCAATGATGGGGGTAATCCTCACATTTTCAAGGCTTACTCGGGTGCAAACACGCCGGAAGATAAATAACGGTCACCGCGATCACAGATAATCGCCACAATCGTGGCATCATTAACCTGCTCTGCCAGCTTTAATGCGCCGGCAACAGCACCACCAGACGAGACACCACAGAAAATTCCCTCTTCACGCGCCAGCTGGCGCATTGTCTGTTCCGCCTCCTGCTGGCCGATATCCAGTACCTGATCGACCCGCTGCCGGTCAAAGATGGTTGGCAGATATTCCTGGGGCCAGCGCCGGATGCCCGGAATGGCAGCACCATCGGCCGGTTGCAGGCCAACGATCTGCACCGCCGGGTTTTGTTCTTTCAGGTACTGAGAGGTCCCCATGATGGTCCCGGTCGTTCCCATCGAGCTGACGAAATGGCTCACCTGCCCTTGGGTTTGTTGCCAGATCTCCGGACCAGTCCCCTGATAATGCGCCAGCGGATTATCCAGGTTGCCGAACTGATTGAGCACAATCCCCTGCCCCTGCTGCTGCATCTGTAACGCCAGATCCCGGGCCCCTTCCATACCACTGTCTTTGGATACCAGAATCAGCTCAGCACCGTACGCTTCCATCGCCCAGCGCCGTTCCATGGTGGCGTTATCCGGCATAATCAGAATCATGCGGTAGCCCATAATGGCGGCGGCCATCGCCAGCGCAATCCCGGTATTCCCGCTGGTGGCTTCGATCAGGGTGTCACCGCGGCGGATATCACCACGCGCCTGTGCCTGCTGAATCATTGACAGTGCCGGCCTGTCTTTTACAGAACCAGCCGGATTGTTACCTTCCAGCTTGAGCAGAATCGTATTATTACGACCGGCCGGAATAATCCGCTGCAGCCGCACCAGTGGGGTATTACCGACGCAGTCGGCGATGGTCGGGTAACTGATCTCGCTCACGCTGTTGCTCTCAATTCAGATGACTTATAACAGAAGACCGCGATTCTAATGCTTTGTTGCAGTCATAGGTAATAACGAAACGGTATTTCGTTATATACATTGCAGATGACAGCCCGGCTCTGCCGCTTTACTCTATGACTTTTGCCCAATAACCACCTCGGAAACCGCATGAAGCACTGGAAGATCCAGTCCCGGATTATGTATATGGCACTGGTGCCCGGCATCATTGTGTCGCTGACACTGGGACTATTCTTTATTGTCGACCGCAAACGTGACCTCGACGATCTGCTCAACCAGCGCGCACTGGCGATGGCGAAACAACTGGCTCCCACCTGTGAATACGGGGTTATGACCGGCAATTCCGGTATTTTGCAAAACATTGCCAACAATATGCTGGAAGAACGGGATGTGCGCTCGGTCAGCATTTATAACCAGGACGTCGACATGCTGGCCCACGCCGGGCCCAAAATGATGACCGAACGGGTCGGTTCTGCGGAACTGCAGCAAAATCAGCTACAGCTGTTACGTACCCCGGGTTCGGTGCGGGTACGGGCGCCGGTATTCGCCGAAAACCTGGTGATTCCGGATCAGTTCTCCGAACAGTTTTACGCCCAGGAAAGCAAACAGATGCGGTTATTGGGCTGGGCCGAAGTAGAACTGTCGAGCGCCAATACCCGGCTGCAGCAGTACCAGCATCTGGCCAGTTCTCTGGCTGTTGTGGTGCTGGTACTGCTGGGCTGCAGCCTGCTGGCGTATCACATCAGCCGCCAGCTGACGGTACCGATCAGCACTTTGGTCGATGGCATTCATGAGCTGAGCGAAGGCCGTTACGATTACCGCATTAAAGTCGATTCCGGCCCTGAGTTTGAGCGCATGGCCAAAGGTGTGAATTCACTAGCCAGCACCATTCAGCACGCCGAACTGGAATATCAGCAGAACCTGGAGCAGGCGATGCGCGATTTACAGGAAAATGTCGATGAAATGGAGATCCGCAATAACGAGCTGCAACTGGGACGAAAAAAAGCGATTGAAGCCAGCCAGATGAAATCCCAGTTCCTGGCCAACGTCAGCCACGAGATCCGCACCCCTCTGAACGGCATCGTCGGTTTTACCGGTTTACTGGAGCGCACCGGAGTCAGCAACCTGCAGGCCGATTACCTGGGTACCATTCGTAAATCATCGCAGGATCTGCTGAAAATTATTAATGACATCCTCGATCTGTCCAAAATTGATGCCGACAAACTGATCCTTGAACACAGTCCGTTTGATCTGCGTGATGTCCTGGAACAGGTACTGACGGTGCTGGCACCACAGGCCTACGACAAACAGCTCAGCCTGTACCAGCAAATTGCTGACGATGTACCGCTGCAGGTCGTTGGTGACCCGCTGCGACTGAAACAGATCCTGACCAATCTGGTCAACAACGCCGTCAAATTCACCGAACGTGGCAATGTCAAAGTGCTGATTTCACGCATCAGCCAGACCGAGCAACGGGCCACTCTGCAGTTTGAAGTCCGTGACACCGGCATTGGTATGACAGCCGACCAGATCGAACGGATTTTCGACACCTTCTCGCAGGCGGATGCCAGCACCAGCCGCCGCTTTGGTGGTACCGGCTTAGGCCTGATCATCAGCAAAGCCCTGGTTGAAGCCATGCATGGCGGCGTTAAAGTCGAAAGTACTCCGGGACAGGGATCAGCGTTTATTTTCCATATCGATATCGACATTAACCGCGATTATGTCGCCGACCAGCAGCCACTTCTGAGCCAGCAACGGGTCGCAGTCCTGGAAACCAACGACTTCAACCGCCAGCTGCTGGAATCATTACTGAAAGACTGGCAGATGGATTATCAGCTGGCTCAGGACGAAGCTCAGCTACGCGAACTGTTAGCCGCCGACCAGCCGCCGTCCGCCGTCTTGCTGGCCGTCGACCGGCAACAGATTCATAAGGCTCCGCAACAGGCCTTTTTACAGCAGCTGGCGTTGCTGGATATTCCGGTCATTGCCATGGTCAACAGTGTCGAACACGAAGAACTGCAGTGGCTGGTCAGCTGCGGCGCGACTCAGGTGTTGTCGATCCCGCTGGTGCAGCAGAAACTGTGTGACACCCTGCGCCGGGTACTGTTACCGGAACCGGAAACAGCGCCTGACAACGGCGACAACCCGACCATCAGCGAACAACGCGAGCCACCACTGGTACTGGCGGTTGATGACAATGAAGCTAATCTGAAGTTGGTCACCGCGCTGCTGGCTGAATTGGGCGTGCCGGTATGCTCTGCAACCTCCGGCCAGGAGGCCATCGACAAAGTGACCGCCAACCCGGTGGAAATGGTACTGATGGATATTCAGATGCCAAACATGACCGGTCTGGAAGCCAGTCAGTATATTCGTGGTTTACCCGGCAAGGCCCACCTGCCGATTGTCGCCCTCACCGCCCACGCACTGGCGGATGAAAAAGAGCTGTTACTCAACAGCGGTATGGATGACTATCAGACCAAACCCATCAATCTGGAAACCCTGGCGCACTGCATACAACGCTGGACCAACTATCAGCCGCAGCTGAATCAGCCGGCCAGTCCTTCGCTCACGCCGCCCCAGAATCCGGCAGCCAGCAGCACAGCGGTCAGCGAAGTCATTTTTGACGCCACAGAAAGCCTGAAGCACGCTAACTACAAGCAGGACCTGGCCTGCGACATGTTCAGTATGTTGCTGCAATCGTTACAACGTGACAGCGCAGCAGCACTGGAAGCCTGGGAAGCGGAAAATTTCGACGAGTTACTGGAGAAAGTGCACAAGATTCACGGCGCTTGCCGCTATTGTGGCGTACCAAGGCTGCGCAGCGCGGTCTGTAATTTTGAAACCGAACTGAAATCCGATAACCGGCAACAACTGCCGGATCATATGCGACACTTTATGGCCGAGGTCGACAGCCTGCAACAATGGGCCGCCGGGCACGACTGGCTGAGCTTATTAGCCCGCGCTCAGCGTGAAATAACAGCAAACGCCTGAATCCAGGGCCCTTCGTCCGACAGGCTGATGAAGGCCTGCCGTCCGCCCAGTTGCTGCATACGCAACAGCGCCGCCTGATACAGATTGACCCGCGGCGCTCCCTGCCGGTCGCTTAACACTTCCAGTTGCTGGAACCCCACCCCTTTTGCAATACCGGTACCCAGCGCTTTGGCCAGCGCTTCTTTAGCGGCATAACGTTTGGCCAGGTAATTGATACTCTGATGACGCTGCTGCCACACCTGCTGCTCTGCCGGGGTCAGGAAACGTCTCACCAACCGCTCACCATGACGTTGATAAGCCTGTTCGATGCGGCTGACATCCAGCAGATCGGTACCAATACCAATAATGCCCTGAGCCTGGGGAAATTCCACCATCAACCGTCACCCGCGTTAGCGAACGCTGGCTTTTTCCAGCAGCTCACGCATTTCTTTAACGGCGTCTTTTAAGCCAACAAACACCGCCCGGGCAACAATGGCATGGCCAATGTTCAGCTCATTCATTCCCGGGATCGCGGCAATCGCTTCAACATTATGGTAATGCAGACCATGGCCGGCATTAACAATCAGTCCCTGTTGCTGAGCATAGGCTGCTGCCTCGCGGATACGCTCCAGTTCCTGCTGCTGTTCAGCGTCACTTTCGGCATCGGCATAAGCACCGGTGTGTAATTCAATAACCGGCGCACCACAGCGCAGCGTGGCATCTATCTGAGCAAAATCCGGATCAATAAATAACGACACCTCGCTGTTTACCGCCGCCAGCCGCTCACACGCAGCCGTAATCGCCGCTTCATGAGCAACAACATCCAGACCGCCTTCGGTGGTCAGCTCTTCGCGCTTCTCCGGTACCAGGCAAACAGCTTCCGGGCCAACCTCTTCCGCCAGTGCCAACATGGCCTCAGTCACCGCCATTTCCAGATTCATACGGGTATTTAAGGTTTCTGCCAGCACATACACATCACGGGTCTGAATATGACGCCGATCCTCGCGCGGGTGAATGGTAATACCATCGGCACCGGCTTCTTCGGCTAAAAAGGCCGCCTGGGCCGGATCCGGATAACGCGTGCCCCGGGCCTGGCGCAAAGTCGCGACATGATCAATATTCACACCTAATAACACGCGTTGCGGGTTTTTAACCTGGGTCATATTCGGATCCTTTAAAAATTCAGAGAGAGGTTGCTGTGAATAATTCACGACTGACTAACGGCCGTTCCAGAATGTTCTCCAGCGACAGCCGCAACACCTGCTTAGCCATTTGCCAAACACTAACACTGGCCGGTAACCGGGAAAAGTCCTGCAGCCAGGTTTTGAACGCAAGAATATCTGCACCAGAATATTGCCCGGCACCATGCAGAACAAATCCTTCCTGGGCATTAAACTGATAACACTGCCGGGCATCGATTTGCCGTTGCAGACTGTCGTACTGCCAGGACACACCATAACCCAGTTGCAGCAACAACTGGTGTTCAAATAGCCGCAGCCAGGGCTCTGCTGAACCACCCTGCTGCAGACCATTTAATACACTGCGATAAACCTGAAATAACACGGGAAGCGGCTCGTTGCGGGATAATAACCGGACTAATAATTCATTCAGATACAGGCCACAATACAAAGCGTTACCGGCCAGCTCAAAACGTTGCTGTAACTGCACAACTTTAATATTTGGCCAATCTTCGCCGGCACGCCAATCGGCCTGACATTGCTGAAAACAATCGGGAGTAAAGGTGTTTTGTTTGGCAGAACGTCTTGGCGTTACAACGGCTAAACGGCCTGCTTCTGCAGAAAAAACATCCAATAAAAACTGATGTTCGCCGACCGGCTGACGCTGCAAAACAAACAGCTTTTTCATGGCTTCACTCGTCCATCGAGCCGAGGAGTTAAAAAGCAGGTAGCTGGATTGTTTTTCAAAGCAGCAACAGGCTGTTGCGGTAGCGCGGCAGGGTCAGAGATGGCCCTGCCGCGTGGCGACTGAAAAATAATGCAGTTGCCTGCATCGGCATTATTGGTCGTCATACCCCAGACTACGCAACGCCCGCTCATCATCCGACCAGTTAGATTTCACTTTAACCCACAGATTCAGCATCACTTTACAGTCAAACATCTGCTCCATGTCTTTCCGTGCTTCAATACCAATCTGTTTAATACGATAGCCTTTATCACCAATTACAATCCGTTTTTGCGAATCACGCTCGACCAGAATCAGAGCACTGATTTCCGCCATACGGCCATCGTGGGTAAATTCTTCAATCTCTACCGTCATTTCATAGGGTAATTCATCGCCCAGCTGACGCATGATTTTTTCCCGCACCAGCTCCGCTGCCAGGAAACGTGAAGAACGATCGGTAATCTGATCTTCCGGATAAAAATACTGACTTTCAGGCAGAAAACTTTCGATCAGATTTTCCAGACGTTCAACGTTATGGCCGGTTTTTGCCGACAGCGGCACAATCTGTTCGAAATTATGGCGGCCACTGAGCTGTTGCAGATATGGCAGCAGTTCGTCTTTTTCTTTTACAAAGTCGACTTTATTCACCACCAGTACCACAGGAGCGCGCTGTTGTTTAATCGCCTGCAGCACCATTTCATCTTCATCGGTCCAGCGCATACGATCGACAATCATCACGATCAGATCGACATCTTTTACCGCTGTCGTCGCCGCTTTGTTCATGTAGCGGTTAATGGCTTTATCGTGATTTTTGTGGATCCCCGGCGTGTCGACGTACACCACCTGGTTACCGTTCTCAGTTTTAATACCAAGAATCTGATGGCGGGTGGTTTGTGGTTTACGCGAGGTAATGGATAATTTTTGCCCCAGAATGCGATTAAGCAAGGTCGATTTGCCCACATTCGGGCGGCCAACAATGGCAACAAAGCCGGTGCGGGTAATGGCTTGTTCTTCACTCATGCGTGGTTCTCCTGCTCATTGTCGCGGGCATTCAGTTGTTCCAGTACCATTGCTGCAGCAGTCTGCTCGGCATTTCGGCGACTGGTACCCGTGGCCGTCACCGCGGCGTCTATTTCCGGGATCACACAGGTCACGGTAAAAATCTGCTCATTGGTTGGGCCATCAACGGCCAGTACATCGTATTTAGGCAAGCGCGAGCCCGCTGCTTGCTGAATTTCCTGCAACTGAGTTTTAGGATCTTTAATCGGATCTTCCAGTGTCAGTTTATCCAGCCGCGAAGCAAACCAGTCGAGCACCCGCTCACGTGCCACTTCTAGTCCGGCATCGAGATAAATAGCACCAATTAAGGCCTCGACAGCATCCGCCAGGATAGAATCGCGTTTATGCCCGCCACTCTTTAATTCACCAGTACCCAATAATAAAAAGTCTCCCAGGCTGAATTCTTTCGCCAGATCCGCCAGCGTGGCTCCTTTAACAATACGGGCCCGCAAGCGGCTCAGCTTGCCTTCTTTGGCTTCGGGAAAACGACGGTATAAATCTTCGGAAATGACCAGGCTTAAAATGGAGTCACCAAGAAATTCCAGCCTTTCGTTGTTTTTGACACCTTTTGAGCGGTGTGTCAGTGCCAGATGCGCCAGCTCTTCATCACGGAAGGCATAACCCAGGCGTTGCGAAAGTTTTAATAACGGGTTGTTCACTTAGCTAATTCTTTTTGATGTTGAAACCGGCCAACCAGCTCAATATTTGAAATAAAGCCTGAACGATGTTCGTAATCCCAGAACAGCAAACTGCCATTACGGGTACGACGAATCGCCAGGCCTTCCAGATCAACCTCGACCTGGTTACGGTCAAGACGGATGCGAATCAGGTCGCGTGCCTTGCGGGTGCTGGTGCGGCCGTCAATTTTTCCGGAACTGACCAGGTCATCCAGAATCGTTTCAACCACTTTGTCATCGTAATACATAGGCACCACCGCAAAGGTGATACGAATAATCACGATGAAAGCAAACACTGCCAGCAACACCGATAGCGATGCAATTCCGTCTTGTTTTTTCATAGTCTGTTATTACCTGACATTTAGTCATCGACACGTAATACGGCGAGGAAAGCAGATTGTGGGATTTCCACATTACCAATCTGTTTCATCCGCTTCTTACCTTCTTTCTGCTTCTGCAGCAGTTTTTTCTTACGGCTGACGTCACCACCATAACATTTGGCCGTTACGTTTTTACGTAATGCCTTCACGGTAGTACGGGCAACGACCTGGTTACCCACCGCCGCCTGAATGGCCACATCAAACATCTGACGAGGAATCAGCTCTTTCATTTTTTCCGTCAGTAAAGCACCACGACGGCGAATATTGTCACGGTGCATAATCACCGCCAGCGCATCCACCCGGTCACCATTCACCAGCACATCCAGACGCACCAGCGGCGCATCCTGGAAACGCAGGAAATTATAGTCCAGCGAGGCAAAACCCCGGCTGGCCGATTTCAGCCGGTCAAAGAAGTCCATCACCACTTCGGCCATCGGGATTTCGTATTTCAGTGCCACCTGAGTACCGGTGTATTGCATATCCACCTGAACACCGCGTTTATCGACACACAGAGAAATCACGTTACCAAGATACTCTTGTGGCACCAGGATGTTACATTCGGCAATCGGCTCACGCATTTCATCGATGGTGCCCGGGTCCGGCAGCTTGGACGGGTTATCAACTTCTAAGATTTCACCTTTATTATTGACCACCTCATAAATCACCGTCGGCGCGGTGGTGATCAGATCCAGGTTATATTCCCGCTCCAGTCGTTCCTGGATGATTTCCATATGCAGCATGCCGAGGAAGCCACAACGGAAACCAAAGCCCAGTGCATCGGAGTTTTCCGGCTCATAAAACAAGGAGGCATCATTCAGAGACAACTTTTCCAGCGCGTCACGGAAGGATTCAAAATCGTCAGAAGATACCGGGAACAGGCCAGCGTAAACCTGAGGTTTCACTTTCTGGAAACCCGGCAGCTCTTCGGTATCCGGTTGTTTCGCGGCAACGATGGTGTCGCCCACCGGTGCGCCGTGAATATCTTTAATACCGGCAACCAGATAGCCCACCTCACCGCAGCCTAAGCGCCCGGTTTCATTGCGCTTGGGGGTAAAGATACCCACACCGTCCACGCCATGATCTTTACCGGTCGATTTAATACGGATTTTGTCGCCTTTTTTGATCGAGCCGTTTTTCACCCGAATCAGAGAGACAACACCGAGGTAAGGGTCAAACCAGGAATCAATGATCAGCGCCTGCAACGGTGCTTCCGGGTCGCCTTCCGGTGGCGGCACATTGGCCACCAGCTCTTCCAGCACATCATCGATGTTCAGGCCACTTTTCGCCGAACAGCGTACGGCTTCGGTAGCATCGATACCAATGATGTCTTCGATTTCCTGCGCCACCCGGTCCGGATCGGCCTGTGGCAGATCCATTTTGTTCAGCACCGGCAACACTTCCAGGCCCTGCTCAATGGCGGTGTAACAGTTAGCAACCGACTGAGCTTCCACCCCCTGAGCCGCATCCACCACCAGCAACGCACCTTCACAGGCCGACAGCGAGCGTGACACTTCATAGCTGAAGTCAACGTGCCCCGGGGTGTCAATAAAGTTCAGCTGATAGGTTTCACCGTTACGGGCGGTGTAATCCAGCGTCACGCTCTGGGCTTTAATGGTAATGCCGCGTTCACGCTCGATATCCATGGAATCCAGCACCTGCTGCTGCATTTCACGGTCGGACAAACCGCCACACACCTGAATAAAACGGTCCGACAGGGTCGATTTACCGTGGTCGATGTGGGCAATGATGGAGAAGTTACGAATGTGGTCCAGTTGGCTCACGAAATAGATCCGCTTAAGTATTCAAATGGGCTGGAATTCTACTTGAAAGGTGATCCAAAGGCTAACGGATTCAGATGGTTAGCGGCTCTGTGGAGCGATGACCGCCAGCGCTGTTCACGACCACAAACGATTTGACGTATGCTTTGCCACCACCAGAGCTCGTTCGGAATCAGCAGACATGGAACTACTCCCCCCAGCCGAAGGTCAGGATCATCACACTCTTCGCGGACTCACCATTGAAAATAAAATCATTGAAATCGGCAATGGTACGTATCAGGACATAATTCACAGCAGCACGCTGATTGATTGTACTTTTTTCCACAATCATTCAGAACGACGCAACGGATTATAGGCCAGCTAGGGCCTGTCTGATTGCTAGAGCCCAAAGACACAAAAAATCCCGCAACGGCTCACGCCATTGCGGGATTCTTCCTATCCTGATTCAGTGACTGAAACCTTATTCTGCAATTCTCAGCGGAATAAACATCGCGGCACCACGGCGCACAATACGCATCGGTACGCTGCGGTTCTTCGGCAACGCTTTGCTTACCTTCTCGAAATCCTCGACCGAACGAATCGACTCACCGTAGATCATGGTAATCACATCACCACTCACCAGGCCGGCAAACGCCGCCGGACCCTGCTTCACTTCTTTCACCAGCACACCATCACCCAGTTGCTTGCGCTGCGCGTCACTCAGATCGGCGACCACAACACCCAGGCGGTTGCTCTGGCTTTGCTGCGGATCATGGTTAGCCAGTACCACACCGTCACCGTCCGGCAGGTTACCAATGCGGATATTCAGCAGCTTGCGCTTGCCGTTACGCACCACTTTGACCTTAGCCTCTGTGCCCGGCTTAACCCGCCCGACCTGATGTGGCAGATCGGATGACAGATAAATTTCGTTGCCATTGAAATGGGTAATAATATCGCCGTTTTCCAGGCCACCGGCTTCTGCCGGGCTGTCAGGTACCACCTGTGCTACCAGCGCACCCGCCGCTTTGTCCAGCCCGAACGACTCGGCCAGCTCTTTGTTGACCTCCTGAATCACAACCCCCAGCCAACCCCGGCTGACTTTGCCTTTTTCTTTCAGCTGGTCGGCCACATTCATGGCGACGTTCATCGGGATCGCAAACGACACCCCCATAAATCCACCGGAGCGGGTATAAATCTGTGAGTTGATCCCCACCACTTCACCATCCAGGTTAAACAGCGGACCACCGGAGTTACCCGGGTTAATGGCCACATCGGTCTGAATAAATGGCACATAGTTTTCGTTGGGTAAATTACGGCCTTTGGCGGACACAATCCCGGCGGTCACGGAATAGTCGAAGCCGAACGGAGAACCGATGGCAACTACCCACTCGCCCACTTCCAGCTTATCGGAATCACCTAATTCAACAGTCGGCAAATCTTCCGCTTCGACCTTTAACAACGCCAGATCTGAACTTTCATCTGCTCCGATGACCTGAGCATCCAGTTCACGGCGATCATTAAGACGCACAATAATCTCGTCCGCCTCACGAATAACGTGATTGTTAGTGAGAATATAACCATCATCAGAGATGATAAAACCGGAACCCAGCGACGACTTTTCCTGCTGCCGCCCGCGAGGACCCTGCGGATTGCCATAGGGCATCGGCTGACCAAAGAAATGACGGAAGATTTCCGGCACATCATCCGGCAAGCCGTAACGGCGCAGCGTATTACGCTGGTCAACGTGCTGAACGGTGGAAATGTTCACCACCGCGGGGGAGGTTTCTTTCACCAGCTCGCGGAAGTCGGGTAAATCGGCGTGAGCCGATAAGCTGAAACAGGCCACCAGCAAAGCAGCCAACACTGAAAACGAACGAAACAATTGCGTCATACCATTCCTCTGCATGGAAAATCATCCCAGTTTTTGTAAGGATAACGATGTCCCAGGAAGCTGCAATTGTCATGTATAAAAAAGTAAGGTTGAGCAAGGACTTAGCAAACAATCAGCAGCCTGACTCAGCGTATTTCAAGCCGTTGCAGCTGTTCACAGGAATCGTGGAAACGCGGCTGCCAGTCATCTTTTTTCCGCTCAGAAATTAAACGCGCAGCCATGAAGCCAAGCAACAAACCGGCCAGTCCAGCCAGCATGGCACCCGGCTCCAGCCAGAGGAAATGCCCCAGCAGCGACAACAACAGCATACCCAGCAGCGGCAGGCCATATAACACCAGAGCGCTGATCGCCAGGCTGCCTTGCGGCAGGGTCAGCGTTGCCTGCTGCCCTACCCGGAAGGGTTTATCGGTCGCCACCCATAAGCGCATTTTGCGCCCCAGCTTGCTCAACGATTGTTGCCCGCAACCACTGCGGGCGTTACAGGAAGAGCAGGCACTCTGCTGCATGGCTTCTACCCATACACCGTCACGACCGATCCCGACAATTTCAACAACTTCCTGACTCACACACATTCCCGCACTGACAAATTGGTAGACACAGGCTGTAACACCAGCGTGACGCAGATTACTGCGGCATCACTGAGGTGGCAATTTTTTCCAGCGTCAGCAACGGCACTTCTCCCACCACACTAATGCGGTATTGACGTTCATCCGTGTTCAGATAACTGACCACAGCGGCCGTTGCTCCCCACTGCTGTTTCATCAATGGCATGGGCAGCTCGCCGCTGGCATCGTCAACAAACACCGTAATCGCCGCCAGGCCGTCAGTATACATCAAGGTCGCCAGTGTGCCCTGCCCGCTATCCGCAGCCGGATGATTCAGAGCATTACCATTCTGGGCCCGCACCTGACTGGCCGCGACCATAAAGCCTCTGGGTAACCAGCCGATTTGCCAGCGCTGCTGTTCCAGCACATCGGTACTTTCATGACTGGCCATATGGGCAGCCAGACGGTGACCCTGACTCTGTGGCAGGAAGTCGCTGTCAGCCAGAGCCACGCCGATTTCAATCGCCGCAAACTGGAAGCGCTCCAGCACCTGCTGGCGCGCATCAACCAGGTCAGAGCGTAATAACAGCCCGCTATCCCGATCCAGCCACAACTGATACCCATAGCGATAGCCATCCTTAGGAGTGACATCAATCCGTTGTGCCAGACGGCCGGCAACCCGGCTCTGCTGCCCGAGTGTAAAACCGTAATAAGCATCCGGCGCGGCATGCTGATATGCAAAATCACGCTTAAGCGGGTTAGCCTGAACATTAAAACGCATCATATGTTCGCCCGGGTGAATGCAGGTAACGTCATGCCCCTGACGAATCACTTCGCGCGGTGCGCCGGTCAGGTGCAACAAACGTTCATACTCCACGCCCTGCCTGACCGCATGCGCCAGTTGCAGGGTTTCCCAGCGTTGATGATTGCCGTAAATCAATACTCCGCGATAATTCTGCTCCTTCTGCGCCCGGGACATACGTTCCAGCCAGTCGTGTACATCCGCGGCCTGAGCCATAACCGGCAACAGCAGAGCCAGAAGGAATAAACCGGCCAGCTTCAGTAACAACCGACGACCATTCAACAGCAGCAACATCAATTACTCCGCGCTTTTGCCATCAGCCGTTTCAGCCGGCTGCGCTACCGCCTCTGCGGCTTCGTCATCGGGTTGATCAAAACTGGCCACCCGGGCATAAGGCATCATACCTTTACCGGTATTCAGGGCGGCATTTTCGGTGTGTTGCAGCACATATTGCTGCAATTTACGCTGTGCTTGCTGCAGTTGCTGACTGTCGGGCACGGCCGCATGGCCAGCCAGCTGCTGGTCACTCTGTGGTAGCGCGGCCTGATCGGCTAACTGAGGTGCCAGCGACTCCTGATTCAGGCGTACACCAACCAATACCGCCAGGGTTACCGACGCCGCAACAGCCGCTGATGCCAGCCAGTTAATCCCCCGACGACCAGCGGCGGCCGCCTCTGTAGCCTGCGGCCGGGCTTTAGCCGGCACTTCTTCCATCGGTTCCCCGTCAATCGCCTGCATAATGCCACGCGATAAATCGATGTCAGCGAACGTTTCATCCGGCGTACCGTCACCGGAAGCATCAGCCCGCATCAGTTCACTCATCAGCTGATAACGCTGCCAGCTGGCGCGTAGTTCGTCGTCACCCTCCAGCTGGTTCAGTAAGCGGCGGATTTCCAGCTCATCGGCCTCGCCGTCTACCAGTGCTGATAACGATTCTTTCATTCTGTCATTCATATCCACCTGCCTGGCGTCTGTTACGCCGTTGCCGCTAATAACGGCTGCATTTTTTTATCGATCGCTTCCCGGGCGCGGAAAATACGCGAACGCACTGTACCAATCGGACAATTCATCACGGCGGCAATCTCGTCGTAACTGAGACCTTCTATTTCCCGCAACGTGACGGCTATTTTCAGTTCTTCCGGTAACCCTTCGATGGTATCAAACACCACTTTCTGCAACTGATCCCGATGCAATAAACCATCCGGAGTATCACTGTCCCGGAGGCTGCTTTCATCGGCAAAAAATTCAGCATCACCCGGATCTACGTCGTGTGTGGGCGTCCGTCGGCCACGGCTGATGAGATAATTTTTAGCGGTATTCACAGCAATCCGGTACATCCAGGTATAAAACGCACTTTCACCGCGAAAACCGGGCAACGCCCGGAAAGCTTTAATAAAGGCTTCCTGAGTGACGTCCTGGGCTTCGGCAAAGTCGCTGATGTAACGACTGACCAACGCCAGAATACGGTGTTGATATTTCACCACCAGCAGGTCGAAAGCGCGGCGGTCACCCTTTTGTACCCGTGCAACCAGTTGCCGGTCGTTGTCAGGTTGATCTGTCATGCTGTTATCCGTTGTTATATGCCGTTGTTGCACAGCCAACGCCTGTTTTGCCAATGTTATTCTCCCACACCAGAAGATACTTACCCGGCTTTGAGAGCAGCAACGGCCAAAAGTTCCCGCTAGCAATCAATAAAGCACCACTTTTCATGGCGCGGCGTGGAAAGTATAGTGCGCCACAGTTATCTGAAAGAATGCACTCATGACCCAGTCTTTGTCGTACGACGTCGTTATCATTGGCAGTGGCGCTGCCGGCCTGACCCTGGCGCTGTCGCTGCCGGATCATATGAAGGTTGCTGTGATCAGCAAAGATCAGCTTGATTCCGGTTCTACCCGCTGGGCTCAGGGTGGTGTGGCCGCGGTGCTCGATAAAGAAGACAGCGTTGACGCCCACGTCCAGGATACCCTGATCGCCGGCGCCGGGCTGTGTCATGAACCCAGTGTTCGTTTTACCGTGGAAAATTCCGCTGAAGCCATTCAGTGGCTGATTGATATCGGTGTACCTTTCACCCAGGAAGGTGACAAGTTCCACCTGACCCGTGAAGGTGGTCACAGTGCCCGGCGTATTATTCATGCCGCCGATGCCACCGGCCACGCCATTTCCGATACCCTGCTGAAACGCGCACAGCAAAAAACCAACCTGACACTGCTGCACGATTACATCGCCGTGGATCTGATTACCCGCGAAAAGCTCGGCCTCGACGGTCATGGTTGCATCGGCGCTTATTTCCTTAATAACCGCAACGGCGATATCGACGTGATTACCGCCCATGCGGTGGTACTGGCCACCGGCGGCGCCAGTAAAGCCTACCTTTATACCAGCAACCCGGATGGCGCTTCCGGCGATGGTATCGCCATGGCGTTCCGCGCCGGCTGCCGGGTAGCCAATATGGAATTTAACCAGTTCCACCCGACCTGCCTGTACCATCCACAGGCCAAATCGTTTCTGATTACCGAAGCCGTACGCGGCGAAGGTGGCCGGTTATTATTGCCCGATGGCCAGCCATTTATGCATCGTTTTGATGAACGCGGAGAGCTGGCACCACGTGATATCGTTGCCCGCGCCATCGACCATGAGATGAAACGCCTGGGGGCCGATTGTTTATTCCTCGACATCAGCCACAAACCGGCTGCGTTTATCAGGGAGCACTTCCCCACTATTTACGAGCGCTGCCTGCAGCTCGGCATTGATATCACCCGGGACCCGATTCCGGTCGTACCCGCCGCCCATTACACCTGTGGTGGTGTGGTAACGGACACCAACGGCCAGACCGATATTCCCGATCTGTATGCCATTGGTGAAGTGGCCTCCACCGGCTTACACGGAGCAAACCGGCTGGCCAGTAATTCATTGCTGGAATGTCTGGTTTACGCCCGTTCCGCGGCCCAGCACATCGTCGACCATATCGACTTACAGGCTGATTTCCCGCAGGCACCGGCCTGGGATTCCAGCCAGGTCACAGACTCCGACGAAGCGGTGGTGATTTCCCATAACTGGGATGAATTGCGCCGCTTTATGTGGGATTACGTCGGCATTGTACGCACCACCAAACGACTGCTGCGCGCCAAGCACCGGGTCAGTTTGTTGCGTCAGGAAATTCAGGAATTCTACAGCAACTACCACATCAGCAATGACCTGCTGGAGTTGCGTAATCTGGTGGATATCGCCGATGTGATTATCCGCTCGGCATTATTGCGGAAAGAAAGCCGTGGCCTGCATTACAGCCATGATTACCCACAACCGCTGCCACGGGCATTTGATACCGTACTGACGCCGAAATATCTGAAGGAACTGGGAGAGTTGTAGCAACCCGGCTCAGGCAACGCCGTACAGCGCCGCTTTGAGACGCCGGAACTCTTCCCTGCTGACGCAACTGTCGGGGCGGATAATCAGCCGCTGCCAGGGCCACCAGGACCAGTGCAGAATAAGATAATCGCGCCGTCGCACGCAACCGTCACGCCACCGAACCCGGTAACGTTTACCGTCCTGCTCCAGCCACCATTGTGGTGTATTATGCTGCAGCTGATAACCCAGCGCGGACACCGCCGGTTGCCGGCGTAATACCAGCCCGGCAACGGCAGCAACTGGCGCAAGAATTAACAAGCAAAGCAGCGGATGCCATGGCAGCTGCAGATAAACGGCCAGTAATAACAGCAGCAACGCGCCGTAATCACGCCAGGGCTGTGAACGCGACGGCGCTATACGCCACTCAGCGCTGGCGCGCATGCTCCTGCACCATAGCGACAATTTTCGCCATCTCCGGGTCGTCGGGAATCTGATGCTCCATAAACCAGGTAAATAAATCCGGATCTTCACAATCCAGTAACGCCAGGTAACGGTCTTTATCTTCCCGGCTCAGATCTGGAAAAGCCTGTTCGGCAAAGGGTAACAACAACACATCCAGTTCCAGCATACCGCGACGGCTGTGCCAGGCAGTGCGTTTATTTTCGATGGCTTCAGGGCTTGTTTGATCGGTCACGAACGGACTCCTTCTGTTAACTGTCACAGTATATCACTGCCTCTGGCACAAATAGCCATACCTATTATGGCGTTATCGTCAGCCGCAGAATGTTTTACACTGGCCGCCGGTTTACACGGTACGGTTGTCTGTATGTCATTGTTGTCGGATTCTCAGCTGAATCAACGCGGTTATTTTGTTCCCGAAAACCCGGTTGCAGCGGATCAGCCCGCGCGCAGCTGGTTGTCTCAGTTTGGTTTATTGCGGGTGCAGGGGCCCGACAGTGAAAAGTTATTACAGGGGCAACTGACCTGTGATGTGGTGGCGCTCGATGCGCAACACTGGACGCTGGGCGCCTGCTGCAATGCCAAAGGGCGCATGGTGGCAAATTTTATCATTGCCCGTGACGAACAGGGTTTCTGGTTACGCCTGCCACAGGATCAGGTGGCCCCGCTACAACAACACCTGCAGAAATACGCGGTGTTTTTTAAAGCCGAGTTGCAGGACCTCAGCGCCACTCATGCCATCATCGCCGACCTGCCGGCTGAAACCGCAGCCTCCGACTGTATCGACAATCAGGGCCTGCCACAGCGACGCGTATGTCAGTGGCAGGACGGCACCGCCCGGCTGGAACTTGGCGACGGCCGCCGTGAATACTGGCTGGAAAAAAACGCCGCAGAGGCACAACTTCAGGATGTCGCTTTGTGTTGCAGTGACCGCAACAACCGCCTGGATCTGAATCAGGGCATTATCTGGGTAACCGGCGACAGTCGTGAACACTGGATTCCACAAAATATCGACTGGCACCGGCAAGGGGGTATCAGCTTCAGCAAAGGGTGTTATACCGGCCAGGAGATTATTGCCCGGCTGCAATATCTGGGCAAAGCCAAAAAAGCCCTGTTCCGCATCAGCAGCAGCGGCAGCCAGGCACCGGCTCTGCTCTGTACGGTTACCAGCGAGAGTGGCAAAAACCTCGGTGAAGTTACCGCCTGGCAGCAGAATCAGGGGCTGGCACTGCTGAATGACGATGACGAGCTGCGACAGGTTCGGGTAAAAACCGCCGAAAACCAGCAATTCTCAGCCAGTGTGCAAAAGCTTTCCTATACTGAAGAGCAGACAACAAATTCCGGCGCCTGAGCCAACGGCGGGCGCTGTTTTTCTGGCACAGTTTAAGAGAGCGCCCTATGACCACCGACCTGGCGAAACAGGTAAAAGACGACATCGTCAGCAAAATCAAAAATGATGAACTGGTCCTTCCGACCTTGCCGGAAATTGCCCTGAAAGTCCGCGAAGTCGCCGAAGATGCAAATGCCACCATCGATGATTTATGTGACGTTGTCGCCCGGGATCCGGCCTTAACCGCACGCATTATCAAGGTCACCAATAGCCCGCTGATTCGCGCTAACATGCCGGTCAATGACCTGACCACCGCCGTCTCGCGGCTGGGCATCGACTTCACATCCAACCTCGCCATTGGCCTGGCGATGGAACAGATGTTCCAGGCCACCCACGATATGATTGATAAACGTATGCGCCGCTGCTGGTCGCAGGCGATGGAAATTGCCGCCACAGCTCAGGTACTGGCTAAACATTTCACTCAGCTGCAGGCCGATCAGGCGATGCTGGCCGGACTGGTGCACCAGATTGGGATTCTGCCGATTCTGGCTTATGCCGAGAACCACGATAGCCTGTTAGCTGACAGCCTGTCACTCGACAACGTCATCGAACGTCTGCATCCGGCCTTGGGTGCCTATATTCTGCGCAGCTGGGATTTTCCGGCCGATCTGGTGGAAGTGCCGCGCCATTACCTAGATCAGCAATATCAGACAACTCAGCCCAGCTACGTCGACCTGGTACAGGTAGCCACCTTTCAGAGTTATGCCGACACTGAACATCCACTGGCCCGGGTTGACCGCAGTCAGCTGGGATCGTTCCGGCGCCTCGGACTCGACAGTGATGAAGAAGTTACCCAGCTGGAAGCACTCAGCGACGAAGTTGACGCAACTCAGGCCGCCATGAACGGCTAACCACCGGTTATTTTTGAGAATACGGATATGCCAGTGCAACCACTCAGCGAACAGTTAATCCCTCTGGTCAACAATGGCCAATTGCCGTTGCCGACCCTGCCATCACTGGCACAAAAGGTGTTAAAAGCGGCTCAGGGTGACAACCTGACCACGGATTCCCTGTCGGCACTGGTGGAACAGGACCCGGCCATCGCCGCCCATCTGGTGAAAATCGCCAACAGCCCGCTGGTCGGCTGTCCGACGGAAGTCACGGACCTGGGCACCGCGATTGGTTTATTTGGTATTGGATATTGCAGCCAGCTGGCGATCAGCCTGGCGTTGCGCCAGTTATTCCGGGCCCGCCATGCAATAATCAGCGACCTGATCGAACACACCTGGGAAGAATCAACCCGGGTGGCGAATCTGTGTCTGGTCATGGCGACAAACTATCCGATCAATCCCGGTAGTGCTTACCTGGCCGGACTGCTGCATAAAATTGGCGCGTTACCGATCTTACGCTGGCTGGATGAGCAAACCGACATCGAGCTGTCGCGAACACAGATCATGACACTGGTGGAGCAACATCAGGCGCTGCTGGCAGAGCAGCTGCTGGACGACTGGTGTTTTCCACCGTCGCTGTGTGCCGTGCCGCACAACTATCAGAATATGAATCATAACGGCAAACAACAGGCTGATATATCAGATCTGGTTGCAGCCGCCTGCTATTTTTTATCCGAACAGCGTAAAGACTGGCAGGATTGCAAAGTACTGGAGCGCCTGGGCCTGACCACCGATGAAGTACAGAAAAAGATGATGGCCTGGCAGAGCCGCGCCGCCCACGCCTGACCAGCACAGCCGCTAATGACACGGCCAACCATTACAGCTCATGGTAGGGATGCTGATCCGCCGGCCAGGGGCTGGTCATCAGTTGTTTCAGCCAGCTGTCCGGTACCGCTGCCACGCTTTTATGCTGCCATTTGGGTTTGTAATCTTTATCCACCACCATGGCCCTGACGCCTTCAGAAAAATCCGGATGACGGACCGCCTGATAGGCCAGTATCAGCTCCCAGCTGACGACCTCTTTTAAACTCATGGTGGCGCCACGGCGGATCTGCTCCATGATCAGATGAACCGTCGCCGGACAGGCTTTTTTAAAGTTCTGCTGGCCTTGTTTAAGCCATTTATTACGGCTTTTGTGTTGTTTCAGACGGGCACAGATGTCTGCAATATCGTCACTGGCAAAAATTTCATCCAGCTCCGCTGCCACCGCCTGCATATCACTGGCTGGCATCTGCCCGGCACTGGCGCTATCCAGCTCGGTTAACAACTGCCGCACCTGTTGATGATTAACCGCTTTATTCGTGCACCAGTGAGCCTGTTGCATGCGCTGAATAAAGTCCTGCCAGCGATTATGCTCCAGCGCGTACTGAATTAACCCCAGCTGCTTGCAATCGGTGGTGTTCATGTGGCTGCCGGTCAGCCCCATCCAGTGTCCGGCGGGATAAGGCAGGCGCGACAAATAATAACTGGCGGCCACATCCGGATATAAACCAATACGAACCTCCGGCCAGGCCAGCTTCAGGCATTCACTGCCAACCCGGTGATTGGCCGCAATGAATAACCCCAGTCCTCCTCCCATTACAAAACCGTGCCCCCAGGCAATCAGTGGTTTGGTAATCTGGTGCAGGCGATAGTTTTTGGCATATTCACCACGGAAAAAGTCATCCGCATACTGTAATCGCTGACGCTCATCGTCACAGGTCATGCTGGTGTACAACTTGCGGATGTCACCACCGGCACAAAAAGCTTTGTCACCAGCACCACGCATAATAATGGCGGCAATCTGCGGATCCTCATTCCAGCGCCTGATGCCGTCATCGATCAGGTTCACCATATCCAGATCCACCGCGTTCATCGCCGCCGGGACATTGAGTGTCATCAGCCCCAGTTTAAAATCCGCACCGGCACTTAGTTCGTCAAACAACACCGCATCGTTTGACACTACATCCTTTGACACCACACCCTTCGACCCATCAGCAGCAACAGAACTCAAAACTCTCTCCTTTTAAACAGGCCGGATTTGTAACTCAGACCCGGCAAGCCTGATAATAGCGTTTTTTATCCGGGCAAAAAGCATTATGACGTTAATACTAAGTCTCATTGTATTGCTGCTGATTGTTTTTTTATTGCTCGCTTTGGTATTGCTGCAACGTCACCAGCGTTCGGGTCAGCTGCAACAACTCGCCGACCGCCTGACACTGAGTTACCGCCCTTTTGCGTCACTCAGTCAACCGCTGCGGCAAGCCCGTTTCCTGATCTTCAGCGTTGGCCAGATGCGTTATTTCCGCCACCTGCTGGAAGGCAGTTATCAGCCCCAGACGAGTCATTTCCAACAGCAGCCGCTGGCGCTCACTCAGCGCCGGCTTAACGTATTTGACTATGGCCTGGTCAGTGATAAAGGCACCCACAACCAGACGCTGATGTTATTCGCCTGTTCATTGAATTGTGGTTGCTTCCGCATCCAGCCACACGCCTGGTTACACGCCGATGTGTTTGCCGACAATGCGCCGCTGCTGCGTCTGAGCCAGGGGCAATATCCGCCGGCGTTACATTCACGGCAGCTGTTTGCTCAACATCCGGCCAGGCTGACGGCGTTATTAACCCCACAGGTGCAACACTGGCTTTTGGCACATCCCCACCTTCACATCGAATTCAGTAATGGCATTCTGCTGCTTTACCGGCCCGCTCACCGGCTGGCCGTAGAGGATATAGAAGCGGCACTGGAAGCCGGCTGTCAGCTGGCCGAATTGCTGCAGTTATCCGAACGCCAATAACCAAGGGAACCCTATGCACGTTATTTACCGCGGCTTAATCGGCTTGTTTGTCACTCTTACACTCTCAGCCTGTACCCAGAGCCAACAGGACAGCCTGCTGCAAACCGCAGTAGAAATGGCGCGCGATGCCGCAGATCTCAAACCCGGCCAAAGCCAGCTGGACGATGTCACCATGAGTTATCTGGAGCGTCCTGGCAGTGGTCCGGTGTTATTATTGCTGCACGGGTTTTCTGCCAATAAAGACACCTGGGTTAAATTTGCTTATGAACTGCCGGACCATTACCGCCTGATTGTGCCAGACCTGGCGGGACATGGTGATACTCCGGCTCCGGCCGATCAGAATTACGACCTGATTCGCCAGACCGAACGCCTGCACCAGCTGATGAATAACCTGGGCATTCAGCGTTTTCATATCGCCGGCAACTCGATGGGGGGTGCCATCAGCGCCATTTACAGCAGCCGTTATCCGCAACAGATCGAGAGCCTGACCTTAATTGATGCGGCCGGGGTGGATGCACCAAACCCAAGCGAATACATGCAGGCACTGGCACAAGGCCAGAACCCGCTGATTGCCACCGATGAAGCCAGCTTTGAATACCGCATGGATTTTGTGATGGAAAAGGCCCCTCCCTTCCCCTGGCCACTACGCCCGGCACTGATGCGTAAAACCCTGGCCCGGGTCGACATTAACCGGGCTATTTTTGACGACATGCTGGCAACCCGGGAACGTCTGGAACAAAGTGGTTTTGAGCAACAACTGAGTGACCAGGTCAGTATGCCAACACTGATTATCTGGGGCGCCCAGGACCGGGTACTGGACGTGTCTGCCGTTGGCGTGTTTAAACAGTTTATCCCCCATGCCGAGGTACAGATTTACGATGGCATCGGCCACTTGCCGATGGTGGAAATCCCCGAACAAACCGCTGATCGTTACCACCGTTTTATCAGTGCAATTCAATAACCACCTCTGCGCCAATAATGGCAGCAACGATTCACGTTATTGACTGCCCGTCACATTCACTGTGACGGGCAAGCTCCGGATTCCTTTCTATACTGATTGTGTGTTGTGTAATTACCGGTGCATTTATGCAATTGGCTACTGCAATCAGCCAGCCTGCGGCAGGTGAGGAAATTAAAATTGGCTGTAATGATCTGATCGTATCGAAAACCAATCGCGACAGTCATATTACCTACGCCAACGATTTGTTTTGCCGCTATTCCGGTTATTCCGAAACCGAACTGTTAGGCCAGCCACACAATATTATTCGCCACCCGGATATGCCCCGGGCCGTGTATTACCTGATGTGGGAACACCTGAAACAAGGTGAAGAGTTTTTTGGCTACATTAAAAACCGCTGCAAACAGGGTGGTTATTACTGGACCTTTGCTTCCGTGGCTCCGATTTACGAGCACGATGAGTTGCGCGGCTATTTATCCTCGCGCCGCTGCCCGTCACCACAAGCCGTCGCCCTGATCGAACCGTTATATCAACGTATGACAGAAGCCGAACAGGCAGTACCGCCAGAACAACAAATCCCCATGTCATCCGCTCTGCTGTGGCAGGCGATTAATAAGGAGTTCACCACCTATGCTGAATTCGCTTTATCGCTCTGATCCACGCAGCCTGAACCGCATCGGCTTAGGCGCCTGGGCCACCAGCATTATCATCCTCAGCATCAGCGATGCATCAGTGGCAGCGATCATCACCTCAGTGGTGTTATTACTGACGGTCGCGTTGCTGCGTTATTGGCAACAGAAATACCTGAAACACGCTGAACGCCGGATTCAGCAGGTACTGGCGCGTGCCGCCGCCGGCGATTTACAACACCGCCTGATTCGCTTCCGCGACGATACCGTGTTGTCATCGCTGAAATATTCCATCAATGCCCTGCTTGACCAGGTGGAAACCTATATCCGCGAAGTGGAATCGTCTTTCCGCGAAGCCAGTAAGGATCGCTTTTACCGCAAACCATTGAGCCAGGGCATGCAGGGGGACTTTAAAACCTCACTGGATAAAATTGGTGAAGCGTTTAACGCCATGGAACACGCCTACTTTTTATCTCACTGCCAGGAGCTGGAAGCCAATATCAGCCGGGTAAAAACCGAAAGCCTGCTGACCAACCTGAAACGCAATCAGGATGACCTGAGCAAGGTTTCCGGTGAAATGCAGCAGGTAGAAACCATTTCCCGCCGTGGCGTTTCGCTGTCGACCGATGCCTTGCAGGAAATTAACCAGGTCAGCGAAAATCTGCAGCAACAAAGCGATATGACCGAAGTCATTCACACCACCGCCGATGGCCTGCAACACCACACCCACCGGATTACCGATGTACTGAAACTGATTGATGGCATTGCCGAACAAACGAACCTGCTGGCACTGAACGCTGCCATCGAAGCAGCCCGTGCCGGTGAAGCCGGACGTGGGTTTGCCGTGGTTGCCGATGAAGTACGGTCACTGGCAGAAAACACCCGCAAAGCGACGGCTGATATCAGCCAGATGATTGCCGAATTTACTCAGTCGAGTAACACCATGGCGCAACAGGCCGGAGAGATGGTGCAGCTGGCCGCGACCGCCCGCCAGGCCACGGCGGCCTTTGAGCAGTCTTTTACCGAACTGGCACACATCGCTCAACAAACCTACGAGCGGGTGAATTATTCCCAGATCGTCAGTTTTGCCTCGCTCATTAAAGTGGACCACATGATTTACGTACAAAACGGTTACCAGGCGATGGAAAAAGGCCATGACTCTGACGCCTGGCAGGCGGTTGCACTCAACCATCAGCAGTGCCGCTTTGGCCAGTGGTACGATCACGGCATCGGCCGCCAGTTATTCAGTCATTTGCCGACCTACCCCCGGATTGATCCGGTGCATCAGGAGTTGCATCGTGAAATGCATGAAATTCTGGATCTGGTTGAAGCTCAGGACTGGCGGAAAAATATCCGGGTACACGGCAAAGTCCAGCAGGGGTTCCACAACCTGGAACAACACAGTACCGAGCTGATCAGCCTGGTCGATCAGCTGACCGATGAAAAACTGCGCTTTGAAACCGGCAGCAGTGACGAAGAAACAGAAATCGACCTGTTTTAAACCTCTCCCGGCATACCCGCGGTTTGGCTGGCCGCGGCTTTTTGGTACTCTGGCGACTTTTGCCCGGCCAGATTATGACCATAACGCTGCACCCTGTGGCCATTGCCCACACTCCGTTTGCTGAGAAGTTCGCCATTCCACGTCAGCCAGCGCTGGCACCCGCCGCCCGGGCGCGGATCGAATTATTACCCCCCTACAACTCTCCGCTGGCACTTGAGGGCCTGCAGCAGGTCAGCCATGTCTGGCTGATTTTCCAGTTTCATCAGGCGTTAGCCTCATCCCGGCAACAACCGGCGTCATTACGGGTGCGACCACCGCGGCTGGGGGGTAACGAAAAAATCGGCGTTTTTGCCAGTCGTGCCACCCATCGTCCGAACAGCCTGGGGCAATCCGTCGTCGCCCTGGAAAAAATAGAAGGTTGCTCATTATGGGTCAGTGGCGTGGATTTATTGGATGGCACCCCGATTCTGGATATCAAACCTTACGTGCCTTATGCCGACGCCGTAGACGGAGCCCACAACCAGATCGCCAGTGATGCCCCGACATTGATTGACGTCAACTGGCAAACCCAGGCGCTAGACCAGGCGCAGCAACAGGCAAGCCGTCTGAATCAGGATGTCGTGGCGTTAGTGCAGCAATGCCTGGCTCAGGACCCGAAACCGGCGTACCAGCAACCGACACCAGAACGCCACTACGGTGCACAATTCTGGGACCTGAACATCCGCTGGCATTATCCCGCCCCAAACCGCATTTGTGTGCTCGCGGTAGAGCGGATTAGCGCGGTGTCAGAATAAACACATCCTGTAAAAACGACGTTACCCCCCGTTCGCGAAAGCGGGGTTCAGTGTCGATGATTTCGCGCTGTTCCTGCAGTTCGGCGTGGTAATACGGCTGATACTGCTGCTCAACCTCCTGTGGCAATACCGCAAATGGTGGCCCCGGCATCTGTTGCTGATCGTAGGTAAAGGTCACCAGCAATTGTGGCGCCTGCTGACTCAGCTGCCACAAATGACGGCAATAATCATCACGCATCGGTTTTGGCAGTGCGACCAGCGCCGCACGGTCATAAACCACATCCACCTTGCCCAGTTGTTGTGGTCGGACAGCAAAAAAATCACCGGCAATCAGCAGCAGCTTGTCAGCGCGGTAAAACACCTGATCACCATCACGGCTTTTGTCGATTTCCAGCTGCAGCTCGGCACTGATAATGGCTGCCAGTTCGTCCAGCGCAATTTCGCTCAGCTCAATCCCGACTACCGCATGGCCCTGTTGCAGCAGCCAGACGATATCCAGCGTTTTGCCACATAAAGGCACCAAGACACGGCTGCCACTGCTGGCCTGCATCGCCGGCCAATATTTCAGCAACACTTTATTCACCTCATCCAGATGAAATCCGATCTGCTGTTTTTCCCAACGTTCATGCCAGAATTCGTTCTGCATGTTGTCCTCTTGGCAGTGGTTAAATACAGGCCGAGTATAACGATGGGGGCATATTTTGTCTGTGTTGCTCACTACGACTTTAGAGAGCCATTTGTGCTGCAGTTTGCTAAAATCCGCCACCTTCCAGCCTGTTAACCGTTACCAGCCACAAGAGCCCTGCCACACCTTATGTCAGCCAAACAATCCAATCGTAAACAACGCACCACGGCCGCACGCCGCAGTCAGCCGCGCCGCAGTCAGCCGCGCCGGGCAGCCACACAGCCACGTAACCCGGAAATACGTTTTGATGACCTCGGGCCATTGTGGCAGCGCTGGCTGGGCGCCAATCAGGATAAACCGGTGCCGCTCGACCGCTGGTTAAAACAGGCCCACAACCGCCAGCAAGGACTCAGCCCGGCACAACGCTGGGCGTTAAACAGCGCCATGATTCAGGCCAGCCGTTTTCAGCAACTGGCACAGGCACTGGAGGATCAGTTTTTTCAGGACGACGAAATTGACTGGCAACAGTGGGATTTGCAATGGCAGACCGGCCAGCTCCGTGGTGATGCTTTTTGGTACTGGATTGGCTTACGCGGCCATGGCCAGTGGCTGAAAAGCCGCCATCAGTTACGCGATACCAGCTATCGTGAGCGCCTGTTTACGGCATTAAAACAACAGGCTCTGGAACAACCTCTGTCACCCTTGTGGTGCCTGTGGCATGGCATCCGGCCACAATGGTTAGCGCTGTTACAACAGCGTGCCCAACAGAGTGGCTGGAGCGACAAACAGCTGCAGAGTTTTATTAAAAAACAATGCGATTTCCCACCACTCTGGTTGCGCGCCAAGGCCGGTACCAATCTAGCCGAACTGGAACAGTCACTGAATGAACAGGGTGTGGATGCGCAGTTAAAACACATCAACGGCAGTGAAGTGCTGGCCGCTTTTGGTGGTAAAGCGGTACAAAGCAGCAGCCAATACCAGCAGGGTGAGATCGAAATTCAGGACCTCGCCAGCCAACAAATTGCTGCCGCCGTTGGTGCCCGCCCGGGTGATAAAATCTGGGATGCCTGCGCCGGCGCCGGTGGTAAAAGCCTGGCACTGGCCAGCGCCCTGAATGGCAAAGGTTCGGTCACCGCCACCGATATTCAGCAATACAAACTGGATGAATTAAAGCGCCGCGCCAAACGGGCGCAGCTTCAGAATATCCGCCAGTTCTGCTGGGACGGCGAACAACCGTTAAAACTGCCGGCAGAAATCCGCAAACAACACGGCTTCGACCGGATACTGGTGGATGCGCCCTGCACCGCCGCCGGCACCTGGCGCCGCAACCCGGATGCACGCTGGCGTTTTTCAGCAAGCGACAGCCAACAATTACAGATTCTGCAACAACAATTGCTGCAACACGCCAGTGCCGCTTTGCGCCCCGGCGGGGTGCTGGTCTACGCCACCTGCAGCTGGCAACTGAGCGAAAACGAACAACAAGTCGACACCTTCCTGCAGCACAATCCGGATTTCACACTGGATGAACAATGTATGCTCGGCGCACCACTGGAAGACGCAGACTGTATGTTTTATGCCCGCTTACTGAAACGCTGAGACCGGATCCGACAGAGTCGCCACAAACGGCGCGGCTGAGCCCTTCAGTCGCCGCCGTCTCGCTGGCATACTGAGCGCCGCTTTTACCACAGGGAAAGACCATGTCCGGCAGCCAGAGCAGCGCACAACAAAAAAGCCGTCAGGCGTTACAACATCTGCAAAAACAACTTGCCCAGGCCATTCAGACCCGGCCCGATAAGCTGCAGCTGGTGCTGGTAAATCTGTTGTGTGGTGGTCATCTGTTGCTGGAAGATGCCCCCGGCCTGGGTAAAACCACCCTGGCGCGGGCACTCAGCCAGACGCTGGGATTATCCATGAAACGGGTGCAATGTACGCCGGATCTGATGCCGTCAGATATCACTGGCATCAGTGTGTATAACAGCGAAGAACACGATTTCCACTTTATCCCCGGCCCGGTGTTCAGCAACATTCTGCTGGCCGATGAAATCAACCGCGCCACCCCCAGAACCCAGTCAGCCTTGCTGGAAGCCATGGCCGAAGGCACCGTCAGTGTCGATCGTAAAACCTACAAACTGCCTCAGCCTTTTATGGTGATTGCCACCCAGAATCCGGTGGAGTTCAGTGGCACGTTTCCGTTACCGGAAGCCCAGCTGGACCGCTTTTTTATCCGCCTCAGCCTTGGCTACCCAGATGAACAGCAGGAAGTAGCGCTGATGCTGGCGCAACTGACGGGCCATCCGCTGCAACAACTGAAAGCCGTTCTGAACGACAGAAGTCTGCGAGCACTGCAGCAACAGTGCGACAAAATCACCCTGTCCGCCGCGATGGCGGGCTACATCAGCCAGCTGGTACGCGCCACCCGGCAACACCCTCAGGTGCGCCTGGGCGCCAGCCCGCGTGGTTCGCTGGCACTGATGCGTGCCGCCCGGGCAATGGCGTTATTGCAGGGCCAGGCGGCGGTGACTCCGGCTCTGATTCCGGACCTGCTGGAGCCGGTTCTGGGCCACCGTATCGTCTGGCGGGATAACAACCGTTATCAGTCATCCGCCGCCGCTCAGCAGGGCTTCTGGCAGGAAATTCTCGACAGCACGCCACAACCGGATTTTCCGGACCAGAAGTCATGAGCCGGACGGCCGCGCTGGAAGCCCGGATACAACCCCTGGCGCGCTGGCTTAGCCGTTATGTCAACGGTCACCGCTTGTTATGGCTGCTGGTACTGGTGTGTTTTCTGATCGCCTGGAACCGTGGCATCGCCTTATTGTATGGCCTGGTTGCGTTATTACTGGCATTACTGACGATCAGCTGGATTGCTCCCTGGCTCAACCTGCGCCAGTTACACATCCGCCGCCAGCAACTGGGGCAGACACAGGTCGGTCAGTTAATCCAGCTGCAATATACCTTTGTCACCCCACAACCCGGGTATTTTGTCACCCTGAGTGAACACATTGGCGACCACTCAGGCAGCCATTTCCTGGCCCGGATAGAACCACAACACAGCTGTTGTTTATCCTACCCGGCCAGCCAGCGCGGCATCTTTCAGCTGGCGCCCAGCCAGATCGCCAGTGGCTGGCCGTTTGGCCTGCTTGACAGGCCCATCAGCGCCCGCAGTGAACCCTGTCAGATTGAAATTCAGCCTGCCCGCTTTGATATTCACACCCTGCCACAACCCGGCAGCCAGAACCCACTGCCGGAAGGCTCGGACTCCTGCCTGCAACGTCAGGCTCAGAGCGAATATTCCGGGGTACGGCCACTACGTCCGGGCGATTCGCTGAAACACGTACACTGGAGTGCCAGCGCCCGCCAGCAACAGCTGGTGGTACGTGAATATCACAGTTACGACACCCCCTGCTGGTTGGTTGTGATCGACGCTCAGCGCAACAGCGCAATCGGCCAGGGCAGCGACAACAGCTTTGAATACGCCCTCAGTATCGCCGCATCGTTAGTGCAGTTTGCCCAGCAACAACAGTTACGGCTGCAGCTGGTGGTCGGTTGCCAACAGCCACTGCAACTGACGGTTGAGCCGGGCAAGCAGGATTTACAGCCCGTATTTTCAGCACTGGCCGCGGTGCAGGACGATGGCGAGCTGGAGTATTCGCAACTGCTGCAGCAAACACTTAACCGCAGCAGCGATAACCCGGTGCTGATCACAGTACGCCACAGTGGCCAGACACTCGATTGCCAGCCACCGGCGGGGCATATCGACATCGTGTTTAACCAGCAGAGTTTTATCACTCCGATGGCCAGTTATGCGGAAGGCTGGCGTTCGCTCAACCCACACTGTTTGCAACTGCAGTTACATCGTTTATCGAATATCGCCCAGGTGTGGAACGCATGATTAATCGCCAACAGACATTTTTCTGGTTTGCCCTGCAACTGGCCTGTGCCAGTGGTGGTGCGATTGCCGCTCTGCTGACACCGGCACTGGGCTGGCTGGCCGCCTTAGTGACCCTGCCGGCCAGCTATATCACCCTGCGACTGGGCTGGAAGGCACGCCAGCAACCACTGGACAACAAACCCCTGGCCGATGGCCTGGCGGCTCTCGGTATCGCCGTATTTATCGTATTGCTGTTTGTCAGCGGCCTGATGCCGGCACTGACGCTGTTATTGTTGTTCGCTACGCTGGCGTTAAACACCCAGATGAACAGCTACCGTAAGTTTTATCTGGCCCAGCTGATCAGCTTTGTTTTTTTATTAATCGGTGCCGCCGAAGCACACAGTGGCCACTATTTATTATTAATGGCGCTGTATGTGGTGTTCGCCGCTTTTGCTCTGACAGAGGCCTGGCTCGATCAGGATAACACCGGGCAACCGGTAACGGGTCCCGGTCACCGGCAACGACTACAGTTGGCGGCGGTTACCGTCGCACTGGCGTTTGTCATTTACCTGTTAATCCCGCGCTTACCGGCGCTTAACTGGGGTGCCCAGCAGGCATCCGCCAGCGACTTTTACCATAACCAGCAGTGGCAGAAAGAAGCCCGCTCCGGGTCACCATCAACATCACAGCCAGCCGCAGAACACAGCCGTCCCGGTGACCTTGATCAGGCCCGGGAACAAAAGAATCAGCAGCTGCAACAAATCACTCAGCTGTCACGGGCTGAGACGCCCGACGGCGACCCCAGTTACCGCTACCCGGGCTTTAACGAACAATTTGATATCCGCGACCCATCCCGCGGCGGCGCCATCGACCTGTTTGCCATCGTGGCCCGTATGCAGGCCAGTCATGGTGGTTATTTAAAAGTCCGCACCTTTGACCATTTCGATGGTCTCAGCTGGAGCACGGCCAACGAGGATATTTCGCGTAAGTTATCGGCCGGACCATCCGGAAAATTCCGTTTACAGGATGATAAAGCGGGCAATTTTCAGCACATTATTCAGATTGAAGCGCCACTGCCCGCCTGGCTGCCAGTCGCCGCCGATCCGGTCAGCCTGTGGCTACCGGCCAGTGCCATTGCACTGGACCAGTTTGACCAGCCACTGCTGCCCGGCGCGTTACAACCCGGCACCCGCTATACCGTATTATCGCAGCTGCACACTCTGGATAACCGGCCCATTTCTCACGCCCCGCGACCCACCCCGCAGGACCGCCAGCTACCAACCGATTTTGACCCACGCATCACCCAGCTGGCGCGTACCACCACACAGCAGGCGCACGACCCGTTCAGCCAGGCCCTGCTGCTGGAGCAACACCTGCGCAGCCAATATCAGTACGACTTTAACGCCATTCTCGACTCCCAGGGACGTACACCACTAAGCCGTTTTTTATTTGAAACCCAACAAGGCCACTGTGAATATTTTGCCAGTGCCATGGTGATGATGTTACGCAGCCTGGATATTCCGGCACGGCTGGTGACCGGTTTCAGCGCTACCAGCCGTAACCCACTGACCGGCTATTTTGAAATCCGTGCCATTGATGGCCACGCCTGGGTCGAAGCCTGGATCGATAACCGCTGGCTGACGTTTGAACCCACCGCGTTTTATCAGCTTCCACAACGCAGCCACTCTTACTCGAGTGCTGAACAGATTCAGCAATATGCACAACAACTGATCCGGCTGGATGAAGTAAATCACAACGGAGAATTCAGCCTCAGTGCCTGGCTCAGCCGGATCTGGAATATCTTATACACCCTGCTGATCAGCCTGGTCGCGCTGCTGCAGCTGCTGTTATGGCCACTGTGTATCCTCGCCTTGCTGACGCTGGCTGGCTGGCTGAGCCGGCGCTGGTGGCAACCTCCCGTACTGGCCGCCGTCGGCCGCTGGCGGTTACGTCGCTTCCGGCCGGAGGCACAGGACGATGCCACCAGGGTGCTGAAATACTGCCTCAGCCAGCTGCAACTGATGTGTTATCAGACACCCCGTCTGCCCGGCCAGCCGCTTGAGCAGTGGATTGCCCGGTTGCAGCAACAACACCCGCAGGCCAGCGGCCTGGAGTCACTGGCCGAACAGGTGCAACAGGTTTTTTATTATCAGCAGCCACTTGATCGCGGTCGTCTGCAAACCACACTGACGACGTTATTAAATACCCTGTAAGCCACAAAACTTGTGCTTTAAGCCAGCACCAATACAATGCTGTTGTCAGGTGACACCGTACCTGGCCGTCATGAGCGCAACCGAACAACGCTGTGGCACAGAGGACGGCGTTGCTGACAGCCGCTATTACCAGCAGAAATTCGACCAGGCGTTATTATCAAAATGCCGTATTGAAGCCCTGGCGCTTTTTCCGCCAGCCGCTGGGGTTATTACCACAAACGGATGACAACATGCGCGATTTATTACCCGACGGTCACCAGCCACTGATGCATCTGTTGCACCTCAGCCAGGGCGGTTTATTAATCAGCCTGCCGGCCGGGGCACTGGCCGGTAATAACAGCTGCTGGCAGGAAGTCACGCTGACGCGTTATTACGACTGACGCTGTCATCAGGGCTGTTTGTCGTACACCGCCACACCCGGCGGAATATCAAACCAGTCCTGTTTTTCGCTGACCCAGACATGCGCAACCGGCTGAATAATGCGGGTATCGGATAAATTGGCCGGTTTCAGTTTAACGATTTCCGGTTCATCCGGATTGTAATGATAAATACGGTTACCACAGGTTGGACAAAACTGCGCGGCATTCACATTGCCGCTGTCAGCCAGACGACTCCAGCTTTGCATATCACCATAAAATTCGACATCGTCACGTTTCACCACAGCGGTAATACTGAAAGCACTGGTCGATAACTTCTGACATTCTTTGCAATGACAGGCCACCACCATTTGTGGTGCCGCTAATAATTTATAACGCACACCACCACACTGGCAGGAACCTTCAATCGGGTAGCTCATGACTCTCTCCTTATCGTTGGCGCGCGGCTTTGGCGGCTTTTTTTAACGCCATATTGCGCTTTAGCGGCGACAGGTAATCAATAAACAGATTACCGGCCAGATGATCAATTTCATGTTGCATCACCACCGCCAGAAAATCATCACTCTGAATGGTTTGTTGTTCTCCATGACGATCCAGCGCCGTCACCGTGACCTGGCGATAACGTTCTACATCGGCGTAATAATCGGGCATCGACAAACATCCTTCCTGACCGGTAACACGATCCGAGCCGGACACAATTTCCGGGTTTATTAAAATCAGCGGTTCGTTACGCTGCTCCGAAATATCGATAATCACCAGCGCTTCAGAGCGACCAACCTGAGTAGCCGCCAGGCCAATACCATGGCTGGTGGCGTACAGCGTATCGAGCATATCGTCGATCAGCGATTGTATTGCCGCAACATCAGTAACCGGCTCAGCCGGTTGTTTCAGACGAGGGTCTGGTGCGGTCAGAATATCAAGAATAGCCATGTATCAATCTCAGAAAATGCATTACCTCTCTGGCAATCACAGAGGCAATGGGGAAGCTTCAGCCACAACCGGGCGTTCAGGGCATATCAAAACAATGGAACGATTCCGTAATGACCCGCCCCTGTTCATCCTGGCGGTATTGCAGAAATACCTGATTACATTCCTGGTGTTGCCAGGGCTTGCAATAACTCAGTGATAACGAACAGACCTGGTTAATACAACCCGCCATCAGCGCGTTGTAATTATTGCGGCTGTTTTCTGCCACCAGGTCGGCCAGCACCGAACCAACGGTTTTAAAACGTGGCAGGCGACAGCCATTATTCGCCTCGCTGATAGGATGATCGGCGTGTTGTACCAGCGCATTAATAACCCCGCGATCCACCAGCGGGCCATGGTCGGTACTGTAAAAGTACAGGTAATGTGCCAGCCCACCACACAACACACCGGCCATTAAAAACAGCAGATGTTTCATCTCAGGCTCCGGCGTCAATCATATTGAGGATTTTCCGGGCTTTTTCGAAGTGATCCAGCTGATGGGTCTGGATCCACCAGCTGGCCGCTTCCATCAGCAGCTCCGGATCGTCATTTTTGTTGGCAAAAAAGGCATAAAAAGATAACCCGACCTGCTCCCCCTTCCGGGCGATTTTCTGTTCACAGACCTGGCGGATTTTATCACGTAACTGCGGGCGCATAATGTTAGAGGAGTCAATAATTAAAAGGCAACATTACTCCGCTTACCAGCGGAACACAATGTCCGCTGTCACAAACCCGCCATTCATTACTCAGCTCTGATCAGTGAAATATTCCAGCCGGCTGATTACCTGCTCACTGGCATCATTCATACGTTGGCTGGCATCCTTGGTTGACGCCACAATATCCGCTGTTTCGCTCGTCAGGCTTTGCACCTGATGCACATTCTGGCTGATGTCATGGGCCACCATACTCTGCTCCTCAGCAGCCGTGGCAATTTGTTGCGTTTGTTCGTTTACCCGTTCAACCTGCTGCAACACCTGCTCAATCATCTGGTTATTATCTTCCACCTGACTACAGGCTGAATCGGCAATGGCAGAACTGTCAGCCATCCGCCCTACGGCCTGCTCACTGGCCTGGTTGAGATTATTCAGCAGGGTTTCAATTTCGTTGACGGAATCCTGAGAGCGTTGTGCCAGGGTGCGCACTTCATCGGCAACAACGGCAAAACCTCTTCCCTGCTCCCCCGCCCGGGCCGCTTCAATGGCTGCGTTTAACGCCAATAAATTGGTTTGTTCTGCAATAGCGCGGATAACATCCAGTATCTGTTCGATATTAGCGGTTTCCTGACGCAACTGGCCAATGACATTACTGGTATCAGCCAGCGAGGCCACCAGCGAACGAATCGACTCCACCGTCTGTTGTGACGACGACAACCCCTCACCGGCGCGCAGTGCAATATCGCGCGTAGCGCTGGCGGTATCATTGGTATTCGCGGCAATGGTTCTGGCGGTGGCTGACATTTCTTCAATAGCGGTCACCACCTGAATAATGTGATTCCCGACCTGTTCAACCACCTGCTGTACCCGCTGGTTGGATTGCAGCACCGCCACGCTGTTATCACCAACCAGGTTGGCAGACTGCTTGATATCCTGCACCACCTGGCTCAGATACACAGCAGTGTCACTGAGTGCCAGGCCCAGACGTGCCAGTTCATCACTTCCCTGCAACTCAGCCCGTACCCCCAGGCTGCCTTTTGCCAGCCGCTCAGAGGCCTGCTGCACGGTACGGATACGCTGAATAAAATGGCCGGAAATCCAGCCGCCCAGTACAACCGCCACCAGCAAGGCCACCCCCAGTGACAGATAAAATGTGATACCGGCGCGATGAATGATCGACGCTGTTTGTTGCTGACTGTCGGCCGCCGCCTGGCGGGTTTTTTCGCTGAACTGATCGAGGAAAACAATCAGTTGCTGATGGGCCTGAATAAATCCCTGAAACACAGCATACGGGGCTTTGTGATCGCTGGCCTGCTCCATGGCACTGACAAATGCCCGGGCGCGCTGCTGGAAAGCGGTCGTTAAGCGGCGCAACTGCTGGTAATCCTGTGGCGCACCGCTGTAACTGTTTTCCAGCTGCTGCAGCAATTGTGGAGTGCGACGATAATTGTCATCAATCTGTTGCAGATAACTGCGGGTCTGATCGCTCAGGTTTAATAAATACGCAATCTGCAAACCACGGATATTCAGTGCGATGTCCACTTGCAGGGCTTTAATCTGCTCAAACTGCTGGGTTACCAGAAAATGTTGCTGGTAGAACTGCTGGTATTGCCCGGCAACCTGATTGCCCGCCTGGCGAATACTCACCACCGCCAGCAAAAAAATCACCAGTATCGTCAGCAACAATAAAACAAACTTTCCACGTACTGATAAACCCGCCATTGAAAATCCTCTGCCTGATTGCCCGCATACTGACAGCGGGTTTATTGTTATTACGGCATGGATATACGGAACTTTAGCGCTGCGTGAACAATCTCAGGGCATTTTATGTTTGCTGTGACAGCCTTCTGTCTGACGCTCGGCTACTCCCAGCGCCTCGATACGCTGTAGCAACTGTTGCAAAGCCGCTTCACCGTAAAAATGAAAATTAATCACCCAGCTGACATGCCACTGGCCCGCTGCCAGCGCCTCCAGTTGTTCACACAACCACTGTTGCTGCTGCGGATAACTGGCGACCACCTCATCACGGCGCACTTCGCCACCGTCAATCCAGATATTACAGGCGTCGTAATAAGGCCAGCGACGCAGCAGAAATTTCCAGCCATTGTGGCAAACCAGACGCTGCTCTTTCCAGTCACTGCCCTGCCATTTATTACTGACAAACGCTGCCAGCCGGGAATCAGGAAATGCCAACGCCTGTTGTTGCAGAAACGGCTCCAGCTGCTGGATTTCCGGCCCGCGTTCACTGCCCAGCCGGGCCTGTACCTGATGCTGTGTCCACTCAATAACAGCGCCATGAGCGGCCTCATCCTGCAATACCTGATCGTCCAGGGCCATCGCTTCCAGGGCCTGCCAGATGTTAACCGCCGGTTGCAGTGCCGCCGCTGCCAGTTGCTGGTCGTACAGCTGGCGTGCCACCGCGGCCCGGTAGCCGATGCCCCACTGACCGGTAAAGATCAGCGGTAACAATTCGCTGGCCAGCTCAGGTAAGTCCGTCGCCAGTTTCTTCAGATCGGGGTAGGTCAGATATAACTGGTAAGAAATGCGGCTGCGGTTCGTCGCCTGGCTGACAATATCCAGTAACTGCTGACGCAATAACGGAATAAACCAGCCCTGATGAGCCTGACAAACCAGTGAGATTTCATAATCCGCCAGCGACAATGCCGGCATGCCGTCAAACAGGTCGTCTAATAAACGACGACTGTCGCGGGTTTCGTATTGCAACAAATCTTTAACGGCGTAAAAAACAGTGCTGCGCAAGTCATACTGCAACCGGTCAGCAACGCTGTTACGCTCCAGCCCGGTGGCCTGCATTAATTCACTGATGCGTGAAAACCACGGGCTGGCCTGCTGTAATAACCGGATATTTTCGTTGCGCTCATAGTCCGTTTGCGGGAATGTCGTCAACGCCTGCTGCAGGGTTTTAATCGTATTCAGTTCGGTTGTATCCAACGCCATCTTGCTGTTACCTGCCACCGGGATTTATTGACAACCATGTTAACTCAATCGATCTGCAGCTGAAACTGACCCAGTTCCGATGACACACCATTAATCAACACATGCACAACATGGCGGCCAGCATAATGTTTACGGGTGGACATATTTTTCAGCGATACACGTTTGCTAAGCAGCACGCTTTCACCGCCATCCAGCTGCAGTGTTTTTAACTTAAACACTTTTGCCCCTATACGGCCATTAGCCTTGACATAATCGACGACCAGATCCACCAGCAGTGGCTGTGCTGCAGCCGCCCGATTCGTCAGACAAAACTGCAGCGTCAGCTGGTCTCCCCGGCGTGCCTGCTGCGGACTGATAGACACTGCGTCGATCGCCACATCGATATCGCGACCATAACCTAACACCGCCAGAGCTTCCGGCTCTGCCCGTTTAATGGCCGAGCGTAATGCATGATTAATCAGCCAGCGGCGGTTGTCATCAGCATCCGTTAACCAGCGCCGGCAAACGTCACATAATATTGCCAGGTTATCTTTACCAATATCGTTGAGATTATTGGCGACCGAACGACGGACATACAAAGACTCGTCGTCTTTTAATTGTTCCAGCAAAGGTAACACCGCAGCCGGGTCCTGCTTAAACGGTTTTAATGCCATTCCCCAGGGTAGCCGTGGCCGTGTCCCTTCCGATACCAACCGCCGCACGTGCTCATTCGGATCCGTCAGCCATTGGTGCAAGCGTGCCAGGGTTTGTTGTGGATAACGCAGCAGAAATGGCCGGATACAGAATTCTGCCGTAAAACGTTGCGTCAGTTGGTACATGGCTGCCATGGACGGTTCAAAATCATCCAGCCCGAATTCACTGATATAAAAGCTGTGCGGCAGATAATAAAATGCCGACATACTGAAACTGCGGCTGTCCTGTAATTTCACTCCCATGGAGCGCACCAGAATATCCATTGCCCGCGGGTAATCATGTGGCAAAAAATGGTGCAGCTGTTGCGCCATGTGTTTACCACGCGCCATTAATTCCAGCGAGTCAAACCCGGGCAACACCGCCTGACGATATTGTGACGCATTAAATGCCGGATAAACCTGGCAGATCTGTTGCGCCAGCCAGTCAACCACTTCCGGGCCGTACTGATCTTTTAATGCCTCAGCCATCGCTGTTCTCCATCCTGTTATCGCGCCAGTATATGGATTGTGACTGACAATATCTGTCAGTACACTGAGAAAAAATAACA
Organism: Bacterioplanoides pacificum; assembly: GCF_042648445.1. NCBI lineage: Bacteria > Pseudomonadati > Pseudomonadota > Gammaproteobacteria > Oceanospirillales > Oceanospirillaceae > Bacterioplanoides > Bacterioplanoides pacificum. Next base: position 428,821 of record NZ_JBHRYB010000013.1, read on the forward strand.
CCGGTTGCCGCCATGAAACGATTAACCCTGTTCGCCCTGATCCTGCTGTCGCCTGTCGTGGCCGCAGACGTTCCGGCAACCACGCCCAGCGACGCCGGAGAAAACGACGCAGAAAAAAACCACGCCGAGCACTCCGGCCACAACACTCATTCCGATCAGCTGCTGCTGTTGCTGAACCATAAAATTGCGCTGCAGCAGTTGCAGCAGAACTATCCCGCAGAGGTTACACAACAACACGCCAACCTGGCCCGTCAGAAACGCCACCTCGATCAGGCATTACCGGTATTACAAAGCTACAGTGCTATTACCGCCAACCACTACCCCAATAACAGCTTGTTTCAGCAAAGCCTGATAAACCGCGCCGCATTAGTGCGCGACTATGCTGATCTGGTCAGTACCTTTTACCGCCAGCTGCTGGGTCGCTGAAGCCAGCGGGTAACGGCACACCGGGGAGCGGAAAACAAATAATGATTGCCTTTGCAGCAGCTAACGCCTATTTTATTAATCAACTGATTAACCAATAAGAAAAGATCGTTATGTCACGCGGCAGACCCAGAGATCCGGCTCGTCAGCAAGCCAGCAAACAGGCGCTACGCCTGGCAGCCCAACAGCTGCTGGAACAGAAGCCTTATCGCTCTATCAGTATCCGTGAGCTGGCTCAGCAAGCCGGTACTCAATCGGCGATGGTGAGTTATTACTTTGGCAGCAAAGAAGGCTTATTCCTCGATCTGCTGCAACACAGCGGCGAACAGCGCCAGCAACGGCTGCAACAGCTGGGCCTGCGCATTCAGGCGCAGCCAGACCAGGCCATCGGCTTGCTGGTCGATAATCTGGTTGAGCTGATGGCCTCCGAGCCCTGGCTGGTGCGGCTGTTACAGGATGAAGTGTTAAGCCAGCAGTCGGCATTACGTAACGGTTTTATGCAGGCCATTCCTGATCGCCTGAAACAGGGTTTGCTGGCGTTATTTCAGCAACTGATCCGTCAGGGAGTGTTACGTGCCGATCTGAACCCCGGTTATATGGTGGCCAGTCTGATGAGCCTGGTGGTTTTTCCGTTACTGGCTGAGCCTGTGATGTCACAGGTGCTGAACATTGATCGCAACACCATCGTCAGCGACGAATGGAAACACCACCTGACTCTGGTATTAACTCAGGGGCTCGCCCCCGGCGGAGAAACAGCATGACACCCGGAAATGAAACAACGGCTGGCTGGCTCAGCTCCAGGCTGGCGTTGCCATTACTGGCCGTCGGCGGACTGTTGATATTAATTATCGCCAAAACTCTGGCCCCCGGACCGGAGCAACAACCACCACAAGAAATCGCGGTCTCCGTTGCCCTGCAACCACTGACAACCAGCCAGCTGGCGCCGTCGGTATCCGGTTATGGTGTGGTCAGTGCGGCACGGCAGTTACATCAGGTGGCCGAAGTGGCGGCCCGTATCCTTTGGGTACATCCCAACCTGGTTGCCGGTGCCCAGTTTCAGCAACACGAAGTATTAATCCGGCTGGATGATACCGATTACCGTCTGGCACTGGCTCAGGCTAAAGCGCAACAACACATCATTGCCGCGCAGTTACAGGAGCTGAACAGCAATCAAAAAAACCTGCAGGCTTTGCTACAGCTCAGCGCCAGCAAACTGCAGCTCGCGCGACAGGAATTACAGCGCAAACAAAATCTGGCACAACAACAATCATTAGCAGCGTCACAGTTGGATGCCGAGCGGCAAAAATTACTGAATCTGCAGCAGGAGCAACAATCGCTGCAGCAACAGCTTGATACCTTACCCAGCCGTATTAACAGCCTGAAGGCTCAGGATCAAGCGGCCGCTGCCAGCATTGCACTGCAACAGCGGAATATTGAACGCACCAGTATCAGCATGCCGTTTAATGGCCGCATCCAGCAACTGGATGCCGACCCGGATGCCTTTAAAAAACAGGGCCAGCTGTTATTCAGTGCCATTGCCAGCGACCAGGTGGAAGTTGAAGCACAGTTTTCACTGGATAAATTACGGCCGTTTTTTGCCCTGGCATTCAGTTCACCACAAACACCACTGCCGCAATCACACAACCTGCAACAAGCATTACAACAGGCAGGCCTGAGCGCCCGTATCAGTTTACCTCTGACCCCGGATCAGTCCTGGCAGGCCGAGGTGGTCAGTGTGCGCGAAAGTCTGACCGCCGGCAGCCATACCCTGGCGGTGGTCTTGCGTGTTAACCAGCCCTACGACGGTATTATCCCGGGCCAGCGGCCACCGCTGTTAAGTGGTTTTCCGGTACGGGCAGAACTGCTGGCCAGCCGTCGTCCGCTGATCGCAATTCCGTTGTCGGCCCTGCACCAGCACGCTCAGTCAGCGGCGGCACCAACACACACGATTTATCTGGCTTATCCGCAAAGCAATCATCATCACCTCAGTCACCGCCTGCTGAAACAGGCCATAACGCCGGCACTACTGACCGACAATCAGGCATTGTTGTTGCCGCAGGCACTGGCCGATGCCCGCCAGCAGGATGCTCAGCTGGTGCTGAACGATCTGACACCGGCGCTGGATGGCATGGCGCTGCAACAGGCCGGGGAACAATAATATGTTGCGTTTATTTGCCGGTCACCCAACCGCCGCCAACCTGCTGATGCTGGCGTTGCTGGCCCTGGGATTATTCAGCCTGCCACAGCTGAGCCGGGAAACCTTTCCGGAAGTAAAAAGTTACGAAGTACAGATCAGAATCGCCTATCCGGGCGCCGGTCCCGAGGAGGTGTTGCAGGGCATTTGTTTACCGCTGGAAAACGCCACCAATGGCATCAGTTACCTCGATGAAAAACGCTGTGATGCCCGGGCAAACAGCGGCCTGATGACATTAAAAATGCAACAACAGGGAAACTTTGACGACTTCCTCGATGACGTACGCGCCGCCATCGATAAAATTGATAATTTTCCGCAACGCTCCAAAACCCCCATTATTTCAGAAGCGGGTCGCACTGCCCCGGTCGTCACCCTGGCATTAACCGTCAGCGACCCTGATTTTCCGGCCAGCGAACTCAAGGACCTGGCTGAGCTGATCAAAGCCCGTATGCAACAACATCCGGGGATTCCGCTGGTAGAACTGTCGGGCTTCAGCCAGCGCCAGCTGATTGTCAGTGTGCGGCCCGAGAAATTACGCCAGTATCAGATCAGCCTGCAGCAAATTGCCGCTGTGCTGAAAAAACAGAATGTTGACGTCCCACTGGGAGATTTAACCAGCGCCGGGAAAAACTATGAATTACGTTTTATCGACCAGCAACAAACTCCACAACAGCTGGCCCGGCTGACGCTGTTCAGTAATGCTCAGGGCGCAGAAATTCACCTCGGTGAACTGGCAGATATTTATTTTGGTTTTGAAAAAGAAGAACAATACGTCACGTTTGATAATCAGCGCGCCGCTTTATTACGGGTGTTAAAAAACACCGAAGACGACAGTCTCAGTGTACTGCAGGCGGTTGAAGAATTTACCACCGGGTTACACCTGCCGGGCGGGGTGAAATTTTCGTTAACTCAGGATTTCACCACCATAGTCAACGACCGGCTGAAGATGTTGCTCAGCAATGCCTGGCAGGGTCTGGTACTGGTATTTCTGACGTTATTATTATTTTTTGGTTTACGTTACAGCTTCTGGGTCATTATGGGGTTACCGGTCAGCTTTCTGGCCGCCATGTTTGTGCTGGTGCAGTTTGGTATCACCATCAATATGATGAGTATGGTCGCCCTGTTACTGGCACTTGGCATTCTGATGGACGACGCCATTGTCATTGCCGAAAGCATTGCTTCCCAGCGGCAAGCAGGTCAGCCGCCACTGCAGGCGGTTAGCCGGGGAGTCAATAAAGTTGCCCGCGGGGTTATCGCTTCATTTCTTACCACAGTGTGTGTCTTTGGCGCCATCCTGGGTCTGGAAGGTAATTTAGGCCAGGTGTTAAGAGTGGTCCCGCTGGTGTTATTAATTGTGATCAGCATCAGCCTGATTGAAGCGTTTCTTATTTTGCCGGCGCACCTGTATCACAGCCTGCAACATCAATCAGCGCAGCAAAATGTTAACCCGTTACAACAAGCTGTTAATCAGTGGTTCGAACGGCAGAAAAACCGTCTCGGCGTATTATTAACCACAGCGATTCATTATCGCTATGCGGTGATTGGTATCACTCTGGCGTGTTTTTTTATCAGCATCAGCCTGATTGCTTCCGGCATACTGAAATTTAATGCCCTGCCGGAAATGGATGGTGATGTACTGGAAGCCCGCCTGATTATGCCGGCCGGTACACCGCTGACCAGCACAGAACAACAAGTGGATAGCATTCTGATCGCCCTGCAGCAGGCTCTGCATCAATTACAACCACAGGAACAACAACCTCTGTTACGTCACACCAGTGTGCGTTTCAGTGACAATGCCGACGCGTTTGATAACGGCCCGCACCTGGCCACCATCAGCCTGGATTTATTAACAGCCGACCAGCGTAACACCAGCATCGACCAGCTGATCAGTCATTGGCAACAGGCGTTGCCCGATATGCCGTACGCCAGCCAGTTAATTTTAACCGAACCCAGTTTAGGGCCTGCCGGACGCGCCATCGAAATCCGCCTGTCGGGGTTAGCGCGGCCACAACTGGCACAGGCCTCACAACAACTGCAACACTGGTTAAAACGTTATAACGGGGTTTATAACATCCTGGACGACTATCGCCCCGGTAAGCCACAAATCAGCCTGCACTTTAAACCCCAGGCACGGGCGCTGAATATTGACGCCGCCAGCGTGGCAGAACAGCTGCGCAGCGCCTATGCCGGTATTGTGGTTGATGAAGTGTACCGTGATATTCACCCGGCGTTCCCCGGGCTGCTGAACAGTGCCGATAATCTGGAAATTACCGTGCAACTGAATAAACAACAATCGTTTGACCAGCTGCGGGATTTTCCGATTCAGCTGCAACAGGCAAACGGTAAGATTCAGCTGATCCCGCTGGCAACCCTAGCCGACATTCAGTGGCAACGGGATGTTTCGCGGATTCACCGAATTAATAATCGCGACACAATTACCGTCTTAGGCTCGGTGAATAAATTACAGGCCAATACCAACGAAGTGATGCTGGATACTCAACAACAGTTTTTGCCACAACTGCTACAACAATTCCCGCAACTGCAGATTGATATTCAGGGGGAGATGAACAATGCCCGGGAAACTCAGCAATCGTTACAGTCGGGATTATTACTCGGTTTATTAGGTGTTTTTATTTTATTAAGTTTTCAGTTCCGCAGTTATGCTGAGCCGGTAATTGTGATGTTATCCATTCCGCTGGCACTGATTGGTGTGGTTGCCGGGCATTTAATCATGGGCCAGAACCTGGCAATGCCCAGCATGGTGGGTTTTGTATCACTGGCGGGGATTGTGGTAAACAACGCCATTTTATTGGTGGAGTTCGTCAAATATCACCGCCGCAACGGCGCCAGCCTGGCCGACGCAGCCCGTCAGGCCAGCCAGGATCGTTTGCGGGCCATCGTATTAACCACCTCCACCACCGTCGCCGGTATGTTACCGCTGTTATTTGAAACCAGCTTACAGGCCCAGGTATTAATTCCGCTGGTGATCAGCATCAGTTTTGGTTTGTTAATTTCCACCCTGCTGATTCTGATCGTATTGCCCTGCCTGTATACCATTTTGCAGGACCTGCAGAGCACAGCGGTTACAACGTCAGAGGCAACTCAAGAAACTGCTGATAAATAAAGTCGCGATGAGCCAGCAGGATTGGCTCAAGCGCTTTTTCCAGTGGTGTATCCAGGGTTTCAAACACCGTCCGTAAAACCGGCGACATGGCACACACGGAATCATCATAAGGTTTAAAAAACGCCATAAAACAGGCCAGATAAATATCAGCAATGGTCAGCCTTGTGCCCACCAGAAACGGGCTGCCCTGAGACTTCTGTTGCCGTAACTGTTGTGCCAGTGCCTGCAACTCAGCAATCACCGCGGGCTGATAGCGATGTGCCTGAGCAGCGTCGTAACCATATTTTTTCCCCAGGTAGCGGGCTATAAATTCAGGATAACCGCCGGCTTCTCCCTTTAAACCTTTATCGACCCCGATTAACCGGCGATTCCAGCCCAGCCCCCGGGCATCACACAAACGCTGACACCAGGCCATAACCTGCTGCTGTTGCTGTGGCTCATCCGGGACTAACGACTGGCCACTACCGTGCTGCTGAGTAAAAGCCACAATATCGTGCCAGCGATAAAGCGGCGCTTGTTGGTTATAAAACAATACCGGTGCACTGCGTCGGCCACTCCAGCGCGCCATATCGTCATCACGCTGATCCAGGTAAACCGCCTGCCAGGGAATAGCGCGTAACCATAACAGTGCCTTGGCCGCTTCACTCCATGGACTGGGAACCCCCTGTGGCACAATCATACGTACACCGGTGGCCGCTTGTGCCTGTGACAGGCCAATATAGTTAACTGCCATAACTTCCCCAAAGAATAAGAATTACTAATCCGTAGCCATTTTTGACTTGATAGAAAAACCATTCAAACGATAATATCTGACCAATAATTAAGATTTTCTAATCAAAAGCCCGGCAAATGGCATATAACAAACAACCTTCAGCGCCACCGCAGGCCCCTCCTATTCAGTACCTGCCGGCTTTTGTTGCCGCCGCACAACTGGGCAGCTTCCGTGCTGCCGCACAACAACTGAATGTCACGCCGTCTGCCATCAGTCAGCAAATTAAAAGTCTGGAGCAAAGGATTGGTCTGAGTTTATTCAGCCGTCAGGGCAAGGAACTGCAACTCAGTCAGGCGGGCGAAGAGTTTTTTAGTTTTGCAGCTCACAGCCTGGGACATTATCAGCAGGGCTGGCAAGGGTTTGCAGAACAGTTTCTGTCCCCTCAGATTCGAATCAGCATGACCGACTACGTCGCCAACCGCATCATTATTCCGCGCCTGGCAGATTTTATGGAGCACAGCGGCATCCCGCTGGAAATTCACACCAGTTCGCGCAATCAGAATCTGCAGGCCAACACGCTGGATGCCGCGATTCGTTTTGGCACACCACCCTGGCCCGAACATCACGCCCGGGTCATCAGTGACGCTCAGGTTGCCATGGTCGCCAGCCCGGAGTATTGGCGACAACATCCGTTAACCTGTCGTCAGCACTGGCAACACCAGACCCTGATCCACGCCCGCCGCGTTACCAACGACTGGCAACGGCTGGAGCAATCACAGGGCTATACCATTACCGCCCGTCAGCAACTGATGTTTGATAGTTATGAGACTGCCATCGAAGCAGCCAAGGCCGGATTAGGTATTATGCTGGCCAGCTTCCCGACCTCAAACCAGGAGTTACGCAGCGGCGTTTTGCAGGCACATTCGGAAAAACGCTTCAGCAGCGGGGAACATTTTTATCTGATCACCAAACCCAATGATCATAAAGAAAAGCGCTATCAGCAGTTATTCAGCTGGCTGAGTGCGGTATTCGCAGAGTTATAACAAACCGTTTAATTCACCACCGGATAGGCCAGCTCGCCCCAGTCGTGGTCTGCTGCATCCAGGATAATATCAATCATAATCGGCAACAGAGTCATCATCAGCGCAGCACCGTCTTCCACCTGTTGCCGGTTAATTTTGCTGCGGTAAGTGGCACCACCACCGACGACCTGATTATGTAATACCTGTAACCGATCCAGCACGATGCCTAATAACGGTGCTACCTTTTTGCGGCTTAAATAATTTAATGCATCCACCGACGAGCGGTTAAACAATAACTGCCACCGGCTATCTCCCTGTTCCTCACGTAATGCCTGCCAGAAAGGGGCAAACACATAAGGATTTTTGATTAGGGCCTTTACCGGCCCGGAATACTGATGCCACAGACAGTGATATATTTTTTCGTCATGATCGAGGGCCACCAGTTGCTCAACAAAATGAACAAAATCAGCCTGTTCAGCTAACGAGCCGGAGTCATCCGCAGCTACCCGACAGGCAGAAAAACCGATCCAGGCCGAAATAAACTGCATATCCGCATCATCAGCCTGGTGCTCTGCCGCCTGGAGCCAGCTCAGCGCCCGGTGCAAACGCGTGGAATGCCGCTGATCAAAACCGTTACCTTGTTCGCGTAAGCGTTGTTTTAATCCTGCAAAAGATAACGTTTGAACATCAGTCATCGATGGCATTCCGTTTTAGCATTAAACAATTAACCGCAACATTCGCTGTGGTCATCAAAATCAATGGCCAGGTAGATAGCGGCGCTCGGGAACTGTGCCGGATACGCCACATAATAATGTGTTGATTCATCCACCGGCCACCAGCAGGCGGCTTCGCGCGGCACATCGTCGAGATTTACCCGTTCGATACAATAATGCAATTGCATACCCACGGTTTCTGGAAAGCTGTCGGTAAAATACGCCGGAAAACCATCTTCTGCGGTATCCAGTTTGCCTTCAATGGTCAGCTGTTGCAGTTTGTTTTTCCAGCTTTCGTCCTGGCTGACATCCAGCAGAAAATCACCCAGATAATTGGTGTGACGCTTTTTAATAATTCGTTGGTTAGCCATAACCATCCTGTTCGGTTGTGTTGCGTAACTGAGATCGTTAGCAGGTTAAATTGCTAACGTTGTATTTTTGGCCAGCCTGGTTTTACCAGGGTAATAACTGACCGTTGGAGTGCCAGAAGCCACCGCTGTTATCCAGCGTTAACTCGTCGATCCGTGCTAATAAACCGGCCGCGGCTTCTGCCGGAGTAATATCGCCGTTAAAACCGACCATCCGGGTTTGAACAAATCCGGGGTGCAGCTGAGCAACCGCAATACCTTCCGGCTTCAGATCCATCGCCAGACTTTTACCAACCGCGTTCAGCGCCGCTTTTGACGCACGGTAACCATAATAAGCACCGGAGGTATTATCAGCGACCGACCCCATACGACTGGTAATATTGGCAATTTTACTGCCCTCTGTCAGCAGTGGTAACAGGCTGTGAACCATGTTCAGTGGTGCCAGAGTATTAATTTCCAGCTGGCGGCGAATACTGTCGAGATCCATATCATCGAGCGTTTCGTTCAGAAAGATGCCGGCATTATTGACCAGTATATCCAGCGGGCCATCCAGTAACTCTGCCAGCATAGTTTGCAGGCCGGCAACGGCGGTTTCATCGCTGACATCAATACCGCTGACAATCTGATCGGCGATATCGTCCAGCTCGGCACTGCTTTCCCGGCACACAGCTGTTACCTTATCACCCCGGGCAGCAAACAACTTCGCCAGCTCCAGACCAATTCCCCGGTTAGCACCGGTAATCACTACGTTTGCCATGCTTGATCAGCCTTTTCATTTGTTTCGGTGGCCACCATAGTAATGCAATCGCCGGGGAATGAAAGTAATGGCCAGTGACACAAGTGCAACACACAGTAACGGCATAGAAACCACCAGAGAGCTTCAGATGACCACAGCCACACATAACCTGACCCGCCTGCTGGTACAAGCCCTGATCCGTACGGCTTCACAGTTCCACACTTCAACGGCCATGGCCGTTATTTGCCGGAGCAGCTTGTGATAAGGTAGTGATAATCCAAACAATAAAACAGCCAACGTCCGGAATATCATGAGCAAACCGTCTCCCAGCAATAAATCGTTAACCAAAAGTCTTATCCGGCTGCCGCTGGGCACCCCACTGGCCGATGTCAAAGCGTTGTTTGGTCAACGCTGGACAACGATAAAACCGCGCGATCAGGGTTGGGTATTACGCAGTAACGGACTGCCGGTTGGTTTACGTTTTGATCAGCAGGGATTATTGGCTTATCTCGACTGCAATGCCAATTCACCCAAGCTGCAGATGCAACAGTTGTCGCCCGGTATGTCACTGGAACAGGCTCAGGCAATCTACCCTCAACTGACACTAACACCCGATGCCGAACTGGAGCAATTTGGAATTCTGAGTTACAACACACCACTGGAAGACGGCAACCGCCTAGAAATCCGCTGCCGCAACCAGCAGCTGATCGCCATCACGCTGGACAATCCCAACGCCTGTTACCCGGATAACACTCAGCAACTTGAGCCCGAGGCACACATCTATCCCCCGGCAGACACACAGGCCTGTCATTTTTTCGCCGACCCTAACTTTAAACTGGCAGTACTGGGTGAGCTGAACCAGCGACAATTAATTAACCTGGCGGACCGCCAACAGCTGACCGATTTTGTTTACGGTCGGCCAATGGATACTGACGATCTGCCTTTTGGTTTAGTACAACCGGTATTGGATTACCTCAGCCATTACCCGCTGACTGACGCTTTATTAGCCCGACTGACCTCCGTATCTGTCGACTTCAGTGATGATATTTATTGTTATTGCTTTAATTATTGGGATGGTGAAGGCCAGGAGTTTGATGTGTCTTCATTAACAGGAATCGGACATTGCATTAATCTGGAAACCCTCTATCTGACTTGCGGCTGTGACGGTGTATCACTAACACCGCTGCGAACACTGAAAAAACTGCGCCATATTTATGCCGATGGCCTGGCATTTACCGACTATGAAATATTATTAGCACTGCCACAGCTGGAATCGGTTAACGGACTGCTGGAACATATACCTGCGGCGATTGCCACACAGCTGCAGGCCAGGAATATCGTGCTGAACTGAACAACAAACCGACCAGGGAACGAGCGGTTATGAAACGACTTGTAGTATTTTTTAGTATCGCACTGGTTGCCATCGCCAGCTTAACCCAGCTGGATGATGAGCTCACACCAGAAGCCAAACAGCTGCTGTTACAGCAACAAAATCCGCCCTCTAGTAACGCTTATTATTATGCTTTGGGTTTTTCGGCCCAGGCCGGGAATGATCCGAAAACCGTTGGTGAACAACGGTTTCTGGCGCTGTCACAGACAACCGCTGAGGGGCAGGAAAACTCCGCTCAGCCCCCACTGCTCCTTCCCGAAGGGGAACCGTTTTGCCGCTTCAGCCAGCCGCAGTGCCTGGAGTATTTATTAACTCACGATAACAACGGCCTGTTAACACAACATTCGCTACTGCTTAACCGTTTCCGCCATTTTTTAACATTTAACGAATACACCACTCAGACTCTGCCCGACGCTGCGGAGGAGTTTGTACCTTACCGTTATTTAAACCACGCCGCCCGGCTGGCTCTGATTGAGGCCATCCAGGCCTACCAGCAAGGTGCCGTTGTGGTGGCAGAGGATAAGCTGACACAACAATTCCGTCAGATTCGCCGCGCCATGGCGTTACAGGATACCGTAATTGGCAAAATGCTGATGTTATCCTGGCTGAACGATATCCTCGATCTGCACAGTGTTATATTGGCGCAAAGCGGACGACGCAGCCATCGGCTGAGTCGGTTAACTCAGGCCGAAAAAAGCTTCAGTGATATCATCGCACGTGAATTTATGTTGTCTTATCGTTTATTCCGCCAACTGGATAAGCGCCCGGACTTCTTTGATGAGCAGGGTGAGTTGCCAGGCTGGCTGGTGCGGATTGTTTTTAAACCCAATATGTCTGTGAATGCGATCACTCCCGGGTTGTACCGGTTGCAGCGTCTGTCGTTATTACCCCCGAACGAATTTGCCGCCGCCGTTCGACATGAGCCTCCGGGCAAAGCCCGCAGTTCGATGCTGAGAAATTATGCCGGCCATGTACTGGTTGGCATTTCAGCCGACTTTGATCAGTACCTCGCCAGACTGCACGACTTCGATATAAAACTGATGATGTTTAATCAGCTCTATCATTGGCAGCAAAGTGCCGATGCCTTAACACATCCGTATTTTAATAAGCAGCAACTGAGGAAAACAGAAACCAGCCTGTGTTTTCCCAGTGTGATAGAAAATAACCGCCAGCCCCCCTGTCTGATCCTGGCGCTGAAGCCGGCGACCGAATAACCGTGACAGGCGCTGATGACGTATTAACGCCGCTCAGCGCCTGTGTCGCTCAGTAATAATAATACAGCGACAACTGAATATAATCGTCCTGACGCAACTGATAACTGAGATTGTCATCCGCCGATGAATGGAACAATAACCCTTCAACATTCAGCTTCATGCTGTCCCCCAGGCGGGTTTCCGCTTCCAGCAGCACACTCCGGGTAGCCTGATCATCCAGATCCTGACTGATACCAAACAAGACCTCACTTGAGTCGGCATCATTCAGTGCCAGCCGGCCGCCAACAAACAGATCATTTTGTCCTAAAGCCAGTGCAGCGTCATCGCGTGAGTCATACTGGTATTCAGCCAGCGCACCTAAATCCCAATCGGTTTCGGCGATACCGTAAAAGGTATATTCAAAACCACCGGTCGCTGCACTGTAATCTTCAACATCGATTGCGGCATAGTCCGTTCCGATGCTGTCATCAAAGGTGCGGTAAATGGTTTCCAGTTTCCATAACCAGGAGTCCAGCGTCGCCTGAACATCGAGACCAAACTGATCTATCAGCACATACAAGGGAGCCAGTGCTACCGGCTGAGGCGAAGCACCGGCAAACTGAGGAACAAACAGCGGATCTCGACTGGTGCCGCGGAAATACGTCAATCCGACATCATAATCATCCAGTGTGTGTGCCCAGCGCAATGCCAGATCGATGTGGCGATCTTCCTTATCCGACTGATACAAAGCATCATCTTCGGCAATATCCACAGCAAAGCGGAAACGTCCGTCGTTACCGGCAAAAGTACGCTCGCGGAAACCCGGTAAAATAAAAGCATCCAATAATCCCCAGGACTGCACCAGAGATAACTTCAGCATCGGCTGACCCAGTTTATCTTCGCCGTCCGGTGCTTCAACAAAGTCTGTCTGGTTAACAATATCCACCAGATGCTGAGATTCCGTAACACCCCAGAATACCTTGCTGATACCGGCTTTTAATTCCCAGCTGTCACCATAGGTTAACCAGGACGCTTCACGGATATCCGCGTGACTGCGTTCGTCATCTTCGCTGTCCCAGCGGCCAAACGCTCTGAACACCACAATATGCTGGCCACTTTCTGATTGCCAGGCCAGCTCAGGCTCGATACTGGCACTGAACTGGTGCCGGGCCTGATCGTCATCCGCGCTATTAAATTGTCCGGCATTGAGAAATTCACGCCATTCCGCTCCGGCATTACCGCTGAATTCCACACCGTCCAGTGCCTGACTGGTTGCGGCACTGAACAGTGCCGGCAGTAACCATAGTTTAAGCTGTTGCATAACTCGTCCTGTTGTTAACACTTAACGGGCACGTTTCAACGTCGCTTTATTAAAGTCAGAATCTTTCAGACCGGTTTTAAACTCCAGACTCAGTGTTTTCAGATCGGTGCTTTTTCTGGTCTGGTGATTCACCATCGTCATCGCCATCGGACGCCAGTACTGATCAAGATACTGCTGGTATTGAGCGAAGGTCAGGGTTTTAAGCAGTGACTTTTTACGATCGTAAAAATCAATTTTCTGAGCCCGGAACTCAGCTTTATCCAGCCACACAACCTGGCGCGTGTAGCCGGAATATTTATCTGTTGGAATCTGTTCAATTTTATAACAGTCCTGGCCATTCAGTGATTCTTCACCTAACAGCTGGAACTGATACTTTTCCAGTTCAAATGAACTTAAATCTTCATAAGAAAACTCACTGCCCATAAAGGGGCCCGATTTATTACGCGAGGATATACGTTTAACCCGCTTTAAGGCCGGCAAATACAACCACTGGTCATCCGCCTTATCAACGTGTGAAAAACTGAGAAAAGCAGTGCCTTTTACATCCCGTGGCTGATCAAAAATAGTCAGCCCCTTGTCACCATCATCCGTCACTTCAAGGCTTTTCATACGCATTTCACGCACACTTTCCTCGCCCTGTGCATTACGCAGCGTCATGATGACAGCGGACTGGGAGTCACCCCAGCCCAGGTCACGGGTTTTCCGCTCCTCGGCAATGGCCAGTCCCTGTTCCTGCGGTGTTTTGCCACTCAGATCCAGCGCCTGACTGAACCCGGCCAGCGTCATTAAGACAGAACCGGCGAGAATTTTAACGGTTTTATTGAATATCATAATCGGTACCTTCTGTTATCCCTGTAATTGCATTCACTGGCTATGATTTGTTGCCTGATTCATCGCCACTGCTACTCTGCGATGATTAGCTGCACCATCAACGTCTCTGACAGACAGCTGTCGTTTATCCACCAGCAGCAGGAAGGCGGGTAAAAATAAAAAATCCACCAGCAAGGCGACAAAACTAATTAATGCCGTCGCGATGCCCATATCGGCATTCATGTGGAACGCTGAAAACGCCAGCATGATAACAGCGGTTACCGGCAGCAGGACTTTGTGATGTGTTACCACCCAGTCGCCCGGTTTTTCCATACCGCCATGGTGCTCGGGAGCCATCGCCACTGTCAGCGGGTCAGCGTTTGTTTATCCTGAAAATCCACTTCCCGCCCCTGTAACCGGCTGGCGACAATATAAGCCTGCCCGGCCCGTCCATGACGACGCAACCACCGATCCAGCCAGAGCCAGCGGCGACTCAGCGTATCCAGTGTAAAAATAACCGGAGCCTGTAATGCCGGTAACAGCTTAAGGCCATAGGTGCTGGGCAGCTTTAATGCCTTGCGGATATCCGCGGGAATAAAGAAACCGGAATATATCCGGTGCAGCCAATAGACAAAAAACCGGTAAAACGCTGAACCGGCCACGTCACGAAATGCTTGCAGATAAGAGTCCGCCAGTTCCAGACTGTCATGATCGGGATTAATCCGGGCAGAAACGGCCACCATATACAGCCAGTCGACCCCTTCCGCTTTGGTCTGTGGCAACAACTGATCCTTGTCTCCCATCAGGTAACCACTGTAACGCCACAGGTGTAACACGGCTTCAATTTCTTCATCGCTGAAACGCCAGCCCAACATTTTACAGCCCAGTATCATCAGCATCGAAAAAGCGACATTGGTGGCTAAAGCGTCTCCCTGATTAATCGGCAGCCCCCACTCAGCAGAGTTCCAATCGGGATGTTGTAATAATCGCCGGCGCACCAGGGCATGCATAATACGAACCCGGATCGCTGAATTATAACCTTTGCCATGCAGCGCCAAACCACCCGGTGTGGTGACATCAAACCAGAACGAGGTGGTTTCCGACACCCGATCAAACGAGCTGTTGCCATTTAATGCGCCGGTAAACGCCAGCGGCTTGGCAATATCCGAATTGGCATAACCACCTAACAACGCCAGATCCCCCAGCGCATACATGGCATGCCGGCCACAACGATGTATGGTTTTACAGGCCAGCTCCAGTCTGGCGTCATCCAGCCATTCCGGCTTCTGTTCAGCACGGTATAACAACTGATACAGTTGCGGCGCTTCCGGAGTGCCGTCCGGGGCAACTAAAGAAGCTGCCCCCTGCTGCAATCCCCGATTTAACAATGCCATTCCCTGAGCCGGTTTTCGCTGAACAAATAATTCTTCCGCGACGTCATCCCCAATACTGTCGGCCTGCATATAAGCAGCACCAAACTGGCGGATTAACGCTTCATCAGGTGCCGGTGAGTGACCAAATAACAACTTAAACCCGGCCCGGATTTTTCGGGCACGAAAGGTCTTTTTTTGTTGTTCATATACAAACCGGGCAGGAATATCAGCAACAGGAGCCATCAGCAACTCATTACGGCCTCAGAAACCTTGCGACGCTTCAGCCTGCGAACTGAGCCGTCAGTAGCCGCAGACGTTCCTGCTGCATCTTCAGCGAATATTCCAGCTCTTTATAACGGGTGCGCAAAGCGGCTTTTTCCCACTTTTCCGCCAGCGAGCGTTTGGTTTCTTCATATTTATGAGCCTGCAATTCGGTCCAGGCATTCAGCATCTGTTTAAACTCGTCGTATTCTTTTTCCAGCTGTGCGGTCCACAACTCCAGCTTGGCCGGGTCCTTGGCACGCGCCAGTTTCTCCTGCGCCTGCTTAAACTGCATATTCAGTCGCGCGCGCTGAATCTTAAAGTCCGGCACCACTTTCAGATCCCAGGTCAGCCCGACCCAGGAACAGGCTTTAATAAACCACTTGGTCGGATCCCAGTGAAACCAGCGGATACCGTTACGATAATCGTTCTGGAAGATGTGATGGTAATTATGATATCCCTCACCGTGGGTCAGAAAGGCAAATAACGCGTTATCACGGGCGGTATTGCTGTCGGTGTAAGGTTGCGAGCCCCATTTATGTACGATGGAGTTGATAAAAAAGGTAATGTGATGAGCCAGCACAATGCGCAGGAAACCGGCCAGTAATAACATGCCCAGAATGTCATCGGTCAGAATACCCAACAACAGCGGAACCCCAATATTCATCCCCAGGGCGATGGGAACGTAATATTTGTGCTGCCACATCACAATCGGGTCTTTCATCAGGTTCTTCACGTTATCGAAGTTGACCTCACCGCTTTTGTATTTGCGCAACATCCAGCCCATATGTGAGAACCATAAGCCACGTTTGGCAGAATACGGGTCGCGTTCAATATCGTCACAATAACGGTGATGCACCCGGTGGCCGGAACTCCAGGACAAAATACTGTTCTGGAACGCCATCGCCCCCCAGAGCGCATACCAGATGCGCAAACTCCAGTGCGCCTGATAGGCATTGTGTGACCATAAACGGTGATAACCACCGGTAATCGCCATTCCTGTCATCCAGGTAATGACAACACAGGCCACCCAGGCTGACGTTTCAAAACCCTGGGCAATCGCATACCAGGGAACAGCGATAACAGATACCAGGGTGGTAATGGAAAACATTAAAACCGGGACCCAGTTCACCGGTGCCTGTTCAGCTTGCGACTCGCTGGCTGGTTTGACGTTATTATTGTTCATTCAGTTTCTCAATCACTGCAATTGGGCAAACGGGAATCATACCTGATTATGTCCTTTCAGGCATGAGGCAGATCACTGATTACCAATTAGTCCGCTGCTTTTTTAACCAGCCGCCGCCTGGTAAGGCGTCCGACGGATAATTAATGAAAAAAATACACTGCTGCTATTCTTAAAACGGCATTTTAAGTCCGGTTATTCCGGCCGCGGCAAAGATACCACCTCGCCCAACGCCGCGTATTCGGTACCCCCAAGGCGTGCCACCGGATTCAGGTCTGCAGCCGAGACTTTAAGCCGGCCGTTGATTTTTGCTGCGACCTGCTCATCCAGCCAGGCACGCTTAATCTCCAGAAATACCACATGCTGCGGCCCATCACCCAGCTCAACCACCTGCTGCAAACAACATTCAAACGCCACCGGGCTTCCTTTGATACGACCCAGACCGGCTTCACCAAAGTTCACCACCTCAAGTCCCAGCTGTTCAACCTCACTTTCCTGATCCGATAAGGTCGCCGCACTGCTGTTCAGTGGCTGCAGCTGTTCCATTGATGCAATATGCAGCACACAAGACGGATCACGCTTCAGATTGGCGAAAGTATCTTTGCTCAGGTGCGCCGACTTGTTGCCAATGGACACCACCAGGGTCGGTGGATTGGAACAGACCGGGGCAAAAAAAGAAAAAGGCGCCAGGTTGTGTTTGCCATTTTGCTGGCGGGTCAGAATCCAGGCGACCGGACGTGGCAACACGGTCTGCACCAGACAATGATATATTTCAGAGGCTGATAAAGCGGAAAAATCGAGCTGCACAGCGGCATCCTCCATCAGAAAACGGGCCGTTACTATGACGACGGTATCCTTCTCGTTCAACCGCCTGCGGCTGGTAATCCGGTTAAAAAGCCGATATAACGCCGGCACGACACGGCTACCCACAGGCTTTTTATGTTTTCCATCAGTCGATTTTTTCCGTTTCTGGCACTGGCGGTCAGCGCTCTGGCCTGGTACCAGCCGCAGCCGTTATTAGGCTGGAAAGATGCCATTGTGCCGCTGTTGATGGTGATTATGTTTTGCATGGGACTGACCCTGCGGCTGGCCGACTTCCGCCGCGTACTGAACAAACCCAAACCCATCGCTACCGGTGTGATGTTGCAGTTTCTGCTGATGCCGCTGATTGCCTGGGCGCTGGCAATGCTGTTGGGATTATCACAACAACTGACGATTGGCCTGATTCTGGTAGGGGCCTGCGCCGGAGGCACAGCCTCCAATGTGATGACCTACCTGGCTGGAGGTGATGTAGCGTTATCGGTCAGCATGACCCTGATGTCGACGTTATGGAGTGTGGTGATCACTCCCTATCTGGTGTGGTTTTACGCCGGAGCTGAAATTGTGGTCGATATTCAGGCGATGATTTTCAGCATCGCCAAAATTGTCATTCTGCCGGTCGCGCTGGGTTTATTTGCCAACCATTATGTCCCGCAACTCGGTAAACATCTGAATAGCTACCTGCCCGACCTGGCCAGTGGTGCGATCCTGATCGTAGTGGCCATTATTGTTGCGCTGAACGCCGACGAAATTGCCACGCTGGGAAGCACTGCGGCACTGGCCGTGATCTTACACAACCTGCTGGGGCTGGCAGGGGGTTACCTGATTGCCCGCTGGAACGGACACACCGAAGTGGAGGCCCGCACTATCGCTCTGGAAGTCGGTATGCAGAACTCCGGCCTGGGAGTTGCCCTGGCACTGAAGTTTTATGGCCCACTGGCGGCGCTGCCCGGCGCATTGTTCAGCGTCTGGCATAATATCAGCGGATCGTTACTGGCGGCCTTCTGGAAATGGCAAACCCAGCGTCGTATCCGCCAGCTACAGCACGCTAAAACAGCTCAGGTACAGTCATACAGCCCGGATCAGCATCAGCCATAACGGTAAAGCAGCGCTTTCAGACCTTTGCCGGACTGGGCTTCAACGAACACATCCGGGTTGTCGATTCGCCGAATAAACTGACAATCCGGACAATGTTCTGCCACCTGTTGCTGCAGGAAGGTTTCATCCAGATCCGGAGAATTCAGACACAACAACAGCTCTGCCCCCGGGCTGCAGAACTGGGGCAGGCGGCGCAATATTTTGCCGTAATCGCGTTCGATATTAACACTGCCCTTCTGGAAGGTTGGTGGGTCACAGACCACCAGATCATAAGGACCGTGTTTTTTAATCCGACCGAACGATTTAAAAATATCCACCCCTTCAAAGATAACCCGGTCGAGATCCTGATTATTCAGCCGGTGATTGTTCCGGCCCGCCGCCAGGGATGCCTTACTCATATCAATGTTGACAATTTTACTGGCGCCACCGGCATGCGCCGCAACGGAAAAGGCACAGGTATAAGCAAACAGGTTCAGGACCCGTTTTCCCCGACTGCACTGTTGCAACCAGCGCCGGCCATTCGCCATATCAAGAAAAATGCCGGTATTCTGCTGTTGCCCCAGCGTCAGCCAGTATTTCAACCCCTGCTCCTGTAACACCAGACGTTCGGTTGCTGCGCCAGCTAACCAGACAAACGGACCATCCCGCAGATAACGCTGCTGAGCAACAATCTGTGTCGCCCGGGGAATGTGCCGGCGTAATTCGGCCACCAGCTGCTGCAGCCAGAGATCATCGGCCGGGCGATACAAGGTGATCAGTACCAGCGGCGCATACCAGTCAATATTGACATGTTCGTAGCCCGGATACGCATGACCTCGGCCATGAAACAGCCGTTGTGCCTGATCGTCTGCTGGCCAGTGAATGTGGTTGAACACAACAAAACCCACTCGTGTAACAAAGCGGCGCATTGTCGGCCAAATGCGGGCAAAAAGTAACCGGAATGACACAATTAGCGGTTACAAACCTTAATCAGAGACCAATATTCTCTCCGTTCGAAAATATATCGGCATTATTGCTAATAAATGCTTGGTCGGCTCAGATAAGTAGGCTACTATGGCTCTGCTTGGTTGTTTACTGAGCAGCTATTGGCGAGTGCTCTATATTTTGTCCCGAAAAGTCAGGCAAACCTGATGCTGGCGAACGTGATACAGGATACTGGTCGATAACCCAGGATTTGTTTCGACTCAGGCTGATGCTTGTATCAACACAAATGCCAAATGTAATACCGGCCAAAATTATTTGGCACAACACCAAGCCAAGTAAGTTGGCACAACGCTAGGAAAGAAAAATGGCAGAATTAGTTCAAGGCACCGTTAAATGGTTTAACGATGAGAAAGGTTTCGGTTTTATCGAGCAGGAAGCTGGTAAAGACGTATTTGTTCACTTCAGCGCTATCAATGGCTCCGGTCGCCGTTCTCTGGCTGAAGGCCAGAAAGTGACTATGGAAGTGACCCAGGGCCAGAAAGGTCCTCAGGCTGAAAACGTTACGCCTGAATAAGACTTCCGTGCCAGCAGTGCTTACTGCTGGCCACCTCCCCCCCTTCTTTGATCTCCGCCGTTCAGGCACTCGTAATTTATCGTTAAGCTGTTAGTCTGACAGAATGTCTGACGGATTAAGTGCGCCTTATGATTGACCAGGGTGAAATGTTTGACATCGCAAATCCCTGCCGTGGAGTATGCGAAGTCAATAACAAAGGGTATTGCAAAGGATGCCTGCGCAAACGCGAGGAGCGTTTTCACTGGAACGAGTTCACGCCGTTTCAGAAGCAGCTGATCGTCAACCTGTGTGAACGGCGGCGGGTAAAAGCACTGGCGGCGATGCGCCAGGCTGAATGCCAAACCACTCAGCATAAGACCGAAGAGAGCGATATTCCGCAACTGGATCTGTTTACAGCAACGGATACATCGGATATCAGCAGCGTAACCCCGCCTGCGACACACGAAGAAAGCAGCCCTCAGAATGCGTCCGGAAGCGTCGTCACAACAGCCAGCGAACCCAAAGATCAGTACGACTTATTCTGACAACACAGCGGTCAGCTGCATTCGGCAACCGCACTGGCGAGCTTATTCTTCCATTCCAGCGTCTGACTGGTTTTATTACTCGGTTTGTATTCCGCTCCCACCCAACCCTGGTAACGCGACGTTTCGATGGCCCGGAAAATCGACTTAAAATCGAGCATACCGGTGCCCGGTTCTCCTCGCTGAGGGGTATCGGCAAACTGAATATGGCCAATCTGGTCAGCGTAACGGGTAATGACGTCACACACATCCTCCCCCATCATCGCCATATGGTATACGTCGTACTGAGCTCGCACGGAAGGCATATTCAGCTCACGCACAATATCAAACATCTGCTGGCTGAAGGCGATCAGAAAACCCGGCATATCGCGGGTATTGATGGCTTCAAAGGTGGTGGTGATACCAAAAGGCGCCAGCGACTGGGCCGTTTTAGCCAGATTTTTTTTAAAGGTATCGAGATAAAACACCTTCTGATTTTCATCACTACAACGGCCAGGCAGAACATTCACACACTGTACCTGCAAGGCCCGCGCATACGCCAGGCACTCCACCAGCGCAGCTGCATATTCCGCCTGCTTCCCCGGCACCGCTGCCAGCCCCTCTCCTCCGAGCATCAGATCACCGGCCGGCACATTGATTAAGACACAACGCAGACCATGGTCGTCCAGCGCCCGACGAATATCTGCGATCGGTGTATCGTAAGGGAACTGGATTTCCACCGCACGAAAGCCGTCTGCACGAGCAGCCGCAAAACGTTGCAGAAATGGCAGTTCAGGGTACAGCAGCGATAAATTAGCGCTCAGTTTCAATCGTTTTTCTCCGTATACATCTCCACCAGCGTACAAGGGTCCCGTTCCAGGTAGCCCTGACTGCCATGAAGCCTCATCAGCTCGGCCCCCAAGCCAGCCATCGGGGTGGAGCTCTGCATGGTTTTGGCCAGCTGCGCGGCCATATCCAGGTCTTTTAATAATGTTTTAACGTGCCATTTAACCGGCTCATAATCCTTCCCGGCCATCCGCGGCCCGGTGAGCTGCAACGGAATAGAATCGGCAAACCCGCCCTGTAACGCAGCCGGAATACGGCTGGCATCAACACCGGACTTTTCTGCCAGCGCCATCATTTCAGCCATCACCAGAACATTACAGCTGACCAGCATCTGGTTACAGATTTTCGTAACCTGACCCGCACCACAGTCGCCCATACGGGTGAGCCGTTGCGACAAAGGTTCAAGCAGTGGCCGCAGCGCTTCAATATCCTGCTCACGACCGCCGGCCATGATCGCCAGCGTGCCCTGCTCGGCCCCCGCGACACCGCCGGATACCGGAGCATCCACCCAATATGTCCCACATTGTTGCTGCAATCGTTCTGCCATGTCGCGGGTGCGCTGAGGGTCAATACTGGAAAAATCGACCAGCCGTTGCTCCGGTCGCAGGTAACAGGCCAGACCCTTCTCAGCAAATACCAGCTGCTCTACCGCATCACTGTCAGTAACACATAACATGATGACATCACTGTTGCTGACCAGCGTTTTCAGATCGTCGGCAAGCTGCGCTCCGGCAGCAGCCAGCGGTTCTGCTTTATTGCGACTACGATTCCATACTGTGAGTGAATAGCCGGCAGCCAATAACCGGCGGCTCATAGGTACCCCCATCAGCCCCATACCGATAAAACCAATACGCGTGTGTTGCATAACAGGCCGTGTTTCCGCAGCGATAAGATAGTGGCCGCGATAATATCAAATAGTCCGCTATTTACTGAACGCTAATTTACACCGCTTTGCGCCAAACCATGGCAGGCGAATTACAGAGCCAGAAAAATCCTCGCCGATGATTTAAATCAGGCAGCAAAGGATAAAATAACGATGAATATGGCAAGCACTTTTGCAGAGTCGCAGCGCCTTTACCTGTGGCATGTTGCATTCAATCGGTCAGCTGCTGATCCGTCTTGCGATGCCTGCCGAAACGGCCAGCATCGATGAAGCACAACAGAGCGACGACGAAATCCGCGATACATTTCCGCGCCAGGTCGCTCAGTCAATTGCTCTGGATAGCGAAGCAGCACTGGCCGATCTGGCGGCTCTGGACTCGCTCAGCTCCGGCCTGGACGGCTTATTAGAATAGCTCAGCTGGCAAACCATTCACGGCTGCGGGCTACCCGCTCGGCAGCCGGTAATGCCACCTCCACATCTGTCAGCGCATCGATACGTTTAAGGCGCGGTAGCAAGCCGTTGCCATTCGCCACCTGAATCGCCAGGCCGGGGCGGGCATTCAGCTCCAGCAATACCGGTCCACTGCGCTTGTCCAACACCATATCCGTTCCCAGATACCCCAGCCCCGTGACGTCATAACAACGGGCTGCCTGTTCCAGTAATTCGGTCCAGTCCGGTAACTCAAGCTCGTCGATGGAACAGCCGGTATCCGGGTGGTGAGTCACAGGTACACCGTGCTGTACCGCTTTTAATGGTCGGCCGCTGGCAATATCCAGTCCGACACCCACCGCTCCCTGATGCAGATTGGCTTTGCCATCCGACTGACGGGTCGACAGGCGCATCATCGCCATTACCGGATAGCCGCGACAAACGATGACGCGAATATCCGGGACGCCCTCAAACGAATAGCGTGCCAGCTGCGGATCAAACTCAATCAGCTCTTCAATAATGGCAATATCAGGCGTGCCGCCCAGACTGTAAAGACCGGCAAGAATATTAGAGGTATGGCGCTGCAGCTCGGCCATTGTCAGTGCCTGGCCACTTTTTTTCACAAAGCCCTGGTCGGCCTGATTGAGCACCAGAATACCTTTACCACCACTGCCTTTGGCCGGCTTGATGGCAAAGCCTGAGACATCCGCCAGCATATCAGCCATAAAGTTAACGTCATGCTGGCTGCGTACCACACCGATCAAGGCCGGAGAAGCGATGCCGGCTTCCTGCGCCAGCAGTTTGGTTTTCAGCTTATTGTCCACCAGCGGATACAGATGACGTGGGTTATAACGGCTGATATAACTGATATTACGGCGATTCATACCCAATACACCGCTGCGTTTCAGCCGCCAGGGAAACACCATCATGAGGTTTCACCCATCACCCGGAAGCGATGCAGTTCCAGAATACGGTAGCCGGTGTAGGAACCAATCATCAGGATCAGCGCCAGTATCACAAACTGAATGCCAATAAAATTAAAGGTCAGGTGACGAATCCAGGGATCACTCATTGCCCAGTAGGCCAGTACGGCAGTCAATAAGCTGCCTCCGCCCTGCACCATCACTTCCCGGCCACCTTCTTCCTCCCACAGAATCGACATACGCTCGATGGTCCAGGACAGAATAATCATTGGAAAAAAGGTGATTTTCAGGCCTTCCGTCAGGCCAATTTTATACGACAACACACTGAAGATACCGATGATCATAATCACGGTAATAATGACTGCGGTGATCCGCGCCACCAGCAACAGGTTCAGCCGCGACAGGTAACTGCGGATAAACAAACCGGTGGCAACCACCAGTAAAAAGCCGACCAGCCCCGTCACCAGTGAAGTCTGAATAAAAGCCAGGGCAATCAGAACCGGCATAAAGGTCCCCGAGGTTCGGATACCAATCAGTATCCGCAGAATACACACGATCAGCGCACCGATCGGCATCAGCAGAATGGTCTGGAACATCGCCTGCTCCTCAATTGGCAGGCTGTGAATAGAGAAGTTCAGAAAATCGTGCTGGCTGGAAATATTCTCAGCGATATTGGCATAAGTCGATTCTTCCCGGCGGATCATGGAAAAACGCACCTGAGAATTTTCGCCGCCAATCACATCCAATACCGGCGCGCCCTGATTTTCCCACATCAGGATCGGAATATTCTGACTGGTCAATAACTGACTTAGATGTTCACCCGGCAAATGGAACACTTCACTGCGTTCCTGTCCCCAGACCCGCAACATAGGTACCAGGCTCTGGCGCCGGCGGCCATCCTGTAAGGGTAAACCGTACACCAGCGTTGCCGGAACCCGGGCCTTGTGTAACATATCCACAATTAAGCCTGGCAAGTCATTGCCAAAGTGGGTTTTCAGCAGCTGAATATCCTGATCCGGATTGCTGCGGGAAAATTGCTTCAGCAACTCCCGGGTCAGACTGAAATTCCCGGCCGAGGTCTTGTAAGCCCGCATCAGTGCGGTATTGGCCGCGGTGGCATACGGCTCCGGCCAGCTCACCGGAAGCAACTCCGGCGCCGGCAAAGGTTGCTGGCGCTCGGTCTGCTGACTTACCAGCACCTCCGCACGGTAAAACAGTTCCTGAGCACCATTGGCAGCACGAATGGTCCATTCTGCCCGCGGATTATCACTGTCGATAAAATTCAGTCCATAGCCTGGTGATGCACCGGCTTCTTTCAGCACGGTATAACCGTCCTGATCCTCCGGTCGTGCCATGGAAACCTTAACTGAGTTGCCACTGGCATCAAACTCAACACTGGCCTCCACCGACCAGATGGTCTGGGTTTCGCCGTACAACAGCGGAACTTCGTACACCCAATGGCGATGCAGGATCAGGGTAATACCAATCGCCAGCAGCACCACCACCGCAATAAACAGCGGGAAACGCGGGAAATTTACTCGTAATGAAGTCATGGTTTGGGTTGTCCTGCATCATCAGGAATAAATTTTGGCTGCACAAAACGGCGACCAACATCAATCAGCGTCATATCGCGTAGAAAGCTGCGCCCAAGCAGGATGGGGTACGTCATTTCAGAACGATCGGTGAGGGAAAATTCGGTATCCTGCTGTAAGCCGCTACCCAGGTTAACGGTCAGTTTCACCACCGCGCGACGGTCAATTTCATCAGCCGATGCCTGGCGAATACGGACATGACGCTCCAGCGGAACTTCGATATGAGTGGCATCACTGTCGTCGTCGTGTTGCAGATCAAAACGCACCCAGGGCTGACCGTTGCGCTCAAATTTCTGGATATTAATCGCACTCAGTGAGGACGTTGCGGCACCGCTGTCGACACGGGCCTTATAATGGCGACCCGGCGGGGCCAGATAAATCCATTCCGTTGCTCCGACCAGGGTTTTACCGTCCAGCGAACGGCTGGGTGCGGCGGCCGGCGGACAATCTGCCGTCGCCAGCGCCGGGCTGGCAGCCGTTAACATCTGCAACTGCTGACTGACACGCTCTAAGGTTTCACCCTGCAACTGCAACCGGCTGTCGACCACTGCCGTATCGGTGCATTGTATTTCACGGGCTTCCTGTTCACTGACTACCTGTTCCAGTGTACTGCGGATACTGCCTTCCGTGACGGCACGGTGTTCTGCGGAAGGCCAAATACTGCAGCCGGTCACGCTTAACAGGCTACATATAAGAACAAAGCTGGCTGCCCTGCGGGGCATAATCGTCTCCAGTGCTGATTCGGATGGTCGGCATTTAAGCATAAGGCGCTGTTATCCTGAACATCGACATTGATAATTAGGGAAGTACTTCACTTACTCGGGACAAAGCGCGATATTCAGGCACAAAAAAAGCTCCCGTGGGAGCTTTTTGGCTGAAACAGACTATTCCGCATCACATCTGCGATTGCAAATAGTTCTGCAGGCCAATCTTGCCGATCAGACCCAATTGTTGCTCCAGCCAGTGAGTGTGATCATTCTCAGTATCATCCAGCAGCACCTGCAACATGTCCCGGGTCTGATAATCACGCACTTGTTCACACAATGCCATCACATCACGCAAATCGTCGATCACTTTATATTCCAGGTTCAGGTCGCTCTGCAACATTGCTGGCACATCTTTACCGATATTCAGTGGCACCCGGGTGACCATATCCGGTGTACCACCAAGAAACAGAATGCGTTCAATCAGCTTAGAGGCGTGCCCTTTTTCATCCTCAAACTCATGATCGATACGTTCGTACAACTTACCCAGGCCCCAGTCCTCATACATCCGGGAATGGATAAAATACTGGTCCATGGCGCTCAGCTCACCGGCCAGCAGCTCGTTCAGTTTTTCAATAACCTGTTGATTACCACGCATAATTTATACCTCGCCTTGGTGTCCTTACATCATGGACTGCAAATAATTTTCGATACCTACCTGGGCAATCAGCTGCTGTTGAGTATCCAGCCAATCGAGGTATTCCTCTTCGTATTCTTCGATACTGAGTAACAAATCGCGGGTAACAAAGTCTTTAACCGACTCGCAATACGCGACCGCCTCTTTCAGTACCAGCAGCTGTTCTTCAATCTGATCCAGATCACACTGCAGCATTTCTTCTGTTGTTTCACCGATACGTAAACGGTTTAACCGCTGCAGGTTGGGCAGACCTTCCAGAAACAGAATACGTTCAATCAGTTTATCGGCTTGTTTCATATCCTTGATGGATTTTTTATAAGCCTTGTCATTTAATGCATTTAAGCCCCAGTTTTTAAACATTCTGGCATGCAGAAAATACTGATTAATCGACGTCAGTTCGATGCTTAATATCTGATTAAGATATTCATTAACTTTTGGATCTCCTTGCATCGGATGATCTCCCCTGATTTAGTTACCAGACCAGTCTATAAAGGCCTGACGGGTTTCGCAAGCATATTGAGAAGAAGCTAAATTGAATAATAAAGCGCTGCATTCTCATTTAAAAACAAGATAACTAACTCAATATAAAGATATAAAAAAATCCCGCCTGACGGCAGGATTTATGGAACCAGACTGATAGCGATTAGCATTAATTATCAGGGTTTAATACCAATTTCAAAACTGCCATCCGAGTCAAACCGAACGACCTGATCACGTTTTTTTCCCAGCAAAAACACCGCATCGTCATAGAATAAAAAATTCTTCCAGTAACGACGAAACAACTGCCATTTAGTCTGAATAATATTCTGCATGTCGTAACAGAAAAATACGGTGGTATTGTCATCCCACTGACAGTGTCCGGCGATCAGCTCAGGCAACTCATCATGATCGCTTTCCCATAAGGTCTGCCACTCACCTTTTTCCAGCCAGACACCGTTTTGCGAGGGCCAGTCATCGCTGAGAAAATGACTGGCGTGGGTAGCCTCTTTGCTCAGATGCTGGCGCCAGAATTGTTGCGACGAATCGCTCGCCAGCGGCTGAATCTGCGCCAGGTCGGCGCTATCAACCGGCATTTCACGATGCCGGAAAATCCAGCCCTGTTTATAATCTTGTAGTGGAATATAGTTCATAATACCCTCTCAGAGGCGCAAGAGTACCACCCGGCCGCGGACGAAGAAACCACATCACCGTCAGAACCTGACCGCCCAGTTTTTCCCTCCGGCTTTGGCCTGGTACAGCGCACTGTCGGCTTCTCTGACCAGCTTTTTAATAATGTGATTGGTGGTGCCCTGCGACACCGCCGGTTCATTATGCTCCAGCCGTTTTTGCGAGTCGGTATTATGCACCATAAATCCAGGGCATAAAAAAGCCGCCCCCGGTTGCCCGGGGACGGCCTGTTGGTAACGCCGTTAGCAGACACGGCTCACTGACGGCTTAGTCGTGGAAGGTTTTTTCCGCGATAAAACCTTGTACCGTGGCCAGCTCTGCCGGTAACACATCCAGCTTCTCTTCACGCTCCATCAGATCCGCAAGGTGATGAGGCAGCGCCGGAACATCAAAGCCTGCGCGTTTGACCGCTTCTTCGAATTTCACCGGGTGTGCTGTCCCCAGGGTAATCATTGGAATTTGCTGATTGCGGCGGCAATCCCGTGCAGCTTTAACACCCACAGCGGTATGCGGATCCAGCAGGTAACCGGTTTCATCATAAACCTGTTGCATGGTGGCGATAGTTTCATTTTCATCCACCGCCTGGCTGTCGAACAGCTCACGGGCTTTGGCCAGCTTGTCTTCGTCCAGCGTTACTATGTCCTGCTTGGCATTCATACGCGCCATCAGCTCTGCCAGAGCCGGACCATCGTGATCGTACAAATCAAACAACAGGCGTTCAAAGTTACTGGAAACCGCAATATCCATGGACGGCGTGATGGTGTGTTTCAGCGGCCGGACTTCGTATTGGTTTTTGCTCATAAAGCGGTGCAGAACGTCATTGCTGTTGGTGGCAATGATTAACTGCTCAATCGGCAGGCCCATCTTTTTCGCCATATAACCGGCAAAAATATCACCAAAGTTACCGGTCGGTACGGAATAAGCTACCGCGCGCTCTGGTGCCCCGAGGTTCAGAGCCGAATAGAAGTAATACACGATCTGAGCCATGATGCGTGCCCAGTTGATGCTGTTTACCGCCACCAGTTTACGCTCACCACGCAGGAAGCTCTGGTCGCCAAAGCTGGCTTTCACCATATCCTGAGCATCATCGAAATTACCTTCGATGGCGATATTATGGATATTGTCGCCCACCACAGTCGTCATCTGACGACGCTGAACATCGGACACCTTGCCGTGTGGATGCAGAATAAAAATATCCACGTTGCGGCAGGCTTTAGTACCTTCAATCGCAGCAGAACCGGTGTCACCCGAAGTGGCGCCCATAATCACCACTTTTTCGTGACGACGTTCCAGCACGTAGTCGAGCAACCGGCCTAACAGCTGCAGTGCAAAATCTTTAAATGCCAGCGTTGGCCCCTGGAATAATTCCAGCACATATTCGTTATGATCAATCTGCTGCAACGGCGCCACGGCTTTATGGCCAAAGCCGGAATACACCTCATCCAGCATGGTTTTCAGCGCCGCTGAATCCACACAACCTTCCACGAACGGGTACAACACTTTGTGCGCCAGCTCGGTATAGGGCAGGTCACGCCAGGACGCGATTTCTTCCGCTGAAAAGGTAGGTACTTCTTTCGGCACGTACAGGCCGCCATCGGCTGCCAGTCCGGTCAGCAGCACTTCTTCAAAGGTCAGTTCCGGGGCATTACCACGGGTGGAGATGTATTTCATCATGCTCACAAGGCCAAATCATTGAAAATAATTCATCGTATTCTAACGCGAGCGCTGCTATAAAGCACCCACCTTCCTCAGCACCACAGAGCCAGCCGGGCGTCAGAGGCCCGCCAGCAGCTGTGGCTGATAGTCTTCCGGGCGGATGGTTTTGCCCAGCGCAGCCAGACGCTGATCAAACTCTGCTATCTGCAGGTTCAGATCATCCAGCGTCAGGGTATTGTTTTCCAGCTGGTACAGATGTTTCGAGCCGTGCAAACTGAAATAACGGATAACCAGCGCCCGCTGTAATAACGCCTCATCGTCATCCTGCTGCAGTGCCGCTTCGAGCTTACGGCTGGCACGATATATCCGGTTCAGTTCCTGCTTCAGCTGCCAGACATAACGGATTTCCGCCATCCAGGGTTTGTTTTTAACCAGGTTCGCCGCCACCGCCACCACGAACAGCGCACTGATCACTCCGGCCAGGTTAAGCACAAAGTTGGACTCGCCGGGCTGGCTGAACAGCTCGATATACAAGCTGGAAAACCCCAGTCCAAGTATAAATAACCCCGCCACCAGGGCCGCCTGAAAGCGGTTAAGGCGACGTTTGTACAAACATTTATCGATCTGTTTCAATTCCATAATCAGGGTCCGGTTAGCACTGCTGTCTGAAAACCGCGACAGTGTAACGCCTGACAAGCAATTTTTCTGTGGTAAAGTCAGGCTGACAACAAAAAACAACCAAACCGAATAGCATTCGATCAAGTCCTGACCAAACTGAGAACAATGATGAATCTGGCCAGACGTTTATCCGCAGCGCTACCTAATCTGCACCACCTGTTTATTCTGATATGCCTGGTTAGCCTGACCAGCTGTTCAGACAACAACTGGAACAACCCTCACCCGGACAACCCGGATAACGACATTATTCTTTATTCCAGCTTTGCCGAACGCCCGAAACACCTTGATCCGGCCCGCTCTTACAGCGCTGATGAATCGGTGTTTATCGACCAGATCTACGAACCACCACTGCAGTACCATTACTTAAAACGCCCCTATCAGCTGATCCCGCTGACGTTAACCAGGATGCCGGATATCCGTTATCTGGATGAGCAACAACAGCCTCTGCCAGACGATGCACAACAACCGGCGTTCAGCCGTTATACCTTTACAATCCGCCCGGGTATTCGTTATCAGCCACACCCGGCTTTCGCCCGCGACAACAACGGCGACTTTGTTTATCGGTTTCAGTCAGCCGAAGAGTCCGCCGCATACCGTACGCTGAAAGACTTCGACCAGAGTGGCAGCCAGACCTTAATCGCGGACGATTATATTTATCAGATAAAACGACTGGCCGATCCACAACGCCTGGCTCCGCTGCGTGGCTTGTTAAGCCAGTACATTGTTGGCATGACGGACACCAGCGCGGCAATCGCCAAAGCCCGGGAAACGCTGGATAAAAACGCCTGGCTGGACTTACGTCAGTTTGATATGGCGGGTGTCAAAAAGATTGATGACCTCAGCTTCAGCATCACCCTGAAAGGCAAATACCCACAATTTCAATACTGGCTGGCGTTCCACTTTTTTGCCCCGGTTCCCTGGCAGGTCGATCGTTTTTATCACCTGCCCGGACTACCGGAAAAAAACATCACCCTCGACTGGCACCCGGTGGGTACCGGCGCCTTTATGATGACGGAAAACAATCCCAACGCCGAAATCATTCTTGAAACCAACCCGAACTTTCGCGGTGAACCTTACCCCACCTCCGGAGAACCCGGTGATGCGGAAAAAGGCTTACTCGACGATGCCGGTAAAACCATGCCCTTTATCGACAAAGCCGTCTTCCGGCTGGAAAAAGAGTCGATCCCGGTGTGGACTAAATTTCTGCAGGGCTATTACGATCGCTCCGGCATTGGCAGCGACAGCTTTGATCAGGCGGTTAACGTCGGCAGCAGCGGTATTGATCTCAGCGATGAGTTAAAAGAGCGTGGTATCCGCCTGGATAAAGCGGTTCAGCCCGGCACCTATTATCTCGGTTTTAATATGCTCGATCCGATCGTGGGCGGCTATGATGACAAACGGCGTAAGTTACGCCAGGCCATCGCTATCGCCTATCAGGAAGAAGAATACATCGCGATCTTCCTCAATGGCCGGGGTGAAACAGCAATGAGTCCGATACCACCGGGAATTTTTGGCTACCAGCCCGGGCCACTGGGCATCAATCAGCAGGTATTTGACTGGCGCCAGGGGCCGGACGGCGAATACCGTGCGGTGCGCAAATCAATTGACGTTGCCCGGCAACTGCTGGCCGAAGCCGGCTATCCGGACGGTCGCGATGCTGAAACCGGCGAACCGCTGGTTATTAATCTGGATACCATCACTCGCTCCGGCGACCAGGCACGGCTGCAATGGATTAAAAAACAGTTTAAGAAACTCAACCTGCAGCTGAACATCCGCGGTACCGACTACAACCGCTTTAAAGACAAGATGGAAAACGGCAACGCACAGCTGTATTACTGGGGCTGGCTGGCCGATTACCCGGACCCGGAAAACTTTCTGTTTTTATTATACGGCCCCAATGCCCAGGTTGGCTCTAAATCCGGAGTGAACTCCGCCAACTATAAAAATCCGCAATACGACCGCTTGTTTGAAAAAATGCAGTTAATGGAAAACTCACCGGAGCGACTGGAAATTATTCAGCAAATGAAAGCGCTGTTGCATCATGACATGCCTTGGGCCAGCGGTTTCCATATCCATTCCTATGCCTTAAGCAATGCCTGGGTGAAGAACACCAAACCACACGGTATTTCAAAGATGAGTTTTAAATACCGCCGCATTGACACCGAATTACGCCGCCAGCAACAACAGCAATGGAACCAGCCGGTTATCTGGCCACTGGTGCTGTTAACGCTGATTTTCCTGGCCGTTGCTATCCCGGGTTACCGTGCCTTCAAACAGCGTCAAACACGGGTAATCACCTCAGAACATAATAACAAACAAGGAGATAACCACTGATGCTGTCCTATATTATCCGTCGTTTGTTATACGCTCTGCCGATTCTTCTCGGTGTTAACATCATTACTTTTGCGTTGTTTTTTGTCGTTAATTCACCGGACCAGATGGCCCGGGTTCACCTTGGCGACAAACACATCAGCGAACAAGCTATTGATAACTGGAAAGCACAACGGGGTTACGATAAACCGCTGTTTATCAACTCAGACAGTGAAAACCCGCTGACGGACACCATTTTCTTTGACAAGTCGATACGGTTGCTGGCATTCGATTTTGGCAAGTCCGATGAAGGCCGCAGTATCGGTGCAGATATCCAGCAACGGATGTGGCCGTCGCTGGCCGTGCAGCTGCCGATTTTTGTTATCGGTGTGTCGGTCAATATTATTTTTGCATTACTGATCGTTATGTTCCGCGCCAGCGTGTTTGATATTGCCGCCGTTACATTGTGTGTCGTACTGCTGTCAATTTCAGGCGTGTTTTATATCATTGGTGGCCAGTATCTGTTTGCCAAAACCTGGAACCTGGTACCGATTTCAGGTTACCTCAGTGGCCTTGATGGCCTGCGCTTTCTGATTCTCCCCATCATCATTGGTGTGATCGCCGGTATCGGTTCCGGTACCCGGTTATACCGCACGGTTTTCCTTGAGGAAGCCACCCGCGATTATATCCGCACCGCCCGGGCTAAAGGGGTATCCGAATTTAACGTGTTATTTAAACACTTATTGCCCAACGGCATGATTCCGATCCTCACCAGCGTGGTGGTGGTGATTCCTTCGTTATTTATCGGATCATTATTAATGGAATCTTTTTTTGGTATTCCCGGACTGGGCAGCTACACCCTGGATGCGATTCAGGCTCAGGACTTCGCCATTGTCCGTTCCATGGTCTTTTTAGGTTCAGTGCTGTATATCATTGGCCTGCTGTTAACCGATATTTCCTACACCTTAGTTGACCCAAGGGTGCGCCTGTCATGATTAAACCGGTTTTATTATGGAGTGATACCCTGATCTTCCTGCTGGTACTGGCGCTGGGCTTATTTGCACTGCAGCTGCGTAATAACCCGCAGGCAAAAAAGCGCTGGAGCCTGGTATTCCACTCCCGGGTTGGCTTGTCGAGTTTTATGGTGATTTTATTTTATGTCACCATCGCTCTGCTCGATTCTTTACACTTTCGCGAAGCATTACCACAAACTGACAACTACACGGCTGACAACAACACGGCAGACAACAACACGGCTGACTTCAGCGTAACCGCTTACGACAGCGAAGTCCGTTCACTGCTGGATGTTATTCTGGCGGATATCAACAGCAATCAGGAAACCACCTATTCAGCCCCCTTCTCGCTGTATTCCTTTGCCAAAGAAAATACCCAGGATAAAGCCGGCAATATCATTCGTGATTACCCCCGTCTGGTGCATGCCGGCCAGCACCTGAACCACGACGATGAACAACTGACGGATATCATCAGCCGCAGCGCGCTGGCGCTGGTAAAAGGTCTGGCCATTGCTTTGTTGCTGATTTCCGTTCACCGCTGGGTAATGCGCCATCGCCAGACTGCCGTTCCCTGGCGCAGTGCTTACTGGACCTTTGCCATTCTCAGTGTCAGCAGTTGCTGGTTGCTGGAGCTGGGCAGCGTGTACCATATTTTCGGTACCGATAAAGTTGGCCAGGACGTTCTGGTGCAAAGTATTAAAGCCGTACGTACCGGTATTCTGATTGGCACTCTGGCAACACTGCTGACCTTACCGCTGGCCATCGTTCTCGGCATCAGCGCCGGTTATTTCAAAGGTTGGGTCGATGATGTGGTGCAATATATTTACACCACGTTAAGTTCCATTCCCGGCATTTTATTAATCGCGGCCTCGGTGTTGTTAATCGATGTGTATATCGAAACCCACGCCGAAGAGTTTAACCTCACTGTGATTCGTGCCGACTTTAAGTTTCTGGCGTTGTGCGCCATTCTCGGCTTAACCAGCTGGACCGGTTTATGCCGGTTATTGCGGGCGGAAACATTAAAAATTTCCCAGCTCGATTACGTCCAGGCCGCTCATGCTTTTGGTGTGTCTCACCCACGGGTCATCGGCAAACACATTTTACCCAACGTTACTCATATTATTCTGATCGCCCTGGTACTGGATTTCAGCGGCTTTGTTCTGGCCGAAGCGGTGTTGTCTTACATTGGAGTGGGGGTCGATGCCAGTATGAGCAGCTGGGGCAATATGATTAATGCCGCCCGCTCAGAACTGTCACGGGATCCGGTGGTCTGGTGGTCGGTATCGGCGGCTTTTGTTTTTATGTTCAGCCTGGTGCTGGCAGCCAATTTATTTTCTGATCAGGTTCGCAATGCCTTCGACCCGAGACTGGTACAGCAGGATAAAGCCGGACATTCGCCCGCTACAACAGAAGGAAGTGTATCATGACGTCTCAGACTCCAGCGCCTCAGGCCGTGTTGCGGGTAGAAAATCTGAGCGTCGGCCTGAGCGGCGCAACACAGCAAACACTGGTCGACAACATCAGCTTTGCGATTAATCCCGGTGAAATTTTTGCCCTGGTCGGTGAATCCGGTTCGGGAAAATCCCTGACGTCACTGGCGATCATGCGTTTACTGGATGATGCGCTGGCGATCAAGGCGGGCCAGATCTGGCTGACAGATGACAATTTATTCGCCCGCACCGAACAAGGCATGAATACGATTCGTGGCCGCAAAATTGCGATGATTTTTCAGGAACCGCAAACGTCCCTGAACCCGGTGCAGACCATTGCCCGGCAGTTACAGGAAGTGGTGGAACTGCATCAGGTGGTCGCCGCTGGCGATGTGCGACAGCATATTATTGAGCTGCTGACGGAAGTGGGGATTCCTGAGCCGGAAAAACGCCTCAGCTGGTACCCACACCAGCTGTCCGGCGGACAGAAGCAACGGGTTATGATCGCCATGGCACTGGCCTGTGAGCCGCAGCTATTAATTGCTGACGAGCCCACCACCGCACTGGACGTTACCATTCAGAAACAGGTGCTGCAGTTACTGAATGAGTTGCGTAAAAAACGCAACCTCAGCGTGTTATTAATTACCCATGATATGGGTGTGGTGCATGAAATGGCCGATCAGGTGGCCGTGATGCAACAGGGGAAAATCCTTGAGCAAACCACCCGCGATCAGTTTTTTTCTGACCCCAAACATGAATACAGCCGGCGTCTGATTCATTCATTACCCAAACAGGACCAGTTTCTGACCACCACAGACAACGGCAACGAACTGCTGAAAGTTGAACAACTGAAAGTCTGGTTTGCCCAGAAAAAAGGCATTCTGCAACGGACAGTCGGCCACACTAAGGCGGTTAACAATATCAGCTTCAGTATTAATGCCGGTGAAACCCTGGCACTGGTGGGTGAATCGGGTTGTGGTAAAACAACCACCGGCAAAGCCATTTTACGCCTTAACCCGGTGTACGATGGTGGTCTGTATTTCCGTGGGCAACGCATTGATCAGATGACCCGGCGTGAGTTTTTGCCGTTACGGCGAGATATTCAGATTATTTTTCAGGACCCGTTTTCATCGATGAATCCAAGGATGAGTATTCGTGAAATCATCGAAGAAGGCATGGTATCGCTGGGCGTAGAAAAAGACCCCTCCATGCGTGAGCAATTGATGCAAAGCCTGCTGATGAAGGTCGGCATGTTACCGGAGCACCTGGATCGTTACCCCCATGAATTCTCCGGCGGCCAGCGCCAGCGTATTGCTATCGCCCGGGCACTGGCGGTCAACCCCAAACTGATTATCTGTGACGAACCCACCTCAGCACTGGACGTTTCTATCAGAGGCCAGGTGCTGGAACTGTTACGTCAGCTGCAACAGGAGCTGGGCGTTTCCTATCTGTTTATCACCCACGACTTATCCATTATCCCGCACCTGGCTCACCAGGTGGCAGTGATGAAAAATGGTGAAATTGTGGAACAGGGCGCGACCGAGCAAGTGATGCGCAATCCTCAACATGCGTACACTAAAGAGCTGCTGGCGGCGGCGCCGCGGATTCAGTGACGTACAAACGCCGGATTGGCAGCAATAGCGGTTTATCAGCGCTATTGCTGTACCAACCCGGCCTCTGTGAAACTATTAATTATCGACTCCGCCAATAACGTATTAGCCAGCTTTGCCGTCGCAGGCTCGGTCTGAATCTGATGAATAACCGCTTTGGTCAGACTGTGCAGCCCGGGCAGATACGCCACTAGCTGCTCAGCAGCAAACTGATGATTGAGGTGATAGGCCTGACTGATATTGTTCAGCAGTAGCGCCAGAAACAGCCGGCTGTATTCATCGGTTAAATGTCGGCTGTCAGCCGGAAACGGAATAACGTTACAATCGTCGCTCATACACCCTCCTCACCTTCATCATTTTCGCCTGCCGACCTGCACTTAAGGTACGCTTTCAGCCTGCCATGAAGTCAATCGAGAGTTCTGCCAGCGATTAGTTCGGTACAAGCCTATTCCGGTAATTGCAGCCGCCTTTCGCTACGCCAGACCCGAATCAGAACAATGTCATCACTATCAAGAAGATACACCACCCGAAACGGTGGATGGATTAATTCGCGAATATGCTGCGCTTCAAACTCAGGTACCACACGACCTGATTCCGGATGCGTTTTGAGCCTTTCCAGCCTGTGAACAATGTCTGTCACAAACTGCTGGCCAATACTGGCAGCGTCCTGTTCGCGGTAATAGCGCTGAATCGCTTTTAGATCCTGCAACGCCGAATTGGCGATACGAACGTGCATTTATGCGATCCCCAGTGCCGCCTTTGCATCGTCTAAGGAAACGGTATCGCCCTCTTTAACATCCATCAATCCCTGGGCAACGGCTTTTACAAATGCCAGCTCTTCAGCTGTTTTTTCGTATTCGTCCAACCCCTGAACCACGGCTACACCGCGACCACGACTGGTTAGCAACACGGGCCTGCAGGTTTCCTGAACATGACCAACAACCTTTCCGGGATTAACCTTAAGGTCAGACAATGGCACAACATCTTCTGAGAATTTAACAACCATGGGGTATCTCCTACAATAAGACCAACAATTAGCACCAGTTAACAGGTGCGGTCAATCCAACTGACCGCTTAATTACATCGGATTAACCGTTCTCACCTCTTATCTTGGCACTTTTGACTCGTTTCAAGCCTACCTACCAGTAGGTAGGCTGTCGGTACACCGAACAACGAGCAACCTTATGTCCGCAAATCACGCCACCCAGCCAAACCGCAAACAGCAGATACTGGAGCTATCCGCTGACCTGCTGCGCGAAAAAGGCTTCAGTGGTTTCAGTTATCAGGACCTGGCCAGGGCACTGGGTATTAACAAGGCCAGTGTGCACCACCACTTTGCCCAGAAAGAGGACCTCGGCCTGGCACTGTGTGACTGGACCGAGCAATGGCTGCAACAGGGCTTCGATCACTTTGATGCCAGTAATGACTCCCCCCTGGCAAAGCTCAATCATTACCTCGCCACCGCCGCCCGCCACACCTTCAGCGAGCAGAAGTTATGCCCGGTGAGCGCCCTCAACAGCGAGTTATTACGCCTGCCGGACAGCATGCAGCAACGACTGGCCGGACTGGCCGAATTTGAACTGCACTGGGTTGAGCAGGTTATCCGCCAGGCCCAGCAAAACGCCGAAATTCACGCTCTGGCCAGCCCCGCAGAGATGGCCCGGCTGTTTATTCACAGCTGTAAAGGTGCGCTCTATTACGCCCGCTTAAGTGCTTACGGCAGCCACCAGAATGGCCAGTCACACAGCGCTCAGCAAGGACAATCCTATTTTCAGCACAGTATGAAATTACTGTTATCACAATGGCAAACGGCCTGATGGCCATCCGCAACAGGATAAAGTTATGACCCATACACCCGCATTATTTGAACCCATCGAACTGGGCCCGCTGGCCCTGAAAAACCGCATCGTTATGGCACCGATGACCCGTACCTATTCGCCGGGCAATGTACCGAACGATATGGTGGTGCAATATTATCAGCGCCGGGCCGAAAACGACGTTGGCCTGATTATTACCGAAGGCACCTGTGTTGGTCATAAAGCGGCTAACGGCTACCCACGCGTGCCTTTTATTTACGGTGAAGACGCACTGGCAGGCTGGAAAAAAGTGGTGGATGCCGTCCATGCCAAAGGTGGCAAAATTGCACCTCAGCTGTGGCACGTCGGCGCTATTCGTAAAGAAGGTGTGGAACCGGACGAATCAGTGCCGGGTTACAGCCCGTCTGGCCTGGTCAAACCGGGGACAGAAAATGGCGTGGCAATGACGCAGGAAGATATTCAGGAAGTCATTGAAGCCTTCGCTCAGGCAGCGGCGGATGCCAAAGATGTCGGCTTTGATGCCGTCGAAGTACACGGTGCCCACGGCTATTTAATCGACCAGTTTTTCTGGGCCGGTACCAACCTGCGTGAAGATCAGTACGGTGGTGATTTAGTCGCCCGTACCCGCTTTGCCTGCGAAATTGTTGCCGCAATCCGCGAGCGGGTGGGTGACGAGTTTCCGATTATTTTCCGCTTTTCACAGTGGAAACAACAGGATTATGAAGCGCGCCTGGCAAATACCCCGGAAGAACTGGGGGCATTTCTGAAACCCCTGGTGGAAGCCGGTGTTGATATTTTTCACTGCTCTACCCGCCGTTTCTGGGAACCCGAATTTGAAGGTTCTGAATTAAATCTGGCTGGCTGGACGAAAAAACTCACCGGCAAACCCGCCATTACGGTTGGCAGCGTGGGCCTGAACGCGTCGTTTATCGATGAAGAAAAACGCGATATGGTTGATGCTTCCGGAGTACAAACGGCGTCGTTTGAAGAACTCAACCAACGTATGGCCGCTAACGAGTTTGAACTGGTTGCGGTTGGCCGGGCGTTATTACAGGACCCTGAGTGGGTATTAAAAATTAAAGCCGGCCGTTATGACGAACTGGAAGATTATTCCAAACAGTCATTGATGCAACTGGTGTAATTACCCGGCTGATTCCGCCCCGCTTTCAGCGGGGCTTATCTCTGTTTGCTGCCGCAGTCGGGTAAAAGAACAGCATCATTCCAGGCGGTGATTTTTCGGCATTAATATCTCCGGTGGTGTCCGGCCCAGTGACTCGGCCACTGATATTTCGTTCACCCGACATAACGCATCCAGCGGCAAGTCATTCGCTTCGCGGCCAAACGGGTCCTCCATTTCCTGAGACAAAACATCCAGACCAAAAAAGGTATACGCCACCACCAGAGTGAATAACACGGCATAACCTCCCATTGCCGTCACCAGCGCAAACGGCAATAAATAACAATACAAATACGCCGTACGATGGGTCAGCAAAGTATAAGCAAACGGTAACGGCGTTGTCGCAATACGTTCGCTGGCCGCCTGAACCCCGGATAAACGCGTCAGGTGTTCGTCGAGAATACGCAAGCCAATCGCATCAATATTGCCATCACGATATAATTTACCAACAACCCGGCCGGCACGGCGCAAACAATAATCCGCAACATTTTTATGTGTCAGCGCCTGTTCGGCATCGGTTTCCCCCAGCCACTCGATCAGTGCCGCCTCACATTGTTCATTACGCACCGCTGCCCGTAACGCATGACAATGTGCCACTGCCCAATGTAATAACTGACGCCGTAATTCACCGGCACGGCCGTTTTCCGCCTCTAAGTCGAGTAAGGTTTCACTGGAGCGCGCCAGGCTACGGATTTTATAAACCATTTCGCCCCACTGCTTACGCCCTTCCCACCAGCGGTCATAAGCAGCGTTATTACGAAAACCGAGAAAAATCGATAACGCGATCCCTAACAATGCAAACGGCGCCAGAGAAAACTCCGGCAGCACAACCCACTGCTGATGATGTAACACCACCACAGCCGTAGCAAACAACGCCAGCACCAGTAGATGCGGCAAAATACGCGGCACCACAGAGCCACGCACAATAAATAACAAGGCCAGCGCACTGGGGCGATCACGAACAATCATAAGGTTTCTCCCTGCAGAGTTATGAGCAGCCGCCGTGCACTCGCATGGTCACGGTGCTCACCCAGATAAATCCCCTGCCAGGTTCCGATATTTAATCGGTTGTCAGCGACGGATACCAACACTTTCTTCCGATAAAAACCGCACCATCGGGTTACGCCGGTGAACAAAGTCTTTCAGCAACAGGCCAACACCCACACCAACGGCAAAACCACCAATATGCGCCCAATAATCAACACCACGGCCATCAACAATCATGGCAAACACGTTATCCAATAATAACCAGATAGCGAAATACCACAGCGGTGATAATTTTTTCTGATACACCAGAAACATAAAGGTCAGACTGGCAAACCGGAACCAGATTAAATACATACCAAATAATGCAGCAACGGCACCACTGGCACCAACACTCATCACCGGGCTGTTCCAGTTCATGGCGACGCTGACCAGACTGGCACCAATACCACACAGCAGATACAACAGCAGGAAACGGAAACGGCCAAGGACGTCTTCGAGGTTATCGCCAACAATGTACAGAAAATACATATTGCCCAGCAGATGGAGGAAATCACCGTGTAAAAAAGTGGCCGTCAGCGGGGTCCACCATTCATCCCCAGCAGCCAGGTCCAGCGGCCGGCTGGCAAAATGATCAAACAACCACAACTGGGTATCGATATCGAATGCGTAAGCGAGGAAAATAACGGTATTCGCCAATAATAAAAACCAGGTAACCAGCGGTAAGCGGTGTGGTTTTACATTATATTCCACCGGAAAGCGCGACACGGCCTGAAACAACCAGCTTTTTACCGATACCTTTTTATTTAGATCATCCAGCGCCTGGCGGATACGTGGCGAGTGTTCCACTTTATCCATTTCATCGTGGTCAACCCAAACGCCGTCACACTCCGGACAGATATCCACTTCCACATCATAGTCATGCAACAGACGAAAATTGTGTAAATGGACATCATCGCAGCTGGGGCAGCGTAATTCCGTACGCCCCAGCCGCTCACCCAATATCTGTTCAAAGCCTTCATGGTCGGGTTGCTGATTAACCTCAGCAATCAGACCATTCAGCTCCCCCCGTTCAAACCAGGCACCGGCGCAACGACGACAGACGTCCAGCTCCTCACCGTGGTAATGGGTGATATCAAGTACTTCGTTATAGCAGTGGGGGCAATATTTGTAGCTCATGATCAGTTTCCGGCTGATTCCTTTTTCGCGGCTGCCGGAGTATCTGTTGATTCTGTTTTCGCAACTTGATCGGCTTCGGTAACGTAAGGTTCAACTTCAACCTCAACCCCATAACCCGCCAAGGTGACGGCCAACTCATCAACATTGGCTTTTAACTTTGGCAACAGTTCTTGTTCGATTTTATCAAGCTCAGCATTCAACAATTTAGAGCCATATGTCGGTCCAATCACAAACGCTTCACACTTGGCAACGATATCGTCAACCCGGGCGTAAAAGCGACGCACAGATCCTAACAGGTAACTGGGGGTTTCCAGCGTTGCCTGAGAATATTTCATAGTTTCCCAGATATAATGACTGATACGGGGAGAATTATCTCTTACCTGGTTTACAGTCAGACGGCGGCGCAGGATGTTTGCATCGTACTCACGCAGAATTTCAACATTGTCCCGCACTTCCTGATACAAGGACTGACGCAGATAAAAGTTATTTTCGGTGGAGGTCACTTCTTCAAACACAATCGCCTGACGCAGACCGGTCTGAGCTGCCAGATACACACCGGCGATGGTAGCTATAATCATCAGAATATGCCCCACCCAGAAACCCGAGTTGGTCAGTTCACTGTGATCCAGGCGATTATGGTGCTGTTCAGACATGCGCTTCTCCTTGCATTTATTGACAGACTTAGCAAAAAGCCGATGCTATCAGAGTCAAACCGGGCGCAAAAGGCAAATAACGGCAAAAGGTAAAGCAGTGCACAAAATAAACACCCGGCTAACGCTGGAAAACCTGTCCCATACTGCGAATCTCTTTCACTGCGCTAGCGGAACGACTTACGATCAACAAAAGGTTTTGCCTCTTTACCTTTTGCCAGGCCATTTTTC
Source organism: Bacterioplanoides pacificum (assembly GCF_042648445.1). Lineage (NCBI taxonomy): Bacteria > Pseudomonadati > Pseudomonadota > Gammaproteobacteria > Oceanospirillales > Oceanospirillaceae > Bacterioplanoides > Bacterioplanoides pacificum. The sequence continues at coordinate 471,535 of NZ_JBHRYB010000013.1, forward strand.
ATCGCAATCATCTGATTTTTACGTCCCAGCAAACGCGCCTGTACCCAGCGCTCCCAGCGCAATGCTTTCCAGGTATCGGCTTTCCAGGTTTTCTTAAACAGGTACTTGGTGGCAGCAATGGCATCCGGCGATTTGCTGGCAATGGTTGCAGCCAGCGCCTGGGCTTCCGCCATCGGATCTTCAGCCAGTTTTGAAATCAGACCGTAGTCATAACCTTCCTGCGCACTGAACTGCCGGCCGGTCATGGTCAGCTCCTGAGCAATATCAATGCGGGTTAAGCGCGACAGAGTCACCATGCCACTCATGTCCGGAATCAGGCCCCACTTCATCTCCATAATCGACAAATTGGCATCCGGTGTGGCAATGCGGTAATCACTCGCCAGAATAATCTGCATACCACCACCAAAGCAGTTGCCGTGTACCACAGAAATCACCGGAATCGGTAAGTCACGCCAGCAATGGGCAATTTCCTGTGCCACGTTTAGTTTAGTCCATGGCCATTTCAGAAATACCTTGGCCACCATACTGGGTTCTTTATTCAACGCACCGAAGTCCAGTCCGGCACAAAAAGACGGGCCATTCGCTGACAAAATCACACAGCGAATGCTGCGGTCTTTGCGGATCGTTTTCGCCGTGGCGATCATCTGGCGAAACATCGGCATATCCAGGCCGTTCAGCTTCTCTTCCCGGTTCAGGGTGACGTAAGCGATGTGATCTTTTACTTCTAATAATACGCGCGGTTTATCGGTCATGATGCTCTCACAGCAGTCGGCGGGTGTATCCATCGGGTTAGCCTGGCGGCGTTCAAAGCGCATAATTCCACAGCCAACGGCGGGATACTATGACCAATCTGCACGATTCACTGGCCAAAATGATCAATTACGCAGACCTTTAAATAATTTTAACCTGGCTATGAAAGATTCTCAGGTGCTCCGGCCGATCGACTCGATTATACTCCCTGACCCGATTTGACCTATACCAAGGTCGATTTATCCAATCGTCCCTGTCAGAGGATCCCAGCATTATGAGTCCACAGCAACAACGCCTGCGTGATGAACTGATTGCCAAACGCATCGCCGCGGCCAAAACGCATGTAGTTAAAGCAGTCTTTCCGTTTACCACCAACCATCACGAAACCCTGTTTGGTGGCCAGGCGTTAAGCTGGATGGACGAAACCGCGTTTATTGCCGCTACCCGCTTCAGCCGTAAAAGCCTGGTTACCGTCTCTTCAGATAAAGTCGACTTTACTCATCCGATTCCGGAAGGTTCGGTGGTCGAACTGGTGGCCGACATTATTCACGTTGGCCGCACCTCTCTGAAAGTAGAGGTCAATATTTTTGTTGAAGACATGTATCGTGACGGCGTACAAAAAGCCATTACCGGAGTGTTCAGTTTTGTCGCTATCGGCGACGACAAACGCCCGATACCTGTGCTGGATGGTTTTGATGAAGAGACCGGGTTAAGTAACTAACCCACTCGCTTAGCAAGCACACAGAAGCAAGTACTGATCATGCGCCCTCCCAGGGAAGCCCTTTAAGCCTGAAACAGGCCCACTCAGCCATACACTCCCTGGTATGGCTGAGATTTTTCGGTTATCCATGTATGACAGAAACATGGGTTATAAACAGTATGATTTCTGTAAATGCCTTATAACAGGCACACTTTGTTTCAGGCTTGCCTGTTTTTATGGTTGGTGATAATTTAAACACCAATAAAATCAGCGGCTTACAAACCTAGTTTACAAGTTTATATGCCATTGATGACCGAGATAGTGTGCACGCACGCTTTTCTGGAAGGGAATGATCTTGCTAAGGAAGGTTTCTTAATGAAATCAGTTAGTTGCTGCTACAAGCTTGAAAGATTCTCGCCAAGATATCATGCACGCACACGAATAAGCTGTTAGCCCTCAGGAGGAAAAATGAAAATATCTCTTATGGCAGCTGTTTCCGAGAATGGAGTAATTGGCTCTGGATTGGATATACCTTGGCATGTACAAGGCGAGCAGCTCCTATTCAAAGCCATGACTTACAATCAATGGCTTCTAGTTGGTCGTAAAACCTTCGACTCAATGGGTAAACTTCCGAATAGAAAATATGCAGTGGTTACTCGTTCTAAAATTATCTCGAATGACCCTGATGTTGTGTATTTCGCAAGTGTTGAATCGGCATTAGCTTACCTAAACAATGCGACAGCACATATCTTTGTTTCTGGTGGTGGTGAAATATATAAAGCTTTAATCGATCAAGCAGATGTTATCCATCTTTCAGTGATTCACAAGCATATCTCTGGCGATGTGTTTTTTCCTCCAGTTCCACAGGGCTTCAAGCAAACATTTGAGCAAAGTTTCAGTTCAAATATTGATTACACGTACCAAATTTGGGCAAAGGGCTAACAATCTGTTTAAGAGTGATTCGCAACGCGTGGCATTTTTACTATGCGTTGCGTTTAGTGTTTAAGGTGGTATGCGGAGGCTTCGGTATTGCGTTGCTCACACCTTAACAGGGCGTTAGGCGCCGAGAGGCATTGTCGTAATCAAAAAGGAGAAGTGAATGAAAAAAGCAATAGTCGCTATTGGTGTCAGTCTTGCCTTGACTGGGTGCGGAACCATGAATAACGCACTTGTGGAGAAGAAAAAGACTGTAGAGTATTACCGTATCTTTGACATCAAGACGAGCGCGGATCGCTATACAGTAGCTGAAGCTGCCAGTAATGGGTTAGGAAGAAACGTAAACTCGGCAAATGAAGCAACTCCAATCCCTAATTTTTCAGAGCCGCCGCAAAAACCTGGGCGATTTACACTTACAAATCCATTTGCCGGATCAAAGTTAGCAGCACTGGCTGCAAGTGGTGGGTCTATTGGATTTAAAGTTGCTACCTGCGAAGGTGCTATATGGACGGCAAGCGCAAATAGAAGTATAAGCGGAAGCTCAGACTTACGCCTAACCGCCTGCCTTTGGCAATACAAGGATGGTTACCATCTTGACACATATGCAACTTTCCAGAAGGCCGAGGGTGGTTTGATGCAAATTAGCCGAAACATGGCCAGTGCCATGGTAGGAACACCAGAGGAATGGACAGAGAAAACATTCCTCGATATTGTGCGCTCTATTCGTAAAGCAGCCGGCGCAGAAGTTGCCTACCTGGAGGGTTATCCAAAGCTTTCTGGAACGCCGTGGTTGGATGACTACGACAAAATGTAAGCGCCTAACAATCGCGTAAACTCGGACTGCCCAAAGCTGCGCCGCTTCGCTCTGCAGCTTTGGGCAGCCGGTTACGCGAAGCGTTAGACCAACCACAAAACGAAAAGGATCATTATGGGATTTTTTAGCAAAACGGAATATGCGGGAACGCTTAAGTGGGAAGAGATAAAGAATGATGGCGTCCCGCGAAATGCTTATCGAGCAAAAATACCTGGCGGTTGGCTTTTTATTATTTGGTGGGGACCAACCTACGATGGCAGTGGAGCTACTTTTATCCCAGACCCAGAGCATAAATGGGATGGAAATTCCGTTGATTAACCCTAAGTGTTCTAACAAGCGACCGTGATTCATCCGTAGCGTGGGTGTTCAAAATTCTGTGCCAGCTAAATTTTACAGGTCGATCTGGTCATCCAGTCGACCTTCAAAAAAGCGCTGAATAACCAGCGCTTTTTTAATTCACACCGCTTTATCAGCGCTGAGCACTCCCACATTGCCGCTCAATCCCAGCCTTTCGTGTGTTCTTTCACCAGATCAACCATCATCTGGATATGATCATCACGGTCATTTAAGCACGGAATATAGTGGTATTGATGACCGCCCGCCTCGATAAAGTTCTCACGGTTTTCTTCTTCCAGCTCTTCCAGAGTCTCAAGGCAATCGGCGGAAAATGCCGGGCTGATCACATCAACCCGCTGCACGCCGGCACCGCCCCACTCTTTCAGAGTAAAATCGGTATAAGGCTTGACCCACTCTTCGCGGCCAAAACGCGATTGAAACGCGCAGTACCACTGGTCATCATTCAGCTGCAGCGCGGCCGCCAGCGCCTTCGCCGTGGCGCGACACTGTGACGGATACGGGTCGCCGCGGTCTTCGTAACGCTGTGGAATACCGTGGAACGACATCAGCAATTTATCGCCCTGACCATGCTCCGCCCAATACTCTTTCACTGAGTTAGCCAGCGCCTGAATATAACCGGGGTGCTGATGGTATTCGTTGACCCAGCGGGTCTGTGGCAAGTGTGGACACGCCTTCAGGCCAGACGCCAGGCGGTCGTACACCGCCGCCGTGGTCGATGAAGAAAACTGCGGATACAGCGGCAGCACCAACATATTTTCCACACCGGCCTGGCGCAGTTCACGGCCCGCCTGCTCCATCGTTGGCTGGCCGTAGGTCATTGCCAGCGCCACCGGAATGTCCTGACCATAAGCCGCTGCCAGCTGCTGCTTCAGCGCCTGCTGCTGCTTTTTCGAAATCGCCATCAGCGGCGAACCGTCATCGGTCCAGATGCTGGCATAACCTTTGGCCACCCGTCCCGGGCGAAAACGCAGGATAATGCCGTGCAGAATCAGCCACCAGAGTGGTCGTGGTACGTCCACCACGCGCTTATCCCACAAAAATTCAGCCAGGTAGTTGCGCACCGCTTTTGCGGTTGGCGCCTCCGGAGTACCCAGGTTGACCAGTAAAACACCAAATGGAGGACGGGAAGGAGCAGTCACAAAAGTACCTTTCGCAGTGGTCTGTATAAGTTTTGCGTAAGTTTATAGCAATTACGGCCAATAAAAAAACCGCTGAAGCTCTCGCTCCAGCGGTTTTTCAGGAATGATGTGAGATGCCCGATAAGCCGGGTTCTGTTCCTTCTTGCGAAGGCGACAATCATTCGTCTAGGCCTGCAATCGCTCACAGGCTCAAGCGACCTACCCGTTCCCAGCGCGGGCCACGCCTGTAGGGAACCTATTTGGTCTTGCTCCGGGTGGAGTTTACCTTGCAACCAACTGTTACCAGTGGCCCGGTGCGCTCTTACCGCACCCTTTCACCCTTACCCGTTTCCGAAGAAACCGGCGGTCTTCTCTCTGCTGCACTTGTCGTCGGCTCACGCCGCCCAGCCGTTAGCTGGCACCCTGCCCAGTGGAGCCCGGACTTTCCTCCCCCCGCGATAACCGAAGTTAACGCAGGCGACGATTGCCTGGGCATCTCGGCGGCGGATTCTATCAAAGCCATACAATAGTTGCAGCCATAAAAGCGAGCTCTGAGATATATTTCTGCAACCTTCTGCCACATGGATGTGGCAGCAGAGCATCCAGGGAAGGACTTGCTGCGTGTTGCAGGGGTATATCTGAGAGATTGCTTTCCGGTTTCCTGAAGCAAACTCTTCTGGATTAACCTACCGCCGGATTAATCTCTGTTTTAACCTCACCATCATTGTCTTTATCGTCCGGCTCAGATTCTGCCCCACCACGGCTGAGATACACACCCAGGAAAATCACAGCAATGGCCATCCACTGTTCAATATTCAGCCGCTCGCCGAGGAAAACCATCGCGTACATCAGCGAAATGGCCGGCAATAAATTAATGTACGCCACCGCCACAGTGGCTTTCACATAGGTCAGGGAATAATTAAATAAACCGTACCCCCACAAGGTCACCACCACCCCAAGATAGAATAAAATTCCCCATTGTTCGGTAGTAATGGTTTCCGGCCACTCCGATGCGGCTGCCAGCGGTAAAAAGAACACGGCCCCAACGAACGATTGCATCGCGGTAAGGAAAATCGCCGGATAACGTTCGGTCAGGCGTTTCATCATCAGGGTATATCCCACCGCCGCGACCATCGCCAGAAACTCGAGAAAGTTTCCTAACCAGGGATTACTGGCGTGTTCATTTTTCACACTGCCAAGAGTCATCCACACCACTCCGGCCATCGCCAGTAAAAAACCGCTCAGCTGACGTTTACTCATTTTTTCCTGAAGAAAAATAAAGGCCCCAACCGCGACCATCAGTGGCATCATCGCAGTCACCATGCCGGCCTGACCGGCACTGGTATATTGCAGTGCCAGCCCTTCAAACACAAAATACAAACAGGGTTCAAACAGTGCCATGGCACACAGATATTTCCAGTCACCCTGACGATATTCCACCCGGGTACGGATCCATTTCCACATCCCGAGAAATACCACGCTGCCGATGATCATGCGCAGAAAAACCACCACCATCGGGGAAATTTCTGTTACCACCACTTTCATCGCCATAAACGTACTGCCCCAGATCAGCATCGCCAGAAGCAAAGCCGCATGAGCACGAACCTGATTGTTTTTAATCATATCAACAACTTCAATAAGTCACTAAAAAAGCCGAAGGGTTTCCCATCCGGCTTACGCATTCGATGAGAGAAAGGTCAGGTCTTACCCTGTATTTCCAGCGCTTTCTGATACAGCGCTTTTTTATTTTCGCCGCTGACTTCCGCCAGAATAGCCGCAGCTTTTTTCGGTGGCAGTTCTGCCAGCAATAACCGGAACAACTTATCGCTGTTGACGGCAGCGGCACTTTTTGGGTCTTTATTTCCACTGACCATCACCACAAATTCACCTTTTTGCTGATCGCTGTTGGCATTCAGCTGCTCGATAATCTGCGGCAAAGTGCCGTGATAAAAACTTTCGAAGGTTTTGGTGAGTTCACGCGCCACACAGGCTTCGCGCTGTTCGCCAAAAATTTCTGCCATCTGCTGCAATGTATCCAGAATGCGGTGTTTTGATTCGTAAAACACCAGCGTGGCGGTGTCCTGCTGCAGACCTTCCAGGCGTTCTTTTTTAGCGCCACTTTTATGTGGCAGAAAACCTTCAAAGGCAAAACGATCGGTCGGTAACCCGGCGGCCGATAACGCCGTAATTAATGCACTGACTCCGGGTACCGGCGTGACACGCAGTTGTTTTTCACGCAGTGCCTGTACCAGCGGGTACCCCGGATCCGAAATCAGCGGTGTGCCGGCGTCGGATACCAGTGCCATGGTACGACCATTTTGTAACTGTTCAGCAACCTGGTCGATACGGTCTCTTTCGTTATGGTCATGAACCGACAATAACGGCTTTTTCAGCCCCAGGTGCTGAAGTAATTTCTGGGTATGTCTGGTATCCTCGCAGGCAATCAGATCAACCGCGGCCAGTACCTGACGCGCACGCTCACTCAGATCGGCCAGATTGCCTATCGGAGTGGCAACCACAAACAGGGTACCGGGTTGCAATATTGGAACAGACGTCATGCGGGGAAACTCTTCTGTAAACTGGTTACGCCGACTCAACATTCTGTTGGTCTGCGGCTGTATCGGACTCAGTGGCTGCAGCACCACAACCAGTCGTCCGGAATCAGGACTGGCCAGCAGTGGTAATCAAAGCAGCCAACAATTATTGACCAGTGTGGCCACGAATCTGAAAGACGGCGAGTTTCGCAATGCTGGGCTGCAATTGCAACTGTTAGCTGAGCGCGACCTCGACGATGGTCAGCAAATGCAATATCTGTTGTTAATGGCACAATTGCGCCTGGCACAGAACGAGGGTGAAATTGCTCAGGAGTATCTGCAGCAGTTTCAGCAACAGCAGCATCTGGCGAGTGTCCAGCAGGAACTGCAGTACAGTTTATTAAAAGTCCGGGTACTGGAAGCACAACAACAGTTTCTGGCTGCGGCCCGGGAGCGGGATTTTCTCGCCGCTATTCTTGAACCCCAACAACAGGCCATCAACCACGAGCAAATCTGGCAGGATCTTATGGAGCTGCCGGAAACTGAACTGTTAAGCCGTGCCGAAAAATCGCCCGATACTCAGTTTGGTCGCTGGCTGCAACTGGCTGCTATCGGTAAAAATTCACGCCTGACGCTGGATGAACATCTGGCCGCCGTGACTCAGTGGCGTAACAACAACCCGGGGCACCCTGCGGCGGTCACCCCGCCCGGTGGGCTCGCCATTCTGGCGGATATCGCCGCCAGCCGGCCACAACATATTGCCCTGATGCTGCCGTTATCCGGGCCGCTGGGAAAAACCGGCGGCGCCATCCGTGATGGTTTTATGGCTGCCTATTACGATGCCCTGAACAAAGGTTCCGACACTCCACGTATTAATGTCTACGACAGCCAGCGTTTTCAGCAGGTCGACGACGTTTATGCCGCAGCGCAACTGGATGGCGTTGAATGGATGATTGGTCCGTTCGATAAACTGACTGTTCAGGCGTTACAACAACGTCCCAGTCTGCCACTGCCAACCCTGGCGCTTAATTATGGTGAACGTCCGTCTGCACAGCAGTCACTGGCGCAACAACTGGAACAGCCAATAGCGAACAATCTGTATCAATATGGCCTGGCACCGGAAGACGAAGCCGTACAAATCGCTGAGCAGGCCTGGGCTGATGGCCATCGCCGGGCATTGGTGATGATGCCCAAAGGCAATTGGGGTGAGCGTATCTATGCCGCCTTCGAACAACACTGGCGTCAGCTGGGTGGAGAAATCGGCGAGCTGCGTTATTACAGCAACCGCAAAGATTACAACCCGGAAATCAAAGCACTGCTGAACGTCGACGACAGCCAGCAACGTTTTAAAACCATGCGCCAGCTGATGCGTGAGCCTACGGAATTCGAACCCCGCCGTCGCCAGGACGCTGATTGGGTATTTATGGTGGCTCTGCCAAAACAGGCACGTCAGATCAAACCCACACTGGCCTTTAACTTTGCCGGCGATTTACCGGTTTATGCGACCTCTCATGTGTTTTCCGGCACCATCAACCGCCGCAAAGACCGTGATTTAAACGGTATCCGTTTTTGTGATGTGCCCTGGCTGCTGAACCCGGATGAGTTGCACCACCGCATTGATAACACACTGAAAAATGGTCAGGGTGGTTATGCCCGCTTATACGCCATGGGTGTTGATGCCTTCCGCTTGTTACCACGGTTAAAGCAGCTGGAAGCTTTCCCGAACAGCCAGGTATTTGGGGCTACCGGCGCTTTAACGCTGGATAACCAGCGCCGTATTCACCGCAAAACCCAGTGCACCCGTTTTTCCAACGGACAACCCCGGCAACTGGCCCATCACTGACGCCAGCATCACTTTAACCCGTCGTAACACAAGGAGGTGTTATGTCAGACTTTTTTCCGGACGCCCGCATCCCGCAACAGAAACGCCGTTATGGTGAAGGGATAGAACAACAGGCCGAACAATGGCTGATGCAACAGGGGTTACAGCCAATTGAGCGTAACTATGGCATCCGCGCCGGTGAAATCGACCTGATTATGCAACAGGGCCAGGTACTGGTGTTTGTTGAAGTACGCTACCGGGCCGATGATCAGCACGGCAGCGGTGCAGAAAGTATCACCTACCAGAAACAACGCAAATTACGCAAAACCGCCGAACATTACCTGCAGAAACACTTCGCCAACACACCCCCGGATTGTCGTTTTGATGTGATTTCTGCCAGTGGCAATCCGGTGCAGTTTGAGTGGATAGAAAATGCCTTCTGAATTATGATTGCCGTTCGCATTTACGGAGTTCCGCTGTGTTAGAACGAATCATCGGCCACTTTGGCGCCAGTATCGAAACCAAAATGTTATCCGCTGAAGAATTACCGGCCTATATCGAACAGGCGGGCCAGGTGATGGTCCAGTCATTGCTGAGTGGCGGTAAAATTCTCAGTTGTGGTAACGGTGGCTCCGCCGGCGACAGTCAGCACTTTTCGTCTGAGCTGCTGAACCGGTTTGAACGCGAACGTCCAAGCCTGCCCGCCATCGCCCTGACCACGGATTCATCCACCGTCACCTCGATTGCTAACGACTACAGCTATAACGAAGTGTTCTCCAAACAGATCCGGGCACTGGGTAATCCGGGTGATGTGTTGCTGGCAATTTCCACCAGTGGTAATTCTGCCAACGTCATTCAGGCCATTCAGGCCGCACACGAACGTGAAATGACGGTGGTGGCGTTAACCGGTAAAAACGGCGGAGGCATGGCTTCCCTGCTGACCGCCGATGATGTTGAAATTCGCGTCCCCAGCGACATCACAGCCCGGATTCAGGAAGTCCACTTACTGGTAATTCATTGCCTGTGTGACTTTATCGACTGCGCGTTATTCGGCGAGGAATAACGCGCCCGGGTGGTTTATTCGTCTTTCAGACGATTAATTCCCAGTGCTTTCAGCGTGTACTTTTCATAAATCGGCTCACTTGAGCCGGTTTTCATTTTACGCATAAAATATTTTTCAAACGCCACCTTCGCCAGGTGCACCCACTTGCCCTGCTTAAACCAGGTGACATTACGCGGTGGAATCTGCGGAATGGCGACAAACGCCGCACCACTGTTCCCCATATCCGCCAGACAAATAGCCGCCCAGGTTCCACGGTGATTGGCTTCCCCCTTGCCGTCCAGATCCGCTGCCAGATTGTGGGCAATAGCCGTCATCATCGACTCAATCATATAACCGGTTTTTGGCGTACCGGTGGGCACCGGGGTTTCCTCCACCGGCGGGATAGCAACACAAACCCCGGCGGAAAAGATATTCGGAAAAGTCGGGTTACGCTGGTATTCATCAATGATCACAAACCCTTTGGGGTTGACCAGCCCGTCAACGGCGGCCACCGCATCCACTCCGGCAAACGCCGGTAACATCATTGAATGCTTAAAGGGCAATTCATGCTGTTTTTTTACTGAGCCATCATCGTTCAGCTCATCAACATACATAAGACCATCACCAACCCGGGTAACGCTGGCATTGGTAATCCATTTAATATGGCGATTACGCAATTCACTTTCGAGCATGGATTTGGAATCCCCGACGCCACCCAGACCGAGATGGCCAATATAAGGCTCACTGGTGACATACGTCATCGGTACCCGGTCGCGCACTTTTTTCTTACATAATTCGCGATCCAGAATAAACGCGTATTCATAGGCCGGCCCAAAACAGGAAGCCCCCGGCATCGCACCTACGATGGCAGGACCCGGCTCTTCGATTAAAGCTTTAACGTTATCGCGACAGGTTTCTGAGTGATCCAGTGTACAAACGGACTGGGTAAAACCATCATGTGGGCCGGCACCTTCTACTGCCGCGAAGTTGAGCTTGGGGCCGGTACAAATCACCAGCCGGTCATAGTCTTCCAGACGGCCATTTTCGAGTTTCAGGCGGTTATTCTGAGCATCGATATCAACCACCGCTGAGGCGATAAATTCGATCCCTTTCTTTTCCAGATACGGCCGGATCGGAAAACTGACTTCATTCCGCTGGCGCCAATCCACGGCAATCCAGGGGTTGGATGGCACAAACTGGAAATCTTCACGGTTGTTGATCACGGTGACCTGATGTTCTCGGGTCAGCAACTCACGGATTTCGTAAGCACCTGCCATACCACCGGTTCCTGCACCTAACACGATGACTCTAGCCATAATGACCTCACTGCTTTGTTATTACTGTTTTCTGATAACAGAGCAAAGTCAGGGCCAATATAACCAAGTAACAATATAGAATTAAAGAAGGGTACTAACCGGTTGATTCCAGGATAGTTTTTGCCAAATAACCGCTTGTGCCGTTAGTCCGGGAAAGCATCAAACTGCCAGAAACAACCGACAAAGAAGGAAGAGACTGCCATCAGCGACAGTCTGGACAATCCGCAGCGGGCTTCAGCGTCCAGCAGCGCCATTCACTGCTGCTGGCATCCAGTGTCAATAAACGGCCAACCAGCGGGCGACCAATATCCGCCAGCAGCTTGATCGCTTCCAGCGCCTGCATGCTCCCCACGACCCCCACCAGTGGCGATAACACGCCGCTTTCACTGCAGCTGAGTTGCTGATCATCCAGTTGTGGGTACAAACAACGATAACAAGGGGAATCCGGCAGACGCGGATCAAACACAGTAACCTGACCGCTCAGGCCAACAGCAGCCCCCGACACCCAGGGAATTTTACGCTCCAGGCAAACCTGATTCAGCAGATAACGAATGCTGGCGTTATCGGTACAGTCGAGCACCAGATCGATAGGTGTTTGCGACAGCGTTTGCTGCAGCCAGGCAGAATCAGCCCGTTGCTGTACCGCATTCACCCGGCAATCCGGATTCAGCCGTAACACCTCGTGTTGGGCAGACATCACTTTGGCTTTGCCAATATCATCAGATCCATGCGCGGTCTGGCGCTGCAGGTTGGATAATTCGACCAGATCATCATCCACCAGCGTCAGCTCACCAACACCTGCCGCGGCCAGGTACTGAATAACCGGACAACCCAGGCCGCCGGCCCCAACCACCAGCACATGGGCATCCAGCAACGCCTGCTGGCCTTCAATATCCATCCCCGGTAACAATATATGACGGCTGTAACGCAGCAGTTGTTGGTCGTTCATGGTGTATCCGTATTATTCAGAACTAGCGATTGTACATTCGGACGGTTTTTCAATAGCAGCAACAGGATGTTGCGGGCCTATCGCAGGCACAGGGAGGTGCCTTGCGATGGGTGCGGCTGAAAAACCCGTGCTAATGGGCAAGCGCGATTAATATAAGCAGCTAGTGAGCCGGCCAACAACCACCCGAGATTCTCGGATTACCACCCAGGTCGTTACGATTGCCAACCTGGGTAAACCCCCGCTGAGTCAGCAGCTCACAGACAGCGTCTGCCTGCTGATAACCGTGCTCCAGTAACAGCCAGCCGCCGGCGTTAAGATGCGCCGGTGCCTGAGCAATAATATGTGCCAGATCCGCCATTCCAGCATCTTCAGCGACCAGTGCGGAGGTTGGCTCAAAACGGACATCACCCTGATGCAAATGTGGATCGTCACCATCAATGTAGGGTGGATTGGAGACAATCAGATCGAATGTTTCATCAGCGACGGCCTGATACCAGTCACTGCGGATGATGCGGGCGTTATTCAGGCCCAGGCGTTGTTGGTTTGTGCCCGCTAACGTCACCGCTGCGGGCTGAAAATCAGCCCCCGTCACTTGCCAGTCGGGAAATTCAGTGGCAATGGCTAACGCAATGGCGCCGGTGCCGGTACCTAAATCCAGTGCTGAACCCCGAGCTGGAATCTGCTGTTCCGCCGCCAGATCCAACACCCATTCGATCAGGGTTTCGGTATCGGCCCGCGGAATCAGTGTTGCCGGTGACACCTGCAGCGGTAACGACCAGAACTCTCGCTCACCAACGATATAAGCCAGCGGCTGGCCCTGCAAACGCTGCTGTAATAAGCCATCCGCCTGCTGCAGCTGGTCAGCCGTGAGAAGTCGATCACCCCAGGTGTATAAATAGGTGTAACTTTGCTGCAACACATGGGCAAGGATCAGGCGGGCATCCAGCGCTGCGCTGCTTGCTGCATGTTCATCATCGGCGCCAGCCACCAGTTGCTGACGCGCCTGCTGTAACCACTGATCAATGCTGAACGCCGCCATGGTGTTATTGTCCCGCCATTTCAGCCAACAAATTGGCCTGATGTTCCTGAATCAAAGGCTCAATGACCGGCGCCAGGTCACCCTGCACAATTTCATCCAGCTTATACAACGTCAGATTGATACGGTGATCCGTGACCCGCCCTTGTGGATAATTGTAGGTACGGATGCGCTCCGAACGATCACCGGAGCCAACCAGGCTTTTACGGGTCGCTGCCTGTTCGGCCTGGGACGCCTGCAACTGAGCATCACGTAAGCGGGTAGCCAGCAGCGCCATCGCTTTGGCCTTGTTTTTGTGCTGAGAACGTTCGTCCTGACATTCCACCACCACACCGGTCGGCAGGTGAGTAATACGAATCGCTGAATCGGTTTTATTGACGTGCTGACCACCGGCCCCGGAAGCACGGAACGTATCAATCCGTAAATCGGCCTTATTGATATCCACCTCGTCTTCACTTTCCACTTCCGGCATCACAGCAACCGTACAGGCTGAGGTGTGAATACGTCCCTGACTTTCGGTTTCCGGCACCCGCTGTACCCGGTGCGCACCGGATTCAAATTTCAGCCGCGAATACACATCGACGCCGGAAATACGGGTAATGACTTCTTTAAAACCACCGTGTTCACCGTCGCTGGCGCTCAACAACTCCGCACGCCAGCCCTGAGTTTCGGCGTAGCGGCTGTACATCCGGTACAGGTCACCGGCAAAAATTGCCGCTTCATCACCACCGGTACCGGCACGAATCTCAACGATCACGTTGCGGCCATCATCCGGATCTTTCGGCAACAGCAGAATTTCGATCTGGCTGGTTAAGGTTTCCATCTCGGCTTTGGCACTCAGCAGCTCTTCTTCCCCCATCGCCTTCATATCCGGGTCACTGTCCTGTGCCAGCAGCTGGGCTTCTTCAAGATTTTCCTGAGCCTGCTGATAGTGAGAAAAGGTCTGCGCCACTTCCTCCAGCTCGGCGTATTCTTTGGATAATTTCCGGAATTTATCCTGATCACCAATCACATCCGGGTCAGATAACAGATGGCCGACCTCTTCGTAACGGTCACGCAGTTGTTCGAGTTTTAGCAGAATGGATTCTTTCATGGTGCTCAGTTTCAGGTCAGAGGTTTAAACAGTGTATGTCAGTAGCATGACACTACGGAGAAGCTGCGATAACAGCCGGGCGCCAGGCCCGGCTAATGATCAGATGACGACGGGTTATTCAGCTGGAACAGCTCACGGGTCCAGTCCAGTGCTTCCAGGCGACCTTCTGCGCCGGCTTTACGCAGGGTTTTGGTCGGTGCATGCAGCAACTTATTACTGAAAGTGTGGGCAAACTGGCGTAATACCTTTTCCGCATCCGCACCGTTATTTAATTGTTTCAGCGCTTTTTGTAACTGCTCTTCTTTGACGTCATCAACGTGGCCGCGTAAGTCGGTCAGGGTGCTGACAGCATCCAGCGCTTTCAGTTCGCGCATATAATGCTCAACCCCGGACAAAATCAGATCTTCTGCCTGGCGCGCCGCATCTTCGCGTGAACGGACATTTTCTTCGATAATGCCGCGCAAATCATCAACGGTATACAGATAGACATCCGCCAGTTCGGCCACTTCTTCTTCGATATCCCGGGGCACGGCAATATCGACCATAAACATGGGTTTATGACGACGTTTTTTTAAGGCTTTTTCCACCGCCCCTTTGCCCAGAATCGGCAGCGGACTGGCAGTGGAAGAAATAATAATATCGGCTTGTGGTAACACCGTCGGAATATCTTCCAGCAACACGGCATCCGCATGAAATTCCTGCGCCAGGTTCTGCGCCCGGGCCAGCGTTCGGTTTGCCAGCGTCATCTGACTGACCCCGGCCTGATGCAAATGACGGGCAACCAACTCGATGGTTTCTCCGGCACCAATCAATAACGCATGACTGCGGCTTAAATCGGCAAAAATATGTTGCGCCATGCGCACCGCAGCAAAGGCCACCGATACCGGATTTTCACCAATGGCGGTATCAGTACGCACCCGTTTGGCGATGCTGAAGGTCTGGCGAAACAAACGCCCCAGTTCGCTACCAACGGTGCCGGCTTCCTGTGCTACGGCATACGCCGACTTCATCTGGCCGAGAATCTGAGGTTCGCCCAATACCAGAGAATCGAGTCCGGAAGCCACCCGCATGGTATGTTGCACCGCCTTATCCTGACCCAGGCAATACAGCGAGTCATTCAGTTCCTGAGGATCGATCTGATGATGGTCAGCCAGCCACTGGCTGAGGGCTGCCTGCTGCAACGCGACGGGCTGATCCGGCTCTGTCTGACCGTCGGGTGACGAACAATAGATTTCGGTGCGGTTGCAGGTCGACAGTATCACCACCTCAGATACCTGCTCCAGCTGCTGCACCTGATTAAGCACCTGCGGCATACTGACCGGATCGAACGCCACCCGTTCGCGTACCGAAACCGGTGCCGTTTTGTGATTAACCCCCAGTGCCCAAATGCCCATACTGCTCACAGAGTCCCGATATTGAAAAGGTGGAAAAAGCGCCGATTATAAACACCTATTTAACGCTTTGCTGCTGAAATCTTTGACTTAGCTCGTCATCTGACTCTAAATATGACCCAGAACAGTAACAACCGCCCCGTCACAGCGGGCCGGACATGCATTATTCAATTGAGGCCGTTTGTGACCCTACGCCTGATCGCTTTTTTTACCGCAGCGTCGTTAATCAGCGGCTGTGCCGGATTCCAGAGCCGCTCCGCTGAGCCGCAGACGGACAACAGCAACGCTTCGGCGACACCATCCGCCGTTGAGGATTACCGGCCGATACCCGCCGATACCCTGTATTCATTATTAGTGGCCGAAGTGGCTGGCCAGCGCCAGCGCTACGATATATCGCTGTACCATTATATGACCCAGGCACGCAAAACCCGCGATCCTGAAATCGCGGAACGTACCGCCCGCATCGCACAATACGTTGGCAGTGCCGAGCTGACTCAGGAAGCACTGGATATCTGGTTGCAAACTGAACCAGAGTCCCCGGGCGCACACCAGACAGCAGCTCAGCTGGCACTGGAAACCGGTCAGTATGAGCTGGCGCTGCAACATATGGAAAAGGTGCTGCAACTCAGCGGCATCAGCCAGTTTGATTACCTCGCAGCCAGCGTCGTACGCCAGCCGGACAGCGTTAAACAACCGCTGCTGCAACAGCTCGAACAACTGAGCCAGCGTTATCCGCAGGATGCCAACCTGTATCAGGCACGCTCAATTCTGGAACAACAGCTGAAGCGTTATGACCCGGCTTTGCAGCATAACGATCGCGCACTGGAGCTGAATCAGGAATTTCTCAGCGCCCGCATTCAGCGCGCCCGGCTATTGGCAGAAATGGGCCGCGATGATGATGCGATTGAATGGCTGCAAACACTGGAACAGCAACACCCGGACCACAAAGGTATCGCAATTTTGCGTGCCCGGCTGTTACTGAAACAACGCCGCATGCAGGATGCCCTGCTGGCATTTAATCAGCTGCATCAGAATTTCCCGCGGGATATGGCCGTTTTATTATCACTCGCACTTCTGGAAGAAGAAGTTGGTCAGTCATCCCAGGCCGCTTTGCATTTTGAGAGTTTGCTGGCCAATGGCTCACATCAGAATGAAGCTCACTTCTACTTAGGCCAAATCGCCGACGAACAGCAGGATAATGAGACGGCCATTGAACATTTTCGCCAGGTCGGTGCCGGGCGCGAATTTCTTGCTGCACACCTGCGGGCCGCTGAACTGATTAACCAGCAACAGGGGTTACAGGCCGCACGTGACTATCTCAACCAGCTGCGCGCTCAGTTTCCGCAACAAACCAGCCCACTGACACGTATCGAGGTTGAATTGCTCAGCAAAGCCGATATGAAACATTCGGCCATGGAACTGCTGAATCAGGCTCTGGGCGTAGTACCACATGATCACGACCTGCTATATACCCGCGCGATGCTGGCCGAACAGCTGGATGATCTGCAACAACTGGAAACCGACCTGCGCTATCTGATCAGTCTGAAACCCGATCATGCCGAAGCGCTGAATGCACTCGGCTACACCCTGGCTGACCGCACCGATCGCTGGCAGGAAGCCCTGCCGCTGGTAGAAAAGGCATTATCGCTGTCGCCGGACAACCCGGCCATTATCGATAGTCTGGGCTGGATTTATTTTCGCGCCGGCAAAATAGAAAAAGCCCTGCCACTGTTAAAGCAGGCCTTTGACATTCTTGCCGATCACGAAATTGCCGCCCACTACGGTGAGATCCTGTGGATCAGTGGTGATAAAAACCAGGCACGGGATGTTTGGGCCAGCGGCCTGGAGAACAACCCCGACAGCGATGTTATTCACCGCACCATGGACCGCTTAAACGTCGATAACCCACCCCAGGCTGACAGCCACGACAAATGATGCGTTATTTTTCTTTATTATTGCTGAGCCTGTGGCTCAGCGGCTGTGCTTTATTAACGCCACAAGGCGGCCAGCAACAACTACAGAACCAACTCAGCCACATCGACAGCTGGCAGGTGCGTGGCAAACTGTCAGTACGCTCACCACAAGACAGCGTGACCGGTTATCTGACCTGGGAACAGCAACAGCAGGATTACCAGCTGTTTATTACCGGCCCGTTCGGTCAGGGCTCTTCCCGCTTAAGTGGCTCAGCTGACTTCGCCGAATTATTATTACCCGGCTGGCAATCGCCACAACGAGCCGATAATGCAGAACAGTTGATGCTGGCTCATATGGGCTGGAACTTTCCGGTCAGTGATATCCGCCACTGGGTCAAAGGGCAACCCGCGCCGGGCCAGGTCAGTGAGCTGCAGTTTGATGACAATGGCCTGCTGCAACAACTGCAGCAACATGGCTGGCAGGTACGGTATTCACGCTACAGCCGTCATCAGGGATATTGGCTGCCAGGGCTGATCAAAGTTTCCGGTCATAACTTCCGTTTTGTTTTTGCGATTAAAGAGTGGACCATTAATGGCTGACGACCCATCCGGCTGGCTGCACGTACCGGCACCGGCTAAGTTAAATCTGTTCCTGCACATCACCGGCCAGCGTGATGACGGCTATCACAACCTGCAGACCCTGTTTCAGTTTATCGACCGTTGCGATGAACTGAGTTTCCGCTTACGCGACGATGATCAGTTAACACTTGAGCCACAGGTAGATGGCGTAGCGTTTGAAGACAATCTGATTATCCGCGCGGCCCGCGCCTTGCAACAAATCGGTCTGCAACAACACGGCAACTTGCCCGGAGCGGATATCCGGCTGAAAAAAATTCTGCCGATGGGCGGTGGCCTGGGTGGCGGCAGCTCCGACGCCGCCACCACATTATTAACGTTAAATGCGTTATGGCAGCTGCAGCTGTCATTTAATGAACTGGCCGACATTGGTCTGCGTCTGGGTGCCGATGTCCCGGTGTTTGTCCGTGGCCAGGCAGCCTTTGCAGAAGGTGTTGGTGAGCAGCTGACTCCCACCCCTCAGCTGGATGAACCCTGGTATCTGGTCGTGGTTCCGCAAGTCCATGTTAATACAGGGAAAATTTTTTCAAATAAATGCTTGACCCGGGATACTGAGATCATTAATATACGCACCGCGCTGAGGCGAGAGGGAAACAACGACTGCCAAGCAGTTGTTTCAACGCTTTATCCTGAAGTTGGTAAAGCATTGAATTTGCTAAACAATTTCTCTCATGCTAAGCTGACGGGCACTGGAGCTTGCATATTTTCAAGCTTCGGTTCTGAGGCAGAAGCTATCAGAGTTTCTGACCAGTTACCGGCTGAATATGTGTCATTTGTGGCGAAAGGAGTTAACACTTCTCCAGCACACAAGATATTATTCAGACCGTCTTAAAAGTTGGGGTGTCGCCAAGTGGTAAGGCAACGGGTTTTGATCCCGTCATCCGCAGGTTCGAGTCCTGCCACCCCAGCCATCTTTATTTTATTCTACTCTTTCCATAGCTGAAATTTTTGTACCCAAGGGGACGAACGTGTCTAAGTTAATGGTATTTACTGGCAATGCCAATCCTGAACTGGCCAAACTGGTCGTTGAGCGTCTTGATATTCCCCTCGGTGAAGCCACCGTTGGCAAATTCAGCGATGGTGAGATTACCGTCGAGCTGCACGAAAATGTGCGTGGTAAAGACGTTTTTATTCTGCAACCTACCTGTGCGCCGACCAATGACAACCTGATGGAAATTCTGCTGTTTGCCGATGCTCTGCGTCGCGCTTCCGCCAGCCGGATTACCGCTGTTGTTCCGTATTTTGGTTACGCTCGCCAGGATCGTCGTCCGCGTTCTGCACGTGTGCCAATCAGCGCCCGCGCTGTAGCCGACATGATGTCCGGCTCGGGTATCGACCGTGTATTAACGGTTGACCTGCACGCCGACCAGATTCAGGGCTTCTTTGATGTACCGGTCGACAACGTCTATGGCTCACCTATCCTGATCGACGATATGGAACGCCAGAACTACGAAAACGTTGTTGTGGTTTCTCCGGATATCGGCGGCGTCGTACGTGCACGGGCCATCGCCAAGCAGTTAGGTGCCGACCTGGCCATTATTGATAAACGTCGTCCGAAAGCCAACGTTTCCGAAGTGATGCATATTATTGGTGACGTAAAAGATCGTACCTGCATCCTGGTAGACGATATGGTCGATACCGCCGGTACCTTGTGCCAGGCCGCCAAAGCATTAAAAGAATTTGGTGCAGTAAAGGTTGTCGCGTATTGCACTCATCCGGTATTATCCGGCCCCGCGGTTGAGCGCCTGACATCCGCAGCACTGGATGAACTGGTTGTTACCGACACCATTCCACTGACAGAAGCCGCCAAAGGCACTGGCAACATTCGCCAGCTGACCATTGCCGGGTTGTTGGCTGAATCGATTCGTCGGGTGAATAACGAAGAATCCATCAGTGCAATGTTCCGCTAGGAACAAACGCTCGAAATAGCAGAAATTTTTACGCCGCCGGAGCTGGTCGCAAGCTCCGGCGGTTTTTATGTACTGCAAAGTACACATTTAAAGGTACTGAAAGTACCTGTTAACCTGAAAGGAAAGAACCATGTCAGAATTTACTCTGAATGCAGTAGTTCGCGAAGATGCGGGGAAAGGTGCGAGCCGCCGCCTGCGTCGCGAAAACGGCGTACCAGCCATCGTTTATGGTGGTAAAGCCGGCGGTAACGACCGTAAGCCAACGCCAATCACCCTGGCCGCAAACGAGCTGAACAAGCTGCTGGAAAACGAAGCGTTTTACAGCTCTATGATCACCCTGAACATCGGTGACAAGTCTGAACAGGTTATCCTGAAAGACCTGCAACGCCACCCGGCTCAACAGCTGATCTGGCACGCTGACTTCCTGCGCGTAAGCAAAAGCACCAAGATCAAAGCACACGTTCCACTGCACTTCCTGAACGAAGAAAACTGCGTGGGCGTAAAAATGGGCGGTGGTAAAATTGCTCACCAACTGACCAGCCTGGACATCATCTGTAACGCTGGCGACCTGCCAGAGTTCATCGAAATCGACCTGGCTGACGTGGAAGCGGGTACCGTTATCCACCTGAGCGACCTGAAACTGCCTAAAGGTGTTGAATCTCAGGCACTGTCTCACGGCCCAGAGCACGACACTGCGGTAGTAACCGTAGCGGCGCCTAAAGGTGGTGATACTGCTGAAGAAGGCGAAGAAGCTGCTGAATAATTCAGCCTTCTGACGCTCATCAGAAAAAGCGGAGCTGGCCTCCGCTTTTTTATTGCCTGAACATTCATGCCCCGCAATAACAACCTTATTTTGTCAGAGACAGACGTATGACGGATATTCAGTTAATTGTTGGCCTGGGAAACCCGGGCAGTGAATACGAACACACCCGCCATAACGCCGGAGCCTGGGTGGTAGAACGCCTGGCCCAGAACTACCGCATTCCTCTGAGTGCCGATAAAAAGTTTTTTGGTAAAACCGGTAAAGGGGTGATCGACGGTAAAACCGTCTGGCTGCTGATCCCTACCACGTTTATGAATCTCAGTGGCAAAGCCGTCCAGGCACTGGCCAACTTTTATAAACTGACGCCAGAACAGATTCTGGTAGTTCATGACGAACTGGATATGCCGGCCGGCGTCGCCAAGTTTAAACAAGGTGGCGGCCATGGTGGCCAGAACGGCCTGCGCGACATTATTGCCAAGCTTGGTAATAATAAAAACTTTCATCGGTTACGCATCGGTATTGATCATCCGGGCGATAAAAACCAGGTAACCGGCCATGTTTTAGGCAAAGCCAGCAAAGCCGAACAACAGGCAATCGACAACGTCATCGATGAAGCGATCCGGGTCATCCCCCTGGCACTGGATGGCGACCTGGCCAAAGCAATGAATCGACTTCATTCCTATAAAGGGTAAAATACCCGGCAATTTTTAAACCGAATTTCCAATTTTCTAGAAGCAGGAATCTGATATGGGCTTTAAATGCGGCATTGTTGGTTTACCAAACGTGGGTAAATCGACATTATTTAACGCGTTAACGAAATCTGGCATTGGCGCAGAAAACTTCCCTTTTTGTACCATTGAGCCAAACAGTGGCATCGTTCCCATGCCGGATCCGCGCCTGGATGCGTTAGCGACCATCGTTGAGCCGGAAAAAGTGATTCCGACCACCATGGAATTCGTTGATATTGCCGGCCTGGTTAAGGGTGCCTCCAAAGGTGAAGGACTGGGCAACCAGTTCCTGGCGAATATCCGCGAAACCGACGCCATCGCCCACGTGGTGCGCTGCTTCGAAGACCCTAACGTGATTCACGTTGAAAACACTATCAATCCGGCTGACGATATCGACGTTATCAATCTGGAGCTGATTCTGGCCGACCTCGACAGCGCTCAGAAGCAACTGCAGCGGGTTACCCGTACCGCCAAAAGTGGTAATAAAGATGCCGTCGCAGAAAAAGCACTGCTGGAAAAAATGGTCGAACATCTGGAATCCGATCGGCCGATCCGCACCATGGAACTCAATGAAGACGAACAGAAACGTCTGCGTATGTTTCATATGATTACGGTCAAACCGACCATGTACATTGCCAACGTGGCGGAAGACGGCTTCGAGAACAACCCACATCTGGACGTCGTTAAAGCCATTGCCGAACAGGAAAATGCGGTTGTTGTTCCGGTATGCAACAAGATCGAGCAGGAAATTTCTGAACTGGAAGATGCCGAAGACATCGCCATGTTCCTGGAAGAAATGGGTCAGAGCGAACCGGGTCTGAACCGGGTTATCCGCGCCGGCTACGAGCTGTTAGGTTTACAGACCTACTTCACTGCCGGGGTAAAAGAAGTCCGTGCCTGGACAGTGAAAAAAGGCGCAACAGCCCCTCAGGCCGCCGGCGTGATTCATACCGATTTTGAACGCGGTTTTATCCGTGCGGAAACCATGTCGTACCATGATTTCATTGAACACAAAGGGGAATCCGGTTGTAAAAGTGCCGGTAAACTGCGGGTTGAAGGCAAGGACTATATCGTTAAAGACGGCGATATCATGCACTTCCTGTTTAACGTCTGATCCATCCCGTTTGTGCTGGCCGGCCATTGGTCAGTCAGCACAACACTTTATCTCAGGTGAATGAGCAGCATTCGCGTTATAATCGTCTTTTGATTGCCAGAAGTTGTTATGAAACGCTTGCCTCTGCCCCTGCTGTTGGCGTTATTTACCGCCATCCCTCCTTTAGCCATCGATATGTACCTGCCAGCCATGGCACTGATGGCCAATGATCTGGCCACCGATATTCATAAAGTAGAACTTTCCGTCAGCGCATTTCTGATTGGTTTTGCCGTTGGCCAGATTGCTGGCGGGCCGTTATCCGATCGCATCGGGCGCCGGCCGGTTATCCTGTTTGGTATCGCCTTATTTTCTTTAACCAGTGTTTTCCTGATTAATGTGCAGGACCTCGACCAGCTGCTATTGCTGCGGGTCTTGCAGGCCATTGGCGGCGGCATGGCATCGGTTAACTCCGCTGCCATTGTACGTGACCGCTATCAGGGTAAAGATGTGGCCAAGACCTTGTCGCTGGTCGCCATGATCATGATGCTGGCTCCCCTGATCGCACCTTTGCTGGGCT
Source organism: Bacterioplanoides pacificum (assembly GCF_042648445.1). Lineage (NCBI taxonomy): Bacteria > Pseudomonadati > Pseudomonadota > Gammaproteobacteria > Oceanospirillales > Oceanospirillaceae > Bacterioplanoides > Bacterioplanoides pacificum. The sequence goes on from NZ_JBHRYB010000013.1 coordinate 495,013, forward strand.
CGCTGGTCGTTCGTTTCGGCCAATGGCGCGATATCTTCACTCTGCTGTCAGCCTATGCTTTTGTTGTACTGATGATTCTCAGCTGGCAGCTGGAAGAAAGTCATCCTCCCGAAAAACGTCAGAAATCATCCCCCTGGGGAAACTATCTCAGCATCATTCGCCATCCGGTAGCACGTTATTACGTATTGGCACTGGCTTTTGCCTTCACCACCATGTTTGTGTTCATTACCGCTTCATCCTATCTGTACCTTGATCACTTCGGACAAAGTTCCGATGCCTTCCCCTGGTTGTTCGGCGCGAACGTTGTGGTGATGATGACGATGAACCGCCTGAATATGATACTGCTGCGCCGCTTCAGCAGCCCACAGTTATTATTTGCCGGAATACTGTTACAACTGGGCGCTACTCTGGCCTTGACCCTGCTGTTTGCCAGCGGCCAGCCAAGCCTGGCAACAACCGTCACCCTGATTGCCTTCTCCGTCGGCAGTATTGGCCTGGTTGCCGCAAACGCCATCAGCCTGGTGCTGCATTACTTTCACCACATCAGCGGTTCAGCAACAGCACTGATCGGAGTCAGCGAGTTTTGCCTGGGCGCGTTATTCGGCTACCTGTGGTCGTTGCTGCATAATCACACACCACTGCCAATGATGCTGATGATGGCTGTCAGCGCCTGCCTGGCATTATTGTGTGTTTTACTGGCACGTCGGGTTCAGCACTCAGACAAAGTTGCATAGCTGCAACAATATGATCCATTTGTCTTTATTGTGAGGGTGGAGTAAAAAGAGCAGAATGAACATTCAGTCACAGCCCAGACATACTATGGATCGACGCGAACAAATACTGCAGGCCACCGCTAACCTGATTGCCGAATGTGGCTTACAGGCCAGCCCGATGTCCAAAGTGGCCAAAAGCGCCTGTTGTGGTGCCGGTACCATCTATCGCTACTTTGAAACCAAAGAAGATCTGGTGCGTGAACTGTATAAAGAGCTGATAACCCAAATGAATCAGGCATGTTTGCAAGACTATGATCGCACAGCCTGTATCAAGGTTCGCTTTTATACCATCTGGGGGAACTTCTACCGGCACATGTCGTCGAACCCCAGAGATTGCGCACTGATGGAACAGCTTTCGGCGTCTCCTGCAATTTGTTGCCACTTCAAAGACGAGGCCATGGAGCCGTTACGCCAGGAAGTGGATCAGCTGATCGACGAAGGCAAACAGCAACAGTTGTTTAAAGAGCTGCCCAACGAAACGCTGGCCATGTTTACTTTCGGAAGCCTGGCCAGCATTGCCAAGAAGCAGCACAACATGGCAGAACAGTGCCGGCCGGCGAATGTGTATGAAACACAGAACCTGCTCAATCTGTGCTGGGATGCAGTAAAAGCCTGATTTTCAGGTTCTGAACGACACAAACAATGCCCACAAGGCATTTTTATTTGGCTACAACCGGAATGAACATTCACTCTTACCCAGAGTGACACACAGGAGAAATCTGATGAATGCAGCACCCGCACCAGAGCAACGTGTTAACAAACCACAATCTCTGCAAGCCAGCCCGAAAGTGCAGCTGAATACCGGCTTTTATGATGTATTAACTCAGATTGCGTTAACCCATAAACGCAGCCGGACAACAAAACAGGCGTAATCTGCGCCTGTTTTGTTGTTGTAACGGAATCAGTGGAAAACCGCCCCTTCACCGTCATCACTGACGGCAAATGCGGATGGCAGAACGGCCAGCCGGTTAACCATCAGAACTGAGTGCATCGGTGCAATCAGCTGCTCTGCCTGATACAGATCTTCCAGCAGAATGCAGGTGGCATCGATAGAATCCAGTCCGACAATAATCGCCACCGGACTGCCTGCCAGTGTATTGAGCGATACCAGATCACCGATTTCCAGTTCTTCGCGCTCGGTTAAAACATCATCACCCAGCCATTCATCCAACGGCCTCGGTGTACGAAAACGCCGCAGCGCAACCAGTTGCACAATGCCCTGTATCACATCATCGTTCAGATCCAGTTCAATGTCCGGACTGTCATCGGTATCGATTACCCGATCGACCAGGTCGAGGAATAATTCACTGTCTTCGTCCGACCAGCGTAAATCGCGTACAGCAGACCCTGCGCTACTGGCAGGAAAACTGACATCGGTGGGGAATTCGGTCGCCTGACCAGGTTCAGAAGCGGGCATCAGCAGGCTGACGGCGTCAATCCCCTGCTGATCTGTGTGGCTGATACGCCAGAATAACGGTTGCATCTCTGCATTCATCCGAATCACTCCTTAGTTGAAAACACAATCAGGTAGCTGAAAACGGGCTCCTTTGCCGATGACCTGTTTTCTGTATATCAGCGCAGCCAGCCAGAAACAAGTCCGCCGTCATTGCTGATCGCTCGCTTTCTGATACCTGAATGGTAATATCAGCCGCATTCATGCCTCTTTCAGGGACTATCAACGGGAAATATTATGACGTCTATCGCGAAGATAACCGTAACCGCACTGAGCCTGCTGGCACTGGGTGGATGCGCCACCCCGATTGCCAATTACGAAGCCATCAGCCAAAGCGCCAAACGTGATGCCGCACTGGCTGATGAGTCCGCCGCCCGGACTATCCAGCACGCGCAGTCAAAAATAGAACTGGGCGATACAGAGCAGCTGGCTTTTTATGCTCCACGCCATCTGAAGCTGGCGCAAGAACAGCTGTTAGAAGCTCAGGAAATGCACACCAGTGGCGAACCGGACGGCGTGGTAAAAACTGTCGCCATGACGTCGATCAAAACCCTGGAAGCCGGACTGGATACCAAACGAAACATCCTGAAATTGCTGAAGCCGTCGCTCGATCACCGTCAGGTATTGCTGGAGATCAAAGCCGATCAGTTTTTCCCCACCGACTTCGCCGGACTGGAGCAAACCCTGCGCCAGCTGATCGATCTGATGGAAGACAGCCAGACCATCAAAGTGACCAAAGGCCAGAAACAACTGCTGGCACGTATGCATCAGGTAGAAGTGAATACCATTGAATACATCCAGCTGAAACCGGTGAAAGATCACCTGGCGCGCATTGATGCCCGCAATGGCTCTTCCGTTGCTCCGATCAGCTGGCAAACCGCTCAGAAAGCACTGCAGCAGGCCCAGGCGCTGATCGCCAAAACGCCACGTGCCAAAGGTGCCATCGCCAAAGCCACCGTCGCGGCGACACGCGCAGCGCAGCATGCTGAAGTGATCACGAATCTGAGTAATGAAATTGCGGATGCCAGTGGTGACAGTGCAGAAGCCATTGCACTGCGTACGGAACGCTGGTTGTACCGCATCAGTGTGGCGCTGAAACACGACGACATCCGCCATCAGCCGCTGGCTGATCAGGCCGCGGAATACGCCGCTGCTATCGAAGCGATTATGCGTAATCAATAACCGTCTGGACCCTGGCCGGTTAATCCCGGACCACCAGAGAGTCACGACTCCGGTGGTCCGAAAAGTAGCAATCATCCCCCCTGACACCGTATAATACCGCGCTTTTTCGGCAGTCTGGTGCTTCGGCGAACCAGACGCCGACGATCAGACCATACACCACAGATTCCAGATGACAGAGCAGGCTATGACAGCAAAGGCGAAAAAGCTTTTTATCAAAACCCACGGTTGCCAGATGAACGAGTACGACTCCGCTCGGATGGCGGATATGCTGGGTGAAAGCCATGAGATGGAACTGACGGATAACCCGGAAGAAGCAGATGTGATTCTGCTCAATACCTGCTCGATCCGTGAAAAAGCCCAGGAAAAAGTTTTCCACGAACTGGGCCGCTGGCGTGGACTGAAAGACAGCAATCCGGACCTGAAAATTGGTGTCGGTGGCTGTGTCGCCTCCCAGGAAGGTGATGCCATCATGAAACGGGCGCCGTTTGTCGACATGGTATTCGGCCCACAAACCCTGCACCGTTTGCCGGATATGGTGAATCAGGCGGATAACGCCATCAAAATTGTTGACGTTACCTTCCCCGAAATCGAAAAATTCGATCACCTGCCACAACCCAAGGTAGACGGTTGTTCGGCATTTGTTTCCATCATGGAAGGCTGCTCAAAATATTGTACCTTCTGTGTGGTGCCGTACACCCGTGGTGAAGAAGTCAGCCGGCCGCTGAACGACGTACTGAAAGAAGTCCAGTCGCTGGCTGATCAGGGGGTACGAGAAGTGAACCTGCTGGGTCAGAACGTCAACGCCTACCGTGGCGATACCAGTGACGGTGATATTGCCGACCTGGCTGAACTGATCACTCAGGTGGCTGAGATTGACGGTATTGACCGCATTCGTTACACCACCTCTCACCCGGTGGAATTCAGTGACAGCCTGATTGACGTCTATGCCGAAGTGCCGGAACTGGTCAGTCACATTCACCTGCCGGTACAGAGTGGTTCAAACCGTATTCTGGCGGCGATGAAACGTGGTCACGAAATCGATATGTACATTGATAAAATCGAGCGCCTGAAACAGATTCGTCCCGATATATCCATCTCTTCGGACTTTATTATCGGCTTCCCGGGTGAAACCCAGGAAGATTTTGAAGACACCATGAAACTGATCGAACAGATCGGCTTTGATACCTCCTTCAGCTTTGTCTACAGCGCCCGTCCCGGTACACCGGCTGCAGAACTGGAGGATGACACCCCCGAAACACTGAAAAAAGAACGGCTGCGCATTCTGCAGGCCCGTATTGTGCAATTTGCACAACAAATCAGCCGCCGCATGGTCGGCAATGAAGAAACCATTCTGGTTACCGGCGTGTCGAAGAAAGACCCGGGCGAATTACAGGGCCGTACCGAAAACAACCGGGTGGTAAATTTCCGTCACGACGACCACTCTCTGATCGGGAAATTTGTTAAAGTAAAAATTGAAGACGCCTACCCGAACAGCTTACGTGGCCTGGTGTTAAATCCTGAGCTGGCCTATTGATACGGTCAGCCAAGTCTTAAAAAGAGGCAACAGAGACACTTTTGACTACCGATACATCGTTGCATGAATCACAAGCCGCCGGTCAGGCACCGGCGCGCGCCCAACACAGCACCAGTTTTACCCTGGAACCCGATGATGCGTTACGCCTCGCTAACCTGTGTGGCCACCTCGACAGCCACATTCGCCAGATTGCTGATCACTTTCAGCTGACTATCTACAATCGTGGTGCCCGCTTTAAACTGGAAGGCAGCGCCAAAGCCAGCAAACGGGCTGCTCACCTGATTCAGCGCTTGTATAAAGAAACCCACAACGGCACCGACATAACCCCGGACCTGATTCATCTGTTGTTACAGGAAGACGCTGCGGAAACGGCCTATGCACGCGCCAAAAAAGGTCAGGAAAGCGGTGTCATCAAAACACCACAAGCCCTGATTAAACCGCGTGGTCCCCATCAGCTGGAATATCTCGAACGGGTACGCCAGTTCGATATTAACTTTGGTATTGGCCCTGCCGGTACCGGCAAGACCTTCCTCGCGGTAGCTGCGGCCGTAGAAGCGCTGATGCGCGATGAGGTCAAACGCATACTGCTGGTGCGCCCGGCGGTAGAAGCCGGCGAGAAACTCGGCTTCCTGCCGGGTGACCTGGCGCAGAAAATTGACCCGTACCTGCGTCCACTGTACGACGCGCTGTACGAAATGCTGGGCTTCGAGCAGGTTGCCAAACTGATGGAGCGCAATGTCATTGAGGTTGCACCTCTGGCGTATATGCGTGGCCGTACACTGAGCCACTCGTTTGTCATCCTCGACGAAAGCCAGAACACCACCAAAGAGCAGATGAAAATGTTCCTCACCCGGGTAGGTTTCGGCTCCAAAGCCGTGATCACCGGCGACGTTACTCAGGTGGACCTGCCAAGAGGCGTGTACTCTGGTCTGAAGCATGGCCTCAGTGTGCTCGATGGCGTTGAAGGCATCGGCATCACCCGCTTTAACAATCAGGATGTGGTGCGTCACCCTCTGGTGCAAAAAATTGTTGATGCTTACGACAAACACGACGAGCAGGAAAAACAACACCAACGAGAACAACACCAACGAGAACAACAGCAGCGAGAACGCCGTCAACAGGACGACCGCCATGAATCATGAAATGGACCTGTTTGTTGATCTGCAGATCGCAGACGCAATCGCCGGCCATAACAATCTGCCCGACGAAAGCGATTTCCAGCAATGGGCAGAAGCGGCCTTAGCCGGGCGCTGTCGTTTCGATGAGCCTGAGCTGACGATCCGGCTGGTTGATAACCACGAAAGCCAGCAGCTGAACCATGAATATCGCGGTAAAGACAAACCCACCAATGTTTTATCTTTTCCGTTTGAAGCCCCGCCAGAAGTACCGTTACCCCTGCTTGGCGATCTGATCATCGCCGTCGCAGTCGTAGAGCGGGAAGCCATCGAGCAACACAAAACCCCTCGTGCTCACTGGGCGCATATGGTAGTGCATGGCTGCTTGCATTTATTAGGGTACGACCATATAAAGGACGACGAAGCCGAGGTGATGGAAAATCTGGAGCGTGACATCCTGGCCAGCCTGGGATTTAACGACCCCTACTCCGAAGAGAACGTATGAGCGAAGACCGATCGAGCAGCCAGCAGAAAAGCTGGCTGGAAAAATTTACCGACTTGTTTTCTGACGACCCTCAAAGCCGTCAGGATATTAAAGAAATTGTCCGCGAGGCGGCCCAGCGCAGCATCGTCGACAACGAAACCCTGGCCATTCTGGAAGGCGCTCTGCAGGTATCGGAAATGCAGGTGCGGGATATTATGATTCCGCGTTCGCAGATGATTTCCATCAACCTGAACGACTCCATCAAAGATTACCTGCCACGTATCATCGAATCCGCCCACTCCCGTTTCCCGGTTATGGGCGACGATCAGGACGAAGTACTGGGCATCCTACTGGCAAAAGATCTGCTGCCACTCATTCTTAACGATAACCGTGAAGACTTCCGTCTGAAGGGAGTACTGCGGCCAACCACTTTTGTACCGGAAAGCAAACGTCTTAACGTCCTGCTGCAGGAGTTCCGCGCCACCCGCAATCACATGGCGATTGTCGTGGACGAATTTGGCGGCGTTGCCGGTCTGGTTACCATTGAAGATGTACTGGAGCAGATCGTTGGCGAAATCGAAGATGAACACGATTTCGACGAAGACGACAGCATGATCAAGGAAGTGGAAGACGGCATTACCATGGTCAAAGCACTGACCCCGATCGATGATTTTAATCAGCATTTCCAAAGCCGTTTTGCCGATCAGGATTTCGATACCATCGGGGGGATTGTGGTGCATCATTTTGGCCGGGTACCGGAATGTAACGAAAGCATTCAGATCGACCAGTGGACCTTTAAAGTGGTTAACGGTACCAGCCGCCAGATCAATCTGCTGGAAGTGACCGCCGTCGCCGACATTAACTGAAACCCTGCGGTGGTGTATGTCACAGCTGTTTACCTACCTTCATACCGGCCAGAGCCAGCAACGCTGGCTCAGCCCACTTCTTTTATGGCTCGCCGGCGCGTTATTTCCTGTTGCGCTGGCGCCATTGCTATGGTGGCCGGTGGGGTTACTCAGTATTGCCGTATTCGTCCACGCCATCTGGCACAGCCAATCGGTTAAACAGGCCTTCTGGCGAACCTGGTGGTTCAGTTTCGGCAAATTTGCCACCGGTGTGTCCTGGATTTACGTCAGCATGCACGATCACGGTGGAACGCCTGCCATCCTGGCAACCTTGCTGGTCGGCTTATTCGCCGCTTTCCTGGCGACCTTTCCAGCCAGCTGGTTTGCCTTACGTCAGAAAGTGTTTGGCCAGCATCTGGCCTGGCTTACCATTGCCGTCTTCTGGTTTCTGCACGAATGGTTCCGCAGCTGGTTTATGACCGGTTTTCCCTGGCTGTTTGCCGGCGATGCCCATCTCTTCAGCTGGCTGGCCGGCTGGGCTCCGGTGATTGGCAGCTACGGTATTTCCCTGATTGTGGTGCTCAGCCTGAGTGCCACTTATCAGGCCTGGCAAACCCGGCAACCAGCTTATCTGCTGGTACTGCTACTTTGGCCAGCTGGCTGGTTATTGCAGCAACAGGAATGGACAGAAGCCACCGGCGAGCTGAAAGTCGCCGCCGTACAGGGCAACATTCCTCAAGACAGAAAGTGGTTACCGGAAATGGTCACCCCAACCATCGAGCAATATTACAGCGCCACCCGGGAACACTGGGATGCCGATCTGGTATTGTGGCCGGAAACAGCCGTAACCATGTTACTGGATCAGTTCCAGCCGTATCTCGATGCTTTTTCACGTGAGGCACAGAAACACCACACCACTCTGATAACCGGCGTACCCTATCGTTATCCACGGGGTACAGAACTGGCCGGCGAATACCACAACAGTGTGGTCGCCAGTGGTAATGGCGAAGGGATTTACCATAAACAACAGCTGGTCCCGTTTGGTGAATTTGTACCATTGGAAGATCAGATCCGCGGCCTGATTCCATTCTTTGACTTACAGATGTCGAGCTTTTTACACGGCCGGCCGGATCAACCGTTACTAAAAGTCAGCCAGCGGCGTGATAATCAGGATCAGCTCTACCTGATCGCCCCTTATATCTGTTATGAAATTGCTTACCCACAACTGGTCAGCCAGATGGCACGCCAGGCCGACCTGTTAATTACCGTCAGTAATGATGCCTGGTTTGGTGATTCTCTCGGCCCCAAACAACATATGGCACTGGCCCAGATGCGGGCACTGGAAACCGGCCGCTTCCTGTTACGCGCAACCAACACCGGAATTACGGCGCTGGTGAATCATAAAGGTGAAATTATCACCCGCCTGGCAACAGAACAGCGTGCCACCCTGACGGGGAGTGCAGAAATGCGTCAGGGCCAGACGCCTTACATGCGTTTCGGGCTCTGGCCGCTATGGCTGTTCAGCGGATTGGTTTTATCAGTGGCCGGCGTTCAGGTGGTGCGTCGGGGCCGGCCAGCACCTGTTGCCAACTTCTGATATTCCGGCCGTTCTGTAGCGGAGAACTCGCCAGTCGGGGCCCGGCCGGAATACTGCGCAAGTGCTCATAAAGTGGCTGAGTCAGTTGTTCGATATAGTGCAGATATTCATTGATCAGAGCATCCAGGTCACCTTCCAGCTTGCGTGAACGCATCATAATGCCAACCTGAAACGACAGATGTTTTTTTACATCAATCAACTCAAACAGTTTTTCGGTTAACAACAAACGAATGCGACGCGAACTGTTAGTGGAAGCCTGCAACACCTGATTGCCGGTCGCGGCCATCAGTTCCTCGATAATTTCCACTTCCATACGTGCCAGTTCCCGGGTATCAGCTCCCTGCTCCACCGCCTGATACATGGTTTGTACCATGCTCAGCATACGATCATCCCGCACCGGGCTACGCCCTTCTTCTGCTGCCCGTAAGCGTTTTTCCAGTGCCAGTTTTACCGCGGTAGGAATAGCACGGTTAAATAATTCCAGGCCGGACAACAAAAAGCTACCACCCAGTTCCAGTTCAGGAATACGGTACAGGTTATCGAGGAAATCCAGCCCCATATCGGTGTGCATATCACACACCCGGATACCGGAACCCTGTACACTGTGCACGGCATTCATACGCCCCAAAGTACGCAAAGCCATGCGTAATGAGGTACGATCAACCGATAACAGTTCAGCCAGCTGCCGTTCAGGCGGCAGTTTATCGCCAGCGCGCAGCTCGCCGGTAAAAATAAAGGCAAGGAGCAGATCTGCGATCTGATCCGGCAATGTTTTCGCCATTGTTGTTATTCTTCATAATAGTGAGATATGCCCTTTCAGTCTCGCCAAATTCAGACGTTAAGGCAAGCTGTCTTTTACAGACTGACAATAAATCGTAAAGATGCAGGCATCATCAGCCTGAAGCGGCAAAAAACTGGATTTTTTCAGAACTAACGTACTACAAAATCAAGAGATAATGAGTCTTGTATGGCCAGATTATTATTCCGCCTGAATGGGGTCGGAGAAGATGAAGCACAGCAAATACGGCAATTGCTGGAACAACATGAGGTTGCCTTTTATGAGACCCATGCCGGGCGCTGGGGAATTTCACTGGCTGCCATCTGGCTGCGCCATGATGACGAATTTGATGCCGTGCGGCAGTTGATTCTGGACAGCCAGCAACAACGCCGGATTCAGTTACGCCAAGAATTTGAAGAAAAACTTCGCAACGGCGAGATCCCGGACTGGCGCCAGCGTTTAGTCGAACGCCCGGTCGATTTCATCGCAGTTGCGTTTGCCATCAGTGCAATTCTGGCCATCATGTTATGGCCGTTTTTAACCATCTTTGACTAAGCCTGTTAACCGGCCTTAGTCAGCTCAGCCGTTGCCGGATAATATCCAGTATCGGCTGATTGGCTTCCGGGAAGCGGTAGTCGGATAACTCGTGTACTTTTACCCAACGCACTTGTTGCCCTTCGGCGCCATGGGCCAATAAGGCATCATTAATACCCACCGCGACCCAATAGACATCCAGAAACACCTTTTTATCGGGGTATTCAAACGGAATCTGCAGCAATTCACTCATCTGGCTTTCCGATGCCGGTAACGCTACCTCTTCATCCAGTTCACGCACCAGCGCGGCAGTCACCGTTTCACCCGACTCTACTTTACCACCGGGGAACTCCCATAAACCGCCCTGATGTTTGTCATCAGGGCGTTTGGCGATCAGCACTTCAGCATCATTAACCACTGCCACAGCAACAGCCACGTGTACTTCTTTCATCATTCAACCTTTATGAACGATAGTCGGCGTTAATGGATACATAGTCGTGTGACAAATCCGTCGTCCATAAAGTCTCGCAGATGTCGCCGCGACCTAACTGAATACGAATGGCAAATTCACTCTGAGCAAACACCGCAGCACCCGCGGCTTCGGTATAGCTGTCACAGCGACCGCCGTTTTCGACAATCTGTACCTGGTCCAGGAAAATCTGCACCCGGTCCAGATCGAAGTCCTTAACACCACTACGACCCACTGCTGCCAGGATACGCCCCCAGTTGGCATCGGAGGCAAACAGTGCGGTTTTGACCAGCGGAGAATGTGCCACCGTGTATGCAACATCGAGTGCTTCCTGCTGGCTCGCGGCAGAGGACACCTCAACGGTTACAAATTTGGTTGCGCCTTCACCATCACGCACAATCGCCTGAGCCAGCTTCTGAAAGGCCTCTTTTAACAAGGCAAACAGTTGTTGCGCCTCTTCAGCGGCAGCATCGTTAATCTCCAGCCCGGACTGGCCGGTGGCAATTAACAGACACGAATCGTTGGTCGAAGTATCACCATCGATGGTGATGCGGTTAAATGAGGCATCGGCCAGCAGCTTACACCAGGATTGCAGAACCGGTTGTGCAACCGCCGCATCGGTGGCAATAAAGCCCAGCATGGTTGCCATATTAGGCATAATCATACCGGCCCCTTTGGAGATACCGGTTACCGTGGTGTTAATGCCGGCAATCGGCTGCTGACGACTGTAACCTTTAGGCAAGGTATCCGTGGTCATAATACCGGTTGCCGCACGAGCCCAGTTATCATCGGCTAAATCCGCAAAGGCCGCCGGAATTCCCTGTTCAAACGCCGGCATATTTAACGGCTCACCAATCACGCCGGTGGAAAACGGCAGTACTTCAACCGGTTCACAACCGGTTGTACGGCTAACCAGCTCACAACTGGTAACGGCATTCCGATAACCCTGCGGGCCGGTCCCGGCATTGGCATTACCGGTATTGATCAGCAGATAGCGCGGAGCTGCGTCTGCCAGATGTTGCTTGCAAATACTCACCGGCGCAGCGCAGAAGGCATTCTGAGTAAACACACCGGCTGTTGTGCTGCCTTCAGCCAGTTCAAACAACACCATGTCATCGCGGTTCGGGTAACGTACTCCGGCCTTAGCAACCCCCATACGGATGCCGGCAACAGCAGAAAAATCACTGAACACTTCAAAATTAACGGCCATCATTTGCCTCTTATAAACGAAAATATGCAGCCAGCGGCTGCATATTATTATCTCACCAGGGCTGCCATCGCAGCCACCTTTATTCCGCAGTGTTTCAGCTCAGTTTGCCGTGACAATGCTTATACTTTTTACCAGAACCACATGGACAGGCATCGTTACGACCAACTTTCTGGCCGTCGCGCACAAAAGGTTGTGCCGCTTCTTCATCGGCCACTTCAGCCTGATCATCCGACCCCATAGCCACTGCGGAATCGTGCTGATAACTGGCAGCTTTAGCCTGAGCTTCAGCCTGGGCACGACGCTGCTCCTCCATTTCACGTACCTCTTCTTCTTCGCGCACTTTGACGTGCGACAGAATACGAATGGTATCGTGCTTAATGTTCTTCAGCAGTTCCTGGAACAAGCCAAACGATTCACGCTTGTATTCCTGTTTCGGGTTTTTCTGACCGTAACCGCGCAGATGGATGCCCTGGCGCAGGTGATCCATCGTCGCCAGGTGTTCTTTCCATAAATTATCGAGAATCTGCAGCATGACCTGCTTCTCGAAGGTGCGGATCGGATCTGAGCCCACCACCGCTTCTTTTTCTTCATAGGCTTTCTGAATATGTTCCAGAATACGTTCACGCAGCGGCTCTTCGTATAATTTTGCTTCATCATCCAGCCATTGCTGCAGCGGCAGTTCAATCGCAAATTCCGCTTTCAGATGAGCTTCCAGGCCTGCGATATCCCACTGCTCTGCCAGGCTTTGCGGAGGAATATAACTGTCGATGGCTTCCGAAACGACGTCTTTACGAATGGTGGTGATGATGTCTGAAATATCATCCATCGCCATCAGGTCGTTACGCTGCTCGTAAATCACCCGGCGCTGATCGTTGGCAACATCATCGTATTCCAGCAGCTGCTTACGAATATCGAAGTTACGGCCTTCAACCTTACGCTGGGCTTTTTCCACAGCATTGGTCACCATCTTATGCTCGATCGACTCACCATCTTTCATCCCCAGCGCCTGCATCATCGAACGCATACGCTCGGACATAAAGATGCGCATGAGGTTGTCTTCCAGAGACAGGAAGAAACGGGTAGAACCCGCATCACCCTGACGACCAGCACGACCACGTAACTGGTTATCGATACGCCGCGACTCATGGCGTTCGGTACCAATGATATGCAAACCACCGGCTTCCAGAATCGCATCATGACGGCTTTGCCAGTCTGAACGGATTTTGTCGATCTCACTGTTCGACGGGTTATCCAGCTCGGCAACCTCCGCTTCCCAGTTACCGCCTAACATGATGTCGGTACCCCGACCGGCCATATTGGTCGCAATCGTAACTGCTCCCGGACGACCAGCCTGGGCAATAATTTCCGCTTCGCGCTCATTTTCTTTAGCGTTCAGTACGTTGTGCGGAACCTTGGCTTTTTTCAGTACCTGAGAAATATACTCTGATGACTCAATTGACGCCGTACCCACCAGTACCGGGCGTTGCTGAGCAATGATCTCACGGATTTCTTCAACCACTGCGTCGTACTTTTCACGCTGCGTAGCATAGATAACGTCGTTGTAATCGATCCGCTGTACGGCTTTATTGGTCGGGATTACCACCACATCCAGCGCATAAATCTGATGAAACTCGAACGCTTCAGTGTCAGCGGTACCCGTCATACCGGATAATTTATTGTACAGACGGAAATAGTTCTGGAAGGTAGTCGATGCCAGCGTCTGACTTTCAGCCTGAATCTGTACACCTTCTTTGGCTTCTACCGCCTGGTGTAAACCTTCACTCCAGCGCCGACCCGGCATAGTACGGCCAGTGTGTTCGTCGACGATCACAATCTGACCTTGCTGCACGATATAATCGACGTTTTTCTGATAGATCGCATGGGCTTTCAGTGCTGCATGCACATGGTGCAACAGATTCAGATTGCCGGCCGCGTACAGGCTTTCTCCTTCTTTCAGAATACCGGCTTCGGTCAGCAGCTCCTCAACAAATTCATGGCCTTCTTCGGTCAGTTCAATGGAGCGTTGTTTTTCATCAACAATGTAGTGACCGCTGGCTATCGCCTCACCACCATCGTCATTCTCTTCGCCTTTTTCCAGCCGTGGAATCAGCAGGTTAATCGCTTTGTACAGCTCAGAGCTGTCTTCCGCAGGGCCGGAAATAATCAGCGGCGTACGCGCTTCATCGATCAGAATGGAGTCTACTTCATCGACAATGGCAAAATTGAGTTCACGCTGTGCTTTGTCTTCCAGCGAAAACGCCATATTGTCGCGCAGGTAATCAAAACCAAATTCGTTATTGGTGCCATACACCACATCGGCCTGATAGGACTCGCGTTTTTCCAGTGCATTCTGCCCCGGAACCACGATACCCACCGTCAGACCAAGGAATTCAAACAATGGCCGGTTCCACTCTGCATCCCGGCGAGCCAGATAATCATTGACGGTCACAATATGAACGCCCTTACCCGACAATGCATTCAGGTAACTGGGCAAAGTTCCGACCAGAGTTTTACCTTCACCGGTACGCATTTCTGCAATACGCCCTTCGTGCAGGGTAATACCACCGATCAGCTGTACGTCAAAGTGGCGCATCTCCATCACCCGTACACTGGCCTCACGGCATACCGCGAAGGCTTCTGGCAGCAGCTGATCAAGGCTTTCACCGTCGCTGTAACGCTGTTTGAATTCTGCCGTTTTGGCTTTTAGGTCAGCGTCTGATAAGGCCTTCAGGCCCTCTTCTAATTCATTGATCTGAGCAACAATTTTGCCCATGCGCTTGAGTTCGCGGCTGTTTTTACTGCCGAAGACTTTACGAAACAGGTTACCGATCATGGTTTTATGATTATCCGAAACTAAAATAACTGGCGCTGGGCCCTAAGTGGTGCTACTAAGCAGTGCTAAAGGCTACTTATAACCCAGAATAATGACAAGCGTATTGAGCAGAAGAATTTAACGCGGTTTGCGATGAATATACGCGGCAGGATCGACCGTACGGCCATTTTTGTAAACTTCAAAGTGAACATGAGGTCCGGTAGAACGCCCGGTACTCCCCATAATGGCAATAACGTCACCTTTGCGCACAATATCGCCAACTTTAACTTTCAGCTCTTTACAGTGCGCATAACGGGTTTTGTAGCCATTACCATGGTTGACCTCAACCAGATTGCCGTAGCCATAACGTGGCGCTGACCAGGTCACAACACCGGCGGCAACGGAAACGATATCCGATCCCATTTTACCGGCAAAATCCACCCCGGCATGCCAGGCGAGGCGACCGGTAAAAGGATCACTGCGTTTGCCATAACGTGACGACATCCAGCCCTTGGTTATCGGCCGGCCGGCAACGAAGGTATCAGAGCTCAGCTTATTCGCCGACATCAGATCATCCAGCACTTCAAGCTGCTGTTCCCGGCTGTTGATACGTTCGGCTAACTGGTCCAGCACCTGGCTGATTTCCGGTGACTGATACGCCTCACCTAACACTCCGGGCCCGCCAATTGTGCCACCGGCCGCTAATTCAGGACCGCCGACAGCAGGTAACGCAGAAAAGTCGAATTCTTCCCCCTGCAGGTCAGAGACATCAACCAACCGCTCACCCAGAGCGTCCAGTCTTAATAACTTCGCTTGTAATTCCGCCAGCTTGAGCGTCAGGGCTTCCAGTTCCTGATCGGTTTGTTTGCGGATTTGCTGCAGCTCCTGACGCTGCATACTGAGATCCCGCTCCCAGGCTTTGGCAGCGTTCAGATCAAGGATACCTTCGTCGGCAAGTCGTTCAGCCAGCCAGTAGCCGGAAGCGCCCATCGCAAATGGCAATGCGAACAAAAAGCCCACAACCACTGCCTTAGCCGTGTTGCTAAGTGTGTATGTGCGGGACTCTCCGTGACGACGACCAACGATGATAATATTCATAAGGGCTCAAACAATACCGAGCTATAAGCTGAAAATCCAATTTTACTTTGCTTGTGCTGAACACAACAAAGGCCATAGAAGTATGGCCTTTGATTGCAGATTCTCCAGTGGAATCCTGTTTCTGTTAGTAACCGCGATTATCCCGCTGCGGCCGGGCGCATATAAGAAATCGGCGCACTGTCTTCGGTGAATTCAACGAATTCCCAGGCATCTTCCTGTGCCAGCAACTCGCGTAACAACTGGTTATTCAGACCATGGCCCGACTTATAACCAATAAACTCACCAATCAGGCTATGACCCAGCAGATACAGGTCACCGACAGCATCCAGAATTTTGTGCTTCACGAACTCATCGTCGTAACGCAGGCCATCTTCATTGACCACGCGATAGTCATCGACGACGATGGCATTCTTAACGCTGCCACCTAAAGCCAGGTTTTTAGAGCGCATGTATTCGATATCTTTCGTAAAACCGAAGGTACGGGCACGGCTGACTTCTTTAACATAAGAAGTCGAAGAAAAGTCGAGACTGGCTTTTTGTACGCTTTGTTTCATGACCGGATGGTCAAAGTCGATTTCGAAGCTGACCTTAAACCCTTCATAAGGCTGGAAGGTAGCAACTTTATCCCCTTCACGGACTTCAATTTTGCGCTTAATACGAATAAAACGTTTAGCCGCATCCTGCTCCGCCAGGCCGGCGGATTGAATCAGGAACACAAAGGGGCCGGAACTGCCATCCATAATAGGCACTTCCTGAGCACTCAGCTCAACAATGGCGTTATCAATACCCAAACCTGCCATTGCTGACAACAAGTGCTCTACCGTATCAACTTTGGCATGCTCTTTAACCAGGGTGGTCGACAAGGTGGTTTCACCCACACTCAATGCATTTGCCGGAATATCCACCACCGGATCCAGATCAACGCGACGAAACACGATACCACTATTGACCGGCCCAGGCTTAAGCGTCAGGTATACTTTTTCACCTGAATGCAAGCCAACGCCAGTTGCGCGGATCGTATTTTTTAGGGTTCGCTGTCGAATCATCTGGATTTTCCTGCCACTCTTGGGCATTTTTCAAACAATTTTTAAGATGGCGGGATTATAACAGCAAATTGCAAACCTGCCAGTACAGGTTTGCAATTCACTACATTTCTGTCCCACCTGGCTCAATCGGCCTGACGACGAAGGAAGGTTGGGATATCCATAATGCTGTCATAGTCCAGCTGCTCTTCAGGCTTTGGTTTTGCAACCGCACTGCCTTCAGAAGCGCTGACAGCGGTCGCCTGACGTTCAGGACGTTCCGTCTTCGCAGTATTATCGACCACCACTTTTGCTTCAGTGGCAGGCTGAGGAGCCGGCGCTTCTTCAGCACCTGCAGGTCCCAAACCCGTCGCCACGACAGTCACCCGCAGTTCGTCCGACATTTCCGGATCCATCACGGTACCAACAACCACAGTCGCGTTATCTGAAGCAAAATCTTCAATCACGCTGCCAACTTCGCTGAATTCACCCAAAGACAGGTCAAAGCCAGCCGTCACATTAACCAGAATGCCACGCGCCCCCTGCAGATCAATATCTTCCAGTAACGGGCTGCCGATGGCCTTTTCTGCTGCATCGCGGGCGCGATTTTCACCGGAAGCAATACCGGTTCCCATCATTGCCTGGCCCATTTCGGACATCACGGTACGTACGTCGGCGAAGTCGACGTTGATCATGCCCGGGCGGGTGATCAGATCAGCAATTCCCTGCACCGCACCCTGCAAAACGTCATTGGCTTCTTTAAAAGCATCCAGCAAAGTGGTGCCGCTGCCCATCACCGACAGTAATTTTTCGTTCGGGATAGTGATTAAGGAATCAACATTTTCTGCCAGCTGCTTCAGCCCCTGGTCAGCAATACTCATGCGCTTTTTGCCTTCAAACGGGAATGGTTTAGTGACAACGGCCACCGTCAGTATTCCCATCTCTTTAGCAACTTCAGCCACCACCGGTGCACCGCCGGTACCTGTACCACCGCCCATACCGGCCGTGATAAATACCATATCGGCACCTTCCAGTGCTTCGGCAATCCGTTCGCGATCTTCGATAGCTGCCTGACGGCCAACTTCCGGGTTCGCTCCGGCGCCTAAACCTTTGGTCAGGCCATTACCTAACTGAATAATCGAACGTGAACCAACATTACGCAGTGCCTGAGCGTCAGTGTTTGCACAAATAAAATCGACGCCATCAATATGGCCATCCACCATGTGCTGAACCGCGTTACCGCCGCCACCACCAACACCGATTACTTTAATCACGGCATTTTGCTGTAAGTCATCTGCTAGTTCGAACATATCCCCTTCTCTTTGTTGAGACATCGCATTATCTCCTTCCGCGCGCGCGATTAATATTTAATATTAAAAGTTGACTTTAATCCAATCTTTTATGCGGTAAAACGTGGATTTTTCATCATTTTCTCCCTGCTGCCGCAGGGCCTTATTTTCCTGTTGCTTCACCGCATGCAAAAGCAAGCCAACAGAGGTCGAATAAACCGGATTATTGATCACATCCGATAGCCCGGAAACTCCATGAGGGCGTGCCAACCGCACCGGCATATGGAAAATTTCCTCCGCCAGTTCCACCACACCTTCCATTTTTGCAGTACCGCCGGTTAAGACGATGCCGGCAGCGACCAGATCTTCGAATCCGCTGCGACGTAATTCGGACTGAATCAGAGTAAATAATTCGTCGTAACGCGGCTCAACCACTTCTGCCAGCGCCTGACGAGACAAATCCCGTGGCGGCCGGTCGCCAACACTCGGAACCTTGATGGTTTCATCCGCTTTCGCCAGTTGCGTCAGTGCGCAGGCGTATTTAATTTTAATTTTTTCTGCATGTTGCGTCGGCGTTCGTAATGCCATGGCAATATCGTTAGTCACCTGATCACCGGCAATCGGAATCACAGCGGTATGGCGAATTGCACCTTCGGTAAAAATAGCAATATCCGTTGTGCCGCCACCAATATCCACCACACAAACGCCCAGTTCCCGTTCGTCGTCGGTTAATACTGAATAGCTGGAAGCCAGTTGCTCCAGCACCAGGTCATCAACCTGCAAATCACAACGTTCGATACAACGCTCAATATTTTGCGCAGCATTAACGGCTCCGGTCACCAGGTGAACTTTCGCTTCCAGGCGCACACCCGACATACCAACCGGCTCACGAATCCCCTCCTGAAAATCGACCACATATTCCTGTGGCAGAACATGCAGAATTCGCTGATCCTGAGGTATTGCAACAGCCTGGGCCGCATCAATAACCCGTTCAATATCCATATGGGTTACTTCCCGATCACGTACCGCAACGATGCCATGAGAATTCATCGACTGAATATGACTGCCGGCAATTCCGGCATGCACCGAATGAATCCGGCAGCCGGCCATTAATTCGGCTTCTTCTACTGCGCGCTTGATCGACTGCACGGTGGAATCGATATTCACAACCACGCCTTTTTTCAGGCCATGACTCGGACTGCTTCCCAGACCAACCACTTCAATACTGCCGTCTTCGGCTACTTCACCCACTACAGCAACAATTTTTGACGTCCCTATATCCAGGCCAACGACCATATTTTTTTGCTGTACCTGACTCATGATTCCATCTCCCCGGGTGGATGCCAGTTAATTGCGGCACCCTTGCCATAGCGTAAATCGATGCCTGCCACCTGCTCTTGGGGCAGCGTTCTTAACAATAATCCCAACCGTCTCATACGTTCTTCAAAGTAATGGCGTCCAAAATTTACCGACCACTGGTTCGATAACAATACCCGGATTGAGCCGACATCAGAGACCTCCAGTTCGACAACTGACACGTCACTGCCTTGCAGCATCTGATGTAACCGCCGGTAATTGCGCATCGCACTTTCGGAGTACTGAGTATTGCCGCGCATACGAGCCAGATTGTCGCCACGAACGAATCCCGGTCGCGGCAACATTTCGCCGCCCAGTGTTAATAATTCATCGCCGTTCCAGATTGCCAGCGGGATGTCTTCATGCACCTGCAACCAGACCGTGCCGGGCCACTGTTTTTTTACTTTAACCACCTTCAGCAAAGGTAAATCGTTTATCTGATCGTATACCTGCTGCAAATCCGCTGAAAAAAAACTTTCCTGCTTCAACCAGGCAATCTGCTGGGCTATTTGCTGGGGTTGCCACAAGCTGAACTGACCCGTCACTTCAACGCTGTTAATCGGCCAGCTCTGGTAGACCCAGCGAACCGAAAAAAACAACCCGGCAATCACTAACGGCAGCATCAGCCAATACAGTGGTATACGCGGCAGACGCCACTGCCGCACCGGTTTTTCAACCAGTGGGGTGGCTCCGGAAAGATTGCCTTTTTTTGCCATAATTACCCCGGCTTCCTGCTACGGGCTTCGTGTAATAAGGTCACCACCAATTCAGCAAAACCGATCCCCATCGCCCGCGCTGCCATCGGCACCAGACTATGATCCGTCATCCCCGGACTGGTGTTAGCTTCCAATAACCAGAATTCACCACTGCCCTGATCCTGCATCACATCAATACGACCCCACCCGCGGCAATCAAGCAATTCAAAGGCTTTTAATGCCTGGGCCTGTAATTCGCGTTCTTTTTCTGGTGATAAGCCACAGGGTAATAAATACTGGGTGTCGTCAGCCGCGTATTTTGCCTCGTAGTCGTAAAATTCATGACTGGTTTTTAACTGAATAGCAGGCAATGCCTCACCATTCACAATTGCCACGGTAAATTCACCGCCACTGACCCAGGCTTCCGCCAGCACCATGGCGTCAAACTGCACCGCATATTCAAAACTCTGACGTAACTCATCAGCACTATGTACACGTCGCATCCCAATGCTGGATCCTTCGCGTGCGGGTTTTACAATGGCATTAAAATTCAGATCTGCGATGACCTTTTGCCAATCACAATTCTGATCCAGCAATACGGCTTTCGGGGTATTTAATCCGGCAGCCTGCCAAACCAGTTTAGTACGCCATTTATCCATCGCTAACGCCGATGCCATTACACCACTACCGGTATAAGGTTTATTCAGCCATTCCAGCACACCCTGAATCGTGCCATCTTCACCACCGCGTCCATGCAACGCAATAAACGCCACATCAAAATCAGCCTCTGTCAGCTGTGCAATTGCATGACCCTGAATATCGATCGCCTGAACATCCGCGCCAACACTTTGCAAGGCATTAAACACCGCACGTCCACTGTTCAGCGAGACCTCACGTTCGGCCGAATTACCGCCCATTAAAACAGCAATTTTTCCCAGTTCGGTTACCGTCATGATGGCTCCCCGCTTTGTGCCAGCCATTGCGGTAAATCCTGCGTCAGCTGAATGGCAAGCGCACCGATATCACCAGCCCCCTGGGTTAATAACAAATCACCGGGTTGTAAAACATTTTTTAACGGCTGCTGTAACGATTCATCACGACCAATAAATACCGGATCGACGGCACCGCGCTGACGAATCGAGCCACATAAGGCACGACCGTCCGCACCGGCAATCGGCTTTTCTCCGGCCGGATACACATCCATTAATAACAACACATCGGCCTGGGATAACACCCGGACAAAATCTTCATATAAATCCCGGGTACGACTGAACCGGTGCGGCTGAAACAACATCACCAGGCGACGATCAGGAAAACCATTACGAATCGCTTCCAGCGTCACTTCCAGCTCACGCGGATGATGACCATAATCATCAACCAACATGACATTGCCATCGGCCAGTGGAAATTCACCACAGACCTGGAAGCGACGTCCAACACCGGCGAACTTTTCCAGCGCAGACTGAATCGCACTGTCTTCAACGCCTTCGTCATCAGCCACTGCAATCGCCGCCAGGGCATTCAGGACATTATGTTTACCAGGCATACGCAGGCGAATTTCAAGATCGGATTTATCGCCAATACGTTTCACAATAAACCGGGTATACATACCGTCCTGGGTCAGATCGACCGCGCGGTAATCGGCATCTTCGGAAAAACCATAAGTGACAAACTGACGTCCCAGGCGCGGTAATACTGAGCGAACGTTATCGTCGTCGACACACAATACCGCCAGACCGTAGAACGGCAGGTTATGTAAAAACTCGACAAAGGTGTCTTTCAGTTTTTCAAAATCTCCACCATAGGTATCCATATGATCGGCATCAATGTTGGTAACAATCGAGACCATCGGTTGCAGATGTAAAAAGCTGGCATCACTTTCATCGGCTTCCGCCACCAGGTAACGACTGCCACCTAACCGGGCATTGGTGCCGGCACTGTTCAGCTTGCCACCAATCACAAAGGTCGGGTCAAAATTTCCTTCCGCCAGGATAGACGTCACCATACTGGTGGTTGTGGTTTTGCCATGCGTTCCGGCAACGGCAATCCCGTGGCGAAAACGCATCAGCTCAGCCAGCATTTCTGCGCGCCGCACAATAGGAACACGGCGCTCGATCGCCGCCTGTATTTCCGGATTGGTTTCATCGATCGCAGTCGACACGACCAGTACATCAGCGGCTTCAACATTGTCACTTTCGTGGCCGATAAATACTTTGGCACCCATATTGGTCAGGCGCTCTGTCGCCGCGCTCTGACGCAGATCCGAACCGGAAACCTGATAGCCCTGATTCAGTAATACCTCGGCAATACCACACATACCAACACCGCCGATGCCAACAAAATGAATACAACGGATACGACGCATTTCCGGTATCAGATGTGTCAGTGTATTTGCTTTAAGACCCACAACTTAATCTCTCAATCTGTTCTGCCACCAAACGGGTAGCATCCGGCATCGCTAACTTACGAGCCTTGACGGCCATCTGTTGCAACACCTCACGGTTCTCTGAAAAAAACTGCCATTGCCCGGCCAGCCACTGCGGTGTTAATTCAGCCTGCGGGCAAATAATGGCGGCCTGACGACTGGCTAAATATTCAGCATTGGCGGTCTGATGATCGTCAACTGCATGCGGAAAAGGAACAAAAATGGCGGCTTTTCCGGCTGCTGCCACTTCCGAGACAGTTAATGCACCGGAACGACACAGCACTAAATCAGCCCATTCATAGGCCGCCGCCATATCATCAATAAATGCCGTTACCCGTGCTTCAACTCCCGCATTCTGATACGCCTGATTTAACGCATCATAATTACGCTTCCCGGCCTGATGCCATAACTGTGGACGCTGCTGAACCGGCAAGGCTGCCATCGCCTGTTGCACACTATTATTCAGCGCCACCGCCCCAAGACTGCCACCAATTACCAGTACCCGCAGTGGCTGCTGCAGCCGTTCAGCCGGCGCCACGGCAAACACCTCGGGACGCACCGGGTTACCGGTAACCAAAGCTCCGGGCAATGCTCCGGGAAAAGCCTGCATAGAAAAGGTCGCTATTTTATGCAGTAATTTATTGGTCATCCCCGGGTAGGCATTCTGTTCGTGTATCAGCAACGGAATACCCAGCGAACGTGCCGCCACCCCACCCGGACCGGTAGCATATCCCCCCATACCTAATACAGCTTTGGGGCGGATTTTTTTTAGAATGTTACGCGCCTGTAATATCGCTTTGCTGATACGCAGCGGTGCGCTTAACAAACCGAGTTTACCCTTACCGCGCAATCCGGCGATGTCGATACAATGCAGTGGATAACCGGCCTGTGGTACCAGATCTTTTTCGATACCCGCCGCCGTTCCCAGCCAATGAATCTGATAACCGCGCTGTTGCATTTCCGCTGCAACCGCCAGTGCCGGGAAAACATGTCCTCCCGTACCACCGGCCATAAACAGAATGACATCAGACATCCGACACCTCCGGATTCAATTCTGCGCTGGCGCTGCTCTTGACGCGACTTTTGCGGCCGGCGACCGGTTTTTCCGGCTCACTTTCTATGGAAGGATGGCGCGTTTCGTAAGAAACACGCATAACAATCCCAACCATGGCACAACATACCAATAAGCTGCTGCCACCATAACTGTAAAACGGCAGCGTCAGACCTTTTGTCGGCAACAAGCCTGTATTAACGCCGAGATTAATAATCATCTGTAACGCCAGCAGACTACCAATACCGATAGCAACATAAGCACCATAAGCCTGACCTACCCGCTGAGCCTTCCAGGCGGTGCGCCAGATAAAACCAACCATCACACTTAATAGGGTTAATGCGATTAAACCACCGAATAAACCCGTTTCTTCTGCCCAGATAGCAAACACAAAATCGGTATGCGCTTCTGGTAAATAAAATAATTTCTGCACACTTTCACCCAGTCCCACACCAAACCAGTCGCCCCGGCCAAACGCAATTAATGACTGCGTCAGCTGGTAGCCGGTACCATACACATGCTCTGGCGACCAGGGGTCAAGATATGCAAGTAAACGTTCCATTCGGTAAGTTTCAGCGGTTAAAACAAAACCGCTGATGATTAAAGTGCCGATTAACAACAGGAAAAACTGTCCGGCTTTTACTCCACCTAAAAACAGCTGTACCAGAGCAGCACCCATCAGCACCACCACCGCACCAAAATCCGGCTCCAGCAATAACAGCATAACCATCAGCCCCAGCACCACAAACGGCATGAGGAATCCTTTCCAGTGTTGCTGGACTTCATTTTTACGCCGCACCAGATAACCGGATATATAAAAAACAGCTGCTAATTTAGCGATTTCCGATGCCTGTACTTTAATAATGCCCAGGTTCAGCCAGCGCTGGCTGCCATTTACTTCGTGGCCAATCCCCGGAGCGAACACCAGACCCAGCGCCAGAAAAGCCGCCAACAACAGTTTCAGTTCAAACCGGCTCCACCAGCTCAGTGGAATCTGGCTAACCATCATGGTGGCAACAATTCCCAACAGCAGATACGCCGCGTGACGAATAGCAAAATAATATTCGTTACCGGTGTAATATTCGGCGATACCCGTCGATGCTGACGCCACCATCACCCAACCAAGAAACAACAAGCCTAACCAGGGAATAAACAAACTGTCTTTTAATTGCCAGTTAAACCGCTGGCTCAGATGATTCAGCGATAGTTCAGACATAACTGACCTCCGCATCTTTCACCAGCTGACAGAAATATTCACCACGAACGGCGTAATTTTTAAATTGATCGAAGCTGGCACAGGCCGGCGATAACAAAATAACATCACCCGGTTGTGCCGCTTTTAACGCCAGACCAAACGCCTGGTCCAGCGTATTCACAACCCGGGTTTTACAACCCTGTAAATCTTCAGCAATGGCACTGGCATCACGACCGAACAACAACACTTCAGCGACAAACTGCTGACACGGCTTAACCAGGTCGTTAAAGCTCTGGTCTTTATCAACTCCCCCGGCTAACAACCAGATTTTTCCATCGGCGTGACCCAGGCCATTAATGGCTGCCAGGGTAGAGCCGACATTCGTGCCTTTAGAATCGTTATAACAATCAACGCCGTTAATATTGGCGACCCACTGACAACGGTGTGCCAGACCTGCAAACTGACGAACGGCTTCCAGCCCATCACGCCAGTTGATATTCAGCTGAGGGGCTGCAGCCGCCACCAGCGCCAGCGCCGCCATTACATTAGCGAGATTGTGACGACCTTTAATTTTAATATCTGTCGCACTTAATAACGGCTCACCGGCATAACAGATCCAGTCCTGACCATCCTGCTGTAATAAACCAAAGGCCTGTTGCCCGGCGTTTGTTTGTTCACCAAAAGACCACTGCGATAACTCCTGTTGTGGCTGGCTTGCCTGGTCATCGCGATTCACTACCGCAGCCGCCGCCTGCTGAAAAATACGCTGTTTCGCCGCCAGATAATCCGCCATCCCGCTATAACGATCCATATGATCTTCACTGAGATTGAGAATCGTGGCAGCACAGGCACCCAGGTCGGTGGTGGTTTCCAGCTGAAAACTGGATAACTCCAGCACATAGACATCAGCCGCTGAATCCAGAGTTAAATCCAAAGCGGGTAAACCGATATTGCCACCCACTAACGCTTTTAAGCCGCAGGCATTCAGGATATCGCCGACCAGCGTGGTTACCGTGCTTTTACCATTAGAACCTGTGATGGCAATAACCGGCTTTTTCACAGACTGCTTAAACAGCTGAATATCACCACTGATTGTTACCCCAGCAGCAATTGCCTGCTGTATTGCCGGCTCCGACAAAGCAACACCGGGACTGACGATCAATTCATCGTAAGACGCTAATAACTCGCCCTGCAGCGGACCACAAACAACCCGGCTGTGACTGAACTCCTGCTGTACACTGCTCAGATTGGTCGGTTGCTCACGACTGTCGCACAAATCAAACGACCAGCCCTGGCGCTGACAAAAACGCGCACAGGACAGGCCGGACATGCCCAGCCCGACAATCATGCGTTTTAACCTGGCGTTTTTATCAGTCGTCATGTGTTGTTCCATATTACATTCAGCGGATTTTCAGCGTAGCCAGGCCAATCAGCACCAGAATGATGGTGATGATCCAGAAGCGTACGATCACTCTGGGTTCCGGCCAGCCTTTTAATTCATAATGATGATGCAGCGGTGCCATGCGGAAAATCCGTTTGCCTGTCAGTTTGAACGAGGCCACCTGCAGAATGACCGACACCGTTTCTGCGACAAAAATACCGCCCATGATGAACAGGATAATTTCCTGACGCACAATCACGGCAACCACACCTAACGCAGCCCCGAGAGCCAGTGAACCAACATCCCCCATAAATACCTGGGCCGGATAGGTGTTAAACCACAGGAAACCAATTCCGGCGCCGACAATCGCAGCACAAAACACCACCAGTTCACCGGCACCGGCGATATAAGGAATGTGCAGGTAATCGGCAAAATTCACATGCCCCGCCAGATACGCACACACACCCAGTGCCGCGGCAACCATTACCGTTGGCATAATCGCCAGACCATCCAGGCCATCCGTCAGATTAACCGCATTACTGGAACCGACGATGACAAAATAGGTCAGCACAATAAACATCAGCCCCAGCTGTGGCATAACGTCTTTAATAAAAGGCACTACCAGCTGGGTTTCCTGTGGACTCTGGGCACTGTAAAACAGGTAGCCGGCGGCAATTAATGCAAATAGCGATTGCCAGAAATATTTCCAGCGGCCGGGTAAACCGCGGGAGTTTTTTTCCACCACTTTGCGGTAATCATCGACCCAGCCGATCGCACCAAAAAACAGGGTCACCAGTAATACGACCCAGACGAAACGATTTTCCAGGTTCCCCCACAGCAACGTGCTGATTGCAATGGACAATAAGATCAGCACCCCGCCCATGGTTGGCGTACCGGCTTTACTCAGGTGTGACTTTGGCCCGACCTCACGAATAGCCTGACCAATCTGATATTGCCGTAATTTACGAATCACCAACGGCCCCAACAGCAACGACACCATTAATGCGGTAATTACCGACAAAATAGCCCGCAGCGTCAGGTAATTCACCACGCCAAAGCCGGATTGAAATTGTGCTAACCAGTCACCTAGCCATAGCAACATATCAGTTTTCCTCTTCCCCAATAGGCACCACGGACTGCAAAGCCTTAACCACTTTATCCATTCCCGCACTGCGCGACCCTTTTACCAGCAGCACGTCGTCTGCCCGGGTCTGTTGTTGTAAATAACGGACCAGCTCGTCACGTTGTGAAAACCAGATTCCCTGGTCACCAAAAGCAGCCACACTGTTTTTTGTTTTCGTGCCGGTAGCTACCAGGTGTTGTATTCCCTGCTCTCTGGCGTATCGCCCGATATCGTGGTGAATTGTATCGGCTTCCTTACCCAGCTCGGCCATATCGCCCAATATCAGCCAGCTGTTTTCAGCCGCGGCCAACACGTCAATTGCAGCCCGTACCGATGCCGGGCTGGCGTTGTAACTGTCATCGAGAATACGCTGACCGACGGCTCCATCGCACCAGCGTAAACGTCCGGCAAACGCTTCTGCTGTCTGCAGGCCGTCAATAATGTTACCGACCGGCATATTCACTGCCAGCGCCGCAGCAACCACAGCCAATGCATTGCGGACATTGTGCTCGCCCAATAACGGTAAAAATACCTCGTGAACGCCCTCAGCAGTTTG
Organism: Bacterioplanoides pacificum; assembly: GCF_042648445.1. Taxonomy (NCBI): domain Bacteria; kingdom Pseudomonadati; phylum Pseudomonadota; class Gammaproteobacteria; order Oceanospirillales; family Oceanospirillaceae; genus Bacterioplanoides; species Bacterioplanoides pacificum. Next base: position 522,990 of record NZ_JBHRYB010000013.1, read on the forward strand.
CAGGCTGAAATGGCAGCCCTGTAAATCGGTGTGAATCTGTCCGGCACGGACATCGGCATTGGCACTCAGGCCGAAGGTCATAATATTCAGCTTGCGGGTCTGGGCCCGGGCAAGCCAGACAGGAAAAAACGCATCATCGGCATTCAATACCGCTGTACCACCTGGCTGAATAAAATCGATTAACTCGCCTTTGGTTTGTACGATGCCTTCCAGGCTGCCAAAGCCATCGAGGTGGGCAGCGCTGGCATTGGTGATAATGCCAACCTGTGGTTCAACAAACTGAGCCGTATACGCAATTTCGCTTAAACCACTGGCGCCGAGTTCAATCACGGCTGCCTGATGTTCCGGCTGCAGCGCCAGCAAGGTCAGCGGCACACCAATGTGATTATTCAGATTCCCCTGAGTCATCCAGGTGTTGTATTGCTGCGATAACACATTGGCCATTATTTGTTTAACACTGGTTTTTCCGGCGCTGCCGGTTACGGCAACCACAGGACCAGCGAACTGACGGCGCTGCCAGCGGGCAATGTCACCCAGTGCCGCTAAGCAGTCAGACACCTGCAACAGCGGTAAACCGCTCAGTCCGGCTAACACCTCGTCATCCGGTATTTCATCGACCAGCGCAGCCGCCGCCCCGGCATCACGCACCTGGGGTAAAAAATCATGGCCGTTAAAACGCTCACCTTTTAACGGTACGTATAATTCACCCGGCTTAATGCTGCGGCTGTCGGTCGACACCCCCACACAATGAAAATCAACCTCTGAGGTGAGCCAGTGAGCTGAGGTCAGTTCGCTTAATTGCGATAGCGCCAGCGTGTTAAGCATGCTGACCTCCGGCCTTGCTGAACCCCAGTAACATCAGTACTTCGGCATCACTGAAATCGTGTTTAACTGCGCCAATTTCCTGATAATTTTCATGCCCTTTACCAGCCACAACAATCAGTCCGGCGTCGCTGTCACAGGCCTGAATAATCGCCTCACGACGGCTATGACAACAATGAAACACCTCACTGCCGGGTGCTTGTAACACATCGTTAAATATCTGCTGAGGGTCTTCACTGCGTGGGTTGTCATCGGTCAGCCAGACCTGTGCGCCGCTGGCCAGTGCCGCAGCGGCCATGTGTGGCCGTTTACCGCGGTCGCGATCACCACCACAACCAAACACCAGTGCCCGGCTTGCAGCGACATTACGTACCGCGTGCATCACGTTATGCAAGGCATCGGCGGTATGGGCAAAATCCACAACCGCCAGCTGACGCCGGCCATTCACCTCACGCTGATACAATTCCATACGGCCATCAACGGCTTGCAGGCGGCTTGCTGCACCAATCAGTGCAGTAAAATCCAGCCCCTGTAAACACAACACCGCAATCGCCGCTACGGCATTGGCGACATTAAAATCACCAATTAACGGTAACCGTAATTCGCCACTGCCCCACGGGGTCGACAATAAGGTCGTCAGCCAGCCATCACGATACTCCGGCGTCTGATAACACACGTCGGCATCGTCGGCCTGACCATAGCTGTAGCGGACTGCCTGAACCCGGTTGTCCTGCAACAAGCGCCGGCCGTAGTCGTCATCCACATTAATTAACGCCTGCTGCAATGGATAATCGCGGAATAACCGGGCTTTAGCGTCAAAATAGCCTTCCATATCACCGTGATAATCGAGGTGATCCTGGGTCAGATTGGTCATCACGGCCGTGGTAAATGACAAACCGGCAATACGTTGCTGATCGATACCATGCGAAGACACCTCCATCGCCACGGTACTGACCTGTTGTTGCTGCATCACCGTTAACGATTGCAAAATCACCGATAAATCCGGCGTGGTGTTACGGGTCGGCTGCAGTTCTGGCCAGATGCCATTACCCAACGTGCCAATCAGGCCCGCAGACTGCTGTAATAACGTCGCCAGCTGAGCGATATACTGAGTGACCGAACTTTTACCGTTGGTGCCGGTAACGGCAATCAGCGCCAGACTGTCAGCCAGCGGATAACGCCGCAACAACCAGCTGTTCAATTGCTGTGGCAGATCGCTGCAGAAAAACAGCGGCACTCCGGCACCACCACATTCAAACCCCAGTGGCCCTTCCGCCAGCACCGCTGCCGCACCATTCGCCAGAGCGGCATCAATATGTTCACGGCCATCGCCACGACTACCGCGCCGGGCAATAAAAAGATCCCCCGGCAATACATCGCGACTGTCGATGCGGATGTCGTTTATTTCACGATCCCACTCCGGTGGAATATAAGGGTTACCCTCAGTCAGCACAGACAACTTCATACTGCACCTCCTTTTCTCGATGGGCGGTTTTGTTTCACCGTCAGCTTTTCAACACTGCTATCGTCGGGAGCGACCTGACGCAGTCGCAATGCCTGCTCCATAATGCGGGAGAACACCGGAGCCGCCACCTCGCCACCGTAATATTCACGCCCCTGCGGACGATCGACCACCACCACCAGCACCAGCTCGGGGTCTGACACAGGTGCCAGTCCGGCAAATACCGCGGTGTATTCCGAATCTTCATACCCCGCGCTGCCAACCGTGTGCGAGGTGCCGGTTTTTCCACCGACCCGATAGCCTTTTACCCGGGCACGACGGCCGGTGCCGCGTGGCCCGGTCACGGTTTCCAGCATTGCCAGCACCCGGCTTGCAGTCGCGGCCTTCATCACCCGCTGACAAGGAGCACTCTGTTCAGCCGCTTCCTGCATCAACAGCCGCACCGGTTGCCGGCAGCCCTGCTGACTGAAGCTGGTGTAGGCCTGAGCCAGCTGTAACGGTGTTAATGACAGGCCATAGCCATAAGACATGGTTGCCAGGCGCAGTTCATCCATTTGTTCCGGATACGGCAAGCTGCCCACCGCTTCGCCCGGGAAGCCCAGCACCGAAGCCGTGCCCATGCCGGCATCATGGAAAAAACGCCAGATGTTTTCAGCGCCCAGGTCGTGTGCCAGTTTGGTAACACCGACATTAGAGGATTTGGTGATAATGCCGGTGACATCCAGCTTGCCGTAGTTACGGTGATCGCGGATGGTTTTGTACTTAACCCGCATATAACCCGGGCTGGTATCCACCACGGTGCCAGGGCTGTAACGGCCACTATCGAGGGCTGCGGCAACGGTAAACGGCTTCATCGTGGAACCTGGCTCAATCAGGTCTGCCAGCGCCCGGTTACGCATATTTTCGGCTTTCAGCTGGGCGCGGTTATTAGGGTTGTAAGACGGCTGATTAACCAGTGCCAGCACCTCGCCGTTACGGGCATCCAGTAACACCGCCGAGCCGGCTTTAGCATTATGTGAAGTCACCGCTGCTTTTAGTTCCCGGTAAGCCAGATACTGCAACCGTAAATCCAGCGTCAGATGCAGGTCCTGTCCTGGTTGCGGGACGTCACTCACCTGCAACTGCTTCACCACATTGCCATACAGGTCTTTCACCACCTGACGTGAACCTTCGTGGCCACTGAGGTAATCGTTAAACGCCAGCTCCAGACCTTCCTGACCTTTTCCGTCAATATTGACAATACCCAGCGTGTGAGCGGCCACTTCAGCGGCAGGATAATAGCGGCGGAAATCGTCATCGCCGTACACACCACTGACTCCCAGGTTCAGAATCCGTTGTGCCAGCTCAGGTTCAACCTGACGCTTGAGATAAATAAAAGAGCGGCCCTGACTGGCCGCTCGCTCAACTTTGCGCTGCAACGTCCGGGTATTCAGCTGCAGCGACTTAGCCACCGCCGGCAGCTGCTGCAGATTCACCTGTTGCGGATTGAGCCATAAGGTCACTACCGGAGTACTGACTGCCAGTGGCCGGCCATGACGGTCGAGGATTTTACCCCGGCTGGCCGGCTGAACCTCAGAGCGCACGGTCCGTTTTTCTCCCTGTTCGAACAGGAAAGTTTGCTCCACCGTATGCAACATAACCAGACGCACCAGCACCGCCAGTAACAACGCAGCAAACGCCACCATCACCAGCGCAAAGCGCCAGCGGGCAATTCCGCTTGTTGTCTGTGGCTGACGTGTCATGGTTGTAGTACCTGTATGTCGTTGGCTTCGGTCATATTCAGTTGTTTGCGGGCACGCTGATCAATCCGGCCATGGGCCGTCAGCGTGCTGATTTCCAGCAATAGCCGGGTATGTTCCTGCATCAGCCGCAAGCGCTGACTGTCCAGTTGCTGCCACTGACTGAGCAGGCTGCGATGCTGATGCACCTGGGCTACCTGAATGGCAGCACTGATCATCACCAGCAGCCATAACAGCAACGCCAACCACGGCCGCCAGTGTGGCCAGCACCCCGGGTTCATCTGGCCAGCCGCTCAGCGACCCGCAATACCGCACTGCGTGAGCGGGCATTACGATCGATTTCTTCTTTACCCGGCATAATGGCTTTACCCACCCGCTTCATGGTTTTGCCCAGCTGATCGTCGGTCAGTGGAATCCCCACGGGTACGTCTTTGCCCTTTTCCTGAGCACGGATAAAACGCTTCACCATCCGGTCTTCCAGCGAATGGAAACTGATCACCGCCAGGTGACCACCACTGCTGAGCAGCTCCACCGACTCAGATAACACATTCTCCAGATCGCCCAGCTCGTTATTTACCGCAATCCGGATCGCCTGAAAGGCCCGGGTGGCCGGGTGTTTATGACGCTCCCAGTTCGGATTGGCCGCTTTCACAATTTCCGCCAGCCGCAGGGTGGTGGTAATCGGCTCCTCCTGCTGAGCTTTGACCAGCCAGTTAGCGATACGCTTGGCATAACGTTCTTCGCCGTATTCCTTCAACACCCGGGCGATTTCTTTTTCCGGGGTTTGCGCCAGCCATTGCGCAGCACTGAGCCCGGCATCCGGATTCATGCGCATATCCAACGGACCATCACGCAAAAAGCTGAAACCCCGTTCAGCATCATCGAGCTGAGGAGATGACACTCCCAGATCGAGCAAAATGCCATCCACCTGTGAAATACCTAAGCGCGCTAATTCGGTTTTCATCTCGGCGAAACTGGCCTGCACAATCTGAAAGCGACTATCCTCCTGCTCTAACTCTTTGCCCGACCGGATCGCCAGCGGGTCTTTGTCAAAACCAATCAGGCGCCCCTGAGCGGACAATTTGCTTAACAACAGACGGCTGTGGCCACCACGGCCAAAGGTACCGTCTACATACACACCATCCGGATCCGTCAGACAGCCATCAACCGTCTCCTGCAGCAACACGGTGGTGTGTAAAAAATCTTCTAGGTTCATAGCGACAAGCTCTGTAATTCATCCGGTAACTGATCGGGCTGGCTCACCATGTCGAGGTAGTCATCGCGGCGGCTTTGCCACAACGTCTTGCTCCACAACTCCAGTTTTTTGCCCTGGCCAATCAAAACGCTTTCTTTTTCTAAACCGGCGTATTCCCGCAAAGGTTGCGGTAACAGCACTCGCCCGCTGCCATCCAGCTCCAGATCGGTTGCATGGCCAATCAGCAGGCGCTGAATACGACGGGCAACCGGGTTAAAGCTGGGTAAGGCTTCAATTTTCTGCTGGATTTCTTCCCATTCGTTAACGGGATAAATCAACAAACATCGCTCTTCGGTATCAATGGTGGCCACCAAACGGGCGCCACAGAGCTCAGCCAGCGGTTCCCGGTATTTAGTCGGGATCGCCAGACGCCCTTTAGCATCCAGATTGATCGTATGTAGCCCCCGAAACATTGCGCAGTGTCCCGTAGATGTCGTTGTTATTGATAGTGAGTACTAACCGTCCCTGTGGTTTCGACACTCCCGGTCAAAACTCCACAATTCCCCACTATCATCCACTACGCCACACTATAGAAACCACCTATGCCTTTTGCAACCCGCCAGACAGGCCGTTTACCAAGAATTTTGCGTTATTTCACAATGACTTAGCCAGGTGGGAGAAAGCGGTGGGAAATAGTGGCAAATAAAACTCCAGCCAGCAGTTTTATCTAGCCTTCAAAGTTAAAGTAATTTATGAGGTTGGTATTCACTAACATCACAAATGAAAAAAATTGCGATGAAAAGTAAACACTAACTTCCAGAACATAAGTTCAGTAAGCGGGCACTCACATTTATCCGGCTTGACTGATAAAAACCGTGATAAATCAGCCCCCTCGCCGTAAAGATTAAAAAACCGCAAAGTCGTATGCCGCAGCACTGCACTCTGGTTTATGATGCGCGCTGATTTGTCCTCTAGCCGATTTATTGAAACCCTATGACCATTACCGACATTCAGGCGGCGTCGCAAAAGCTGCGCGATAACAAACTGTTCGAGCTGTTCGTGGTTGCCATCATCATCCTGTCAGCCCTGTTGATTGGTGCCAAAACCTACCCGATACCACAGGCAGTGATGCAGGCAGTGACCTGGCTCGACGTCGGCATCACAGTGATTTTTCTGTTTGAGATTGTGGTGCGTTTTATCGCAGAACCCAATAAGCGGCGGTTTTTCCACAATGGCTGGAATGTATTCGATACCTTAGTGGTGGTGGTCAGCCTGGTGCCGATCGAAGACAGTGAGATGGCGCTGGTTGGCCGGCTGGTGCGGATATTCCGGGTATTACGGATGGTGTCGATCATTCCAGAGCTGCGCACCCTGCTCAACTCACTGCTACGGGCCTTGCCGCAACTGGGTTATGTCTTGCTGCTGATGTTTATCATCTTCTACATTTATGCCGCGGTCGGTGCCACCTTCTTTGCCAGTATCAATCCGGATTTGTGGGGCGACATCTCGATTTCGCTGTTAACCCTGTTCCGGGTGATGACCTTCGAGGACTGGACCGATGTTATGTACGAAACCATGGGCACCTACCCGCTGTCGTGGATTTATTACCTCACCTTTATCTTCCTGACCGCGTTCGCGTTTCTGAACATGGTGATTGGCATCGTGGTCAATGTACTGGAAGATGAACATGCCCGCGAACGGGCCGAGCAGGAAGAAGCCGAAGGTAAAATCACTCTGGAAGATCTGCAGGCCGAAATCCGCGAGCTCAAACAACTGATCCGCGAACAACAAAAGAACAATACACCATGAACACCCTGCCAACCTCACGACCCGTATTACAACAGCTGCTGCTTATCACACTACTGGCCGTCAGCAATCTCAGCTGGGGCTTCAGTTACACGCTGGAAATTACCGGGCAGCAGATTCAGCAAAAAGTAGACACCCTGATGCCACTGCAAAAGAAAAAGCTGTTTTTTACCGTGACCCTCAGCAATGCCCGGGTCGAACTGACAGAAGGCCAGCAACCGATCAGCCTGTTCAGCGAAATCACACTGGAAGCGCCGAACAATATCCGTGCGACCGGCCGGGCCACCATCAGCGGCAACCTCAGTTATAACGCTCAGCAAGGTGCGTTTTATCTGCATAATCCGGTAATCCGCCAACTGGAGATTGATCAGCTCGACCCCGGGCTGCTGCCAACAGTCAAACAACTGGCACAAAACGCCGCCAGCCAGACACTGGCCAAACGCCCGGTGTACCAGCTGGACGACCAGGACCTGAAACAAAAACTGGCAAAGACCATGCTGAAATCGATACGGGTTGAAAATCAGCTGATCAAAGCCGAACTCAGCGCGTTCTGATACCCGCTTACGAAGCGCTGAGTGTCGAAGGGGATATACGTAATTTTGTCATCGGCGGCCTGGGTGTACGATAAGCCGCCAGCCTCATTAATACCTGCGGGTTATTATCGAGCTGCTTCTGCGCCAGTTTAAATGGCCGGCGCAGGTGCTTTTTCAGATAACGGCACGCCTCGGCAGCCGAAATCTGTTTTAACCGGCAGAACAACGCCAGGATAAACACGTTATCAAATTCAGTTAATGCCGGCTGGCGGTTAGCCAGGGCATTATAACAACTGCCACAACCACCACGAATGGTATAACTGGAGTTTGCCAGCAATACGCCAAAGCCCATAAAACCAGCCAGCAATTCACTCGCTTCAGCAAACAATGCCTGCCCGCCGGGTGGCAACACCCCTCGTTGTATAACCAGATGCTGCGCCATCACATGGGCATAACTGGCAGCCATATCTTCCGGCTTTAATGTTTGTTGTGGATTATAAAAGACCGGCAACGGCTGCAGACTGCTCTGCTCAGTTAGCTCAGCAGCAACACTGGAGTCTCTGCTGACATCACGCAGCTCCGGCTGTGATGCCGGAGCAAGCAGGCAATCCGGCTGACGCTGTAGTTGCTGAGTCGATACCAGCTGCAGCGGCCAGTGCGATAGCCCGGCATAACGCTGACTGTGATGAAAGATATTAGTCGCTTTTTCCGCCACGCTGGACACCCGCCCGGGAAAAAACGTGTTACTGGGCTGAATCAGCACCGTCCGGTTAAAAAATTCGCCGGCATCAAAATATTGCAGCGCCCAGCCAAAGGTCGCCACGATCCAGTCGGCACTGGCCTGATCCAACAAAGGTTTTGCTTTAAATACACTCAGCACTGACGAGAACCTTATCATCATTTATCCGGCCGGGATTGCAAGCCGGTGCAGTGATTGTTAGTGTCCGGAAAATACCGACGCAGCGTTATTATCACAGGAAATTTTCATGTCAATTTTACAAATCCTGGCCATGATCATGGCCGTTCTCGCCATTATTGTTCTGCCTGGCGTATTATTTATACACCTAGCCGTCAGCTTCAGAAAGCAGCTGACCACACTGCATGCAAACCTGTTAGCCGTTACCGCCAGCTGCGTGGTGTTACTATCTACCAGCAAAATTGTAAACGTCGCTTTACCCATGATCTACCGCGATCCACAAGCATTTGCTGAACTGGCGCAGATTTCATATGTCGTACAGGAAGCCTTATATTTCCTGTTACTGGCCAGCGTGATTCCGGTGCTGTACAAGCTGAAGCAGTTAACCGCAGCGTCATCATAAGCCTGCAAGTCCGCTCCTCAATGCGACATTGACCAGTCAGGCATTGCCAGATGAAGCCATCAACGACTGAGCACTCAACGGTTATAAGCTTTGGCGGGCAATAACAATCAACAGGCCGATAAACAACCAGAGCAGGATTTCAAACAGCAGAATGTTCTTTTTTTGCATAACCCCCTCACTGGGCTGTTTTTCAGCATATTCTGCTCAGTGTTGCCACATCAGTGAGACGACAATATACAAAGGAGACAGCATAAAATCGAGCGCCGAATGGGTGTAACACACCACCATTAACTGGTGGCGGCTGATCTGAGAGTGATCTGTAACATGCACTGAAGATTGACGGCGCTGTGCATTCCCCATAAGAGCGAACAATCACAATGCCAATGGAGCATTAAATCTCAATCTGATTGGACTCTTCTAAATAGCTCATCTATTTTATCAGAACCATAAAATGGGCTTAGTTTTATGAAATACGTAACATAGCCACCATTTATAAGAATGCATTCAGAAATATCCTTCAAATTTTTATTACCTCGCCAATCTTCCAGCTCTATATGATTAAAATCTACTCCACTTGCTCTCAACTTAGAGGCTAACAAGCTGTTTTTGTTGGCATAAGCGGATGACATGTCACTATCAATTGGCTCTCGATATGCCAAGTAGTAATAATTAAAAATTACGATACTATGGCCAAAGCTAAGCAGTGAAACATCAGCACGATCCCTTGCCACCTGAAATTGACAAGTCACACCAAGACTATAAAAATAGTCATAACCCTCATCTTCCGATTCATTCCAATCAGGAAATATTTCTTCAATTCTATTAATAAGAACATGAGACCTGTAAAAATTAAGGTAAAGAAAAATTCCAAGATAAAATATCAACAAAAACAACAAAAATAGCAATGTAAAATTTAAATCCATTCAACTAACATCCTGAGTCTTTTTTGACAACGTCCATCATCAGCTTCGCAACCGTAGAAGCAACAGATTGAATTATATTAGAAACAAGAAATCCAATAACACCCGCACCCACGGAGATCAACGAGATTAGAATTGATAAAACCAGATCAATTATTGATGCGATTGTTCCGAAAACAATGCCAACCCCACCAAAAAATTTACCTAAATATTTAAATATAGCAGAGGCTTTTTTTCCTGCTTGCTGCTTTTCCTGAAACCCAAAGATAAACCCAGACAAGTTGAAAAAAAGATCTGAGATGCTAAATACCAAATCTCCCCCATTCTCCCCACCACCGATCTTATACGCCCCAGCCCCGGTCTGAGGATCAAGGATAATATACCCAAACTGGCTACTTCCATAAAAATTTACAGGCCGCTCGTGTGTGGTGATTTCCATGCCTGCGATAGCTGAGTTTCTTATTTCGGTGATAATATCGATAGGCAAACTCAGATTAGATATCGCAAACTCAACATTTTCTGAGGTAATGGTCCAGATCTTCTGGCCCTCAGCGCCAGCGATCTGCAGGGCTTTCACCGCACTGATGCCGCTTGCTGGGTTCTCTTCGGTGCTGAACATCTGTTCGGGTACTAAGTGCTCCATCGCTGACATCCGTGCGCCTTGAGCCTGATTGTAGGCAAGGAATTTTTCGGTGTCGTTTGATTCTTCAACCTGGTAGTTCATCATCAGGTCAACGTCCATGGTCAGACCACCCAGTTCAACGTTACGTGGGACACCGTACCAGTACAGAGGGGTCACCTTGGTTTTGAACTGCCCATAGCTGGGAGCACGATAACTGATCATGCCTGCGCTTTTGGACTGAAGACTGTCTTGCAGGTTATTCAGTGCCATGTAGCCGAGCATGGTGACGTATAGCGTGTCACCAACCAGACCTTGTTTGGTGAGGGCGTCGTAGTTTTCAGTTTCAATATTGGTCTGTGTGGCTTCTAGGCTTTGTTTTAGTTGTTCTACCCGTCCTTAGGATACGCCCTGAAGGTCGAGCGCGTAGGCCTGATATTCACCAGCAATGGGCTCATTGCGGCTGGTGTTCCAGCCGCGGCCAGGCTCCCAATATCCGGTTTCGGTGAGAAGCTCCGTGCCCATGGCCATCGCTGTCGTTGTTTTTACAACATCACCTCCAATTTTAAATTCGCCAATCCGGTTGATCAGGTAGCCCGGTAAAGTATCCGGAATATATTCAGGATTAATCTCACCATTTTCGTCAGGCTCCGGAAGTCTACTGGCAATCACGGCTTCGTCATCTTCGGTCGCGGGCAAGTAAGATAGTGAGAGTGCCTTTCCTGCTAGTTCAACCATGGCCTTACCACACAGAATTAGGAGCCGCTAGGCTGCCTTAAATCATAACCGTGCGATGCGGCCTTGAAAATTCAAATAGCAAACGCGTACTCATGATTTATTACTATCTGCATACTTCAAAAAGAAATACAAATTTATACCCATAAATATAAATATAACTAAAGAGTATTTATAATCTAAACCTTTCCACACAGCCATAAAAAAAAATAGAAATGGAAATAAATACAGTATCCTTTCCATACTAACACCCCGAGAAAATAGATAAAATGCTCGCTATCTCAGAAACCAGCCCACTAGCGACAGCTCCCAATGCTGTAAATGCAGCTAATACCGCAGAAAGTACTGCACTCAATGCTACAAAAGCAAACGAACAAGCAAAATAAGCTAATCCATCCTGACCTAGAGACTTCGCTATAAGCGCTACACCTGCTGCAATATTTGCAAGTGCGGAATTAATCAATGCAAAAGCAAATAATGCTCCTACACCTCCGGTTACAAATGCGAATACCCCAAAAATAAGCAAGATGGACAGCCCAAAAATAACAAGGAATGCTCCATTCTCCCCACCACCGATCTTATACGCCCCAGCCCCGGTCTGAGGGTCAAGGATAATATACCCAAACTGGCTGCTGCCGTAGAAGTCCAGCGGCTTCTCATGAGTCGTCACTTCCTTACCGGTTCGGATGGCATGTCGGATCTCAGTCATCACATCATCTGGCAGGTTGATATTGGGGAGTGCTATATCGATATTGGCTTGAGTTATCGTCCAGATTTTCTGCCCTTCCGCTGTGGCCAGTTGAATAGCCTTTACGGCGCTGATGCCATAGGCGGGGTTGTCTGCTGTTGTAAACATCTGCTCCGGCACCAGATGTTCCATCGCACTCATTCTTGCACCCTGGGCGCGGTTGTAGGCTAACCAGTTGTCGCTGTTGTTGCTGGTTTCCACCTGGAGGTTACTCACCCGATCCACGTCCATGGTGAGGCCGCCGAGTTGTACGTTTCTCGGAACCCCGAACCAGTATTGGGGGACGATGTTGGTTTTAAACAGTCCATAACTCGGAGCTCGGTAGCCGATGATGTTGGCACTTTTGCTTTGCAGGGTGTCTTGCAGGTTGTTGAGCGCAAAGTAGCTTAGGATGGTGCTGTAGAGCAGGTCGCCGACCAGATCTTGTTTGGTGAAATCGGTGTAGGTTTCGCTTTCTAGATTTTGCTGTGTGACTTCTAAGTTATCTTTCAGCGTTTCGGCCTGAGCTTGGCTGATGCCGTGTAAATCCAGTGCGATGGCGCGGTACTCCCCGACAACGGGTTGATTGCGGCTGGTTTGCCAGCCGCGCACCGGCTCCCAGAAGCCAGATTCGGAGATCAGTTCGGTGCCCATGCTGAGCTCGTCGGTGGTGGCAACAACGGTATCGCCAATAGCAAATTCTCCGTTTAAATGGATCAGGTAACCTGGCAGGGTATCGGGAATAGCTGCCGGGTCAATCTCGCCATTGTCATCGGGTTCAGGGAGAAAGCTGAGTATCAGTTGTTCGTCGTCTTCACTGGCGGGCGTGTACGATAAGGATAAAGCTTTACCGGCCAGTTTAACGGTCGGCTCATTGATGCTGAGTAAGGTATTGGTTGGCTGGCCGTTATAACTGCCGGACAGCTCATATTTAAATTTCCAGCGTTGGGCATCGGTTAAGCTGGAAGCCACCAGTTTTCGGGTACTGAGTTCATAGGGTAGAGAAGCGGCCAGCGATTCCCGGATCACGGTTTTGATGCTGGATGTACCTAATACATCGCCAACGGTGGCATCGGGGTTCTGGTTGTTGATGTAGTGTTCCAGTTGTTGCTGATACGTGTTCAGTGCCTGTTCAATGTCCTGTTGTGGCAAGCCTTGCACCCATCCTTCGTCTTCGTTCACGGTGGCGTTTTGTTGAATATTATCCACCAGTGTTTGTGCATCAAAAGGCACGGCCTGATCAAGGCCCATACCGTCCTGATATTCATATTGCTTGTAGCTGGCATCCATCGGAATCCAGCTGTCACCGACGCTGTGTTTTGCTCCGCGGCTGGGTAAATAGTCGATCCAGGCTTCAACCCAGACGTGCTCCAGTTCAAATAGCTGAACCTGCCCGCCGCTGACTAATCCTTTGGCCGGTATACCACCCTGGCCTAACAGATTGCCAGCGGCTGAAGCGGATTGAACATTACCCACCCAGTTTTTGACTGTATCGACAGGCATGCGCACGGTACCAAAGGCGTAACGGGCTGGAATATTGGCGGCACGTAATAAGGCAATTAATAAACTGGCAGTATCAAAGGCGTTGCCTTTGCCGTATCGCAGAGTGTATTCCGCTCCCTGAATGGAGCCATAGCTGGGAATAAATTCGATGTGGTTTCGTACCCACTGGTAGATTGCCACAGGGTCGTGATTCAGCTCGGTGGCCTTGGCTCGTATGATTTCGCTGAGTGGCGCGTCGAGGGTGGCGTCCAGGTCGGCCTGAGTTGGGCCTCCCGGATTACCCAGCATGTCCGGGGTGATGATATTACTGGCCAACTGTACGCCCTGCTCAAATAACGGCAGATCGTAGCGCTGACTTAATAAACCAGCCGATTGTGCTGGTTCCGGTGTCAGTTCCGGATCTGGTGTGCCCCACGGCAGATTATCCGGATCCAATACTTCATGGCTTTTACGGGTTTTTAAATTTTTTAATAGGCTATTGAGTGCATCCAGTTTTTGTTGCTGATCCACTAACGATTGATCTTCCACTACCGCCGAAAGTTTGTTCAGTACATCCGTGTATTGAGCGATCAATTGATTTTTGACAGCTTGTTGCCGCTCTAAAATGGCGGCGGGCAAATTACGCTGCTGTAGCATTTGGGTTTCTTGTTGGAGTGAATCAAGTGCATCCTGCTGAAAAGACTGTAAACGTTGTAAAAAACGCATACTGGCATCATCGGCCAGTGCATCATCCCCCAGACCCATAAAATTCAGCACACTGCTGATCACGCCACGGCCGGCTGTGATTTTTTTAGTCACTTCCGCCGTCTGGGTGCGGATGTGATTTTGTAAATTGGCCAGTACCTGATGCAATTGCTGGTTGTTCTGATCCCATTCGTGATCAGCCTGGAGCTGTTTTTGTTGTTCGCTCTCTATTGCCACAGCCCAACTGGGCCAGATCACAGAATTAACAAATAACAGCAAAACCAGCCGTGCAATGATGCGTAACGGGCGGGATGAACGTGGAGCGCTGTCCAGCAGCAGCTCCTGTTGCAGCAGAGGCATAGAAGGGGTTCCTGAAGTCATAACTGAATTCCGTTTCATGATCATTGCGCCAGCTTCTCGCCGACAAACTGAATATGACGCTGTACCTGCTGACGGGCACTGGCGACATCGTCTTCATGGCCAACCAGCAACAGGTCGGCGGCCAGCAGCAACAGCGTCTGCGCCTGATACCAGTGCTCTTTGTTGATGGCTTCGCGGGCCAGCTTGAACTTCAGCCAGGCATGGCGGTAGTTCAGGCGATACCAGTAGTCCCAGGCCAGGCTGTCGAGCAGTGCCTGGGTTGCCGCGAGTTCCGGGGTGGCGCTGGCGCCGAATGCAAAGCTGGCCTGCGCCTGTTGCAGTTGCTGATTGCCGTCGACGGTGGTGGTCAGCAGGCCGATGCTCTGCTCACCGTCGCGGTCGGCCAGTTTGATGTACAGACGTGATGCCAGAGTCTGCTGCTCTGCCAGCGTCAGGGTTGCCAGCCAGTGTTCATCCTGCTGAGCAAAGATGCCGGGAACCAGCAGCTCAGCACCTTCCGGCAGCAGCAGTTCGCTGACTAAGCTGACGGCACCGCGGTTGTTCTGCCACTGTAGGTTCAGCGGCAGTACGGCAGAGCCCAGGGTCGGCAGCTCATCTGGCTGGATCTGTTGCAGTGCCTGCAGAATCAGTTCGGCATAGCTGCTGTCAGCTCCGGCCTGAGTGGCCTGCAGCAACAGGTCGAAACCAAAGAACAGGCTGCGCCCTTTGCCATAGTCGTAGCCGGTAATGGCGCGGCGCTTAACATCGAAAATGTCGTGCGCTTTATGCTCGCCTTTATCCAGCCAGTGCCAGTTATGCTGCTGCTCGTCTCCGGCCAGCGCGTATTCGGCAAGGATTTCGGCGCCGGTCAGCCAGATACCCTGAACCTTATCGGCCAGCGGCAGCTGGGCATTCCAGGCGCTGCTCAGGTCAGAGTTGTGTACCTGTAATTCCCGCGCCCATGGATGACGGCCAATCACCGCCACACCCAATGCCGATTCCAGCCACAGGTTACGTTTATCGAAACCACCGGCGACGATCAGGCCTTTACCGGCGAAGACCACTTCGCGCAGCTCTTTCTGTACCTGCCAGTGCAGCTGCGGACGTTCGGCCAGCAACAGGTAGCTGCTGTAACCACCGATACGGTGCTCGCGGGCAAAGTCATCGGCGCTGTGTACCAGCGTATATTCCCAGCCAGCGTCCTGCAGCAGTTGTTCGATAAAGTCGTTCTGCTCATTCACATCCGGACCGTTGAGCGGGCCGAACGGATCGGCATTACGCAGATCGTCATCGCTGTGCCACGGATGCCAGGCCAGCAGGCTGACGTCTTCGTACAGTTCATTCAGCGTTAATGGGCGGTCGCAGCTGCAGTCGAAGGTCCAGGACTTCTCAACCTTACTCAGCCAGTTACGTTTAACCGATACTTCAACACGGTACTCTTTGCCCAGTCCGGATGATGACTGCACCAGCACCTCGAACTGACCGCTGGCCTGAGCTTTCACACTGAGATCGGTGTTGGCCTTGCCGTGGCGATGGTTGATTTCGGTATCCAGCGCGCTGACGATCTCGGTATCCAACAGCTTGCCATCCGGGCCGTAGAGGCGGATTTCAATCTGCTGAGAGGTGTTCAGTTCGGCGCCGAAGTCGAAGCCAACGCGGATGTCCTCAAGAGCAGAACACTGACGCGGAGCATCGGTCAGCACCAGCACGCGACCAGGGCCTTCACTACTGATGGCCGTGGATACTTCAGGCGCCTGCACTTCAAAGCTGTCACTGGCCAGAACCTGCCAGGTGCCGTTGATGTTGGCTTCCAGCACACAGGCATAACCACCGTAAGCCTGTCCTGCGGCGCTGAAGTCGGTGTGCCAGGTAAATTCATCATTGCGGCCGATATCGGCGCTGATTTCGGTGCGCTGCAGCAGGGTTTCACTGTCCGCCTGAATCAGGCTGTAAGCAAATTCCATATCTGTAATGTCCAGATTGCCACGATTGTGAACCTTAAATAGACAGCGGTTGTTACCAGTGTGGAAAATCCGGCTGTAGTCGGTTTTAACACTACCGATAATTTCCTGTAGTAACTGGCGTTCGACACTGAATGAATTAAGACTGGTGCTCAGGACTTGCTGATCTGCATCTCTTATCGTCCAGATAATTGGATACGCACCTTCACGGGCGTTATTGAGCTCCAAAGGGAAACTAAAATGCCGCAATGCAGAAGGCGCAATCTGGTCAAGCGTCAGATTTTCCTGTAATAGCAGCTGACCATCCGGTGCTTTAACCCGGAGTTCTGCAGTGGCATCAGTTACCGCAGAGTTGCTGGCGATATTCTGAATACGGGCAGTAATACTGACCTTGTCCCAGGGGGCGTAAACAGGCTGTTGTGTATATACCGCGGAGGCGAGATCGATCAGAGTATCCGAGTCGGTAACAATAACAAAAGGTGCTTCTGCCTGACGCAAAATTCTGCCTTGGTTATCTGCCAGCTGGGCAATGACCTGATAGTTACCTGTTACCAGATTGCCGACAAAAAAAGGCGTGTCATTAATTAATAATGAATCCTGAGCGGCGACGGTTACATTCTGTTCTGTCAGCTGTTGAACCAATGCCCCCGAGCTATCAATGATTTTCACAATCAAATTGGTACTGTCTGTTGTATCACCGGCATTACGAAGCATGCTGCCGATAATCACAGTTTCGCCTGCACGATAGCGAATTTTGTCAGTGCTAACGGATAGCGTCAAAACAGACGGCGCTACTTTTACCGCTCGTGTTCCAAGGAAAATACTGACCGGGTTGCCATTAACATCAGCGTAGGTGAGCTCTAATTCATGTAGTACAAGGCGTGTCTCGCCGGGAACCGGATTGCGTAACAGGAGTTGATAAGTGAGCTGCTGAACCTGGTCAGAAGGAAACTGATCGAACTGCCACTCTACTTCCGTCTGGTTGTTTTTAGTTTCTATGCGTACCGGCTCAACAGAGAATGATGTGGAAATCAGCTCTATCTGATTATTACTGAAGGTACTGATAACACGGACATCAGTGAGTAAAGGCGTATTGAAAAAATTCACCGGAATCAGTGTGTAATTCCCGGCACCATCGGCCAGACGAAGGTCGCCAGAGGAAGGCAGAGAAGGATCTGTACGACGAACAACAAAATTTACACCCAGACTTCCCGGAACAAACGCCGATGCTTCCAGTGTAAGATTGACCGCATTCTGTAATTCAATACGAAATAAACCGGTATCCCGATCCAGAACGCCATTACCATTGGAGTCTTCACCATCATCTAACAGGCCATTGCCATTCAGGTCTTCAGAGCGACGGTCAATAATGTTGTTACCGTTACTGTCTTCTCCCGCATCCAGCGTAGCGTTGGCATTACGGTCTTCGCTGTCGGTTGCATACCCGATGATATAGTCCCCCAACAATTCAAGCCGGGCATTCGGCGGGTAGCTATCCCCCCTGGGATTAATAAAATCAAATGACATGCCTCCCGGATATCCATAAGAGTCGTAGCTGCCAAAGCCATATACGTAAATACCAAAACTCTCCAGTGATCTGATGTTGTGGGAGCCTGGCTCAAGTGCGATTTGTGCGCTGCTGAAACCGGTCTGGCCAACCGGCTGAAACAGCGTTTTGTCTACAGGGGTGTTATCCAGCATCATGCTGTCGAGTGCACCGGTTGGTGCCATGACATTAACGAAGCTGTTTCTGAAACCAACACTTTGGGTCAGAGTGGCAAAATTGTAGCTGTTCAGAAACTGTTCTGATGGCGGTATCAACATCATAAAGGGATCTGAAATAACACCATCGAAGCTTTGTCCGGGGGAATACTGGGCAAGCAACACCGGGGCATTAGCTGTAATTTCACTGGGGGCTGTCAATATTATTTCATGGTGCTGACCACGTTGCAGTGTGGCAACCGAATCTCCGTTAACCGTAATCTGGGTATTGTCTTCGGATGCCAGAATACGGAACACCTCGCCTTTTTTGCGTGTCGCAAGCGGGATGGTGACAAAAGACTGACCCCATGTTGCGACTGGTGGCAACATCTCAACAATATGGTCACAGGCACCGTAACCAACTGGTACATTCACACATTTTACTGCCCCCATTACGGATACCGGCGAGGAAGCATTCACCGTTGTGCCGGTCAGGTCTCCAGATATCGCCTGCAGTAAGTAACTGTCACCAGCATTTAGGGTGATATTAAAAGGCGTTCCCGCAGTTCTGCCAGTTGTAGCCGTCGTAGGTGTAATAGTTACTTCGGTACCGTCATAAACACCGGTAACCAGCATTTGTGATGGATAGCCCCTTCCTAATCCCTGATAACTTATGTTCAGATACTCAAGGCCAAGAACATCAACAGGCAGAGCAAGAAAAGCATCGGTAGAGTACTGGAACTGATTCAGGCCATACACCGTTACTTCCTGATCGGTTACAACCCGTATTCCCAGCGATTTAATACTGTTGGCGGCCGTATGTTGCGCATTCCGGGGGAGCGTTACCTGAGTAACTTCATTCGCCTGAATGCTGATTGGCTGCACAAAGCTGAGCCCTGGAATTTCTACGGTTCCGGAAGCATCTGATTCTGATGATATAAACAAACTTAAATTACCGGAGTTGCTGTAGTTCGGAGGGAACGCGAACATAAACTCAGTTCCCCGACTATCCATCGCAGCGATAGTCAGAGAGGAATAAGAAAAGGTCGTTATGCACAACAATGCAAAAATGTAGTTCTTAAATCTGATCATGGCTGCTCCACTCCCTGCAGCAGAATTTCAACATTCAGCAGGCGGTCATCTCCGGGCAGAATCTCAGCCGGTGTCAGTTCCTGACTTATTTCAATACGAGTTGCGGGTGCAACGGTTATCCACACCGGATTAATAGATAGCGACTGGTTTTCAATCTCAGCCTGTAAAAGGAAGCGACCGCTTTGTGAGAAAAGCAACGGCTCTGATGGCAGCTGGATTAATCGGGTGGTGTCGCCCGGTTTTAAATCAAGGGATTCGCTACGTTGCAGCAGAGGCTGATCGTTTGGATCCAGCAAAGCGTAGTTCAGTGCGTAGGTTGCCTCTGTGTTGCCGGTGTAACGGATACGGACTGCAAGCGACAGCGTTTCACTGGCTCCAACTTTGGAAATACGTGGAGATGCCAGTAAATCTGAAGATTCAATATACTGCTCAGACTCAATACTGATATACCTGAGCTTTTCTGCCAGGATCTGACCGTTCATTGCATCAAATACGGAAAGCGTAAGTTGATAGTCAGCAGCGGGACTAATACCAGTAAACCACTGTCCACTGACATCCACCGGGACTCCAGGTAAAAGCGTTACAGGTAAAGGAGCTCCGCTGGCATCCACATCAGTACCGATAAAAATTTGCTGGATGATATCGTTATTGCTATCACGAATATCAAGCCGGAGTTGTACCCGGCGAGCAGCATCTCCGTTATTCAGAAGGGTGGCTGTCAGATTTACCGGACGATAGGCACCATAAGTTGAATCGTCCGTTGCCAGTGACGGAATTGTAATTCCCCCGGCGCTGAAGGGCGTCAGAGTAATATCCTGTGTAAAGCGACGATGCTCGTTCAATTTTAGTGTCTGAACCTGACTATGAAATCCATCAGCCTGAGCAAACAGCTCCATTGCCAGAAAGCCGACGTCATTAATCTGATAGAAGCCCTGAGCGTCTGTAGTTACGACGATAACCTGTGGTTCAGCCTCTTGTGTCTGATCAAGTTGCGTAATCTGAAGTTGCGAATATGGAATCCCTTGTTGCGAATCAGCGTCTGTAATCTGTCCCTGCAGATCCGTAAATGTCGTAGGGATATCCGCCTGCAGCATCAGTACACCGACATCGATAGCTCCTCCCTGAGCAGCGAGGACTTTGGCTTTAACAGAGGCGTAGCCCTGGGCATTCACCTGAATATGCAGCGCTCCGGTAGGGACATTGGTCATTGTGAAACGACCGTCAGCAGTGGAGTGCGTGGTAAAACTGTTCTGATTTATGCTGATAAGAGCGCCTTCGATGGGTTGCATTGTCGATTTATCTACAATCAACCCGGTTACCTCTACATGCGGCCCAGGTGGTTCTGTCTCAGTGCTGTGCAAGGCTGGAGAAAATTCCAGTTCTGTTCCTGCCTGTAACGTGGCATTACCGCTGGCGCTAAAGTAGTTTGTCAGCGAAGCTGTCAGGGTTATTTCACCGGGAGTGCTCACCAGATGGAAATACCCCTCAGCGTCTGTCGAAGTGGAGCCGCTGGATTCTCCGCTTAGCGTAACCTGTACTCCGGGCAATGGATCAGCTGAACTGGCATCGGTAATTTGACCACGAATAACGCCAGTATCTGGTCTCGGGGTCAGCACTACAGAACCAAGATCAACACGCTGCCCCTCGTTAAGCTTACCGCTTTGGGTTGCCGGATAATAACCATCCGACTCATAGGTCAGGGCAAAGTCTCCGGGCTGAATATTTGTCATAGAAAAATGACCATCAGAGCTGCTCAAGACAGAAATATTCCGCCCTGTGAGCGTTACCCGAACGTTAGCCATTGGCTGAAGGGTGCTCTGCGAGAGGACGACTCCGGTCAGCGAAGATTGCGCGGGATCGGTTATCCGATCAGTGTCTTTTAGTTGCTGCAACGCTTTAACCGCTAAAGCTGTGCTGTAAATGTCTTGTGACCATGAACCATCGGGGAGTTGGCTGGAAAGCAATCTATCGAGGGCAGCCTGGTAGAGGGCTGGGTCAGTGGTCAGAGGGGTGATTGCCAACAGCCCCAGTGCTGTGTCCCAGCTTTCAGCTGAATTCTGACTATTCAACTGAGTCAGAAGATAGCTCTGGGCTTTACTCATCATTGAACCGACATCGAACCGAAACAAGTAGGGCCGAACACTGACCAGCGTTTGTGCTGTCAGGGCCGTAGAACCAAGATTTTCCTCCAGCAGAAAACTGCCGTCTGCCTGTTGTTGGCTCTTGAGATATTCAAGTGCGTAGTAAATCTGCTGCTGATTATTCTGTGAATTGTTAACCAAAACCTGCAGAGCAAACAGGGTGTCGTAAACTGAGCTGTCGAAGCCGTTTTCGTCACCAAAGCCACCATCACTGTTCTGCCGCAGCGCCAGTGTGGCCAGGTCGTCGGCGAACGGCTGGCTGAGGCGCAGGTTGGCGCTGATGCGCCGGCTCAGCAGTTCGGTTTCAGTGGCGTTCAGACTGGCTAAATAGGTTGCGAGTGTTTGGGTATTGAGATGATCCAGCTGACCGGCACTGGCAAACGCCTGCAGAGCCTCAGTACTGGCCTGCCAGTCGGTGGCTGCCATGATATTACTGCGGAAGGATCCGTCCGCCTGCTGCTGGCTACTGAGCCAGGCCAGTCCGCGGGTTATATCGTCAGACGTTGCGGAAGTGTGTGCGTGAAGCATGGCTGGCAGCAGTGCCACCAGAATATAGAAAACTCTGAACCAGACGTTCA
This sequence comes from Bacterioplanoides pacificum, assembly GCF_042648445.1. Lineage (NCBI taxonomy): Bacteria > Pseudomonadati > Pseudomonadota > Gammaproteobacteria > Oceanospirillales > Oceanospirillaceae > Bacterioplanoides > Bacterioplanoides pacificum. Next base: position 544,887 of record NZ_JBHRYB010000013.1, read on the forward strand.
TCGGTTGCCCCTGAGTTGTTGAAGCAGACCTGAAAACAGGCATGCATCGTCCCTGATAAAGCGCGCAACATAATGTTCTAAAAAGTCGTGGTCAACAGCTTCGATATAAAGCCATGCTACAGCACTAGATATGCACTACCAGCTCAGCTTGTTGCTACCCTGAAACCGCTATCGCCGCCACCATCGCTGCAGTTAATGTCGCCAGTTCATCATCGGTCATAATAAACGGCGGCATAACATACACCAGAGTGCCGAAGGGCCGTATCCAGATGCCGCGTTCAACGCAAGCTGGCTGTAACCGCGTCATGTCCACCGGCTGTTTCATTTCGATCACACCAATAGCGCCCAGTACCCGCACATCGGCAACACTGTCGAGCTGACGAGCCGGCGCCAGGCCCTGCAACAACCCCTGTTCAATTCGCTGAACCTGAGTCTGCCAGTTATTTTCCAGTAATAAGTCGATACTCTCACAGGCCACCCGGCACGCCAGCGGGTTGCCCATAAAGGTCGGGCCGTGCATAAAACAACCGGCTTCACCCTGGCTGATGGTTTCCGCGACCTGAGTACTGGCCAGCGTTGCCGCCAGCGTCATATATCCTCCGGTAATGGCTTTACCGACGCACAAAATATCCGGCGAAATAGCGGCATGCTCACAGGCAAATAATCTGCCGCTGCGGCCAAAACCGGTGGCAATTTCATCGGCAATTAATAACACATCAAATTCATCACATAAGGCACGGGCCTGACGTAAATATTGCGGATGATAAAAACGCATGCCCCCGGCACCCTGTACAATCGGTTCCAGAATCAGCGCTGCAATATCCTGGTGGTGCTGGCTCAGTATCTGGCGTAATGGTTCACTATCCTGATCATTCCAGTCCTCGTCGAACCCGGTCTGTGGCGCTGCGACAAAAAATTGCTGCGGTAAAATACCGGAAAATAAATGGTGCATTCCCCGGGTGGGGTCACACAGCGACATCGCCCCCAGCGTATCGCCATGGTAGCCCCGCTCCAGTGCCAGTAAGCGGTTTTTTTGCGGTTTGCCACGGGCGTGCTGATACTGGATCGCCATTTTAATCGCCACTTCCACCGATACCGAACCGGAATCGGCGATAAACACCTTATCCAGCCCAGCCGGTGTCAGAGCCACCAGCCGCTTAGCCAGCTCCACCGCCGGCGCATGAGTCATACCACCAAACATTACATGACTCATGTGCTGCAGTTGTTCCGTCGCCGCGGCATTTAAACGTGGATGATTGTAGCCATGCACCGCACACCACCAGGACGCCATACCATCAATCAGCTCGCGGCCATCTTCCAACCGCAGATACACTCCACTGGCACTCTGCACCGGCCAGATGTTGCCCGGAGAGGTCATCGAACTGTACGGATGCCAGATATGCTGGCGATCAAATTCCAGGTCTGTTTTTGCGCCACTGGCAGTCGCTTGAGAAGCGCCAGGCACGGACGAAGCAGTTGGCAGGGACATAGATACCTCGCAGAACACCCATCGGATAAAACAAAAGCGCCATCATGAACGCCACCGCACTATCAGTAAACCTCAACCTTTAAACCTGGTTGACCAATAATCGACAACTCCTATGATGGGTGTTTTTTAACCGGCAAGCCTCAACCATCGATCTATGAGCTGGAATCACCGCATTCATCAGGCACTGCAGCAACGGCAGCAACAGCATCTGCAACGTCAGCGTCAGACACTGAACAGTGCCCAGGGGCCGGTGGTCAGGTTGAATGGTAACGCGCTGATTAACTTCTGCTCCAACGATTACCTTGGCCTGGCCGGCGCAGGTGGCAAAGCACTGGCAGCCGCGACGCAGCAATGGCAGCTGGGCAGCGGTGCCTCGCATCTGGTATGTGGCCATTCCAGCGCTCATGATGAACTGGAACGGGCATTAGCCCGGCATACCGGCTACCCCCGGGCCTTGTTATTTTCCAGCGGTTTTATGGCCAACCTGGGTACCATTGCCGCCCTGGCCCAGCGTGGCGATTACATCCTGCAGGATAAACTTAACCATGCCTCGCTGTTGGATGGTGCACAACTGAGCCGTGCCCGGCTGCAACGTTACCGCCATCTTGATTACCGACATTTACAGCAGTTGCTTAGCGATCACAGCGCTGGCGAGAGTAAAGGCAAAGGTGGCGAAACGCTGATTGTGTCAGACAGCATTTTCAGCATGGATGGCGACCTGGCCGATGTAGCACAACTGAGTTCCCTGGCGCAGCAACACCAGGCGTTATTAATGATCGACGATGCCCATGGTTTTGGCATTCTGGAAGCGGCAGATCAGACCTCGGGCGGCGGTGCCCGGGCACACTTTGGCTTAACCGCGGAACAACTGCCGGTTTACGTCGGTACACTCGGCAAAGCCCTGGGTGGATACGGTGCCTTTGTCGCTGGCAGTGACGAACTGATCGATTATTTGATCCAGTTCGCCCGCCCCTATATTTACACCACCGCACTGCCCCCCGCGCTGGCCGAAGCCATGCTGGCCAACCTGGAATTACTGCAACAGCCGCAGCGGCGCCAGCAGCTGCAGCAACATATTCAGTATTTCCGCCAGCAGGCAGCAGCGTTAGCACTGCCACTGATGCCGTCACAGTCGGCCATTCAACCGCTGCTGATCGGTGACGCCCGACGCGCCCTGCACATCAGCGAACAACTGAAGCAGCGCGGCCTGTGGGTCAGTGCCATCCGGCCACCCACCGTACCCGACGGCAGTGCCCGGTTGCGCATCACCCTGACCGCCAGTCACAGCCGTGACCAGATCGACCGGTTATTGGCGGCCTTAGCCCGGGTACTGGAATGAACTGGAGCGAATTACAACCCAACGGCGGTAACAGCAACACCGTCATCTGCTGGTTTCCCGGCTGGAGCTTCCAGCCACAGGTGTTTGCGCCTCTGTATCAGGCATTACCCGGCAACCACCTCGGCGCCTGTTTCCACGGCCAGGGCACCCTGTTCGACAACGCCCGGCAACTGGCTGATGAGCTGGTGCAGCAACTGCAACAACGGCTGCCGCAGGTACAACACCTGCTCTTTATCGGCTGGTCATTAGGGGGCGCTCTGGCAGTACACTGTTTACAGCAGCTGCCGCCACACTGGCAAAAAAACACCGGCCTTATTACCCTGGCAACCGGCCGGCGCTTTCTCCAAACCATGGACAATACCGCCGCCGCGGCTGACCCCATCCCCGGAATGGCAGCAGACACCTTTGCCGCGTTCAGCAGCGATCTGCAGCAGGCGCCGGAAAAAACCCGGCAACGATTTGCCGCATTGTGTGCCCGGCACAGCCAGCAGCCAAGGCCATTAATGCGCCAGCTGAGCCAGCAGCAGATTCGCGACCCGGCTATCCTGAATCACTCGCTCGGCTGGCTGAACTACCCGGAGCTATCCAGCACTGCACGGGTCCAGCAACACTGCTACGCCAGCCGCGATGACTTTAATCCCGCCGCCCTGTCACCGGCGTTTTATGCTGCTGCCGCCAGCCACAGTTTTTTCTTAACCGCAGCAGGCCAGCGACAAATTCTGCAACAGATTCAGCGGATGCTGGACCAACTGCAGGTACCGCCCGAGCAACAGCGTGGAGAAACGTTATGAACAGCCAGGTTTCGCCGCTGCCGCCGCGTTGCAGTCAGCCACAACCCCAGCAACCACAACCCCAGCAACCACAACCTCAGCAACCACAACCTCAGCAACCACAACCTCAGCGAAACAAACAACAGGTGGCGCAACAATTCAGCCGTGCGGCTCACAGTTACGATCAGGCAGCCACCATTCAGCAGCAGGCCATTGAGCAGTTGATACAGCGGATGCCGAACCAGCTCGGTGGTCACTGGCTGGATATTGGCTGTGGTACCGGAGCCGCCTTTGATCCTCTGCTGAAACGTGGTGTGGAACACCTGAGTGGTGTCGACCTGGCCGAAGGCATGTTGCAGTTTATTAACCTGCAACAGGCCAGCCACTGGCATCGACAACCCATCACCACCGTGCTGGCGGACGCCGATGAATTACCCTTTAACAACAACAGCTGCGACGGTATTTTCTCCAGCCTGATGCTGCAGTGGAGTGAACATCCACAACGAACACTCAGCGAGTGGCAACGGGTCGTTAAACCCGGAGGCCTGATCGCCATCGCCACATTATTACCCGGTACTCACCAGCAAATGCGTGATGCCTGGCAGCAGATTGACCAGCGACCACACGTTAACCGCTTTACACCACGCCAACAGCTGCTGACTGTTTGCCAGCAGCTGCAACTCGACATCGTCAGCGAACAACAGCAATGCCTGACCGAACACTACCCTTCGTTAACCGATTTATTGCGTGGTTTAAAAGCCATTGGTGCCACCAACGTTAATACCGGCCGTAAGAGCGGCCTGGGTGGCCGCGCAGCACTGCAGCAACTGAATCAGATGTACCCGCGCACACAAACCGGACAATTACCGCTGAGTTACCAGGTGTATTGGCTGTTGCTGCGTAAACCCGCGTTAGCATTTTAGATGAGTGAACTGCGGTGCAGGATTGAGGAGAAGATATGAAACGCTATTTCGTCACCGGTACCGACACCGACGCCGGTAAAACCCTGGTGTCAGCGGCGCTGTTATTAAAAGCCCAACAACAGGGGTTAAGCACGTTTGGCCTGAAGCCGGTCGCCGCCGGCTGTGAAACCGTGGCTACCGCCCACGGACCGCAGTGGCAAAATGAAGACGCTCGGCTGTTGCGTCAGTACAGCAGCGAGCAACAGCCCTATGCCATTCATAACCCGGTCGCGTTGCAGGCTGCGATTGCACCACACATCGCCGCACAGCAGGAAAACCGGACGTTAACCTGCGACGCTTTGATCACCGCCTGTCAGCCAGCTTTCGCCAGCAGCGCACAGTTTCAGCTGGTCGAAGGCGCGGGCGGCTGGCTGGTGCCATTGAATACCCACGAAACGCTGGCCGATTTTGCGACAGCCATTAACGCCGGAATCATTCTGGTGGTTGGCCTGCGACTGGGTTGCATTAACCATGCGCTGCTGAGCGCCAGTATGATTCAGCATTCCGGCGCCCGCCTGGTTGGCTGGGTGGCCAACAGCCTGTCAGACGATATGGACGCCCAGGCAGATAATCTGGCTTATCTGCAACACGGGTTCGCCCGCCAGGGCGTGCCTTTGTTGGGCCATACACCTTATGTCGCCGCGATCGATCGTAGCCAGCCAGAGCAACTGCAACTTGTCGCGGATTCACTCCTTTTGCCGGATGACGAATAAATCCACGCTTTGCTATGCTTAACGCGAACAATCAACCGAAGATGATCCATGGCCGACAGCATCAGCATTGAGCAGATCCAGCATTTTGTGCCGTTTGATGAGCTTTCCGCTCAGGCAATCGAAGAACTGCAGCCCCACTTTCGCCACCATCAACTGGAGGCGAAAAAGATCCTGTTTAAGCGCGGCGTACAGGATGAGGAATGTCATTTCCTGCTGCAGGGCAACATCGACCTGGCTGATGACAACTTCAATATCACCCGGCTCAGCGGCGCGGATGACGAGAACTTTCTCGCGCTCGACAGCAGCCACCCGGTACACCGTTGCTCAGCGATCACCCAAAGCGACTGTCGTTTCTTTTCTATTAAGCGCCAGTATCTGGAGCTGATTACCACCTGGGCTGAGCTGCGTCACTCCTATGAGCAGGAAGACGAACAATCCGACTGGCTGGAAGCCCTGCTCACCTCCAACCTGTTTAACCGCATTCCACCGGCCAATATCCAGCAACTACTGGCCCGTTTTCAGGAGCGGCCAGTCAGCCTCGGAGACACCATCGTGCGTGAAGGGGATGAAGGCAACGAATGTTACGTGATTAAATCCGGTAAAGCCGTGGTCAGCCGCAGCAACAGTGGTAAAGAGGAAACGCTGGCCGCAATTGGCACCGGCACCCTGTTTGGTGAAGATGCGCTGGTCAGCGCCCTGCCACGTAACGCCACAGTCACTATGTCGAGTGACGGCGTCCTGATGGTATTAACCAAAGAAGATTTCGATACCCTGCTTAAAAATCCGGTGCTGGAGTTTATTAACGAACAACAGCTGCAACAACTGATTGAAAACGGCGACACCGGCACCATTATACTGGATGTCCGCACTCAGCAGGAAGCGGCCGTTAACCCGATTCTGCGGGCGCGAAATATTCCGCTGGCACAATTGCGCAGCCATATGCCGGAGCTGGCACCGGAGTTTATCTACGTAGTAACCGGCGAAGGCCGTGGAGAAGCCGCTGCTTATATTCTCAGCGAAGCCGGCTACCAGGCTAAGGTGCTGACGCCGGAATAATGGCAGCCAACAGAAACAGATTATATTAAAGCCATAAAAAAAACCCGCCGTAGCGGGTTTTTTTAGCACTACCGGACTGACTTACAGTTTGTCAGATTCAGCAGCCAGGTACTCAGCAACACCTTCCGGAGACGCGTTCATACCTTTGTCACCTTTGTTCCAGCCAGCCGGGCAAACTTCACCGTGCTCAGCGTGGAATTGCAGTGCTTCTACCAGACGCACCAGCTCATCAATGTTACGGCCCAGAGGCAGGTCGTTGATGTTCTGTGCACGAACCACACCTTCGTTATCGATCAGGAAAGCACCACGCAGAGCCACGCCACCCGCAGTTTCTACGTCGTAGGCTTTACAGATACCGTGATCGATGTCGGCTGCCATGGTGTATTTAACCTGGCCGATACCACCGTTATTGATATCGGTGTTACGCCATGCGTTGTGAGTGAAGTGAGAGTCGATTGACACTGCAATCACTTCCACACCCAGCTCTTTGAACTTGTCCATACGGTGGTCCAGAGCAATCAGCTCAGACGGACACACAAAGGTGAAATCCAGCGGGTAGAAAAATACCACGGCATATTTACCTTTGATGGTTTCGGACAGAGAAAACTCATCAACAATGCTGCCATCGCCCAGTACCGCAGGAACGGTGAAGTCCGGTGCTTGTTTACCTACCAATACGCTCATGTTAGAACTCCTTTATGATTATGATCGCTAACCGATTCAAGACAGGTATCATACCTTGCCGTTGACGCTAAGCACACCTTCTTCTTTTGCCCCACGCCATGGTCGTTTGCTGACCACCCTGGCGCTGTCGGTGGTGTTACATCTGCTGGCTCTGCCCGTTTGGTTATGGCATAACCAGCCAGCGCCAAAACCCCCCACGGTACTTAATGCCCGACTGCAAAGTCAGGCGGTCATCGCTCAGGATCACAGTGATCAGATACAACAACAGCCACAACAAGCCAGCAGCCAGCCAGAGGCAACGGCGACTAACGACCTGCGCCCTGCGGTTAACGAAGCCGTGGCCGATAACAGCCAGGCGGCAGAAGCCCAACGGCAAGTGAAACCACAACCACAACCACAACCACAACCACCAAAAGTAACAACAACCGCAACAACCGCAACAACCGCTGCCAGCGAAGTCACAGCAACGACCACAACAGCAACGACCACAACAGCAACGACCACAACAACAACGTCCACAGTCGCCGCTGCCAGCAAAACAACCAACAACGATCCGACACAACCAACGCAACAAGTAAAAACAGCGGAAACACGTAAAGCCCAGCGCCAGCAGATTTATGATCCGCAGGAACTCAGTTATGTGCAGCAATTAATTGCCCATTTAAACCGCAAACTGGTGGCCCCGGCACAATTGCATGGCCAGGTACGGTTGCAACTGACCATCCGCTACCAGCAAATTGCCACCCGGGTGGAAGTGCTGCAAAGTTCCGGCGATCCGGCCACCGACGACTGGGTGGTCAAAGCGGTACTGGCAGCCAATCCGTTTCCGCCGGTACCCGATCATTTACCCCAGCCGTATGTGTTCAGCCCGACGCTGGATCTCGACAGTTATAACGCTGGCCAGACCAGCGCCAGTGAATAATATTTAGCCGTTTAATCCTGCTGTGGCATTCGTCCTAAATAGTGGTACAACACCGGCACCACAATTAACGTCAATAAGGTGGATACCAACAGGCCACCAATAATGGCCCAGCCCATCGGCGACCACATACTGGAACCGGACAACGTCAGTGGTAATAAACCACCAATGGTCGTTAACGTGGTTAACACAATCGGTACAAAGCGGGTGCGTGCCGAGGCGGCAATGGCTTCCAGCTGCGCCATACCTTCACGCCGCATCTGGTTGGCATAATCGACCAGAATAATGGAATTATTCACCACAATGCCCACCAGCGAGGTTAACCCGATAAAGGCGGTAAAACTGAAGGTATAACCGGTGATAAATAACGCTAGCAGCGCACCAATTAAGGCAAACGGAATGGCGGCAAACACGATTAACGGCTGTACAAACGAACGGAACTGTAAAACCAGTACGGCAAAAATACCGAATACCGCCAGAATCAATGCCTGCGCCATGCCACCAAAGGCTTCTTTGCGATTCGCCTGCTCTCCACCCACGGCATAATGGATGCCATCAGGCCAGGCGTATTGATCAATCTGCTCCACCACCGCATTAGTCACCGCTTCCGTGGTGTAACCGGGTAAAACATCGGCGGTAATCCGCGCCATACGTTCGGTATCATAATGCTGAAAACGGGCGATACTGGTTTCCAGTTTGACATCAGCAATCTGACGCAGCGGCACCAGTGAACCTGTGGCGCTGGCAATCTGAATATCGTCAAAGGTCGCCAGTTCCGGACGCGGATATTCCGACAACCGCAATACCAGGTCGTATTCTTCCCCGTCGTCATCGCGATACACCCCCATCGGCAAACCGACCAGCGCAGTGCGGATGGTACGGTCGATGTTCATCAGGGGGATTCCCAGCATGGCAGCTTTATCGCGGTTAATATCGATTTTTAAGTCGACCTTATATTTGCCCACCGGATTATCAACACCAACAATCCCCGGTGTGCGATCCATAATAACAGCCACTTCGCGCGATACTGCCTGAATCTGATTCAGGTCTTCACCAATTACCCGGATGGCTACCGGCGCCACCACAGGCGGCCCCTGTAAAAATTCTTTAACGATAATCTGCGCTCCGGCAATGGTTCCTAACTGACGGCGCAATTCCGCCACCACAGGTTCTACTGCCGGCAAATCGCCACGCTCCAGTGTGACAAATAACTGGGCAAAATTCACCGTCTGACGCGATGGCATAATATTGTAATAAATACGCGGGTTGCCACGGCCAACATTCTGGGCGATATGCTGCACCAGCGGTTGCTGACGCACAATCTGCTCAACCCGATCGGCCATCGCCTGAGTCTGATCAAACCCGGTACCTTCCGGCATATCGATGTTTACCAGAATCATCGGCTTTTCCGCCTTAGGAAATAAACTGACACCAATTAACGGAAATAACGACAGGCTGAGAAATAATAAAATAAAGGATACCGACAACACTTTGGCCGGATGTTGCAGGGCACGATTTAACCAGCGACTGTAAACACCATCGGAAAAGGCTTCCAGTTTACTCTGCGCACGGGTGGTATTACTCGCAGCTTTACCCAGGCGGCTGGCAATTAATGGTGTCAGTGTTAGAGCAATTAATAATGACGCAAATAAAGTCAGCACCACTGTGACCGGCATCGCCCGCATAAAAGTACCGGAACCGTTCTGCATTAATAACATCGGTAAAAACGACAACACCGTCGTCAGAGTGCCGCTGGCAACTGCCCAGGCCACCTGCGAACTGCCTTTAATCGCGGCCTCATTCGCACTGTCGCCATCGCGCAGATGACGGGCAACATTTTCCACCACCACAATGGCATTATCGACCAATAACCCCAGCGCAATCACCAGACCAACAATCGACATCTGCTGCAGCCCAAAGCCGGATAAATCGACCCAACCAATGGCAATAAAAATCGACAAAGGTATTGCCGTCACCACCACCAGTGCCGGCTTAAAACCCAGCACAATCACCGACAATACCGCCACCAGAATCAGACCCTGATTTAAATTATCAAAGAAGCCACTGATCTGTTTTTCCACACTGGCGCTCTGATCCATTACGGTTTCAATTTCGATCGCCTCGGCCAGTCGCTGCTGGCGGTAGTTTTCCAGCGTTTTATTAATACCCGCCATCACATTAAAAATCTGGCTGCCTTCGCGCTGCACCACCGAAACAAACACCGCCCGGCGACCATTAAATTTAGCGCGGTAACTGGGCAGGCTTTCAGTTAACGAAATATCAGCAATATCGCGCAAATAAATAAAACGCCCGGCAACGCCTTTTTCACTACCAGAACGCACCACGGTATCACCAATGGCCTGGAGCGATTCATAATCACCACTGGTGCGCACAGTAAAACGCCGTTCTCCGGCATGAGCATGGCCACCAGGCAGATTCTGCGCCGCACTGGCTACCGCCTGATGAATTTCATCCAGGCTGATACCGATACCATTTACCTTGCGCTGATCAACCTGAATCTGAACTTCCAGTTTGGGTAATGCGGCAATATCGACCCGCTTAACACCTGCCACCCGCTCAATACGTTGTTCCAGTGCTTCGGCGTGGTGTTTTAACTGCAGATAACTGGCAGTTTCTGACACCAGTGCCAGTTGCAAAATACTGACATCTGATGGCGAAATTTTATCGATATCCAGGTCGACAATGCCTTCCGGTAACTGATTGCGGACCTGTGCCACCGCCGCCACCACATCGTCGAATTTATCATCCGGGTCTGTGCCGTATAAAAACTCGACCCGGATCACCGCCAGGCCATCTTCCACGCTGGTTTTGATTTCCCGCAGATCATCCAGTTCGTTAATGGCCGACTCCAGCGGATCAACCACCAGTTTTTCCATATCCAGCGGAATGGTGCCGGGATTCACCACCTTAATCACAGCCGCCGAAAAATCGAACTGCGGATCTTCAGAACGGGGCATGGTAAAAAACGACACCACCCCCAGCAGTACCAATAATAAAAACATCACCGCGGTAAACTGATGATTACGAATTGCAAGCGCCGGTAATTGCATAATTTTCTCCGTCAGCCGTGTCTGAATTAATGCGCTGACGCAGTGGAATTAATAATGTGTAATTCTCGCCCGGGCTGTACATACGGTGCTCCGGCAACAATGACTTGCGTACCGGGCTGCAGACCACTGACCACCAGCAAACCACCGTCCAGACCAATCAGAGGCAGATGACGCATCACAGGTTTGCCGTCCACCACGGTATAAATATCGACACCATCGTCCTGACCTTTCACCATGGCGGACACCGGCAACAGAGTAACAGTCTGGCGATTGGCCGGAGTAATGACCGCATGGCCAACAAAGCCGGCTAATAAAGTGCGTGCTTCACCGCTGTTATTAGTGCCGCTTAAACGCAGCTCCACTTCAAAGGTCTGGGTGGCATCCGCACGTCCGGCCAGCTCACTGACGGTGGCGTTAAACACCTCGCCGGGGTAGGCATCAAACCGCACTTCGGCGTGATCTTTTAACTGCAGCCGGACGATATCGCGATCGGTTACCCCGGCACGTAATACCCAGCCGGTTTTGCTGGAGGCAAATACAAACGCCGGCTTGCCGGTCGCTACCAGCTCATTGGGTTCGATAAAACGTTTTAAAATACGGCCCGCCGCCGGTGCCCGGATCACCGCATGACGCTGATTAAAACGTGCTACGGTCAGATCAGAACGTGCCACATCAACCTGGGTTTCCGCCTGCTGTAAGCGGTCTACCGACAAAGCATTGGAACCCTGTAACGACTGGAAACGCGCCAGGTTACGTTCCGCATTCGCCAGCACCGATTCCGCCTTGGCTACCTGAGCGTCGATTTCTTCCAGATCCAGCGCGGCCAGAATCTGGCCTTTTTTAACCCACTGACCTTCATCAACCCGCACCTTGCGCACCAGACCGGCAATTTTAAATGCCAGGTTCTGCTCCGACTTATTTTCCAGCATGCCGCTGATATGTACGCTGCGGGCGTATTCGGATACCTGAGCCTGCACCACTTCCACCGGAAGGGGTTGCTGGGCGGATAACAAGCTGCTGACGCTGCTCAGCAGCAAAAAAAGAAACGACAGAATCATCGGGCGAATGTGCATAAAGCCTCGGTTACTGTGGGCAAGGGATGATGTGATTATGGTTATTTCATGTTTACAGTGAGAACATTTTAATCGGCCAATGTTTACAGCGTCAACAAAAGCCAGGAAGTAAGTTGACGCTGCTAACAGACTTGGGTTGAATGACAGGGTAACTATCCGACGGGACCCCCCATGAGCGCGCCTTCTGAAGCCAAACATCACAGCCAGTATCACCACGGCAATCTGCGGGAAGCCTTATTACAAGCGGCTGTGGAACTGATTCGTGAAGGCGGGGTGGAAAAACTCAGCCTGCGTGGCCTGGCACGTAAAGTTGGCGTTTCACAAACCGCGCCTTATCGTCACTTTCAGGATAAAAATCATCTGCTGGTCGAAATCGCCAAACAAACCTTTGCCGAAATGACCGCCGCCACCACCGCACCGCTCGATCCGGACTGCAGTGCCCGGGAAAACGTTTTCCGCTGTGGCAAAGCCTATCTGCGTTACGCCATCAACAACCCCGAACGTTACAAACTGGTGTTTGGTCCCAGCATTGAACAACGCGCCAGCTACCCGGAGCTGATCAATGCCGGCATGCGTTCCTTTGGAGTCCTGATGAATCTGGTTGAACAGGGAATTGCAGCCGGTGAATTTATTGATGGCTGCGCCCAGATGTTAGCCAACGGTTGCTGGTCGGGTATTCATGGCTTTGCTTCGTTGACCATCGATGGCTTTTATGCGCGTCAGCAATTACCGATTGCTTTTGATGACTTACTCGACGGTCAGATACGTATGACCGTACGTTCTATCAGCCGTAATCCGGCAGAAAACCTGACCATCTAACCAACTTCCGTGGCCATTAGGCGCCAGCCAGGCCGCACCACGACTGGTCCGGCTGACCTCACACCCATTTATGTACCATCGTGCAACTTTTAAACGAACGGGGGTGATTAACCGCGGATGAAGCGCTATACTGCCCGCCCTTTTTATTGTCCGGCCGCCCGTTAAGTGGCTGCCACATGCAGGCAGGAATACAGGAAATATGGCTAAACAAACCGCCCTTTATAATAAACACCTGGAAGCCAACGGTAAGATCGTCGATTTCGGCGGCTGGGATATGCCGATTCATTACGGCTCCCAGATTCAGGAACACAACGCCGTGCGTGAAGATGTGGGCATGTTCGATGTTTCCCACATGACCATCGTTGATGTAAAAGGCAGTGACGCCAAAGCCTACCTGCAACGGCTGTTAGCCAACGACGTCGATAAGCTGAAGACTAAAGGCAAAGCCCTGTACACCGGCATGCTGAACGAAGATGGTGGCGTCATCGACGACCTGATCGTTTACAACATGGAAGGCTGGTACCGCACCGTCGTCAACTGCGCCACCCGCGACAAAGACCTGGAATGGATGGCACGCCAGAGCAAAGGTTTTGAAATCTCGCTGACCGAACGTCCGGAGCTGGGCATGATTGCCGTTCAGGGGCCAAATGCCATCACCAAAGTACAACAAGTGAAACCAGAATCCGCTGAGCTGGTTGGCAACCTGAACGTATTTCAGGGCCTGCCACAAAGCGACTGGTTCTTTGCCCGCACTGGTTACACCGGTGAAGACGGCCTGGAAATCATGATTCCGGAAGCCGACATTGCCGATTTCTGGCAAGCACTGGTTGATGCCGGTGTGCAGCCTGCGGGTCTGGGCGCACGTGATACCTTACGCCTGGAAGCCGGCATGAACCTGTATGGCAACGATATGGATGAGACCATCAGCCCATTGCAGGCTGGCATGGGCTGGACCATTGCCTGGGAACCGGCCGAGCGTGACTTTATTGGTCGTGCGGCACTGGAAGCTGAAAAAGCCAAAGGCGACATTCCTAAACTGGTTGGCCTGGTACTGGAAACCCGTGGTGTGATGCGCTCTCACCAGAAAGTGGTGGTTGATGGCGTCGGTGAAGGAGAAGTGACGTCAGGCACCTTCTCACCCACTCTGCAGCACTCGATTGCGATGGCGCGTGTACCTAAGGGTACCGGCGACAGCTGTGAAATTGAAATGCGTGGCAAGTTGATTCCTGCCCGCGTTGTGAAATTACCGTTTGTACGTAACGGTAAGAAGGTTTTTGAATAAACCTAAACTAATTTATACGGTGGTTTAACCGACGTATTTTATTCAGCCGCCGCTCCGAAGGGCCGTCCATGGCCCTGCCGAGCTAGCGCAACATCCGGTTGCTGCTTTGAATAAAACACGACGTTCAAACCACCGGAATTCGACCGGGCAATTTTAAAATTATTCGGTTTAGCAGATTATCCGGCTTAGCCAGTCGGATTGCTCTTCAGAGCAAGCGACACAAAAATGCAGGAAGGCATTTTTGCACAGCGCAGCTGCCCGAAAGGGTGAAGTACATGGAAGTACTGAATGCGCATGTCGCGTTAGCATCGTGATCACAGGGATGTGGCTTCGATGCGGCGGTTGAAGAGCAATCTGACTGACTAAGCCCATAAGTTAAAAAAGCGTCAGACCGTACGGAGAATACTGATGAGCAATATCCCAACAGAATTAAAATACGTTGCATCCCACGAGTGGCTGCGTAAAGAAGAAGACGGCACCATCACTGTTGGTGTTACCGACTTCGCACAAGAACAACTGGGCGACGTAGTATTCGTTGAGCTGCCAGAAGTTGGCACTGAAGTCGCTGCTGACGACGACATCGCTGTTGTTGAATCGGTTAAAGCCGCTTCCGACATCTACGCACCCATTTCTGGTGAAATCGTAGCGATCAACGAAGATCTGGTAGACGCTCCGGAAAAAGTCAACGAAGACCCATACGGCGAAGCCTGGTTCTTCAAGATCAAGCCAGCCAACGAAGGCGACTACGATGGCCTGCTGACCGCTGATCAGTATGAAGCTGAGTGCAACTAAGCGCCTGTTACAGCAAACTCAAAAGCCTCGATATTAATTTATCCGGGGCTTTTCTTTTTTCCTTTGTTCAAACACGACGAGCAAATCATGAGCACTTCCATCACTCAACAGTCTTTAAAAACTCACACCTTAAAAGACTTGGAACAGCGCGATAACTTTGTTGGCCGTCATATCGGCTCCAACGGCGCAGGTGTTGATAACAGCGAAGAAAACGCCATGCTGCAGAGCATTGGTGCGGAATCCCTCGAAGCCCTGACGGCTGAAATTGTACCGGCGGATATTCTGCAGGAGCCGTTCCTGGAGATCGCCGACAGCCGCACCGAGTTTGAAGCGCTGAATTACCTCAAGTCGCTGGCGGCCAAAAACAAGGTGTTTAAAAGCTACATCGGCATGGGTTACCACGACACCATTATTCCACCGGTGATCCTGCGTAATGTGATGGAAAACCCGGGCTGGTACACCGCGTACACGCCATACCAACCGGAAATCGCCCAGGGTCGTCTGGAATCTCTGCTGAACTTCCAGCAAATGGTGATCGATTTCACCGGTATGGAACTGGCTAACGCCTCCCTGCTGGACGAAGGTACTGCCGCGGCGGAAGCCATGGCGATGATCAAGCGTTCCGTACGTAAGAACAAATCCAACACCTTCTATCTGGATGAAAACTGCCTGCCACAAACCATCGACGTGGTGAAAACCCGTGCCGAAGCGTTTGGCTGGGAAGTTCAGGTAGGCCCGGCAGCCGATGCGGCTAACGCCGATGTCTTTGGTGCACTGTTCCAGTATCCGGGCAAAAACGGCGAAGTAAGCGACTTCAGCGACGTCATTGCGGCACTGCACGAAAACAACGCCATGGCCGCCGTTGCTTCCGACCTGATGGCGCTGGTGATGCTGAAAGCGCCGGGCGAAATGGGCGCCGACATCGTACTGGGTAACGCTCAGCACTTTGGTGTGCCAATGGGTTTCGGTGGCCCGCACGCCGCCTTCTTCGCAACGCGTGATGCCTTCAAGCGTTCGATTCCTGGCCGTATTATCGGTGTTTCCATCGATGCTCAGGGCAAGCCGGCACTGCGTATGGCGCTGCAGACCCGCGAACAACACATCCGTCGTGAGAAAGCCAACTCCAACATCTGTACTGCTCAGGTGCTGCTGGCCAACTTGTCGGCGTTCTACGCGGTTTATCACGGTCCGAAAGGCCTGCAAACCATCGCTGGCCGTATCCACCGCCTGACCGATATTCTGGCGGCAGGTCTCTCTTCACCTCAGGGTCAGTCCAAAGGCGTGGAAATCACCAACAACCAGTGGTTCGACACCTTAACCGTTAAAGTGGCTGACCGTGATGCGGTTCTGGCTCGCGCGGAAGCGGCTGAAATCAATCTGCGTATCGATGCTGACACTCTGGGTGTGACCCTGAGTGAAAAAACCTCAGCGGCGGACGTTGCGGAATTGTTCGACGTTATTTTAGGTTCGGATCATGGCCTGGACGTTTACGCACTCGACGCTGATATCGTTGCCAACGGCAGTACCAGCATCGCCGAAAACGTGACCCGTAATACCGAATTCCTGACCCACCCGACCTTCAACAGCCATCACACTGAACATGAGATGCTGCGTTATATGAAGCGTCTGGAGGCGAAAGATCTGGCGATGAACCACAGCATGATCACGCTGGGGTCCTGTACCATGAAACTGAACGCCACCACCGAAATGATTCCGGTGACCTGGCCTGAATTCAGCAACATCCACCCGTTTGCCCCTCAGTCTCAGACCGAAGGTTACGAGCAAATGATTGCCGAACTGGACGACTACCTGAAACAAGCGACCGGCTTCCCGGCGATTTGTATGCAGCCGAACTCCGGTGCTCAGGGCGAATACGCTGGTTTGTTAGCGATTAAGAAATACCATGAGAGCCGTGGCGAAGGGCATCGTAACGTGTGTCTGATTCCTCGCTCTGCCCACGGTACCAACCCGGCATCGGCACAAATGGCGTCTATGCGCGTAGTGGTTACTGACTGTGATGAACACGGCAACGTCGATTTCGCTGACCTGAAAGCCAAAGCCGAAGAGCTGAGCGATCAGCTGTCTTGCTTAATGCTGACCTACCCATCGACTCACGGTATTTATGAACAAGGCGTACGTGAAATCTGCGACCTGATTCATGAACACGGCGGCCAGGTATACATGGACGGCGCCAACCTGAACGCCCAGGTAGGCATTACCTCGCCGGGTCATATCGGTGCTGACGTAACCCACATGA
The DNA here is from genome assembly GCF_042648445.1 of Bacterioplanoides pacificum. NCBI lineage: Bacteria > Pseudomonadati > Pseudomonadota > Gammaproteobacteria > Oceanospirillales > Oceanospirillaceae > Bacterioplanoides > Bacterioplanoides pacificum. Next base: position 562,113 of record NZ_JBHRYB010000013.1, read on the forward strand.
ACCTGCACAAAACCTTCGCTATCCCACACGGTGGCGGTGGCCCGGGTATGGGTCCGATTGGTGTGGCAGCCCACCTGGCACCGTTTGTGGCAAACCACGCGGTACGCCCGATCGATAACGAATCCAAAGGTAACGGTGCGGTATCCGCAGCGCCTTACGGCTCAGCCTCGATCCTCAACATCAGCTGGATGTACATCACTCTGATGGGCGGCAACGGCCTGCGTAAAGCGACGCAAACTGCACTGCTGAAAGCCAACTACCTGGCGAAGCGTCTGAGCACGCATTACCCGATTCTGTACTCCGGTCAGAACGGCCGTGTGGCGCACGAATGTATCGTTGACCTGCGTCCGATCAAAGCCGAAACCGGTATCACCGAAGTGGATATCGCTAAGCGTCTGATGGACTACGGTTTCCACGCGCCAACCATGTCGTTCCCGGTTGCGGGCACCTTCATGATTGAGCCGACTGAGTCTGAGTCTCAGGCTGAGATCGATCGTTTCGCTGACGCCATGATTGCCATTAAAGGCGAAATTGATGCGGTGCAACGTGGCGAGTTAGACGCGGAAAACAACCCGCTGAAAAACGCTCCACACACCGCTGAAGTGGTTACCGGTGATTGGGAACGTCCTTACTCGCGTGAACTGGCGGCTTATCCGGTTAAAGACCTGGGCGCTCATAAGTTCTGGCCAAGCGTTGGCCGTATTGATGATGTGTACGGTGACCGTAACCTGATTTGTTCTTGTCCGGCGATTGAGAATTACGAGGACTGATCCTCGTTCCCACGCTCCGCGTGGGAACGCAACTGCTCAAGTCAGCCAAGGCTACCACGCAGAGCGTGGGAGCCAGATAGAAAATTTCTCGTTCCCACGCTCTGCGTGGGAATGCAACAGCGCCAACAAAAACTCACCACCAACTTTTATCCACCGCAAGCAATCCTTCAATACCCGCGTAGTCTCTGGCACTGGAATAACACCAATGTTCAGGGTAATCAACATAACCTCGCTTGACCGGGTTCTGATGAACATACTCAATCTTTTGCCTCATCATCTCAGAACTGCTGATCCATTCAGGGTGAACACCTTCCTGCCAGAACTGCCATTGACGGTCGGTTTTATGGGCCAGTTTTAATTGCTCTAGTTGGCCTAATAAGGTCGTGGCTTTTTTCTGATGTAAATAATCCAACAGCTGACGGGCAGTGAAAGATTTAAACCGCGCAATGTCTTTATCAAGCTGCTGACTTTGGGCAACCAGATGCATGTGGTTTTCGAGAATCACCCAAGCGTGGATTCGCAGGCCTTCACTCATCAAAAAGCGAAATGATTGCAGCAGAATTTCTACAGATTCAGGACGAGTAAAAACAGGTAACCATCCCAGCACCGTCAGGGTCATAAAATGCGGTTGATCGGGATAAATAAATTTGTAACGACTGCGCCCCATGAAACACTCCCTGTTTCCGATAAGTTCTAATCTTCATTCCTATGCTCCGTGTGAGGATACTCTACGCCACCAAAGACTACCACGCAGAGCGTGGGAGCCAGGTGTAGCGCGTGGGAGGCAGGTGTAGCGCGTGGGAGGCAGAAGTAAGTTCCTTATCTTCTCGTTCCCGCGCTCCGCGTGGGAATGTAACTGCTCAAGTCAGCCAAGGCTACCACGCAGAGCGTGGGAGCCAGATAGAAAATTTCTCATTCCCGCGCTCCGCGTGGGAATACAGCTGCAGCAACCTCTCTTCAGCACCGCTCAACACCTTTTGTCTGAAAGACAGCCACTTTCTTCGGATTTGTGCTCTTTGCCCTGTTTTGAATGATCATTCAATTGGTAGAATCGCGCGCTGATTTTTAACCCCCGGCGAAGCAACATGATGAAGAAACTGATTCTGCTAATAACCTTGCTGCTGCCAGTCAGCTCACTGGCAAACGAGTGTAAACAGGTTAACTTTGGTATGGTTGGCTGGACCGATGTACAGGCCACCACGGCCACGGCCACAACCCTGCTGGAGTACCTGGGTTATCAGGTCAACAGCACTGAATTGTCGGTGCCACAGGTGTATGACAAGCTCAGCAAAGGTGAGCTGGATGTGTTCCTCGGTAACTGGATGCCGACCATGGAGCCGATTATTCAGCCTTACCGCCAGAATAAAAGTGTTGAAGTGTTAGGCGCCAACCTCAGCGGTGCTAAATACACTCTGGCGGTGCCGTCTTATGTCTACGACGCCGGTGTACAGTCGTTTGCCGATATTGCCCGTTTTAAAGACAAGTTTCAGCACAAGCTGTACGGCATCGAAAAAGGCAACGACGGCAACGCGCTGCTGCTGGATATGATTGCCAAAAACGATTTTGCGCTGGGTAACTTTTCGCTGGTTGAGTTGCCGGAGCGGTTGATGTTGTATCAGGTAAAACGCCATATCCGCGATGGCGAGTGGATTGCATTTCTGGCCTGGGCCCCCCACCCGATGAATGAAAACCACGATATCCGTTACCTCGACGGCGGCGATAAATATTTTGGTCCGGATTTAGGCGGTTCCACCGTTTACACCAACACCAGGGCCGACTTCCGTCGCGATTGCCCGAACGTGGCCAGATTGCTGGATAACCTGAAGTTTTCCCTCAGCATGGAAGGTGAAGTGATGCATATGATGCTGAGTGAATTTATTCCCGGCGACCGCGCGGTACGCGACTGGATGTTCCGCAATCCTGAGGTTGTCAGCCAATGGCTGCAGGGAGTCACCAATCAACAGGGGGAGGCTGTTAATGCCACTGAGCTGGCGGCACAGATGAAGCTGACCTTTGCCAACTGAGTTAATTTTTTTCTGAGCGGCGCCCGGCCTGGTAAATTCCCCACAGTGCCAGGCCCGCCAGCAGTATACCCGCCGACGACACAACCAGGCCGCCAAAGGCATCGTGTGACGCCGGTGCCAGTGCCAGCGGCGCCTGCAACAGCAGCACAAACAACACCAGCAAGGTCAATGCCGCCAGATAACCCGGCCACTGCAGCCATTTGCCACCCCGGTGCAGCAGCGCAGCCACGATCAGCGCCAGACACAATCCGGCCAGCAGCGGCAACCAGCTGACGCTGCCCGCCAGCAACCCCACGCCAACCAGTGTGAAGCAGAATAGCCCCAGCAGCGCACAACCTGATGCCAATAAACGGATAAACAATGTCATGATGGTTTCCTGATTCACCGATCTGGCTGCGATAGTAACAGCTTTTAATCCGCCGCCCAGAGTGGAAAACAGGCATTCTCCGTGCTCCCCATTGCAACCACCAGCTGGCTCATATCACTGTCGGGAAAATGCTCATTCAGCAACGCCGGTAACATGTCATAACCTGTCACACTGGCGGGTACTTCAACGCTGCGTTCTGCCACCGTAAAGCGCCAGAACAGGTCATCCTGCCAGGGTCCCTGATCGGTGGTGATGATGGCCACAGCCCGTACATCGGCAAGGCGAATTTTCCAGCAACACTGTTCGCCACAGGTTAACCAGGCGTACCCGTCGGCGGCCTGAAATCGCCATTCCCGCGGCGGACGGGGTGTCACTGAACGCTGCTGTAACCACTGCCGGCAGACGGTAAAAAACGACCGGAACGTCATAACCAGCACTCCAGTTCCCACTGAATATTGGCGCGTGCCCGGGCTTCGGCCTGATGGCGGAACACGTCACTGGCAAAAATAAAACGCCGCGCTAACAGTTGTTTAAGAAAACGCCGCCGGCCAAAGCGATACACCGGCTGGGGTAAAAAATATTCCTTGCGGCAACGATAGGCATAACTGCGGTAAGCGGCGCGCTCAGACGCCAGAATCGACAAGTCGATATCGATAAACAGCTGGACGTCACTATCGTCAACATAGTGGTGCTCCCGGGTGGCCAGAATCAGTTGCTGACAACGCCGGATAATGGCTTGCGGCACCAACAAACGTTGCAGGTATTCAGCCGCCAGCTCTGCACTCAGCTGTTCGTTATCAACGCTGTGTTGCTGGATAAAATCATGAAACCAGATGGCAAAATAAAAGCTGTCCAGTTGTGACACCGCACTCTGATGAACCTCAAACTGCTGCAACATCTGTTCAATATGGCCAATACCGTGGTAATGGCGATTGACGTCGCTATAGGTCGTCAGCAACAGGCGGAATACCGCTTCGATATCCGCTTGGTCGGCGTCCCACTGACCTGCCATCTGCTGCCATTGAGCGGCTAACGGGTTGGCCTGATTCATATGTTTCATCGGTATTCTCCTGCTGTTCTGTCCGGCCTGCTGGCGAACCATCCGGGTAGCGATAAGCCAGCGCTCATTTAAATTGGTTGGTTAACCAACTTATAATCAAGATAGAGCAACCTCTTTCCCGCCGTCAAGTATTTTGGTTGAATAACCAAATTATAACCTCCGCCAGGAACATCCTTATGCCAAGACCGTCCAACACCGAACAGCGCCGCCGGCAAATCGTCCAGGGGCTGATGACTGCAATGGCGGACAAAGGTTACGAAAAAGCCTCGATTCAGAGCATCGCCAAAGCCGCCGGATTATCGCCGGGACTGATCCACTACCACTTCAAAACCAAACAGGACATCCTGCTGGCGCTGACCGAGCAGCTCAGCCAGCAGGCACAACAGAGGTTTCAGCAGCGACTGCCGGCTAATGCCGATGCCCGGGCCACGCTGTGCGCCTGGATCGATGCCGCACTGGCTCTCGGCGAAGGCAGTGATCCCCAGGCAGTCGCCAGCTGGGTAATGATCGGGGCTGAAGCGGTACGCTTAACAGAGGTACGCCAGCTGTATCGCCGCATCATCGATCAGCAGCAGGCTCTGCTATGCCAGCTGTTACAGCAGCTGGCGCAGCAACGCGGAGAAACCATCAGTGCCGGCCAGGCCAGTGAAGCCGCCACCTTTGCCATCGCCAGTATCGAAGGTGCCTACCAGCTGGCGACCACCGCCCCGGGATCGGCTCAGGGATATGCCGCACGCTGGTTAAAACAGGCATTAGGATTAATACACTGAGGGAGTTTCCAACCGATGCATGCTTCCGTCCATCTCGAACAATTCAACAGCACATTTACAGAAAGCGACTAACCTGAAAGCAGTGCATTACAAACTCATCAGGCCCTGATCATGAAAACGCTGTCCGTTAAAACCAAACTGTTTGTGTTAACCCTGTCGATCGTTGTCTTTCTGGCACTGACCCTCACCTGGCAAACCAGCCAGGGCATTGCAGCCCTGAGCGAACAGGTAGCCACCAGTGCAGAACAGAATTTATCCCAGGCCGCCATCCGTCACGCCCGCTCCGCCGCCAGTGCCTACAGCGAACAAATGGCCGGCTACATCAACGCCAGTTACCGCATTCCCCAAACCCTGGCCGGCGTGATTGCCGACAGCACCCAGACCAACGTGCCACTGACCCGTGAACAGGTCAGCCATCTGGTGGGCGATGCGTTACGGGCCAATAAAGATGTCAGCTCGATGTACGCCCAGTTCGAGCCCGACGGTTACGATGACGGCGATGCCAGTTACGTCGGCTCCGGCTTGATTCATTCCGTCGACAGCAGCGGTTCACTGGAAATTTATTGGGTACGAAACCCGGACGGCAGCCTGAGCCAGGAACAGGTCGAAGACGCCAGCGAAAAATACGTCGCCACCCGTAACGAGTTTGGTATCCGCGAAGCTGAGTGGTACCTGTGCGCCAAAGACAGTGGCAAACCCTGCATTATGGAACCGTATCTGTATGAAATCCGCGAAGGTTACAGCGAACTGATGACCAGCCTTACGGTGCCGGTCATGATCCGCGGTACCTTTCGTGGCCTGGTCGGTACCGACGTCAATCTGCCGCTGTTTCAGAAACTGGTGGAAGAACTGAGCGCCTCGCTGTACGACGGCCAGGCCAAAGTGACTCTGTTATCCGCCATGGGATTTGTGGCAGCTTCCAGCCATTACAACGATTCCCTGACCCGGCCACTGACCGAAGCCATGCCCAAACTGGGGGAGCAACTTAAAACCCTGCATCAGGGGGACGGCGCGTTACGCACCGATGGCCGGATTTTTGTCGCAGCCCCCCTCAATATTCCGCTGGCGGGCAGCCAATGGTCACTGCTGATTGAAATCCCGGAAAACGTAGCCCTGGCCCAGCTGGCTGAAATGAAACAACTGATTAACGACGAAAAAAATCAGCTGCTCAGCACCCAGCTGATCACCGCCGTGGTGTTATCGGCGCTGGCGTTTGTGGTGATCGGGATTCTGGTGCGCAGTCTGGTAACACCGTTACAGCGCCTGAATCAGCAGGTCCAGCAGCTGGCCAGCAGTGACGGCGATCTGACCCAGAGCATCGAACTGGATACCCACGCCGAGCTGATCGAACTGAGCCGTGGCTTTAATCTGTTTGTACTGAAACTGCGCGACATGATCGAGGCATTAAAAGGCGTCAGCCGTGAGGTACGCAGTGTATCGGCCAACAATCAGTCGATCAGTGCCACTACCCGGCAGAATACCGACAACCAGCAACACGAAATTGATAACGTGGTAACCGCCACCCAGGAAATGTCGGCCACTGCGATGGAAGTGTCCCAGATCGCACAGGACGCCTCCGGCCGCGCTCAGAACATCCAAAGTACCGTGCTTGATTCGCAGCATAATTTATCCACCGCAGTCGACAGTGTGCTGGAGTTATCCAGCAGCATGAACACCGCCAGCGAATCCATTACTCAGGTTGCCGCACGCTCCGACGATATCAGCCGCATTATGGTGGTGATTCGCTCCATCGCTGAACAAACCAACCTGCTCGCTCTGAACGCCGCGATTGAAGCCGCCCGGGCCGGCGAACAGGGTCGTGGTTTTGCGGTGGTCGCCGATGAAGTACGTACCCTGGCGTCCAAGACTCAGGAATCCACCGAAGAAATCGACGGCATGATCGTCAACCTGCAGGACGAAGTGAAAAAAGCGGTAGCGATTATTGAAGATGGCAGTAACCAGGCCAGCAGCAGTATGGAAACCACCCGTCAGGCTCACCAGTCATTACATGAGGTGGTACAGGCAATTACCGAAATCACCGACCATATCAGCCAGGTGGCCACCGCCGCCGAAGAACAGAGTTCGGTCAGTGAAGAAATCTCGCGCCATCTGACCAATATCGGTGATGCCACTCAGGTACTGGCGGGTCTGGCGCAGGACGCCAGCAACAGCAGTAATCACGTTACCAAACAGCTGGATGTACTCGACCAGCAACTCAATGCCCTGCGCACCTGAGCGACCATAAACGAAAAAACGCCCGCAATTGCATGCGGGCGTTTTTGTGTCGGCAACACATCAACTGCGCAGCCGTTGCTGCCTGTCCGTTACAAGCAGATACAGAGAATTACAAAAAATTGTTGCCAGATCACTGACAACGCCGTTTTTTCGCTATTCCGAGCAACACCAAAAAGACGACAAATAGCGCCAAAAGTTGATCTGAGTCTATGACAGGCTTAGACATTTTTGCGCGTTATTTCATAACTATTGCCGTTACCAGTCGCTAACTGACGTATTTCATTCATGCTGAAATACAACTGTCCGGATTTTGTTCAGCTCCCCTGCAGAGCACGGTTTTATTGGCTCGCAGGCCGGTAACCCGCTGCGGCAGGACAACGACAGCGAAGACAGGCACACGCGATTCACAGATAAATAACACAACAATTCTGATACAGGTTAACAACAACGGTCTTTTGCATAACGATCGTTAAGTATGAATAATGCAATCAATAACAAGAGTCAGTGATTTCACTTTGTTCTATCCTTTGCAGCTTTGGGTTTCATCGGCGATTGCGCCGATCAGTGCGGTATTATTCGCCCTCCTCTGTGTGCCGGTAATGGCTGGCTGGAGCGAAGACTACTGGCCGCTGTTCCAGCAGCTGCCCTATATGATGGCCGGCGTGCTGATTACCCTGGCCCAGGTGTTTAACCAGGGGCGACTGGCCAATCTGGCAATTCTGTTTACCGCCGCTTATGGTTTTATCCAGAACGTCCTCGGCGGCGCCGGCCAGGTTGCCCAGCACTATGAAGTGTATTATTGGTTTTCGGTATTGTTGCCGGCCAATCTGGTATTGATCCGCTTATTACCCGACCGCCGGCCGCTGTCACTGGCGGGACTGAGTTACCCGCTGTTATTGTTACTGCAGGCCACTCTGCTGAATCAGTTACCCGCACTGCTGGAACCGTTCGCAGCGCTGCAGAATTTATGGGCCAGCGACATTCGCTGGCAATCCGATTTACCTCCCGGCTTACAGCATTTTTTACAACAGGGCCACCTCGGTTTAATTCCGCTAATCTCCTTAAGTCTGAGCATGTTTCTGGCGGCTTTATTAATCCGTCCGCCGTGGAATAACGATCTGGCGATGCTGGCACTCAGCCTGATGTACGGCGTATTGTTTTATAACTTTTCCACGCCGTATATATCGGTCTTGATTACCGTGACGGCCATGGCGTTATTGTTCGTCACTCTGCTGATCAATAACCATCGCCTGGCCTTTAAAGACGAACTGACCGAATTACCTGCCCGCCGGGCACTGATGAACGACCTCAGCCACCGCATCGGCAGTTATTGCCTGGTAATGGCTGACGTCGATCACTTTAAACAATTTAACGACAGCTACGGCCATGATGTCGGTGATGATGTGTTACGGGTTGTGGCGCGACAATTAAGTAAAGCCGGAGGGCGTGGCAAAGCTTACCGCTATGGCGGTGAAGAATTTACACTGATTTTTCCCCTCGCCGATGACGTCCGCTGCCAGGATTTTGTTGAGGAACTGCGTGAACGTATCGCTGCTTATCCACTGGTTATGCGTAATAAAAAGAATCGCCCGGCCTCCAATGAACAAGGTGAAAAACAGCGTAAAAATAACACCCAAAACGGCGCAGCATTACATGTAACCATGAGTTTTGGTGTGGCACAGAAACGCCGCGGAGAAACCATCGAACAGTTATTCAAACGCGCAGATGACGCCTTATACGAAGCGAAAAAACGTGGCCGTAACCGGGTACAGCTGGCCAGCCGTTAACCATCGCTGCGTTTAGCCGAACAGCGCGAAAAGCACGCATAAAAAAAGCCATTACCCGGCAACGGGTAATGGCTTTGTTGTATCTGTAACGCTGATTTACTGCGCTGCAGCACGCGCCTGCTGTAACCAGCTGTCAAATGCCTGCTGGTTGTTTTTAATCCAGTTATCGGCATGGCGCTGGATATCCGCTTCGGTATTTTCACCGTCGGCGACCAGTTTGTTCTGCGCCGACACCGCATTAATGTCCAGGGTCGCCACCTCGAACAGTTTGGCCGCCGCCGGATTGGCTTCGGCAAAGCTGCGATTAGCAACAATACGTTCACTGTTCACACTGAAACCATAATTTTTACCATTCGGTAACCGGGTATCAATGCCTTGTGGATGTTCAGAACGCGGAACCTCCAGCCAGACCACATCCTGCCCCGGAACCAGCACACCGGATACCCAATACGGCGTCCAGGTGTAATACAGAATCGGCTCACCGGCTTTGTAGCGGGTAATCGTGTCAGAAATAATCGCAGCGTAAGAACCCTGTACATGGTTGACGGTATCACGCAGTTCAAAAGCATCCAGTTGGTGGTTGATTACTTTTTCACAACCCCAACCTGGCTGACAACCGGTCAGATCCGCTTTACCGTCACCGCTGACATCAAACAGCCTGGCAATTTCCGGATCTTTCAGATCATCGATGCTGTCGATTTTATATTTCTCGGCCGTGGCTTTATCCATCAGATAGCCTTGCGCCGCACCGGTAATGTAGTAGCCCTTTTTAACGAATTTTTCATCACCGCCGGAGTTTTTATAGGTCGCATTGTGCAGCGGGTCCCAGCTGACGGCCATCCACTGAATGTCATTCTGAGCGATGGCTGAATAACCGGCACCGTATTCCACTTCCTGCAACGGCTGAACGTCATAACCCAGCTCGGCCAGTGCGCGGTTAATCAACACCGACTGAAACTTTTCTTCCGCAATCGGGCTGTGAAAACCTTTCACGACCACACCGTCACCCGGCTGAGCTGCTGCAGCAGCCGGCTGCCCGGCCGCCTCTGCGGTTTTTTCTGCAGTCTGTTCGCTGCAGCCCCACAGGGCAGTAGCAAGCAATGGCAACGCCGCTGCGGCTTTAAAAAATTTCATGGTTCGCTCCTTTTTAACATCGTTAAACGTTCGTCATTATTATTGTGTCTGGCGGAATGATTCCGCCATTATTTTAATGGCTGCCCTTTGCCGATATGCTGGGTGATGCGGTCGAGGATAATCGCCAGTATCACAATCCCCAGCCCCCCCACGGTGGCAATACCGATATCATTACGGCCAATGCCCTGTAACACCATCAGTCCCAGCCCGGGTACTGCAATCATAGAAGCAATCACGACCATCGACAGACCCAGCATCAGGGTCTGATTCACACCGGCCATAATGGTCGGCAAGGCCAGCGGTAACTGCACTTTAAACAACAGCTGACGCGGGTTGGTGCCAAATGCCCGGGCCGCTTCAATCAGGTCTTCCGGCACCTGACGAATACCGAGATTGGTCAGCCGGATCATCGGGGGTACGGCAAAAATAATGGTGACGATCACCCCGGCCACTTTGCCGGGGCTGAACACCATAACAATCGGGATCAGATAGACGAATGCCGGGGTGGTTTGCATCGCATCCAGCACCGGCCTCACAATTCTTAACGCCCGATCGCTGCGCGATAGCCAGATGCCCATCGGCAAACCGATCAACATACAGAAAAATAACGAGGTAATAACCAGCGACAGAGTTGTCATTGCCTGATCCCAAGCACCAATCAGACCAACCAGTAACAATCCTGCGGCCGTACCGGTGGCAATACGTTTATTCGCCAGCTTCAGCGCAATCAGCGCCAGCGCAATAATCATCAGGGGGGCAGGAATCCACAATAATACCGCTTCGATACTATTCAGCAGCCAGGAGATCGGTTGTGCCACCACCTGAAAAACCGGCCGCAGCACAGGCACAACGGCCTCGATCAGCGCGTCCACCGTCTGGTCTAACGGAATAATGCCGCCATCCACATCAAACGGCTCAGTGATATCAAAACGTTGTTCATCGGCCGCATCTTTTTCCGCCAGATAATCCAGCCCGGCAGCGTCTTCCGTGCCCCAGGGGTTGGCCGCAGGGGCGTTATCGCGATTACTCATGCCTGCTCCTCCACCTGACGATCCAGGGCATCCAGCAACAGGGTTTTGCTGACGACACCAAGAAATTTATGCTGACTGTCGACCACCGGCGGAGAGCAAGGAGAATGAGCTACCTGGCTGATAATATCGCCAATCTGAGCATCCTCTGCGATCACCTCAATCTCCGCTAATATCGCCTCTTCAATCCGTTTACCCTGCTGTTGTGCCTGCTTCAGCGAATCCACCGAAACCGTGCCAACAAAGCGGTTATCCGGCTCGACGACATAGCCAAACTCGCGATCATTGTCACGCAACAGCTGCAAACCGGCACTGACACCGGTATCAGACGTGCGCTTAATCAGCGTGGTTTGCATTTTGCGGGCGATATCCCGGGCACTGAGTACCGATGACACGTCTACGCCGCGGAAAAACGAACGTACATAATCGTTCGCCGGGTTGTTAATAATGTCGTCCGGCGTACCAACCTGCACCACTTCACCACCCTGCATAATAGCGATGCGGTCACCGATTCTGACCGCTTCATCCAGATCATGAGAAATAAACACAATGGTGCGCTTATCTTCCTGTTGTAAGCGTAATAACTCATCCTGCATCTCGGTGCGGATCAGCGGATCCAGCGCACTGAAAGCCTCATCCATCAGCAGGACTTCCGGGTTAATACACAAAGCCCGGGCCAGTCCCACCCGCTGCTGCATACCACCGGACAACTCAGCCGGGTAACTGTCGCCATACGGCCCCAGGCCCACCCGCTGCAGCGCCTGATCAGCCCGCTGCTGCATCTCCGCAACAGCCACTTCTCCGGCCAGCTCCAGACCAAACGCCACATTCTGGCGCACACTCATATGTGGCATCAGAGCAAACGACTGAAACACCATCGACATCTGGTGCAGACGCATCTGACGTAAGGTTTCATCATCCATCCGGGCAATGTCCTGGTCCCCCAGCAACACCTTACCCGCAGTGGGTTCAATCAGACGGTTAAGCATGCGAACCATGGTCGATTTGCCGGAGCCGGACAGCCCCATAATGACGAATATTTCACCCTCGTAGATATCGAAGGAGGCATCACGCACACCAACGGTTTGCCCGGTAGCGGCGAATATCTGATCTTTATCCTGGCCCTGTTGCAGCAAAGCCATGGCTTTATGGGGCTGTTCACCGAATATTTTATAAACGTTCTGTACCGACAGTTTTACCTGCATCTTGCCCTCTCGGGTTCTGGTTTAGCGGCCCGCTCAGCGCACTGAATCAGTCGCTGGCCTTGTCAATAGTATTTCGTACTCTAACATTTACACCTCTATTTAACTACTCGGCCAGATTTCGCCAACCGACTTAGCGGCCAATCAGAATCCGCCGGAACCCTTCAGCAAACCCAACTCCTGCCCTATCATGAGGAAAATTGCCGGAGAATCATCCTAATGGAAAGCTATCAACAACTTTATCAGCGGGTAGTGGAGCGTAAAGGTGGCGAACAGGTCGTGGAAGGCTTGCTCAGCAAACCATTGAACACCAAACAGTTAAAGCGCGTCAGTGCGGATCAATGGTTAGAAGAATTTACCCGCAAAATATTTCAGAGCGGTTTTTACTGGCAGGTGATCGATAATAAATGGCCGGGATTCCGTGAGGTATTCTGGGATTTTAACGTCGCCAGATTATTACAGATGCCGGCGGAGATGCTGGAACAAAAAGCCACGGATGAACGCATTGTGCGCAACTTTAATAAGGTAAAAACCATCCCGCTGAATGCCGCCATGATTCATTTCCACCAGCAGGATCACGGCCAGGGTTTCAGCGATTTTATCGCAGACCACCCGCCAGAACGGATCATTGAGTTATGGGCTCACCTGAAAAAACACGGCGCCCGGCTGGGGGGTAATACCGGTGTGTATGCGTTGCGGATGCTGGGTAAAGACACCTTTATCCTGTCACGCGATGTGGAAGCCCACCTGCGTGGTCATGGCATCATAGACACAGGTATCCAGAGCCAGAAAGCTCAGCGTGATGCGCAGAATTTTTTTAACGACCTGCAACAGCAGAGCGGCCGCTCGTTACAGGAACTGAGCCAGCTGGTTGCCTTCAGTGCTGGCGACAATCACGCCGGACTGGATGTAAAATAGCTCCCACGACCATAACCACTGATTGCCATGAACAAACAAAAACGAACGGAAATATTTACCCGCTTACGGGCCGAAAATCCCAATCCGGAAACTGAACTGGAATATAACAGTCCGTTTGAGTTATTACTGGCGGTTGCCTTATCCGCCCAGGCAACGGATGTCAGCGTTAACAAAGCGACCCGTAAGCTGTTCCCGGTAGCCAACACACCACAGGCCATTCTGCAGCTCGGCGAAGACGGACTGAAGGACTATATAAAAACCATCGGCCTGTTTAACAGCAAAGCGAAAAACGCCATTAAAATGTGTCAGATGCTGGTTGAACTGCACGACGGCGAGGTACCGCAGCAGCGAAAACTGCTGGAAGCCTTACCCGGCGTGGGCCGTAAAACGGCTAATGTGGTGTTGAACACCGCCTTTAAACAACCGGTAATGGCTGTCGACACACATATTTTCCGCGTGTCTAATCGCACGAAAATTGCCCCCGGTAAAAATGTCGACGAAGTGGAAGATAAACTGATGCGCTTCGTGCCGAAAGAATTTCTGATGGATGCCCACCACTGGTTAATCCTGCACGGCCGTTATACCTGTGTCGCGCGCAAACCCAAATGTGGTTCATGCATCATTGAAGATCTGTGTGAATTTAAAGACAAAACTGAAGTCTGAAACACGACAAAACAGAAATCAGGAGACCAGCGATGAGAATCTTACATACCATGCTGCGGGTAACCAACCTGCAAACGTCCATCGACTTTTATACCCGGGTGATGGGCATGCAGCTGATTCGCCAGCACGATAACGACGAATACCAATATACCCTGGCTTTTGTCGGCTACGGCGATGAAAGTGACGGCGCAGTGCTGGAACTGACCTACAACTGGGGCACCGACCAATACGATTTAGGCAACGCTTATGGTCATATCGCCATCGAAGTTGATAACGCGGCGGCAACCTGTGATGCCATCCGCCATAACGGCGGTAAAGTCAGCCGTGAAGCAGGGCCGGTCAAGGGTGGTAAAACCGTGATTGCTTTTGTGGAAGATCCGGATGGTTATAAAATCGAACTGATCGAAAAGAAAAATACCCTCGACAGCGAACTCTGAAACAACACCACCGACCAACCCAGGCCGGGCTGATCGGTGGTATTGATCTGTCACACATGTTCAGCGGCCGCAACGGCACTGGCCCAGGCCCACTGGAAATTAAAGCCCCCCAGATGGCCGGTCACATCCAGCACTTCGCCAATAAAATACAAACCGGGATGAGACTGGCATTCCATGGTTTTCGATGAAATCTGATCGGTATTAACGCCTCCCAGAGCCACCTCGGCGGTGCGGTAACCTTCGGTGCCAGACGGTTTAATACGCCACTGATGTAAGCCGGCGGCGATGGCATCCATCTCTTCGCCGGTTAATTGCGCCAGTGTTCGGCTACTCAGAGGCTGATCCGCGGACGAATCATTAGCCTGCAACCAGAGTTCAGCAAATTTCTGGGTAAAATGTTCTGCCAGCCAGTTTTTAAGGCTGACTTTTGGCCGCTGGTGTTGTTGCTCTCGCAATAACCCCGCCAGCGCCTGACCAGGTAATAAATCGATTTCAATGTCATCCCCCTGCTGCCAGTAGGATGAAATCTGCAGAATCGCCGGGCCACTTAAACCACGGTGAGTAAATAACAAATCGTCATGGAAGCTCTGGCCGTTACAGCTGACCGATACCGCCAGCGAACTGCCGGATAAGGCCTCACACAAGGCTTTATGCTGATCGGTAATGACAAAAGGCACCAGACCGGCACGGGTTGGGTACACCTGTAGACCAAACTGCCGGGCGACATCGTAACCCCAGCCGGTTGCCCCTAAGGTCGGAATGGATGGCCCGCCGGTGGCAATCACCAGTGACTGACAGGCGATTTTTCCACTGCTGGTCGACAACTGATAGCGGTACTCCGCATCAGCACAGGATTCTATCTGATCAACCGAGGTTTTCAGCTGAACCCGGGCACCGCCCTGCTGACACTCATCCAGCAACATATTGAGAATATCGCTGGCTTTGTTATCGCAGAATAACTGACCGTCTTTTTTCTCGTGGTAAGGAATACCGTGTTTATCAACCAGCGCAATAAAATCCCACTGGCTGTAGCGACTGAGTGCCGACTTACAGAAATGTGGGTTATGCGATAAATAACGTTCCGGTTCGACGTAATAATTGGTGAAGTTACAACGCCCGCCACCCGACATCAGAATTTTTTTGCCGGCCTTGTTGGCATGATCGAGAACCAGCACCTGACGGCCACGCTGACTGGCCTGAGCAGCACACATCAGTCCTGCGGCGCCGGCACCAATAATCACAACTTCGTATTTCTGCAGCATTTGGCGGTTACACTCAGGCTGGTTAACATTTGTCCGGCGGGCGCTATGGCGACCCGGAGCCGGGCTGGTATTATGCCACAGAAGAGTTGCTCATCGTTTTATAAGAGACCTGACTATGGAGTTGTTTGATCGCCAGGGATTACTGGATGCTACCAAACTGAGTCCGCGTAAGCTGGATATGCTGCTGTACCTGTTAAAAGGCCCGAAACTGAACCGCATTTATAATCAGCTGACGGAAAAACAGGGCATCGACATGATTGAGGAGGCACTGGCGTTTCTGCAAATCCACCTCGATTATGATGTTGCCGCACTGGATCGGGCAATTCCTCAACAGGGTGCCTTTGTGACGGTGTCCAATCACCCGTTTGGTTTTCTCGATGGCATTGTGCTGTTATTGATTGTTGGCCGCAAGCGCCCGGAATTCCGCGCGATCGCCAATTTTTTGCTGAGTTATTTTGCCCCGATCTCAGACCTGTTTATTACCGTTAACCCGTTTGAAAAGTCAGGCCCCAAAGGGATGGGCGGAATGCGTAAATCACTGGCGCAACTGGAACAGGGACTCGGGCTGGGTATTTTTCCCGCCGGTGAAGTGTCGACCTGGTATCAGGGACAAAGCGGCGTGCAGGATTGCGAATGGTCGTTATCGAGTATGCGGCTGATCGAAAAGGCACAGGTACCGGTGATCCCGGTTTATTTCCACGGCCATAACAGCCGCAGTTTTCATCTGCTGGGCAAAGTGCATCCGGCGTTACGGACGTTACGTATTCCGGCTGAGTTTCTGAAAAAGCAGAACTCCACTATCCGGCTGGGGATCGGCGAACGTATTGAATTTGACACCCTGCAACAACTGGGCGGGCCGCAAGCGATGCGCGAGTTCCTGCGCGACAGAGTTTACAGCCAGCGGGACAGTTTCCGTTAATCGCTCAGCCTAACCGAGCAATTTTTTTACCGGCGCATAAGAGCGCCGGTGAATGTCACACGGGCCAAATTCTGCCAGTGCTTCCAGGTGGGCTTTGGTTCCATAGCCTTTATGTTTAGCGAAGCCGTATTGTGGATATAATTCATCCAGCTTAATCATTTCCCGGTCACGCTGTACCTTGGCCAATACCGACGCTGCCGAAATACTGGCGACTAAGGCATCACCTTTAATGATGGCAGTCGCCGCCATGTCTAACTCGGGTAATTTATTACCATCAATCAGAGCATGCTCACAGCGTTCCTGTAATCCGGCAACGGCGCGGCTCATCGCTAACATACGGGCATTGAGAATATTCAGCGTGTCGATCTCTTCGACCGTTGCCCGGGCAATACAATAGTCGATGGCTTTTTCGCGGATTTCATCGAATAGCCGTTCGCGTTTCTTTTCTGTCAGCTTTTTTGAATCGTTCAGCTCAGCAATCGGCTGCTGCGGATCGAGAATGACCGCCGCAGCAACGACATCGCCACATAAGGGCCCGGCGCCGGCTTCATCAACACCACAATATAACAGCTGTTGTTGCCGCAGCTGTTGCTCAATTTCAGTTTTGATGTTGACGCTCATGAGTCGAGCAATTCGGCGATGGCCGCGGCAGCTTCTTCATCCGCATTGCGTTTCAGCTGACGGTGAATAAACAGGAAGGTTTCGTGTAGCTGGTGCATATCGTCACTGTCTTCCAGCCGGGCTAATAAGGCGTTTGCCATATTTTCCGGGCTGGCTTCATGCTGGATAAATTCCGGCACCAGTTCCCGTCCGGCAAGTAAATTCGGCAGTGAAATATAGGGCTGGGTCACCAGCTTTTTCAGAATTTTATAGGTTAACGGCGCCACGATATAGCTGACCACCATGGGCTTTTTCAGCAACATGGCTTCCAGTGTTGCGGTACCAGAGGCTAATAAAATGGTATCGGCCGCGGCCATACAGGTTTGCGAACGACCCAGCACCACTTTAACCGGCAGGTTCTCCGGATAATGCGCCAGCATCTGCTCAATCTGATTACGCCGGTCAACACTGGCCGCAGGAATAATAAACTGCAGGTCGTGACGTTTCTGTAACATCAGGTCGGCGGTTTTTAAAAATACCGTCCCCAGACGCTCTACTTCGCTGCCACGACTGCCAGGCATCAGACACACGACCTGGCGGTCGGTATCCAGCCCCAGCTCCTCACGAGGTTGCGTGGTCGGCGTTTCCAGTGCAATTTTATCCGCCAGATGATGGCCGACAAATTTTACCGGCACATCGTGCTCTTCATAAAAGCGCGCTTCAAACGGAAACAGCGTCAGCATTAAATCCACCGATTTGGCGATTTTTAATACCCGTTTCTGGCGCCAGGCCCAGACCGACGGACTGACATAATGAGCCGTTTTGATACCCGATTGGCGTAACTTTTGTTCCAGCGTCAGATTAAAATCCGGCGCATCAATACCAATAAACACATCCGGCGGGTTGGCACGCCAGCGCTTTATCAGATCACGCCGCACTTTTAACAGCTCGAACAAACGGCCAAGCACTTCCACCAGCCCCATGACCGACAAACGCTCCATCGGTACCAGGCTGTTAAAGCCATGCGCCATCATCAGCGGGCCACCGATACCTTCAAAGGTGGCATCGGGATAACGTTGTTTTAACTGCTGGATTAAACCGGCGCCGAGCATATCGCCCGAGGTTTCGCCGGCCACGATGGCTATACGCATAACTTCTCTTTTAACGGATAATACCGCGATTACCGGCTTTTAAGCTGGCGACTAACACAGCGACAGCCTCATCTTCAGCAGCGACGGGCTCAAGCTGCACTAACGCTTCTTCCAGCGTCAGTCCCTGGCGGTACAGGGTTTTATAAGCCGCACGCAAACGGTTAATACTTGCCTTGGCAAAACCACGGCGCTTTAACCCTTCGATATTAATACCATGTGGCTGTACCGGATAACCCTGCGACATAACGTACGCCGGGATATCTTTCAGCACCACACTACCGGCACCACACATCGAATGCGCACCGATATGGCAGAACTGATGCACCTGAGTGGCACCCCCCAGAATGACATAATCGCCGATGTTTACATGGCCTGCGACGTTGGTGTCATTGGCAAGAATGCAATGGTCGCCAATAATCGCATCATGGGCAACATGTACGTTGACCATAAATAAATTATGATTACCCACCTGAGTGTGGCCGGCATCCTGCACCGTACCACGATGGAAAGTGCAGGCTTCGCGGATCACATTGTTATCACCGATAGAAAGTGTGGTCGGTTCACCTGCGTATTTTTTGTCCTGACATTCTTCGCCGATGCTGGCGAACTGGAATATCTTATTATTTTTACCAATTCTGGTCGGGCCACGCACAATAACGTGCGGGCCGATGACGGTTCCTTCGCCAATTTCAACGTCTGGTCCAATAATCGAAAAAGGACCCACTTCGACGTCGTCCGCTAATCTGGCGGCCGGGTCTACGATGGCTCGTGGATCAATCATGCATTCTCCAGTTGTCGTTCGGCACAGACAATGTCTGCCGAACACACGACTTTGTCATCAACAAGAGCGCGGCAGGCAAATTTCCAGATACCGCGACGATGGCTGATATGACGGGACTCCAGAATCACCTGATCCCCCGGCACAATCGGCTGTTTGAAACGTACATTATCGGCACTGGCAAAATAGTACAGCGTATTGGCAGCCTGTTCATAACCCAGCATGGTCAGTCCCAGGATACCCGCTGACTGGGCCATGGCTTCTAATGTTAGGACACCGGGCATAATCGGGTGGCCCGGAAAGTGACCATTAAAAAACTCTTCGTTAATGGTTACGTTTTTTAAAGCGCAGATGGTTGCTCCATCCTCCGCTTCTAAATCAATTTCATTGACCCGATCAACTAACAGGAATGGGTAACGATGTGGCAAAAATTCCTGTATTTGTTGAATAGTATGCAGGGACATCAAACTTCACCTTTCTGGATTTTCTCTAACTGTTGCAGGCGTTTCGCCATGGAATCCAGTTGTCGGAAACGGGTCGCGCTGCGACGCCATTCATTCATCGGCATCTGTGCGGTTCCGGAGGCATAAGCGCCTTTTTCGCGGATCGATTTACTGATCAGCGTCATCGGCCCCACATGAACACCATCGCCAATATCGAGATGTCCGGCAAGCCCGGCACCTCCGGCAATGGTACAGTGCTTACCGACCCGGGTACTGCCGGCAATACCGGCACAACCTGCCATCGCAGTTCCCTGGCCAAGATGCACGTTGTGTGCAATCTGAACCAGGTTATCAATGATGACATCATCTTCGATCACCGTATCGTCCAGCGCACCACGATCAATCGTGGTATTTGCGCCAATTTCAACACGGTTGCCGATACGCACGCCGCCGAGCTGACAGATCTTCTGCCAACGGCCCTGATCCGGAGCGAAGCCAAAGCCATCACCACCAATCACAACACCGGAGTGCACAATCACCTGCTCGCCCAACACCACATTGTGGTAAAAGGTTACATTCGGATTAATCTGACAACGATCACCAACAATACAATGATCGCCAATCACAACGTTGGCACCGATTTCACAACCACTGCCGATCTGGCAATGTTCACCGATTACCGCACCCGCCGCGATACTAACATCCGCGCCAATCTCAGCGCTGTGCGCCACAACTGCCGCCGGGTGAATACCCGTTTTTGCCGCTGGCCGGTCGTTAAATAACTGACTGGCCTGAGCAAAACTCAGATAAGGGTTAGCCGCCACCAGCGCACTGCCGGCAACCTGTTCGGCCAGATCCTGTGCCACAATAACCGCTGTCGCCTGGCTGTCAGCCAGTTGACTCTGGTAACTGGGATTGGCCAGAAAACTGACCTCTCCCGATTGTGCATCTTTCAGCGTATTCAGGCCGGTTACCAGCGCATCGGCATCACCGATCAGCGTCAGCTCCAGTGTTTTGGCTAACTCACCCAGAGTAATCTGCATAAAAGTCGGATCCGTATCGTGTAACTACTTGGCGTTCAGACGTTCTATCAACAACTTGGTAATATCCGCTTTTGGCGATACATAAATCGCCGCTCCGGACTGAAGCACCACATCATACCCAGCTTCATCAATGATTGCTTTAAGCAACTTCTCAAGTTCTGGCAATTGTGTTTGGAAAAATTCGCGCTTCCACTTCTGCTCCATCTGTTGGAGCTTTTTGGCAAAGAACTGGAACTCGGTCTTTTTCTCTTCGAAATCGTTTGCTGAGTTACGACGTTCATCATCGCTCATCACATCAGCATTCTTCTGCACCTTTTCCTGCAGATCGCGTAACTGTTGCTCCAGACTTTTCAGCTTGCTGATTGAGTCTTTGTTGTCTTTCTCAAACTGCTTGATCGAGGTTTTTGCCGCCTCCGATAAAAACAGCGCACGCTCCATATCCACAACCGCTACTTTGGTGCCTTCCGCAACTGCGGCATTCATCAGCAGCGCTGCTGCCATCGCAATAATCCAACGCATCCTCATGCTCCTTAATTGTTATACGAGTGTTAAAAAACTTGTCCCAGCGAGAACTCGAAACCTTCTGTCCGGTCGCCACGTTGTTCATTCAGCGGCACCGAATAAGTGAAGGTCAGCGGTCCGATGGCGGTGATCCAGGTCAGACCGGCGCCAAAGCTGGTCCGGATTTCAGCCAGATCAATCCCGCTGCTGCAGTAGGGGTGAGTATTCAGATCGCTGATATCCAGATCCGACGGAGTGTAACATTCATCGGTAAAGGTGTTACCCGCATCCAAGAAGAATACGCTGCGTACTGAGCTGCGGTCTTCAATAAATGGCAGGGGATAAATCAGCTCAAGACTGGCTTCGGTCAGGATATTACCGCCCAGCGCACGTTCCCGCTCAAGGAACAGCGGCGCCGTTTTAACCGAACCGGAACCGTCTGTTTTATACACGGGACGATAACGATTAGGGTTAGAAATACTGACCGCTGCCCCGTCCACGTCGGTGCTGTACACCACGTTTGGAGCACTGTTATCCACAATCGGACGACCGAGGTTATCGGTTTCGTACTGTGGGTTACCATTAGCGTCGGTTTCCACCACGTTCACTACGCTGTAATCCGGCAGACCTTTAGGCCCCAGGCTGTTCGAGCGGTAACCACGCACTGAGCCAACTCCACCGGCGCGGAAGTTTTTAAAGAATGGCAGACGCTTCTGATCGCCAAAACCGTCGCCATAACCCAGTTCAGTCCGCAAGCGAACGGTCCACTCATCGGCAATCGGGAAATAGTAGTTAGCGTTATAACCCAGCTTGTAGTACGTCAGATCACTGCCGGGCACAGAGATATTGGCCGACACTTTATGTTCGGTACCCGCGGTCGGGAACAGCCCGCGGTTCAGGTTGTTATAGCGCCAGTTCAGGCCCAGCGTATATTCGTCGAAGTTGTCTCCTTCACTGGCGACAAAATCTTCAATTTCAGCCGGCACTGTGGTGCCAAGGAACATTTCGGTATTGGTATAACCGACCGACATCGACACCCGCTGACGGTGTGAAATCGGATAACCAAAGGTCATATTGGCGCCCTTGGCATTGGTCTGATAATCACTGACCGTATTCAGCTGACTGAAATCGGTTTTGCGGTAGAACAGATTAAAGCCCCGGCTAACTCCGTCAATGGTGTAATACGGGTTGGTATAAGAGAAGTTATACGACTGCACCGTGTTGTTTTTCTGCAGTCCCAGGCTCATTCGGTTACCGGTTCCCAGGAAATTATTCTGGCTGACGCTGGCACCGATAATCATGCCGCTGCTACCGGCATAACCAATATTAAAGTTCAGGCTGCCACTGAGTTGCTCTTCAACGTTGTAATTCACATCAATCAGATCATCAGCACCAGGGACGGCCGGCGTCTCAACATTAACGGTTTTAAAGAAGCCAAGCTGATTGAGGCGGCTTTTACCGGCATCAATTTTATCGGTAGACGCCCAGCCACCTTCCATCTGCACCATTTCCCGGCGCAACACTTCATCTTTAGTGCTCTGGTTACCGCTGAAATTAATCGCGCGTACGTAGGTGCGTTTGCCCGGCTCAACAAAAAAGGTCAGATCGACTTCTTTTTCTTCATCGTAAATTTTCGGAATGCCGTCGACTTTGGCGAACGTGTAACCATCGTTACCCAGCCGTTTACTCATCAGGTCACTGCTGTAAGTCACCCGGCTGCGGGAAAAAGTGTCTCCCGGTTCCAGCAGGTAAAGGCGGGTAAATTCTTCCTCAGCGAGCACCAGCTCACCGGCCAGTTTAATATCACGGATGCTGTAAACATCGCCTTCGGTGATATTGATGGTGATGTACACGCCTTCTTTATCCGGTGATACCGATACCTGAGTGGATTCAATATTAAAACGGATATAACCGCGGTCGAGGTAATAAGAGCGCAGGGTTTCCAGATCGGCGGATAATTTTTCCCGGGCGTATTTATCGTCACTGGCATACCAGGACCAGAAGTTAGTGGTTTGCAGCTGGAATTGCTTCAGCAATTCGGCGTCGCTGAACACCTGATTCCCCACTACATTAATATGTTCGATGGTGGCTACGTTGCCTTCTTCCACATCAATCTTTAACGCCACCCGGTTACGTGGTAAACGCACCACTTCGGTTTCAATACCGGCGTCATAACGCCCCTGAGCAACATACTGACGTTCCAGCTCCAGCGAAATACGTTCCAGGGTTGAGCGTTTAAACACCAGCCCTTCCGCCAGTCCGGATTGCTTCAGACCATCCAGCAAGGCTTCCGTCTGAATGGCTTTATTACCTTCAATTTCAATACTGGTAATGGTGGGTAATTCCACCAGTTTTACCACCAGCACATTGCCGTCA
The DNA here is from genome assembly GCF_042648445.1 of Bacterioplanoides pacificum. Taxonomy (NCBI): domain Bacteria; kingdom Pseudomonadati; phylum Pseudomonadota; class Gammaproteobacteria; order Oceanospirillales; family Oceanospirillaceae; genus Bacterioplanoides; species Bacterioplanoides pacificum. The sequence continues at coordinate 585,581 of NZ_JBHRYB010000013.1, forward strand.
CGCAATAACGCAACATCATTAAATAAGCCGGATTTGAACAGACGCTTGGACGCATTAACCAACCGCACACTGTCGACCGGGTCGCCGACGTTCACCGGGAAACGTTCAAACACGGTTCCGGCAGAAACCCGCTGCAACCCTTCCAGACGAATGTCTTCGATGACAAAAGATTCGGCGGATGCTGTGGATACCAGCCCCAATAACAGCGCGAACAACAAAAAACGCATCAAAAAATGTTTCCAAATAAGCCGGCTTACAACCGGCTGATATCATTATAAAAAGCCACCGACATCAGACACAGGAGCAAAAACATGCCCACTTTGATGGCTGCAATCTGTATGTTTTCCGGTACCGGTTTACCACTCAGCATTTCGGCGCTGTAAAACAGAATATGGCCGCCATCCAGCATAGGCACCGGTAATAAATTCAGTACCCCCAGCGACACGCTCAGCAACGCCAGGAAGCCAACAAAACTTTCAAAGCCGCCCGAGGCTGAAGCGCCCGCTACTTTAGCAATGGTGATCGGGCCACTCAAGTTCTTAACCGATACATCACCACGGATCATTTTCCACAGCGACTCGAGGGTAAAACCAATCAGATCTGAGGTTTTTTCCAGCCCCAGTACCAGTCCCTGCCACAGGCCAGCATGGGAGGTGCGCAACCAGTCCTGTGGTAATTCAGGTACCTGCACTCCGGCCCCGACAAAACCGATCACCTTGCCATCATCCAGTTGCTTGGCAGCTGGCGTCAGTGTCAGCGTCTGTTGCTGACCATTACGCTCAACGCTTAACAACAGCGCCTGCTCAGGCGCATCACGCACTAATTCAACCCAGTGGTACCAGTCCCGTACCGCAACGTCATTCACCGCCAGCACCTGATCACCACTGCGCATTCCGGCGGCCTGTGCCCGGCCATCCGGCGATAACTCACCAATACGGGCGGCAATATCCAGACGCCGGGGTTCAATTCCTAAACCAGCAATCGGGTCAGGAACGTCGGTGTCCGCCAACCAGCGTTGTACCGATAACGTCAGCGGCCGCTCACGGCCATCAGCCGACAACACCTGCAGCGGAATATCGGCATCTTCACCTAAAAAATTCACCAACTCCCAGCTGACTTCCTGCCAGCTGCTGGTGTCGTTACCGTCTACGGCAATAATTTCATCGCCACTGCGAAGCCCGGCAACCGCCGCCACACTGTTGTCACTTACCGCACCCACGACCGGCACCACCCCGGTGGTACCGGCGACAAACAGAAACCAATAAGCGGCGATAGCAAACAGGAAGTTGGCAACCGGACCGGCGGCGGCAATGGCGATACGCTGCCAGGCTGGCTTACGGGTAAACGCCTGGTCGAGCAGGTGTTCAGGCACCGGAGCTTCACGCTCATCGAGCATTTTAACGTAGCCACCCAGCGGAATCGGGGCAATAGCAAACTCGGTACCGTGCTTGTCATGCCAGGACCATAACGGGTTGCCAAAGCCGACTGAGAAACGCAGCACTTTGACGCCACAACGGCGGGCTACCCAGAAATGTCCGTATTCATGAATCACCACCAGCACACTGATGGCGATAATGAAATATAACAGTGTCACAACGAATCCTCAGCAATAATGCGGCGCGCACATTGGCGCGCCCAGTCATCCGCAGCCAGCACAATATCCAGCTGATCTGTGGGGGCTACAGAATGCCGTTGCATGACCTGTTCAATCAAGACAGGGATGGCGTTAAATGACAATTCTTGCTGTAAAAAAGCGTCAACCGCTACCTCGTTTGCTGCGTTTAATACCGCAGGCATAGTGCCACCGGCAGCAAACGCCTGTCGGGCGAGGCGCAGACAGGGGAACGCATCTTCATCCGGTGGCATAAAATCAAGACGCGCGATGTCGAATAGATCCAGGTGTTTCACACCGGCATCAATTCGTTGTGGCCAGGCCATCCCGTAAGCGATCGGTGTACGCATATCCGGCTGCCCCAGCTGCGCAATGACCGAGCCGTCACAATATTGCACCATCGAATGGATCACGCTTTGTGGGTGCACCACCACCTGTACCTGGTGCGGCAAACAATGAAATAAGAAGCAGGCTTCGATCAGCTCCAGGCCTTTATTCATCAGGGTGGCAGAATCGACCGATATTTTTGCCCCCATTGACCAGTTCGGGTGGGCCACTGCCTGTGCCGGAGTTACCTCCGCCAGCTCAGAGCGTGGTTTACCACGAAATGGACCACCGGACGCGGTGAGCAGAATTTTGTCGATGCCATGCGGCGCAAAGTCACCGCCATAATGTTGTGGCAGGCTCTGAAAAATAGCGTTGTGTTCGCTGTCGATGGGTAATAACTCAGCTCCGCCACGCGCCACCGCGGCCATAAATAAAGGGCCGGCCATCACCAGACTTTCTTTATTGGCCAGTAACACCCGCTTGCCGGCTTCAGCGGCGGCTAAGGATGGCAATAACCCGGCCGCGCCAACGATAGCCGCCATCACCTGCTGTACCTCAGCATGAGAAGCCACCATCGCCAGTGCATCCGCACCACAGAGAATTTCCGTATCCCCGGTATCAGCAGCACCTAAGTGCCGGGCGGCGCTTTCATCCGCCATCACCGCATAACGCGGCCGGAATTCATTAATATCACGCAGCATAATGTCTACACTGCGCGCTGCGGTTAATGCAAAAACCCGGTATTTATCCGGGTGGCGGCGAATTACATCCAGCGTGCTCTGGCCGATCGAGCCGGTAGCCCCCAAAACGGTAATGTTCTGAACCTGTCGAGCCGTCATGAATTACCACTCAGATCAGGCCGTCAGGCGCTGAGTCCCCAGTTAAAGATCAGCATACAAAAGGCAAACACAGGTACCGCCGATGCCATACTGTCGATGCGGTCCAATACACCACCGTGACCGGGCAACAGCTGCGAACTGTCTTTAATACCCCGGTGCCGTTTCATCATACTTTCCACCAGGTCACCCAACACCGACACCACCGCAGTGATCACGGTAATCAGCAGGAACGACAAGGCGAAGCGGCTATCAACCGCCTGGATCTGGCTATTGATATAGCCCAGGAAAGCCACGGCAACCAGCAGACTGGTGGCAAAACCACCCCAGAACCCGGCCCATGATTTACCCGGGCTGACGTTGGGTGCCAGCTTTGCTTTACCCCACTTGCGCCCGGCAAAATACGCACCGGTATCCGCTCCCCAGATAATCAGCATCAGGTAGACAATCAGTAACGAGCTGTGTGGCTGTTGTTTCAGGTGCATAAAACCCACCCACATCGGAATCAGTACACACAATCCCAGTAATGCCCGGATTGGCCGGGCGTGCCACAGCTCGGTACCGCCCGGGTATTGTTTCACCAGCGCAAAAGCTACCGCCCACCAGAGCGTGCCGACGGCGAGGAAATAGATCAGATACTGTTCGTTTACTTTGAGGAAGCGCGCGGTCAGATACAAACAAATAAACATCACCGCGGCGTAAAGTACCCGGCTCCAGTTTTTACGATAGCCGGCAATGTTTGCCCATTCCCAGGCCCCCAGAGTGGCAATCACAGCAATAAAAATCGCGAACTGTTTTAATGGCAAAAAGAAAATGCCAAAAATCATCAGGGGGGCTAACACCAGGGCGGTGATGACGCGTAATTTAGTCACCTTGGTCTTCCTTAAGCTGATCGTCGGTGCGACCAAAACGGCGGGTCCGTTCGGCAAAAGCAGCCAACGCTTTTTTATATTCTTGTTGTTTAAAGTCAGGCCACAACGCATCGGAAAAATAGAACTCACTGTAGGCTGTCTGCCATAACATAAAGTTACTGATACGTTGCTCTCCGCCGGTACGAATCATCAGATCCGGCGCCGGGAACTCACTCAACCAGGTGTAACGGTGAAAGCTCTGTTCGTTGATATCCTCAACGGCCAGTTCTCCCGCCTGAACCGCCGTAGCAATCCGCCGGACAGCCTGCGTAATATCCCACTGGCCGCCATAGTTGGCCGCAATCACCAGCGTCATAGCACTGTTGTTATGGGTCAGCGCTTCGGCATCCCGTACCAGTGTCTGGATCTGCTCATTGAAACCGGACAGATCTCCCATCACCACCAGGCGGATATTGTTTTTATGCAGTTTTTTGACTTCGCGCTGCAGCGCAGCCACAAACAGCTGCATCAGAGCACTGACTTCTTTGGCGGGTCGGCGCCAGTTTTCACTGCTGAAGGCAAACAGCGTCAGCACTTCAACGCCTTCCCGGGCAGAGGTTTCTACAACCGCGCGAACAGCGTCAACGCCGGCTTTATGCCCGGCAACGCCCGGCATAAAACGTTTTTTAGCCCAACGATTGTTGCCATCCATAATAATGGCAACGTGTTTGGGCACCTGGCCCTGAGCGGCCAGGTTATCATCAATACTGGTAGACATAAGCAATGGCCGTCTGAAACACGCGGGCTCAGACCTGCATCAGATCCTTTTCTTTGTCTGCCAGCAGCTGATCCACTTCCGCGATAAATTTATCGGTCAGTTTCTGGATCTGCTCTTCACCGCCACGCTGTTCGTCTTCAGAAATTTCTTTTTCTTTCAGCAGCGCTTTGATGTCGCCGTTCGCATCACGACGGATATTACGCACCGATACCCGGCCTTTTTCTGCTTCCGCACGAGCCTGTTTAATGTATTCCTTACGGGTTTCTTCGGTCAGTGGTGGCATCGGAATACGGATCACATCACCGGAAGTCGCCGGGTTCAGGCCAAGGTTGGCTTTCATGATCGCTTTTTCGATTTCCGGGATCATGTTCTTTTCCCACGGGTTCACCGCCAGGCTGCGGCCATCTTCAACGATGATGTTAGCAACCTGTGCGATAGGGGTATCCGAACCGTAATAGTTGACCATCACACCATCCAGAATGGCTGGAGTGGCACGACCGGTACGCACTTTCTTAAACGCCTCAATCATAGCTGCGACGCTTTTCTTCATGCGCTCTTGGGCATCTTTTTGGATTTCGTTAATCATGCGTTTTCTTCCTCACTGACAATCAGCGTACCGTCATTGCCGCCAGTCAATAATCGCGCCAGTACGCCGGTTTCATTCATATCATATACACGCAGAGGCATGCTGTGATCGCGGGCCAGACAAATGGCCGTCAGATCCATCACACCCAGTTGTTTTTCCAGTACTTCCTGATAGGTCAGGCAGTCGTATTTTTCTGCATTCGGGTCTTTTTTCGGATCCGCAGTATACACACCATCGACATTGGTTGCTTTTAAAACCAGATCGGCGTTAATTTCGATACCCCGCAGGCAAGCTGCAGAATCGGTGGTGAAAAACGGATTGCCGGTACCAGCAGAAAAAATAACCACATCACCGGCATCCAGGGCACGAATGGCGCTACGACGGTCGTAATGATCGACCACACCACTCATCGGAATTGCCGACATTACCCGGGTCGGCATATTGGCACGTTCCAGTGCATCGCGCATTGCCAGGGCATTCATGACCGTGGCCAGCATTCCCATATGATCACCCGCGACCCGATCCAGGCCCGCTTCACTCAATGCTTTGCCGCGGAACAGGTTTCCGCCACCAATTACCAGGCCTACCTGCACACCAATTCCTTTCAGCTGGCCGATCTCCAGTGCCATACGATCGAGCACTTTCGGATCGATACCAAATTCCATTTCACCCATTAAGGCTTCACCACTGAGTTTCAGCAGTACTCGTTTGTATTTAGGGCTTTTCTGTTCGGCCATACAGAATTTCTCCAGATAGACAGGCAATAGTGATGTTTGATTGTTAGAGCCATCATGGCTTTGCTCGCCGGCTTGTGGCCGGTTTCGCCGTGCCTCAGGGATATTCGAGACACAAATATGCCGGGGCAAGCCCGGCATATTATGACATCACCGGGGCGATAAACCCCAGGTGATGGGTCACGGTTATTAACCGTTCAGCTGTGCAGCAACTTCAGCAGCGAAGTCGACTTCTTCAACTTCAATACCTTCGCCCACTTCGATACGAACGAAAGAAACAACTTCAGCACCGGCTTCTTTCGCCAGCTGAGCGATGCTTTGCTCAGGGTTTTTAACGAAAGGCTGTTCCAGCAGGCTGTTTTCTTTCAGGAACTTCTTGATACGGCCGCCCATCATTTTTTCAACGATTTCAGCTGGCTTACCTTCCATATCAGGCTGTGCCTTGATGATGTCTTTCTCTTTTTCCAGCTCAGCTTCTGGCATATCTTCAGGACGCAGAACGCGAGGGTTAACCGCGGTCACATGCATAGCGATATCTTTAGCAACGTCAGCGTTACCGCCTTTCAGCTCAACGATAGCAGCGATTTTACCGTTAGCGTGCAGGTAAGCACCTACAGTTTCGCCTTCAACAACGAAAGCACGACGAACAGTAACGTTTTCACCGATTTTCTGAACCAGAGCCATACGATCGTCTTCCAGCTCACCTTCGGTCAGCTTGGCTACGTCAGCTTCTTTGGTTTCAGCCAGTTTAGCGGCTACTTTATCAGCGAATGCGCCGAAGTTAGCATCGCCTGCTGCGAAGTCAGTTTCAGAGTTAACTTCAACGGCAACCACAACACCGTCGTTAACGATAACGCGTACTTTACCTTCAGCCGCAGTACGACCTGCTTTTTTAGCCGCTTTCAGACCGGAGTTTTTACGCAGGTCTTCAATTGCCTTGTCGATGTCACCGTCGTTAGCTGTCAGAGCTTTTTTACACTCCATCATGCCCAGGCCGGTACGCTCACGCAGCTCTTTTACCATTGCAGCAGAAATTGCCATGTCAAATTCCTCTTTAAAGTATCTCGAATCTTTTATTCAAAAAACGTTTATCCAAAAAAAGGGGGCAAGCCCCCTTTTTCATCAGGCTTCAACGCTTACTCAGCTGCGTCTTGTGCAGGCGCTTCTTCAGCAACTTCAACGAATTCGCTGGCGCTGCCTTGCTTGCCATCCAGAACCGCGTCAGCCATCGCTGTTGCATAGATCTGAATCGCACGGATCGCATCATCGTTGCCCGGAATCACGTAATCGATACCATCTGGGTTAGAGTTAGTATCAACCACACCAACAACCGGGATACCCAGCTTGTTAGCTTCCTGAACAGCGATACGCTCGTGGTCAACGTCGATCACGAATACCAGATCCGGCAGACCGCCCATCTCTTTGATACCACCGATGGAACGTTCTAATTTTTCCATCTCACGGGTACGCATCAGCGCTTCTTTTTTGGTCAGCTGCTCGAAAGTACCATCGCCTTGCTGTGATTCCAGATCACGCAGACGTTTAATGGACTGACGAATGGTCTTGTAGTTGGTCAGCATACCGCCTAACCAACGGTGAGCAACGAACGGCATGTTAGCGCGCTCAGCCTGCTCTTTGATGATTTTACCAGCCGCACGCTTGGTGCCAACGAACAGAACTTTGTTGTTCTTGGCAGACATGCCTTCAACCAGTTGCAGCGCGTCGTTCAGCGCAGGAACGGTGTGCTCCAGGTTGATGATATGAATCTTGTTACGAGCACCAAAGATGTACTTACCCATTTTCGGGTTCCAGTAACGGGTTTGGTGACCGAAGTGAACGCCTGCTTTCAGCAGGTCACGCATGCTTACTTGTGCCATGATATTTCTACCTTAATAATCGGGTTAGGCCTCCACGTATCCATCCTGCCGACCGCTAACAGCAAGCTGTTATCGGCACCCCGGCAACACGTTGTGATACGTGTGTGTTATTTACCACAACAACCTGTGGTTGCTGCGGGCGAATTTCGCGGGCGCTTTATATCACTTTTAGCGAAGTAATACCAGAGCCACCCGGCGATTTCACGGTAACAGCTGAAAATCCTGCGCCGGGGCAGTACAATAGCGTCCTCAGTCCATTACAACAGGTCATTTCACGGGTATGAACGTTACTATCAAAACCGCTGACGAAATCGAAAAAATGCGCATTGCCGGGCGCCTGGCGGCCGAAGCTCTGGAGATGATCGGCGAATACGTCAAACCCGGGGTGACAACCGGTGAACTGGACCGCATCTGCCACGACTATATTGTTAACAACCAACAAGCCATTCCGGCACCGCTGAATTATCGCGGTTTTCCCAAGTCCATCTGTACCTCCGTTAACCATGTAATTTGTCATGGTATTCCCAGTGATGATAAAGCACTGAAAAAAGGCGATATCATCAACATCGATATCACCGTCATCAAAGATGGCTACCACGGCGATACCAGCAAAATGTTCCATGTTGGTGAAGCAACGGCACCTAATAAGCGCTTGGTAGATATCACCCAGGAGTGCCTCTATCTCGGTATCGAGCTGGTGAAACCCGGAACCCGTTTAGGCGATATCGGCGCCGCCATCCAGAAACACGCCGAGCAGAATCACTACTCCATCGTGCGCGAATATTGTGGCCATGGCATCGGCAAAGAATTCCACGAAGACCCACAGGTACTGCACTATGGCAAAGCCGGTACCGGGCTTGAGTTAAAAGAAGGCATGATCTTTACCATCGAGCCAATGGTGAATCAGGGCAGTCGCTTTAACAAACTGATGAAAGACGGCTGGACAGTGGTCACCAAAGACCGCAAGCTGTCGGCCCAATGGGAACACACCATTCTGGTGACTGCCGACGGCTACGAGGTTCTGACCCGCCGCCAGGAAGAGACCCGCTACTGGTAATTGCGACAGCCATGTCAGATTCATATTCACAGCATCCCCCGATGGATACGCCCGCCCTTCAGTTGTTGCAGATTGCTCCCGAGCAGCTGGCGCAACAACTGAAGGACAGCGTCTCGCCGCTGCCGGTGGTTAAGCCTTTACTGGCGGAGCTGCAGGACAATGCGCACCAGTATTTCCGCCAGACGCTGGACGCCGATACCCTGGTCCCGCACCGCGCCCGCCAGATTGACGCAGTATTACGCTGCCTGTGGCACCATCAGGGCCTCAGCAGTGATCAGCTGGCGCTGGTTGCTGTGGGTGGTTATGGCCGTGGCGAGCTGCATCCTCATTCCGATATTGATCTGCTGTTGTTATGTGCCGATGAAGAGGCCATCAATCAACACGCCGAACAGCTACAGGCCTTTATCACTCTGCTGTGGGATCTGAAACTGGATATTGGCCACAGTGTCCGCACCCTGGCGGAATGTTCCGCCGAAGCGCGCAAAGACCTGACCATTATCACCAATATGATGGAGAGCCGTCTGCTGGCCGGCAGCCAACAATTACTGGTGCAGCTACACCGGGCCACTGAAGTCAGTCAGCTTTGGCCCGCCGATGAATTTTTTAATGCCAAATGGCAGGAAATTCAGGAACGTCACAAGAAACACAAAAGCTCCGAATACAACCTCGAACCCAACGTCAAAAACTCCCCCGGCACCCTTCGCGACATCCAGACCATCAGCTGGGTCACCATGCGCCACTTCGGCAATGGCAGCTTACAGGCCCTGCAGGACAAAGGTTTCCTGACCGAATTTGAACACCAGCGCTTAGCCATCAGTATGCAGTTTTTATGGCGCGTACGTTATGCCCTGCATATGGTTGCCGGGCGCGAGGAAGACCGGCTGCTGTTCGACCTGCAGCGTGACGTTGCCGCCCTCCTAGGTTTTGATGATGACGATCGCCAACTGGGGGTAGAACGCTTTATGTCGCAGTTCTACCGCAACCAGCTGGCAACCCTGGAACTCGCCGACCTGCTGTTACTGCACTTCAACGATGACTTCGTAAAGCGCGGCGAAATCAGCGACGTATTGCCACTGAACGAACATTTCTTTTTATGTAATGGCTACCTGCAGTTAAACGACCCCGAGTTATTTGCCCGCGAACCGGCCTGGCTGCTGAAAGTCTTTTTATTAATGGCACAGCACCAGGACGCGAAGGGTATTCATACCAACACCATTCGTGCGTTACGTAAACACCGCCATCTGATTAACGACGAGTTCCGCAGCAACAGCGAACACAATGCGCTGTTTATGCAACTGGTGCGAAACAAGGCCTGCGTGGTCCGGGAGCTGTCGCGCATGATGCGCTATGGTGTGCTGGGGCACTATATCCCGGAGTTTGGCCAGATCATCGGTATGATGGAACACGACCTGTTCCATATTTACACCGTCGACGAACACAGCCTGCGTATGACCCGCATGTTGCGCCAGTTTCGTTTCGGTGAAGAAGTACGGGAAAAATTCCCCATCGCTTCACGCCTGATTCACCGGGTACAGAAAAAAGAACTGCTGTATCTGACCGCGCTGCTGCACGACACCGGCAAAAGCCAGCAAGGTGATCACTGTGCCAACGGCGCTGACATTGCGCGTAACTTCTGCCGCCAGCACAATCTGCGGCCAACCGACTCCCATATCGTGGTGTGGCTGATTGAAAACCACCTGCTGATGAGTAACGCTTCTCAGCGACTCGACCTCAGCAACCCGGAGGATATCCACCAGTTTGCGCTGGAAGTGGGCGACCAGAACCATCTGGAAATGTTGTACCTGATTTCAGTGGCGGATATTTTCACCACCAACCCCAATCTCTGGACCAGCTGGCGCGCCGAACAAATGCGCCAGCTGTACGATAATACCAAAGCGGCATTACGCCGTGGCCTGGCCAACCCTATAAATAAAGACGATGTTATTACTGAAATTCAGCAGGAAATTCATGACCAGCTACTGGCGAAAGGGATGTCGGAACAGCGCATTGCCCAGCTGCTGGGCGAGCCCGGCGACGATTATTTCCTGCGTGAAGGTGTGGATAATATCGTTTGGCACTGCAGTGAAATTGATCGCCACGGCAACAGCGAAAGTCCTCTGGTGTCCATTCGTCAGACCAGTAATCTCGAATTCGAAGGCGCAACCCAGATCTTTATTTTTATGAAAGATCAGCCCAATTTGTTTGCAGTAACCACCGCAACCCTCGACCAGCTTAACCTGAATATTCAGGATGCCCGCATCATGACCTCAGAGGGCGAACATAATGCCGTCGACACCTATATAGTACTGGATGAAAACAACCAGTCGATTGAAGATCCCGCGCGGCTGGAAAAAATCCGTACCACACTGCAGCAGGCGTTATCTAAGCCCGACGAATTCACCACCATCATCATGCGCCGCACACCGCGTATGCTGAAACAGTTTGAAGTAGAAACCCAGGTCACCATGAGTAACGACCCACTGATGCTGCGTACAGTGCTGGAAGTAACCGCCGCTGACCGACCGGGTTTGTTAGCCCGCATGGGGGCCATTTTTGCCGAGTTTGGTGCTCAGATGCAGGGGGCAAAAATTCTTACCGAAGGTGAACAGGTCTCGGATATTTTTTATATTGTCGATGAAACCGGCCAGCCATTTTCGGATGCAGAACGTTGCGAAGACCTACGCGAAGCCATCATCATGGGACTGGAAGAACAGGTGGAAGCGCAGTCGGCGGTTTAAATCTGAGCCGCTGCGCCACGTTCTCAGAAGCGCAAACCAAATACACCAATATATTCATCGTAATAAAACGTCTGATCCGCTTTATCACCGCGATTACTGGTCAATACGTCGTTCATATCCGCATAACCAAACTTGCCCATAAAGCGGAAAAAGAAATCTTTCCACAGGGTTGCTTCGAGCCCGATTTTGACCAGCGTACTGTAACCGGCAACATGCCACTCATCGTTACGTTCACCACTCAGTAGCTTAACGTTGCTTTTCGGATACAACACACCTCCGCCAAAACCTGCCAGTAATGCCAGATCCATTCGATCCTGCCAGTTCCACAACGGCAGATACCCTTCGGTTTCCAGAGAAATCAGATTAAAACCATCGGTATGCTCATACGTCAGAAAGTCATTACTCAATACTTCACGGTCGCCCGCCTGATAACGACGCTCAAACCCGGCACGATCGATATAACCACTGGCCGCAACACTCTGGTTTTGCTCCATGACATATTTCATATGGTCAAACCCGAGTGACAACGACCAGTTATCACGCAGAAAATACCCCACACGCCAGTTGTACTGCGGAATCGTTAAGCGCATCGGATTCAGGTAAGAATGGTGAATCTGATAAAAATTCACATCGTTCTGTCTGTCTTTAGCACTGACGTTGTGCAGCGTAAAATCGTGATCATCACCATTAAAATGAATGTCACTGTTAGAGTAAGTTGCATTATTCCAGCCCCAGTATCCGTACCAGTCTCCCTGCTTCCTCATAGCTGCCTGAACCGGGATTGCAATTAAAAGAATAAAAAAAGGGAAGAACAGTTTCTTCCCCGGAATGTTTGCCAACTTCATACTTCTGACCGTTGTTGAATAGCGTGCATTATCACACTGCGCTATTTTACGCCCCTGTTTTTCGGCTATTTAGTCAACAAATGCAGGACAACCTGTTCAGCAAATTCGCCTGTTCTTCTGAATAAAGCTATGAATGACACGAACAGTCGCTATAACGGCCTTTTTTCGGAAAAAACGAAGGGTTTCTGCCGTTTTTACGACTCATTTTTCACTGAAATTTCCGCTACGCTGGTATTAATAACAGGAGTCGATTATGGAAACTCAGGTAAAACAAATTGTTCCAGCTCACCCTGCCGCTGATGGCGACGGGGTAAAAATTCAGCGTACCAGCTTATTTAATCAACCCGTTGCCGATCCTTTCCTGCTGCTGGATGAACTGGGGTCTGATAACCCCGAAGATTATATCGGCGGTTTCCCGCCCCATCCGCATCGCGGCATGGAGACCCTGACCTACCTGAAACAAGGCAGTCTTACTCATACCGACCATATGGGAAATAAAGGCGCAATCAGCAGTGGCGGTGCACAATGGATGTCGGCCGGACGTGGTGTTATTCACAGTGAAATGCCGGCCCGCGAGCAACAACGCCTGCATGGCTTTCAGCTGTGGATTAACCTGCCGGCCAGCCAGAAAATGCAGCCTCCGCAATATCGTGATATTGAACGTCAGCAAATGACTGAAGCGACACTCGGCAATGGTGGTTACGCCACCATCATTGCCGGAGCCTGGCAGCTGAACCAGCAACAATATCAGGGGCCACTCACCACGCTGGCCGCCGATGCCCGTTATCTGGATGCGTTTTTACCGGCTGGCGAAAGCCTGTCGGTTAGCCTGCCGGAAAATTACACCCTGCTGGCCTATGTCTATCAGGGCCAGCTGAATACCCGCATCAGCAGTGGTTCGCAGATGCTGGTTGTGATCGACCATCAGGGCACGGCAGACATCCATGCCACTCAGGACTCATCATTTTTATTATTGGCGGGACAACCCCTGGCTGAACCGGTTGCCCATTACGGGCCGTTTGTGATGAACACGAGCGAAGAAATAGAGCAGGCGATACGCGATTATCAGAACGGCACCCTGGCGCTCTGATCCTAGGTAAAAAAAATCCGGCTAATGCCGGATTTTTTGTTTCACAACCGTTTTCGGTTATGACTGTTTCTTTTTAATCGGAGCAAAACCATCACTGTCCATCAGGTTGGACTTCTGCTCTTTAGGACGAGAAGGTCGTGGACCCGCCTTTTTCTTATCAGAACCTTTTTTCACCGATTTTTTCGCCTGAGCTTTACGTACAGCGGGTTTCGGTTTCTTTTTACCCGCAGCCTTGCCGGATGCTTTTACTTTTTTCGGGCCGCGATATTTGCCTTTCAGGCCATCAATTTCACGCGCTTCCATCTGTTGATTCAGATAACGCTCAATAGCTGCTTTCAGATTCCACTCATTAGCCGCAATCAGACTGATCGCCAGACCGGCCTTGCCCGCCCGTCCGGTACGGCCGATGCGGTGCACGTATTCATCACCTTTACGCGCCAGATCATAGTTCACCACCAGATCCATACCTTCAACATCCAGCCCGCGGGCCGCCACGTCGGTCGCTACCAGCACACTACGCTTTCCCTGCCGCAATGATTGCATCACGTAGTTGCGTTCGTCCTGGGTCATTTCACCATGCAGCGTAGCAATGTCAGTGCGATGGCGGCGTAAGAATTCGGCCAGTCGTTCTGCTTCATCACGGCGATTCACAAAAATAATCGCTTTATCATAGCGCTCGTTGGCCAGCAGCCAGGTCAGCAAGCGGTCTTTATGGGCATTATCATCTGCCAGAATACGCTGCTGACGAATAAACTCATGCTGCTGCTGCACACTGTGGGTGGTAATTTGCTGCGGATCGTTCAGCATCTGCCGGGCAATCCGCCCCACCCCCTCATGACGTAAAGTGGCGGATAACATAAAGGTCTGACGTTGCTTGCTACAGCAACTGACCACCATATCCATGTCTTCCGCAAAGCCCATATCGAGCATGCGATCCGCTTCATCAAGAATCAGAAATTCCAGATCCCCTAATTCCGCCGTATCACGCTTCAGATGGTCAACCAGACGACCCGGAGTGGCCACTATGATTTCCGGATTTTTACGCAGAATCGCCGCCTGATATTTAAACTCTTCACCACCGGTTAATGAGCCTACTTCCAGCTGAGTCAGATCCGTAAACACCTTACAGCTTTTGAATACCTGTTTTGCCAGCTCCCGGGTTGGAACCAGCACCAGGGCACGGGTGGCTGACTGCGGTGCCGGGTTATCCAGCAACTGCTGCATCACCGGCAACAGGTAGGCCAGTGTTTTACCCGAACCCGTTTCGGCACACACCTGCAGGTCGTGGCCGGCCATTGCCAACGGCAATACCTCGCGCTGCACTTCGGTCGGCTCAGTGATGGCCTGTTTCTCCAGACCTAATAATAAACGCGGGTTAAATTCGATATCAGCAAACAAGGGAAAAGCTCTCGGATTGGATTACCGTCATTATAACAGTCCGGCTGGCCGATGACCTAACGCCCTTGCCAGGCCAGTATCGCCTGCTCACTACATAAACGTGCCCAGCTATCCTGCTCAAACAGTGACTTAACCGGATAGTTTAAGTACGATAGTCCCATCAAAATAACAATAACAGGTACTCACCATGAAGCGCCTTTTCACAACCCTGATGCTACTGTGTGCGTTTTCGGCCGCTATCAGCGCCGAGGAGTTTAACGATCCGGTTAACGATTTCAGCTGGCAACCTTTCCCATACAGCAGCGAGCCCTATCAATATTCGGACGAGAGTCTGCAGGAGAACTGGTACTGGCTGACCCGGGCGACCGACTATCCGTTCCCCGATGCGACCTATCTCACTACCGTACTGGACGGCAATGCCGAACTCAAACTGGCCACTCCAACATTTGAATCGGTAGAACAACTCGCCACCGACCTGCAAAACGCCTGGAAAGCGTTTTTCCGTGGTGACTTTCAGGCGGCCGCTCAACAAGGTTATGACCTCGGGCCACTCGGGCACGGTGTCGCTTTTTATTCCCAGGCAACTTACGGCCTCAGGCTGGAAGACGATAAAGCCAAACGCCATGCGCTATGGGAAGACATTATCGAGCGCCATGAAAAAAACCAGCAATTAACCAGTCACGATATTATGGCGCGTTATTTTGCATTCTACGCCATGGCAAGATTAAGCGAAGAAATCTCTGCCCCGGTTGTACTGACCCGCGGCTATATGGACACCATGTCAGAAGAACTGGCGGCAATGATTAAAGCGGAACCTTATAATGTCTTCGTGTTGGCTGCCAAAGGTTCAATGGACGCTGGTATTGTGCGCAAGATGGGCAGCTTTATGGGACGTATGGCATACGGGGCTGACGATGATATTGTGGAAAATTATTATTCTGCCGCCCTGGCCCAGAATCGCCGCATCGCCAACGTTCATCTGGAAGCGGCACTCAGCCTGCTGTATATCCATAAACGCAAAGCACTCGACCGGGCGCTGGAACAAATGCGTATCGCCGCAGAGATCAAACCACTTTCTGCGATGGAAGCTCTGGATGGTTTTCATGCCCGACAGCAGCTCAAAGAACTGCAGTCGATCAAAGACAAAAACGGAATTGGCTTACGGGATTACATCAAACGCGGTACCGAAGCCGGTAAGACCTACTATCTGTAAATAAAGGGCCCTGCGGGCCCTTGCAGCTGCAACCTCAGTCAGCGCTGGCTGACTGGCGGTAGCGATAAGACACACTTATCTGATCCCCGGCCTGTGGCTTAGCGGCTCCGAAAAAGGCCAGCGTCCGTAAACCCTCATTGTATTGCCAACCATTCACAGAGCTTTCGTTTACCAGATTTCCTTCGACACTAACTTCCAGCGTATTGCGGATAATCGGTTGCGCCAGTGTAATCCTGGAGCTGGCACTGCCGGCATTTAACGCAATTTTTTCCATGATAGTGTCAAATACCTGAAGGTTATCAATATCGGCATAACTACCTGCCGTGTTATTAGAAAGCTCGATATAATCCTCACCGCGATAATCATCTTTAACGATGGAATACACCTGATAATTACGATCAATAAACAGGTTATTGGCCAGATCAAACGCTGTGCTATTACTGGCATAACGTGAATATTGGTCTGATTCATCAGATAACATAATCACAGATACAGAAGCATCTGCACGCGGATAACCTGCAGTAACGACTGAACCAGATTGAGCATCACCCAGCGCCGTATCAAACAGCGCCTGCTCAGCATGATAAATACCACTTTCTGTTGCACTGCCACCGGTACCCGGTTTGACGTCTGCTTTCAGTTCTTCGGTAGACGCTGTGAAGCCACCGTCTGCATTGCTATCAATTAACTCTGAAGAATCTGTCGTTATGGTTGCAAACTCTGCATCCAGGCCGCTGGTTGTAATCGCATTTACAAAAGCATCAACGGCGGTACTGATGGCATCCTGATCGTCGCTCATACTGCCTGAGTTATCAATTACGAACAGAAAGTCGGCTTTATCGGTCGAGCCTTTAGCGGAGAAACGTTCACCACCAGATAAAATAACATCGCCTTTATTACTGACCGAAGAAGTACTGGTTATCCCTTGTGATACAGAGGCATAGGCATTAGCCATTTCATTCGGCACAACCGCCGCAAGAATCAGAACATTATTATTTTCTTCACTGTCTGCTTCCGCTTCGCGATAAGAAACACCAATCAATACCTGAAATTCGGTGGCACTGGCTTCGCCTTCCAGTGGTTGTGGTGGCGTTGTCAGTTCACCACTCTCAGAGGACTGTTCCAACGCAGCACCGTTGATCATTACCGTAGCCAACTCTGTCACCGTCTGAGTAACCGAGCCAGAATAGAGATAAGTCGCAATCACCTCATTAGTGTTCAGGTCTTGCTTGAAAACCGTCGCCAGGTTATTTAACCCCAGGCTGCTTTTGACGGTCTCGACAACATCATCTACATCCATCTCGCCAGAATAGGCATCACGCTCAGCTATAAAAGCAACGACATCCCTGGCAGAGTAGGTTGTCACCACCGATGAAGGGATATTAGCCAGAGAATCACCGGCGGAAAAAACGTGACCATCAAAATAAGGATCTGTCGCGGTCAGTGATCCCATTCCGTCCGGCACATAAATGTCATAACTATCCGTGCTGAAAATTTCATCTTTTTTCGCGGCATCCGCTTGTGGTAAGTCGAAATCAAATGAGTCGCCACCACAACTTGCCAGCAACAGAGTAGCTGCTGATAAAGC
Source organism: Bacterioplanoides pacificum (assembly GCF_042648445.1). NCBI lineage: Bacteria > Pseudomonadati > Pseudomonadota > Gammaproteobacteria > Oceanospirillales > Oceanospirillaceae > Bacterioplanoides > Bacterioplanoides pacificum. Next base: position 603,111 of record NZ_JBHRYB010000013.1, read on the forward strand.
AAACTTAGCTGTTTTTTTCATATCCATCTCCTCCGGTAATCCAGAGCCGGTTTTAACAATGAAAAGTTCGATGAGAGGAAAGCGGCCGGGTACCACAAGTGCCTTCGGGCGGCACATGAAACACCGGATGATCAGCTTAATCGTCGCTGAAACTGAGGTTTGTATGATTTCCCTTCATCCCCGTCTGCAGAACTCCTATATGTATATGCAGACGCCGTGATAATAGCAAATAAAGCAGTCACTTTCATCCAGTAGCTGGTTACTACAGGTAGGAGCGGACTTTCCCAAAAGCATTACAGCACTGGAGATGATCGCTCAGGGGATCATTGATCCGGCTTAACGGTGACACTTTTCGGGGACAAGGTCCCCTCCCACGATGTGTATTCATCGTGGTTGCTACAGGTAGGAGCGGACCCTGTCCGCGATGTGTAGTCATCGTAGTTGCTACAGGTAGGAGCGGACCCTGTCCGCGATAATTAAGGCAAGCCAGAACGAGAAAAGCCCTGACCATTTACATGATCAGGGCTTTTGGATAAAAGCTTGACGATGACCTACTCTCACATGGGGAAGCCCCACACTACCATCGGCGATGCTGCGTTTCACTTCTGAGTTCGGAATGGATTCAGGTGGTTCCACAGCTCTATTGTCGTCAAGCAAACTTGTATGCATTGTGGCCGTCTTACGCTTTCTGCGACTACGTTGCAAATAAGGTTGGATACATGAGTTTTTTTAAGTTGTTCACTTAAAAAGAGATTCTCAAACGAACCGGCGGTGCCGATTGTTTGTTACTCTGTTTTATTCAGAGCTGGCTTGTGCTCTTTAGTGTTTAACTAAAGGCTCCCACCCAAGTTTGGGTGTTATATGGTCAAGCCTCACGGGCAATTAGTATCAGTTAGCTCAACGCCTCGCAACGCTTACACACCTGACCTATCAACCTTGTAGTCTTCAAGGGCCCTA
>NZ_JBHRYB010000014.1:0-195000 GCF_042648445.1 Bacterioplanoides pacificum
GGGGACGGGGTCCCCTCCTACAACTGCGCTTGTCGGTGTATGAGTTGAACGGTGGGAGAGGACCTCTTCCGCGATAACTGAAAAATCGTTTGTTCGGGGACAGTGTCTCCTCCTACAGCTGCGTTTGTCGGTGTATGAGCTAAACGGTGGGAGCGGACCTCGTCCGCGATAATTGAAAATCGTTTGTTCGGGGACAGGGTCCCCTCCTACAACTGCGTTTGTCGGTGTATGAGCTAAACGGTGGGAGCGGACCTTTGTCCGCGATAATTGAAAAATCGTTTGTTCGGGGACAGGGTCCCCTCCTACAACTGCGTTTGGCGGTGTATGAGCTAAACGGTGGGAGAGAACCTCGTCCGCGATAATTGAAAAATCGTTTGATCGGGGACGGGGTCCCCTCCTACAACTGCGCTTGTCGGTGTATGAGTTGAACGGTGGGAGAGGACCTCTTCCGCGATAACTGAAAAATCGTTTGTTCGGGGACAGTGTCTCCTCCTACAGCTGCGTTTGGCGGTGTATGAGCTAAACGGTGGGAGAGAACCTCGTCCGCGATAATTGAAAAATCGTTTATTTGGGGACAGGGTCCCCTCCTACAGCTGCGTTTGGCAGTGTATGAGCTAAACGGTGGGAGCGGACCTTGTCCGCGATAATTGAAAAATCGTTTGATCGGGGACAGGGTCCCCTCCTACATCTGCGTTTGGCGGTGTATGAGCTAAACGGTGGGAGCGGATCTTGTCCGCGATAACTGAAAAATCGTTTGTTCGGGGACAGGGTCCCCTCCTACCGCTGCGTTTGGCAGTGTATGAGCTAAACGGTGGGAGCGGACCTTGTCCGCGATAATTGAAAAATCGTTTGTTCGGGGCAGGGCCCCCTCCTACAGCTGCGTTTGGCAGTGTATGAGCTAAACGGTGGGAGCGGACCTCGTCCGCGATAATTGAAAATCGTTTGTTCGGGGACAGGGTCCCCTCCTACAGCTGCGTTTGGCGGTGTATGAGCTAAATGGTGGGAGCGGACCTTGTCCGCGATAACTGAAAAATCGTTTGTTCGGGGCAGGGCCCCCCTCCTGCGGTATTGGTGAAAGTCGGATGGATAAAGAAGCACCACAACAACAAAGCGAAAACGTTGAGGCAGCCAGTAAGGGCGGTAGCCTGCTGAGATCCTCTTCCATTGTCAGTGTCATGACGCTGCTCAGCCGTGTGCTCGGTCTGGTGCGCGATGTGATGGTCGCTCAGTACTTTGGCGCCCGTGCTGACGCCTTCTTTGTCGCCTTTAAGATTCCCAACTTCTTCCGTCGTTTGTTTGCTGAAGGTGCGTTTTCCGTCGCCTTTGTGCCGGTGTTAAGTGAATACAAAACCCAGCGCAGTCTGGTTGAGGTTAAGCTGCTGATCGCCCGGGTGTCGGGTGTATTGGGGCTGGCGTTGCTGGCAATCACTGCGCTGGCCTTGTTAGGGGCGGATTATCTGCCCTGGGTGTTTGCCCCGGGGTTTCGCGACGACCCGCAAAAATTTGCCCTGACCGCTGAGCTGTTGCGTATCACCTTTCCTTATCTGGCCTTTATTTCCCTCACGGCATTCGCCAGCAGTGTGCTGAATGCTTATGGCCGTTTTGCTGTGCCGGCGTTTACTCCGGTGCTGCTGAACCTCTGTCTGATTTTTTCTGTGGTGGTGATGACAGACTGGTTTGTCGAGCCACTGTTTGCTCTGGCCTGGGGGGTCTTTATGGCGGGTGCTGTGCAGCTGTTATTTCAGCTGCCGTTTGTTGCACGCCTGGGATTGTTGGTGCGGCCGCAATATCAGCCAAAAGATGAGGGGGTACGCCGTATCGGTAAGCTGATGATTCCGGCGTTATTCGGTGTGTCGGTGAGTCAGATCAACCTGCTGCTGGACACCTTGCTGGCATCGTTTCTGGAAAGTGGCAGTGTCAGCTGGTTGTATTATTCCGATCGCCTGAACAACCTGCCGCTGGGTATTTTTGCCATTGCTATTGGTGTGGTGATTTTGCCGGCGTTATCGAATAAACATGCAGCGCAGCAGGGGGAGGGCTTTGCCCGAACGCTGGACTGGGCCATTCGTATGGTGTTTCTGCTGGCGCTGCCGGCGGCACTGGCGCTGGTGACCTTGGCGACGCCGTTGATGGCGACCATTTTTTACCATGGTGAAATCACTGCGTACGATGTCGGTAAAATGACGCTCAGCCTGCAGGCGTATGGTTCTGGTTTGCTGGCCTTTATGATGATCAAAGTGCTGGCGCCGGGCTATTATGCCCGCCAGGACACCAGAACCCCGGTCAAAATTGGTATTCAGGCGATGGTGGTGAATATGTTGCTGAACCTGGCGCTGGTGTTTCCGCTGCAGCACGTTGGTCTGGCGCTGGCGACCTCGTTATCGGCCTATTTTAATGCCTTTATGTTGTATCGCGGCTTGCGCCAGCAGGGGGTTTATACGGCCCAGCCGGGCTGGTTATCGTTTGCATTGAAAGCACTGGTTGCGAATGCCGCGCTGTTTACGCTGATGTTCTGGCTGATGGGGGATGTACAGCAGTGGCTCGAATGGAGCACGCTGCAGCGCAGCAGCTGGATGGCGCTGATTGTGGCGGCCGGTGTACTGGTGTATTTCGTGATTCTGATTGCCGCAGGTCTGCGTCCGCGTCATTTGAAGGGTCAGCTTTTCTGATATGAGGAAAAGCTGACTGCTTTCCTGGCTGTTGACCAAAATCTGACCGCAAAATGACTGTCACCCGGGCGACGGGTTGGCTATAATCCGGCCTTTTCGTTTTTTCGCGGGTTTTGCTTTGATGCGTGTTTTACGCGGACTACATACCATTCCAGCTGATTTTCCCGGGTGCGTGGCCACCATCGGGAACTTTGATGGTGTGCACCTCGGGCATCAGGCCATCCTTAAATCACTCAGGAAGGCGGCTGCGCAGCAAACGGTACCGACGCTGGTGATGATGTTTGAGCCCCAGCCGAAAGAGTTTTTTGCCCCGGATGTGGCACCGCCACGGCTGGCTAATCTGCGTGAGAAGTTCCAGGATCTGGCGTCATACGGGGTGGATTATGTGTTGTGCCTGCCGTTTAACCAGGCCCTGCGTTCTATGCCAGCCGCTGAGTTTATCCAGCAGATCCTGGTGGATGGCCTGAAAGTCCGCCACCTGATTGTCGGCGATGATTTCCGTTTTGGCTGCGATCGCAGCGGCGATTATCAGTTGCTGCAGCAGGCGGGGGAAGCCGCGGGTTTTCTGGTACAGGATACGCCAACACTGGAACTGGATGGTGAACGGGTCAGCAGTACCCGGGTGCGCAGTGAGCTGGCCAGCAATAATCTCAGCCGCGTCGGGCGTTTATTAGGACGCAACTACTGCATGAGTGGCCGGGTGGCTTTTGGCCGTCAGTTAGGGCGCACGCTCGATACTCCGACAGCCAACGTCATGATCAAGCGCGCTAAGTTACCTCTGTCCGGTGTGTACGCTGTGCGTGTTTATCTGGATGATCAATCTTCTGCCCGTGCAGGCAATGAATATTTTGCTGTCGCCAATGTTGGTATTAAACCGACGGTTGCCGGCCAGCCGGAGCCATCGCTGGAAGTTCACCTGTTTGGTTTTAAGGGGGATTTGTATTATCAGCACCTGACGGTTGAGTTCCTGCACAAAATCCGTGAGGAGCAGAAGTTTGACGGCCTGGATGCCTTACAAAACGCCATTGAGCGGGATAAACAGGCGGCGAAACAATATTTTGCCGCAATGCCAAATTCATTTCGTAGCATTTGATGCTTTTATCATTAAAAAGTAACTGCCGAACGAAGCTAAAGTAACCGAAGCTGTCGCCAATGATGGCGCAATCAATAAGTGACCCTGCTATGAACGACAAAGTGGAAAGCCAATACAAGTCGACTCTTAACCTGCCGGATACGGATTTTCCGATGCGCGGCAACCTGGCAAAACGCGAGCCTGAGCTGCTGGCGCGCTGGGAGCAGATCGGCCTGTACCAGAAAATTCGTGAAGCCCGTGCCGGCCGTGATCCGTTTATTCTGCACGATGGCCCGCCGTACGCGAATGGCAAGATCCATATTGGTCATGCAGTCAATAAGGTGCTGAAAGATATTATTGTTAAGTCGCAGACACTGGGTGGTAAAGATGCGCCCTATATTCCTGGCTGGGACTGTCATGGCTTGCCGATCGAATTAAAAGTGGAAGAAAAGGTCGGCAAAGTTGGCGCCATTAATGCGGAAGGGCAAGTGGTCAGCGCCAGTGAATTCCGTAAGCATTGCCGTGAATACGCTGCCGAACAGGTGGATGGCCAACGCCAGGATTTCAAGCGTCTGATGGTTTTGGGCGATTGGGAAAATCCTTATCTGACCATGGACTTCAAGTTTGAAGCCAACATCATCCGTACGCTGGGCAGCATCATCGATAAGGGTCATCTGCATAAAGGCTTTAAACCGGTTAACTGGTGCAGCGACTGTGGTTCTGCGCTGGCGGAAGCTGAGGTGGAATATCAGGATAAAAAATCCATCGCCATCGACGTTAAATTTACCTTCCCCGACAGCGCTGCCGTCCTGGCGGCATTTGCGGCGGATGCAGGCCACGCTGACAAGCCAGTGAGCATTGTGATCTGGACCACCACGCCGTGGACCCTGCCAGCTAATGAAGCGGTTTCCGTGCATCCAACGCTCGATTACTCGTTGGTGTTACTTAAAGAGCAGAACGAAATATTGCTGTTAGCGGCCGATCTGGTGAACGACGCCATGCAACGTTATGGCATTGAAACCTATGAGGTACTGGCAACTGCTAAGGGTGCTGCTTTTGGCCAGTTGCCTGAGCAACAGGAGGCGCCGTTCCGCGTCAGCCATCCGTTTATGCCGGCTGGCGACGCTGCTGCAACTAAGCAGGTGCCTGTTATCACCGGTGATCACGTTACCGCTGATTCCGGTACCGGTGCGGTACACACCGCTCCGATGCACGGCGTTGACGATTACAACGTCTCGAATACCTTTGGCATCAGCTCCGAGCAGATGCTGGTGGATAATCAGGGTAACTTTATTGCTAACCCTGCGTTACAAGCGCTGGAACTGACCGGCCTGAGCACCCGTGATAAAGGTAATTTCCGGGTGTTGGGAATTCTGGCAGAAAAAGGTGCATTGCTGAAAAAAGCCAACATCACTCACAGCTACCCGCATTGCTGGCGTCACAAGTCACCGATTATTTTCCGTGCCACGCCACAGTGGTTTATCAGTATGAAGCAGGCCGGATTGCTGGAACAGGCGATGCACGAAGTGGATAACACCATTGAATGGCGTCCGGGGTGGGGTAAAGCACGTATCGAAGGCATGATGAGCGATCGGCCTGATTGGTGTATTTCCCGCCAGCGTACCTGGGGCGTGCCAATTGCGTTATTTGTGCATAAAGAAACCAGTGCGCTGCATCCGGATTCTGCGGCCCTGATCGAAAAAGTGGCCCTCAAGGTTGAAGAAAAAGGCATTGATGCCTGGTTTGAACTTCAGGCTGAAGAGCTATTGGGGGCTGACGCGGCTGATTACGTTAAAGTTAACGATACGCTGGATGTTTGGTTCGACTCCGGTGTGACTCACACTGCGGTATGTAAAGAGCGCGCTGAATTGCAATTCCCGGCCGATTTATACCTCGAAGGTTCGGATCAGCATCGTGGTTGGTTCCAGAGCTCATTGCTAACGTCAGTCGCTGCACATGGTCAGGCACCTTATAAAACTGTGCTGACCCACGGTTTTACCGTTGATGCCAATGGCCGCAAGATGTCCAAATCGCTGGGTAACACGGTTGAGCCACAGGAAGTGATGAACAAACTGGGTGGCGACATTCTGCGTTGGTGGGTTGCCGATACCGATTACAGTGGTGAAATGACGGTGTCGGATGAAATTCTGAAACGTAACGCCGATGCTTATCGCCGAGTGCGTAATACCTGTCGTTTCCTGCTGGCCAATATTAATGGTTTTAATGCCGCTACTGATATGGTCGATGGTAAAGACCTGTTGCCACTGGACGCCTGGATCGTTAGCTACACCCGTGAGCTGCAGCAGAAAGTGGTTGGTTATTACCAGGATTACGATTTTAAAACCCTGACTAAGACCCTGATGAATTTCTGTGTGACAGAGCTGGGTGCGTTTTACCTCGACGTGATCAAAGACCGTCAGTACACCTGTAAGGCCGACAGCTTACCTCGTCGCAGTGCCCAAACAGCCTTGTTCCATGTACTGGAAGCGATGGCGCGCTGGATTGCACCGGTATTGTCGTTTACCGCAGAAGAAATCTGGGAATGCCTGGCGGCGGCAGGCTCTGAGCGTGAAGAGTCTGTCATGTTGAGCGAGTGGTACACCGGCTTCCCGGAAACGGTCAGCGGCGAGTTCGATGACGCTTTCTGGAAAGATATTCTGGCAGCGAAAGCGGCCGTTAACGGTGTGTTGGAAAAGGCACGCGCAGATAAAACCATTGGCGCCAGCCTGAGCGCTGAAGTCGAGCTGTTTGCCAGTGACAATCTCAAGGCGCAGCTGGATAAACTGGGCAATGAGTTACGTTTCGTGTTGATTACTTCCGGTGCGTCGGTTGCCGGCTTTGATGCGAACGCGGGCGAAGCAACCGAACTGGAAGGTTTACGGGTTGCGGTTGTTGCTTCAGATAAAGCCAAGTGTGAACGTTGCTGGCACCACAGTGATGATGTTGGCCAAAACGAACAACATCCGACTCTGTGTGGTCGTTGTGTTGAAAATGTAGAAGGTAGCGGCGAAGTTCGCCACTACGCCTGACAACCGGCTGCAAGGTGCTTTCATTAGCACGTTGCAGCAGCTTGTAAAACGATTAGAGATAAATGATGACACAACAACGTTCTGCATTAATCTGGTTATGGCTGGCGCTGGCGGTATTTGTACTGGATATCGCGACCAAGCAGATCGCCGAAGCTTTGCTGAGCTACGGCAAGCCGGTATATCTGCTGCCTGTACTGGATTTTACTTTGCTGTACAACCGCGGTGCGGCGTTTAGTTTCCTGGCCAACGAAAGTGGCTGGCAGCGCTGGTTTTTCACCGCCATTTCGCTTGGTGTCAGTGCGGTTCTGGTTGTCTGGCTGAAAAAACTACCGCGTACTCAGGTCTGGCTACCGGTGGCGCTAACCCTGATTCTGGGTGGTGCGCTGGGAAATTTATTTGACCGTCTGGTTTATGGTCATGTGATTGATTTTATTTCTGTGCATTGGCAACAATCGTATTTTCCGGCATTTAATCTGGCCGACTCGGCTATTACTGTTGGTGCTATTATGATGGCCATCGATGTTGTATTAGAAGGTAAGCGGGAAGCTCAGCAGAAAGCTTCCTGAGATTTAAATTCAGAGAAGTGCATCATCGGTGTTTGTCAAAGCAGCAACAGGATGTTGCGTAAGGATCGTCGGCACATGGATGTGCCGTCCGATCCGGCGGCTGAAAAATACCGTTGGTGTACGAATCGATATTTCTTGAGCAGTAACTCCGCTGCTAATACTCAAAGGTACTAAAAATTATGTCTGTAGCGATTATTCAGCAAGGCAGCCAAATCACCATGCACTTCGCGCTGAAGCTGGCGGAAGATCAGGTTGTGGACTCCACCTTTGAGCGTGAGCCGGCTTCATTTGTATTGGGTGATGGCAATTTATTGCCCGGCTTTGAAGAGTATTTGCTGGGTTTAACCACGGGTGATAAAAAATTATTCGAAGTGCCGCCGGAAAAAGCGTTCGGCCAGCCTAATCCACAAAACCAGCAGGAAATGAAACGCAAAGATTTTCCGGTTGATATGCCAGTCGCGCCGGGATTGATGGTTTCCTTCGCTGATGCACAGGGCCAGGAGTTGCCAGGAGTCATTGATAAAGTGGAAGGTGATTGGGTCACCGTGGATTTTAATCATCCATTAGCGGGTAAAACGCTGATCTTCGAAGTGCAGATTCTGGAGGTTCGGCCGGAGGTGAAAGATGCAGATTAAACTCGCGAATCCACGCGGTTTTTGTGCTGGCGTCGATCGCGCTATCGACATTGTTAACCGCGCGCTCGATCTGTTTGAACCACCGATTTATGTACGTCATGAAGTGGTGCATAACAAGTTTGTGGTAAACGGCTTACGTGAGCGTGGTGCCATTTTTGTCGACGAGCTGGATGAAGTGCCGGATAACTGCATTGTTATTTTTTCTGCCCACGGTGTATCTCAGGCGGTACGAAAAAACGCAGAAGATCGTGGTTTAAAAGTCTTTGATGCGACTTGTCCATTGGTAACCAAAGTACATCTTGAAGTCAGTCGCTATAGCGCCGATGGCAGTGAGTGCATTCTGATTGGCCATAAAGGTCACCCGGAAGTTGAAGGCACTATGGGTCAGTACGATTATTCCAATGGCGGCAATATTTATCTGGTTGAAGACGAGGCTGATGTTGCTGCACTCCAGGTAAATAACCCTGAAAAGCTCTACTTTGTTACACAAACGACATTATCGATGGATGATACCGCCGTGGTGATTGATGCACTGCGCAATAAATTTGAACATATCGAAGGGCCGCGTAAAGATGATATCTGTTACGCCACTCAGAATCGTCAGGATGCGGTTAAACAGCTGGCTGCTGATTGTGATTTATTAATGGTGGTTGGCTCACCGAACAGCTCTAACTCCAATCGCCTGCGTGAACTGGGAGAGCGTATGGGGGCGAAAGCTTACCTGATCGATAATGCGGATGAAATTCAGCCGGACTGGCTGACAAATGTTAAAGCGGTGGGTATTACTGCCGGTGCATCCGCGCCGGAAGTGTTAGTCAAAGAAGTGGTAAATAAACTGGTTGAACTGGGCGGAGAGCAACCGCAGGAACTCCAGGGGCAGGAAGAAAATGTGGTGTTTTCTCTGCCCAAGGAATTGAGGCTGGTTGAAGCGGATTAAAGATCGTGTTCTTCGGTTCCGACTTTTCGAACCTGCTTGCCAGCAGTGTTAAAAATCAGGTCACCGTCTTTAGTTTGGCTGTCTTGTGCGGTGGCTTTTAATTGCACACACTGGGTGTATTCCATTCCTGTGCACTTTTCGACAGAAATTTTATAGTGCTCTTTCGGTGTGGTATAGCTGCTGCTTGCCATGCCCAGTTTGGTAAGGCTGTCAGCATAAGTCATATTCTCGGCGTAGTATCGTTCCTGAGCATTCATAATCGCCTGGATACTTTCCAGGCCATCGGTGCGGTCTGCTCGCATGGTGTAGTTACGGTAAGAAGGGACTGCGTACGAGAATAGGATTGCGATGATGGCCAATGTGACCATCAGTTCAAGGATAGTAATGCCTTTACTGTTCATGGGGATGTCCATTACATTTTTTTCGTATTTGGGAACCAGATAGTACCATTTTGTACATAGCGGGCTATTGTGTCGTCATAATCTGCGGGGACTGAGTCCAGCAGGCCGTAAGCTCTGCTTTCCTGGCTGAGTGTATTATTTTCGGAAAACTCTCTGGCTAACAGAGCGATACGCACCGCAGTAACCGAATTCCAGTCAGCAACCCGGTTGGCCGAAATAAAATTCACCATATTGCCAGTACCACTGCCATCACTGACACCAACTAAAATCTGCATGCTCTCGATACCGTTAGCTATGGTTTGAGCACTACCTTGTTTGATACCCGCTTCATCGTATGTCACACAGCGAAACTGGTAGTCGTTCGTTGGATCGGTGTCGCCGGTATTCAGACTGACCCAATAAACATCGATCACTTGCTTCATGTCATCAGTGATTGTTGTGTCCAGTTTCTCACCACCACAGGTTCGTAAATCCCTTTCCGCCGCAGAATCACCACCCGTAGTACGTATAATAGCCAACCGGTCTCCGCCATTAGTATTGTTGGTGGCATCAAATGTACAGTGCGCATTATTAGCGGGAGGAACATCTGTTGAAGTACACAATGCTGCCATCGGAGCCATTGATGCGGTAGATTTATAGTTGCTGTTATAACCCGCAATCGATATCTCACCATCCAGCCAGTCCATTACCAGGCGTCCGGTTTCCTGAGCCTGGGACAAACCCTCGGCAGTGGAGGTGGTGCGCGAACTGGTTATCATAATATTCATTATGAAATACGAAATAATCAGGCTCAGTGCCGCAGCTAACATTAACTCAATGAGTGACATGCCAGACTGGCGTGTTATTTTCATAGTTGTACCTGCCTTGTCAGTGTCACAGAGCGGTTGCTGCTGCTTTCATCAATGATGAATTGTGTATTGCCATTGCCATCGGTACCAGAGGTCCTTGCGTCCCAGGTTAATGAGATCGTTGCCTGGTTATTAATGGCGGAGGTGGTGACAGACAGTTTTGGGTTACTGATAAAGTCGGCGTAAGATTGTCTGATTTTTACCGTTTTTCCATTAACCGAAATAGTTTCACTGTGGGGACAAGCAACATCCCATAGATCAAAAGCGGCTATCTGGGCCGACGTACAGGCTGCAGAACTTGTTTTGCTTCCGCCTGAGTAGTAATCGGCACAACGGGTCGGTGGTGAACTGGGGCAGCTGTATACACCGCTAGTATCGTAGTTCTGCCAGGAGGTGCTGTTTGCATTGATGCGGTTGGCAAGGTCTTCCAGCATCCAGACTGCCTGGGAACGATTACCAGAATCCTGATTTGCTCTGTTAGACTGCAGTTGTAAGGCGCTGATACCAAGTAGCCCGGTTGTCGTGATTGCCAGCGTTACCATTACTTCGATCAGCGTAATACCTTGGTTTTTTAAGGACATTTGGCTTCTCCGGTTAACAGAATCTGTCCAATGCGATTAATCATCAGTGTGCGCTGCCTGAGCCCGGTACATTCCGGAACTTTAATCGTAATGCTTACTTCAGCGCTGGTTCTGCCATTAGGGTCAAAAACCAGCGGTTTACTGCTGTCCAGATCAGTGCTGGAAACTGCACCGGTTGGAATATCCAGTTTTCGTTCGCGAATGATATTGTCGTCGTTATCTTTTATTTGCCAGCCGTTCTGCCAGTCATTAAGCGGAACAAAGTTAATTATGACCCCTGCCGTAGATGCCCGGCCACGGGCATAACGTAAATCATTTTCCAGATCCCGGTGTATTCTATCTGCCAGCCCATTGGCTGGCATACTGCTGAGTGTTGGCATTACCGCTACAAAAAGTATGGCAGCGATAACAATAACAATCATGGTTTCAATCAGGGTAAACCCTTTGTTTACTGCAGCTGGCATAAACTAGTTTTCCTTCCAGTAGGTTTTCTGGAAGGCATTAAAGTCACCAGTGATATCTTCGATTTCGGTACCGATGGCAATTACAGGTGCTCCTGATGCTGTACTGCTTCCACTCTTATCCTTTGGTGGAAATACCAGGACCGGTTCAGGAACAATACCACCTTGCTTCAGAGCAATGGTATCAACCTGACGCTCAGTGTCATCCGGATCATTGACTGGTTGTATCTTGATCAGGCTGGCCTGACCAGAGTCGGGTTCACAGCCAACATTAACGTTACTGTCCGAAGGCCGGAAAGTCGGGACATAAATAACATCATTTACTGTCAGAGTTGAGCTGAGCACCTTTTCACCCGCACGACTCAAAGAGTAATAGGCACCATTTTTTTGTTGAGCATAGCTGGAGTTACTATAATTGCTGAGGTTAGCCAGGTCTGAAAGACCCAGTTTGGTGTAACCTGAGCCTGGTGCACCATCGATATCGAAATCATTAATAATAAAGATCTTGTTCTGCACCACTTTATTCAGTGGGTCTGCACGGAAACCAGAACCGATTGAAATCTGATAGCGACCTTTTTTAGTTGTTACCGTTTTAGTGGAATCTGAAGGGTCTGTCGTTTTAAAGAAGCCATATTCGGTATACACAACATCAGGCTGGGTAAAGAAACGGCGGTTGCCGGTTTCGCTACCGTCGTTAAAGTCTGCAATCACTCCGCCATCTGCAAAGCTGTTTGCGCCTGTGTTGGCTTTATCGATATCAAAACGCCACAGGCGACCACCAATATCGGCAGCATATAATAAATCAACCGTACCGTTACCATCATTATCAATCAGAGTCAGGTCAGCTGCGAAACTGGAATCCATTTCGCTGTAGGTTTTCCCTTTGCTGTTTGAACTTGCTCCGGTTGCTTTCCAGAGTAGTTCCGGCCCTTTGGTCGCTGTTGGCGCACTGATCATGTAAATGGCGTTGCCCTGATCATGAACCTGGCGTGTTTTGGCGCTATCTTCATCAACATCGTAGCCGCCACCAAAGAAAAAGACATCAGTTACTTTGCCATTCCAGCTAACTCTGGCCGGGATCATTTTTGACCAGGTTTGTCCCAGTTCCTCAAAACCACTGTCGCCAGCGTTAATTTGTGCTTTCAGGCTGGGTGACTTCTTGGATGATACGTCCAGGAAATAATAGGATGATCCACCACGACGCATACCAGCGATCAGATAGGCCTTATCGCCAGTATCCACTATGCGATCCTGATTGTTATCCTGATGGTACAGGCTCATCGGGCCATCAATACCATAGACTTTCTGCAAGCGGGAGCGTCCCTGCTGGTAAGCTGCCAAGTTGCCTAACAGCTCTTTGGGGATATAAGCCCAGAGTTCTTCCGGGTTTGTTTCTTGTGGATCAATCGCATGAATATAACCGACATTAGTACCACTGAACAGAATGTCGGAGATATTATTGCTGCTGTCGCGGTAACTCACCATAACCGGGTTGCCGTGCAACGGGTCCGCCATGGATTTCCGGGCCGTGTCACTTTCCGGATCAAGGCCTCTTGCCCATTTTAATACGTTATTTCGTTCGCTGCTGCTCAGGCTACTGCCAACCGGAAGTTTGGTTTCCAGCAGAGCACTGGTGAGAGCCGTATTATTCTCATTCACTGCGTTAGTTACACTGATGATATTTCCAGTGCCAAGCAGGCGGGTATAAATCTTACGGTTAGCGGGTAAACGATTGGCAATACCTCCTTTGGTCACAACTGCGCCGTCAGCTGATCCCTGAGTCCAAACGCTTTTGGCGGAATCTTTGAAGAAACCAGTATCCGGGTTGATGGCTAGCTGATCATCCGCATCCAGAATTTGTCCGGAGGAGCTCATTTTGTAACGTTTAATATTACCTGACCAGCCAGGTAATTCGGCTGGCTGGAATACAGAATAATACAGCTCTTCCCGGTGCTCCAGGCTGTTAAAGGCGTTGACTGCAACCACCGGGGCTGCGAAGTTGCCAGCGGAGTTGGAAATTCCACCAAATACATTGTTAAGTGCTGTAGTTAAACTGGCCTCGTCGCTGGCCGCATAATAATGTTTAGAAGACCCATCATCATTCAGGTGGTCTTTGGTTAACGGGTGACCATACTTTGCAATGTTATTCAGTAGTTGCTCACCTGATTGGCTAATGCCGGAGAAACCGCCTACGGTGTGGACAAATATTTTCTGATCCGTTTCACTGGCATTGGGGTCAGATTGACCGGTTAAACTTGAATCCTGAAAGTGATCCGTGTTTTGTAACCAATAAGCAAGCTCATCAGCGCAACCACCATCACCTGAACAATCGTCATCGAGTGCATTAGGTAATGTCATATTATCGACCAAATTCTGAATTCTGTAATTTGCGCTGTTATCTGAGGAAGGATCCCCGTCAGTAAATAAAACAATATGGTTTTTCTGGCAGGTTGCTGTTACCGGGGTTCTGTAATAATACCTGGAGTTGTTTGTATAGACGCTTTCAGCGACGCTGCCATAATTCCTCTTATATGTGTAGCTGTTTCCGCCATTGATAACACTTCTGTATCTGTCAGAGTCAGGCGTGCCATAATAGGTTGAGTCTCCTCGCATATAGCGGGCCGCCTCATAAAAAGACTCGGTAAGTGGGGTGCCACCACCAATATTGGAATAGCTGAGAGAGCTGATGGTATCTATCAGCTGTTGTTTATTTGAGGCTGAGTCAGTTGGAGTAAAATGTTCAATAACATAACCACCCTGATAGGTCCTGTACCTGTCATCGAACCGCATGATGGCGATATTAATGGGTTCCGATACTTTGAGATTGTTAATCGCGGCATTTGCCGCTGACTTGACTACCTCAATTCGTGATTTGTCACCTGCAGACCAGGTCATACTTCCTGAGGTATCAATCAGGAAAATCACATTCGGATTAATACGAGTTTTGGTGTTGCGGTATATTTCAGTGTCATCCGCATAAGCCAGTCTCGCTGACAGCAAGCCGAAGGCAATAATCGATAACCAATACAGTTTCATAACATTTCCTCCAGCTTGCAGATCGTGTTTTTACTAACTTGAGTTTCAGGGTGTAAAGTCATTGTGCGGTTCCTCCCGGAGCGAGGCGACGCACGCCAATTTCCTGTGAACGGGTGATGGTATCGTTTTTACTGACGGTGGTGACGTTAATCGCTGCGTGGCGCACACTACAGCCATTACCACAGCCACCTTTACCTTTCAGATAAAACTGTGCCCCGGCAGGGCTGGGCAAACTGCGGACCTTGGCCGAGATGCCATCTTGTTTAATACTTTTGCTCTGGAAAGTGGGCTGCGTTAGCGCAGCGAATGCTGCAAACGGATCGTATTTCGGGTCAATACTGTTTTCCCCGGTGCTTTCGAGCGACTGCTGATACAGGGTTTCTGCTTTAATAATGACCTGATTTTGCAATAACGTGTTGTTTTCCAGCTGGTCATACAGGTAGTTCAGTGTACCTAAGGTCGCGTTGTGGATCTCCTGCTGGTGTTGCAGGTTGCTGATCATGCGGATCTGTACCGTTGAGCGCTGAATCGCAACCATCGCGCCCAGTGTAATAACGTTGAGAATAATCAGGCTGATGATCAGTGCCGAGCCACGATGCTTCAGGCTCATTGATCCGGGGTATCGGCGGAGTGTCTTGGTGATGACCATAAAAGTGACCCGTATACAGAGTTATAAGGCTATATTAAGCCGCTGAGTTGCAACTTCCATAGTTGGCCGACTAATGGCATGATCTGCTGAAGTAAGCGGTCATTTCAACCTGCCGGGCAGGGGATGTTGTTGCCGTCTGGCAGTTCTGGCAGGTTGTCATCATTCTGATCATAACCGGCCCTGACCCGGCCAATGCGGGAGATGATAAATACCGCGCCACGGGTTATCTGGCCCTGCAGGCAATAACTGAGCGATCCGGTATGTGAGCCGGCAAAGCCCCGATCATCAAAGCTGATGACAGACCCGTTAAAAGATCTGAGTATGGCGGGGTCTGTTGTTGCTGCAATGCTGGTGAGTTGCGCTTCATCACTGTCGAGGCGACGATTATTGTTTTTATCGTTAAAGACACTCAGAGCGTTATTCCAGTCATTGATACATTGTCCGGAACTGTCGAGCGGACATAGGGTGGTTCTGGAGGTGGTTGCAACTGCCCGGTTACGGGTGAAATCAACAACCAGCTTCAGGCGGGCGATCTCTTGTCGGGCCTGCATATTCTGGGTAAAGCGTTGATAGGCCGGCACGCCAATGGTGGCGATAATGGCGCTGATAACAACAACGATAATAAGTTCAATCAGGACAAATGCCTGTCCTCTTCTGATAGTCAACATAGTAACCTTCCCTGGAAACCTGTTGTCAATATAGCGGCTGGGATATCCCTGTCACTCGGAGTTTTGTGTGATTTTCAGTCGATTGCCAGCTTCTTACAGCGGTAGCGCAGGGCGCGAAAACTGATGCCCAGTTTTTCGGCGGCGGCGGTTTTATTCCAGCGTGTGGCTTCAAGCGCCTGGGTGATGGCCTGTCGCTCAATGTTTTCCAGATAGGCTTCGAGGTTATTGGTTTCGATGCGTTCGGCGTCTGTGTCTGCTAACAATGGCTGAATGCGTTCCGCCTGGGGAGTGAGGCTGAGATCTTCCAGTGAAATACTATCGCCTTCTGCCATGGTAAAGGCACGTTGCAGGATATTTTCCAGCTCACGGACATTGCCGGGGAAGGTGTAGTGCAGCAGGGCGTCGGCCGCGCGAGCGTCGAGGCTGACTTCCGGCATACCCCACTCAAGGGCGTATTTGCGGATAAAATGCTGGCTGAGCAGTGGGATATCTTCTGGTCGCTCGGCTAATCTGGGCACACTGACCTGAATGACGTTGAGGCGGAAGAACAGATCCTGGCGGAAGGTTTCTTCATCGACCAGTTGCTGCAGGTCTTTGTGGCTGGCGGATACCACGCGGACATCGATGCTTTCTTCATGCTCACTGCCAACACTGCGCACCGCTTTTTCCTGAATGACACGCAATAACTTGGCCTGCATATCCAGTGGCAACTCGGCTACTTCATCGAGAAACAGGGTGCCGCCCTGTGCAGCTTTAAAAAAACCGGCTTTGTCGCTGTTGGCGCCGGTAAAGGAGCCCTTACGGTGGCCAAAGAATTCACTTTCCATCAGATCTTTGGGGATGGCGCCGCAGTTAACCGCAATAAACGGCTGGTCGGCGCGCACGCTCTGATAATGAATCAGCCGGGCAACCAGCTCTTTGCCGGTGCCGGATTCACCATGAATAAATACCGGTGCCTGGGTTCGGGCGACTTTGCGGATTTTTTCTTTCAGCGTATGCATGACTTCTGACTGGCCTAATAACCCTTCGCTGGAAGGAACGGCTTCAATATTGGCTGGTACCCGGGTCAGCCTCAGAGCGGCGTGCACCAGCTCGCGCAGGCGGACGATATCAATGGGTTTTGCCACCAGATCGAAGGCCCCGGCTTTCAGGGCGTTGACGGCCAGGTCAACGTTGCCAAAGGCGGTGATCATGGCAATCGGCATATTGGGATGCTGGGCGTTGCAGAAATTGATGATCTCCAGGCCATTGCCATCGGGCAGCTTCATATCGGTGATGCAGAAGTGATAAGGGCGTTGTTTCAGCAAGGCCAGTGCTTCACTGACGTTAGCGGCCTGAAAACACTGCAGATCCATGCGCTCCAGGGTCATGGCGATCAGCTCGCGGATGTCGGGTTCGTCGTCGATAATTAAGGCGGCGTATTGACTCATTACTTCTCTCTGTTCTGATCCTGGGTCATGCGGAGACATTAACAGTTTATTTGGCCTGAATGCGGAAACAGGTCTGATTGCGGCTACGAATATACTGGATTGTTGCATGATTGGCTTCACACAACTCGCGACACAAATACAGTCCCAGGCCGGTGCCGTTGTGCTCAGTGGTATAAAAAGGTTCAAATAAATGCTTTTGTTGCTCTGCTGGAACACCGCTGCCGTTGTCGGCAATGGTGAGTTGAACCTTGTCGTCTTTTTGTTGCGCAATCAGGTACAGACAAGCGTTATCCGGGCGGTGTTGCAACGCATGACGCAGACCATTACTGCACAAATTATGCAGAATTTGTTGCAGGTGATCCGGGTCAAAATCAATCAACAGAGACTCATCACAGCGATACCTCAGCGAAAAGGTTTGCTGTGCATGCAGGTTGCGGAAATGATCGGCAAAATGGACCAGCCAGGGGCGTAGCCTCAGGGTTTCCCGGCACGCCTGGGTACGGCGTGACAGTTGCAGAATATCCTCAATGGTGCGGTTGATGCGCATGCAGTGTTGTTCGGCAATCTGGGTCAGTTTCTGTTCTGCTGGTTGCAGGTAGTCGGTCTCGCCCAGTAACTGTGCAGCCTGGCGCAGGGCGCTTAACGGATTGCGGATTTCGTGAGCAATGCTGGCAGTCAGGCGCCCGAGTGAGGCCAGTTTAATCTGCTGTGCTTCGGCGCTGATGCGGGCGCTGTCTTCCAGGTACAGCAGGTAATCCCCGGGTTCGGCCTGTTCCAGTGCCACGCGGTTAATTAACAGATTCAGTTGCTGGTGCTCCAGTACGTCACCGGGTCGGGTCTGTTGCAGCAGGGTTGGCAGTGGTTCGCCTTCACTCAGCTCGAACCAGCGACTGGCCTGCTGATTAAACAGCAGAATCTGATGGTCTTTATCGCAGGCGATCACACCATTCGGTAATTCATACAGTGCGGTCTTACTGAAGTTCTGCAGCCGGCGGATACGGGTGGCCTGTTTATCCGCCAGTGACAAAGTGCTTTGCAGCCGGCTGGATAAGCTCTGGGTAATGGCGGCCAGGGTAAAAAATAACGCGCCCTGAAGGCCTGAGTGTACGATGCTCTGGGCTTCCAGATCGGCCAGCAGATATTGTTGGGTATAAAACAGCGCCAGGGTGCTCCAGGCGGCCACACCAAATCCCAGTACCCCGGGTGCCAGTAAATTGGAGATTACCAGCGGGATCAGGATCAGACTGCTGAAACCGGAGTCACTGCCGCCGCTGGCAAACATCAGTGCTGACAGCAGGGCAATCTCCAGAAACACATAGCTGATGGCGTTATGTGGATTTGGACGACGGCTGGCAAACGCCACAAACGCGGCCGCGATGATGACGTACAACGAAGAAACGATCAGGAACACCCGGGGGGCATTGCCGGCCAGTAAAATATCCTGGCGGTCGATGCTGTCTGCAATAATCAGTAACAGCGCGAGAAAAAGGGAATAATAACTGTAGAGGCGGAGCAGTCGCTGACCTTTAATCAGGAAGTCGCTGGGCACCAGGCGCATAGTGGTTTCTTCTGTTTGCGTCGTCGGGGGAATTTCCAGACAATACGCGGCCTTAAGGATTTTCGCCAGAGCCACACCCATTTAGAGAGACATCCATGCCAGAATCCATGCGTATTACCCTTAGCCAGCTGAATTTTGTGGTTGGTGATATTGCCGGCAATACTGAAAAAATGATTGCTGCCGCTCGCCAGGCTGCCGATCAGGGCAGCGAGCTGATTGTTTTCAGTGAGCTGGCGCTGACCGGTTATCCACCGGAAGATCTGTTGTTACGCCCGAGTCTGCAATTGCGTGTGGAAGCGGCGCTGCAACAGCTGTTACCGGTTTCTCAGGATATTGCTCTGGCGCTGGGTTTTCCCTGGCAAGAGCAGGGCCGGTTACTGAACTGTGCGGCGCTGTACTATCAGGGGGAATGTCTGGGGCGTTATGCCAAGCAATGTTTACCCAACTATCAGGTATTTGACGAAAAACGCTATTTTGCCGCCGGCGACCAGCCTTGTGTGGTAACTCTCAAAGGTCGCCGATTCGGGCTGACGGTGTGCGAGGATATCTGGCATCAGGGCCCGGCAGAACAGAGTGTGGCTGCGGGGGCAGAAATGATACTGAACCTGAATGCCTCTCCCTTCCATCAGGAAAAACAACAGCAGCGGATTGAGTTGATTCAGCAGCATGTACGCGCGTTAAACGTACCGCTGTTATACGTCAATCAGGTTGGCGGGCAGGATGAGCTGGTGTTTGATGGCCGCTCGTTTGCGGTGGCAGCGGATGGCACGCTGGTGCATCAGCTGGCGGCTTACCAGCCCGACAGTGCTCAGCTGCTGTGGGACACTCAGCTGAGTTGCCCGTTGCCGCCGCTCAGTGCGACGTCTGAGCTGGCGTCGTTGTACGATGCTCTGGTGCTGGGGGTGCGGGATTACGTTAATAAAAACGGTTTTAAAGGGGTGGTGCTGGGCTTGTCGGGTGGGATTGATTCGGCGCTGACACTGGCAATTGCCGCGGATGCGATTGGTCCTGAGCGGGTTAAAGCCATCATGATGCCGTTTGCTTATACCTCCGATATGAGTAAAGCCGATGCCGCAGAGCAGGCCGAACGGATGGGGGTCGCTTACGAATCGGTTTCGATTGAACCTATGTACAACGCCTTTATGGCAGCACTGGCACCGCAGTTCGACGGTTTACCGCGTGATACTACCGAAGAAAATTTACAGGCGCGTTGTCGCGGTGTGTTGCTGATGGCGGTGTCTAATAAAACCGGTTATATGGTGCTGACCACCGGTAATAAAAGCGAAATGGCAGTTGGCTACGCCACGTTATACGGCGATATGGTCGGCGGTTACAGCGCACTGAAAGACGTTTATAAAACCCGGGTATTTGAGTTGGCTGAGTACCGCAATACGCTAGGTTATACCATTCCGCAGCGGGTGATTGATCGTCCGCCATCGGCGGAGTTGGCACCGGATCAGAAAGATGAAGACAGCCTGCCTCCTTATGACGTATTGGATGCCATTCTGGAACGTTATATCGAACAGGATATGAGTGCCGACAGCATTATCGCGGCCGGCTTCGAGCGTGCGGATGTATTGCGTGTATTACGGCTGGTGGATATCAATGAATACAAGCGGCGTCAGGCGCCGATTGGGGTGCGGGTAACTCAGCGTGGCTTCGGGCGCGACCGCCGTTATCCGGTGACTAATGGCTGGCAAGCCGGAATCTGAACGCCATTGGTAGCGCCAGGAGTGAAGCTGATCGGGGACAGGGTCCCCTCCCACAGCAAGTACCTCCGTGGGAGCGAACCTTGTTCGCGATTAATCCTGAACGGGGACAGGGTCCCCTCATGCAGCAAGTATCTCCGTGGGAGTGAACCTTGTTCGCGATCAATCCCGGTCGGGGACAGGGTCCCCTCCTACAGCAAGTACCTCCGTAGGAGCGAACCCTGTTCGCGATTAATCCAGGTCGGGGACAGGGTCCCCTCATGCAGCAAGTATCTCCGTGGGAGCGAACCTTGTTCGCGATTAATCCTGATCGGGGACAGGGTCCCCTCCCACAGCAAGTATTCCCGTGGGAGCGAACCTGTTCGCGATCAATCCCGGTCGGGGATAGGGTCCCCTCCTACAGCAAGTATTTCCGTGGGAGCGAACCTTGCTCGCGATCAATCCCGGTCGGGGACAGGGTCCCCTCCTACAGTAAGTATTTCCGTGGGAGTAAACCCTGTTCGCGATTAATCCCGGTCGGGGACAGGGTCCCCTCCTACAATAAGTATTCCCGTGGGAGTGAACCCTGTTCGCGATCAATCCCGGTCGGGGACAGGGTCCCCTCCTACAGTAAGTATTTCCGTGGGAGCGAACCCTGTTCGCGATTAATCCCGGTCGGGGACAGGGTCCCCTCCTGCAGCAAGTATTCCCGTGGGAGCGAACCCTGTTCGCGATCAATCCAGCTCAGGTGCATGATGGCAGCCAGGCTCGGCGCTATTCTTTAGAATCCAGCAGCCCGAAGGAAATCACATTCAGTAGCGAGCGGCGGTCCACCCAGATCAGGCCGCTGCTTTTAAATTCGCCATCTTCCAGTTGTGGATGTTGTGGGTAATTCAGGCTCAGTAACGCCAACGCCTGGTTGGCCTTGTCATCCAGTCCCAACAGTTGATACGCCTCTGTCTGTAATGCCAGTGCATCAGCCACGGCAGAGGTTTTCTGATAATTCATCACAATCTGATTGGCCCGGTTAGCCGCGGCCATATAGGCATGACGCTTCATATAATATTGCGCCACCCCCAGCTGGTATGAGGCCATACGATCATTAAGGTACACCATACGCGCACGCGCGTCGGCGTTGTACGGGCTGTCGGGGAAGCGGGTTAATAATTCGGCAAAATAGTTAAAGGCATCCTGCAGTGGCTGCTGATCACGACGCGCCAGTTCATGGGGCAGGTAACGCTCAACAAAAGAAAACCCCAGATCGTAGGTTGCCAGACCACGCATGTAATAAGCGTAATCAACCTGTTCATGCAACGGGTGCAGACGAATAAAACGTTCGGTCGAAGCCAGTACGGCATCCATGTCGCCGGTCTGATACTGGGCGTAAATTAATTCCAGCTGCGCCTGCTCGGCGTATTGGCCAAAGGGGTAGCGCGATTCCAGCTCACGTAATTTTTCCACGGCCACCAGGAAGTTGTTGTCTTCCAGCGCTTCGGTCGCCTGCTGATAATATTCTTTTTCCGTCAGCTCGTCAGGCTTGCCCGGATTGCTGGAACAGGCGGCCAGCAACGACAATAATCCAGCCAGAATAAGCTGGCGGGCGGATGACTGAGACAGCCCGAACAATTTGGGGGCAAGCGACTTCATGGAGACTGTTCCTGATTATCGATATACTGGAGGTCAAACGCCGTATTAAAACACAGTCGCCACCGCGTCCCAATAAGTGCCTTACCGGCACAGGGTTTAATTGCGTAAAGAAGGGTGACTGCACTGAACCGAGTCTTATGTCCAATCAGATTAGTCAAACCGTTGAAGTCCCACTGGAACTGGGGAACAAGCGCCTCGATCAGGTGGCCGCACAATTATTTCCGGATTTTTCCCGTTCGCGCCTGCAACAATGGATCAAAGACGGTCAGCTGACTGTTGATGGTGCTTGCTGGCGCGGTCGCGATAAGCTGATCGGTGGTGAAACCCTGGTACTGGAAACCGAACTGGAAGCCGAAGGTGACTGGCAGCCGGAAGATATTCCGCTGGATATCATTTACGAAGATGATCACATTCTGGTGATCAACAAACCGGCCGGGCTGGTGGTGCATCCGGCGGCGGGTAATCCAACCGGTACTCTGCTGAATGCTTTGTTACACCACGACCCTCAGCTGGCTAACCTGCCGCGCGCCGGTATCGTCCACCGGCTGGATAAGGACACTACTGGTCTGATGGTGGTGGCCAAAACCCTGCAGGCCCAGGGTCATCTGGTGGCACAACTGCAGGACCGCAGTATGGGGCGTGAATACGAAGCCGTGGTACAGGGGGTTATGACCGGCGGTGGTACGGTGGAAGAACCGATCGGCCGGCATGGTACTCAACGCACCAAAATGGCGGTAAACCCGCTGGGTAAAGAGGCGGTGACGCATTACCGGGTGTTGCACAAATTCCCGACCCATACCTATATTCGCTGCAAACTGGAAACCGGACGCACCCATCAGATTCGGGTGCATATGGCGCACATTGCCCATCCGTTGGTGGGAGACCCGGCGTACGCCGGTCGTACCCGGCTAAGCAAAGGTGTGACGCCGGAATTGCGCACTGTGTTGCAGAATTTTAAGCGCCAGGCATTACACGCCCGGCAACTGGGGCTGCTGCATCCGGCAACGGAGGAATATTGTGAGTGGGAAGTCGAACTGCCACAAGATTTTGAACAGTTATTAGATGCACTGGCAGAGGATGAAGAGGAACAGGGTGACGAATTCTGATGGCCTGATCCAGCCGCAATGGCCGTTACCAGCGGGTGTCGGAGCCGTTATTACCAGCCGCTGGCCTGGGGTTTCTCAGCCCCCTTTTGACGGCAACAACCTGGC
The DNA here is from genome assembly GCF_042648445.1 of Bacterioplanoides pacificum. Lineage (NCBI taxonomy): Bacteria > Pseudomonadati > Pseudomonadota > Gammaproteobacteria > Oceanospirillales > Oceanospirillaceae > Bacterioplanoides > Bacterioplanoides pacificum. The sequence continues at coordinate 23,087 of NZ_JBHRYB010000014.1, forward strand.
GCTCCATGTCGGCGATGACCCTCGGGCTGTGCGTCACAACCGCCAACGTCTGTTGCGTCAGTTACCCGCTGTCCGGGCGCTGCAATGGCTGAACCAGACGCACAGTAATCGTGTGGTACCGGCTTACGGTGGTACTGTGTTAGCGGATGCTGATGCCTGTTTCAGCCGGGAGCCTGGCCTGGCCTGTTGTGTGCTGACAGCGGATTGTTTGCCGCTGTTGATTGCCGCTCACGATGGCTCACAGGTGGCGGCGGTGCACGCTGGCTGGCGTGGGCTGGCGAATGGCATTATCGAACGTTCTCTGCAACATTTCCCGGGGCCGGTAACGGTTTATCTGGGGCCGGCGATTGGTGCCGCCCACTTCGAAGTGGGCCCGGAACTGCGCGATATCTTTTGCTGGGCAAGCGACGCTTGTTTTGTTGCCGGTAATGGCGATCGTCTGTTAGCGGATATTTATCAGCTGGCGCGAGAAGCACTGGCGGCGGCGGGCGTATCTGATATTTATGGCGGCGGGTTTTGTACTGTCAGTGAGGTGCAGCGCTTTTATTCTTACCGTCATGCCTGTCGGCAGGGCAACGGCCAGACCGGCCGTATGGCCAGCCTGATATGGATTGAAAAATAGCGCGTCTGAGAGGGCGTTATTTGCAGTAACTTTTGATCGCGTCGTCGGCGCGTTTCATCATATCGGCGCGTTCTTTGTCAGTGAATGGCCGCACGCTGCCGTCATCCTGTTTGTAGCGACGGCTGAAATTTTCTGACAATTGTTGCTTTGCCTGTTTCGCCTGCTGGCAATACTGGCTGGCGACTTTCGGATCAATTTCCGGTTTCAGCTCGACACTGTCATCGCTGTCGATCGCGCTTTTTTTCTCCGCTGTTTTTTCGGCTGCCGGAGCGGGTGGAGTGGGTACTTTGTCCAGCCGCAGCTGGTAAACGTCGTTGTCTGTGCCGCGGGGAGGCTGGGAGCTGAAATGCACCTGGCCGTTTTCATCGGTCCATTTATAAACCTTGGCGGCGGCGGTACCTATGTGCAGCAGGGCCGCCAGAGAGATGAAAACTAAAACAATGCGCATGTAAGCCTCGGACCAAAATCAGTCATATTTTCCGGTTAAATTGTTGCTCTGGATATATACCATGGTATGACCGCTGAGCGTTCACTCAACGTTATTTAAACCGTATGATTTGTCAAGGTTTTTTGCGGTTTTTGCAGTGGACAATTATAGCGGGAATGCTAGAATTAGCGCGCTTCTGTTGTTGCGGCCTTTACCAATACCCCCGGTTCTGGTGAACAACGGTTACAGCCCCTGGTGCGGTTATCCTCCGACCCAGTTCAGCCTCGACGTCCTCGACCAGGCAACGAGTACTGATGAACAATTAAAAAATTGTGCATCCAGCCTGAGGGAGCCTCAGTTGTACATGGCTCAATATCGCACAGTTAAACATTTTTACCCATGCTCTTTTTAGAGCTTGTGAATGAGGATAAGTACGGTGGAATTACTTTCCGGCGGAGATATGTTGGTTCGCGCACTGCATGAGTCAGGCGTTGAATACATTTATGGTTACCCGGGCGGCTCATTGCTGCACGTGTACGATGCAGTCTATAAACAAAGCGCCGTCAAACACGTACTGGTCCGTCACGAGCAAGCCGCTGCTCATATGGCTGATGGCTATGCCCGTGCGACCGGCAAAGCCGGCGTGGTGATGGTCACTTCCGGCCCGGGGGCAACCAACACAGTAACCGGTATCGCGACTGCTTTTACCGATTCGATTCCTATGGTCGTTATCTCTGGTCAGGTAATGAGCCATCTGGTGGGCGATGACGCTTTCCAGGAAACCGATATGCTGGGCATTTCTCGTCCGGTGGTTAAACACAGCTTTGCGGTAAAACGCCCGGAAGAGATTCCGGAGATCGTTGCCAAAGCGTTTCATATTGCCAGCACCGGCCGTCCGGGTCCGGTACTGATTGATATTCCGAAAGACATGACCATGCCAAACGAGCGCTATGAATATGTCTATCCGAAAAAAATCAAACTGCGTTCTTATACGCCGCCACAACGCGGTCATGCCGGCCAGATTAAAAAGGCGGTCGAGATTCTGACCAAAGCCAAACGCCCGGTGGTTTATTCCGGTGGTGGTGTGGTTATTGATGGCAGCTCCGATAAGCTGCGTACGCTGGTGGATCGGCTGAATTTCCCTTGTACCAACACCTTGATGGGGCTGGGTGCTTACCCGGGTACCGGTGAGCGTTTCCTCGGTATGCTGGGGATGCACGGTACTTACGAAGCCAATATGGCGATGCATCACGCTGATGTGGTACTGGCGGTGGGTGCCCGTTTCGACGACCGGGTTACTAATGCCACAACCAAATTCTGTCCGGATGCCACCATTGTGCATATTGATATCGACCCATCGTCGATTTCAAAAACCATCGATGCCCATGTACCTATCGTGGGTCCGGTTGGCAGTGTACTGGATGAAATGCTCGCGTTGCTGGATGAAGGTGACGACAAGCCGGATGAAGCGGCGATGGAATCCTGGTGGAAACAAATCAACGACTGGCGTCAGCGTCATGGCATGCGTTATGAGAAAAACGATAACGGCCTGATGAAACCGCAGGAAGTGATTGAAGCCTTATGGCAGGCCACAAATGGCGACGCTTACGTGACCTCCGATGTCGGCCAGCACCAGATGTTTGCCGCACAGTATTATAAGTTCGACAAACCGAATCGCTGGATCAATTCCGGTGGCCTGGGCACCATGGGTTTTGGTTTCCCGGCGGCGATGGGCGTGAAGCTGAATTTCCAGGATGAAATGGTGGTGTGTGTCACCGGTGAAGGCTCCATCCAGATGAATATTCAGGAGTTGTCTACCTGTCTGCAGTACGGCATTCCGGTAAAAATTGTCTGCCTGAATAACGGTTCGCTGGGTATGGTACGTCAGTGGCAGGATATGAATTACGAAGGTCGTCATTCTCATTCTTATATGGAGTCCCTGCCGGACTTCGTGAAGCTGGTGGAAGCTTACGGCCATGTCGGTATTCAGGTTAAAGAGCGTGATGAGTTACCTCAGGCGCTGGATGATACCTTTAACAAATACAAAAACCGTCTTGTGTTCCTTGATGTTGCTGTTGATGAAACGGAACACGTTTACCCAATGCAGGTACCAACCGGTTCCATGCGTGATATGTGGCTGAGCAAGACGGAGCGTACCTGATATGAGACATATTATTTCAATTCTGCTGGAAAACGAGCCGGGTGCACTGGCGCGTGTGGTGGGTTTGTTTGCCCAGCGTGGTTACAACATTGAAACCCTGACGGTGGCACCAACAGAAGACGACACTTTGTCGCGCCTGACCATGACCACCATCGGCGACGATCGTAAGATTGAGCAGATCACCAAGCAGCTGAACAAACTGATTGAAGTGGTGAAGCTGGTCGACCTGTCCGAAGGTCCTCATATCGAACGTGAGCTGATGCTGATTAAGGTAAAAGCTGTGGGTGCTCAGCGGGCGGAAATTAAACGCACAGCGGATATTTTCCGTGGTCAGATCGTTGATGTAACGGCCAATGTGTATACCATTCAGCTGACGGGTACCAGTGAAAAGCTGGAAGCCTTTATCGAGACGCTGGGTGCCGGTTCGGTACTGGAAACCGTACGTACCGGTGTATCGGGTATCTCCCGGGGCGAGAAGGTGTTAAGCCTGTAACGTTGCGGTAATAAAAAAGCCGGGTTGCCTTTGAGGGGCAGCCCGGCTTTTTTTGTGTCGGGTGGCAGCCCGGTAAATTTTAATCGCGTTCAAGAAACCCCAGGGTCATAAATAACGAAAAGCTGCCAATCACAATAGAAACCGCGGTACTGCCGCTGATCAGCATGAGCAGGCCGGTAATGATCCAGCCGATTTTTACCTGCTCCAGGCGTCTCTGATAGGTTTTGCTGCGGGTCCAGGCAATGTCCGGATTGTGCTCCGGAATATTATAAAAACGCCGGATGCGGTTGAGCAGATTCATTTTTCCCACGGTGTGTTCCTTAGCCGGTTAACACAGGTTAGCTTACCGCTGAAGCAGCGTTTTTGCCTGTGCTAACTCAGAAAGCGTCTGTTTGCAGAGCAACTTATAAATCCCTGATCTGAGCGGCTTTGGTGCAGCAGAGTGCACCAAAACAGACAATGATGACCGATCAGAGACGGTAGGTGGATTGAGTCATGACTTTGGATAAACCGGTCATGGCCAGTTTGACTGGTAACGGGAACTTATGGCCACCGGCTTCCAGGGCGACGGTGGCGTGTTTAGCTTCGTCTTCAAGCATCTGTAATAACACGGCTTTGCTTTTTTCATCCTGCACCGGCAGGCTGCCGATATGTTCAGCTAAATGTTTACACACCTGTTCTTCGGTGGCGGCAACAAACCCGAGGCTGACTTTATCGCTGACTTTGCCGGCCAGTGCACCAATACCGAACGACAAGCCATAAAACAGTGGATTGAGGTAACTGGTATGACTACCCAGTTCGTTGATGCGTTGTTCACACCAAACCAGATGGTCGACTTCTTCCCGCGCCGCTTCTTCCATCGCATCCCGTACTTGCGGCAACTTCGCAGTCAGCGCCTGGCCCTGGTACAGCGCCTGGGCGCAGACTTCACCGCTGTGGTTAATGCGCATCAGCCCTGCTGCGTGTTGTTTTTCATGGTCGCTGAGTTCGTGGTAGTCGCGTTGTTGCGCGGGTGACGGACGTTCTTCTGTGGCGGCTCCGGGCACCAGAGTACGCAGTGCCTGATCGGCATTGTGAATCAGTTTATCGAACAGTGAATAGCGGCGGGTTGTCATAACAATCACTTCTTCATAACGGTTGTGGTCATTTTACGGAATTCAGTGTGGGCTTGCATAATTAATTGCTGCGGCAATGATCGTAAACAGGATTTGCATGCCACGTATGCAGAGGTAAAAATGAGGCGGTTGTTGGAGGGGGTCTGTCCCCGAACGGCCGTGATATAGTGCGTTAATCAGTGCATAAGCAGGATAACAGAATGCAGGATTTACACGATCTGGGGCTCATGCTCGACCGCAACACACCATTGTTACTGGTGGAATCTCACGAAGAAACCCGGGTGCTGGAGCTGTTAACCCGGGTGGCCATCAAACGTGGCCTGGCGTTGCAGCAGTGGAGCTTAACCGAAGGCTTACGGCGTTTGGGATTTGGTGAAGATGTCAGCGGCAGCGAAACCTTTCAGCCGGTTGATGCCTTAAAGCAAATCAAGGCCCGGGAACAGGGCGGCTTATTTGTATTCTGCGATCTGCATCCGTTTCTGGAAGAGCCGCTGGTCGTGCGGCTGATCAAAGATATTGCATTGCAGCATGAGCGTTTCGGCAAAACTCTGGTATTACTCAGCCACCGCCTCGAAGCTCCGCCGGAGTTGCAGCGTCTGGCGATGAGCTTTGATCTGCAGTTGCCGGATGAGAGCCAGCTGTTATCACTGGTGAAAGAAGAAGCGCAACGTTATGCCAAGCACAGTGGCCGTAAAGTAAAAACGGATGCCGCAACGCTGCAGCAGATTGTGGCGAATTTACGCGGCCTGACGTTTTCTGATGCCCGCCGTCTGGTGCGTGGTGTCATTGTTGACGATGGTGCCATTACACAGGATGACGTTCCGGAAGTCAGCAAAGCCAAAATGGCATTGCTGGATATGGAAGGTGTCATGAGTTTTGAATACGACACCGCTCGTTTTGGCGACGTGGCCGGGCTGAATATCATGAAAAGCTGGCTGGAGCAGCGTCGCCAGCCGTTTTTACAGGACAGTGCTGACCGGCCTCGCGGGCTGATGTTATTTGGTGTGCAGGGCAGTGGCAAAAGTCTGGCAGCCAAAGCTGTGGCCGGCTCCTGGGGGGTGCCCTTGTTACGGCTGGATTTTGCGTCTTTGTATAACAAGTTTTTTGGCGAAACCGAACGCAACCTGCGGGAGGCGCTGAAGCTGGCAGAAACCATGGCACCCTGTGTGGTGTGGATGGATGAAGTGGAAAAGGGTCTGGGCCAGGACAGCAACGACGCTGGTGTCAGTCAGCGCTTATTAGGCACGTTATTAACCTGGATGGCTGAACGTGAAGCCCAGGTGTTTGTGGTTGCAACGGCCAATAATATCCACGCCTTACCACCGGAGCTGATGCGTAAAGGGCGGCTGGATGAGTTATTTTTTGTTGACCTGCCGGATGCCGAAGTACGCGAAGCAATTCTGACGCTGCATATGGAAAAGCGCGGCCTGCAACCCCAGCGTTTTGATATGCCGCTGCTGGCTCAGCTCAGTGCCGGATTTTCCGGTGCTGAACTTGAGCAGGCGGTGGTGTCGGCCTGGCATGCGGTACGCAGTCTGGATGACGGCGATGGCATCAGTACGGAAACCCTGATGCGTGAGATTCAGCGTACCCAGCCGTTGTCGGTCACCATGGCCGAGCAGCTGAACAGCTTGCGCAGCTGGGCGCGTGGCCGGGCCGTCAGTGCTGACTAACCCTGACGGGTTCACGCAGTGATAACAGCGCCTGCCGTAACTGTTCCGGATCGGCGGGCTTGGATAACAGCATCTGGATGCCGGCATCCAGTGATTCGTCGCGGACGTAACTGATGTTCATGCCGGTTAACATCAGCCGCGCCGGTTTATGGCTGATTTCGCTGTCACTGAGCAGGCGCTCCGACAGCTGCAGACCATTCATCAGTGGCATATCATGGTCGATGATAACGAAGGTGTAGGGTTCATTAATGCGGCATTGTGTGCGCATCATGGCCAGCGCTTCTTTGCCACTGTAAGTGCTCTCCGGTCGCATCCCCCAGCGGGTGACCTGTTTTTCCAGTACGCTGCGTACCGACGCATTGTCTTCAACGATCAGAATACGCTCGCCAATCAGGCTGTCATCATAATGTTCATCCTGAATGCTGTTGTCCGCCTGTAACGGCATATAAAGCGACATCGAAGCTCCATGTATGGTGAAACTTTCCAGCTCCAGGCTGGCTTTCATACGTTTCATCACCTGGCGTAATACCAGCATGTACCACAGCTTGCTGTAATCCCGGGGAATAAGTGGCTGCTGATACTGCAGGGTTGCCAGTGCCTGACGCAGTTCTTCATGACGCGCCAGATGGCCGGTCAGGCGCAGCTGCAGTGTCAGGCCGGAGGTGCTGGGGGTCTGATACAGCTTGCAGGTTAACGCCAGTTCGCCGTGCTCGGTATACGCCAGGGCATGGTTGATCAGGGTGTGTAACATCGACTTCAGATGGTCTTTATCGGCCAGCATTCGTTGTGGTACGGCTTCGTCGACGTCATTGACCAGTTCGATGTGTTTGCGCACGGCTTCCTGCTGAAAATGCCGCAGGGTGTCGTTGATCAGGGTACGGACAGCCACCGGCTGCATGTCCAGTTCCAGCTGGCTGCCACGGACTTTGCCCAGATCGGATACCTGATTCACGACGTGTAACATGTCATAACCGGCCTGGGTGATGGTATCGAGGAATTCACGCTGGTTCTGGCTCAGAGGCGTGTCATTGAGCAGTTCCCCCATGCCAATCACCCCATTGATGGGGGAGCGAAGCTCGTGCGTAATATGCGACAACATCTGTGGTGTGACCGTCAGTTCCTGTTCCAGCGAGGTTTGTGGCTTGATGCGCTGGGAGGAAATACTGACGGCGGCGGCGACCAGGCTGGTGATAATGGTGGCCGGCAGAATCAGGATGGCCCAGTCGTGCAGGAACTCCAGTGACAACAGGTTCTGAATGGTCAGCAGGGTTAATAACAAGGTCAGGGTAAACAATACACCGCCATAGGCCATGCGTCGTTGTGCGGTACGCTGACGGCTGCGGCCCAGCAGCAATAACACGGAGATCAGCAGTGAATAAACTGCCAGACCAGAAGCAATCAGTATTTGCAGGCCGGTGTCCACGCTGGCCAGCAGATAACTGTTGATCAGCAGGTAAGCGACTCCGATGGCCATCAGCAGCTGACGAATGCGGCGGTTAGACCAGCCGAGCTGGTAGCTGATGCCAATATGAGCCACGACGGATAACACCACAAACAGAAAGCCAACGCGAGTCATGCGCTCGCTGCTGATGTCGGCAACCATTCCCAGTAAACCGGTCCAGGTGGGTAAATAAATCAATACGCAAAGGCAATAAATGGCCGCCAGGGCGGCAAAGCGGATTTTCTGTTGATAAAACAGGTACAGGAAAAACAACAAGGTCGCCAGCACCCAGCCCAGCATCAGGCCCTGGATGATGTAGTCCCACTGCTCATTGAACAGGTAGAAGTCGAGACTGGCGAGGCGCAGCTCGGTATTGATACTGGCATTAGAGCGTACCCGGATCAGGTAACTGTCGGTGGTGTCGGCGGGTACGGTTAATAAAAACGGGTAGGCTTGCAGATAGCCGCCAATACGATTGCGGGTTTTGCTGTTGTAAATCTGGGGTTTATTGATATTACTGATGTCATACAGTGACACCTGGCCGAGGTCCGGATTGGACAAACTGAGCACCGCTTTGCGCGGCTCAATATAAGGATTACTGATGCTGATGCGCAGCCAGTAGGTCGACCGCGTTACCCCGAATTTCAGTTTGTCACTGTGACTGGGGGTAAAACGCAATTGCTGTTCGGGACTGAGCATGTCATCAATGGTCAGCTCGCCGCTGGTGTCTTCGTAGACAGAGACATACGGTGTGACGCCAAAATCGAACGACTCATTAGGCACCAGCACCGGGCTGATCGCTGCCTGGCTGGTGCAGCAGAGCGTTAACAATAACAGCAGCCAGAAAGACATCATTCCTTGGCAGGAAGGGTACAGCTTCATCCTTGACTCTCCGTTCTTTCTGACTGTGTGCAGCGGCTGCCTGACGGCTTATTGTTGCTCGCGGGCTACCGCACGGTAACCGATATCTTTGCGATAGAACACGTCCTGCCAGTCAACCTGTGCTGCCAGCTGATACGCCTGCTGCTGTGCTTCACTGACGCTGTTGCCCAACGCTGTGGCACATAATACACGACCACCGGCGGTGACGACATTGTCGCCATCCAGTTGGGTGCCGGCGTGGAATACTTTGCGGTCTGTGCCGTCGTCGGCAGGCAGGCTGATCACATCCCCTTTACGGTAATCCGCCGGATAACCACCCGCTGCCAGCACCACACCTAAAGAGGCGCGGGGATCCCACTGAGTGGTTTCCTGATCCAGCTTGCCTTCCAGTGCGGCTAAACAATGAGCGACTAAATCGGATTGCATCCGCAGCATAATAGGCTGGGTTTCCGGGTCACCGAAACGGCAGTTGTATTCGATAACTTTAGGCGCGCCGGATTCATCAATCATCAGACCTGCGTACAGGAAGCCGGTGTAGTCGTTGCCTTCAGCGGCCATGCCATCAACGGTCGGACGAATCACTTCTGCCATAATGCGGTCGTGAATTTCCGGGGTGACAACCGGAGCCGGGGAATATGCGCCCATACCGCCGGTGTTCGGGCCGGTATCGCCATCGCCGACACGCTTGTGATCCTGGCTGGTGGCCATTGGCAGGATGTTTTTACCATCTACCATGACGATGAAAGAGGCTTCTTCGCCGGTCAGGAATTCTTCAATCACCACCCGGCAGCCAGCGTCACCAAAGGCGTTACCTGACAGCATGTCTTTTACGGCTTCTTCGGCTTGTTCCAGCGTCTCCGCAACAATCACACCTTTGCCAGCCGCCAGACCGTCGGCTTTAACCACGATTGGTGCACCTTTTTCCTGCAGATACGCCAGCGCCGGTTCCACATCGGTGAAGTTCTGGTATTCCGCGGTGGGGATGTTCTGGCGGGCCAGGAAATCTTTGGTGAAGGCTTTAGAGCCTTCCAGCTGAGCCGCGCCTTTGTCCGGGCCGAAGGCTTTCAGGCCTGCGGCTGTGAATTGATCAACCAGGCCATCGACCAGAGGAGCTTCCGGACCAACAATGGTCAGGCCGATGTCGTTGTTTTTGGCGAACGCTTCCAGTTCATCGAACGCCATTACGTCGATGGCGACGTTTTCCATGTTGTCTTCGCGCGCCGTACCGGCGTTACCGGGGGCGACGAATACTTTTTCAACCAGTGGCGATTGCAGTGCTTTCCACGCTAAGGCGTGTTCGCGACCGCCGGAGCCGATTACTAAAACTTTCATAATATATCCTTCATGTAGGGGCGGACCCTGTCCGCGAATTAAGCATCCGCTCGCGGACAGGGTCCGCTCCTACGGTATACATACACATTTGTTAAGTAGGAGGGGACCTTGTCCCCGACATATATCCGCTCGCGGACAGGGTCCGCTCCTACGGCATAAATACACATTCGTTAAGCAGGAAGGGCCTTGTCCCCGACATATATCTGGTCGCGGACAGGGTCCGCTCCTACGGCATAAATACACATTCGTTAAGCAGGAGGGGCCTTGTCCCCGACATATATCTGGTCGCGGATAGGGTCCGCTCCTGCGGTATAAATACACATTCGTTAAGTAGGAGGGGACCTTGTCCCCGACATATATCTGGTCGCGGACAGGGTCCGCTCCTGCGGTATAAATACACATTCGTTAAGTAGGAGGGGACCTTGTCCCCGACATATATCCGCTCGCGAACAGGGCCGCTCCTACAAATTATTTTTTAATGACGGAAGTGGCGCATGCCGGTAAATACCATGGCGATGCCAGCTTCGTCGGCAGCGGCAATCACTTCTTCATCACGAATCGAGCCACCCGGCTGGATAATCGCTTTAATGCCGGCTTTGGCGGCGTTATCGATACCGTCACGGAACGGGAAGAAGGCGTCGGATGCCATTACCGCACCTTCAACCTGCAGACCGGCATGTTCTGCTTTAATCGCAGCGATACGCGCCGAGTTGACCCGGCTCATCTGGCCAGCGCCCACGCCGACGGTCTGACGGTTCTTGCCGTAAACGATGGCGTTCGATTTTACGAACTTAGCCACTTTCCAGCTGAAGATCAGGTCGTGTAACTCGGCTTCGGTCGGCGCACGTTTGGTGACCACTTTCAGGTCGTCGGTGCTGATCATGCCGTTGTCACGATCCTGAACCAGCAGACCACCGTTAACGCGTTTGTAATCGAACGCCTGTGGGCGTTCAGCCGGCCACTCGCCACATTCCAGCAGGCGCACGTTTTTCTTAGCGGCAACAATTTCAACGGCTTCTGCGCTGACTTTGGGTGCGATGATCACTTCAACAAACTGACGCTCAACGATGGCGCTCGCCGTTTCGGCATCCAGTTCGCGGTTGAAAGCGATGATGCCACCAAAGGCGGATTCAGTATCGGTTTCGAACGCCAGGTCGTAGGCCTTACGGATACCCCCTTCATCTTCCGGTACTACCGCCACACCACATGGGTTGGCATGCTTAACAATCACACAAGCCGGTTTAACAAACGACTTAACACATTCCAGCGCCGCATCGGTGTCGGCCACGTTGTTATAAGACAGTTCTTTGCCCTGCAGCTGTTTCGCGGTGGCAATGGAGGCTTCCGCCGGTTCCGCTTCAACGTAGAACGCCGCTTTCTGATGCGGGTTTTCACCGTAACGCATGTCCTGCGCTTTGATGAACTGGCTGTTGTAAGTCTGCGGGAAATCTTTGCGGTTATCGGTGCTTAAGGTTTCTGCATCCTGATCGATAGTACCCAGGTAGTTGGCAATCATGCCGTCATAGCTGGAGGTGTGCTCGAACGCTTTTAATGCCAGATTAAAACGGGTTTTGTACTGCAGGCCGTTATGGTTGTTCAGGTCGTCCAGCACTTTGCTGTAATCAGAGGTGTTAACCACAATACCAACATAAGCATGGTTTTTCGCGGCAGAGCGTACCATGGTCGGGCCGCCGATATCGATGTTTTCAATCGCCAGTGGCAGGTGACAGTCTTCTTTAGCCACGGTGGCGGCAAATGGATAGAGGTTCACCACAACCAGGTCAATCGGGTTAATACCGTGCTCGTTCATGACTTCATCATCCTGACCGCGACGGCCCAGCACACCGCCGTGAATTTTCGGGTGCAGGGTTTTAACGCGGCCGTCCATCATTTCCGGGAAGCCGGTGTAGTCAGACACTTCTACCGCCGGAATCTGGTTATCGAGCAGCAGTTTGTAGGTACCGCCGGTAGACAGAATTTCCACACCCGCAGCATGCAGGGCCTGGGCAAATTCGACGATGCCGTTTTTGTCAGACACGCTGATCAGGGCGCGACGAACCGGAGTGATGTCCGCTGGAGTTTCGTTTGCAGGAATGAAGTTGCTCATATGGTCAGGTTTTGTAGCTCATTTAAAAAGAAAAAGCGGCAGAAGCCGCTTGAGAAAGTGAAAAATGCTTACAGCATACCGTACTGTTTTAACTTCTTACGCAGGGTGCCGCGGTTCAGCCCCAGCACAATAGAGGCTTTGGTCTGGTTATCCCGGGTGTACTTCATCACGGTTTCCAGCAGCGGTGCTTCTACTTCCGACAGTACCATGTCGTAAAGGTCAACCACGGGCTGGCCGTCGAGGTGGTCAAAATAATTTTGCAGGGCCTTTTCTACACTGTCGCGCAATGTCTGAGTGGATTCTGATGGTGCGCGTAAGTTGTTTTGTAGATCAGATGAATCGGTCACGGTGTCAACCTTCCTAATTAATGCTTCTGTGTTCATGCTGCTTGTCCCTCACTGTCATATTCCTTAAAAAATGCTTCAATGGCCTGGCGTTGTTCTGTTGCCGTTTCCAGAGCATTGAATTGTTGGCGCTGCTTTTTGTATAAGTCAGTGCCGCCGTTGTGCTGATGCTGCAGATACCAGCCAACGTGTTTGCGGGCAATCCGCACTCCCAGATAGTCGCCGTAAAACTCGTGCAGGGCATCTAAATGGGTTAACAAAATCTGTTCAATTTCGTTGATGTCTGCCGCAGGCAGGTGTTCGCCGGTGGCCAGAAAATGACTGACCTCACGGAAAATCCAGGGTCTTCCCTGAGCGGCCCGGCCAATTAACACACCATCGGCACCGGTGTATTGCATGACCTCAGCTGCTTTTTCGGCACTGGTGATGTCACCGTTGGCAAACACCGGGATATCAATATTGCGCTTGATATCGCGAATGGTGTTGTATTCGACGGTGTTTTTGTAACCACAGGCACGGGTGCGGCCATGCACCGCCAGGGATACAATGCCGGCGTCCTGAGCAAGCTGAGCAATGGTGACACCATTGCGATGTTCGGGAGACCAGCCGGTACGGATCTTCAGGCTGACCGGTACATCCACTGCACCCACAACCGCCTGTAAGATCTCTTTCACCAGACCTTCATCTTTCAGTAACGCAGAGCCTGCAGCCTTGTTGCAGACCTTTTTTGCCGGACAGCCCATATTGATATCAATAATCTGGGCGCCATTAGCGACGTTAAACTGAGCACATTCCGCCAGTGTCTGCGGATCGCCGCCAACAATCTGAACCGCGATGGGTTCAGGTTCGCCGGTGTGGTCGAGCCGTAGCTGGGACTTGCGGGTATGACGCAGTTCCGGGTTAGCCGCCACCATCTCACCGACGACCAGTCCGGCGCCAAGCTGGCGGCATAACTGTCGGAAGGGACGATCTGTGACGCCTGCCATCGGTGCCAGAACCACCGGATTGGGTAACGTATAAGGGCCGATAGCGGGCATGGGTAACCGTTTAGAACTGATCAAAAAGTGTGCGACGAAAAAGTCGCGGTATGATACTCATAACCCCCTCATGAATAAAGGGGGTGAGGGACTTCGCTTAGCAAAATTTTGTTAATCAGCCTGCAGTTATTGATTGCTTCGTAAACGAATAGCATAACTCACCGCTTCCGGGCCAGGATCGACAATTTCCAGTGCTACATGAATGGGGGTATAGCTGGGCATCAGCTTTTGTCCTGCCAGTTCTCCTGACAGGTATTCCGCCGGTAAAAAGCGCCGGCTGGCAACCACGTTGTCGTTCAGATCGCTGAACACCAGTTCCAGATCCGGGAATGGCTGGGCATAGTCGGCCTGATTCTGCAGCAGTGTGTCGACAACCAGTGCTTTCTGGAGTTTCGGGTGGCTGCGTACCACCAGATGCTGGGTCGTCATTTGGCGCAGATTCTGAATGGCAGGTAACTGGCAGTTAAGCTGGGTGCAAACCATGCCGTAAAAGCCCCGCCATTGTGGTGTGCGTGACCATTCGTCGAATTTAAAATACAGCGCCTGAGCTGCTGCGATCAGTATCATCAGTAACGCGGCCAGTGCCCAGCCCCAGGCAAAGGAGCGGCCGCTGCCGGGCTGACGGAATTCCAGCGGATCTTCCTGTAACTCGGTGATGGCACTGGCGACGTTAATTTCGGTGGCTTCGCTGCCGAGGTCGTCGTTGCCCAGGTGGAAGCTGTCGTCCTGATCGGCAAAACCGTCAAAATCGTCTTCTTCGGCACCGGCTTTAAAATGACTGAATTCGTCGTCGTTGTGGTCGGGCGCGGAAAAATCGCTGCTGTCGCTGAGATTCAGACCACCCAGTGATACATCGCCATCATCGTCGTCCAGCAGCGCATCGGCCCAGGCTTCATCCGGATCCAGACCGGAGCGGGCGCTGGTGTCGGCGTTCGGATCAAGCAGGTCCAGCGTATCACTGCTGGCATCCTTAAGGTCAAAAATCGACGAGTCGATTTCCAGATCACTGCGTGGCGCCGGGCGATCGAGTTTATCCGGCGCGCGAATGCCAAAATCAAACATCGGATCGTCGCTGATTTCATCCGGGACATCGTCGTTGTCCATATCGTCATGAATCAGGTCATCATCATCCATGTCGTCATGGATCAGTGTATCGTCATCCATGCCATCGTGGATCAGAACGTCATCCTGCTTCTGAGAGGAAGAGGCTGGCGTTGCAGGAGCAGCTTCCTGTTGCAACTGATCTTCACTGACAAAATGATCTGCTGCTTTAAACACCTGCAGACAGGAACCACAACGTACAGCACCATTAGCAACCTTCAGGTGCTCGTCCCGTACCCGGAAAGTGGTGCGGCAATGGGGGCAACGTGTTACGTGTACGGCCATGGTGGTTCCTTACTCAAGCATCCTTAATTAGCGTTTAACACCGGTTAACAATACCCAGTCGCCCAGTTGTTTGGGTGGCTGCATGTCGTACCACTGGCTGTAACAGGCAGCAACTTCTTCCGCCTGTTCGGCCAATAAACCGGATAATGCCAGCTTACCACCACTGCGGGTCAGGCGGGCGATATCGGGTGCCAGGCTTTGTAATGGTCCGGCGAGAATATTGGCTACCATGATATCGGCTTCCACCACCGGTGTGCTGGCCGGCAGATAGACATCAAACAGTGACTCATCAATCTGGTTGCGGCCAGCGTTGTCGCGGGTGGCGGTTAACGCCTGCGGGTCAATATCCACTCCGACCATTTTGCGGGCGCCCAATAATAAGGCTGCAATACCAAGAATACCGCTGCCACAGCCGTAGTCGACCACCAGTTCATCACCTTCTACCTCAGCATCGAGGAATTGCAGGCACAGGTCGGTGGTTGGGTGGGTACCGGTGCCAAATGCCAGGCCCGGGTCGAGCATCAGGTTGACGGCGTCCGGTTGCGGCGGCTTTTGCCAGCTTGGACAAACCCACAGACGCTGACCAAACTGCATCGGATGATAATCTTCCATCCAGGCGCGAACCCAGTCTTTATCCTCCAGAATTTCCAGTTTGTATTGCGGCAATGCATCACCACTGAGCTGTTCATAAGCCTGGCTAAGGCGCTGCAATAATTCTTCACTGTTCTGGTTGGCGTCAAATAAGCCAATGATCTGGGTGTTGTCCCAGATCGGGTTAGTACCCAGCTCGGGCTCGAGGATGGGCTGATCGGCATCATCCTGCATGGTGACGGACAATGCTCCCAGCGCCAGCAATGTATCTTCGACGGAATTTACCTGCGCACGTTGCGCGTGAATACGAATCTGAATCCAGGACATCTCAGGCCTTATGGGTGTTCAATGAGGTTGTTTCCAGTTGTGCCAGGGCTGCCTGTAACGCCAGCTCATACCCCTGAACGCCGAGGCCACAAATCACACCGACCGCCAGGTCTGATAAATAAGAGTGCTGACGGAAGGATTCGCGGGCGTGCACATTGGAAATATGAATTTCGATAAACGGGATCGCTACTCCGGCCAGTGCGTCACGGATTGCAACACTGGTGTGGGTAAACGCCGCCGGGTTAATCAGGATGAAATCTGTGCCATCCAGACGGGCGGCGTGAATGCGATCGATCAATACGTGTTCGGCATTACTCTGCAGCTGTTCCAGCCGATGACCCTGCTGACTGGCCTGCTGTTGCAGTTTTTGTTCGATATCGGCCAGCGTGGCTGCACCGTAAATCTCCGGCTCGCGACTGCCGAGCAGGTTCAGGTTTGGCCCTTGTAATACCAGTATGTTTGCCATGCGCCGAGGTTTCCGAAAGGAGTAGGAAGTAAAAGCGGGAGTTTGCCGCAAAGCATGGTGTGCGTCCAGTTATGTGCCGCCGTGGCGGCGTTTTTACGATGCTTTTGCGACACACACCTGATTACGACCGGCACGTTTAGCCTGGTACAGCGCCTGGTCTGCACGCTCCACCAGGTCGCTGAGGCTGTCACCCTGCCATTGGGCCAGGCCGCAGGAAAATGTCACCTGCAATTCGCGGTTATTGGCATGGATCAGTTTGGTGAAGTTCTGCCGCAACTGTTCCATGACCATGGTGGCCTGATCCTGATTGGCGTCACGTAATACCACGGCAAACTCTTCACCGCCGTAGCGGCCAATCGGATCGGATTTACGCAGACTCTGGGTCAGAAACAAGGCCAGGTTTTTGATCACTTCATCGCCGACCGGGTGGCCATGCTGGTCGTTGATGTTTTTAAAGTGGTCGATATCGATCATCACAAACGTGACCGGCGTACCATCGTTGCGGTTCAGATTTTCCTGCAGGGCTTCAAGAATATGGGTGTGGTTCAGTAAACCGGTGAGGCTGTCGCGGGCAATCAGGTTCTGCAGCTGACGGGCGCGCAGTACCCGGGTTTTTACGGTGGATAACAGATGTCGGGCTTCTACCGGTTTGGTGAGAAAATCATCGCCACCTTCGGCCATGGCATCAAGCTGGCGCTGGCGATCTTCTTCACCGGATAAATAAATGATCGGCAGGTTGAGGTGTTCGCGCTGCTGGCGGATGACTTTCGCCAGTTCCATGCCGTTGCAGCCCGGCATATACATATCCATCAGTACCAGGTCGGGGGTACTCTCCGCCAGTGCCGTCAGTACCTGCAGTGGGTCGTTGACGATTTCGGTGACCATGCCCGCTTTATTTAACACCCGGGCACTGTGCATCGCCTGGGCTTTTGAGTCATCCACGATCAGAATGCGGAACGGCTGTAACGGGGTGCGATCCAGTAAGTCTTCCAGTTGGCTGATAACAGCCTGTATTTCGCTTTGCTGGTAGATACCCGTAGCGCCGTTACGCATGGCACTGAGGCGTTGTTCGATATCCGGTGGCTGATCCTGATAGGTAAATAATATCGGCAGGCTTTGCTCACGTTGTTGCTGAATCTGTTCTGCCAGCAACAAACCATGGCCGTTGCCGCTGAAATGCATATCCAGCACCAGGGCTGCCGGATGACGTATCTGCAGCGCCTGAAGAAATTCGTCACTGCTGCGCTGAACGTCGGCACGAATACCAAAATACTGCATTTGCTGGGCGATTGTTTGGGCGGCTGCTTCGTCATCGAGAGCGATGTATACCGGTTTCTTACTGGGAATCAGCCGTTCTGCGGCTTGTTTGTCGTTATGGCGTAAAGCCGTTTCACTGAGTAACCGTACCTTCTGGTTCAGTAATTCCAGCTGGGCACTTTCCGGCGACTGACCGGGCTGAATCTGTTGCAGAACATCAAGCAGCTCCTGCGCCAGTTGCTGGTGGCGTTTGGCATCGAAACGTTGTGCGGCCGCGGCCAGTTTTTCCAGCGCCCGGGCGAGATCGGCGACTGCGGTGACCGACCAGTTACACTCGGGAAGGTAACGCCATAAATCGAGGATCTGGCGTACCTGATTAATAACGCGATTGGAGAAAAATTCTCGCAGTTGTTGCGCTTTGCTTTGCGGGTCAGTCATTGGGCTCAGTCCATAAGTAGTACCTAAAGCTTAGCAGCGTTGCAGCGAAGTGCGATTCGCCGACTATAGTTAATGGCAAATTTCTGATTATTGTTTGTTTACCTTGTATGGGTTTTAACCAGCACACTGTTATTTCTGTTTGTCGGCCACTGGCGGCTGTGCTGTTGTTTAGTGCAACCGCCGGGTTGCCGCTGTTGCTGGTGGCAGACTGGCAACGCTGGGTTCCCACGCCTCTGATTGAAAAAGCCCGGCAACAATACGGTGTTGAAGCGGCTGAACGTATTCGTGACTGGCAGCTGCTGATGCGTGACAGTGCGCAGTTGCCGGAAGCAGAAAAGCTGCAGCGTATTAATGATTTTTTTAATCAGGCGGTGCGGTTTGTTAATGACGACCAGCATTGGGGCAAGGTGGATTATTGGGCCACACCCTATGAAGCGCTGGGCACCCATGGTGGCGATTGTGAAGACTATGTGATTGCCAAATATTATTCCCTGCAGCAACTTGGCGTTGATACTCAGAAGCTGCGTATTACCTATGTCAAAGCGCTGCGTTATAACCAGGCTCATATGGTGTTAACCTATTTTCCTCGGCCGGATGCGGTACCACTGGTACTGGATAATCTGTTGCCGGATATCCGCTCTGCTGCAAAGCGTCCGGACCTGGCACCGGTATACAGTTTTAACGCCGAAGGCATGTGGCTGGAACGCATGAAGGGTAAAGGAATCCGCATGGGTAACCCGAATAAACTCGACTTATGGACGGATTTACGAATCCGCATGAATGAACTCGGCATGGATTTATAAGGAATGCTGGCATGACGTTAAAACAACAGTTTTCCGCACTGACCAGCTTGCTGGTGATCACCCTGTGGCTGGGAAATTTACTGGTTACCGCAATGAATGGCCGGGATTATTTTCAGCAGCAGCTGAATGGCCGGGCTTATGATGCGGCAACCTCGCTGGCGTTATCGATGTCGCAGGTGGATATTCAGGATGATGTGCAGTTATCGCGGCTGATCGATGTGCTGTTTGACCGGGGCTTTTTTGAGGCAATCGAATTTACCCGGATCGACGGTGAGCCTTTACATCGCCGTGCCCGGGAAGCTCTGGCACAACAGCCCGCCCCGCAATGGTTTATTGACTGGGTTGAACTGGATCTGGTGCCGGCGCAGGCGGATGTCAGCCGTGGCTGGCAGCGGCTGGGCAGTGTGATGGTTACGGCCCACAGCGATTTTGCCTACCGGGATCTGTGGGCCATGGTGAAGGCGGAACTGGTGTGGTTCGCCTGGGTGTTGTTGATCAGCCTGATGGCGTTGTACGTCTTGCTGGGTTGGTTGTTCCGGCCGCTGCAGCGGGTGGAGCAGCAGGCTCTGGCAATTTGCGATAAAGAATGGCGTGAACAGGAAGATATCCCCAGGGCCCGGGAGTTGCGTCGTATGGTGCTGGCAATGAACAAAATGGTGCGTAAAGTGCGTTCTATTTTTGAAGAGCAGGCGGCGCTGGCCGAACAGTTACGGGAAGAATCCTTTCATGACGAGGTGACGGGGCTGCTGAATCGTCATGGTTTTGATCAGCGCCTCAGCCATATTCTCGAAAGTGAAGAAGAACACAGCGGTGTGCTGATGTTAATTCAGCTGAAGAACTTTGCCGCCTTTAATCAGCAACAAGGCCGTCAGCAGGGAGATGACCGGCTGCGGGGCGTGTCGCGCAACCTGCAAGAGTGGGGGGCTTTGTACCCGAACCTGTTGTGTGGTCGTCGCTCAGGGGCTGATTTTGCCTTGTACCTGCCCAGCAGTGACCATGCTCAGGCCGATGAGCTGGTGCAGCAGCTGTTTGCCGAGCTGGCATCCGGTAGTTTATCTCAGCGACATAATGCCCAGCATGAGGCACTGACGTTTCATATAGGAGCGGTGTATCTGCAGGCGCAGAAACAAACGCTGCAGGAAGCGCTGATGAAAGCCGATGCCGTGTTACGCCAGGCTCAGCGTCAGCCTCAGGCCCGGGCTTTGTTGTATGGTAAAGATGAAACCGGGCAGCAGGAGTGGACGGCTTCACAATGGCATCAGTTATTACAGCAGGTGCTGCAGCAGCAGAGCATCGAGTTGATGTACCTGCCAGTGGTGGCTAATGGCGACCACCGGGTTATACAGTTTGAGGTGTTCAGTCGTATTCTCTGGCAACAGCAACCATTGTCGGCTGCGCGTTTCTGGCCAATGGTAGAGCAACATCAGCTGGCGCCTGAATATGACCTGTGCATTGTCACTAAAGTGTTAACTGATCTTGACTCGCTGGTGAGGCCGGAGCAGGTCCGTTTCTGTATTAATATTTCACCGGCTTCGATTGCCGATGAAGCGTTCCACCGGAGGCTGGAAGCCTTATTGCGTCGCCATGCAGAGCTGGCTACCAGTATCAGCCTTGAAGTTCCTGAGTTTGCTTTATCCCACAGCGAGGCTGCGTTATCGCGGCTGGCATTATTGCTGAAGCCGCTGGGGGTCAGTCTGGGAGTCGACCAGGTTGGAACGGGCAGTATGGCATTTGCGTATTTACAACGTTTGCCTCTGGATTATGTACGCATTGACGGCAGTTTTAACCGTGGACTGCATTCGGCGCAGGACCATAAATTTTTTATCCAGTCGATGGTGCAGATTGCCCATAACCTAGATTTGCAGGTATTAGGTGAAGGCCTGGAAGAAGAGAATGATGTGGCTGTGCTGGCGGCCACCGGTGTGGATGGTATGAGTGGTTATTATTTCAGTAAACCCATTGCTGAACTGGAGCATGCGCTGCACTGGTCTGGCGAATAATGTGCCGTGGACAGCTACTGCGACATGTCGTCACTGGGTACCTACGAATGGGTAACGTACAATAGCGCTTTTTGACTCTGGCCGAGGACAGTATCATGTGGAAATCCGGGTTATGCAGCCTTTTTTTGTTATTACTGACGTTGCCTGTGGTGGCAGATAACAGTATTCAGATTGACGGTGCTTATGTACGTGAGCCGATTCCGGGGCGTTATATGAGTGCAGCATTCTTAACCATTCATAATCGTGGTGAGCAGCTACGGACACTGGTCAGTGCCCGTGCGGACTGGGCCGGGCTGATTGAAATTCATACCCATACTCACGACCAGGGCGTGATGCGAATGCGGCAGCTGATGGAACTGGAGATTCCGGCCGCAGGTCATGTCGCTCTCGAACCAGGTGGCTTACACCTGATGCTGTTTAAGCTGAAGCTGCCACTGGCAAAGACTTTGCCACTGGATTTGTGTTTCAGCGATGGTGAGTGTGTACAGACCAGCGCTGAACTGAAATCCATTAAATAAAGGTTGCTTGCCACCGGCCTGCTGATAAGGATCAGCGGGCGTTAACGGCTTCCGCGGGCGTATCCGGCTGATAGCCTTTCAGCAGTTTCAGTACATCACCTGCTTTGCGGCCCTGCATTGCACAGGTGGTCATTAACCCGGCCATCAGTGCACCACCAACCCCGGCGGTCATAACATCGGCACCGGTCATATAGAGACCTTTTACCGGTGTCACCGGATGCAGAAACGGCTTTTTAAAGCGTTCAACAAAATGATCCAGGCCGTAAATTTCTCCCTGGCTGGCGTATTGAAACCAGTCGGTAGAGAGTGGCGTTGATAATTCGTAATAATCCAGAGCATCACGTAACTGCGGCATGCGTTTGAATAAAATTTCCAGCAGCCGCTGACTGAAATTTTCTTTGATGGTTTCGTAGTCGTCACCCCGTTGCCCCCAGGTTTTGTCCTGCCATTGTTTAAACCAGTCATGGTTTGCCATAGTGACGATTTCGACGGTTGATTTTCCCGGGTAGCGGTTATTCCAGTCCGGGTCTTTGGCGGATGGGAACGACACATACACAATCGGAAAGTCAGCGTCCGGGTCTTGTTTAAAGCGTTGCAGATTCTCTTCGTGATGACCGTCCGGATAAATCCATAAATTGGTGGTATTTATCCCCAGTTCTTCCGCCGTTCCTTTAAATCCGGCATAAATACATAAGTGAGAGCTGGACAGCTGTACCTGTTGTTGCCATTGTTCAACGCCGAGCTTCTGTCTGACGGCTGCCGGTAATAACTTTTGTGTGGTGTTATAAAAACCGGCGTTACTGACTACCCGACTGGCATATAACTCGTGGCCACTTTCCAGTTTTACGCCATAAGCCTGATTATCTTTCACTAAAATTTCAGCCACACCTGCATAGGTAAAAACATCGCCACCACTGCGCTGAATCGTTGGAATAATAGTGCGGGCAATTTCGCTTGATCCGCCGACCGGATAGGCGCCGCCAGCAAGATAATGTTTGGCGATTAAAGCGTGCATGATAAAAGCGGCATCTGCCGGTGCCTGACCGTAATCGCCCCACTGACCGGTTAATACCGAAATCAGCTGCTGATTATTGGTCATACCTTCCAGTACTTCCCGGGTTGTCTGAAAAAACGGCTTCGGCACAAGTAACGGGCGAATCAGGTTGTAAGCCCGAGCCAGCCACGGAGGCATGGCCTGGCCGGCAAAAAACTTCGGCGTTTTCCGGCTCATTTCACGAATCAGCTCGATGTAATCATCGATCATTGCCGCTTCTTCCGGAAATTGTTGCTTCAGCATGGCGGCAAAATTTTCCCGGCCGGCGACAAAGCCATATTCTTTGTCGCCGAGAATAATACGGTCGTATTCCGGCTGCATGGCAGCCCATTGCAACCGGCCTTCACTGATAACATCAAACACCCGGCGTAAGGTTGATGGTTTATGCACCTCGCCAACGTAGTGCACCCCCACATCCCATTCATAACAATTCCGATGATAGGCATGGGTAAAACCGCCAGCGGTGTAGTGTTGCTCCAGGACCGCAACCTTATAACCCAGCAAGGATAAAAAAGCGGCGTTGGCCAGGCCGCCAATGCCGGAACCAATCACAATCACATCAAATTGCTGATCAACCCGGTCCGGACGTAAGCGGGTACCGGTTCTGACTTTCACTTTGGCCATGCTGAGCTCCCTGTATTGTTATTTTTAATTAAGGGGTGTTATGCAACTTTTTGCATATTTTCTACCCTATCCTTATTGTCGTTTCTATGCAACAATTTGCATATCATGTTTCGATAAGCAGGTTATTCTTTTGGCGTTAAAACACGCAATTCTGGTGTTACTGGAGCAACAGCCCGGTTCGGGTTATGACTTACACAAACGCTTTCAGCAACATATGGGATTTTTCTGGCAGGCCAGTCATCAGCAGATTTATCAGCAGTTGAAAGGGCTGTTAACGGATGGTCTGATTGTCGGCCAGGATAAGCAACAACAAGGGAAGCCTGATCGTAAGGTGTATCACATCACTGATAGCGGTAAGCAGGAGCTGATCGGCTGGATGCATCAACTCAGTAAACCGTTAAAGATTAACGATACCCTGTTGGTAAAACTGTATGGTGGTCATCTGGTCGATAGCGAGGTGTTGTTGCGGGATTTGCAGCAACAGCAGGATAGTTATCGTAAAACCCTGGCGGTGTTGCAACAGCTGGAGCAGCAGTATCAGGCTTTGGCAGAGTCACAGAAGCAGCCCTATCGCTTGCCCTATCTGACGCTGCGGCGCGGGATTTATCATGTCCAGGGCTGGTTAGCCTGGGCGGAGGAGGCCAGTCAATTGTTATCTGACTGGCAATAGCTTCGCAGGCCCTAGTTCTTATATTCGCAGGCCCTAGTGCTTATATTCGCAGGCTCTAGTGCTTATATTGTTCCAGGTCTTCCGACATTAATACTTCGTCGGCCGGGCGACCGGGGATGGCATGACCCTCGCTGGCCCATTCCCCCAGATCAATCAGTTTACAGCGCTCACTGCAGAACGGCCGGTACTTACTTTCCGGTTTCCATTCCACATCTTTCTGGCAGGTTGGGCATTGTACTTTCATGGAATCTTGTAACTCGTGTCAGGCTTGTGCCAGTTGCAGGTAGGTGTGATGAAGCTGATCCAGCTGCTGATACAGATGGGCCAGATCTTCACTATTGTCGGCAATATCGTCGGCTTTTGCACGTTTATCCGTACGTGACATTTGTGCGGCAATAATCCGCCGGATCTGCTGTTCGTCATTCTGGTCGCGACTGGTGGCACGGGCTATCTGAATATCCTCTGCAACATCGATCAACAGGGTGCGCTGTGTCAGTTGATACTGGCCACTTTCAAACAGCAACGGCGATACCAGCACAGCGTATTCCGAGCTGGCGTTCTGCAGCTGATCAATAATCGCTTGGCGGATGCGGGGGTGGGTCTGGCTTTCCAGCCATTGGCGCTCGGCGGGCTCGGCAAATACTTTTTGCCGTAACCAGGCCCGGTCGAGGCTGCCATCTGCCAGCAGGGCATCCGCGCCATAACGTTGTGTTATGGCAGCCAGCGCCGGCTGCCCGGGTTCAACGATCTGCCGGGCGACAACATCAGCATCCACCACACAAATGCCTTTACTGGCAAGATAATCACTGGCAGCGGTCTTGCCGCTGCCAATACCGCCGGTTAATCCAAGTACAAACATAGATGTATAACTGTGATCGTTTAAGGAGTTATTCAGAGCACGCTGCCCAGATACCAGGCAACGATTTTGTCACCCCAGAGCGCCGCTATCCAGCCCGCCATAGCCAGATAGGGGCCAAATGGAATCGGCAAATTCTTATCGCGCCCCAAAATCAGAATGCCGGCAATACCAACGATTGCACCAACGACCGATGACAACAGGATGATCAGCGGCAAAGCGGAATAACCCAGCCATGCTCCTAACGCGGCTAACAGTTTAAAGTCACCAAACCCCATACCGTCTTTACCGGTAGCCAGCTTAAATAGCCAGAATACTGTCCACAGCGAGCCATAGCCCAAGGCCGCACCGTACACTGCGCTGTTCAGATCGGTGAATAATCCTTGTGAGTTCACTAATAAACCCAGCCACATCAGCCCCAGCGTCATGCTATCGGGCAAAATCTGGTGATCGATATCAATCACCGACATACTGATCAGCAACCAGGTGAAAACCAGCATGGCCGCCAGTTGCCAGCTCCACGGGAAAATCAGCAACAGGGTGGCGCTCATAACGGCGGTTACCAGCTCAACGGCGGGATAACGCCAGCCGATGTCAGTACCACAGCCGGCGCATTTGCCTTTCAGCAGAGCAAAACTGAGCAGCGGAATATTTTGCCAGGCACGTACCGGTGTCTGGCATTCAGGGCAATGAGAGTCCGGCTTAACCAGATTGTAGGGTTTAGACAGATCGTTCAGCGCCGGGTGTTGCGGCGGGTTCTGACTGAATTCATCGCAGTCGCGTTTCCAGCTACGGAATAACATCACCGGAAAACGCAGAATCACAACATTTAAAAAGCTGCCAACTAATAAACCGGTAACAATCACTGCAATTAACAAAGCTGTGGTGTTTTCGGCCAAAACGTCGAATAAATCCATATTAAACAACGTCACCCATCTGGAAGATCGGCAGGTACATAGCAACGATCAGGCCACCAATAACCACACCCAGGAAGGCCATAATCATCGGTTCCATCATAGATGTAAGACCATCAACCATCGCATCAACTTCTTCTTCAAAGTAATGGGCAGCTTTATCTAACATCGCATCCAGAGCACCGGATTCTTCACCGATACTGGTCATCTGGATCACCATATTCGGAAATACCCCGGTGGAGCGCATGGCAAAGTGCATTTGTTGACCCGTGGCGACTTCGTCGCGGATTTTTAATACGGCGTCTTTGTACACCACGTTGCCGACCGCGCCAGCCACGGATTCCAGTGCCTCGACCAAAGGTACACCGGCGGCAAAGGTAGTGGATAACACCCGGGCGTAACGGGCAACGGCGCTTTTGCGGATCAGGTCGCCGAATAACGGCAGTTTCAGACTGAAGCGTTCAAACCCTTCCCGGAACGGCTTTGAGCGTTTCATTGCCTGGGAGAAGCCAACCACTCCCGTAATGACAATACCCAGAAACTCCAGATAATAAGCCTGGGCTATTTCAGACAACATCACCACAAACTGAGTTGGTGCAGGCAATTCTGAGCCAAAGTTATTAAACATTTCTTCAAAGGTGGGTACCACTTTTACCAGCAGAATCACGGTAACAATAGCGGCAATCGCCAGTGTAATGGCCGGATACATAGTGGCTTTTTTGATTTTTTTGCGCAGGGCTTCGGTTTTTTCTTTGTAAACCGCAACCTTATCTAACAGAGTTTCCAGAGCACCGGCCTGTTCGCCAGCTTCCACCAGGTTACAGGTTAAGTCGTCGAAATATTGCGGATGCTGTTTTAATGCTGAGGCAAAGTCATTACCCGCGGCCACGGTATCGCGCAGCTCAAAAATTAACTCCTTCATTGACGGGTTGTCGGCGCCATCTGCAACAATATCGAAAGACTGTACCAGAGGGACGCCCGCTTTAATCATGGTAGACATCTGGCGCACGAAAAAGGTGATATCAGCGGACTTGATAGGCTTTTTGCTGCTGCCTCCAATTCCGAATAAGGGTTCGGTTTTCTTGCGGACTTTCTCCGGCTGAACCCCTTGCTTGCGTAACTGAGCTTTAACTACGGCGGCATTCTGGCCAGACATTTCCCCTTTGACCTTCTGGCCACGCCGGTTTACGCCTTCCCAGGTAAAACTGCTGTTTTTAATTTGTTTTGCCATACATAAATTCCTGCTACAGCGTCAATACACTGTTAATCCGTTGTCACCCGGTTGGCTTCTTCCAGGCTGGTAATACCCTGTGCAACCTTCATTAAAGCGGAGGTTCTTAAGTCGTTAAAACCTTCTTTACGCGCGGCATCGGCAATTTCAATGGCATTGCCGCCTTGCATAATAATACGCGAAATAGCATCGGTAATCTTGACCACTTCGTAGATGCCCACCCGGCCTTTAAAGCCTTCTTTGCAGCTGTCGCAGCCGACAGGTTTAAATATTTCTGCTTCGGCCAGCTGCTCTTTGCTGAAACCGGCTTCTAACAGTGCCGGCTCTGGAATTTCTGCCGGGACCTTGCAATTGGAGCATAGCCGCCGGGCCAGACGCTGCGCGATAATCAGGCTGACTGAGGTAGCAATACTGAAATTGGGTACCCCCATATTGGCGAGACGGGTCAGGGTTTCCGGTGCACTGTTGGTGTGCAGTGTCGACATCACCATATGGCCGGTTTGTGCGGCTTTAATGGCAATAGAGGCGGTTTCCAGATCCCGGATTTCACCAACCATCACCACATCCGGATCCTGACGCAGGAAAGAGCGCAGAGCCGACGCGAAATCAAGGCCAACCCGGGCGTTAACGTTAACCTGATTGATACCTTCCAGGTTGATTTCAACCGGGTCTTCGGCAGTGGAGATATTGGTGCCTTCGACATTGAGAATATTCAGGCCGGTGTACAGAGATACCGTTTTACCGGAACCCGTAGGGCCGGTAACCAGAATCATGCCTTGTGGTTTGCCCAATGCTTCCATGTAGAGCGCTTTTTGCTCGGGTTCGTAACCCAGCATATCAATACCCAGCTGGGCGGAAGAAGGGTCAAGAATCCGTAATACAATTTTTTCGCCGAATAAGGTGGGCAAGGTATTTACCCGGAAGTCGATGGCCTTATTTTTCGAGATTTTCATCTTGATCCGGCCATCCTGAGGGATCCGTCGCTCAGAAATGTCCATCTGCGACATCACCTTCAGACGTGCGGCGATTTTACCGGCCAGGTTGACCGGAGGGCTGGCAACCTCGTGTAACACACCATCGGTGCGGTAGCGTACCCGGTAACGCTTTTCGTAAGGTTCAAAGTGTAAGTCGGATGAACCTTGTTTGATGGCATCCAGTAACATCTTATTAACGAATTTTACGATAGGTGCATCGTCGCCCGCATTATCCTGCTCCGCTTCACGTTTTTTGGCTTCGGCTTCCGGGTCTTCCAGATCAACGTCGTCCAGCTCACCGTCGAAGTCGCCAAAGGAGTTGTCATTGGCGCTGAGGAATTTATCGACGGCTGCGGAAAGTTTGTCTTCCTCGACCAAAACCGGCTCAATGTTCATGCCGGTATTAAATTTGATTTCATCAATCGCCAACATGGCGGAAGGATCGCTCTGGGCGATATACAAGCGGGTGCCGCGACTGAATAACGGCAATACCCGGTGCTTTTCAATCAGATGTTGACTGACCAGCTCCTGAGGGGCCAGTTCAAAGTCAAAGGCTGCGAGATCGAGCAGTGGCAAACCAAACTCCTCCGATGCCAGTACAGCAACCGGGCGAGCCTTAATAAACCCCGATTTGACCGCAGCACTGACAAAGCTGAGTTTTTCTTTACGAGATGTTTCAACAATCTGTGCCGCCTGTTCCTGCGAGATCAGATTCTGTTCAACCAGTCGTTTGGGTAAGCCGGATATGGCGCTCATGAGAAAAGCCTGAGTGTATAGTTCTTTTGACGCTGAACATACCAGACATGGCCTCAGACCGCTAGCTACCGGGGGCAGGAGGCGCGGGGGAACATGCCTTAGCGTGACCTGAGTAGCAGTTCAGGGCTAGCAAGGTTCTTTTTTATATTGGTTGAAATGTGCCATGCGTCAGAATAAAACCGAAGTCGGCCTGTCTGAGCATAGGCATATCAGATTCATTATCTCCATAAGCATAAATAGTATGGTGTTTACCTGCTGTTTCTAACCACTGTGAGATCCGCCTTACTTTTTCCGTTCCATAACAGTTGTAGCCTTGTAGCTTTCCGGTGGATAGATCGTCTTGATACTCCAGAGCGCTGCATAGTGGTGGTTCTAACTCCTGAATTCTGGACCAGGGCGTAAGCCAGATATCCAGCGAGGCACTCACCAGCAGGCATCGGTGCCCCTGAGACTGGTGCCATGACAGCTTATTCATTCCGACACCTGAAAGCAGTCCAGGTAGGCACTGGTGAGCAAACTTCTCCCCCAGGGTTTCCAGTTCTCGGCGGGATAACCCCCTCAGAAAGTATGTCAGCACCCTTTGTTTAGCAACGTCGTTTCTGATAATCCCGGTCTGATAGGCCAGCAGTACCGGAGTCAGTTTTATCAGTCCACTGTAGAACTTCTTGTGACCAACAACAGAACGCAGGAAAGGCAACAGGCTGTCGCTTCGTGTAAGAGTGCCATCGAAGTCGAAAAATGCGATGGTTGTACTGGATGGCGAGGAAGCGTTCATAAGGACAGGCGCTTGAAGATGACTTCAGGAATATGACGAATTGCCTGCATAATTGCCCACCAGTAGCCCGGTAGATAGACGGTATTACGCCCTTGTTGCATTGCCTTAACTATACCTGCTGCAATTTGATCGGGTTGGGCCCAAAGAGGGCCACTTTTATCAAAGCTCGCCGTCATCGGTGTATCAACAAACCCGGGTTTTACCGTGATGACATTTACCCCGGACGAAAATAGCCGGTTGCGCAGTCCTTCTGCGAACAGGCTAACCATGCCCTTGGCCGAACCATATACATAGTTACTTTTCCTGCCACGATCGCCTGCGACTGAACTGATCACTGCTATTACGCCATTGCCCTGGGGCTCAAGCCGGTTCGCTGCGTGTGTCATCAGACTGATGGTACTTATGGCATTAAGGTGCATACTTGCTATGGCAAGGTCAGCACTCGCCTCGCAGGCTTGCTGATCGGGCAGGGTGCCGTGAGCAATCAGGACTGTGTCAATTCCTCCCAGTTCAGCCATGGCACGGTCAAAAAGTTGAGCATGTTGGCTGGTATCTGCCAGGTCTGCTGTTGTCCCGGTAATAATCTGTGTCTTCGTTTGTGCACGGCAGGTTAAATCCCTGACAATCACGCTGAGCTTCCCTTCATCACGAGCAATGCAAAATACCGATGCCTGGTGTTGTACAAAAATCCGGGCACATTGCTCGGCAATAGCCGACGTTGCTGCAAAAATAACGATACGTTTAAGTTTATTCATGAATTCATCCGTCTCCAGAAGTCAGAAGAAAAACAGGGGTCGGTATATTCGCTAAATTTCTGCCATTGCGGAAAGCTGCTGCGAAACAAAGTTGTTGGCATACGTGCATCCTTGGCCGGATATAAAGCGCCACCAGTTTCAAACACAATCTGATCCAGTTGTTTGAACAGGTTCTGGGTCACGTGACCACGATTTGGGAAATCCAGTGCCAGAGTTGTACCTGGGCGAGTAAAGGAAAGCATTCCTGCGGCAGGTTGTGTCCCGAAAGACTTAAGTACAGCAAGAAACGACCCCTGACCACTGTTGCTGATACAGCGAAGTAATTGCTTTATGGCATGTGTGGCGTGTTCTGGCGGAATAACACACTGATATTGATAAAACCCCTCCGGGCCGTACATGCGGTTCCAGTGTTTGATGCTATCAAGAGGATAAAAATAAGGGGTGTAATGTGAGATATACGTCCCGGTTTTTCGTGGCCAATGGTAATAAAGCTGGTTAAAGATGCGCAGGCTGAGATTGTTGACCAGTGAGATGGGTGGTGTTACAGGCATTGAGTGAAACTTTTCATGATAGTGTTTGCCTGGTTGCTGTTGGTCACTGTGGCGGGCGGAAAATAAAATACCGCGCCCTTGTGCTCGGCCTCTGGAAAGGCAATCGATCCAGGCGACTGTGTAGTCGTTTTGATGGGCTGACGTATTATTAAGGTGCCAGTACTCATCAATATGTGAAAACTGTTGTGCCTGACATGTCATATATTCGGTTTTTATCGGCAGTAACTTAAACTCAACCCAGCTGATCAGTCCAGTAAGTCCCAGCCCGCCAATTGTAGCTTTGAAATATGCTGAATTCTGTTGTTTGCTACAATGCAGGTAGCCATGATCGCTGCGTATTAATCCCAGTGCGGTTACGTGGTGGCCAAAGCTACCGCTGTTATGATGATTTTTACCATGAACGTCATTGGCAACAGCCCCGCCAGTAGTGATAAAACGGGTCCCCGGTGTAACGGGTAAAAACCAACCGTGGGGAACAATAACCGGTAAAATATCCGCCAGTTGTATGCCAGCCTCACAGCGCAGAATGCCGTGGATGCGGTCAAACTGAATAAAGCGATCCAGATGTTTCGTATAAATCAGGCTGCCATGACTGGTCAGGCATACATCGCCGTAACTACGGCCGTTGCCATAGACGGTAAAAGGAGTATTTCCCCCGGGTGGCAAGCTGGCGTGTTGTAAGGTGATCAGCTGATCAGGCTGAGTATTTGGGATACGATTCCAGCTGAGTAATGGTTTCATCGCAGGGCTCCACCGTCATGCTGAACTGACTGACTGCGCCAGAGGGCAATAATCCCCAGTATTACTGCAAACCATAAAGTAACCAAGCGAGTAAACACTGTTGCTGCAACGGCATCTGCTAACAGCATATCATTCATGGTCAGTAGTGATACCATCACTGCCTCGGCGCTGCCCAGGCCGCCGGGCAGAAAACTCAGAGCACCAGCCAACATTGAAATAGCGTAAATAAATGCAGCGGTGGCAAAACTCACTTCCAGTGATAACCACTGCAGAACATAGTAGAAAGCCAGTGCTTCTGCACCCCAGGCAATAAGACTGAGAGCCGTTGCAATAAGTAGTAGTGACGGTGAATGGCAACGTCGGGCTTGTTGCAATACTGTTGTTATCAGGGTGTGCAGGCGTGATCGTAAGGTACCTGGTCGAATATTGATGGTGTTAATACGTTGGATGATCGCTTTATTACCCAGTAACCCCAGTCCTGTAATAATTAACAATAATGTTAATGTAACCAGAGGTTGCCATTGTGGATATTGACTAAGGCCTAGTAAAGCCAGCAATACAATGGCCAGCAGATCGGATAAGCGCTCGCTGACAAAGGCTGATAGGGTGGTTGAGGTACGTACCTGATATGCATTGAGCAACAGTGCACGAATCATTTCGCCGGCTTTTCCAGGTGTGGTGGTTAACGAGAAGCCAGCCAGATAAATTCGCAGGCTGGCTGCGATTGCAAGATTTGCATTCATTCGCTGTAGGTATAGCTGCCAACGGAAAAACCGTAGCAGGTAATTTAGCAGTGATAAAGTTAACGCAATTAGAGTGCCTGCAATGCCTATTTTCAGAAATGCCAGAGAAACCTGATGCCAGCCGCTCCAGAGTGAAAAAACAAGATAACTTGTCATCGCGATAACAACAGACAGCAATAAAGCGTGTAGTTGATACCTGCTGAGTAGCTGACTCACGATTGCAGACTCCAGATAACCAGTAGTAGCCATAACAATGCAGTGATTAACAGATGACGGTCAGTAAATATATCCTGGGCTGTGTCGCTGCCAGCTTGCTCACCAAACAGCAAATACAGATAACGAAACATACCGTACATCACGAGTGGTAAAGTAAGTATCAGCCATTGACTCTGATGCAGTGCTTGTGTCTGTGGTGATACTGTATACAGACCGTAACTCAGAATAGTGCATGCGGCAGTAATGCCCAACATCAGCTCCAGCAGAATTGGACTGTAATCGGATAATACTTTGCGGCTGGAGTCACTGCCTGACTTTTCAAGTGTTAATAACTCTGCTCTCCGTTTTGCAAAGCCGAGAAATAAGGTCACCATCAGGCCGCACAGTAGTAACCAGTGTGATGGCTCAATATCCAGACCAGTGGTGCCTGCCAGCAAGCGCAACATAAAGCCGGTGGCAATAACAAACACATCAAGGATGACAATGTGCTTTAAATATACTGAATAAAAAACATTCAGAACAAAGTAGCCAGCAATAAATAACAGCACGTAATTGTTAATGGATATCGACAGGGATACCGAGATGCACATCATCAGTAATAACAATAGGGTCGCCCGTGCTCGAGAAATCACTCCGCTGGCTATTGGCCGATGGCATTTTACCGGATGCAGGCGATCTGCTGCGGAATCGAAGATATCGTTGAGAATATAAACAGCGCTTGAAATGGCACAAAAGGCTATAAATAAAGTCACTGCCTGGCCGATAGCATTCTGATCCCACTGCTGAGAGAACAGTGTACCGATAAGGACAAACCCATTTTTGACGTACTGGTGTGGTCGTAGCAGCTTAATGCTGTCAGCTAACATATCAGCGGACCTGTTGGGAAATTGATCGGGCTGTATAGTAACAAGCCCAGATAATTGGGATAAATGCCGCTAGCAATGAGTCTGATTGATACAGGGTCAGTGCTGCGTTAAACATTATCACCGGTTCGATTAACCAATATATGATCCAGGTGCACAGTAGTAACAGTCCCGGAAATATTGGTTCATTGAGTTGTTTATTGGGTGATATTTCCAGAATCAGCCATAGGCTAAGAAAGCTGGACAAAATAGGCATTACCCAGATGCGGTTGGTATCAAAAGCAATCAGGTGCAAAGTTAAAGGGGCAACACTGGCACCAACGGTTATAAGTAGCAGCCACAAGCGTCGTTTAAGTGTTAAATGGTATAACAGCCTCCAGGCCATGAGGGCTATAACTGCAGGAAATAAACCGACGGTGAGCACAAATTGGGGATCGGTAATACGGCGTTCAAATAGTGGTGCTTCTTCCTTTAGGTAATCAAAGAAAGAGTGAGTCAGCATTTCTGAATATAGAGCCGCTCTATCGCTATCCATCGCAAGCAAAGTCTCTAGCCGCTGATCAATATCTGTGCTCAACGCTGTCAGATCGAGGGATTGCTGGTTGAATACAATCAGCGTCAGGCAGAGTAAGGGCAGGACCATGGCAAACCAAGCGGCTGGCAGTCTCCATGGGCTGACGGCTGGTTCGGCCGGGAGAACAGGTGCTTGTGTGCCTGCAGCCTGGTGCGGTGTGCAATGCGCATGCTGTAACATTAGCAGCAGTACCAGCAGCGGTGAAAAAATCACAATAATAAGCTCATGAATAAATACCCCCAGCGATAATAGCACCATCGCCAGTAGATAATGGCGCTTAAGTGCGGATAGCAACCCCAGAATCCCTAACAGGCTTATAGGAATATCTAGGTAATTACGAATGTTGGCCAACATAGTTAAAAAAGGGGAGGTAAAAAAAACCAGGCAGAGCAGAAGCAATATCCAATGGTGATGGCTCAGCGACAGTAATCGTAAAGCTATGGTTAGCAACACTCCTAGAAACAAGAAAAACACAGGCAAGCCAAGGTCTGCCATATATTGAGGGTTGATGTTTACATGGTTAGGGGTCAGCCAGGTAATCAAGCTGCCCCATAAGCCACGCTTAATAAATCCCAGTTCATAATTCATTAACCAGCTGACATTAGCCCACTCGTGCACTTCTCCCCAACCTTTCATCAGAGAAAAAGATAAACACCAAACAATCGCGGTCAATGACAAATAATAAACTGATCTGGAAGGTGCAGACATTAACTATGACTCATGTGTATTTTTAACGAAAGACATATTCTGCCTTATGATAGCCTGCCAGCGGACTTTGCTGAATAAATCCTCTGATCGAGTGATGAGTCTGATGTCGCTATGCAGGCTTTCCAGTTCTGGGTTATCAAAGTGATACGGAAGTCCTTTCAGCTCTCGTATATATTCAGAAGGAATTTCGCGTGGGAAGTGCCCTATGCGCCACTCTCCTGTGACGGGAAGGCGAGCCAGAAATGGATCGCTCAGAGCTAAAGGATCGACTAGCTTGACATCAAGATCAGCAAGATAGCCAAAAATACCAATATTACTGTAAATAGCAAAATCAGTCTGAGTTTGATTGAATTTTCTGGCTTGAAGACTGAAATCGTTATAAGGGAAATTATAGTATGGCGCACGCCCCTGGAGGAAATCCCAGTAAGCAGTCAGTGATAATGATGGACTGTAAAAGGCGCGCTCATCGGCGATACCATGTTTGATAGTATGGTTTGTATAGGAAGTTGGAGTGGCTATCGGTGCTCTGGGAGAGAAAGTGCTATATCCAACTCCTATCATCAATAAAATGAGCATGAAACGGGTTGAAATACGATGTATGTTTTCTAACCAGAAAACTAAGCTCAGACAGGCCACCCAATAACCATAGGCAAGGAAGCGGCCAAGCATAAAATCGCCACCGACTTTTATGATATATAACAGCTGAAGTAACACCCCCAGTGCCAGTAGTCGAACAGTGAATGATTGTTTTGGCAAGCAGGCAAATACTATAAAACTAACTGAGATCGTCAGTGTAATTGGGTCATGTAGCCAGTTTTCCTGTAAATAAATCAAGCCTTGCTGCGTTAATTCTGTGCCTGGTATGCCGGTATTTAATTTGGCGTAGGCCGTATTTGGAAAAGGGAAACCATAATAAATAACAGAAAAGACCGTAAAAGCCAGTAGTGGCAGAGCTGCCCAGATAGCTGACTTCAAGGTGTAGCGCCAGCCATCCAGCCTGATGCCAGCTATAAACACCGCTGTGCTGATCGGTAAAATCAGTGGCAAGGTATCATGTCGGACACAAAGCATAACTCCCAGTAACAACAAAAAACGACGACGTAGTTTGGCGTTATTGGATGTTAGTGGGGATTGTTCAAATATGTTGACCATCAGGAAGGTCAGCAACATAAGTTGCAACACAGTCTCAAGCCCGGAGCTGGTAAAGTCAAAAAAAGCCAGGGATGACAGCTGCAACATTATTAATGCGGCCAGTGTGGTTGGCCGTATGCCGCTGCGAATAATATAGAGCAGCAGTGCGAAGTAGCAAAGAGCTGACAGGATCAGGCTGTTCACATACAGATTGCTGCTGAATACACGGCTGAAAGCTAATAATCCATACCATAATGGGCTGGTATATACCTGAACCCGTTCATGGGCGTTCCAGACCGGGCCGTTACCGGCAAATAACTGTTCGATACTGCGGAAGTTAATATACGCGTCTTCGGCAACCCAGGCATTACGCAAAAAAAACAGCCCGGCGAATGCCAGTAATAATATTATCTGAATTGCCCGATGTGAGAAAAACTGATAACTCAGATTTATAAATTTGCGGAGGTATTGAGTATTTTGGTCTAAATAACTGGACATAAAGTACTTTCTAAATAAAAAAAACCCGGCCAAAGCCGGGTTTTATTAATGCAAAATTAAACTTAGTTAAGCTTAGGTAAGTACTTATCTTCCAAGCTAGAGCTACCTGCATCAACTGACCAGGTTACAACACCATTAGTTGTGCTGATGTTGGGAACCAGAACATAATTGGTTGCTGCCAGTTCAGCAGGTACGGTCTCGCCAGTGCTGGAGGTAGAAGTGGTGCCCGCTGTACCGCCGAATAGTACAGTCAGAGTAGCTGTGGTGTTTGCGATTGTAATTGAATCAACTTTACCTGCTGCCTGGTTTGCCGGAGTTGTATCAATACCGGTGTAGCGAGTTAATTCAGCCGCATCTGCAGGCAATGCTGAGTAACGCGCTGCATATTCACCCACGGCCAGCTGCAATGGGCGTGCGGCTGCCAGAGAGTTAGTTGCGTCAGTTCGTAAAACATAGTCCTGATACTGAGGAACAGCAACAGATGCCAGAATACCGATAATCGCGATTACGATCATCAGTTCGATTAAGCTAAAGCCTTTTTGTGCTTGCATAGTCTATCTCCACTCTCATATTGAGATGTTGTTTTTGATATTGATTCCAGCAGCCTGAAATGAACTCTGGCTGGCCAGTAATCATGTCATTCAGTTATGACGTAGCGAAGAGTGTGCCAATCAAACCTGTTACTGACAAGCCCTGAAACAGGGCTTTTTTTTGTTGCAGATCACACTCTGAGCAGATCTGGAGAGGTCCCTGATTTTAAAGGTGACAAATATGGTCACATTAGCGCGTAAATAGTACGCTCAGGACCTCGAAGGTCTTCGGATCCAGAGTCACCTTGGCACCGTGATTCAACACTGAATCGAGCGGAACCAATAGTTGTTTGGTGTTCTTATCTTCAGTGGCGGTGGCGGTAATCATTTGTTGAATCACTTTAGAGGCCGGTTCGTAAGGGTAGAACTTACCTTTTTGATAACTGGCGTCAAATCCCCCGGTTGGATCGTCATAGAACAACACCGGTGGATTGTTAACTGTTTGTTGTATTAATGGAGATATTTTACTGACTATCGTGTTATTGGCGTAAATGGTCGTAAATTCCGGATAGTGGTAGATCACGGCTACCGGCCGGGTATGCCAGATGGTAAAGCTGCCAGCGGTCAGCGCAGCCAGTTGGATGACCAGAATGATCAGCAGGTCTTTTTTCAGGCTGGCTTTGGCAGTGTTAAATACAATCAGGGTTAATAACGGCCCCAGAATCAGATCGATACCTATGATCAGGCCGACCGCTTCCCAGCCGCCAGCGGACTGAAACAGAAACCCCGGATACCAGAACTCGGTAATCAGAAATAACACAATCAGAAAAAACAGCAGACTCAACAGCAGGTGAGCAGCGAAAGCCTGGTAGCGGTTAAATCGTTCGATCGCCATCATCTGTGTTTCCCCTTTGGTTATGTGTGGCGTTTATAGCAGTGGTATTACACCAGCCTCATCGACAGGTCGACGGCTTTACAGTCTTTGGTTAGGGCACCGATGGAGATGTAATCGACGCCGGTTTCGGCATACGCCCGCAATGTGGCGTTGGTGATGCCACCGGAAGCTTCCAGCTTGACGCTGCCGCCGGTTTTGGAGTGGGTGTGGGTGACGGCTTTGGTCATAGCATCCGGGCTGAAGTTATCCAGCATAATGATGTTAGCGCCGGCTTCGATCGCCATATCGAGCTGTTCAAAGGTTTCCACTTCCACTTCGATGGGTTTGCCCGGTGCGATATGTTGTGCCTGTTCGATTGCCTGGGGAATGCCTCCGCAGGCCATGATGTGGTTTTCTTTGATCAGGAAAGCATCAAACAGGCCGATGCGGTGGTTAAAGCAGCCACCGACGCTGACGGCGTATTTTTGTGCGATGCGTAAACCCGGAATGGTTTTACGGGTATCGAGTAACTTCACCTGAGTACCAGCGACCATATTGGCATACTGGCGGCACAGGGTGGCTGTGCCTGACAGACTCTGCAGAAAATTCAGTGCACAACGTTCGCCGGTTAGCAGCGAGCGGGCACTGCCTTTCAGTTCGAACAGCGTCTGGTTTGGACGTACCCACTGGCCGTCAGTGACCCGCCAGATCACCTCAACCGTTGGATCGAGCTGACGGAAAACTTCGTTAACCCAGGCTGAGCCGGCAACGATGGCGCGTTCGCGCGAGATAATACGGGCATGGGCCTGATTGTCTGCCGGAATCAGCTGGGCGGTGATGTCGCCACTGCCTATGTCCTCCAGCAGGGCATTAGCAACGGCCGTTTGAATATCGTTTTGGTGCAGGCTCAGATCCATGGGATAACTCTTGTATCGGTGTGGTCAATCGAAATAGCGCGCATTCTAACGTGAAGGGAGGAAAGGGGCCAACTGCGCTGATTTATTCGCTCTGCAGCATCGCGGACAGGGTCCGCTCCCACAGCTTAAGTAGCGGCTTTATGCAGGGAAAACGGTAGGAGGGGACGGTGTCCCCGATAATAGCAGTTGTTTCTATCATCGCGGACAGGGTCCGCTCCCACAGCTTAAGTAGCGGCTTTATGCAGGGAAAACGGTAGGAGGGGACGGTGTCCCCGATAATAGCAGTTGTTTCTATCATCGCGGACAGGGTCCGCTCCCACTGGTTACGCCTGTGCTTTACAAGTTAGACGATGGTTAGCCGTCAGTTTTGCTTAGCAAAATATTCGCGGGTGACTTTAAACACCATCGGCGCCAGTAACAGCAGGCCAATCAGGTTTGGCACCGCCATCAGACCATTAAAGGTATCCGACAGGTTCCAGACAAACTCAACCTTGGCACCAGCAAAATAAACGATGGCAGCGACAAAAATCACGCGGTAAACGATCAGGGTTTTTTCGTTAAACAGGTATTGCCAGCAACGTTCACCATAATAGGACCAGCCCAGGATGGTGGTGAAGGCAAACACCGCCAGTGCAATGGTGACGATATAGCTGCCACCGGCAATTGAACTGTTGAAGGCTTCCGAGGTTAACACCGCACCGGTCAGGCCGGCGCCATCCGCCCCGGTCGCCATCCAGGCGCCTGACGTAATAATCACCAGGGCAGTCATGGTGCAGACGATCAGGGTATCGATAAAGGTGCCCAGCATGGCAATCATGCCTTGTTGAACCGGGTTGTTGGTTTTTGCTGCGGCATGAGCGATGGCCGCAGAACCTAAACCGGCTTCGTTAGAGAACACTCCGCGAGCGACACCATAACGAATCGCCGCTGCCACCGCTGCACCGGCAAAACCACCGGCAGCTGCAATGGGTTCAAAGGCGTATTGGAAGATAATGGCAAAAGCATGAGGAATTTCGCCAAAGTTCATGGCCAGAATCAGCAGCGATGCACCGACGTACAGCACAATCATGGCCGGTACCAGTTTGCCGGCGACTTCACCGATACGTTTGATGCCACCAAACACCACAAAGCCGACTAATACGGCAACTGTGACGCCGGTTGCCCAGGTCGGAATGCTGAAACTGTCATCCAGAAGGGCTGCCATGGAGTTCACCTGTACGGCGTTACCAATACCAAAGGCGGCAACGGCACCAAAAATGGCAAATAATACCCCGAGGGATTTACCCATCTCCGGAGCAAACTCGCCGACACCGTTACGCAGGTAATACATCGGGCCGCCGACATAACGGCCTTCACTGTCGACTTCACGGTAGGTGACGGCACACACGGCTTCGGCGTATTTGGTGGCCATGCCGAATAAGGCAATCACCCACATATAAAACACCGCACCCGGGCCACCCAGTGCAATGGCGGTGGCCACCCCGGCAATATTACCGGTGCCGACAGTCGCTGACATTGCTGTCATTAAGGCGTTAAACGGTTTTACGTCACCTTGTTCGCTGTGGTGCTGATCGGAGAACAGCTGGCGAAAGGCATAACCGACTTTGCGCCAGGGCATAAAGACCATGCCGGTGGTTAATAAAACGCCGGTTACTCCCAGCATGCCCAGCATTGGCGGGCCCCAAACAAAGGCGTTAACCTGACTGATCAGGTCGTTCAGCATTTCCATCCTCAATTCCTTAGCGTCGTATTCTTGTTGCGGATTTACGGATAATCAACGGCACACTATATCCAGACAACCGCGGGATGCCAATTACCCAGTCCGCATTAATTGACCAGTCAGACAGTTTTCAGCTGGCTGGTATAACGCGACGAGGGGCAGTAGAGTAACGCCATTCAGGACAACAGAACGTTATGCAGATAATCAACGGAAAGCTGAATGGTGCCCAGTGGTTACCATCACCCAATTTCGGTCAGCGGCCAGGCGGCGCCGCTGGTGAGGTGTCGTTACTGGTGATTCACAACATCAGTTTGCCTCCGGGGCAATATGGTGGTGGCTATATTCAGCGTTTTTTTCAGAATCAGCTGCCGGCGGCCGAGCATCCGTATTTTGCCGAAATCAGTGACTTACGGGTGTCGAGTCATTTAT
This sequence comes from Bacterioplanoides pacificum, assembly GCF_042648445.1. Lineage (NCBI taxonomy): Bacteria > Pseudomonadati > Pseudomonadota > Gammaproteobacteria > Oceanospirillales > Oceanospirillaceae > Bacterioplanoides > Bacterioplanoides pacificum. The sequence goes on from NZ_JBHRYB010000014.1 coordinate 63,611, forward strand.
TAATTGAGCGCAGTGGCCATATCGTGCAATTTGTTAACTTTAACGACCGCGCCTGGCATGCCGGACTTTCCTGTTTTGACGGACGTGATAACTGCAATGACTTTTCCATCGGCATTGAGCTGGAAGGGTGTGATCAGCAGGCCTACAGCGATGCCCAGTATCGGCAGTTGAGCCACATTACCCGACTGCTGATAAAGGGTTATCCGCAACTGGATCCGCACCGGATTTGTGGCCATGAAGACATTGCGCCAGGGCGCAAAACCGACCCGGGGCCGGCATTTGACTGGCCTCGTTACCAACTACTGATACAGCAGCCGGATTGTACTGAGGAGTCTGCATGAAATTCCTGATCGTTTTTATTGCTCTGCTGATTCAGAACAATGTGCCGTTACCGCAACGCAGTACCCGCAGCCGCAGTTTTGCTGCCTGGCTGGGGTTCTGGTTACAACGTGGCTTTTTTGTCCGCTTACCACGTCATTTGAAGTACAGCGTGGCGGTACTGTTACCTGTGGTGCTGATTTCAGCGGCCTTTTATCTGATTCTGCCTCTGGCCTGGGGGCTGGTAGCACTGGTGCTGGAGGTGGCGTTATTGCTGTATGTGTTGTCGCACATCAGTTTTGAACGCCATTTGCATGCTTATCTGCAGGATCTGGAGCAGGGTGATACCCAGGGGGCTTATCATTGTGCGGAAAAATATCTGGCGGTGCCGGAAGTCGCGCTGGCAGAGGACACCGCGACGCTGAATCTGCAGGTGATCCGGGTGTTATTGCACCGCTGGTTTGAATACTTTTTCCTGATGGTGTTCTGGTACATGGTGGCCGATGTGCCGGGGGTATTACTGGCCTGGTTCAGCGTGCAATACGCCCGTGCCAGTGAGTGTGATGCCCGCGCCTGGCGCTACCTGCACTGGCTGGAGTGGATTCCGGCCCGCTTGCTGGGACTGACGTTTGGTCTGGCCGGTAACTTTATGCGTGCTTTACCGGTATGGCAGCGTTTTTTATGGCAAACCCAGGCCAGCAGTGCTGAGGTTTTGTATGAGGTGGCCAATAGTGCGCTGGCCCATAACGGTGAAGAGAAACAATGGCACCGGGTTGATGAAGACGCCGAAATGGCCGCCCGGGAGTTGCAGGAGTGGCAGGCGCTGCATATGCGCAGTATGTCGATCTGGATGGTCGCAATTGCCGTTGCCACGATTGGTGGTTTTTTGCTCTGAAGCCCTGAACGCGGACAGGGTCTGCTGCTAGCTGAGGGTGTTGTAGCCGTGAGCAGCGCCGGCACCCAGCCAGGCGGCCCCCCTGACGCCGCTGGAATCACCATGTTTTGCTTTCAATAACGGCGTGGAAACGCTGTCAGAAAAAACAAACTCCTGCCATAACTGCGGTACCTGCTGGTAAATTGAATCCAGATTGGAGACACCGCCGCCCAGTACAATGGCGTGTGGATCAAGGATGTTGATGATGCCGGCCAGCGCTTTTGCCAGACGGCGGTGATAACGCTGAAACACCTGTTGAGCGATCGGGTTTTGTTGCTGATATTGTGTAAACCATTGTTCGCTGCTCTGATCAATGGCCGTTTCCAGATACGCCTGCTGGCGCATACCCGGGCCGGATAATAAGGTTTCCAGACAGCCGCGCTGGCCACAATAACAGTCGGTTTGTGCGTCCTGGTCGTCACGCCACAATAATGGGTTATGACCCCACTCACCGGCGATGGCATTGGGGCCGTTGATCAGCTGACCATTTATCACCCAGCCACCGCCACAGCCGGTACCTATGATGACGGCGAATACCGATGCTTTACCGGCTGCAGCACCGTCGGTGGCTTCTGATAAGGCAAAACAATCCGCATCGTTTGCAATAACCAGTGGCTGTGCCAGCGCTTGTTCCAGATCACGCTGCAGATCGCGGCCAATCAGGCAGGTGGTGTTGGCGTTTTTGACCAGCCCGGTGGTCGGGCTGATGGCGCCGGGGATGCCCAGCCCCAGAGTGTAATCACCGGGGAGTTGTTGTTGTGCCTGCTGCACCAGCGACACAATATTAGCGACAATCGCGTCGTAGTGATGCGCAGGGGTAGCGTTACGCTGGCGCAATAAGGTGTCACCGCTGGCCGACATCACGATGATTTCGGTTTTGGTGCCACCCAGGTCGATGCCAAATTGCAGTGGAGTTGCCGCCGTCATAACGCCTCTGTTGTCAGACAAAAGGCGCAGTGTAATCTAACCCGTGCGGCTGGCAACCTTCATGTCAGTGCTGATGACCTTGTTGGCGGTAGCCGCGGATCATGGTTTTTAATGTATCGGATGCGCCGCTGATGCTGCAGCCATTGCCATACAGGCTGGGAGTCAGCTTATCGCTCCACACGACTTCGGCGATGCAGTGTCCGGTGCGGCGGTCATCAATGTTGGGAGGAATATCCACCAGGTCGAGCGCCAGCCGGGTGCCGGGTTGCAATGCTTCGTAGCTGGAAATCATGATGCCGTCTTCCGAGCAGTCGACCAGCAATCCCAGATAATCTTTGTTGTCGTGCAAAAAAATGCTGACCGTGCTTTTTAGTGTCCAGCGTGGCTGCATGCGTTGCTCTGACGCTGAATTGGCGCGTGTCTGGTCTGGATCTGGCATATCAGTGCTCATAAATGCCTCCCCTTTATGGTTAAATCCGCCAATGAAGATTTTTAAGTATAGATCAGATGAACAATATTGAACTGGTGCTTGGTGGTGCCCGTTCGGGCAAAAGCCGTTACGCCGAACAGCAGTTGCTGGCGTTATCGCAGCCGGTGGTTTACCTGGCCACCGCCCACGCCGGTGATGGTGAAATGAAACAGCGTATTATTCATCATCAGGCCCGGCGCCCGGCGTCTTGGTCGACCCGTGAAGAACCGCTGCAGCTGGCAGAATGTCTGGCTGATATTCAGCAACAACAGCCTCAGGCGGCGATCCTGGTTGATTGTTTAACCTTATGGTTGACCAATTGCCTGCTGCAGGATGATGGCGCGGTCTGGCCGCAGCAAAAAAACGCTTTATTACAGCAGCTGGAACAGATACAGCAGCCGCTGCTACTGGTCAGTAATGAGGTGGGTCAGGGGGTGGTGCCAATGGGCCAGCTCAGTCGCCAATTTGTCGATGAGAGTGGCTGGTTGCATCAGGACATTGCCGCTCTGGCGGGTCAGGTGACCCAGGTCTGCGCCGGGTTACCGCTGGCATTAAAACGTGATGGCCAGGCGTTATATCAGCCTGCGTCGTTAGGTCAGAGATCATAAACCCGGCCCACAGATTTTAACAAACAACCTTCTGAGATAAGCAGAACCTATGAGCGTAAACCCTTGGTGGCAACAGGCCGCAGCAGAACTGAATGATGAAGCCCGTAACCTGGCATGGCAGCACCAGAACCAGCTGACCAAACCACCGGGTGCACTCGGGCGTCTGGAAGTGCTGGCGACGGAGCTGGCAGCGATGAGTGGTCAGTCACGCCCCGAGCTGCATCACCCGCATTGCATTGTGTTTGCCGCAGACCACGGTGTCGTTGCACAGGGCGTATCTGCCTTTCCGCAAGCGGTCACGGTGGAGATGCTGAAGAACTTTGTTGCCGGAGGTGCGGCCATTTCGGTGCTGGCTGGCCAGAATGATTTTCAGCTGTCGGTGGTGAACTGTGGTACCGCACAACCCTGTGATGCTTTGCAGGGTGTGGTACATCAGCCTGTCGCAGCCGGAACCGCCGACTTTTCGCAACAGCCTGCCATGACCGCAGCGCAGGCCCAGGCCGCACTGACCATTGGTGCCGGGCAGCTTGATCTGTTGCACCAGGCTGGCTGTGATCTGTTTATGGCGGGTGAAATGGGTATTGGTAATACGTCTGCCGCCAGTGCGATGGCGGCCTTGTTGCTGGACCTCGACGTTGCCGGACTGACCGGACCGGGAACCGGGGTGCAGGGAGAGGCACTGGACCATAAAACTCAGGTGTTAAGTGCCAGCGTAACGCGTGCTCAGGGCTCTTATAACCAGCCGCTGGATGCCCTGATTGAAGTCGGTGGTTTTGAAATTGGTGCCATTGCTGGTGCCTATATTCGTGCGGCGCAATTGGGGATTCCGGTGCTGGTGGATGGCTTTATCACCACCAGTGCGGCGTTACTGGCGGTTCACCTGAATCCGTCGGTACGGGACTGGCTGTTATTCAGTCATGGTTCGGCTGAGCCGGGCCATCTGTTGTTGCTCGCTGCACTGCAGGCACAACCACTGATTAATCTCGATATGCGTCTGGGAGAAGGCTCAGGTGCCGGTGTCGCTCTGAGTCTGATTCGCCAGGCGCTGGCGCTGCATAACAATATGGCAACCTTTGCCCAGGCCGGGGTTTCCGGTGCTGAAGACTGATGCAGCCGACCTATATCGATCTGATCCGCCACGGTGAGCCGCACGGTGGCAACGTGTTCCGCGGTCGTACTGACCTGGCACTGACTGAGTCAGGGCAGCGTCAGTTCCGGGCGCGGGTGGTTTTGCATCAACAACCCTGGCAGCAGATTATCAGCTCGCCGTTACAACGTTGTGCCAGCAGTGCTCAGTGGCTGGCGGATCGTCAGGGGGTTCCCTGTCAGCTGGACGGGCGCTGGCAGGAAATTGATTACGGCGACTGGGAAAACAAAGCGGTGGATGAGGTATTTGAGCAACATCCGCAACAGGCACAGAAACTCTGGCAGCAGCCACTTGAGTTTTGTGCCCCGGGTGGAGAGCCGGTACCACAGTTTCAGCAGCGTATTATTGCCGCCTGGCAGCAGCTGTTACAGGAGTATCAGGGGCAACATGTGTTGCTGGTTAACCACGGCGGGGTGATGCGGGTGCTGGCGCAACATCTGTTACAGCTGGCACCACAAGCCATGAACCGGCTGGCGATTCCTTATGCCGGGCTGATGCGCTTCCGGGTGGATCACAGCGAAGAGCAGGGCAGGTTACAGCACTGGATTTCGTTACTGGCGATGGATGGTGAGCCACTGGCAGACGCCAGGGTTGAGCAGATTCTGGCGGGTGGCAGCGGATGAGCAGTTATTATTGGGCATTCTGGTATGCCGTGGTGTTTCTGAGCCGATTACCGGCACCGACGCTGCAGCGGATTGACGACGATGTGGCACAGAAGTCACTGCTGTTTTACCCGCTTGTTGGTGCCTTGCTGGGAACGTTATTACTGCTGTTTGTGGCTTGTTGCTTGTGGTATCAGCCGCAGCCGTCTGCCACCCTACTGGCTGCGATGAGCGTCACCTTATGGACGTTGTTAACCGGTGCGTTACATCTGGATGGCCTGGCTGACAGTGCTGACGCCTGGGTGGGTGGCCTCGGCGATCGGGAGAAAACGCTGGCCATTATGAAAGATCCGCAGGCCGGGCCGATGGGTGTGGTGGCCGTGGTGCTGTTGCTGTTATTGCAGTTCAGTGCCTTGCAGTTGTTGTTTGAGCAAACCCTGGGCGATGGCGATATCTGGCCGTTGCTGTCGTTATTACTGATTCCGGCGCTGGCGCGTGCCAGCGTTCTGGGGATTCTCGCCAGCACCCCGTATGTGCGCGCTAAAGGTCTGGCGACAGCGTTGGTGCAGGGTGCGCGTTACCCGCGTATTACTGTGATCGGAATCATTTTAGCGCTGGCTGCGGGGCTGATCCTGCAGCAAAAAGCGCCGCTGGTATTGTTAAGTTACCTGGCGCTGAACGTCTGGATGCGGCGTCTGATGATGCAGCGTCTCGGAGGGTGTACCGGTGATACGCTGGGGGCTGCGATTGCGGTGCAGGAAGTACTGTTGCTGTGCGTTTATGTTTTTTAGTGCGGCTGTTTTTCCGGCAGGCTCCTTCACAGGAAGGAGCCGCCAGCGCGGTTACTGATCGTACATATTCTGAATGGTTTCAATGCTGGGGCGTAATACTGAGCGCCAGGTTTTTTCCAGCTCGGCAGAAAAATCCGGATCATAAATTTCCAGCGTTTCCATCAGCGCATCCAGCCAGAAGCTGTAAAACATCGGATTGATGTTCATTTGTTTTTTGCTGTGGCTTTCACCCAGGGCGCGGATTTTAGTATCCGACATGCCGCGGGCGTGCATAATTAACCACAACACACCACTGCGTAATAAACCGCGCTGCGCTTCCATATTGGTATTGACAAAACGCGCCCGGATATCAGGCGATTTACCCATAAATTTGGAATAAAACTCTTCAAAAAAAGAAGGGTTGTTGCAGGCACGTCCATAGCTCTGAAACACTAAATCTGCGTCACCCATGTGATTTTACCTTGTTTAACACTTATCGGCGGGGCGCGCACTTTACTGCTGTTATTGAGAAAATGCAAAGCAAGTGTTTGTGGCAATTTGTCGTAGTGCTATCTGTGTCGCAGTTTGTTGCTGTGGAATTTCATAATAGTAAGGCGGCTGCGCAATAAAGAATTTCCTGAATATTATTTATAAGATTATTATTTGTTGAATTTGTCTAATGCAGACTGTAATTTGCGGAAATCAAAATGTTGTTCGGTACTGTCGGCCAGACGATTGAGCTGTTGTTCGCGGATTGCGGTAAAATCCGGTGCTTCGCAGTGTTTTAAACCGGCCCAGAATAAAATCTGCTGTAACGCTTCGGCGGTATCAAATAAACCGTGCCAGTAGCTGGCAAAAACCTGTTGGTCTTGCGTTAAAAAGCCACAATTATTTTGTGGACTTTTAATAATGTGTTGAATGGTCTGACCTTTGTCTGCTGGCAATTCTGAAATTCCTGCATGAATTTCGTACCCTTGTACCGCAACAGCAGGTTGACCAGGGAACTGCAAAATCCCGCTGTTTTTTTTCAGCGTTTTTGTCGCTTTTAATTCACTGCGAATGGGTAAATAACCCAGGCCGTCGCTGTCACCGGGCTGGCCTTCAATTCCATCCGGGTCAGCAATGGTTTTTCCTAACATTTGCAGGCCGCCACAAATGCCAATCAGCTTGCCACCATAACGCAGATGTTTATTGAGGTAATCCTGCCATTGGCAGTCCTGTGCCAATAACCATTGCAGATCGGCACGGGTATTTTTGGAACCCGGTAAAATCACCAGATCGGCAGCTGGCGGTTGTTGTCCCGGGCCAACTAATGTCAGCTCAACCCCCGGATGTACCCGTAACGCATCCAGGTCGGTGTGGTTACTGATGCGTGGATAAACCGGAACCACCACTTTCAGCGGCTGCTGATCGGCGTGTTGTTCCCCCAGTTGCTGGGTTAATGTCAGAGCGTCTTCGCCGTCGAGATACAGGCCGTGTAAATAGGGTAAAACGGCTAATACCGGTTTGCCGGTTTTTTGTTCCAGCCAGTCGAGGCCGTCCTGTAATAAGCTCAGGTCACCACGAAAACGATTAATAACAAAACCAACAATACGATTGCGTTCTGATTCACTGAGGCAATCCAGAGTGCCAACCAGGTGGGCAAAGACACCACCACGATCAATATCGGCAATCAGAATAACCGGGCAATCGACCGCTTCGGCAAATCCCATATTGGCAATGTCGTTGGCGCGCAGATTAATTTCTGCCGGGCTGCCGGCGCCTTCGGTTAACACGCAATCGTATTCTGTTTGCAGTCTGCGGTAAGACTGTAAAACCGCCTGCATCGCCGTTTGTTTATAGTCGTGATAATTCAGCGCGCTCTGATGGCCAATGGCCCGGCCCTGAATAATGACTTGGCTGCCCATATCGGTGGTAGGTTTCAGTAACACCGGGTTCATATCGGTGCTGGCTTCCACACCACAGGCCAGTGCCTGCAGCGCCTGAGCCCGGCCAATTTCACCGCCATCGGCGGTGACGGCGCTGTTGAGCGCCATATTCTGCGGTTTAAACGGCGCCACGTGGATGCCATGACGGGCAAAAATCCGCCCCAGAGCACACACCAGGGTACTTTTTCCGGCATCCGAAGTGGTTCCCTGAATCATTAACTGGGCGGGGAATTCGGAGGGTAACGTCATGACTCAGGCCTTCTGGTAAACTGCGCGCTTTGGTTCTGGTGTCAGGTATTTTACGGCATGTCGCTCAGCTTATGTTCATTTATCTTATCGGCGTTGCTGGCGTCAGTGGCGTTGTTGCTGGATTACCGGCTGGCTGAGCCCAGGCGCTTTCATCCGCTGGTCGGTTTTGGCCACTGGGCCGGCTGGTGGCAACAACGCCTGAATCCTCAGGCTGCGGGCAGTGTCCTGAGCGGCCTGGCTGGTTCTGCCGCTGCTCAGCGCCTGTTAGGTGTGTTGGCCTTGCTGGTGGTGGTCGCGCCACTGTTTTATCTGCTGTTCAGTGTTCTGAAGCTGGTTTGGGTGTTTGCTCCCTGGCTGGCAGCCTTGCTGGAAGCCGTGCTGCTGTATCTGTGTCTCGGCGGACGTAGCCTGCAACAACATGTGCAGGCGGTTGCGACGGCACTGCAGCAGCAGGAGCTGGCCGCAGCGCGGCAAAACCTCAGCTGGATCGTCAGCCGTGAGACGGCACAGCTCGCTGAAGCGGAAGTTGCTCAGGCCAGTATCGAAACCACGCTGGAAAACAGCTCCGATGCGATCTTTGCGTCTTTGTTCTGGTTTGCGCTGGGCGGTGCGCCACTGGCGTTATTACATCGCTGGTTAAATACCCTGGATGCTATGTGGGGCTATAAGAATCCACAATACCGTCACTTTGGCTGGGCGGCCGCCCGGCTTGATGACCTGATGAATGTTATTCCGGCGCGTCTGACGGCGCTGTGTTTTGTGTTGTTAAGCCGCCGCATCAGCGATCCACAAGGGCGACAGCGTAATGCCGCCTGGTGGTGCTGGCGAACTCAGGCGCAGCATTGTGCCAGCCCGAATGGTGGTGTGGTAATGACCGCCGGAGCGGGGGCGTTGCAGCGGCGGTTATCGGCCGGTGGTTATTATCATGGCCAGTGGCAGGATAAACCACCGATGGGCTGTGGTCCGGAGGCGGATGTGGCGGATATTGCAACGGCATTAACCCTGGTGCAACGTGCGCTGTGGCTGTTTATGGCGTTCTGGCTGGGCAGCGCCCTGGTGTTTGCCTTACCGGCTTGTCTGATGGGGATCGTCTGATGTCGTTACCACGCCACGGTGGAGATCTGGCACGGGCTGTTCAGCATTACGGCGGCAGGGCTGAGCAGTGGCTTGACCTGTCCACCGGTATTGCCCCTTACAGCTGGCCTGCGGAAAAATACTTGTCTCAGGCGCCGGCCAGTTGTTGGCAGGATCTGCCGGCAGAGCCGTTGCATAGGGCCTGCCGCGACGCCGTAGCACAGTATTACGGTGCCCGGCTGAGGTCATTAACAGCGGGGAATACGGTACTGGCGGCAGGTAGCCAGGCCATCATTCAGCAATTACCGTTTTTTTTCGCCAGCGATGTGTTTGCCAAACCGCTGACAGAGCTGCACATCTGGTGTCTGGCGGGCAGTTATGGCGAACATGAATATCGCTGGCAGCAGGCCGGCGCGAGGCTGCAGCATAAAACCGCGGCGCAACTGCGTGAAGCACTGACGAGCAATCAGCCACTGCCGGATATTCTGCTGCTGGTAAACCCGGATAACCCGTCGGGTCTGTGCTGGAGCACGGCGGAAATGAGCGCCTGGCAACGGCGCTTAGCGGCTCAGCACAGCTGGCTGATTATCGATGCTGCGTTTATCGATGCGCTGGCTGAAGCAGGCACGGAAGCGCCACTGACTGTGACCGCCAATACCCTGATGTTAACGTCAATTGGCAAGTTTTTTGGTCTGGCCGGGTTGCGCCTGGGAGCGGCGTTACTGGACGAGCGTCTGGCAGGAGCGCTGGCAGCAAGACTTGGCCCCTGGCCGGTCAGTGGTTTGTCGTTATGGCTGGCGACCCGGGCGTTGCAGGACCGGCACTGGCAACACCAGCAACACCAGCGGCTGGAAGGTATTTCTCAGCAGCTGCTGGAAGCCTGTGCCGGATTACCGCTGGTCGGATCTACGCGCTTATTTATGACCTTTGAACACCCTGAGGTTGCCGTCTGGCAGCAACAGCTGGCACAGCAGAAAATCTGGACCCGCTGCTTTGTGCGGCAGCAGCGGTTACGGATTGGTATGCCGCAGCAACAAGACGTTACGCGGCTACTGGGCGGATTAAATTCATTGTATAAGAACTGACCGTATTCACTTTTTTTGATTGAGCGAGCGTATGTTGAATGTAAAGCGATTATTACTGCTGAGTGTATTCCTGAGTGCTTCCACTCAGGCGGAGTTTACCCTGACCGATGATGCCGGTGTTGAACATCACTTTGCCCAACCGGTACAGCGGGTCGTCAGTCTGATGCCACACGGTACCGAACTGATGTTTGAAGTGGGGGCGGGGGAACTGATTGTGGGGGCAGTACAATATTCCGACTTCCCGCCGGCGGCAAAAAAAATCCCGCGTGTCGGTGGCTACAGCGGCCTCAATATTGAAGCCATTGCGGCGCTGAATCCGGATATTTTACTGGCCTGGCCAGACGGCAATTCCCAACGTGAACTGGCGCGTCTGAAGCAACTGGGGTTCCGGTTATTTGCCTCTGATCCGGTGAGTTATGAGGATATTGCCAATAATCTGCGTCGTTTGGGCCAGATGACTGGCCGTCGTGATCAGGGGGAACAGGCTGCGCGACAATTTATGACCGAAGTCACGGATCTGAAACAACGTTATTCCGCTCAGCCAACCTTGTCGGTGTTTTATCAGGTCTGGTATGAGCCGTTATTAACCCAGAATAAAGACACCTTTATTTCGCAGGCGATCGAGTTGTGTGGTGGCCATAATATTTTTGCTGAACTGGCAATTCGTGCGCCTCAGGTCAGTAAAGAGGCTGTGCTGATGGCTGATCCGGATGTCATTGTGGCCAGTGGCATGGGGGAGTCGCGACCGGAGTGGCTGGATGACTGGCGCGAATATTCCCACCTGAAAGCCGTCCGGTCGGGCAGTTTGTACCATATCCATCCGGATTTCTTTAACCGTCCTACGTCGCGCTTTCTGGTCGGTAGCCGCCAGCTGTGTGAACAGATGGATGGCACCCGTCAACGTCGTCAACCGGCTGCTGAATAGGCCAGCCGCAGGTCGCGAATCTGCCAAACTGAACTATCTTGTATAACACAGGCCGGTGGTGAAACACGCGAATGGGTTTCCCCCGGCTAACCGGCGTTACGCCGCATTTTCCGCTTAAGGCAGGCAGTTTGTGTTCAGTGATTGGCCCGTAGACATATTTCATTACCAGAGCAGTGAGCTGATCGAAACCGGCAGTTATGACCCCATTCTGGTGGCGTTGTCGGTGGTGATTGCGGTTCTGGCATCCTTTATGGGGTTTCAGGTTGCCACCCAGGTGTCGCATGACAGCAACCCGGGACGGAAGCAACTGATGCTATTGGCCGGCAGTCTGGTATTGGGCTGCGGTGTCTGGGCGATGCATTTTGTTGGCATGTTAGCGGCCGATTTATGCACCGCAGTCAGTTATGACGTGGGTATTACCGCGCTGTCGATTATACCGGCAGTACTCGCCTCCTGGGTGGCACTGAATCTGAATCTGCGTCCCGGCATTGGTTTACGTGATACCGTTTTGGGTGGCGTGCTGGTGGGGGCCGGTATTGGGGTGATGCATTACCTCGGTATGGAAGCCATGCAAATGGCGCCGTTGCTGCGTTATGACCTGCCTATGTTTTTATTATCGCTGGTTGTGGCGGTGTTGCTGGCGATGCTGGCGTTATGGATCCGTTTTGCCTTGTTACAGCTGAAGCCACGCCTGCCGTTATGGCTCAGTCCACATATGTTGGCCAGCATGGTGATGGGAGCGGCTATCTCCGGGATGCATTATGTCGGGATGGCGGCAGCCCGTTTTGTTGAAGTCCCTGGCATGGAACCCTGGCATGTATCGGATGCCAATACGTATCTTGCTTATGGCGTGTTTTTTACCACTCTGGTGGTGATCAGTGCGGTATTAGGCATTACCATTCTGTTTAAGTACAAAGACCTGGTGCGCAGCAGCCGCGACAACGAACAGCGTTTCCGCGCCATGATGGAAACCGCGGTCGACGGCATTATTATCATTAATCACAGCGGTATCGTGCAGGGCACTAATCAGGCAGTTGAGCGGATTCTTGGCTGGTCTGAATATGAGCTGAAGGGGCAGAACGTCAGCCGGGTGATGCCACAGGCATTACGTGATCAGCATAATGGTTATATCGGCCAGTATCTGTACAGCGGTGAGGCCAAAATTATTGGTACCGGCCGCGAGGTGCAGGCGTTACATAAAGACGGCCATGAAATTCCGGTAAGGTTGGGGATTGGTCATGTGAAGCAGGGTCAGGAAGACTTTTTTGTTGGCTTTATCTCTGATCTCAGTCAGCGGGTGGCGATGGAACAGCAGCTGCGAGATCGCGAAGCGAAACTCCGTTCACTGGTGGAAAACATCCCGGGGATTGCCTATCGCTGCCAGCAAACCGAAGGCTGTCCGATGGTGTATATCAGTGACGCGGTAGAGCAGATTACCGGTTATCCGGCGGCTGATTTTTTATTGCCGCAGCCAAAACGTTATTTTACCGAGTTATACCATCCGGATGACGAACAACTGATTGATCAGCAGGTTAAACCTCCGGTTTTTTCGCTGGAATATCGCATTATTGACCGTTCTGGTCAGCAACGCTGGTTGCTGGAACATGGCCGTTTTGTCACTGACGAATTCAGCGGCGATGTCTGGATTGATGGCTTTCTGATGGATATCACCGCCCGCAAAACCATGGAGCAGGAGTTACGCAAGGCAAAAGAAGTTGCCGAGCAGGCAGCGGCGTCGCGGGCTGCGTTTCTGGCGAATATGAGTCATGAAATCCGCACCCCGATGAATTCGATTATTGGTTTCAGCGATATTCTGCTGGAGTCGGAGCTGAGTGCCAGCCAGGCCAGCCAGCTGACGACCATTAATCGTTCGGCGAAATCTCTGCTGCACCTGCTGAACGATATTCTCGACAGCGCCAAGCTGGAAAAAGGCAAGCTGGCGCTGGAAGTCCGGCGCTTTTCACTGACCGATGAAATCGACACCGTTATCTCAACCTTATGGCTGCAGGCCAGTGACAAAGGCATCCGCATTGATACTCAGGTGTCGCCGTTATTACAGCATTTTTATCTGGGGGCCGCTGAGCGGATTCGTCAGGTGTTACTGAATCTGGTTGGTAATGCGGTGAAGTTTACTCAGGAAGGGGTGGTGACGGTACGGGTTGAACCCTGTGCCGGGCAGCGGGTGCGGTTTGCAATCAGCGATACCGGTATTGGTATGTCGGAACAACAGCTGAGCGCGGTGTTTGATGCTTTTGCCCAGGCGGATGTATCGATGAGCCGCCGCTTTGGTGGCACCGGGCTGGGCACCACCATCAGCAAACAGCTGGTGGAGCTGATGGGCGGCGAGATCGACGTGCGCAGTGAGCTGGGGGTGGGCAGCTGTTTCAGTTTTGATATTCCGTTGCAGCCTGCTGAACAACCCGAAGATGAGGATAAATCGGCGGCCCGGGGGACATTGCCGCTGCTGACGATTCTGGTGGTGGACGATATCGAACAGAATCTGGAGTTGCTGGAAATCCTGCTGCAACGGGCGGGTCATCAGGTGATTACGGCGCGGGATGGCAAGCAGGCGTTACATCATATGCAGAAGTCTACTGTGGACATCACCCTGATGGATCTGCAGATGCCGGTGATGGATGGCCTGACCGCTGCCCGCATGCGTCGTGCTCAGGAGCAGCAGGGCGCTCCTTATATGCCGATTATCGCGCTGACGGCCAGTGTTCAGGAACACGACCGGATGGCAGCAAAAGCAGCGGGCATGGACGGTTTTGCCAGCAAACCCATCGATATCACGTTACTGAATCTGGAAATTGCCCGGGTGCTGGAGCTGACGCCACAGGTATCAGCGCCGGCAACGATGGATCGTGTGGCAGTTGCGGATCCGGCAGTGTGGCTGGACGAACAGCAGGCGCTCAGTTTATGGGGCGATAAGGCGCGGTTTGTGCGGGAGCTGAATAACTTTGTCAACCAGTGGCCGGACTATTGTCGCCGTCTGCATCGGGCGATAGAACAGCAGGACGAAGCGGCCATACGGCGCCAGGCACATGCGCTGAAAGGGGTGTGTGGCAATCTGGGGTTACGTCAGTGGATGAATCTGCTGGCAACACTGGAACACAGTGAGCCCGCGATAGCCGCGGAGATTCTGGAAGAGATTCAGCGTGGCGGTGAGCAGCTGGAAAATTACCTGCAACAGATGACGGTGGCGGATGAACCCGCTGCTCCCGAGCCGGACAGTACGCAGTTGCTGCCTCTGCTGCAGCGTTTACAGCAGGCTGTTGCCAGTCATGGTTACGATGACGCCGATCTGCAACAACTGGCTGGCTATCGCACCACAGGCTTTGGCGAAGAGGTGCAGGCACGGATAACGGCACTGGTAACGGCACTGGAAGAGTTTGAATTTGACCGCGCATCGAAGCAGCTGCACAGCCTGCTGGCACAGCTCGGTCAGGCGGCAGAGGAGTAATCGATGGACAGCGCAATCCGGAACAAAGCGACGTTATTGCTGGTGGATGATGAAGCCGCCAATCTGCGTTTACTGCAGCAGACTCTGCAACAGGATTATCAGCTGGTTTTCGCCAAAAACGGTGCCCAGGCACTGCAGCTGGCGGCCAGTATTAAACCGGCTCTGATTCTGCTGGATATTATGATGCCGGATATGACCGGCATTGAAGTGTGCCAGCGCCTGAAACAACAGCCTGAAACCCAGCCCATTCCGGTGATATTTGTTACCGCGCTGGACGCCGAACATGATGAGGCCAGTGGCTTTGCGGCCGGTTGTGTGGACTACATTACCAAGCCGGTATCGAAAGCGGTGGTGCAGGCCCGGGTGAAAACCCATTTATCACTGGTGAACGCCGATGAGCTGCGTCGTAGCCGGTTGCAGATTATTCAGCGGCTGGGGAAGGCGGCTGAATTTAAAGACAACGAAACCGGGATGCATGTTGTGCGTATGAGCCATTATTCCCGGGTGCTGGGACTGGCCTATGGTTTGTGTGAAGCACAGGCCGATGATTTATTGCTGGCAGCACCGATGCACGATGTTGGCAAAATCGGTATTCCCGACAGCATTATGCTGAAACCGGGTAAGCTGACTGACGATGAATTCTCCATCATGAAACAACATCCACAAATTGGTGCGGATATTCTCGGCGATGCTGACTCCGACTTATTGCAGCTGGCGCGTTCGGTGGCGCTGAGCCACCACGAAAAATGGGATGGCAGTGGCTATCCGGCCGGACTGGCGGGAGAGGATATTCCACTGGAGGGACGTATTGTCGCGGTGGCGGATGTGTTTGATGCGCTGACCAGCAAGCGGCCTTATAAGGAGGCCTGGAGCGTGGCGGATACACTGGCTTTTATGCACGACCAGAAAGGCAAACATTTTGAGCCACTGCTGGTGGACTTGCTGCAGCAGAATCTCGACCAGATTCTCGCGATCAAACAGCGCTGGACCGATTAATACATCCGGCGCTGATTTTTTCTTTATTGTTTTTATACACAATACTGAAACAGTCTTTACGCAGCTTTGTCATGATAAGCGGCTAAAAATCGATTTGAATCAATGTTATCCGTCAGCGGCTTGCTTAGTCTGGCATGACTTCAGAACAAGGGAATGGCATATGGGGTCACAACAAACCTCCTACCACTCGGTTGAAGAAATCGTTGGTGATTTATTACGTTTACGTATCCCGCTGCCGGCGGCCGGTGAGCCACCTCTGGTACGGCTGGATGATCTGGCGGTGGTCAGCAGTGACGACGACAGTCGCCTGGCGCAGGTTATCGACATCAAAGCCGGGCTGGTCACCATGCAGGTGCTGGACGGCACCAAAGGTCTGGCGACCGATGCCAGCGTCACCTTTTTGGGTCACCCGATGCAGGTGACGTTTTCCGATAATATTCTTGGCCGCACCTTTAATGGCAAAGGTAAGGTGATCGATAATGGTCCACAGCTGAGTTATGACAGCCAGGTAGTGATTGGCGGGCCCACCGTTAATCCGATGCGCCGGGTACTGGCGTCGCGCATGATACGTACCAAAGTACCTATGATTGATGTGTTTAACTGCCTGGTTGAGAGTCAGAAAATCCCGGTGTTTTCGGTATCCGGAGAACCTTATAACCGCTTTTTAGCCCGCATTGGTATTCAGGCAGACGCCGACATTATTGTGTTTGGTGGCATGGGGCTGGTGTTTGATGATTTTTATTTTTTTCGCCAGTCGTTTGAAGATGCCGGGGTGCTGGCACGTACCGTGATGTTTGTGAATCAGGCCTCCGACTCCATTGTTGAACGGTTATTAGTGCCGGATATGGCGTTGGCGGTTGCCGAACGTTTTGCCGTTGAGGAAGGCAAACGGGTATTGGTGTTATTAACCGATATGACGGCTTATGCCGATGCCTTAAAAGAGGTGGGCATCGCCAATGAGCGGGTACCGTCTAATCGCGGTTATATGGGCGATTTATATTCCCAGCTGGCACGTCGTTACGAAAAAGCCTGTGATTACGCCAAAGGAGGGTCGGTAACCATTTTATCGGTGACCACCATGCCGGGTAACGACGTCAGTCATCCGGTGCCGGATAACACCGGGTATATCACCGAAGGACAGTTTTATTTACATAATGGCGTGTTAGATCCGTTTGGTTCACTGTCGCGGTTAAAACAACACGTGATTGGCAAGCAAACCCGCGAGGATCATAGCCAGGTGATGAACACCATGATCCGCTTTTATTCCGCTGCCGTAGAAGCAGAACAAAAGCAGGCGATGGCATTTGAATTATCCGATTATGACCGGCAACTGCTGCAGTTTGGTGGTTTATTCCGCCAGCATTTTATGGATCTGGACGTTTCAATGGAGCTGGAACAGGCGCTGGATCTGGCCTGGGATATGATGGCACGTTGTTTTTCAGCCGATCAGCTATTAATGAAACAGGAATTAATTAATAAATATTTTCCCCGTGAGGTCGCCGACGGTTCACTGAGTACAGCAGCAGAGGCAAGTGGCTGATGGCGCGGCTGTTATTATCGAAAGCGACGTTGTCGGCTCAGCGCAGACAACTGGCTGCGTATCGCCGTTTTTTGCCCTCGCTGGAAATGAAGCGGCAGCAGTTAATGGTGACGGTGAAGCAATGTCAGCAGACGATCGCCCGACAGCAGGCTGAATTGCAGCGTATTCGTGACAAAGTCCAGCGGGATTATCCGATGTTAGCGAATGACCGTATCGACCTGCACAGCCTCGCCAGAGTTGAGCAGGTGGTTACCCGGCGGGTCAATATTGTCGGCGTCTGGGTAGAAAAAATAGAGCAAGTCCGGTTGGCTTGTGCTCCGATCTCCATTCTTACCCGACCCCACTGGACGGATGGTTTGCAGGCGCTGTTAAAGCAGGCGTTAACGCTGGAAAGTGAACGCCGCCAGCAACAGCAGATTGCAGATGTTCTGCAACAGGAGCTGGTGAAAGTGACTCAGCGGGTGAATTTATTCGATAAAGTATTAATTCCACAGACGCTGAAAAATATCCGGAAAATACAGATTTATCTGGATGATAAAGACCGGGAAGCGGTGATTACTTCGAAAATCGCCAAAAGTAAACGTCAGGCTGACAATACGCCACAGAGCGCGGGGCCGGCGTTATGAGTATTGTACGACTGAAAAAAATCACCCTGGTCGGACGGCAGCAGGATAAAAACGATATTATTGCAGCGCTGCAACAGTTTGGCGAACTGCATATTATCGACAAAGAGCGGCCGAACAGTGCCCACGAAACTGAGCTGTCGCCGAAAGCACAGAAAGCCTATCAGGCAATTCAGTTTTTACAGCGCACCCAACATCCGCGCCGGGCGCTCAAACACGCCCGCCACTTTGATTTTGAACGGGTGGTGGATGAAGTATTAAATCTGAAAGAGTCCATCCGTGATATCAGCGACCGGCTGGAAGAGCTGAACGACCGCATCGGCCGTATGCGCCCCTGGGGAGATTTCAGTTTTCCACCGGAAGATTATGTCGATCATTTTCGTTTCTGGTTTTACCGTTTACCGGTTAAATACCGGGCCGCGTTAAATACTCTGGATGTCGCCTGGAAAATTGTTGGTCAGAGTCATCAGGAATTGTACCTGGTGGTGGTCTGTGATGATGAGCCGGGTCATGACTTTCTCCCGGTAGAACGTGAACACCTGGGCAGCCTGCCGTTCAAAACTCTGATACAGCAACGTGAAAATACCGAGCTAAGACTGGAAGAGCTGCAGGTGCGGCGCCAACAGTTGTGTCGTTATTTACCACAGCTGCAGCGCGATCTGGATCAGGCCAATAACCGCGCATTATTTCAGTACGTATCTGCCCAGAGTGAAGACTTCAGCGCGTTATTAACGGCAAACGAGCGCAATACAACAGAAGTGAATGGCCGCCTGTTTGTGTTAAAAGCCTGGCTGGTGGAGAAAAAAGTCCCGGCACTGACGGACCTCAGCCAGCAATGGGCTTTTGCTTTTGTCGCCGACGATCCTGAACCTGACGACCAGCCACCGACGTTATTACAACCCCCGCGGGGCTTTGCTGCCGGAGCCGATCTGGCCGCCATCTATCAGTTGCCGGACTATCGCAGCTGGGACCCATCGGTACATTTATATCTGTCGTTTGCATTGTTTTTTGCCATGATTTTATCCGATGCCGGTTATGCCCTGTTGCTGGCTGTCGGGCTGGCCTTAAGCTGGAAAAAACTGCCAGCGGCGATGGCTGGCTTATTGCGTTTTATGTTAGCCGGCGCAGCCATCTGGGGAGTGATGGTGGGCAGCTATTTTGGTTATGAGGCACCGGCGCCGTCGTTGTTAAATCAGTTAGCTGTGATTGATCTGAATGACTATAACGCCATGATGCAGCTGTCGGTACTGATTGGTGTCGGGCATATTATTCTGGCTAATCTCAGCGTTGCTCTGAGTCAGTGGCAACATTGGTCTGTATGGTTGCCGGCACTGGGCTGGGTCGGTATCAGTGTCAGTGGTTGTGTGTTCTGGCTGCTGCCAGGCCAGAGTGGGCTGGCAACTGTGCTAGCGGCGGCCAGTGCTCTGTTAATACTGGCATTTGCCAGTGAGCGGCCGGTAACGGATGGTAAAAGTGCGCTGTTACGTATCACGGATGGTCTGCTGAAACTGACCAGCCTGAGTAAATTATTCGGAGATGTACTCAGCTATATGCGGTTATTCGCACTGGGTTTAGCCAGTGCTTCACTGGCGTTGACGTTTAATAATCTGGCAGCTGATGCCTATGCCTCGAACAGCGGACTGGGGTTGTTAACCGGCAGTTTAATTTTTTTAACCGGTCATGTGATCAATCTGGCACTCGGCATTATGAGTGGCGTGGTACATGGCTTACGACTTAATTTTATCGAATTTTATAACTGGGGAGCACCGGGAGAAGGTTACGCTTATTCGCGCTTTGCGTTGCAGCGTTCAGCGGCGGCTTCACAGACTCATCAGGAGGAGAGTAATCATGAATGAACTGGTCATTGCACTGGGCTGGCTCGGGTTGTTTGCACCGGTGGCGCTGGGCGCGATTGGCAGCGTGATGGGGTGCGCCATCGCCGGGCAGGCAGCTATTGGCGCTATGCTGGATACCGAGTCCGGTTATGGCCGTTTTATTGGCTTATCGGTGTTGCCTTCATCGTTTGTGATTTATGGCATCGTACTGATGTTTACCTTGCAGCGTGATATCACTGCCGCCAACGCCGGTGGCCTGATGGGTATTGGTGTACTGGCCGGTCTGGCACTGTTATTTACCGGTATCTGGCAGGGACGCGCCTGTGCTTCGGCCATTACCGCGGCAAAAGAAAAACCGGAAATTTTTGCGCTATCGATTGCGCCGGCCGCCATCGTTGAAGGATTTGGTGTGTTCGTCTTTATTTTTGCGCTGGTGTTATCCGGCGGCTTGCCGGCGGCACATGGCTGACCGCTTCTGATGACTGCCAGAGAAGGAAAACAGCATGACTAAACAGGTAGCAAAACAAGTATCGTCGGGTATTGATGAACTGGTCGGGCGGTTAAAAAATGACGGTATTCAGGCTGGTCAGCAGCAGGCACTGAATATTATTGCCGAAGCTGAAAAACGTGCCGATATGCTCGAACGTCAGGCGCGGGAAAAAGCCGATGCTTTATTAAAACAAAGTCACGAACAAATCGAGCGCGAATCACGCGCGGCTCAGGATGCCTTACAGCTGGCATTCCGCGATATGGTGCTGGATATGAAAAATGCCATGCTGGAACGACTGTCGCAGGATTTTTCCCGTGAAGTGACGCAGCAGGCAGCCGCAGTGCCGGTACTGGAAAAACTGATCATCGAGGCGGTACGCCAGATCAGTGCAGACAGCCGGTTACAGGCACAAGCCGGAGAAACTCTTGAAGTGCTGGTGCCGCAGCAGTTATTACAACTGGATGATATTCGCGCGAACCCTCAGGCTGCCAGTGAAGGGCCGTTATCACAACTGGCGTTTCACCTTAACGAGCAAATGTTCAGTCAGGGGATCGAGTTTGCCAGCGGTGAACACAGTGGCGGTATTCAGATGAAACTGAAAGGCAGCGATATGGTGGTTGATATCAGTGATAAAGCGATTGCCGATCTGCTACTGAAATATCTGCAGCCGCGCTTCCGTGCCATTCTCGAAGGTGTGATTCACTGATGACCTTCAGCCCGGATGCCGTTAACGGCCAGCCCCGGCAATACCATAACCAGGACCAGTATCTGAGTTTACTGGCGGGATTGCCGGCCCATTTATCCTTATTTTCAGCCAACAAGCCGCCGGTGTCACGACTGACACTGGAGCAACGGTTAAAGGCACTGGAACCCCATCATCGTCATCTGTTAAGTGAAATTGAAGGGATCCTGCAGTGGGGATATTTTTCGCCAGAAATGACACATGAATTTAACGCCGATGGCTCGTTATTACCGGTGGAGAAAATTAAAGCGGTACTGGCCGCAATTGAGGATCATGCGTTGCAGACTCTGGTACGCGATAAAATAGATTTCCGCACTCTGGTGGGTGCCTTACGCCAGCGTCATCAGGATGTTCACAACCGCCCCCAGGGCCAGTGGACTGTCAGTCGTTTTAAACAAAATATCGAAAATAACTGGCAGGAACCCTGTTTCCGGCTGGAGCATGCCATGCCCTGGCTGAGCGAGGCGAAGCAGTTTATCGACAGCGACCAGCCTTTAGCACTGGAAAAGTTATTAATGAAAAATGCCTGGCTGCATTTATCCAGACCATTGGCGAATCATGGATTCAGTTTTTATGCTGTGGTTATTTACGTTTTAAAATGGAACATTGTTGAACGCTGGAGCCGCTATGACGGTGATCTGGCGGTTCAGCGGTTTGATCAGTTATTGCAGGCCGGGTTATCACGGGGAGAAGCAGGATGACGGAGCACACCGTTTCACAACAAGCCAGTTGTCGGGTGGTTGCGGTTCAGGATGATCTGGTCACGATCGAAAGTCTGGCACATCAGCCGCTGATTAAAAATGAAGTAATTTATATTCTGCCCAGTCGTCAGGCACAGGATGGCGCTGCCGGAGAGTTGCGCCAGGAATGGCTGAAAGCCGAAGTATTACGTATTAACGGTAAACGTGCCGATGCCCAGGTGTATGAAAGCACGAGCGGCGTCGGGGTTGGTGATGCGGTCGTGCAAAGCGGGGAAATGTTATCGGCAGAGCTGGGGCCCGGATTGCTGGGAATGGTGTACGATGGCCTGCAGAATCCGCTGCAACAACTGGCCTCTGATTTCGGCACTTTTCTGCCTCGTGGAGTGGACATTAAAGCTCTCGATCAGGAAAAAAAATGGTTATTTAAACCACAGGCCCGGGCCGGTGATACCGTGGTTGCCGCTCAGGTATTGGGTACGGTAGCTGAAGGGCGTTTCAGCCATAAAATTATGGCACCGTTCGATTTAAATGGCCGCTGGCAGCTGGACTGGATTCAGCAGGGGAATGTCAGGGTACAGGATACAGTGGCGCAGTTGTCGGATATTCATGGCAATCAGCGGGACATCCGCTTAATGCAGCGCTGGCCGATTCGTAAACCGGTTTCCCGGGCATTAATTGAGCGCGGCCAGGCACAACGTCAATACCCGCAACAACCACTGGCGACGACGATGCGTCTGGTGGATACCTTTTTCCCGATCGCCAAAGGGGGGACCGGCTGTATTCCCGGTCCGTTCGGAGCGGGAAAAACCGTATTACAGGGTTTGATCTCGCGTTATTCCGATGTCGATATCGTGATTGTCGTGGCGTGTGGTGAACGGGCCGGGGAAGTGGTGGAAACCATTCAGGAATTCCCCAATATGGCAGATCCGAAAACCGGCGGTACGTTAATGGATCGTACCATCATTATCTGTAACACCTCTTCCATGCCGGTGGCCGCCCGGGAAGCTTCTATTTATATGGGCATTACACTGGCGGAGTATTATCAGAGCATGGGGTTTGATGTGTTGCTGATTGCTGACTCGACATCGCGCTGGGCCCAGGCAATGCGGGAGACCTCCGGCCGTTTGGAGGAAATTCCAGGCGAGGAAGCCTTTCCCGCCTATCTCGATTCGGCCATTAAAAATGTCTACGAGCGGGCCGGGGTATTACAGCGCCAGGATGATCATCAACCGGGTAGCGATTATTGCGGCACCTTAACCATGATCGGCACTGTGTCACCGGCTGGCGGTAATTTTGAAGAACCGGTAACTCAGTCTACTTTAGGCACTGTCAAAACATTTTTAGGGTTATCAGCCGATCGCGCATATAAACGTTTTTATCCGGCGGTTGATCCGTTGTTAAGCTGGTCGCGTTATCTGCAACAGCTTAAACCCTGGTTCGAAAAAAATCTGGAAGCCGGCTGGACTGACCGGGTCAGCCGGCTGCGGGAGTTATTGCACCAAGGCGATGAAATTAACCGCATGATGCAGGTGACCGGTGAGGAAGGCGTTAGTCGAGATGATTTTATTGTCAGTCAGAAAGCGACCTTGCTGGATATGGTGTATCTGCAACAGGATGCCTTTGACGATGTTGATGTTTCTGTGCCCATGGCGCGTCAGCAGGCGTTATTACATCTGCTTGAGCGGGTGATTGATCATCAGCCAGGTGGCGAAAGTAAAACGGAGTTACGCAGTTTTTATACGCAACTGACCGGGTTGTTAAAAAATCTGAATTATTCCGTTGATAACAGCCCCGAGTATCAGCGCTTATTGACCGAGATTGAAGGGCGGTTAGTCTGACAGCGGCCAGCCAGGGCCGGTTAACCGTCAAAGGTGAATGTCAGATAGTTATCCATTATCGGCTGTATCCGTATCGGACGTTTTCTGGCTGTTTTTTTTCTGTTGCTGCAGATATTTCCGGCGATGGCGACTGGCCGGCCACTCCAGCAGCCAGCTGACCGATAATACGCTGATCATAAAAGCGATAAACGGCGATAAAAACCAATAATATCCCAGACTGGAATAATCGCTCAGTTGCCAGTACCAGATAATGGGCAAACACCAGAACGGTGAAAAACAACTGATCAGGTACAGCGCCATACAAATGCGGCGGCTGATCTTAGGCACCTTATAGTGATAATCGCGGGCATTCTGCATCACCCCACCAATGGCTGCGGCCTGCAGTGCCAGCATGGGAATAGCAAACAGATATAACGCAATCAGCAGGGCGCTGGCGGCTAAGGTAATATAAAAATCCATATTAAAGCTGTGACTCCCGGCTGAGCTGATGGTTTAGCCATAACTGATAGCGTTGTTGTGCCTGTGCGGCAATCTGCAGTGGTTTATTGTGAATCCAGTCAGGCTTATGGTGACGACTCAGTGGCGCAATGTAACACTGATTTCCATCGGGGGCGCGGCAAAGGTCGTTGCCAAACCGTTGTGCCGGGCGGTTCCAGACAATGCCACGGTAATGATAGGAGGTGCTGCGACGCGACACGTGAATCAGATCGAGCCAGACTTCATGGCTGCCAGGGAAATGAATATACGCTAATAAACAACTATCCGCGCTGTGGGTGTGTGTTGGCATGGCTTATCCTGAGTCAGGCTCGCGCCGGCTGATTATTGCGTGCGGCTATCGACATCCGGTTCCGGGGTATTGCTGAACGAATATTGCACGGCGATCACTTCGCGGAAATTCCGGTCGATAAAACCACACTGGCCGCCCTGTAACTGATAATGTTCGCCATGCTGATCGTATTCCTTCTCCAGCTGGCCGCGGCACACTTTGGCAAAGCCCTGATAAAAGTGACTGGCCCAGCTGTAGTCGGTACGTTTTTCAATTGCCATTAACTGGTTAAAAAAGACGACTTTATTATCCTCCAGGCCAACCGCCAGGCCGGCGCTGAAGGCGTTGCAATCATTATCCTGATAAAACGGGGAACGCCGGCCAAGGCCATTCTGATTAACATAAAACCAGCCGCGCTGATCATGGCTGTTCACAAAAATACATTGCATGCCAAATTTTGACCAATGGATACGGCTGCGGATGTTGTTATCCAGTTGCAGCAGCCCGTTTCTGAGGGTGCCACAGGATTGCCCCTGTTGCAGTTCGCCGCTGTGGCGATCAGGGTAAAGGCAGGTATTGGCCTGGGTTGCTGCCGCACTTGTGAAGTGCAGCGGCAATACCAGCCCCAGCAGTAATATTTTAAATACAGACATAACGGCATCCCTGTCGGTGCTGGTGCGAATTATTCCATCTGTGGTTTTTCAGCCAGCGGTACTGATTTCGTTAAATACTCCCATAAATAACCGGCTGCTGATACGTACCAGTGTTTCTTTTGTGACTTCCTGCGGGTTTCGCAGCCAATAGGTGGCGGCCTGACGCATGGCACCAACCATGGCAATAGTCATGATGCTGGCTTCGCTGTCGCTGTATTGCCACTGCGGAGTAATATTGCGCATAAACTGCAAAAGAATATCAGCAAAACTGTTGATATAGCTGTGGTACAGCTGATCCACCTCGGGGCTGACACCTTCCAGCTCCACCATACACACGCGAGCCACTCGCGGATCCTGTAACGCGCTGTAGTAGGCATCCAGTGCTGCGACAATCAGTTGTTGCGGATCGTTGTTCTGTTTCGCTGCCAGGCGTTGTATCACCTGATTACGGATATCAGTCATCCGGTCTTCGTATACCGCGGTCAGCAGGTTCTGGATATTGCCAAACTCGGCATAAAAATAGCGGTCGGTGAGGCCGGCTGCGCGGCAGATACCACGAACGGTGGCCTGACGGAAGCCGTCGCTGCCAAAGATATCCAGGCCAGCCTGCAGAAACTGCTGGCGGCGTTGTTGTTTACGTTCTGCCTGGCTCATACCGCCATAAGTGCGGCCGCCAGCGGGCGTTGAAGTTGTCTTAATTGGACTCATGGCAATATTTGACGACAAGCGTCCTCAGAAGTAAAGTGAAGACACATGTCATCAGATAAATATAACAATCTGGCTGCGCCCTGACGCAGCTGAACCGGGGAACTAATGTTATGTCTTCTTCTCATACGGTCATTATTATTGGTAGCGGCTTTGGTGGCCAGTGTGCCGCGTTACGCCTGAAAGAACAGGGGATTGATGATTTTATTCTGCTGGAGCGGCGTGATTTTATGGGGGGGACCTGGTGTCAGAACAGTTACCCCGGTGCGGCGGTGGACGTGCAGTCGCCGTTGTATTCGATTGAATCTGAGCCTTATGACTGGTCGCAGATGTTTGCTGAGCAGGATGAGCTGCAGCAATACACCAATTATGTGATCGACAAACATCAGTTGCGTGAGCGTACCCGTACCAGCACCAATGTGGAAAAAATCCAGTGGCTGGACGAGCAGCAGCAATGGCTGATCGAGGTAACCGATATTCACACGGGTGAGGCGGCCAGCTACCGGGCACGGTTTGTGATTAACGCTTCCGGGCCGTTAAGTACACCGGTGATACCGGATTTTAACGGCCGCGATTCCTTTAAAGGTGAAGCATTCCACACCAATAACTGGAACCACGACTTTGATCTGAGCGGTAAAAAAGTGGCCATTATTGGCAGTGGTGCCAGTGCGGCACAGATTATTCCGGAAATTGCGCCCAAAGTGGGCCAGCTGCATGTTTTCCAGCGTTCTCCACACTGGGTAATGCCGCGCCACGATTATCGTTTTAAAGGCTGGCAGCGTACATTATTACGCAACCGGCGGATTTATAAATTATTGCGGCAAGCCATTTATTGGGGACTGGAAACCCGGGTGGTTGGTTTTAAATATTCGCGCTTTATGCTCGACCTGATGGCCACACGGGTGGCAAAAAAACATATTCGCAAGCAGATAAAGGACCCGCAGTTGCAGCAGCAGGTGACACCGGATTTTGTTATTGGCTGTAAGCGGGTGATTCTGTCGAATACTTTATATCCGGCTTATTGCCGCGACAATGTGTCGTTGCATACCAAAGACGATGGCATTGAGGAAATCACCGCCAGCGGCATTAACACCCGCAAAGGTGAACAGCTTGACCTGGATCTGATTATTTATTCCACCGGCTATGACGCCACCGACGGCGTGATCTCGTATCCGGTTATCGGCAAGCAGGGCACGACGCTGGCGGATGTCTGGCATGATTATCCCCGTGCTTATTTAGGTACCAGTGCACCGGGTTTCCCGAATCTGTTTATTGTCACCGGGCCGAACACAGGTATTGGTCATACCTCGGCTATTTTTGTTATTGAAGCGCAGATGAATTACATCATCGCGGCCATCCAGGCGGTGGGTAAACAAGCGAAACAAACCATCGAAGTACGTGCCGATGCCGAGGAGCGTTATACCCGCCATATTCATGACGAAATGGCCAAAACCGTGTGGCAGAACGGCGGCTGCAACAGCTGGTATAAAAGTAAAAGCGGCAAGGTCATTGCGATGTTCCCCGGCTTCAGTTTTACCTTCCGGCGCTGGACTAAAAATTTCCGTGCCAAGGATCACAGCTTTAGCTAACATGGGGAAATGGATGCCAAAGTAATATGGATGACAGGCCTGAGCGGAGCGGGGAAAACCACGCTGGCTCAGGCATTGGTGAATCAGCTTGAAGCTGCCGGAGAGCGGGTGTATCTGCTGGACGGCGATACGTTACGCTCGGGGCTGAACGCCGATCTCGGTTTTTCTGCCGCCGACCGCCACGAGAATGTGCGCCGTATCGGTGAAGTGGCCCGGCTCTTTTTTGATCAGGGCTACATCGTGGTGGTGGCCTGTATATCACCTTACCAGCAATCAAGAATGGCGGTGCGTCAGCGAATCGGCAGCGCACATTTCCTCGAAATTTACCTCAATACTCCGCTGAGTGTGTGTGAATCGCGCGATCCGAAAGGTCTGTACGGCAAAGTACGTCGTGGCGAAATCAGCGCGTTTACCGGTATCTCGGCACCCTACCAAACGCCACAGTCGGCGGAGCTGGTGATCAACACCGCTGATCGCCCGGTTGAACAATGCCTGAATGAGATTCATCAGCTGCTGTACTGAGGGTTTGTTGATACCGGGGAATACGTCTGATTACTGGTTGCCGGAAGTGAGCCGCTAAGGCCTGTTAATCGTGTTAACAGGCCCGGGAATGCAGCAACCGTTATCAGGCAGTTTTGCCGGATTGTTGTTTGCCTTTCATTTTGACTGCCAGGGTAAAAATTTTCTGGTAGGCGGCAGGTAACAGACGTACCAGTAAATCGAACATTTTTGCATCCGGGCCAATCAATACCCGGCGTTTATTTTTTTCGATGCCGTTGACAATGGTGCGGGCGGCTTTTTCCGGGGTATTAATAAATAATTTTTCGAAATCAGCGGTGGCTGCATCATTGCTGACGCCGGTGGCGGTTTCACAGCTGTCTGACATGCGGGCTGCTTTGGCAATATTGGTTTTAATTCCCCCCGGATGAACACAGGTGCTGCTGACACAGGAGTTGGTTAATTCCAGATCCTGGCGTAACGATTCGGTGAACCCCCGTACCGCAAATTTGGTAGCGTTATAACCACTCATTAACGGCTGGGATGCCAGGCCAAAAATACTGGAGACATTCACCACCTGACCCTCACCGGATTTTTCCAGTTTCGGTAAAAAAGCTTTGGTGCCGTACACCACACCCCAGAAGTTAATGTCGGTAATCCAGCGATATTCATCCAGTGACAGACCCGCAACCGTACCCGATAAAGCAACACCGGCATTATTAATAATAATGTTCACTTTACCGTATTCGGCTTCAACATCATCGGCCCATTGGTAAACGGCCTGTTCGTCGGACACGTCGAGCCGGGTCTGGGTGACCTTAACCGGATAAGCTGATAATAACTGTCCCGTTTCTGCCAGCCCGCTTTCGTTGACATCCGCCAGTGCCAGGTTACAGCCTTTTTGTGCCAGCAAGATGGCCAGCGCGCGTCCGATGCCCGATCCGGCGCCGGTAATGGCAGCGACTTTATTGTTCAGATTTTTCATGCGGTACCCCTGTTTTTTTCGTTGTTATAATCGTGACGTCTGGCCATTATTCCGCCGCCAGGGTGGTGAGAAAGTGGCGGTATTTATCCGCCGCCTCAGCGGGTTGCTCAACCATTGGCATATGACCAATGCCGGGCCAGATTTCGACCTGCAGGTTATTCACACCCTGCTGCCAGACCGCTACTGAACTGACGTGTAATAAGCGGTCTTTATCGCCCCACCACAATAATGCCGGTGCCGTCAGCCGGTGCAGCTGCTGGTCGAGGTAATCACTGGCGTGAAAATCGGCGAAAATCTTTTCCAGCTGGTGGCGGCGTTCGATGTAACTCTGACCGACGGCTTCCAGAACGATATCCGGCAGGAAGGGTGGCTGTTCCATGGTCATGGCGTAAAAATCATCGAACTCAGTGCGGTTATGAATCAGGAACGGGTTATCTCCGCGGGCCAGCATTCTGGCCATATCACTCAGCTCAGGTGCAACTACGCCAGCGGGATCAATCATGGTGGCCGACAACACTCGGTGCGGATAATGAATGGCAAAGGTTGCGCTCAGGAATCCTCCCATGGAGTTACCGATAATATGAACCTGACGGATACCCAGACGGTCGAGTAACAAGGCCAGACGATTGGCCTGAGCCGGCATGCTGTAATCCCAGCCGGGGTCAAACGGCGAATCACCGTGGCCGGCCATATCGGGGATAATAATATGATAATCGTCGCTGAGATGACGGGCGAAGCGTGGCCAGACGTCTTTATCGGCGCTGTAACCATGCAACATCACTATCACCGGACGGTCGCTTTGCTGCTGCTTGTTGTTTGTTGGCTGATTGTTGTTTTGGGGCTGATTGTTGGTTGTTGGTTGATTGTTATACAGCGCCAGCGACATCTCGCCGATATCGATCGTTTGTTGTTCGAAGCCATACAGTGAGGCCTCCAGGTCGGTGGCGTGGCTGTAGATCCAGTGACCGAACTGGGCGTACTGGCCGCGTATCAGGCCAAAAGTCAGTGCCAGCAGCAGGGCACTGAACAGCAAAGTGGTTTTTTTCATTATATTTATTTCCTGGCTGAGCATCGTTGGCTATCTGAAGATAGCTGTCATCACTTTATTTTTGCGCGTCGGACAGGTCAAATTTTCAGGCGGTTGTATCCTGCCAATATTCTGCGGTCAGCGGTTTTTTTGCGCTTATTGAGTGGTTTGTTTAATATCCGTTTCCCAATTATTAATTCCATAAGGAAATGAGGATGTCCCAAGATACCGCCGTTAACCCATACGATGCTCCTGCAGCAGAGCTTGATGCCGCAACAGCGTCGTCTGAAATCCGTTTTTGCCCGCCCAAAGGTATCAGAGGTGGTGAAGGTTTCAGCATCTTTGGTGATGCCTGGCAAATCTTTAAACAAGCACCCTGGTTGTGGATTGCGACGACCTTTTCGTTATTCATTCTGATGATGCTGTTATCACTGATCCCGATTGCCGGTCAGATTGCTACTGCTCTGCTGGTGACGCCGATGGCGGCTGGTTTATATATGGGCGCCGAAGAAATCCGCAACGGTGGCAGCCTGAAGTTTGGTCACTTATTTGCGGCCTTCAGCTCAGGTAAAGGCGGCCGTCTGATGGGCTTTGCGGTGGTGTATCTGGTGTTGTATATCGTTGCCATGGCTGTGCCCCTGCTGGCGCTGGGTCAGGGGAATTTGTTACCTCTGCTGTTGGGCCAGGAGGCTGGCAACTTCAATCCGGCCGGCATGATGGCAGGTTTTGCCGTTATGATGATTGTTGGTCTGGCGCTGAGCATGGTGTACTGGTTTGCGGTACCGCTGATCGCTTTGCAGGATCAGAAAATGTTTCAGGCCATGGGTAACAGCCTGAAGGGCTGTCTGAAAAACATCTGGCCACTGACCCTGTACGGTTTGGCGATGATGTTCTGGATGATTGTTGCCATGATTCCGCTTGGTCTGGGTCTGTTTGTTATGATCCCGGTGTTATACATCAGCTGTTATACCGGTTACCGTCGTATTTTCACTGAATAATAACGACAGTCGCGCGGTTAACAGAATGCCTCCCGCCCAACGGCCGGAGGCATTTTTTATGGCTGTTTGCCGCTCATACCGGAGCGGGTTATAACCGGCCGGAGGATTTGATCTGCTGGTAAGCACCCACTAAACGGGCCGGCAGGTCATTGGCAATACAATCGAGATAAACGGCCCCCAGGCCGGTTAACGAGCGTTGCATCTGTTGGCGGCTCTGCTGATATTGCTGGGCCGCCAGGTAGGTGAGTGCCTGCTCACTGTGGTTAAAATCCTGCTGTTCCAGGTGGCAGAAAAAGTCTTCCTGCAGATCGGCAATCGCCACCAGGTGACGTTTGCGCAATAACACCACGGCTTTTTCCAGATCTTCACTGTCCTCATCCCGGGTATTGGTCAGGATGACCACCAGTGCCCGGCGCTTTTGCAGTTCCAGCAAGCGTTGGGCAGAGCGTAAATAATCGGAATGCACCAGCCCGGGCTGAATGTCAAAACAATGATCGACCAGCTGTTTAACGATGGATTTGTGTTTTTGTGGCGGGCACCAGTGCTGGTGGTTACCAAACGCCATGAAACCCACCGCATCACCCTGCCGTGCAGCAATATGTGACACCAGCAACATGGCGTTAATGGTGTCGTCCATAAAGTTGATGCCGGCTTCGCTGTGACGCATGCGCCGCCCGGTATCCAGCAGAAACACCAGTTGCTGATCCTGCTCGTCACGGAATTCTTTACTGATCAGCTTGCGTGCCCGGGAAGTGGCTTTCCAGTCGATTTTGCGGATCGCATCACCGGCACGGTATTCACGCAACTGATGGAATTCGGTGCCTTCACCACGGCGGCGTTGCAGCCGCAACCCCATACGCGCGACTGCCTGTTCTTCGCCTTGCAGCGTCATATTGACCACCGCCTGATAGTTCGGTTGTACCCGCACCGGCTGAGGTAACGGCACGGTACGTTTGCGGCTCCAGAATCCGGCCGGCGAAAACAGCCGGTATTGCACCGCCTGAAAGGCAAAGCTACCACGCCGGTTAGCGCGCAAACGGTAATTCAGTGTTGCCTGTTGGCCCGCTTGCAGCCACACCTCAGCGGGCAGGCCGTCACATTCGAATACCGCATCACGCAGCTCTTCCAGCAGCAGCCGTTGCGGGCGTCCGTGTTCCAGCGTCAGCCGCAGGCTGGCATCCACCCATTCGCGCACCGGAATATTGGCATCCAGCTGACGTTGCAGCTGCAATCCGGGCAGCTGCCATAAGCGCAGCAGATCACTGCCCACCCATAACAGATAAAAAATGATCAGGGTGTACACCATGGCGACCGGGGCCTGGAAAATATCACTCAGCAGCGCGATCAGACACAGGCCACCGAGCAGGGTCAGATGACGGGCAGTAGGCATCATACGCGTGGTGCTTCAACGCTCTGAACCAGTTCAGCGATCACCTGGCTGGGGCTGATGCCCTCAATTTCCAGCTCGGCGCTGAGGCGGATACGATGACGTAACACCGCCACTGCCATGGCTTTCACATCGTCCGGAATAACAAAATAGCGGCCCTGGGTTAATGCCCGGGCCCGGGCCGTACGTAACAGCGCCAGTGAGCCACGCGGACCAGCCCCCACTTCAATGCCGTGCCAGTCGCGGGTCGCGCGTACCAGGCGCACGGCATAGTCGTGAATACTGTCGTCCACTTCCATGCGGGTCAGCAGGGTTTGTAACGCGCTGATATCGTCCGGCGTCATCAGTTCGTTGATGGTCTGAGTATTCAGCTGGTCGCCTTTGTTGGCGGCCATGCGTTTACTCAGTTCAATTTCCTGTTTCTCGTCCGGATAGTCGATCCAGATATGCATCAGGAAACGGTCGAGCTGAGCTTCCGGCAGTGGATAGGTACCTTCATGCTCCAGCGGGTTCTGGGTGGCCATGACCATAAAGGGGGTTGGTAAACTCAGGCTCTGACCTTCGATGGTGACCTGTTGTTCCTGCATCGCTTCCAGTAATGCCGACTGGGTTTTGGCCGGTGCACGGTTGATTTCGTCGGCCAGCAAAAAGTGGCAGAACACCGGGCCTTTACGGATAACAAAGTCGTCCTGCTCGCGGTTAAACATAGCGTGACCGGCAATATCGGTGGGCATCAGATCAGGGGTGAACTGGATGCGGTTAAAACGGCCGGCTAACGCCTGAGACAATGAACGTACCAGCAGGGTTTTCCCCAGTCCGGGTACCCCTTCCACCAGTGCATGACCGGCGGCCAGCATGCAGATCAGGATATCGTCGATCACCGCATCCTGGCCGACGATGACTTTCTGGATTTCTGCTTTCAGCTGCTGCAGCCTGGCCTGGGCGTCGCTGAATGGCTGCTGTTGGCTGTCAGGCTGGGTGGTCGCTTGAGTGGCGTCCTGGGGCTGAGTGTCCGTCGTTATATTTTCCATAAAGTTTTTAATACCTGTACCTGAATCATTAAATCGGTCTGAGTCGTGCTGTAGCCGGTTAACGCCTGCAGAATCTGTGCTTTTGAGTGCTGGCACTGTTTGGCCAGTATCTCGGCCATGCGTTGTGGCTCACAGCCGGCCAGTTGTGGCTGGCGTTGTTGTAGCCGGCGGATTAACCGTTGCCGCCAGCTATTGAGTAAAAAGTGGCCTTTATCGCGCCGCCAGTGGAACAGCCCAGCCTGGGTCAGATGTTGCTGCAGGTTTTGCTGGTTGCTGCTTTCCTCGCTGTGGCGTGGCCCCAGGTGACGCAGCAGATACATAAAAAATAACACCAGCCAGAGGCTGACCAGACTGCTGGTGAGCGGGAAGTCGCGGTAAATCAGCTGCAACAGAGAAATGGAACCGGTGTCGTGGATCAGCCAGGTGTTACCGTCGCGTTGTTGCAGTAATAACAACGCAAACGATGCCGCATCGTGCTGGTTAAGGCCGGTGGAGTAGTAATCGATACTAAATTCCTGATTCGTCAGCCAGACCCTTGGTGTATCCATAAACCGGCTGTCGGTGAGCAGGGTCACCTGCCCCTGGCCAACGGATAAACGGTAACCGTGGACTCCCAGTTCTGAGGTCAGAATAGCTTGGGCGCTGTCGTCTTCGGTGGTTAAGATGTGATCGCTCTCGAGGCGCACATAACCGCTTTCACCAGCCTGACTGAATTGTGCATGCAGGCCGGCATAAACCCGTTCCTCCGGATGCTGTGCATCCACCCCAAGCTGGCGCCAGAGCGTATTGTTGTCGGGGGTGTCGGTATCGTCAGGGGGGCTGTGCGAGTACAGCAGGTTCTGATTCACTTCGTACACCAGATGACCACCGGCTCTGACCCAGCTGAGCAGTCGTTGTTGCTGGTCGTTCAGTAACGGCTGACTGAGGTCGCGCAATAAAATGGTATCACTGGCTGGTGGTAACTCTGCCAGTGGCTGGCGGTCGGTGTGGCTGCTGACCGCCTGACCGCGCTTCAGCAGCAGTTGCTCCAGCGCCGCCAGCGGGTTATTACGGATCTCATAAGCCGGAGGGTGGCGCCGGTCTTCATAGCTAACCACGATCTGCTGCGCCAGCCACCAACCGCTCAGACCCAGTAACAGCAGCAATACCAGGGCGATGACTTTGTTTAATGACATCAGACGTGCTCCTCAACAAACGGTTGCCAGTCGCGGAATAACGCCTGTAGCTGTGACAGTGCTAACGGTTGATGCGCATACGCCAGCTGCTGCCAGCAATACGCCAGCCGGGCAAAACTCTGTGCTTCTGCGGCCGGGCAATGTTGTTGCATCAGACGCAGGCATTCTTCTTCGGTACTGCTGCGTTTGAACGGTACCTGATCAATACGAATGGCTTTGCTGAGATGGCAGCGAAACATCAGGCTCAGCGCTTCGCGCCGTTCACCCTGGTCGATATGGCAGCGAATCTGATCGAGCACCTGATCCGGCAGGTTGTTGTGTTTTACATCAAACCCCAGCACCTGGTCGGGCAGTGCCGTGAGGGGCTGACTGAAGCCGGTGAAATAGCGCCATGGCCGGTATTTCAGCAATACCCAGCCGAGCAGGGCAACCAGCATAATAATAATGCTCAGTTTGAGATAACCCAGCATTGATTCAATCGCCTGTAACCAGGCGGCGGCTTCGTCTTTATCGATTTCGTCTTCGCCCAAGTCCCAGTCCCAGTCAAGATCCCAGTCGATGTCGTATTGTTTGTCCTGATAATGTTCGCCGAAGGTATCGCTGTCTAATAACTCGTCCAGCTGCTGGCGGATTTCCTGAGCCTGTGGGTTCTGCAGCAGCGGATAACGCAGGTCATGATCAATCTCATCATCGGCTAGGTCAGCGGGTTGGTCATCACTGGTTTCTGCGACTAGCTGCTGTGGTGTTGGTGTTGGTGTTGGTGTTGGTGTCGGGGCTGGCTCGTCGGCTTGTGCCCGGGGCTGCAACGCCGGTGCCAGTAACAGCGACAGGCTGGTCAGTAAGATGACGGCGCTGTGTCCGGCCTGGTTGGCAAAACGCTGAGCCAGGCGACGAAAGCCAAGTTCCAGGTGCCAGGCTTCCAGGCTGGTACGGCGATTGAGGTACAACACAAAACCACACACGCTGTAAAACGGCGCCACCAGAGCGACACTCAGGGCGTAACACAGCAGCAGATAAAACGGATAGATATGATCATCGGCGAGCTGTTGTGACACCAGCCGTGCAGCCCATTCCAGTACGGCGTCGGGTAACACCATGGCCGGTAACAGCGCCAGCCCGATGTACAGCAGAATTTCGCAGCTGAAACCCAGAAAGGTCAGCCAGAAGGCACCGTCGTTAATCCGGCTGAGCAAACTCAGACGGCGCTGACGTTGTTCACCATGTAACCCTTCCAGTAATACCACCGGATCGTTAAAGGAGCGCGATAAACTGATGCGGCGCCAGCTGTAGGTGGCCAGCCACTGAGGCCGTAACAGCGCTTTTATTTGCAGCAAGACGTCCCGTGGGGTGATGTCTTCAGCAAAAATGGCACGGCTGATATAAAACAATAACGGCCGTTCGATCAGCGGTTTAAACCAGAATAATAATAATCCACTGATCAGAATGCTCTGGCTGAGACTCAGCGCCAGTAATAACACCAGGCCGGTCATCAGCAGACTGAGCGTGAATAAATGCCAATAATAGCGGCGGCTGACTTTCAGTCCCAGGTCGATGGCCTGCCAGTAACTCCGCGGTTTCAGTGCCAGTTGCAGTTTATCCAGCCTCATGAGTTGCGCCCCGCCAATAACAGGTAGGCAAACACCGCAATCCAGGCGAGGATGCCAACGCTGTATTTAACCTCGGCTGGCACACCGGCGGTGGCCGACCAGAAACCTTCGACAAACGCTGCCAGAAAGGTCATTAACGCGGCACCGGTAATCAACGGGATGGTGGCGCTGCCGGATTTTCTCAGTGCCAGTGCGCGGCTGTAATGGCCGGGATTGATTAAGGCGTAGCCTAATTTCAGTCCGGCGGCGCCGGCGATGGTGGCGGCGGTTAATTCCAGCGCGCTGTGGCCGGCGACAAACCCCCAGAAGGTTTCGGTATACCCCAGCTGGGTTAAGTGGCCCGCCGCGGCACCGATATTCAGGCCGTTAAAAATCATAAAAAATGCCGACCCAATACCAAAAAAAATACCGCTGGCGTAAGCGCGGAAATCAATGCCGACGTTATTCATGACGTAATAGCCAAACATATAAAAGTCAGAATCCGCCTGACGGCCTTCCGCCCGGCCGGTGATTTCGGTCGCCGGGTTGTACATATATTCCAGCTGTTGCAGATCGCTGTAACTCATAATGGTGCGGATAAAATCCGGATCGGAATAACACATCAGTGCCATAAAAATACCGGGCAGATAAAACATCAGGCTGGCGATCAGCCAGACCCGCCAGTCGGCGCGTAACGCCTGTGGAAAGGTACGCGCGATAAAACGTAGTGACGCCGCCATTACCGACGGTTTGGCCTGGTACAGGTGCTGATGACCACGTAATACCAGAGCGTGCAGCTGGTCGGTTAACCGCGGGCTGTACTGGCGGGTCTGTGCCAGTGATAAATGCTGGCATAACTTGCGGTATTGTGCCGGAAACTCAGGCCACTGCCGGGCACACAGCTCGTCTTCGTCATGAACCTTTTCCAGCTGATCAAGCAGGCGGCTGAAGTTCAGCCAGAAATCGCGGTATTTGTGTTCAAAATCCAGTTGCTTCAAGCCTGTGCTCCTTTGATCCAGGCGGCATATTGCTTCAGCGTGGTGATGGCAGCGTCATCCTGCTGCTGCAATAACGGTTGCAGCAGATTGGCAATTTCACGCTGGCGGGCGGCGGATAAAAAATCGCACTGATCGCTGAATTCCATAATCAGGCGTTGTTCTTCTGCGGTTAATGCCAGCGGTAACGAGCGCGCTGTGGTGGTATCGGCAGGATTGTGATACGTCGGGCTGGTATCCGCCTGCGGGGCGTACACCACAATACTGCGGGCAATCACATCACCGATACGTTTAAAGTCGTTATTCGTCAGGCTGATCAGTAAACCGAGCAGATACATAAAGGGCAGGAAGTCGACCGCGCGTAATAAATTGCGCGCAAAGGAAGCCCCCCAGGTGAGGCTGGTGCCGTCGTCCATCGTCACGCGCAGATTCATCGCCTGTTTGCCCGGGGTGGCGCCCCGGGTGGCTTCGAACACGGTGGGGTACAACCATTCGGAGAAAAAAATCAGCAGCAATAACAGGCCGTGGCCAAACTTACCAAGCTGATCGAGCAAAAAAGCCGCCAGTAAATAAAACACCGCGCGGATGGCCAGATCGACCAGCCAGGCCAGCGCCCGCGGCAGTGGTCCGGCGACTTCCAGCCTGAGGCGGATACCTTCGGGGGTTTCGAAGGCGCGGTGTGCGTCCAGCATAAATAATCCCTGATGTGCATGGCAGTTTTAAGAAAACAGCCGGCTATTGTAATGATTTTTCACAATAACTCAGCCTGTTTAGCCGCAATTTATCGCTCGCCCGACACTTATTTACTTGCCAACTGGCGCAATCTGGCCGACAGTGGAGTTAACGATTAGAAAAAGGGCTGACCATGAAAGCCTGGCTGTTAGTACTGAGCGTAATAACCCTGAGTGTGATGTTGTCGCCGTCCGGCAGTCTGTTGCCTGGCGGTAAAACCGCTGAGCCGGTGGCCTTATGTGACAGCACCTTCAGCCAGCCGGTTTCACTCAGCGACAGCAACGACGACTCCTCAGCCAGCGGTGGCGATGACAGTGTTGCAGTCACACTGCCAGCCACCCTGATCGACCGCCTTTCCGTTCCGTGCCATCAGTATCAGACACCACTGATGGTGGTCAGCTACTCCCTCACCATACCGATTCGGGCACCGCCTCCGCGGGTTTAACTTCGTATTTAAACCTGAATAATTTGTTTATTGTTAAAGGAGTGCCGGACATGACTAAACTGGCCTTTTATCAGATTTCCGATATCGATCAACTGGAGCAACCGGAAGAGCATACCCAGCTCGACCTGAAGTCTCCGGCGACTTTGTTTTTCACCGACTTTCAGCGGGTAACACCGTTGGTAACCGAAGCGGATATGCCAGCGGTTCAGGCACGTGAACTGATGCGCAGAACCCATGTACGGATGAAACTGGTGGTGAACCGCGCCAACCAGGTGATCGGACTGATCAGTGCTGACGACCTGATTGACCGTCTGATTGTGAAAAAAGTATCCGAAGGGCACAAACGCGAAGAAGTCACAGTGGAGCAATTAATGACACCACGTAAAGAGCTGCAGGCACTGGATATTACCGCGGTGAAGAAAGCCAGTATCAGCGATGTGATTGATATATTAAAAGACAATGGCGAACAGCATTGTCTGGTGATCGATCGCGAGAAACATCATATTCGCGGCGTATTTTCTGCCAGTGATATTTCGCGCAAATTACATCTGCCGATCGATATTCAGGAAAAATCCAGCTTTTACCGGGTGTTTGCCAGCGCGCTGAGTGCCTGAGCAGACCGGAGGCAGCGGCTGCTTGGCCGCTGCTCCGTATTCTTTACCCCAGGATATGAAGTACGCCAACAATCGCAAAGGCCAGTGCTGCTAAGGTGCGGGTCAGAGTTAACGGAATTCTTTTCATCAGATAGTCGCCCGCCAGTACCACCGGCACATTAGCCAGTAACATGCCCAGCGTGGTGCCCATCGTGACCCAGAATACCGATTCAAACTGAGCGCCCAGCAACACGGTTGCGATCTGGGTTTTATCGCCGATTTCGGCCAGGAAAAACAGCACAGTCGCGACCAGAAAAGCGCCATAGCGGTCAAGGCGGTTGTCGACGTCATCGTCTTTATCGGGAATCAGTAACCAGGCCGCCAGCAGGATAAAACTGGCGCCGACCAGCCAGGTGCCGGTTTCGCTCTGCAGAAACTGCGATAACCAGCTGCCCAGCCAGGCGGATACACCGTGGTTGAGCAGGGTGGCCAGCAGGATGCCAGCGATGATGCCCCATTTATTGCGGAAACGGGCGGCCAGAACCAGAGATAACAACTGAGTCTTATCGCCGATTTCGGCCAGGGCTACGGTCAGGGTTGAGGTAATAAAAGATTCGAACACTGATTTTCTCCGGTGGGCTGTCAACCAAAGGCAAGCGACAGTCGCCCACCACAGGAACTGTTACTTACCTCAGGTCTTGCCAATACCAGCGGGCTGGTACGAAGTTGCCATAAGCCATGTGGGCTCAAGTATGTTGACAACCTCTCGCTCCGGAAGCGGAAGGAAGGCTACTCCCCTAAGATGGCGCGCATTTTACAAAATCAGGGCTTAATGTCCAGCGTCGCGCAGATGTGGGCTGTGATAGTCGATATCCGGCCCCAGCGGCACAATACGTGTTGGGTTAATGGTGTCGTGGCTGAAATAGTAATGGCGCTTGATATGACCGAAGTCGACGGTGTCGGCGATGCCGGGCCACTGAAATAACTCCCGCACAAAACCACTGAGGTGGAGATAGTCTTCCAGCCGCTGACGGTTGCATTTGAAATGGCCGTGATAAACCGCATCAAAACGGATCAGGGTGGTGAATAACCGCCAGTCGGCTTCGGTCAGCTGGTCGCCACATAAATAACGCTGCCGGCTTAAGCGCTCTTCCAGTGTATCCAGGGTGCTGAATAACCGCTGGTAAGCCTGTTCGTAGGCTGTCTGGCTGGTGGCAAAGCCACAACGATAGACGCCGTTATTCACATCCTGATATACCTGCTGATTGATGGCATCGATATCCGCCTGCAGGGGTTGTGGATAAAAGTCCTGAGTATCACCGGTTAACTCGTTAAAAGCGGAATTGAACATACGGATGATTTCAGCGGACTCATTGCTGACGATACGCTGGCTGTGTTTATCCCATAACACCGGCACTGTGACCCGGCCGCTGTAATCGGCTTTATTACGGGTATACAACTGATGCAGATAATCCAGTTGGTACAAGTGGTCGCCGCTGCTGCCCTGCTGACGATCAAAACTCCAGCCCTGCTGCAACATATCCGGACTGACGACCGATACACTGATGTGATCCTGCAGTTGTTTCAGCTGGCGGAAAATTAACGTACGGTGGGCCCAGGGACAGGCTAAAGACACGTATAAATGATAACGACCGGATTCGGCTTTAAAACCGCTGTCGCCGCTTGGCCCGGCGCTGCCATCGGCCGTTACCCAATGGCGTAATTGTGCGTCTTCGCGCTGAAAGTCACCGCCGGATTTTTCTGTGTTATACCACTGGTCGTGCCACTGACCGTTCACCAGAAGTCCCATCGTTTCACCTTTCGTTCGAGCTTGAAGACAAACACCAGTGTATCGGCCTTGTGTCGAATGAAAAGTGCGTTTTTTGGACTCTATTATTCTACTTTATCGAATATCACACACGGACCTGTGTCTTGGTATCGATATTGCCTCGGGTGGCGCTAGAAAACGGGCACGTTAGCGAACAGTGCTTGTCTTTGGAGTAAAAAAGCCCGCCTTCGCAGGGCGAAGGCGGGAAGCTTGCGGAGTCAAGCAAGGACGTGGAAATTATCGATCTTCGTAGCGTTGATGTTTAAAGAATACGCCACCATCACCAAACGCCGAGGTTGTCATATCAGAGGTCAGACGCAGGGTTCCTACTTTCACTGCGCTGTTACGACGGTCGCGTGCGTAGCGTTTGGTTAAGCGGCTGAAAATACTGGTGCGTATGCGTTGATCGGTGGCATACACATCATACAGAGCGGTACCGGATTTCAGCGTGGTTAAATCATCGCGGAAGTCATGAGCGTTGCTGCTGAAACGATTACTGACGTCAGCCGTTGGCACAAAATAAATTTGTGTCGGAGCTTTGGGAGCTGCCTCAGCGCTACCATTGGCCCGTGCTGTTGCCAGATTTTCGGTCATCAGGCGTGTTGGCTTGCTGCTGACCAGTGAGAACAAAATAGTACTGCCCAGAGTATCGTTCGCTTCGGCCGATACGTATTGCGACAGTTCATTGGCAAAGAAGTTATGGTTATCGCCCTGGCCAGACAAGGTGTAAAGCGCAGAGACATTGCGTGACTCCTGGCCATCGATAAAGGTTTTCCATGCCAGCCCCGGAGCAAAGCCACGGTCTGCAGGATCACCGGTCACGGAGAGACGTACCAGACCACATTCGGCCCCTTTAAATACACCGGTATAAGGGTGATTGTTGGTGGCCTCAAAAGCCACGGTAGCCATAGCACCATACGGGTGAATCGGCTTTTCATAACCCAGGGGGGCGACATCGCTGTTACGGCGTACTTTTTTCCAGAGTACAGAGTCGATCAGACCACCTATATCGACCGGTTGCAGTG
Source organism: Bacterioplanoides pacificum (assembly GCF_042648445.1). Lineage (NCBI taxonomy): Bacteria > Pseudomonadati > Pseudomonadota > Gammaproteobacteria > Oceanospirillales > Oceanospirillaceae > Bacterioplanoides > Bacterioplanoides pacificum. Next base: position 104,893 of record NZ_JBHRYB010000014.1, read on the forward strand.
CCGGGCGCTCTCCCGCCGCATATTCAGTCTGCACAACACCGTTTTGCCACAGCAGTGTTTGTTTATCGCAGGCAGCCATTTGCTGATAGTTGTCCGGGATTTTCAGACCCCAGGGTTTGAAGGCATTTTCGATACCCGTCAGGCTAACCTTCAGCTCTGGAAAATGACGTTCCAGAACGTGTTTCATATCGTTATTTTCAACCCAGTCGATACCTTCCTGGGTATAAATCTCAGCACGGTAGTCGGAGGTGAAAAAACGGTCGGTCATCAGGCGACGAGAGGCATTCAGAATAAAGATCTGGAAAGCGGTCTCACCGAAGGCAAAACCCTCCGGACGCACGGTTTCAGCCAGTTGGCCAACCAGAGTATCGATTTTCTCAATATCGTTGTCGTACAGGCGCTTCAGCTCGGCCAGTGTGGTTGGATCTGAAGTCAGATCTTCAAATTTGGTAATCGGATTCAGGCCTATCTGGCGGCGGAATTCATTGTAACGTGGTACGCCACGCTCGCGGTCCCGCAGAATATCGATGGTTGCCAGATCAAGGTCATCACTGAATGGAATACTCAGATTGCGTAAAAATTCCGGATAGTTATGTAATGTCAGTGCGCCTGGGTAGGTCGTGCCGAAGGAGTACCACAAGCGGTCTCCACCTTCTTCATCAAGAATGTCTTCGGCCTGGCCCTCACGGGTGTCCATCATCGGAATTCGGCGGGCTACTTCAGACGAGCCAATGTCATACACTTCGACATCATCGCGCAATAACGGATGCAGGCGGTACACGGCGGTAAATTCTTCCGTTAAGGTGTAATCGGTGCCTGAGTTATAGGCCTCACGGGTACCAACCAGTCCACCTAAAGCAAAATCAATAAAATTCGGATCATCGAGTCTTTCGATTAAATCCGGACGGCTTGCCAGCAGGGTTTTCAGTAATGGCGAATCGGTCAGGCCACTGGATAAACCATCAAGAATCTTTTGAACTTCATCGCGACTTTCTCGCTCATCTGTCAGACCGTACCAGTTGGCACGCATTGCTCGCTCGGTAACCGGGTTTGCGATGATGGCTGGCGTCCATTCAATGGTATGAATTTTTGCCATTAACGCGGCATTAATTAAACGCGCTTTGTCATATAACCACTGATCACTGCGGCCGGGATTGTTTTGCTTCAGCATGTCCGCAATCGCATTGTGCTCCAGCGTGAACAGCTGATGCAGCATGGAGAGGCCCAGCCACCAGTTTTTATTAAAGCCGGTAACTGGTACGCCACTCCAGTACTCGGTAGGCAGTGTGCCATCTTCTTCAATGGCCAGTTTACCATCCACAAAGGCGCGTACCTGAGTGTTAGTGGCTTTGTCGCTGCCGTACAGCTGCGAGCCGTCCCACCAGTGAGTATTAATATTGCGATAGGTCGGGGGCAAGGTTGCGTCATCTTCGGCGCTGCGATCAGTATCGGCGATGGTGCGCTTAATGCTCATCACACCGGGGCCTTGTGGATCGTTTGCCGGACGTGGCACCAGAATAGGATTGCCGGCATCACCATCTCCGTGATCAATCCAGTCATGAACCATAAACTGAATCCAGGCGGCAGCAATAAAGTTAACACTGGTGGCTGGTTTAAATTCGTCCCGCGCCATCAACACATTAGAGACTTCCCGCGGGTTTGGTTCCAATAACGTATCGTTTTCCGTTTCGCCATAAGCGGCTTCCAACTGTACGTTGCGCCCGAAACGACGGTTAACGGAGCCTTCTGCCGGGTTATCGAGAATGTTGCAGGTGCCGTCTTCTGTCCGTGCTCCTAAGCTGCGCTCGTCACAGACAATGGTGGCATTCACGGCCGTTAAATCTTCGGTGGCAATCAGGTTGTTTTCCTGCAGCTCCTGGCGTTCAAAAGCGAGAATTAATAAACCGGCGGCAACCCCCAGGCTGCCGCCGAGCTTGGCCAGGGTTGGCCAGGTAACCCATACAGACGTCGTCATGTGTGATTCCTCTTATCTTTATTCTGGGAGTACAGCAGGCTAGAGCAACCAATAACTCACGAAACCCCCTCTAATGGAGGGGGGATTGCTGGCTCGGCAGGTAGGGAGGGGGTGTGTTAAATTGAGTATCGATCCACGCGGCAATAACGACAAAAATAATGTGGAATTATTATGGCGACTAACTCAATTGAAGATGCCGACCAAGGCATTGTACTAACGATTGCAGGCCCTGGTTTCGGAAAAACCCGGCGTTTTCAACAGGCAGTAACGCGATGGAATGAACGTACACAACAGCAGTCTGGATATTGGCCTGCGGTTGTTATTCGGGGCAGTGAGTGGTGTGACGACAAGCAGCTTGAAAGCATCATTAAAACTCTGTCATCTCGCTTGCACGACCGTGATACTGCGTGTGCATTATTTATTGATGAGAGCGAACGTATTGCGCCGTCCACGTTAATGCGTCTGTTCGATTTGGTGGTACCGCAGATGTGTGGCAATAGCCTGTTGTATCTGTCGGGTCGTTGTATGCCGGATATTGCCTTATTCCGTTGGCAGCTGAGCCATCCGATTATTGTGCTTCAGGAGCCTGAGTTGTTGCGTCAGGGGCAGGGGGGCTGGGCTATGACGATAGCGCTACAGCAGCAAAATTGGCATCAGGCTACCACTGATATGCAGCTGCATCAGTATTTGCAGCAGGAATGGTGGCAACAGCTGTCGCCATCTCAACAGCAGGGCTTGAGTATTCTGGCGCTATTTCCCGAATTATCCGAACCTCTTTGGGCACAACTTGAGCCGGATGCGCCGCCTCTTTCGCAGTGCTGGCAGGGTTGCCGCTATATTTTTCCGACCGATCATCCTGACCGTTACGGTTGGCTGAGCGAGGCCCGGCAATTTGTACAAACTGTTGCCCCGGTTTCCTGGGAAAACAAAACAGCATTACTGGCAAAGGCCAGCGACTATTGGCTACGTCATGGTAATTTTCAGTTGCTCATCGATACCGCGTATGACGATCATGAGCAGTGGCTGACGCGACCTGAAAATATTGTGCCGCTGGTGGTGGCGCTGGTGTTCAGTCGTCGTTTTCATCAGGCGCGTTACGTTATTGAACGGATAGAAAGCGCGTCACAGCAGCCAGAGCAGCAACAAATGGTCGCGGTATTGAGTCAGACACTGGCACTGTTCACGGCCGATGATCAGAAGCGAGCTGATACTGCGATTCCTCTGCAGCAAATGAAGTCACAGGGAGAGGTGATTCATGCGCTGGCGCTGCTGTTGGGGGCGTATCAGTTTTTTTATCGAGGCCAACTGGATGAGGCGGCACGAAAAGCACGGGAAGCCTTGCTGTTTATGTCGCAGCGTCAGCAGACTTATCTCGCCAGTCTTAGTGAAATGTTGTTGATCGCTTGTGACCAATACCGGGGCTACACTCCACAGGCTGCTCAGCAATTAATTCAGGCATTTAATAATAAACGAGAAAACCCGCAAGACCCTGGGTGGCAAAACTACGCAGCCGGTATGTTGATTCTGTATTACGAAAGAAATGATCTTTGCAGTGCCAGGAAATTATGCGAACAGGTAATGCCTTATATTAATCAGGCTTGCTCTACTGAAGTTATTATCCATTTTTATCTCTACTATGCCCGGATTCTTCAGTTATCCGGTGATGATGAAAAAAGTTTCGATTATCTGATCCGATTGCAACGCTTTTTATCATTGGGAAACTACCCAAGGTATCAGGGGAAACTTGCAGCGGAGCGGATGCGTCAGGCGATCTGTCGTCATGACACAAAATCGATTAAGTACTTATGTGATAAATTCAATATTGATGTATTGGATGAACCGGAAGTGTCATTGATACTCGATGTACGCGATTATTTATCTCAAACACGCGCCATGATGTGGCTTTATGAGCGCCGTTTTCAGGATGTGGTCACACTCCTGACTCCATTACGCGATGAACTGTTGAAACTGGATTATCAGGTCCGGGCGCTGGTGGCGGAAGCTCAGATTATTGTCGCTTACTGGCACATGGGGAAAAAAGTACGCGCCAGATCCTTGATGCAGCAGGCAGTGAGCTTTTATGGCTGGTTATTATTTAATCGTACACTATTCGATGAAGCCCCGTTGCTAGCGCCCATTTTGGCCCAGTTGATTGAACGGGGTGAGCTTGAAGCACCGGCTTTTTATTTGTCGTTATACCGGGGTCTGATCTTCCCGGATAAGGCATCTGTGGACAATGATGTATGCTCGAAACTTCAACAATTGACTGCAAAAGAACGTGAGGTATTGATGCTGTTGTCGCAGGGCTTGAGTAATCAGGAAATAGCTCAACAACTGGAGGTTACGGCGGCTACCACTAAATGGCACCTGAAGAATATCTACCGCAAGTTGTCACTCGAAAGCCGGGCTGCGGCGGTCGCTATGGTCCACACGCTGCAACCACAGCTGGGATAGTCGGTATCCTGTTAGTAATGGCAGTCGTAACGGCGGTTGCCATGACAGCAACAGCCACGGTAATACCGTTATTACCGTGGCTATAACGTTACGGCGCTATTTTCTTTTTCAGCGCCCGGGTTAACGACAAAGGTAATCCGGGCAGGGATTTTAATACCCAGGGTAATACTTTGCGTTTGGTTCCGTTTAACGATTCCGGCACCATGACTTCAATCAGGTTCGGACCGTCATGTTGCAGTGCGTATTGCAGTGCTTTATTAAACTCTTCCGCGCTGGATACCCGCACCCCATGTACTCCCATGCTCTGTGCCAGTTGCGCAAAATTCAGCGCTGCACCTTTTAGGTCCAGTTGCGATTTGGCTTTTTCGCCAATCGACTCGGCGCCAACGCGTTCCAGTTCGATATTGAGTACGGAATAGGAGGCGTTGTTAAAAATAATACTGGTGACATTCAGATTCTCGGCGGCCATGGTCCAAAGCGCCTGATTGGTATACATCGCCGTGCCATCGCCAATGAGTGCAATCACCGGCCGTTCGGGGCAGGCCACGGCGGCGCCAATCGCATTCGGCAGACCCTGACCGATAGCACCACCGGTTAATGTCAGCATATCGTGACGGGGTGACCCTTCAGTCATTTTATTCAGCATCAGCCCGGAGGTAATGGCTTCGTCCATGATAATGGCGTTGTCGGGTAAAAAATGGCCAACCGCTTTGCAGACTTTTTCGGCGGTTAATTTGCCTTTCGGCCGGCCGGCACGTGCGGCGTGTTGCAGGACCGGCTGACTGTCGCCGGCGCCCAGTGCGTCAACCAGTTTATTCAGGCTGGCAAGGGCATCCTGCTCCGGACTCGCCAGTTCATGCAGCTGACAGCCATCCGGAACCAGGTAGCTTTTTTTGCCCGGGTAGGCAAAGAAAGACACGGGCGCTTTGGCATCGACGGTAATCAGATGTTTAATATCCGCCAGTTGCACGCCTACCATTTCGGCCAGGTAGGCAATACGCTCGACCGGCGGTAACCCTTCACCGCGTTCGATCCGGGTCGGGAAGGTTTCGGCAAACAATTTCACGCCATGTTTGGCGGCAATTTTCGCTGCCGCCATCAGGCTGGGTTCACGCAGTGCCCGGCCGCCCAGCAATAAGGCTGTTTTTTTACCGGACTGGATGGCTTTGGCAATTTCGCCAACCACCTCATCGGCGGCAACCGGCGCTTCGGGGATGGCGGCTACGGTTGCGGGTTTTGCCCCTTCTCCCCAGGAAACATCCGCGGGCAGGATCAGGGTTGAGACCTTGTTCGGGTAGGTACGTGCTGAGGTAATGGCATCGGCGGCGTCCTGGCACAGAGCGTCGGTGCTGGTTGAGGTACGCACGAATTCCGGCGATACATTGCGGGCGACGGTTTCAATATCCGATTGCAGCTGGGCATCGTACTTAACGTGATACGTGGCATGGTCGCCGACGATATTAATTATCGGTGTTTTACCTTTACGGGCGTTGTGCAGGTTGGCCAGACCGTTACCCAGGCCACACCCCAGGTGCAATAACGTGGCGGCAGGTTTGTCGGCCATACGGCCATAACCGTCGGCGGCACCGGTGGCAACTCCTTCAAATAACGCCAGTACCGCACGCATTTTGGGTTCGCTGTCGAGTGCGGCGACAAAATGCATTTCGCTGGTGCCTGGGTTACTGAAACAGACTTCGACACCGGCATCGACCAGAGTTTTCATCAGCGCCTGAGCGCCATTACGTTTTGTCATTATTATTCTCCTGATAATTCTTCTGACGGCTGGCCAATAATGGCGCGTGCCGCCGCCCGGGCGGTCATAATACAACCGGGCAAAAAGGTACCTTCCAGCGAGCGTTTGCCATTGGCCCCGCCACCACCAAAACCGGCAGCTTCACCGACGCAATATAAGCCCGCCAGCGGCTGGTTGTTTTCGCCCAATACCCGGCTGTTCAGATCAGTGCGCAAGCCGCCCAGGCTTTTACGGGTAATTAATTGCATACGGATGGCGATGTATGGCCCGGCGCCAGGCTTTTGCAGTGGCGCCGGCTTACAGGTGCGCAGCTTGTCCGGCCCCCATTGACGGGCGTGTAAAATACGACGGATCTGATCGTCGTTTTCCAGCGCCCGGCCTTTGGCAAAATTAGCGTCGAAGTCATCGGCGGTTTGTTGCAGTTGTGCGCTATCGATATCGTGTGAGCAGGTGAGGGCGTTCATTTTCCCGGCCAGCTCTGCCAGGGTATCGGCAACAATAAAGTCGTCACTTTCTGCCGCCATTTGTTTAACCAGATTCTGGTTACCGGTAATGAGCAGTTCTTTAACGAAGCGGATAAATTGTTTATCACGAATGCGCTGATTGTGTTCAGCACCGGAAATGGCAAATTCTTTCACCGCAATCCGCCAGTTTAACAGGTGCCAGGTCCAGGGCTTTTGTTGTTGTGCCACACGCTGACATAACTCGTGGGTATCAAAGCCGGTGACCAGCGGTTCAGGACCAATACGTTCGCCCTTATGGTTTAACCACAGTGCTGATTTACAGGGGATGGTGGATAACCCATGACCGTCAAAATGTGGGTAAGGATGAGGAAAACCGGCGGCATAATTCCACATTTCGCCGGCATTGACGATATGACCGGCGAAGCGCTCTTTGACCAGCTGATGTAACTGACCGTCGGCATAGGGGTGGGCGCCGTTCAGCAGAGTCTCGGGTAGCGGCCGGTGCGCCGGCCAGTTTTTGCGTACCTGCTGGTGGCTGCCATTAATGCCGCCACAGGCCAGTACCACGTCGGACGCGTGAAACGTCAGCGTATGTCCGTGATCCATATGATGACCACGAGCGCCACACACCGCTGAACCCTGGCGGATTAATTCATCAATGCTGTGGCGGTGTAACAGGGTCAGCTGGCCGTCTGCGGCGGCCTGGTGCATGGCGCGGATCAGGCTGCGGGTTAATTCACGGGAGGTGCCCCATACCACGTGGTAGCGCGGCACGCTGTTGCCTTCGCCAAAGCGGCCTCGTTCCACCCAGTTCACCGCAGGCATAAATTTAATGCCTTCCTGCGTCAGCCAGTCGTATACCTCAGTGCGTGAATGTTCGACGTAGTAGCGCGCCCAGGCCAGCGAGTGGCGGTCGTTTTCGTCCAGCTCACCAAACCGTATCCAGTCGCGCAGCGCCCGTTGTGGGTTATCCGGAATGCCCATCTTCTGTTGCAGTGGCGTGCCGACCAGCGCCATGCCACCAAACGCCCAGAGTGCCAGGCCGCCCAGGCGCTCGGGAGTATCGCGATCAACCAGGGTGACACTTTTGCCGGCGCGCAGCAGCTCCAGAGTGGTAACGATGCCGGCGATACCGCCGCCAACAACCAGCGCGTCGGAGGTGAAAGAGGTGGTCATACAGCAGTCCTTGATGATTATTGTTGTTGCAGGAGATGGCGTTCAGCATACCTCAGCCTGCGGTCATAAGATTGACCCGGCGGGCCGCTGGATTTGACCCTGGCGGACGCAGCTGTTGTCTGTATATCCGTATGGTTATTGTGGTTTATTAACTTTTTTATCAAAAAAATTCGAAAATCTTTATAATGACAGAAATATTAAATAAATCCGGCGCAGGTAAAACGGCCTGGCGCACCACTTTTGTTCCCGGGGGACCAAGCGTTAATGACTTATATCCATCAGACCATCGATGACCTGAAGCAAACCAGCCCGGCTCAGTGTGAGTTTTATCAGGCGGTGGAAGAAGTACTGGAATCACTGGAACCCTTGCTGGAAACCTCCGGCCGTTATCAGCAGCAGGCCATTATTCAGCGTATGGTGGAGCCGGAGCGGCAGATTATGTTCCGTGTGCCCTGGATGGATGATCAGGGACAGATTCACGTTAACAAAGGTTACCGGGTGGAGTTTAACTCGGCGTTAGGACCCTATAAGGGCGGCTTGCGCTTCCACCCGAGTGTCAACGCCAGCATCATCAAATTTCTCGGCTTTGAGCAGATTTTTAAAAACGCCTTAACCGGCTTGCCAATCGGTGGCGGTAAAGGCGGCGCCAACTTTGATCCGGCGGGGCGTTCCGATGCCGAAATCATGCGTTTTTGTCAGTCGTATATGACCGAGTTATACCGCCATATTGGCCCGGCCACCGATGTGCCGGCCGGTGATATTGGTGTGGGCGCCCGTGAGATTGGTTATCTGTTTGGTCAATACAAACGCCTGACCGGCCGCTACGAAGGTGTGTTAACCGGTAAAAGCCTGCTCTGGGGTGGTTCACTGGTACGCAAAGAGGCCACCGGGTATGGCGCGGTGTATTTTGCCGAAACGATGCTCGAAGCCCGTGGTGACAGCCTGAAAGGTAAAAAGTGTCTGGTGTCCGGCGCCGGTAACGTGGCGACTTACGCCATCGAAAAGCTGTACCAGCTGGGGGCTGTGCCGGTCAGTTGCAGCGACTCACGCGGTACCTTGTATCACGACAAAGGCATTGATCTGGCGTTACTGAAGCAGCTGAAGGAAGTGGAGCGGCGCAGCCTGCTCGACTATCTGCAAACCCATGGCGACGCACAATATATTCCGCGCAGTGATGATCCGCAGGATGGCCATGCGGTGTGGCGCTTTAAAGCCGATGCGGCTTTCCCCTGTGCCACCCAGAACGAACTCAGCGGCGCCGATGCTCAGGCACTGCTGGCCAATGGCTGTCAGCTGGTCAGTGAAGGGGCGAATATGCCATCAACCCAGGCGGCGGTGAATGCCTTTATCGATGCCCGCATTGCTTATGGCCCGGGTAAAGCCGCCAATGCCGGCGGTGTGGCGACCAGTCAGCTGGAAATGGCCCAGAACGCCAGTATGCAGAGCTGGAGTTTTGAGCAGGTTGATGAACTGTTAAAAGGCATTATGAAAAACATTTATGTGACCGCCAGCCAGACCGCCGAACAGTTTGGCCAGCCAGGTAACCTGGTATTGGGTGCCAATATTGCCGGCTTTAAGCGGGTGGCAGAGGCCATGATCGAACAGGGCGCGGTGTAACCGGCGCAGGTTGGCCGGACTGGTGTCAGAGCGCCAGTCCGGCCTGGCAGTTGAATGCAGCTGCCGGTACGCATAGAATCGTCCGGTTTATTTTTTGCACAGAGCCGGAATGAAAACTCAAATTTACCCGAAATATTATTACCGCAACTTCCTGCACCCCAAATACTGGCTCACCTGGCTGGGTATCAGCCTGATGTTTCTGATTTCGTTATTGCCTTATTCCGGCAAGATATGGCTTGGCCGTCAGCTGGGTTTGTTGATGCTGAAGCTGGGCGGCAGCCGGTTACAGATAACCCAGGCCAATATCCGCGCTTGCTTTCCCGAACTATCCGATACGCAACAGCAACAGCTGATTAAAGATACTTTTATTGCCAATATGACCGGCATGGTGGAAACCACCACTGCCTGGTGGGGCAATCATCAGCCGGTACTGAATAATCTGACCGTGTATGGCCGTGAACATCTGGCCGAGGCGGAGGCCCGTGGCAAAGGGGTACTGCTGGTAGGCGGCCACTTTTCCATTCTCGATCTGGCCGGGCCAATGGCCAATCATACGTTTGATTTTAATTATATGTACCGGCCAAATGATAACCCGTTATTTGACGCATTAATTGAGCGTTCACGGGTTGCTTACAGCCACAATAAGTTCAGCAAATATGAACTGAAAGAGATGATGGAGTTTATCAGGCAGGGTAATACCGTCTGGTATGGTTATGATCAGGATTTCGGTGGTAAACGTTCGGTGTTTGCCCCCTTTTTTGGTATTCAGACAGCAACCTTAAAAGCGCCGATGGCGATTGCCCGGGAAACCGGTGCAACCGTGGTGATGATCAGCCAGTTTGCCGAAGGTAATGGCAAATATGCCATTCATGTATCCCCGATTCTGGAAAACTTTCAGGATGATGACGACGTCACCGCAGCGACCCGCCTGAATGCTCAGCTGGAGCAATTTGTGCGCTTACACCCGGAACAATATTTATGGCTGCACCGTCGTTTCCGTTCCCGTCCGGAAGGCGAAGAGCCGTTTTATCCGAAGAAAAAACGCAAGCCTAAAAAATAATATTCACGGCGATCAGATGTGCTGATAAAACGGCCCGGGAAAGAACTTCCCGGGCCGTTTTCGCTGTTTTAATAAGCAGCTGCTAATAATGCATCGCAGGCCTGATGCGGATTGCCGGTCTCATCATACACCCTGACCCATTCACCATAATTATGAATAACGGGAATATTTTCCGGGTGAAAGCCGGGTTTAAAATACATCAGTAGTTTGGGCAACATCGACGACAGAATACCTCTGCGGCCGTACATCCAGTTGAGGTTTTTCAGCACCATTAAACGACGTTGCCACCAGGAAAAACCATCGGCCTGCAGCAATTCATCGGCATAGTTAAACATCACCGAGGTGGTATGCCGGGTGGCGATCACCATGGCGATGCAACGTTTTATATACCCTACCTTAGCAACCGTTTTCATCACGTTAAAGGCGACTGAACGGTGTTCCATTTCTTCAATGGCATGCCAGGCAAACATGGCGCACATTTTCGGGTGGATATCAGCAGTCACTTCCTTTCGGGAAAAAAAGGTTTCGGCCAGCAGCGCGGTAAAATGTTCGTAAGCGGCGGTTAATGCCAGATTAAATTCATCCGAATAACGTGCCTGGTCGCGTTTAATGTAGTCTTTAAGCTCGTTCAGAATTTTTTCCATCGGCATACCCTGGGCAGCCAGCAGCTGATTAAAACGGGTATGCGCAATGCCGTGTTGCGCTTCCTGCTGGGTGAACTCTTTTACATCGTGCTGCAGCTGGCTGTCGCTGATACGATCCCGGAAGGCACGCACACTGGAAATAAAATAGCGCTCACCATCCGGAAAGCTGAGCTGCAGCGCATCCATAATGCGGGTTTTAAACGGATCGTCCGCGTTCCAGTACTTCGGAAAATCAGAATCCAGTCCAAAGTCGATATCTTTGCGGGCCTCAATGGCCGGTTGTGGGTGTCTGGTCATGGTGTTTCCCTGTGCCGGCCTGGTGGCGATGACAAACGGCTACCGTCCGGGTTGTTGTTATTGTGGTTTGCCTGGGGCCTGTAACAGGCTTACGAGGCTGAGACTGATCATCTTATGAACGGATCAGTGGGTCATCAATGTACAAAACAACACTAAAGGGGATATATTTGGTGCAATTTGCACTTTTTATGGCCGCGGAGACAATATGAAACTTGCCGTCAGTACCCGCCAGCGCTGGCCCGGGATCACCCCCAGAATCGTTGAACTGCTGCGCTGTGGTGCTGAACTGGCACTGCAGCTGGCGACCAGTCCGGAAGTGCTGGATCAGCTGGAAGGGGGCAATTTCAGAGCCGTCGGAGCAGATAATCAGTACCTTGACCCACTGCTGTCAGTGAAACAACGACGGGCCATCCGTGCCGCCACCATTCATTGGTTAAACGCGGTGATTGAGCACCCGGACCAGCCGGTGAGTGCGTTTCTGGTGGAGGAAGCGGTACTCAGCCTGAATGAAATTTTCCCCGATCAGGCGCCCCAGGTGTTGTTGAACAATGCCCGCTCAGTGCAGGACATCGCCTGGCAATACTGGATGAAAATTGTTTTTCAGCTGACCCGGGAACCGGCTGAATTACAGCAGTTGCTGGAAATTTCCTCATTGTCGATCAGTGCCTTTATCGACGACAGCCTGCAGCTGGCGATGCAGCGTATAAAACAGGATGAAGAAAGCCGCAAAGCGGGCTTAGCGGAACAGCAGCGTGAGCTTATCTCGCGCATCGTGGCCGGTGATGCTGTCGCTTTACAGGACGCCGAACGGCTGCTGAATTATCCGTTTAGCCAGCCCCATCACAGTGCGATCATCTGGAGTGAAGAAATTGATACGGAAATTGCAGATCTGGAACAACTGGCCAGTGCGTTTCAGAAAGCCTGCCAGCAAAGCCGGGCGTTAAAAATTATTGTCAGTCCGGCGCTAATCTGGGTCTGGACGGCAGCAGAATACCCGCTAAACGAAAAAGTGCTAAAAAATAGGGTATACGGATTTAATGGTTGATGGGGCACCTTCACCCCATCAATCTGATACCACCCTCAGATGGTTGATAGATCGACTCCGTAGTTGAGTTCCTCTGCGAAGTCCGGCAGTCCGTAACCGATGGTTTTCTTGTAGAAAGGAGAGACCTTCGCAGTCGGTGCCTTCTTCTTGTGCTTCGTGGTGTAGAGCATTCGTGCCCGCATCACCTCGAAGGAGTAACCGCGCCCTTCACGGTTCTTGTCCTTGGCCAGTTGGTTGATGGACTCCGTGTAAGCGTTGGTGACGGGCATGTCCGTCTCGAAGTAGGTCATGGTCTCTTCGCGCCAGTTTCCCACTGCCCTGACCAGATCGCTCCAGACTTCCTTTTGGCCCTTCGGGATGGTGGCTATCCACTCGTCCAGGGCGGCTTCTGCCTGGAGCCGTGTGGTGGCGTCCCAGATGCCGTAGAAGCGCTCCTTGTGCTCGTAGGCGGCCAGCAGTTGCGGGAACGCGCCTGTCCAGGTCTCCATGATGAGGCGCTCCCGGTCTGAGACTTCGTGAGCGCGTTTCAGCAGGATTTTCCGGTCCGGCTCTGGGACGGTTTCAGCTCCTTTCTGAGGCCCTTGCGCACTCTCTCTAGGGCATCGTTGGCCATGCGCACCACATGGAACTTATCGACCACGATACGGGCCTGGGGCAGCACAGCCTTGACCGCTGCCCGGTAGGGGTTCCACATGTCCATGCTGACGATCTCGACCTTCTGCCGGTCTTTCAGCTTCATCAGGTAGTTGGTCACCACGTCCTGGCGGCGGGTGGCCAGCAGGTCGAGCAGGGTTCGCTCCTCAATGTTGGTCAGAATGCAGCGGTAGCGCTTGTTCAGGTATAGCTCGTCAATGCCCAGGATGCGGGGCGTCTCGAAGCGGTGCCAGCGCCCCAGGAACTCGGCGCGGGCGTTGAAGATGTCGCGCACCGTCTTCTCGTCCAGGCCGGTCTGTGCCGCCACAAAGGTGTAGGGGTGGTTGAAGGATTCCTTCTCCACGTACTCATGCAGCCGCAGTGTCATACGGAATCCGTCCACCATCTCCGGTAGCTGGGGCCTGAATGTTGTCTTGCAGGCCCGGCAGGTGTATCGGCGGCGGACCACCCAGAGAGTGACCCGCTTGCCGTGGATGGGCAGATCACGATAGGGAACGTCACGCTTGCCGAACCGTACGAACTCACCCTGCACTCCGCATTCTTCGCAGGCAATGGGATCGGGCGCGTCCACTTGGAAGTGCATGTCGTCGTCGGTGGTTTTGCAGCCCAGTACTTGGTATTGCGGCAGGTGAAGGATGTTGTCGGGAAGTTCGGTCATGGTGTTGTATAGGCGAAGGTTTCAGTCAGATCCATCCGACTCGGCATTGGTGTTTGTTTTTTTACCCAAAAAGCTGCCGGAAACGAAAAGTAAGGCACCGAGGACAATTGCAATATCAGCCAGGTTGAAGGCCGGCCAATGCCAGTCTCGCCAATAGAAATCAAAGGAATCCACAACATAGCCACGAAAGACCCGGTCAATCAGGTTGCCCATGGCGCCACCGAGGATAAGACTGTAAGCGATGGCTTCTCCTTTATGACGATTTTCAAGGATCAGCTTGATCAGAAAAATTGAGACCGCCACCGCGATCCCGATAAAAAAGTAGCGCTGCCAGCCTCCACCATTCGCAAAAAGACTGAATGCGGCACCGGTGTTCCTTAGGTGCACCCAGTTAAAGAACGGGGTCACCGAAACAGACTCGCCATAGGCCATTGATTGCTGCACCAGCCACTTTACAGCTTGATCAGACGTTGCCAGCAGGCCCGATATGGACAACAGGGCGTACGGCGAGAGCTTTTTGCCGATAATGAGCATTATTTAACCCTTGAGCGCCAGAATGCGCCTGGCACCGTTAAGCACGACGAGCCCCGCGATGGTGCCGATAATTAGATCCGGATAATTGGAACCGGTCCACACGACCAGGGCGCCGGCGGTGATGACCCCCAGGTTGATCACCACGTCGTTGGCCGAGAATATCCAGCTTGCCTTCATGTGCGCCCCGCCTTCCCGATGTTTGGATATGAGCAGCAGACAACTGGTATTGGCAATCAATGCGACGAATGCGATAGCCATCATCACCAGCGATTCAGGCTCACTACCGAATACAAAGCGTCTCACCACCTCTACGAGCACGCCCACAGCCAAGATCAGTTGCAGTACACCAGCAAGATGCGCGGCACGTACCTGCATTTTCACGCTATGTCCAACCGCATAAAGGGCAAGCCCGTACACCGCCGCATCGGCAAAATTGTCCAGGGACTCTGCAATGAGGCCAGTTGACTGGGCGATCAGACCGGCAGTCATTTCCACCAGGAACAGAAGTGCATTGATGCCGAGCAACCAGCGCAGGGTCCCGGATTCTTGCTTAGCAGAAGCTGCCGAAAACTCGGCGGCCTTGATGGTCTCCGGATTTGCAGCGACGGTTTCCTGAAGCGAGGCGCCTAGCCCCAAGGTCTTCAGTTTCGAGGTGACGGGCTCGACCTCGCCGTCATGCACGACCTTCAGCCGGCGGTTCGACAAGTCGAAGGACAGCGCCCGAATCTCCTCAAAGCCGTTCAGGGCTAGGCGAATCATTCGTTCTTCTGATGGACAGTCCATCTTCGGCACGGCATAAACACTGACCCATTCCCCTGGCGCCTCGGAGGAGGCCTGTATATCGGTATCCGCTGCGGACATTGCATCACCGCCACAGGCGCCACCACAGGATTTGCTCATGATACGACTCCACTTGAACAATGTTGTGGTACCATTTAAAACTATAAAGCTACTATAAGGTCAATAGAGTAAAGAATCCGTTGGGGAGGAGGCTGATGCGCATTGGTCAGTTGGCGCAGTTGGTAGGGGTCGAAACACAGACGATCCGCTTCTATGAACAGCAGGGCTTGTTGCCGCCGCCTGATCGGCAGGACAACGGTTACCGTGTCTATACCGAGAAGCATGGTGAGGGGCTGGCCTTCATCCGTCGCTGCAGAATCCTGGGCCTGTCACTGGCTGAGATTCACGAACTACAGAGCTATCAGGACGACCCTCATCAGCCTTGTACCGCCGTCAACGCCTTGCTCGATGATCACATCTCTCATGTGCGGTCGCAGATAACCGCTCTGCAAGCGCTTGAGAAACAACTCGTTTCACTGAGAGCGAGTTGCAACGATGACCGGGAAGTAGAGGCGTGTGGGGTTCTTGCTGGAATTAGCGAAGGAAACATGCACCAGCAGTAGGTGAAGCATCAACCAGATAATCCGATGAGATGCCGGTCTGTCTCACTCTCATGCAAAGGTAAGATCAACCATTTAATCCGCTTACCCAAAAAATAAAGCCCATATCCGCCTCAGTTATGGTGAAGGTGGCTGTGGTATGGATGGTTTTCGCCGCTCGCATCTGGATGCCCAGGCGGCGCAGCGGGTATTAGGGCGGCTGAAATCTCATGTTCAGCTGGTGAGTTATGATCGTGTGCGGCTGATGGCGTTTTTAGCCAAAGACGCAAAATCCATTCAGCATTATTCCGGCCATGTGCTGGGAGATTTGGCGCAGGCACCGGCAGTGGTACGTCAGTCGTTACATGTATTTCTTGAATGTGGCTGCAACGCCAGTGAGGCGGCAAAACGGCTGCATACCCATCGTAATACGCTGTTACGCCGGCTGGCCAGGGCCGAAGCTATGTTGCCGCGACCGCTGGCCGAAAACCGCATACAGGTAGCGGTGGCGCTGGAGGCGTTGTACTGGATTTTGTGACGCCAGCATCACAACTGCCAAGATCACACCTGTCAGTATCAAAACCAGGCTTCAGTATTGCGCTGCGGGTTTTCTCATCGCTTCCGGTGTAAAGCGGAAATACACACCGGTGCCACCACTGTCGCGTTTTTTTATTTCCACGTTACCGGCCAGCTGATGTGCCCGTTCCTGAATAATGGCCATGCCGTAATGGTTACGCTTTTCAGGGTCGTTACCGATGCCGATGCCATCATCTTCAATTTCCAGTATCACCTGGTGTTGTGTGTCACGATACAGATTGATATGAATATTTTCGCCGTGAGAATGATGTACGGCGTTCTGGCTGGCTTCACGAATGATTTGTAACAGGTGAATTTCTTCCTGCGGCGACAGCGGAATATTAAAAATATCGTAGTTCAGTGATATGTCCATATCAGACTGTTCATGAAACTGGTCGACGGTTTTCTGCAGCGCTTCCAGCAATCCTTTACTGTCTACTTTTAAGCGGAAGGTGGTTAATAATTCACGTAATTGCCGGTAGGCGGAGTCCAGCCCCTGTTTCAGCTCGCCGGATACATCCATCATTATCTCAAAATCTGATTTTCCCATGGCCCGGTTCAGGCGCGTTACCTGAATTTTCAGGTAAGATAACGCCTGTGCCAGTGAGTCGTGCAGCTCCCGGGCAATGACGTTGCGCTCCTTCATCAGGGTGATACGGCGAATATTTTCCTCCTCGCCCTGCAGGCTCATGGCAATCGCAAACAGATTGGCGACCGAAGTGAATAAATCTTTTTGCCAGTCCAGCAGAGTCCCCGGCTGCTGATGAATACTTAACACCCCGTATTCACGGTTCTCCCGTGAAATCGGAAAATTAATCGCTGCCGCTTGTTGCATATCCGGATTCAGGCAATCCCGGCAGTTTCTGGCTTTGCAGTCATCATCCAGTTCTTTATTGCCATTAATCTGCAGGTAAGGAATATCACCGCTTTCCGTCAGCAGGCACAGTTCGATGTCGCTGATGCCGGTGATCAGTGAAAGATCATTGAGGATGGCATTAAAATCGTCTCTTTTAATATCATGGGTGCTGGTGCGCCGGGCAAGCTTATAAAGAAAACTCAGGGTTTTATTGCTGTTTCTCAGTTCCTCGGTTTTTTCTTCTACCTGTTTTTCCAGTGATTCGTACATATAAGCGATGGCTTTACACATATGTTCAAACGAGCGCGACAAAACGCTGAGTTCGTCGCTACCACTGGCTGTTGGCAGCTGGCAGGAAAAATCTCCCATACTGATCTGGCGTGCGGTTTTGGTCAGGCTGACCAGCGGCACGGTCAATTGCAGGTGTATCCAGTAAATAACAATGGCGGATAAAATAACGGTGATAAAAAACGCAATAATCTGAAAAGTACGGAGTTTCTTTATTTTCTGTTCGGTATTCTGCTGGATAATCAGCACCAGTTTATTAAGGTCATCGACAAAATTATTGATAATGACCGTTTTTTCACCATTGCTCAGCGCCGTATTTCCGAGTAATGAACTCAGGTTTTTGCCACGCTCACGTAATTCATCAAACAGCGGGGTTGCACCGGAATTTCTTACCACGTTTTTCATAATATTATTAGTAAAAATAGCGTTAATAACGGCCTGGCTATCTGATTCGTTTCCCCCCGGCAGTAATAAACGGTAACTGTGCATACGCAGCGATCCGGCACTGTTAATAGCGTAAGCATCGTTATCTGTCTGATTGGATAACCAGTAGGACACCATTATTGTTGATATTGCCATTAATATAATGACACTCATGGCGAGATTAATGCGGGTGATGACGGAGGTTTGTTTCATGGCTGAAAACGATGCAGAAAAATGAAGCTTTATATTACCCACTGGATTTCTTCAGCGATACGGGTAAATGTCTGATTATCTGATAATGATTATTGATAATGGCGATTAATTATAGCTACCCCCCTTGAATTTATGCCCTTGATCTGTCGCAGTAATTTTTTATGGAATCTTTAAAAGTCCAATAAAATCAAAGGTTTGTTGATTTTCAGGGCTACCCAATAAGGGGTAATCCGAGGCCTGTTGTCGGCTTTTGTCAGCTTTTCCCGAGCTATTCCCGCTTGCCTAAATATTACAGTATGTAGGCGTATATTTTAGTTGGTCTTTAGGGACGCTTCAGGAGTTAGCTATGAGTCATCTACTGGAAAAGCTCAGGTTTTTCAGAACCCGGAAAGAAACTTTTTCCAATGGCCACGGTGCCACAACGGACGAAGACAGAAGTTGGGAAAAAGGTTACCGTCAGCGCTGGCAGCACGATAAAGTTGTCCGCTCTACGCACGGGGTAAACTGTACTGGCTCCTGTAGCTGGAAAATTTATGTCAAAGACGGACTGGTAACCTGGGAAACCCAACAAACCGACTACCCCCGTACCCGTCCCGATTTGCCTAATCACGAACCTCGTGGCTGTCCGCGCGGCGCCAGTTATTCCTGGTATATCTACAGCGCTAACCGGCTTAAATACCCCAAAGTTCGCGGCCAGTTGATGAAACTGTGGCGTGAAGCCAGAGCACAACACAGTGATCCGGTGAAAGCCTGGGAATCCATCGTCACAGATCCTGACAAAGCACGCAGCTATAAAGAACGCCGTGGACTGGGTGGTTTTGTCCGCGCCAGCTGGGATGAAGTGAATGAGCTGATTGCCGCTTCCAACGTGTATACCACCAAACAATATGGCCCGGACCGGGTCACCGGTTTTTCACCAATCCCGGCTATGTCGATGGTGTCGTATGCTGCGGGTGCGCGTTATCTGTCGCTGATCGGTGGTAACTGTCTGAGTTTTTATGACTGGTATTGTGATTTACCACCGGCGTCCCCACAGATCTGGGGTGAGCAAACCGATGTGCCGGAATCGGCCGACTGGTATAACTCCAATTACATTATCGTCTGGGGGTCTAACGTTCCTCAGACCCGTACACCGGATGCCCACTTCCTGACCGAGGTACGTTACAAAGGTACCAAAACCTGTGTGATTACCTCCGATTATTCCGAAGCATCAAAATTCGGCGATACCTGGCTGGCGCCCCGTCAGGGAACCGATGCGGCACTGGCGATGGCGTTTGGCCATGTGATTCTGCAGGAATTTTATGTCAATAAACAAAGTGCTTATTTTGATGAATACAGCCGCCGTTATACCGATATGCCAATGTTGGTTATGCTGGAACAAAGTAATGGCCACTTGACTGGTGGTCGTTTCCTGCGCGCGGCCGACCTGCTGGATAATCTTGGGGAAGACAATAACCCGGACTGGAAAACCATCGCCGTTAACCAGGATGGCAAACTGACCAGCCCGAACGGTGCTATTGGTTATCGCTGGGGTGAAAAAGGCAAATGGAATCTGGAAGCAAAAGACCGCAATGGTGATATCAATCTGGCGCTGTCGCTGAAGGATCAGAGTGCAGAATTCGCTGAAGTGGCATTCCCGTATTTTGGTGACGCACCTCATGAGTACGATTATTTCCAGCATACCGAACACGGTAATATTCAGTTACGTAAAGTGCCGGTGAAAACCATTGAACTGGCGGATGGCAGTCAGGCACAGGTCGCCACCGTATTCGATCTGATGCTGGCCCATTACGGCGTCGATAATGGTATTGGTGATAATAATCGTGCTTCTGGCTTTGACGATAACGTCCCTTATACACCGGCCTGGCAGGAAGCGATTACCGGTGTTGCCCGTCAGGATGTGATTCGTATCGCCCGCGAGTTCGCTGAAAATGCCGAAAAAACCCGTGGCCGTTCCATGGTGATTGTCGGAGCGGCGCTGAACCACTGGTATCACATGGATATGAATTACCGTGGCCTGATCAATATGCTGATGATGTGTGGCTGCATCGGTCAGACCGGCGGCGGCTGGGCGCATTATGTTGGCCAGGAAAAATTACGCCCACAAACCGGCTGGACGCCGTTAGCTTTCGGACTCGACTGGCAACGCCCGCCGCGGCATATGAACGGTACCTCGTTTTTCTATAACCATTCCAGTCAGTGGCGTTATGAAAAACTGAATATGCAGGAGGTAATCTCACCGCTGGCGCCAAAAGAAAAGTGGAATGGCAGCATTATTGACTTTAACAGCCGCGCTGAACGTATGGGCTGGTTACCGTCTGCACCTCAGTTAGGCACCAACCCTTTGCATCTGCATAAAGCCGCAGAACAGGCGGGTATGACGGTACAGGATTATGTCGTTGCTCAGCTGAAAAGCGGCGAGCTGAAATTTGCCTGTGAACAACCGGATAATCCAAAAAATTTCCCGCGCAATATGTTTGTCTGGCGTTCAAATTTGCTCGGTTCCTCCGGTAAAGGCCATGAATATATGCTGAAACATTTCCTCGGCACCAAGCATGGTTTGTTAGGAAAAGATCTGGGTGATTTTGGTGGCCAGAAACCACAGGATGTTGAATGGCAGGATGAAGGAGCCGAAGGTAAGGTTGATCTGTGGGTCACGCTGGACTTCCGCATGTCTACCACTTGTTTGTATTCCGATATCGTATTGCCAACCGCGACCTGGTACGAAAAAGACGATATGAATACCTCGGATATGCATCCGTTTATTCATCCACTCAGTGCCGCCATCGACCCGGTTTGGGAAGCGCGTTCCGACTGGGAAATTTTTAAAGGCATTGCCAAAGAATTTTCCCGCGTGTGTGAAGGCCATCTGGGTCAGGAAACCGATCTGGTAACCACACCGATGCATCACGACACTCCGGCCGAACTGGCCCAGCCTTATGGGGTGAAAGCCTGGTGGAAAGGGGAGTGCGAACCCGTGCCGGGTAAAACCATGCCGCATCTGAATGTGGTGGAGCGCGATTACCCCAACACCTATGCCCGCTTTACTTCAATCGGCCCGCTGCTGGAAAACATCGGAAACGGTGGTAAAGGCATCAGCTGGGATACAAAAGAAGAGGTGGGGCTGTTACGTCAGCTGAATTATACCCATACCGAAGAGGGCGCCAATAAAGGTTTAGCCAAACTGGACAGCGCGATTGATGCCTGTGAAATGATCCTTAGTCTGGCACCGGAAACCAACGGCCATGTCGCTGTTAAAGCCTGGCAGGCATTAGGAGAAATTACCGGCCTGGATCATACCCATCTGGCGAAACCGAAGGAGGAAGAAAAAATCCGCTGGCGCGATATCGTGGCGCAGCCGCGTAAAATTATTTCTTCTCCGACCTGGTCCGGTCTGGAAGACGAACACGTTTCCTATAACGCCGGTTATACCAATGTGCATGAACTGATTCCGTGGCGCACCATTACCGGCCGGCAGCAGTTTTACCAGGATCATGACTGGATGCGTGATTTTGGTGAGCAACTGTGCGCCTACAAGCCACCGATCAATCTGAAAACGGTCGAGCCGGTCCTGAATAAAAATCCTAACGGTAATAAAGAAATTGTCCTGAACTGGATTACCCCACACCAGAAATGGGGCATTCACAGCACCTATTCAGACAACCTGCTGATGCTGACGTTATCGCGTGGTGGTCCGATTGTCTGGATCAGTGAAACCGATGCCAAAGCAGCCGGCATTGCCGATAACGACTGGATCGAAATATTTAATGTTAACGGTTCAATTGCTGCGCGGGCGGTGGTGTCACAACGGGTACCGGAAGGTATGAGCATGATGTATCACGCTCAGGAACGTATTGTAAATGTACCCGGATCGGAAATGACCGGCACCCGGGGTGGCATCCATAACTCGGTCACCCGGGCAGTGATGAAGCCCACCCATATGATTGGTGGTTATGCCCAGCAGGCCTATGGCTTTAACTATTACGGCACAGTGGGCTGCAACCGCGATGAGTTTGTGGTGGTGCGTAAGATGAGCAAAGTCGACTGGCTCGACACTGAATAACGCCGGAGTGAGGTAATACTATGAAAGTAAGAGCACAAATTGGCATGGTGCTGAATCTGGATAAGTGTATTGGTTGTCACACTTGCTCCATCACCTGCAAAAATGTCTGGACCTCGCGGGAAGGGGTTGAATACGCCTGGTTCAATAATGTTGAAACCAAACCGGGTATTGGTTTCCCCAAGGAATGGGAAAATCAGGAGAAATGGAACGGCGGCTGGAAGCGCGATGCCAAGGGCAAACTGCAGTTAAAAATCGGTGGTAAGTTACGGGTATTAGCTAATATTTTTGCTAACCCGGATCTGCCGGAAATAGACGATTATTACGAGCCGTTCGACTTTGATTATCAGCACCTGCATAACGCCGCTGACAGTAAACACCAGCCGGTTGCGCGGCCACGGTCATTAATTTCCGGTCAGCGGATGGAAAAAATCGAATGGGGGCCAAACTGGGAAGAAATTCTGGGTACCGAATTCGAAAAACGTAAAGTGGATAAAAACTTTACCGATGTGGTTCAGAAAGACATCTATGGCCAGTTTGAAAAAACCTTCATGATGTATCTGCCACGCTTGTGTGAACATTGCCTTAACCCGGCGTGTGTGGCGGCTTGTCCATCCGGTGCTATCTACAAACGTGAAGAAGATGGCATCGTCCTGATCGACCAGGAAAAATGTCGTGGCTGGCGGATGTGTGTCTCTGCCTGTCCGTATAAAAAGATTTATTACAACTGGAAATCGGGCAAGTCAGAAAAATGTATTTTCTGCTTCCCGAGAATCGAAGCCGGACAACCAACCGTCTGCTCCGAAACCTGTGTTGGCCGGATTCGTTATCTGGGTGTTTTATTGTATGACGCCGATAAGATTGAAGCCGCAGCCACGACCGCCAATGAAAAGGATCTGTACCAGGCTCAGCTGGACCTGTTCCTTGATCCCGACGATCCACAGGTTATCGAAGCCGCGCGTAAAGAAGGCATCAGCGATAACTGGATTAAAGCCGCTCAGCGCTCACCGGTTTATAAAATGGCGATGGACTGGAAAGTAGCACTGCCACTGCACCCTGAGTACCGCACTTTACCTATGGTGTGGTATGTGCCGCCGCTGTCACCGATCCAGACGGCCGCAGAGGCTGGCCACGTTGGTATGAACGGCATGATTCCTGACCTCAGGTCATTACGTATTCCGCTGCGTTATCTCGCCAACCTGTTAACCGCCGGTGATGAAAAACCGGTAATTGCCGCGCTGGAAAAAATGATTGCGATGCGCGCCTTTAAACGATCACAACAGGTCGATGGTGTGGAAGATCTGGAAGTGCTGCAGCAGGCCGGCCTGAGCAGCCAGCAGGTGGAAGAGATGTATCGTTATATGGCGCTGGCTAATTACGAAGACCGTTTTGTTATTCCAACCAGCCACACCAGCTATGCAGAAAATGCCTACGATCTGAAAAACAGCTGTGGCTTCAGTTTTGGCAATGGTTGCAGTGATGGCAATAACGACGTGAACCTGTTTGGTTCACAATCAGCGGCGGTACGCCAGGTTATTCCGGTTGTGGTGGAGAAATGATGATGAAAATTTTACGTGTGATTTCGTTATTAATGGATTATCCGACGGCTGAACTGGTGGCCGCTGAGCAAGAACTGAGCCGCGCGGTACAGCAATCTCCGCTGGCTGAAGAACAGCAGCAGGCATTGTTGCTGTTTATCCGCCAGCATTGTCAGCAGGACCTGCTCAGCTGGCAGGAGCAATACGATGGTTTATTTGAGCGCGGCCGGTCGTTGTCATTGTTGTTGTTTGAACATGTCCACGGTGAGTCGCGTGACCGCGGTCAGGCGATGGTGGATCTGGTGAATCAGTATAAACAGGCCGGGCTGGGTATCGCAGTCAATGAGCTGCCCGATTTTATCCCGCTTTATCTGGATTTTCTCAGTACTCAGGGCGAAGAAAACGGCCGCCTGGGATTACAGGAAGTTGCGCATATTCTGGCGCTGTTAGCCTGTCGTCTGGAGCAGCGTGAAGCGGATTATGCGGTGTTATTTCATAGCCTGATACAGCTCAGCGATATGGCACTGGATCTGGATGATTTACGCAGCCAGATTGCGGCAGAAGAACCGGACCATACCGCAAAAGCACTGGATAAAGTCTGGGAAGAGGAGATGGTTAACTTTATGGATAATGCCGAATCATCCTGTGGCAATAATAACCGGCCGAGTGAAGGGCAGCGCCGCGACCAGCATATTCCCCTGAATACCGAACTGTTAAATGCATCCGCCGTTGACCGGGCCTGAGGAGGTGGTTATGAGTTATTTTAATACGCTGGCATTTGGAGTTTATCCTTATATCGCGATGTCTACGTTATTGCTGGCAAGCTGGATCCGTTATGACCGGGAACAATACAGCTGGAAGGCCAGTTCCAGTCAGCTGCTGGAAAAAAAGCAGTTGCGGCTGGGCAGTATCCTGTTTCATATCGGGGTGTTAGGCATCTTTTTCGGCCATTTGTTTGGTTTACTGACGCCACTGGAGTTGTGGCATATGTTAGGTGTTGAAGCGTCGCTGAAACAACTGGTTGCTATGGTTGCCGGTGGTCTGTTTGGCCTGATTTGTTTTGCCGGTCTGAGCATACTGATCATACGCCGGTTATCGAATCCCAGAGTACGGGCCAGCAGTAAGAAAATGGATATCATTATTTTATTGTTGTTGTACGCCCAGCTGGTGCTCGGATTAATTTCTATTTTTGTTTCCATGGGTCATCTGGATGGTAAAGAAATGACCAAGCTGATGTTATGGGCTCAGAATATTATGACCTTCGATATGATTGATGCGGCAGCCTATATCAGTGATGTGCACTGGATATTTAAGGCGCATGTTTTACTGGGCATGACCTTATTTATGCTGTTCCCGTTCAGCCGGCTGGTACATATGTTCAGTGTGCCGTTGCAATACCTTACGCGTCAGCATCAGATCGTCCGTAAACGTTTTGCCCGTTAAGCCATTCGCTGGCACCGGCGTTTGTCTGCTCCGGTGCCGGCAGGGAGAAAATTATGATCAAAGTGAATGACGTGGCGATTGCCGAAAGCGCGATTCATGAAGAAATGCAATATCACCCGGCCGACAGTCAGCGTCAGGCGATGTTAAAAGCTGCAGAAACTCTGGTGATTGGTGAAATTTTACGGCAGCGCGCCAGTCACCTGGGCATTGATGTGGCAGACAGTCACGAACAGGCCGGGCAGAATGATTTTATCGAACAGCTGATGGCTCAGGATATTGATCTTCCGTATGCCAGTGACGAAGAATGTCATCACTATTTTGATAAAAACCGACAACGCTTCAGTACCTCTCCGTTACTGGAGTTGCGTCATATTTTATTAGCCGCTGACCCGCAGGATGAGGTGCAGCGGGCCGATAGCCAGACACTGGCAGACTCTTTGTTACTGAAACTACGCGGCGGAGCTGATTTTGCGGAACTGGCTAAGCAATATTCTGCCTGCCCGTCAAAAAATACCGCCGGCAGCCTGGGGCAGATCAGTGCCGGGCAAACTGTGCCTGAGTTTGAGCGTCAGGTCTTTGCCGCCGAACCGGGGCTGTTACCCGCTGCGATTGAAAGTCGTTATGGCTTTCACCTGGTGTATATCGACCGGAAAATTGCCGGTAAACCTCTCGACTACCCGCAGGTGGAAGCGCGTATACGGCAATATCTGAATGAACGGGTAAAAGCCAAAGCGACTGCACACTATATCCAGTCACTGATTCAGGAAACCCGTTTAGAAGGTTTTGATTTCTCGTTATCAGACTCACCTCTGATGCAGTGATCCAACAATGTGCTCAGCGCTGAATTCTAAAAAAAGGAGAGCACAATGAAAAAAACTGCACTAACCGCCGGGCTGCTGCTGACGCCATTATTCGCCGCAGCACAGCCGCTGAATGCCACCGCAGGCGAATTTAGCGGCGATTTTCGCCTGCGTTATGAAACTCACCAGTCCGATCAGCAGAAGAAGGACGCAACTGCGCTGACGTTACGCAGCCGCATTGGTTATCAGAGCCCGGTATTTGCCGGTGTCAGCCTGTTGGCTGAAGCCGAAGACGTTGCCGCGCTGATTGATGAATATACACCACAGGATAACCGTTACCTGACGGTGGCGGATCCGCAGAACCGGGAGATTAACCGCGCTCAGTTACACTATCAGCAACAGCAGCTGGCGGCGACGTTCGGCAGGCAACGGATTATCCTGGATAATGCACGTTTTATCGGTAACGTTGGCTGGCGACAAAACGAGCAAACGTATGATGCGGCATTAGTGCGTTATAACGCTGCGGATTTTGAGCTGACTTACGCCTACCTGGATCAGGTGAACGATATATTTTTTGGCGCAACGGAAGTCGATAGTCATGTTATTCATATTAAAAATCACTCCGCCGACGCTGCCCGGCTGAGTGCTTATGCCTACTGGCTGGATTTTGATGACAGCGCCGTTTATTACCACAGTTATGGCACCAGTCTCAGTGGTGATACCGAACTGGCCGGGATTAACAGCCACTACCGTGCCGAAATCGCTTACCAGAGTGCTGACAACGGCGACGACCGGGAGGCGTTATATTATCGCCTGGAGGCGGGAATAACACTGAAACACAGCCGTCTGACCCTGGGCAATGAAACCCTGGGCAGTGACGCCGGTGATTATGGTTTTCAGACGCCGCTGGCGACCAAACATGCGTTTAATGGCTGGGCCGATCGCTTTCTGAAAACACCGGATCGTGGTTTATCGGATAATTACCTGAGCCTGAGTTATCGCTTAACGGCGTTTAATGCGCTGGCTGTGTATCACCGCTATTACAGCGATCGCGGCCATGATGAACTGGGCGGTGAAACTAATCTGAAACTGGGCTACAACGCCAGCAAACAGCTTAACCTTGGTATTAAATACGCAGACTTTAATGGCGTGGCCGGGCAGGCCGACAGCCAGAAATTCTGGCTCTGGACCCAGTTGTCGTTCTGACCTTTTTCTTCCCCTCTTTACGCCTGCTTGCAGGCGTTTTTTTTGGGTAGCCGGCAGCCAAAGTAGGTACCTCTGATGTACGTTTTTTATTGACCTTGTTATCGCTGTTGCAGGGCGTGCAAGAGGATCATTGATTTACATCATTAAATGCGACCCACCTTGTAGGTAGAGCGGCATTTCAGCCGCTGAAACTGCAGATTTTCAGCGGCTTGCCGGCAATTTATCAGAGGGTGAAGATGGTGCCATGACTTGATAACAGGGGATCAGCATGGTGACTCAAAATTCTGCCTATATAGAAACCTGGGATGTGGAAAACAACCAGTTCTGGGAGCAACAAGGTAAACGTATTGCCAGTCGTAACTTATGGATTTCTATTCCGAGTTTACTGGTTGGTTTTGCCGTCTGGCTGATGTGGGGAATGATCACGACTCAGATGAAAAACCTGGGATTTTCTTTTTCCACCGAGCAGCTTTTTTCACTGGTAGCCATTGCCGGCTTATCCGGAGCCACACTGAGGATTCCGGCGTCATTTATGATCCGCATTGCCGGTGGCCGTAATACCGTTTTTCTGACCACCGCGTTATTAATGATTCCGGCACTGGGAACCGGACTGGCGCTGATGGATCCGGCCACACCTTACTGGATGTTCCAGTTAATGGCTTTATTGTCAGGAATCGGTGGCGGCAACTTCGCTTGTTCGATGAGTAATATCAGCACCTTTTTCCCAAAAAATCAGCAAGGTTATGGCCTGGGAATGAATGCCGGGTTAGGGAACTTTGGTGTAACCACCATGCAGATTCTGATTCCGCTGGTGATGACCGTTGGTTTGTTTGGCCCGCTGGCGGGTGATTCCATGACCTTACAATCCGCCAGCGGTACGCTGGTCGGGCGCATTGATGCCGGTGCTGAAACCTGGATTCAGAATGCCGGTTTTATCTGGCTGCTGATGTTAATCCCGCTGGCATTCGCTGGCTGGTTTGGCATGCATAACATTAACCTGGTTACCCCGGAACCGGGTCATCCGCTGGCGGCGTTCGGAAAAATCATCGGCCTGTATGCCATCGCGTTATGCACCGCGGCGCTGGGAGCTTACATGATGGGGATTATCGGCATGTGGCTGGCGTTGCCTTTTACCATCGTGCTGACACTGGCGCTGTTACGTATGATTCCTGGCAGTATTCAGCCCAATATCAAAAATCAGTTCCGGATTTTTTCCAATAAACACACCTGGTCGATGACGGTGCTTTATATTCTGACGTTTGGTTCGTTTATCGGCTTCTCGGCAGCGTTACCGTTATCCATCAGTGTTATTTTCGGAAAAATGTCGCTGCTTAACGACAGCGGCGACATTATCCGGGTGGTCAATCCGGATGCTCCCAGTGCATTAACCTGGGCCTGGATTGGTCCGTTTGTCGGCGCTCTTATCCGCCCGGTGGGTGGCTGGATTTCCGATAAAGTCGGCGGTTCGATTGTGACCCAGATTATTTCTGCCGTGATGGTGGTTGCTTCTGTGGCAACCGGTTATGTGATGATGGAAGCCTATAACTCGGCCACGCCAAACGATTATTTCCTGGTATTTATGGTGCTGTTTATTGTGCTGTTTGCCGCCAGTGGCATCGGTAATGGTTCTACCTTCCGCAGCATCGGCGTTATTTTTGACCAGCAAATGAAAGGGCCGGTACTGGGGTGGACCTCTGCTGTTGCCGCTTATGGTGCTTTTATTGCTCCTAAGGTGATGGGCGCGGAAATCAAAGCCGGCACTCCGGAAATGGCGATGTATGGGTTTGCTGTATTTTACGCCGTTTGTCTGGTTATTAACTGGTGGTTTTATCTGCGTAAGCACTCAGAAATTTACAATCCATAACTGATCGTCTGGATACGGAGTTATCGTATGAAAATTATGATTGCTTATGACGGTTCACGTAATGCCCGGCTTGCTCTGGCACGAACCATCACTATGTTCCGGCCATTACAGCCGCGGTTATTGCTGGTCGCAGTGGCCGAGAATCCGCGTGATATCACAGAGAATAACGAAGCTCTGTTTAACGACGAGCTTGCTGAACTGAAAACCTGTCTGGCGGAAGCCAGCCAGGTTTGCCAGGACGAAAATATCGCGGCCGAAACGCTGTTGCTGGATGGTGATGCCCGCAAGATGTTGCTGGCAGCCACTGAAAAGCTGCGTCCGGATTTGCTGGTCATTGCCCGTCACAGTCATGAACCGGATGGCGGCTTTATTGCCCGCTCGCTGACCTATTTTGTTGACGAACTCGATTATATGACCTTCGGCAGTGTCAGCTCTTTTTTAACCCGGCGTGCTGAATGTCCGTTATTAATTCTGCCCAGTTTGTAGAGATATCGACAGGAGATCGTTATGCAGGTTGCAGACGTATTTAAGTTTAAAAATCCTGAAATAAAAGCACTACACCTGACGTGGATTGCGTTTTTTATCACATTTTATGTCTGGTTTAATATGGCGCCACTGGCCAGCAGTATGCTGAAAAGTGTGGACTGGCTGACGGAGGAAGATCTGAAACTGTTTGCCATCTGTAATGTGGCGCTGACGATTCCGGCTCGTATTATCGTCGGTATGGCACTCGACCGTTTTGGTCCGCGGCGGGTTTTTTCGTTGTTATTAATTCTGATGTCGGTGCCGGCACTGATGTTTGCTTTTGGTGAAACCCGCACACAGCTGTTAATCAGCCGCCTGGTGTTAAGTTCTATCGGAGCCAGTTTCGTTATTGGTATCCATATGACGGCGATGTGGTTTAAACCCAAAGACATAGGTTTTGCCGAAGGTTTTTATGCCGGCTGGGGAAACTTTGGTTCGGCCGCTGCCGCGATGACGTTACCCACGATTGCTATCAATATGTACGGCGGCGACGACGGCTGGCGCTGGGCGATTGCACAAAGTGCGGTGGTGATGGCTGCGTATGGGGTGTATTACTGGTTTGCGATCAGCGATGGCCCGGCGGGTACAGTGCACCGGAAACCACGTAAGGCATCGGCACTGGAAGTCAGCAGCTGGGCCGATATGGTAAAACTGATTCTGTGGACCATTCCGTTAGTGGGCATTCTGGCGGTGCTGGTATGGCGTATTCAGCAGCTGGGCTATCTTGATGATCAGGGCGCCTGGCTGGCCTACGGGGTGATTCTGGTGGTGGTGGTGTATCAGATCATTCAGATTCTCAGGGTGAATGTTCCCATTCTGAAGAAAGGGGTGCCGGAGGATGATAAATATCCGTTCAGCAGTGTGGCGGCATTAAACAGTACTTATTTTGCCAATTTTGGTGCAGAGTTGGCGGTGGTTTCCATGTTACCGATGTTTTTTGAAAGCACCTGGGATTTATCGGCCACCGCGGCCGGTCTGATTGCGGCCTCGTTTGCCTTCGTGAATTTGGTGGCCCGGCCGATGGGTGGGCTGGTGTCTGACCGGTTGGGTAATCGTCGCTTTGTGATGCTCAGTTATATGCTGGGGATTGCTATTGGTTTTGCGTTAATGGGGCTGCTGAATTCCTCCTGGCCGCTGGTCGTGGCGGTGGCTATAACGGTGTTTACCTCGTTTTTTGTGCAGGGCGCTGAAGGGGCAACCTTTGGTATTATTCCCTCGATTAAACGCCGCCTGACCGGACAGATTTCCGGTATGGCGGGGGCTTACGGCAACGTCGGCGCGGTATTTTATCTCACCATTTATACCTTCGTGGACGCCAATCAGTTCTTCTTTATCATTGCGACCGGGGGCTTTATCAGCTGGGTGGTGTGCCTGTTATGGCTGAAAGAACCGGAGTCGGCATTTTCGGATGACTATTATGTGTCATCGGTTGATCGCCAGATCGAACAGGAACTGAATGCCTGAGCAGCAAACCAGCCGATACCGGTGTTATCTGTGGAAGTGTGAGCGGTTATGAATCATGTACTGAAAGCAAACCATCCGTTGTGGGGGCAGGCGTTCCGGCCACTGTTTTTATTGGCAGCCGGCTTCAGCAGCCTGGCGATGTTGTTATGGGGCGCCAGTCTGCAGGGCCTGCCGTTAATGAGCGCAACTCAATCGCTATTCTGGCATAGCCACGAAATGTTGTTTGGTTTCGCCATGGCGGTGGTGGCAGGATTTTTATTAACCGCAGTCCAGAACTGGACTGGCCAGCGTGCCACTCACGGCGCAGCGCTGCTGTGGCTGACATTACTGTGGCTGGCCGCCCGGCTGATGATGCTGGCGGGCGATGTATTTCCCTGGTGGCTGACGGCCGCGGTTGACCTGGCGTTTGTGCCATTGGTGGCCTGGCTGTTCGGGCGCATGTTGTGGCGTGTTAAGCAACGGCGCAATTATGTTTTTGTGGCACTGTTATTACTGGTCACGGCCAGTAATGCCCTGATGCATTGGGGCGCGGCTGACAACAATCCGGCGCTGCTGCAATGGGGCAGTTATAACGTCAGCTGGTTGCTGGTGCTGATGATTACCCTGATTGGTGGCCGGGTGATGCCGATGTTTACCGCTAATGGCAGTATGACAGCGAAAGTTGAGCCATTGCCCTGGCTGGAAAAACTGGTGCTGTTCAGCAGCGCGCTGTTGTTGCTGTTGTTTGTCAGTCGTTTATACCAACAGCTGAATGACACTGTGCTGGCGGCGTTATTACTGCTGGCTGCGGTTGCCCAGGGCTGGCGGGTTGCGCGCTGGCGTATTCAGGTGACCCGTCGTATTCCGCTGTTGTGGTCGCTGCATCTGTCCTATTGGTTTATACCACTGGGATTGCTGCTGCTGGCGTTACATTATCTGGGGCTGGCGGTGTCTTTCAGTACGGCTTTACATGCCCTTATCGCCGGTGCCGTGGGCGGTATGATCCTGGCGATGATTGCCCGGGTTTCGCTGGGCCATTCTGGGCGTCCGCTGCAACCCCGGCCGCTGATGTCACTGGCCTTTGTCGCACTGTTATTGGCCGCGCTGTTACGCTCGCTGCTGATCATCCTCTGGCCTGCCGGGGTAATGTTTACCCTGGCGTTGTCCGCCGCTTTATGGTGTCTGGCCTTTCTGTTGTTTGTTGTGTGTTATGCCGCGTTGTTACTGAGCCCTCGTCCGGATGGCAAAGCGGGCTGAACTCTCTGCTTCTTTGCGCTTTAAGGCCGGTGATTACCGGCCTTTTTTGTGGCTGTAAAACCTGCCGTTGTCTGAACGAGTGATCATTATTGCCATTACCCCTGAAGGAGTAGTGCTGGCTAAAAATTGATTTATATCAATTTATTTGAATGGTCTATCGCTAATCTCCACATCATGTTGTGTTTCTTTTGATTGGTTGGCACTAGATATGGGGTTTATGAATTTCTCACAGGAACAGGTTGTGTTCCAGGAAGTGCCGGGAGAAGTCTCTCTGGCCTACACCATCAGTGGTTGCCCGTTGCGCTGTGCCGGTTGTCATAGTGCCGCGACCTGGCCTCCGACCGCCGGCCAGCGCCTGACGGAAAGTTATCTGTGTCAGCGGCTGGATGATTATCACGGTCTGATCAGTTGTGTGTTGTTTCTCGGTGGCGAGTGGCAGCCGGATGTGTTGCTGGGGTTGTTACGCCGGGTCGCGGAGCGGGGTATTAAGCGTTGTTTGTACACTGGCCTGGATGACGTGCCGGATACGCTGAAACAGCAGCTGACATACCTGAAAACCGGCCCCTGGATCGCCCAGCTGGGTGGCCTGGAATCGCCGACAACCAATCAGCGTTTTATCGATTTACGCAGCCAGCGCTGCCTGAATGAAAAATTTCATCAATAACAGAGAATGACCGTAAGGAGAATTAATATGCTGAAGCTGAGCTCGGATCATATTCATCAGAAGCTGGACTTTATCCACCATTATCTGGCAGCTCATAATGCCGCCGATGGTTCGCGGATGGATGCCAACGCCAATGTGACGGAAAAAAATATTGCCACGCTGGAAGCCGAAATGATGAAAGACTATTTCGTGCAGATTAACCGGGCTCAGGTTTCAGCAAAAATTGCTGATTTATTCGGGGATGAACTGGCACAGGAATATATCCGCCAGATCGAGAATCATGAAATTTATGTACACGATGAAACCAGTCTGAAACCCTATTGTGTCTCCGTTACTATGTATCCCTTCCTGCTGGATGGGCTGACCAGGCTGGGGGGCGAATCACTGGCACCGAAACACATCGAATCGTTTTGTGGTGCGTTTGTGAATTTTGTATTTGCTGTCAGCAGTCAGTTTGCCGGTGCCGTGGCGACGGTCGAATTTTTAACCTATTTCGACTATTTTGCCCGCAAAGATTATGGTGACGATTATCTCACCACGCACCGGGATCAGATTGCTAACCATCTTCAGCATGTGGTTTATGCTATTAATCAGCCGGCGGCAGCGCGTGGTTATCAGAGTGTGTTCTGGAATTTATCGATCTACGACAAATACTATTTCGACAGTATGTTTGGTGATTTCGTGTTTCCGGATTACAGCAAACCCTGCTGGCAGACTCTGGCAAAACTGCAGGAGTTTTTCCTTGATTGGTTTAACGCTGAGCGCAGCAAAAGTATTCTGACGTTTCCGGTGGTCACCGTCGCCATGCTGACTGAAGACGGGCAATGCAAAGATCAGGCGTTTGCCCGTGCTATGGCTGCCCAGCTGAATCGTGGCAGTTCCTTTTTTATCTATCAGTCGGACAGCGCCGACAGTCTGGCATCCTGTTGCCGGTTACGCAGTGAAATCAGTGATAATACTTTTTCTTACTCACTGGGTGCCGGTGGCGTGGCAACCGGATCGGTGAATGTTATTACCCTGAATATGAACCGGCTGATCCAGGACGGCCGCGATCTGGCGACAGAAGTCGCTAAGGTGCAGCGTTATCAGGTAGCCTATCGGCAGCTGATGGATGAATATCTGCAGGCCGGTATGCTGACGGTCTATAACGCTGGTTTTATTTCTCTGGATAAACAATTTCTTACCATTGGTATTAATGGCATGGTGGAAGCGGCGGAATCTTTGGGAATTCCGGTCGGCAATAACCGGCAGTATAAAGAATTCGTAAGGGATAATCTGAAAGTGATTTATGAGGCGAATAAAGCCGCCAAGCTTGAATATGGTTATATGTTTAATACCGAATTTGTTCCGGCAGAAAACCTTGGTGTTAAGAATGCCCGATGGGATAAAAAAGATGGTTATCAGGTTTCCAGGGAGTGTTATAACTCATATTTCTACCGGGTTGAGGATGACGACACCAATGTACTGGATAAATTCCAGTTACATGGCCAGGAGTTACTTGATTACCTTGATGGTGGTTCGGCGTTACACCTGAATCTGGAGGAAAAACTGACCACGGAGGGTTATCTGGCGCTGCTGAATATTGCGGCAGGCACCGGCTGTAATTATTTTTGTATCAACGTAAAAATCACCATTTGTAATCACTGTGAAGCCATAGATAAACGTACGCTGGAACAGTGTGACCGTTGTGGCTCGCCGGATATTGATTACGCCACCCGGGTGATTGGGTATCTTAAACGGACCTCGGCCTTCAGCGCTGGGCGGCGTAAAGAACATGCTTTGCGGCATTACCATCGTCAGCCCCGGCCACTGCCACTGAGTGCCGCCAGCTGATCTGAGTCATGGTTATGGCCGATCTATTACCACCGGGGTATGGCTCGGCCAGGCAAAAACGCGTTTGATCAGAATTCAGCTCGTGGTGGATCGATTATGACGCTTAACCTGTACCAGCAAACCAGTTATCCCCTGTCTGCCGATTACCTGACGGAAGAGGCACAGCGGCTGCGCCGGCAAAACCCGGCGCTGGCCCGCTGGGCGGCAGGGCGTGGCATTATTTGTCATCGCCCGGCGACGCAGATCCAGGCACATCTGATGGCTGAGTCGTTATTGCAGAAAGGTCTGATCAGCACCAGCGGCGATTTTTTTCAGCGCTTAATGGCGCTGGATTGTCTGACGCTGCAGTCGATGTGGCTGGTGGTACATATGACCTATGCGCGGCGTTTATATCTCGATGGCCGGGCGCTGGCCGCAGCGGATTTTAAACCGCTGCCGCGCGGTCATACCGGGGGGGCGCTGAATATGGTGCCGGCTTATGCCGGCTTGCTGGCGGTGAATCATTTTACCAGGCAGCCGCGCGCCTGGTTATTAGGTCAGGGCCATTGTGTTGCTGCTATTGATGCGCTGCAACTGTTAACGGCAACGGCCATTCCCGAACGACAACAATTGTATCCACTCGACGATGACGGCCTCAGCCGTTTTGTCGCTGACTGTTACGACACCCGGCTGGATGCTGGCGGCCGACAGATTTCCACCCTGGGAGCACACGTTAATGTACATACTGCCGGTGCCAGAATGGAAGGTGGTTACCTCGGCTTTGCCGGTATGCAATACGCCCATATGCCGTTGCCCGGCGAACGGCTGGTGGCGTTTTTAAGTGACGGTGCCTTCGAAGAACAACGCGGTACTGACTGGGCGGCGCGCTGGTGGCGGGGAGAGGATACCGGCCTGATTGCACCACTGATGATTGCCAACGGCCGGCGTATCGATCAGCGTACCACCATCGCCCAGCAGGGTGGCAGCAGCTGGTTTGTCAGTCATTTACGCAATCAGGGATTTGCACCGTTTGTAATTGATGGCCGTGATCCGGCGGCTTATATGTGCGCGATTTATTATATGGAAATTCAGCTGAGCCAGGCTTACGAACGTATCCGCCGGGGAGACGCTGAATATCCGGTGGCGCTGCCGTATTGCATCGCCGAAACGGTGAAAGGTTTTGGTTTTCCGGCGGCGGGTACCGGTGCGGCCCATGATTTACCGCTGGGTGCTTATCCGGCCCGTAATCCGGAAGCACTGGCATTTTTTAATCAGGGTGCTCAGGCGTTATTTCAGCCACACCAGGACTGGCGTGAAGCGGCTGCCTTACTGACTCAGCCGCAGGGCGCAAGCGCGCCTATGGTCGCGGTGAACTGCCCTGAGCCGGACTGGTCGGATCGGCGGGAGTCGGCGATGGCGGCGATCGATCGTTATTTTATTGAAATTACTGAGGTCAATCCGGCTTTACGGGTGCGGGTCGGAAACCCGGACGAGTTACGCAGTAATGGCATGAGCCAGACGCTTGATCAGTTTCGTCACCGCGTCACCCGGCCGGAAATTTCAGCCGCAGAAGCCATCGATGGCTGTGTGGTGACGGCTCTTAATGAAGAGGCGGTGGTCAGTGCCTGTCTTGCCAACCAGGCGGGCATTAATCTGGTGGTGGCTTATGAAGCTTTTGCCATCAAAATGTTATGTGCCCTGCGGCAAACCATTATTTTTTCGCGGCAACAGAAAGAAGCCGGTGACGCCGCCGGCTGGCTCGGTTTTCCGGTGGTGACCACGTCGCTGATCTGGGAAAACGGCGAACACGATCAGAGTCATCAGGACTGCGCCTTATCCGAAGGCCTGATGCTGAAAATGGCCGATATGGCGCGGGTGGTGTTTCCGCCCGATGCCAACAGTGCCATGGCGTGTTTACGTAATTGTTATGGTGATCTGGGGGTTGTCTGGAACCTGGTGGTCAGCCGTACGGTGATGCCGGCCTTTTTTTCGCCCCGCCAGGCGACTCAGCTGGTACAGGATGGTGCTGTGTGTGTGCGTGGTCATTGTGGCGCTGAACTGCAGTTGGTTGCCTGTGGTGCGCTGCAGTTGCAACAGATGCTGAAAGCTTCAGATCGCCTGCGTCAGCAGCGGGTATC
Source organism: Bacterioplanoides pacificum (assembly GCF_042648445.1). NCBI lineage: Bacteria > Pseudomonadati > Pseudomonadota > Gammaproteobacteria > Oceanospirillales > Oceanospirillaceae > Bacterioplanoides > Bacterioplanoides pacificum. The sequence goes on from NZ_JBHRYB010000014.1 coordinate 141,709, forward strand.
ACACTCGCTGGTGTATCTGCTGGAGCCGGGTCGTTTCCGCCAGCCCAGAGATCGCTGGGAGGCAGAGGTGGTCGCTGACCCGGCGGTGCTGCAGGCGTTGTTTCCGGCCCGGGTGCGGTATCGTTTGTTGTTAACCCATGGTCGCGCCGAACCTTTGCTGGCCTGTTGCCGCTTGCTGGATCTGGGTCCGCAGCGTACCCGAGCACTGGGGTATATTAATCGTGGCGGCACGCTCGACAGCGAAACTCTGTTATTTGTTAACGCCTGTAGCTGGGCCCATGTGCTGGCGTCGCTGGCGCAGTTATGTGGCCAGCAACCGACCCTGTGGCTGACCGAAGAAGAGTGGGCGGCAGTGGATGGTCGCGGAGACCCGTATCACGTTATCCGCCCGGCATTATAACGACTACCCGGGCATAGCCGTGCGGATCCAGGTGAGTTGCGACATCAGATTACCTCAGCGGCCGGGTTTAAGCGGGCTGTTTTTAAGGTGAGCAACAAAATTACAGGGGCCGGTGCGGCTGTCGATCTGGGGAGCAATTAAGCTTTGCCAGGCCAGCCGGCAAGCGCCTCCTGAGCCCGGCAAAGCAACAATCAGAGTGTTGTTGGCCAGCCCGGCCAGGGCGCGTGATTGCAGGCTGCTGCTGGCGATATCGGCGAAACTTAATTGCCGGAACTGTTCTCCGAAGCCTTCCACTTCCTGATCCAGTAACGGACGAATGGCTTCCGGTGTGCAGTTGCCGGCAGAGAATCCGGTACCACCATTAATAATAATCACCTGAATATCCTGGCTGGCGATCCAGCTGCTGACACAGGCGCGGATATCGTAACGGTTATGTTTCAGTAAGGCGCGGGCACGAACGGTATGGCCGTCATCCTGCGCCAGTTTGAAAATCAGATCGCCGCTGCTGTCGTCGGCGCTGCTGCGGCGGTCGGATAACGTCAGGATGGCGATATTAAGCGGGAAAAACGGGTGTTTAGTGGCATCGCTCATGATGATTTCTCAGGTTGATTGCTGATTAATGTCTGCCACTGTGCCGGGGTATTAATATTGATCAGTGTGTCCGGCTGCGGGCAATCAATGGCGCGGGCTTCGCAGAACTGCAGCAGGGCGCTGACCGAACGTTTGCCCCGCGGGTGAGTGTGGTGATCCAGGTAGCGGATTAATTCCGGTGTTTTGTGTAATACGCAGGGTAACGCGCTGTTGCGGTAATACGCCGGTTGTTGTTGCGCCGCCGTCAGCAGGGTATGCAGGGTAGCCGTGGTCAGTAACGGCATATCCACCGCAATCACCAGCACCCACTGATGACGGCACTGAGGCAACAGCGACTGCAGGCCGGACAGTGGCCCGAAGCCGGGTTTGACATCGGTAACCCCAAACTGCGGGTGACTTAACAGAATGTCATCACAGCCGGTTTGCCGCAGAACGTTTTGCTGGTGTTGCCACAGCGGAATTCCCTGCCAGCACAGCAGGGCTTTATCCCGTCCCATCCGGCTGGACTGGCCTCCGGCCAGAATAATGGCGCTGAAGGGAGGTATGGCCATATCAGCCTCCTATCATGGCCAGGTGACGAGTCTGGCCGCTGTTTTGCTGATGCAGAAAATGACTTTCTTTTTTCCCCACAATCGCCTGTTGCAGAAAATCTTCCACTGCACGGCTGTCGTCGGATTGTAATAAATGGCGGAACGACTGATGTTGTTCGGCAAATAAACATAAAAATAATTCTGCCTGACTGGATACCCGTAAACGGTTACAGCTGCTGCAGAAATCTTTGCTGTACGGCATGATTAAACCAATTCGTCCGGCATAGTCCGGGTGAGCATACTCCAGCGCCGGACCGTCGGTATCCGAGCGTGGTTGCAGCTGCCAGCCATCGGCTAATAATTGTTGGCGGATACTATCGCCACTGAGGTGTTGTTGCTGATAAAACCGGGTGTTGTCGTTGGTACGCATTAACTCAATAAATCGCAGCGACAGCGGCCGGTCGCGGATAAAACGCAAAAAGGCCGGCAGCGACTGACCGTTATGCTGACGCAGTAACACGCTGTTGAGTTTTATTTTATGAAAATTCATCGTCAGTGCCTGATCGATACCGCTGAGAATATCGTGCAGCCGGTCGGCACCGGTAATACGGGAAAAAATTGCCGGGTCGAGACTGTCGACACTGATATTCAGCGCATCCAGCCCGGCCTGTTGCCAGCCGGATAATGATTTTTTCAGGTTATAGCCATTGCTTGTCAGGGCGACCTGTTCAATTCCCGGGGTGGTTTTACACAATGCAATAATGTCACATAAATCACGCCGTAACGCTGGCTCACCGCCGGTCAGGCGAACTTTGCGGGTGCCCTGGCGGGCAAACGCGGTGACCAGCCGGCGGATTTCACCGAGGGTTAAATCATCCGCACCCAGGTCACAGTCGTTGCCATCGGGTAAACAATAATTGCAGCGGAAATTACAGCGTTCGGTCAGTGATAAACGCAGATAGGTAAAATGCCGGGCAAAGCGGTCGGTTAACATAAAACACCTTTCCAAACGTGGGAGGAGGCAGGGTTTCCCCGGCTTCCCGGTGGCAGAATTGCCACGGCTGATGCGCCATAACCGTTAATCACAACTGTTAAAAACAGCCACCGTTAAAAATCCCGGTTAAATACAAAACGGCATTAGGCACACCCGCTCGGCGTCAGCAAAATATAACGGCTGAAGCGTAGCCCGGGTATTGGCTTCCTGGGATAGCTGTATGCCTCTTTGTGGGTAGTCGGGCCTCCCCTGTGGCTGATTATTGCAACGCCTCAGCTCAGTCATTTTTATCGTCCGCTGACGTCAGGCGCTGATTATCCGCCGCATGGCGGGTTTAACCGGGAATACCTATTAATAGACAAGTGCGGCCAGTGCTGTCAGTCCTTGCTCTGTGGCAATTGACTTTACTTTACCGAATATTAGTATGAACCCATATTTGGCTTGACTGGTTTATGAAAATGAACAATAAAAAATCGACAATTTTGTTGGTAGATGACCACCCGTTATTGCGCAAAGGTCTGAAACAATTACTCGCCTTTGAAGAGGACCTGGAGGTTATTGCAGAAGCCAAAAGTGGTGTGGAAGCAATCGATCTGGCTGCTGATAATGAGCCGGACCTGATTATTCTGGATCTGCATATGCAGGGTATGGATGGTCTGCAGACACTTACCCGGTTACGCGACCGTGGTGTCAGTTCGCGGATTGTTATGCTGACGGTATCTGATGCGGATGATGATGTGCTGGCTGCCATCAGCCAGGGAGCGGATGGTTATTTATTAAAAGATACCGATCCGGATGTTTTACTGGAACAGATTAAACAAGCGGTGGATGGCAAAATGGTGCTCAGTGAAGCCGTGACTGAGGTGCTGGCTACCGCGATCCGCCGCCCGGCTGTCCGCCCGGCATCGGAGCTGGATGCACTGACGGTACGGGAGGTGGAAATTCTGGAATGCATCGCCAAAGGTATGAGTAATAAAGTGATTGCCCGGGAACTGGATATTTCCGATGGTACCGTCAAAGTACATGTTAAACATTTACTGAAAAAACTCGGCTTACGGTCGCGTGTCGAAGCGGCGGTTTGGATGGTTAATCAGCAGGCCGAAGGCAAGGCGTAACCTTGGCCAGATGTAACTTGGGCCAGATGTAACTTTGGCCCGACGCCGATTGCCAGCGGCGGCCGGCGTGTTATTTCAGCCCGAGTTTCTGTGCCAGTTTATGCAGATTGCTGGGGTCCATTCCCAGTTGGCGGGCGGTTTTACTCCAGCTGCCCTGCTGGCGCTGCAGTTCCTGCAGTACCAGATTTTTCTGAAACTGTTTGACCGCATCTTTCATCACCATTCCCTGTACCTCTGACCAGATTCCGGCCGTTGTTGTATCGTCAGTCATTAATGCTGCCGGATTGCTCAGCGGTAAATCGAGATCCAGTAACTGACAATTGAGCGTCACAATATCGTGCTGTTGGGCACCGCGGCTGAGTGCTTTAATTGCTGCCCGGCTGATGACGTGTTCCAGCTCGCGGATATTTCCCGGCCAGCTGTATTGTTGTAACGCCGCTTCGGCATCGGCCGACAAGCGCAGGCTGCGCAGCCCCAGCCGGGTGCGGTTGAGTTCGAGGAAATGACCGGCCAGTGGTGCAATATCCTGAGGCCGCTCGCGCAATGGCGGAATCGGAATCGGATAGACAGATAAGCGATGGTATAAATCGGCGCGGAAGGCACCCTCGGTAATCTGCTGTTTCAGCGAGCGGTTGGTTGCCGCTAATAAACGTACATCCACATGGCGGGTTTTATCACTGCCGAGGCGCTGAATTTCACCGTTCTGTAACACCCGTAACAGCTTGGCCTGAACCGGCAGCGGTAACTCACCCACTTCATCAAGAAACAGTGTGCCTTTGTCGGCACTTTCGAAGCGTCCGGCACGATCGCTGGTGGCGCCGGAAAACGCGCCTTTGACATGACCAAACAATTCACTTTCTGCCAGTTGTTCCGGTAATGCCGCGCAGTTGATATAAATCATCGGCTGGCTGGCACGGGCACTATGGCGATGGGTGTAACTGGCAAAGACTTCTTTGCCGACGCCGGTTTCGCCCAGTAATAACACCGGTAAATCCGAACCGGCGACCACTTCCAGCTCTTTTTTGATCTGCCGGATGGCCGGGCTGTTACCAATGATGTCCTGGTCGGCATCGCTGGTGCCGGCGAGGGTAGTGGGATGGGTCAGATGGGTGCGTCGCAGGGCACGTATTTCTTTTTCCATCATGCTGATATGGATGGCCGTTTCCAGCACCGGGCGGTAGCTGTCCAGCTTTTCCAGGCGTTGCTGATCGAAGGTGCCGGGTGTCAGCGAGTCCAGTGTTATGGCACCCCAGCGTTCACCGTTAAGCCACAGGCAACTGCCCATACAGTCGTGTACCGCTAAGGCCGTGCCGGGGTGGCTTTCCAGTAAACCGTCGTAAGGGTCGGGCAGCGGACTGTCGGGCGGAAAACGCATCGCGTTCTGGGTGGTCATCAGGGCGGACAGCCGCGGGTGCTGTGCCAGACTGAATTTGCGGCCGTGGGCTTCGGCAACCAGCCCGGAAACCGCCACCGGGCGTAAAAACTCGCCCTGTAGCTGCAATAACACCACAGCACCACAATCAAACCGCTCATGGATACGTTTGACCATATCATCCAGACGTTCACCGGTTGGTACATCGCGGATTAATTCAGACAACAATTGATATTCGGGCATGTGATATTCCATAACACGGTGAAAATTACCAGAAAGTAAATTCTACAATCAAAACCCGGGTTATTTGTACCCGTTATGGTTTGACGCGGCGCAATAACCGGGCTTGTTGGCTGGCCTGTATCTTGCTCCTGTATCTCGCTGATGTGTTGTTTTAAAACCTATCTGTGTATTTGTCAGGAGAGTTTATGGAAATTCTGGATCGTCGTCTGAGCGATATTGTTACTACGATTCCCGGTGCCCCGGCGTTATTACGTCAGCTGGATATTGATTTCTGCAGCGAAGGTCAGCTGAGTTTATCGCAGGTGGTGAGTAGCAAGGACCTGGACGCCGAGCAGCTGGTTGAGGCGCTGAAACAACTGCAGAGCAGCGAACAGGATTCGCCGGTAAACTGGACAGAGCAACCACGTACCCGGCTGATCAGTCATATTCTTGAGCGTTATCACGCCCGCCACCGTGAGCAGCTGCCGGCGTTAATGTTTCTGGCGGCTAAAGTCGAGCGGGTGCATGCCCGTGCTGCCGGTTGTCCGCAGGGATTAACCGAGCTGTTGCGTGATATCAGTCATGAGCTGGAAAGCCATATGATGAAAGAGGAGCAGATCCTGTTTCCGATGCTGGCTGGTGGTATTTACCCTAACGGGCCGATTAATGTGATGCAGGATGAACATATCGAACACCTGCAAATGATTAACCGTTTATTCAGTCTGACCAATAATATGAAAGCTCCGGCGGGCGCCTGCAACAGCTGGCGCACCCTGTATCAGAATCTGGAAGAATTTGCCGATGACCTGATGCAACATATAACGCTGGAAAATTATTTTTTATTTATCCCGGAAGAAATTTCCGAAAACACCAGCTGCTGTGGCAGTTGCCAGTAAATAACGGCAATAAACAAGGATTCAGGCGGCCCGGTAAAACATCCCCCGGCCGTTCTGGATTCACAGCTTTGTTGCACCACCGTCACTTCCGACAACCATAAAAGCACAGTCATAAAATCACAGCCACAAAACCACGGCCAGCAAACCGATGCTGCTCATAACCAGGGTATAGGGCAGGGCCATGATGACCATACGGCCATACGACAGGCGTACCAGTGGCGCAATAGCAGACGTTAATAAAAACAAAAAAGCCGCCTGACCATTCGGGGTGGCGACGCTGGGCAGGTTCGTGCCGGTATTGATGGCAATGGCCAAATGATCAAAATGTTGCCGGCTGATACTGCCATCGCTTAATGCCTGTTGTATTTCTGAGATATAGACAGTGGCGACAAACACATTATCACTGATCATGGATAACAGGCCGTTGGCGATAAAAAACATACCCGGCTGTTGTTCCTGGGGCAGGCTCAGTACCCAGTGAATAACAGGACTGAACAGATGTTGCTGATGAATCACCGCTACGATGGCAAAAAACACCACCAACAGGGCGGTAAACGGCAGCGCTTCGGTAAACGCTTTTCCGATCTGATGTTCATCGGTGACGCCATTAAACGAGGCGATAATAATAATGACCAGTAAGCCGATAAGCCCTACTTCGGCAATGTGAAAAGACAACCCGGCAACCAGAATAATGGCGGCCAGCAGCTGAATGGCCAGAGCCGCTTTCTGGCTGTTATTACGCCGGGCTTTTTCTGAATCGGCAAAGTCCTTCAGTACCGCCAGCACCGCTTTGGGTAGCCGGGCGCCGTAACCAAACCAGCGCAGCTTCTCCAGCAGCACACAGGTCAACAGCCCGGCCGCCAGCACCGGTAATGAAATCGGCGACATCAGCCGGAAAAAGGTGATGAAATCCCAGCCGGCAACTTTGGCAATCAGCAGGTTTTGTGGTTCGCCCACCATAGTACAGACACCACCTAACGCCGTACCGACGGCTCCGTGCATTAACAGGCTGCGCAAAAAGGCGCGGAAGATATCCAGGTGCTCACGGTGCAGTTCCGAAACCTGCTGATCGTTACCATGGTTGTGATCGGTTTGCTGGTAACCTTTGCCGGATGCCACTTTGTGATAAACCGAATAAAAACCAACCGCCACACTGATAATAACGGCTGTGACAGTCAGGGCATCAAGAAATGCCGATAATAATGCGGCGGTGCTGCAAAACGTCAGTGACAACAGGTATTTTGAGCGGATTCTGATCAGGATATTAGTGAACACGACCAGTAGCAGGTTTTTCATAAAATAAATGCCCGCCACCATAAACATCAGCAGCAGAATCACCGGCAGATTTTTTTCGACTTCCTGATACAGGGTATCGGTGGTTGCCAGGCCTAATAACAGCGCCTCAACCGCTAATAAGCCGCCGGGTAATAATGGATAACATTTTAATGCCATCGCCAGGGTAAAGATAAATTCGGCAATCAGTGCCCAGGCGGTGACCGCCGGGCCGCTCAGGAAAAACAGCAGAGGGTTAAGCAACAGAAATAGCAGTATGGTGTGTTTATACCAGCGCGGCGACTGGCCAAGAAAATTATGGCCAAAGGCGGCACGGACAGAAGCGGTTTCATCGGGCATGGTTGTTCCTGCAACAGCTGAAAACATCATTCGGGGACGGGGAAAGTGGCGGCCTGTGAAAGGTCCGACCGGATATTATTGTCGGCCGACAGGCCGGGCGGCGGAATACCCCGCAGTGGGTAAACGTGGCAATCATGGGTTAATCCGTTATGCCAGTGCCAGCCCGGCGGTTGTCTGACGTAAACTAACAGAATTCATTCTGATAATTTTTACAGGGGCATAACATGGCTGAGCGAATAAAAATTGGTATTGTTACCGTAAGTGATCGTGCCAGTGCCGGTGTGTACGAGGATATTTCCGGCGCGGCCATTAACAGCACCTTACAGCAATATCTGACATCGCCCTGGACTGCCTGTTATCGTCTGGTGGCCGATGAGCGTGATCAGATTGAAGCGGCGTTGTGTCAGCTGGTGGATGACGAGGGGTGTTGCCTGGTCGTGACCACCGGTGGCACCGGACCGGCTAAACGCGATGTGACCCCGGAAGCAACAGCCGCCGTGTGTGATCGTATGATGCCGGGTTTTGGTGAACTGATGCGGGCTGAATCGCTGAAATATGTCGCCACTGCCATTTTATCGCGTCAGACTGCCGGGTTACGTCATCAGGCATTAATTATTAATTTACCCGGAAAACCCAGTGCTATTCGTCAGTGTCTGGATGCTGTTTTTCCGGCCGTGCCGTATTGCATTGATCTGCTTGAAGGGCCGTACCTGGAATGTGACGGCGACGTTATTACTGTTTTTCGTCCGGGAAAATAACTCCGCTCGCCGGCGGCTGACAATATTCAGTCACCGCTTTTATGGTAAAAACTGCCACGGCTATCTCCACCCGGTTAGGGTGGAGACAGGGATTCAGGGATTATTTTTCCTCAAGTCGGTCGTGGCGTGCGCTTTTCCGGAAGTCGCGGATACTGGCTCCCAGATCACCGCCGAGTGAGCGGATTCGTTTGCCGCCAAACAGAATAATCAGAATTAATAACACAATCATAAGTTGCCAGGCGCTGATTCCCATCATGATCATTTCCTCTCAGTGGTTCATATGCTGATGATCGGCATGTTGTGCCGCAGACGATAACTGTTGCTGCAATAATGCGTCTTTTAACTGACTGAAGTTCATCACCGTGGTTTTCCGGTCAGCGGCAAATAATTCCGCCGCCTGTTGATCGGCAAAGCTGGCAATCGGAGTGCCCATGGAGCCTGGCATATCCGGAGCAACCACATAATAGGCCAGTTGCGCTTCGATCAGGTGGCCGTCATCCGGTTTATCCCAGCTGCCCTGACTCATATCGTGAACATAAATGGCGCTGGCGCTGACCTGGTTTTCCGGTTGCAGCCACCAGTTGAGCATTTCTGCTGACGAGCAAAACTTTTTTACTTTTCCCTGGGCATTAATCGCCTGACCTTTGGGGCCGGGAAAGCGGGTGATGGCCATACCGCAGACATGGCATTCATCTGCGGAATGAAAGGCAACCGGGTTATGTTGTACCTGCTGCTGTTTATCCTGCTGGTTACAGGCAACCAACAAGGCAGACAATACAATCATTGCGGTGGTCAGAAGGTGTTGTGATAATTTCATAATATAGCCCTTTGGGATTAAACAGGTCGGCGACGTAAGGTGAAATGTGCCAGCGTCAGGCTGCTGGCCAGCCAGATAATCAGCGACAGCCATAAGCCGGGATTGCCAAACGGCAGGTCCTGAGCCAGGGTCATCACGCCGCTCATGTTGTTGCTGTCGGCCAGACCATAAAGGTTGATCTGGCGGAAAATATCGGTGGGGTTAAGCAATAACAGCCAGGGCAGCAGTTCCGGATTCAGCTGGCCTTTACTGAACACCAGTAACGCCAGCAGACTCAGATCGAACACCAGCACAAATAAAAACCAGATGCCCAGCGCCAGGCCGGCGGCACTGGATTTTTCGCTGGCTTTGCTGCTGATAAAATAGGCAATCGCCAGAAATACCCAGCCCAGCAAGGTGGCGGAAATAATAAACCGGGAAAACGATTGCAGCAGCAGGGCTAAATCCAGATCGGCAACCAATAAACCAATAGCAATGGCGGCACTGCCAAATCCTAAGCTGGTGGCCAGTGCCAGAATCAGGCCGTGGCCAATAAATTTTCCTAATAATAACTGGCTGCGACTCAGTGGATAGGTCAGTAGTAATAACAGTGTGCCACCTTCATCTTCGCCGACGATGGCATCGTAGGCCAGCAATAAGGCAATCAGAGGAACCAGAAAAGTAGCCAGGCTGGCCAGGCTGGCGATGGTGGCTTCAATTGAGCTGAAGCCAACCTGGCCGGCGGCGGCAGAACCAAACCAGGCAATACCGGCGGCTAATAACGCAAATAAGACACTGATGGCTAACAACCAGCGGTTACGTAAGCCATCGTTCAGCTCTTTGACGGCAATATTCCAGATCTGCATCATGGCCGGCTCTCCTGCGGATTCAGATTATTAACGAAGTGACGGTACAGGTCGTCGAGTGATGGCGGTGAAACTTCCAGCTCGCCGCTGCTGCTGTCGTTAACCAGGTGGTTCAGCAGTTCCCTGCCGGCGCCGTTGTGGCAATACACTTCCAGTGCATCATGACCAACCCGCTGGGCATTCACTCCCTGAGCGGATAATGTGATCTGCCATTGCTCCGGCTGGCTGAGGTTGTTCAGGCGGATACGGGTTGGCAGTGATACCTGCTGGCGCAATTCACTGAGGGTGCCGCAGGCACGTAATTTTCCGGCCGATAAAATAGCGGCACGACTGATATAAGGTTCTACGCCGGGTAATACATGGGAGCAGAGAATAATGCCGCTGCCATTTTCACGCAGGTCATTGAGTAGCTGATACAGTTCCTGAGTGGCCACCGGATCGAGGCCTACCGTGGGTTCGTCCAGTAATAATAAGCGCGGCTGTGCCAGTAGCGCCTGGGCCAGCCCAAGCCGCTGACGCATGCCTTTGGAATAGGTTTTTACTCTGCGCCCGGCGGCAGCTGTCAGACCTACTTTTTCCAATAATTCGTCAACCTGTTGTGGCCGGGCATTTTTCAGCCGGGCGAAATAACGCAGCGTTTCGCGGCCACTCAGTTGTGGATAAAACATAACGTTTTCCGGCAGGTAACCAAGTTGCTGGCGAACCTGAGGGTGGCTGGGGGCCTGGCCAAATACCCGGGCCTGACCGCTGCTGGCGGTTAACAGACCCAGAATCAGTTTCATGGTGGTGGTTTTGCCCGCACCATTATGGCCAAACAGGCCTAATATTTCCCCTTCGGCCAGGTTTAACGACAGGTTATGCACCACCGGCATGGAACCATAAGCCAGGCTGACATCGTTCAGTTCGATTAAATTCATATTAAGGAGCCTCTGTCAGCGCTGGGGTCATCAGTGGGAAACTGTCTTTTACGCCGGGGGATTTAACCACCGGAAAAGCCTGCTGTACCCAGCGCAATAATTCGATTGCCGGACTGTTCAGTAATAAACGCATTTGTGGGTACATCCAGATCAGGCGGTCGATATTGTCATTCGGTTCGTAGCTGATATCGCCGATGTCGTCGGCGTTGCGGTCCCAACCGAGGTAATCACTCCAGTAATTACCTCGCCCCTTGTCAGACCATTCCTGAGTCCGGGTGGCAACGTATTTAACCTGTTGCTCATTATTGATAAAGGCGTTGCTGAAAATTTTGTTGTCTTCTGAACCGGCAGTGAGATGAATGCCCAGGCTGCTGTTACTGAAATGATTGGCTGAAATTTCATTAAATACGGAGTTGTAAATAAATAATGCTTTACCTTCAGCACCGTCAATCTGGTTGTTGCCGCTGGAACCGCTGCGTACGCCGCTGACGTTATTATGCTGCAGGGTAGAATAGGTAATGTAGTTCATCAGAATGCCGTAATTCTGATCATTCTCGGAGGTGTTACTGGTCACCGTCAGCTTGCGGCTTTGCATCAGCGCATAACCGGTGCGGGTATTGCGGGTGTGGTTATTGGTCACCCGGTTGTTATTGGAAAACATATAATGAATGCCATACCGCAGATCACTGATGACATTGTTATCCAGGTGGTTGTGGTTTGAGGTATCGATATAAATACCATCGCGGGTTTTTTCAATCCGGTTACCCTGCACCAGCGCATTCTGTACCGCGTATAAATGAATGCCGTTGCCGCGGTCCTGGGAGCGGACGCTGTCGTCACCGCGGATGGTATTATCCAGCAGTTTAACCTGGCGGGCACCGTCAACCCAGATGCCAAAGCCTTTACCACGGATGTGGTTCTGGCGGATGGTGGTATTGTGCGAGCGTGCGGTTACAAAAACAGCCGCGTTCATATCGGTTAAATTGCTGCCGGCATTACGCAAAGTGCAGCCACTGAGGCTGACATTTTCGGCATCGATCAGCAGAGCATTGCCCTGACCCATGCCATCAATAATGGCGTGTTTATGACATTCGATGGTGGCCGGACTGCTGATCCGGAAATTGCCACGATAGTGCCCTTCGGCCAGATAATAATGGCCGTTTTCTGCGACGCTCAGCGGAAGAGGCCGGGTGACGTCGGGCTGGGCTTCAGCCAGGTTGACAGACAACAAAGCTGTGAGCCAATAATACCGCAATATATATTTCATAAATGGGCCATTTAAAACAGCAGGGGGGGCAAGCCCCCCTGAATAGCGATCAGGCTGGTTCAACCAACATACGGCCAACCATTTCCATGTGCAGCGCGTGACAGAACCAGTTGCAGTAGTACCAGTGCATGCCGGGTTTGTCGGCAACAAAGGTAACTGACGAGGTTTGTTGTGGGCTGATTTCCATACTGACGCCGTGATTGGTCATACAGAAGCCATGCGAAACGTCTTCGATCTGGTCGATATTGGTAATCACCACCGTGACTTCATCGCCCTGTTTTACTTTAAACTCATTGATGCCGTAGGTCGGCGCCATTGAAGTCATATATACCCGCACTTTATTACCCTTGCGGATAACTTTGTTGTCTGTCTCCAGGTTAATACCGTCTGCTTTGGCCATCGCCACGATATTGGCAAAATACGGGTCGTTACGATCCCAGATTTTGCGCGGCCGGATCTGATCACGACGCGCCATAATACAATCGTGTGGCTCGGCGTAGGTCGGACCGTCGTGTACCAGTTTCATTTCGTCACCGGAAATATCGATCAGCTGATCATTCTCCGGGTGTAACGGACCTGTCAGCAGGAAGCGGTCTTTGGAGAACTTACACAATACAACCAGCCATTTACCGTCGGCGTCTTTGGTTTCAGTTAACGACGCGTGGTTGTGGCCGGGCTGATATTGTACGTCCAGTTTCTGACGGATATAACTGACGCCTTCCTGAGTGTAGGCTTTGATGGCATCCTGGATATTCCATTTCACCACCTGGCTGTCGATAAACAGAGTGGTATACGCAAAACCACGACCATCGAAGGTGGTATGCAGTGGCCCAAGTCCCAGTTCCGGCTCACCGACGATCACGTCGCGGTCGTCCTGATATTTGCCGGCGAATAAATCGTCGAGACGGTCGATTTCGATAATCGAAACGGTGGGTGATAATTTACCGTTGGCAATAAAATATTTACCGTCCGGAGAGGTGTTCAGACCGTGTGGGTTTTTCGGCACCGGCACATAGCGGGTGAACGGGCTGTTTTTACCATTTTTCTTACGGCCATCCAGTACCGGAACCCTGGAATCGTCCAGGGTGATAAAGTCACCGGCTTTAACAGCTTTTTCGGCCTGTTCGATATTAAAGACCACCACCCAGTCGCGTTCATTACGCATCATGCCACCGAGGTCGTAGGCTTTTTCCGAGTTATAACAGGTGGATGCCGCGTATTTACCGCTGTAGTCGGCATCGCAGTTATCCAGGTTACCATCCACCATAATCTGGAACGCCACTTCCATTTTCTCTGCATCGATGACGTTAAACATGGTGTAGCTGTAATCAGCCTGCAAATCGAAATGTTTGCCATCATTCGGATGTGGGATAACAAACTCTGCATTGGCAAAAACGTATTTGGTATGAGGCACTTTTTGCAGCCGCAGACCATGAATTGCCTGAACGTTAGGCACGGTCAGCATTTTGTCGCACTTCATGATATCCAGACGGATACGGGCGACACGGCTGTTGGCTTTGTCATTAATAAACAGGTATTTACCATCATAACTGCCGTCGGTCATCGACAGGTGAGGGTGGTGACAGTCGCCGTTCTGGTATTTGGCACTTTCGCCCATGATGGCTTTACTTTCATCGGTAATACCCCAGCCGGTGGCGGAGTCGATGTTAAACACCGGAATCCGCATCAGTTCACGCATCGACGGAATACCCAGTACCCGGACTTCACCCTGGTGACCGCCACTCCAGAAGCCGTAATACTCATCCAGTTCACCCGGGGCGACATGAAATTTCTGTTTGGCATCTTTTACTGCGGCTGCCCAGGTCTCGCGGCTCATGACCGCTGTACCCAATCCGGTGGCACCCACCAGAGCAGCACCGGCACCGGTCAGGGCACTGGCGCCGAGAAAACCCCGGCGGCTCATGCCGGTTTCTTCATTTTCAGTCACGACTTCTTTTTTGCTGTCAGTCATGGTCAATCTCCTTAAACAAGGTCTGATTTTTAATTAGACGAATCTACCTCTACCGCCGGGATTCGTTGCGGGGGAGCTTTTTGCCGCTGTTGTTTTCTGCGCTTGGCAATTAACGGCGGACATTTATGGTCGTTGTGGTAAGTCATCTGACAGTCGAGGCAATAGTGGCACTCGTTGTGATTGATTTCGCCATTAGGGTGAATGGCCTGAATTTCACATTCGTTGGCACACAGCTGGCAGGGCTGACCACATTCTTTACGGCGTTTCAGCCAGTCGAACATTCTTGCTTTGCTTGGGATGGTTAATGCAGCGCCTAACGGGCAGATATAGCGGCAATAGACTTTGCGGGTGAAGATATTAATCACCAGTAATAACGCGGCATAAAAAACAAATCCCCACTCACGGCTGAACTTCAGCATGATGGCTGTTTTAAACGGCTCCACTTCGGCATAGCGCTCGGCGGTTGCCAGAGATTCGAGTGAAAGACCGAACAGCGCCAGCAGTACCATATATTTGATCGCCCACAGACGTTCGTGGACGGCAAAGGGTAATTCGAACTGACGGATTTTTAATTTGCGTGCCGCTTCATTGATCAGTTCCTGTAACGCTCCGAACGGGCATAACCAGCCACAGAACACACCTCGTCCCCACAACAGAATGGTGGCCGCGGTAAAGGCCCAGAGAATAAAAATAACCGGGTCACTGAGGAATAATTCCCAGCGGAAATCCTGCATCAGTGCATGTACGAAGGTCAGTACATTGACGATCGATAGCTGGCCAAGGCAATACCAGCCGATAAAAAATACGGTGAACATCAGGTAGCCACGACGCAACCAGTGTAAGAAGCGGGGTTTGCTGGCGAAATAATCCTGCAGAAATAAAATCACCAGTAATACCAGCAGAGCACTGATCAGCACACCGATCTGGAAGCTCTTCTGGTACCAGATATTCAGCCATAACGGACGGTTGGCTTCTTCAATGGCGGCCAGTTCTTCGGCAGTCAGCGGCGGGCGTTCAAAATAATTTTGTGGCAGCTGATAACCCAGCTCAAAGCTGGTGAAGACGCCGTCAACCGGGCCGGTCTGGCGGCGCACCAGTAATTCCAGAGTCCAGTCGGTGCCTGGGTCAAAGTGTGCTTTATCACGAATAATAAACACTGACTTTTCATTAAATTCCGGAGTGCCGTCAGCCATGACGTCATACAGACGTTGCTGATCAAGGTCGCGGAAACTGATGACATCGCTGAACTGGCGCAGTTGTACGCGATCAAAAATACCGCCACGTACATAGCCTGAACCTTTGAAGGAATACATGCCGTTGGCCAATACCGCGATGGCATGTTCGCCGGCTTTCAGTTCCTGCATCAGAAAACGGTATTGGTTATCGCCCAGCAGATTACGTCCGACGGTCGGGGCATTCAGATAGGCAAGGTACAGATCGATAAAGGTGTCATCCGCCTGATCGGCGCTGGCGGTATCAATATGTTCTGCGGCAGTGCCCTGAAACGCTGTATCAACGTCGGAACGCAGCAGTTGCATGCGGCGAATAGAGCCGTCGCCGGTCAGTGTTTGCCAGTCGGCTGGGGTAAAAACATCGGTCAGAATATTGGCCGGTTTTTGCCGCTGTGCCAGCTGTGCCTCCACCAGGCCGAGTGAGGCAGCGACGGCGTGGCTGGCTTTCATAATAATTTCGTTGACGACCATCACGGTGACGGTGGCGCCGGTAATGGCATCTACGGTAACGGCGGATTCGTCACTGGTGCTGCCCACCACGACCCGCTGGTCGGCTTTAATGCCCTGGTAGGCAACACCAAAATCCACCAGTTTCTGCTCCGGAATACCAACCAGCAGAATGGGTTCGTGATGTTCCAGTAACCAGGAATCGAGAATCACCGCCTCAGGGCTGAGAATGACCTGCATGTTAATGGGTTTACCGGAGTAGGCCGGAATATTGGCGACATTAATGGTTTCGAACAGATAACCCAGCAGGGTATCTCCGGCCAGCACCCGGCGGATGCCATATTCACCTTCCGGATCGGTAATCCGGGTTGTTTCGGGTAACAGCTGATGAATGCGCTCAAGGTCGGTATTGTCGGCGCTGGCCGGCAGAACCAGCGCCAGCAATAGCAGCGGCATAAGACAGAAAATTTTCTTTAACGTATGGACTACAACAGACATGATTTATTTCCTATACGACGTCGGCCCGGCCATAAAACTGGTTCAGGCTGATAGATGTGTCAAATTGTCGCAGTCATCTTCCGGGGTCGACATACCCCTTTGTGAGTAGTGAGCAGGGCTCAGATCAATTTTATGGGAGTTGCTTGTTACTTCCTGATTTAGCGCAATATTTTTTGTCTTATTCACTACGGCCTTAAGACGTTTTAATAACAGCTTATGAAGAAATGCTGGCCCGTAATGTCCCGGACAAAATGAGCCTGATCCGGAAAAGTTTCCCTGACTGACCGGATTGTGTTGCTGGCGGTGAGTTGTCTTTTTTCTGCAATAAAAAGGCGGCCATAAGCGGCCGCCCTGACGAGTTATGCTGCAGGATTAATAGATATCAAATTGTGTGTTTTTAACGTTAAATTTACCGGTGGGAGTAATCAGACGTTTATCCTTAATGACCTTTTTCAGCTGCAGTGTTTTATCATCAACAACCACAATGGCAGAGGTTTCCTCCTGACCGTTCCAGACCGAAAACCAGACCTCGTCACCGGCGGCATTAAATTCCGGCTGAACAACCCGTTTTGCACCTTCTTTAATGCCCGACCATTTGCCAATTGGCAGAACGTTATAGCCGTTATCCAGGTTGTTGATATCAAATACCGCAACCGACTGGCTTACTTCAGGGTCCGGATGGAAGGTGGTATCGAGATACAGGTGAGTGGATTTTGGATGGGTTTTAATAAATAACGAACCGCCGCCCTGGCCTTGCAGTGTTTGCACCACCTTCCAGGCGTGTTCCGGGTGATTGTCCGGATCGGTGCCAATCAGTGAAATACTGGCATCGCCTAAATGACTGGTTGCCCACACCGGACCAAATTCAGGGTGCCTGAAGTTGGCGCCACGTCCGGGGTGCGGAATTTTTCCAACTTCGACCAGGGCGGCCATTTTACGTTGCCGCGAGTCGATCACGGCAATTTTGTTCGACTGGTTGGCCGCTGTCATAAAATAGCGGTGGCTGACATCCCAGCCTCCGTCATGCAGGAAGGGGGCGGTACCAATGGTGGTGGTGCTCAGGTTATCGATATCTTCATAGTTCACCAGCATCACTTTACCGGTTTCTTTGACGTTAACGATAAACTCAGGATGTTCATGTGACGCGATGATCGCCGCCACCCGGGGTTCCGGGTGATATTCCTGATTGTCGACGGTCATCCCCCGGGTGGATTCAATCCGTAACGGTTCCAGTGTTTCGCCGTCCATAATAGTGTATTGCGGTGGCCAGTATGAGCCGGCAATGGCGTATTTATCCTCGTAGCCATGGTATTTGGAGGTTTCCACCGAACGGGCTTCAATGCCCACTTTAATTTCCGCCACCCGGGCGGGTTCTTTCATCCACAGGTCAATCATATCGATACGGGCATCGCGGCCAATCACCAGCAGGTAACGGCCGGAAGCCGACAGCCGGGAAATATGGACGGCATAACCGGTTTCGATGGTTTTCACAATGCGGTGACTGTCGCCATCAATTAACGCAATTTTGCCATCGTCGCGCAGCGTTACTGAGAACAGATTATCCAGATTTAAGCGGTTCATTTGTTTGGTCGGGCGATCTTCCGGTTTTACCAGCACTTTCCAGGAATCACGCATTTGTTGCATGCCCCATTCCGGCGGCGTCGGTGGCTCATGCATCACGTATTTTGCCATCAGCGTCACTTCTTCTTCGCTGAACTGCCCGGATGATCCCCAGTTAGGCATGCCTGCCGGTGAACCGTAACCAATCAGTGCCTGCAGGTACGCCAGCCCTTTTTCCTGGGTAATATCCGGGGTTAATGGTTTGCCGGTGGCGCCTTTACGCAAGACACCATGACAGCCGGCGCAGCGCTGAAAATAAATTTCTTTGGCATGATTAAATTCCGCCTCGGTCAGATCCGGGGCGCCGGGGGAACGAACCACTTTGGCCAGTGCCGGATCGATGGCCGAGGCTTCGCCCTGATAAGCGGCAGCGGCATTTTCCGGGTTCGGGACGGCGTGTGCGGTCAGGCAAAAGGTTGCGACCGCAAGCCACAGTGGGTGTTTTAACAGCTTCATAGAATATCCTCTCTCTTCTCTCAGTTCCGGTATCGTCGGCTCAGGTCAGAAACGCCAGTGGAGTTCGGCGTCTACAGCTCGGCCTGCAGCTGGCAATTCTTCAGGGTTCTGGTAACGGATGTTGGTCAGGTTGCGTAACGCGGCGTTAACGCTCAGTTGTGCGGATGGCTGATACTGTGCTGTCAGCGTAAAGCTGGTGTAGGCGCCGTAGTGTTCGCTCTGCTGGCCGTTGTTATCGCGGCGGCTGGCATCGCCATAACGGCTCAGGTAACCGTCCAGTGTCAGCTGACCGGACAGGTCCCACTGCATGCCGGTGCGTAGCTGATAGCCCGGCAAACCGCTGTGGCTGGTGTGATAGCCGTTGGCAAATTCCAGCTCACGGCGTTGCATGCTGGCGTACAGGTAGGGCCGCAGCCGGGTCGATGGCGCGACGTACATCAGGCTGGTTTCCAGCCCCAGGTTGTTGGCTTTATTCACATTGACCCAGCGCCATAAGCGTTTGCGGGCGCCGGGGTCGGTGCTGTATTCGTCCGGCACGGCGGTCAGGGCCTGGCGGTCGATATAGTTGCGGGCGACGCTGTGATAGCCGCTCAGATCCAGGCTCCAGCGGTGGTTTTCCAGTCTCAGTCCGAGCTCGATGGTGGTCGACTGTTCCGCTTCCAGTTGTGGGTTACCAAAGTGCACATCGCTGCCGCCACTGGTGACCGAAAACTGTTGCGTCAGCGATGGGTAGCTATAGCCCTGAGCGATATTGCTGCGCAGTGCCAGGTCTGGCTGCGGTAACCAGACCAGCGCTGCTGATGCCACTGTCTGAGTTTCCTGTTTGTCGCTGCGACTGCGTTCCGTACTGCGGATCAGGCGGGATCTGATCTGATACAGGCGACTGCCGATATGCGCTTCCAGCTGTGGGCTGAAGGTTAATTGTTGTTGCACATAGGCTGACAACAAACGTTGTTCGGCCAGTTGTTGTGATGTTTTTTCCGTTGTGCCGGAGGGCGGCATCGGCAGGCTGTTCTGAATCCGGGTGACGGTTTTTTTATCGCTGTCGAGTTCGTCGTGCTGATATTCCAGCCCCCATAACGTCCGCCCGGCTGCCAGCAGTGAGGACTCGGTCGCCAGCTGAACGCCATCGGTCAGCAGTGTGTCGTCGGAATAATTATCGATGGCTACCGACATGGTCGCGCTGTGACTGCTGATGGCGGTGTTAAAGCGGCGTATGCCACGGTGCTGATAAAGGCGGGCGGTGAGTCGTTGCAGCATTGCGTCGTCATTCTGATACTGATAACTGAGTGCCGTTCTGGCGGCGCTGCGTTGTGGAAAACGCAAATGGTCGACCCCCGGATTCTGTTCGACCCAGGCACTGGCTTCGCTGTCGAAGTAGTCGGCCTGCAGGCTGAGGCGTTGCCGGGAGTTAAGGCGGTAACCTATTTCGCCCGCTACGGCCTGCTGCTCGGAGGCGGTATCCCTGAGCCGGCCGGAAGCTGACAGCTGGTCGTTATGGTTATTCCGGCTGGCTTCAAGCCGGCCATCCCAGTGTTCTGTTGCCGTCAGTGCTGCAACGGCCAGGCGCCGGCCGCGGCTGGCGGAATAATAACCACTGCTGAGCAGCAGTTGTTGATCGCCGGGCTGTAATTGCCGGGTAATGATGTTAACCACTCCACCAATGGCATTACTGCCGTGCACCACTGAGGCGGCTCCGCGCACGATTTCAACCCGTTCGACCATGGCCAGGTCGATCAGCAGTGGTGTGCCGTAGTTGGAATGATCGGCCAGCGGCTGGCCATTAATTTTAATTAATACCCGGCGGGCTTTTTCACCGCGCAGTGAAAGACGTTTCAGCCCCGGAGTGGAGGCGTCGGTCAGTGTGACGCCGGGAATATCGCGTAATGCCTCCGCCAGACTGGCGCTCGGTTGGGATAATTGCTGCACCTCAATCACACTGACGGTGGCCGGGGCTAACAAGGTCTGTTGCTGATACCCGGCGGCAGAAACCACCATAGTCGGCAGGCGGGTGGTGGCATCTTCAGCCACTGAGGTGCAGCTGGCGGACAATAACGCGATGAGCAGTGACAGCTTCAGAGGTTGGTGACACATCCGGGTATCCACATGTTGCTGAATGAGCCTGCATGCTTAATCAGCTCGGCCGATAAAAAACTGACACAGATCAAAAAGATAAAAAAGCGGCTTTCTTAAGGAAATAAAATTGATCTGTGTTGGTGTTTTTTATAAAAGTGTATTTTTAACCATTTGCTAGGTTTTATTTACCATTTTTATTTTTGGTGATTGTTTTATTTTTTAAGAAATCATTTAAATTCAAGTACTTATATTTAATTCTGGTAAGAAATTAAAAATCATTTTGTTGGGTTTATTTTTCTTTTATACGTCGTTTATACCTAATAATAGGTAGTTGGCTATTTAAATTTTGGTATTTAAGACCTGATTATTAACGGCGAGCATGAGTGCCATTCACTGAATCATAAGGTCGCGCTATGAATGCTCCTGTCAGTTCACCGGCGGATACCGGACGCCGCTTTTATCAGCCACATGGGCGCGAAGTTGAATTATTTCTGCATGCCAGCCAGAACCAGTTACCGGTTCTGATCAAAGGTCCTACCGGTTGTGGCAAAACCCGGTTTGTCGAGCATATGGCCGAACAGCTGCAACGGCCGTTGTACACCGTTGCCTGCCATGACGACCTAACAGCAGCTGATTTGGTGGGCCGCTACCTGATTGGCAAAGACGGTACTTTCTGGCAGGACGGCCCGCTGACCCGCGCGGTTCGCGAAGGCGCGATCTGTTACCTGGATGAAGTTATTGAGGCGCGTAAAGACACCACGGTGGTTATTCATCCACTCACCGACGAGCGCCGTATTCTGCCGCTGGATGCCACCGCCGAGCAGTTAACCGCAGCACCGGGTTTTATGCTGGTGATGTCGTATAACCCCGGTTACCGCAATCTGATGAAGGGCCTGAAACCCAGCACCCGCCAGCGCTTTGTCAGCGTTGCATTTGACTACCCGGATGCGGCCCGAGAAGCCCGCATCGTTCAGCGAGAGAGTGGGGTTGAACTGCCGCTGGCCGAATCGTTATGTGCCATTGCCGCGGCGTTACGCAGCCTGAGTGATGCCGATTTAGAGCAGCCACCGTCAACCCGGCTGCTGATTCATTGTGCCCGGCTGATTAACAGCGGTTTGCCGCCACAGGTTGCCACGGAAGCCGCACTGACCGAAGCACTCAGTGACGAAGCTGCCACACAGCAGGCGATTCGTCAGATTATTCACGCTCTGTTGCCAGCCGGGCAGTGAGCACTTTTCAGCAATCGTGATGAGGACAGTGTATGTCTGAACGTTTTACTAAGGGCATGGCCCGAAATATTTATTATGGCGGGGGAGCGTTTTTCTTCCTGTTATTTATCGCCCTGACGGTGGACACAGTCACGGTATTGCCTAAGCGCGAAAACCGTGAATTGCTGACCGCTGAAGTGGCTCACGGTAAGGAGATCTGGGAAAAAAATAACTGTGTTGGCTGTCATTCGCTGCTGGGTGAAGGTGCGTACTTTGCGCCGGAGCTGGGCAATGTGTTTCAGCGCCGCGGTATGGGCAATGAACAGGCATTTAAAATGTATTTTTCCGCCTGGATGAAGGCGATGCCAACCGGAGTTGAGGGACGACGCCAGATGCCGCAGTTCCATCTGCAGGACAACGAAATTAATGACCTGGCTGAGTTCCTGATCTGGACCTCGCGTATCGATACCAATAACTGGCCACCGAACATCGAAGGCTGAAACATGGCGAGCCGCACGAATTAATACACTAAGGATCAAACATCATGAAATATCAGAGTCAGGCGGTTGCAAAACCGTATTTCGCCTTTGCCATGCTGCTGTTTGTTGGTCAGATTGTTTTTGGTCTGATTCTTGGCACACAGTATGTAATCGGCGATTTTTTATTCCCGGAAATTCCGTTTAATGTCGCCCGGATGGTGCATACCAATCTGCTGATCGTCTGGTTGTTATGCGGTTTTATGGGGGCAACCTATTATCTGGTGCCGGAAGAATGCCAGTGTGAACTGTACAGCCCTAAACTGGCCTGGATTCTGTTCTGGGCGTTTGCTGTTGCCGGGACACTGACGATTGTCGGCTATTTATCGGTGCCTTACGCCACTCTGGCGGAAATAACCTATAACAACCTGTTACCCACCATGGGGCGGGAATTCCTTGAGCAGCCAACCATTACCAAAATCGGTATTGTGATTGTTGCACTGGGGTTTTTGTTTAATGTCGGAATGACCATTTTACGCGGCCGCAAAACAGTGGTGAACATGGTATTAATCAGCGGTTTATTAGGGCTTGCGGTATTTTTCCTGTTTTCGTTTTATAACCCGGCGTCGCTGACGCTGGATAAATATTTCTGGTGGTGGGTGGTGCACCTGTGGGTGGAAGGAGTCTGGGAGCTGATCCTCGGCAGTATTCTGGCATTTATCCTGATTAAAACCACCGGTGTGGACCGCGAAGTGGTGGAGAAGTGGTTATACCTGATTATTGCGATGGCGCTGATCAGTGGCATTCTTGGTACGGGGCATCACTATTTCTTTATTGGCGCACCACAATACTGGTTATGGATTGGTTCGGTATTTTCTGCGGTCGAACCTTTGCCGTTTTTTATGATGATGGTATTTGCCTTCAGTATGATTAAAAAACGTCGCCGTGAACATCCCAATAAAGCGGCGGTTGCCTGGGCTGCCGGTTGTACTGTGATGGCATTTCTCGGAGCCGGAGTCTGGGGTTTCCTGCATACCCTGGCACCGGTTAATTATTATACCCACGGTTCTCAGATAACTGCTGCGCATGGTCATCTGGCGTTTTTTGGCGCTTACGTGATGATTGTTCTGGCAATTATTTCTTATGCCTGGCCGCAACTGAAAGGCCGGTTAAGTAACAGTCCGCAGGCGCAAAAACTGGAAATTGCATCGATCTGGGTGATGTGTGTTTCGATGCTGATCATTACGCTGTTATTAACCGCCGCGGGTGTTATTCAGGTGATGCAGCAGCGCTTGCCGGCCGATGGTATCGCCCTCGGTTATATGGCGACCCAGGATTTAATTACGCCGGTGTATTGGGGACGTCTGCTGGCCGGACTGGGTTTTGGTGCCGGTGTACTGATGTACCTTTACAGCTTTGTGGTGGCTGGTAAAACCGCTGAGGATGCTCCGGCATTGCCAGCCAGTGCCTGAGATGGTTAGTCGCAGCCCTGGCTGCTGTCAGCCGGCAGCAGCCAGCTAACAGGAGTCATAACAATGGAAGAAGCTGTTGGTATCCGTTGGCACCATTTTATTACCCGCATGGCGGTGCGGACTTACCCGCAGGCGAGTGCCTGTTTTGCCGAGCAGCAGGCGAGTCTGGCAACTGTGTTCCGGGCATTGTCCGGTAATGCCGGATTACGTCTGGCGCTGGCGGCAGAGCAACGGCTGAAAACGTCGCGCAGCTGGGTACAGAAAGTCGCCGGCTCGGGGTTGCGTCAGGCACTGGCCTGGCGTGACGAATCCTGCCTGTATCTGCCGGAACGGCTGGATTTTTATCCCGATGCCGGGCTGAACCGTGATTTATATCTGTGGCTGGCGGCTCTGGCAGCCTGTTCGGAACCACGACAGCATGAACAACAGCATAAGGCACAAGCGCAGCAGCCACATTGGCTGCTGCTGAATCAGCGCTGTGTCACGCTTTGCCTGCAACGCTTTCCCGGCCTGGTCAGTGTTTATCGTCGTTTGGCGGTGGCGGAGGTGGAACAGCGTGATCAGCGCCTGACCCTCAGCCAGGCGGCCTTGCCCAGAGAGCAGACACTGCGCCAGGCGATTCTGCAGCCGGGTTCGGTGAGCTATCTGCCCGCCGGACCGGGGGATGCGGATCCGGTGCCGTTGTGGTTATACCCACAGACTCAGGGGCCGGCGTTGAGTCGCACGGATGATGTGGCAGCGACAGCCGCGGATCATCCCGCGGCACAACCAAAAGCCAATATCCGGCGGCGTGCAACATTGACCGAAGACCCGGACGGGCGTGATGGCCTGATGGTGTTCCGGCTGGAGAGTTTATTGTCGTGGTCGGAGTTTATTCCGCTGGACCGGACTGCCGATGACAATGACGATGAAGACGACAGCCTGCGTATTGCCGAAGACCTGGATGTGATTACGTTATCGCAGCAACGCAGTCGCCAGGCGTCAAAAATACGCTTAGATCTCGATCTGCCTTGTGCTGCAGAAGATGATATTCCATTAAGCGATGGCCGGTTATTTGCGGAATGGGATTATCGTAAACAACGGTTGTTGCCGGATTATTGCCGGGTGATTCCGATGTTGCCACGCGCTGTTGCCGCGACCGGCCTGCCTGCGGCCTTACAGCCCGTGGCGCGGCGTTTGCGTCAGCAGTTTGCCTCATTTAATACTCAGCCACAGCTGATGCGGCATCAGCTGCAGGGGACCCAGCTGGATATTGATGCGCTGATTGCGCAGCAGGCCAGACAGCAACAGGGAAACGGCGACAGCCTGGCCCCGGTGTGGCGGCAACCACAGCGTAATCAACGCGATCTGGCCTGTTTGCTGCTGGCTGATTTGTCATTGTCTACCGATGCCTGGGCTAATAATGACAAGCAGGTGATCGACGTAATCCGCGACAGTCTGCATTTAATGGGTGAAGCACTGGATGCCAGCCATGATCAGTTTGCCATGTATGGTTTTTCTTCCCGGCGGCGTGATCATGTGCGCATTAATATGGTGAAAAATTTTAATGAACCCTGGGGACAACAGATTCATGGCCGGATTAAAGCACTGACGCCGGGCTATTACACCCGGATGGGGGCGGCCATCCGCCAGGCGAATGAAATACTGCAGGATCAGCCGGCTGAGCAGCGGCTGTTATTAATTCTGACCGATGGCAAACCCAACGATCTCGATCTTTATGAAGGACAATATGGTTTAGAAGACACCCGCATGGCGATTATTGAAGCCCATCGTAAAGGCATCACCACTCATTGTGTCACGATCGATCAGGACTGCCAGGATTATGTGCCTTACGTGTTTGGTCATCTTGGCTATTTCCGCATCGAACGGGCCGATCAGTTACCGCGTATGTTGCCTCGTCTTTACCTGAACCTGACCGGGCTGAATTCGTGAGCCGTGTTTATTCGTCTGAGGCCCGAGAGTTGCCCGGAGACCTGGCATTATGGTTTTTTCTGTGTGCTGAGCTGGCCGTGTTTGGTTTATTAATTATCGGCTTTTGTCTGGTCAGGCTGCAGTATCCTGAGATGTTTTATCACGGTCTGCAGCAGTTACATATGGCGGCCGGCATTGCCAATACGCTGGTGTTGTTATCGGGCAGTTATTTTCTGGTGTTAGCGGTTGAACGTGTGCGTCATACAGAAATGTCGCCGGGCGGATATTTTTTTGCCGCTGCCGCCTGTGGCATGATTTATATCATTATCAAGATCAGTGAGTATCAACAACTCTATACTGACGGTTATTCATTACATTACGATATATTTTTCGGCTTTTATTTTTTCACGACTTTTTTTCATTTATTACATGTACTGGCAGGCGTCATATTGTTGCTGCTGACACAAGCCTGGCTGAAGCAGAACAACAGCGATCCGCTCGGCCGCCGTAAAGGGGCAGAAAGTGTCGCCTGTTACTGGCACATGGTTGATCTGGTGTGGATTGTCTTATTTCCCACGCTGTATGTACTAGGCTGAATAAAGGTGATGGTTTGATCAACAGCAATACCCGCCGGGTAACAGGATTATGGCTGTTAATGTTATTGCTGACGCTGACGGTGGTTGTTTTGCCGCGCCAGCACTGGCTGATGCTGGCTGTTTCGGTCTGGTTGGTAACCGTCGTTAAAGGTTTGTGGATTATCCGCTATTTTATGGAGCTGAACCGGGCTCCGTTGATCTGGCAACGAATTCTGCAGGGCTGGTTAATTCTGACCGTTTCTGCGGTAACAATGACTGCCATCAGGCAGCTATGAGCCTTCGGGCAACCTTAAGGAGATTGATGATGAAAAAATTACTTCTGGCTACTGCGGTGATGACCATGGCCTTCAGCTCTGTCAGCTCAGCGGCAGGAGACGCGGCCGCCGGTGAAGCAAAATCCGGTATGTGTGTGGCGTGCCATAACACCGACGGCAACAGCATGGTTCCTATGTACCCTAAACTGGCAGGGCAACATGCGGCGTATCTTGAAAGCGCATTAAAAGCCTACCGTGACGGTCAGCGCACCGGAGGTAATGCAGCGGTGATGGCGCCGATGGCAAAAACCCTGACCGACCAGGATATTGCTAACCTGGCGGCCTATTTCAGCCAGCAAAAAGCCAAATAAAAACTCTGTGCCCGCACTGCTTGGTGGCGGGCATTTTATTACCTACGGAGCGAGGCATGAAAAATACCAATAAACCACTGGTCTATTCCTGCTCGGGCTGTTCCCAGGTTGCTCAGCTGGCGAACCGGATTGCGGTGGATCTGGATCGTAATGACGTTGCTGAGATGTCCTGTATTGCCGGAATTGGCGGCCAGGTTAAAGCCATTCTGAAACTGGCCCGCTCAGGCCGGCCGGTGCTGGCAATTGATGGCTGTCCACTGTGTTGTGTACAGAAAAGTCTACATCATATTGGTGTGACGGCGGATCATCATTTGTTGCTGTCTGATTTTGGTTTGAAAAAACGTCAGCACGAAGAGTACAGCGACGCTGATGTGAAACATTTTTCTGACTTGATTAAAAGTGACATTATTCCACTGATTAGTTTATGAGCGCTGGCTATTCCACCAGCGCCATACCCGCCAGCCGGTTCCAGTAGCCGTTACTTTCTTTGCTGCCCAGTGTGACCGGTTGTTGTCCTTTCATATTGGCGCGGAATTTTTTCAGCCACTCGAAGGTGCCTTCCGGCTCCGGGCTGAGGCGCACCACATCGACCAGAGGTGGCATCGAGGGCAGGTCGTTAATCAGGTTATAACGCATCCCCGACTGGGTCTGAATACCATTTAATACAAACAAGGGCTGGCCATCCTGGCTATATACTTGCCGGCCTTTAGGGTAGTTAATACAACACAGTTCACACTGATCTTTTTGGCGATTTTCAGAACGTGCAGTAAAACAGCGGGCCGACCAGGCCAGCGGCATATGGCCAAAGGCAAACACTTCGGTTTCAAACTGACTGCGTACATTACGAATCACTTTCTGATACAACAGAGATTCCAGCCAGTCGCGTGATAGTTCAAGCGGCATTACCCAGCGTTGCAGGCCGGCGTTAATCAGGTATTTCAGGGTATTCTGGTTGTAACAACTGATGGCGGGTCCAGCAATAAAAGGTAAGTTTTTTTCTTTCGCAAGCTGTACTGCGCCGATATCATTCGCTTCCACGACAAATTCACCGTTGTCGATGTAACGCGTCATTTCACGCACCAGTGTCGGGCTTTCCAGCAGGGTCATGGTCGACAAACACACCTGTTTGCCGGCTTCTCTTAAAGTCAGGGCAATCTGCTGATAATCTTTCAGGTTCAGTTCCCGGCGTTTGCTGCACACGGTTTCGCCAAGGTAAATAATATCCGCATCCGATTCTGCGGCCTGTTGGTAAAAACGGATAACCTGCTCTTTGGGCCAATAATACTGAATAGCTCCCAGCGATAATTTCATGGGTTATTTCCACTTACGGTGATAGGCGCCCAGAGTGGTCTGGCTGCCTTCTGATAATAAACTGAGGGTTCGGTTCCATTCGTCCTGTACCTGAAAGCGCTGTGGGTCTGCCATCAGGGTATCGATTGCCTGGCGCCAGACACGGGTGATTTTTTCGACATAGGCCGGACTGCGCTGACGTCCCTCGATTTTAAGAGAGCAGATTCCATCGTTATATAACTCAGGTAACAGCTCCAGGGTGTTCAGGCTGGTGGGTTCTTCCAGCACATTAAAGACTTCATCTTCCACCCGAAAACGGCCTTTACACAGAGTTGGGTAACCGGCATTTTCACCGGCTTTAAAACGATCGATTGTGACGCCGTTTAGCCGTGATTCCAGTGTGCCGTCGGCTTTTTCTTCCCAGCGTACATAAGCCGCCGGCGAGCAGACACCGGCGGTGTTGGGTGATTCACCGGTCATGTAAGAGCTCAGATAACAGCGACCCTCCGCCATAATACATAAACTGCCAAAGGCAAAAACTTCCAGCGCCATATCCGACATCCGGGTCAGTGCTTTAACCTGAGATATGGATAACACCCGCGGCAATACCACCCGGCTGACCCCCAGACTGCGGTAAAAATCAATGGCTGCCGGATTGGTGGCAGAAGCCTGCACGGATAAATGTTTTTCAATTCCCGGATAACGCTCGTGAGCGTATTCGAGCAATGAAATATCGGCCAGAATTAATACATCAGCGCCGCTGTTGACGGCGCTATCGACGGCCTGTTGCCAGCGTTTCCAGTGATCGGTATGGGCAAAGGTATTGATGGCGACATGGATTTTACGGCCATGACGATGAGTGTAGGCAACGGCTTCATCCAGGCCAGAACCCGCGAGATTAAGGCCGGCAAAATGGCGCGCGTTGGTATCGCCGCGCAGGCCAACATAAACCGCATCGGCTCCCTGATTAATGGCTGCTTTCAGAGCGGGTAAACTTCCCGCCGGGCACAATAACTCCATACATTATCCGCCGTAATAAACTTCCAGCGTATGGTATTAGAGCCGGGTGTTTGTCGCTAAACCCAATTAGGGGTAGTTTTAAATTACTCATTAATAGGTTTTGTCTGCTTGCTACAAAGTTTTTATGCTGGCATGACGCTGATTGAGAACCTGACTATGGCTTTGTTAAATCCCGCTGTGTTGTTGCAGCATAATCTGATCAAACTGCCGGCTGTGATTACCCGCTATACGCCAGACCTGGTGCTGGAGCAGCTGATTGCCGTTGGCCTGAATCATTTAATGGCGACGGAAATCGCGCAGGGGGAGCTGGATTTTCTGCAGCGTAAAATGGCCACTGTCAATATCACGGATCTGAATTTTTGTTTCAGTACCACCCTGCTGGGGAATAAAATTCACGTCAGAGTACCGGCCAGGGAAGCACAGGTAACCTTACGTACCGATCAGCAGGCGCTGCTGGAAATGTTACACGCTGAAATTGACCCGGATACGCTATTTTTTCAGCGCCGGCTGTTGATCACCGGGGATACTGAACTGGGACTGGAACTGAAAAATCTGATTGACCGGCTTGAGCTGGCAGACAGAATTCCGTCAGCGTTAATGAAGCTGATCAGTGGTATTCATAGCCGGCAGCAACAACTGGCTGCCGAGCAAGCAGACTAGTGCCTGTTAACGAGCGCTAGTAAAGCGCGATCAGTTCGCCGCTGCGGTTAAAGGTCAGGTATTCGGCAATCATACCGCTGGTTATTTTATTGACCATCAGCTGCAGATACTGATCGGCTTCTTCCGCCTGAGGTGGGAAACCATCGTGCCCGGCCATTGAACTGACAAAAGTAATGTCCCAGTTTTGCCCGGTTCGTTCTGATTCCTTTACCAGTTCGTGAAAATGCATCACCTCACCAGGTAACTTATCCACACACAACACCGGGCTGAGCACACCACCACTGCCGTTTTCAAAATTCTGCTGTTGTTCCTGGCTGTAGCCTTCAGGTAATTCAGACCTGGCCATCACAAATAACAGGCGTTGTGGTTCCGGCTGGCTCATGGCCGTCAGAATCAGATCTTCGTAGGAGGTTATGTTCATCTAAACACCTTGTGGCAATGCATAAAACAACTGATGACCCGATTGCCGAAACGTACCACCAACCCTCAAATCCAGATGATACAAACACCAGCAATCCTGCATCCCAAGCTCAGCTGTGGGGTCATCAGTTAATTAAGATTCTAAGCTGGCTGTGGCGATCTGCAACGGAGCATTGTGGGTATATCGGAGTGGGGGGATTACCGTTTTTGATATCGCCTATCGACACCAGGTTATCCGTGACTGGCGTAGGTTCGTAATCTGGATACTTGTAGTGGAGTTTCGTGTCGTAATAGTCCGAAGTGCACAAAGTGGCATCGACGGCGTACAGGTCGCTGAGTAGGCGATGTTCCTTTTCGTAGATCCATTCATCAGACTTCTCGAAATAGATTCGGGTGCTGTCAGCCATATGAAAGCTGCTCTTCAGTCTCTGGGGGAGGGCTTTCATTCTGTCTTTGCGGTAATGAACCCGGCCTAATTGCCTGGATTTACTACCGTCTTCTTTAAAGAAGTTATGGGAGGTATCGAAGGCAACTACGATTCCGCGGTGGTTGCCGGCGTAATGACTCCACATCAGCAGGTTATCGCTGGTTTCAGTGAAGGAGACGATGCCTATTTTTTTGAAAGCTCGCTTTAAAAAACTACGGTTGAAGTCGAATAGTTCTTTGCTGACGTCTGTCTCTGGCGTCATCTCTAGCTGGGCATGTATATCCAACGTGTGGTCAAACATATATTCGTTGGAGGGCCGCAGCTCGAACGGGTCGTTCAGTGCACTGCGTGGTGTGCAGCGCAGGAAGAAATTTTCGAAGGACTCCTTCCTGTAGGGCATGTATTTGAAAAGTATTGGCGTATCGCTCATCTAACCTCCGGGTCAATCTTGTTGTTCGGTGGATGTGAGCGTTTCAAACTGCAGACAATAGTCATCATCGTCGATTGTTGCTTTTTGGCAAACAAAACCATGCTCTTCGGTTTTAGTTTTTACTATGTTCAGATTATCTTCAGTCATTAAAGCTCCGCAGGTTACCGAAACTATGGCATCCAAAGGTATTTTAAAAAAACATAAGAGCTCGGAGCTGTTAAGTAAAGCAGTTGGAAGAGGTTTCGCCGGTCCGGTTAATTCATACTTCTTGCCGCCATGAGTAGTGGGAGGCGGTGTATCAAGTGTATGACTTGCGTGTTCGTCCCAGAACTCTTTGTTCACAAATATGTGATCGGAGTTCACGAGCTTCCGTATGACTCGATGTTCTTTTTCATAGATCCATTCATCTGACTTCTCGAACAGCGGAGCGTACAGATCAACCATTTCTGGATTTTTCGATCAGGAACCAATCCCTCTGTTCTACGTTTACGGTAGCGAACTCTATCTAAGCGTTCGGTGTGCCCGTCTAGCGATGCGAAAAATGGGTGATTTATGTTGTATTCAATTACCAAACCGCGATGGTTATCACCGTAGTGCGACCACATCAGTAAGTTATCTCTTGTCTCAGTCAGAGATATAATTCCGATGTTTTTTAGCTCATTTGTGAAAGGCATTAAAGTGCGAACATGATCACTTACATCGCCTGAAAGATTCACCCTCATCTCTTCTCGAGTCTTTCCCCATCTACCAGATGGCTGAGGAGCGATGCCAAACTCACACTCAATCAAATAATTTAAGCCTGGCAGAATCTCAAAAGGGTCGTTCAATGCCGCTCTTTGTGAGCAACGAACCAAGAAGTTGTCAAAGAATTCCTGGCGGAAGGGCATATACTTGTAGAGGGTATTCATGGAGCCCTTTTCTTTGTAATGTCAGCTCAGCGCCTGCTCAATGGTGGCGTTGGTCAGGTGTTGTTCGGTTTCGCTGGCTTGTTGCAGGCCGTCTTTCAGCTGGTCGCAGAGGGCGAATAGCTCATCGACTTTGCCGGCGATGTACCCATCGGTAACGGAGAACGCTTCGTCGATCTGGGTATGACTATCCGACCCGCCGCTGACGATTGCGGGTGTAATATATTTGGTACGGATATCCGTTTCGGTTAACGCTTTCTTGTCCATAAGGCCCAATGGCACCGTGGGGGTGGTGTCGTACTGATTATTAACTTAACAGTGAGTCTACTACAGCTGTATGCGCTTTAGTATGCAATTACAGCCGATAAAGATGTCCAGAGTGTTTATCTTTCGTTGCTACTCAAGGGTCATTAAATGACCCACTAAATAACTACGCGCAACAGCCACAAAAAAGGCCCTTAACCGCGTGGTTAAGGGCCTTTTAGGAAGTCCGTGGACTTTAATATGGTGGTGCCGTGGGACGCCGGTTTGGTTCCCTCAATAGGAACTGAATTAGTCCCTCAATTGCTTTAGTAAGCCAATGCGGGTCTATGCTTACGCAGGAGCTTTGGAACCTTGTTTGTCAGAAGCTAGCAGAAACTCGGTTGACAATTGGCCTTGTTCGGGCGCTTCACCATTGAAAGAAATTTGATATCCCATTGCCTTATAGCTTTTCTCCCGTTTGTTGAACATTCGCTGCAACATAGGGAGCGAGCAATCGACATAATCATAAATGGTGACACGATCTTTGCCATCCGACTCTCGGTGAATACGTCCGGCATACTGAGCCAGTGAACCTTTCCATGCAATCGGCATGGCTAAGAACAGCGTGTCTAATCTTGGCAAATCAAAACCTTCGCCCACATACTTACCAGTGGCAACGACGACCTGCGCGGTGGGTAGTTGTTCCTCAACGGCCTTACGCTCAGACGCGCGCATTGCGCCTTTTAAAACGACTGAATCGATATCGCTATCGAGTAGCATGGCATTGATTGTTTCAGCATGTTCTCTGCGTTCTGTCAGAACTATTGGGTGTTTTGATTGTTCAAGGCAGGCTAAAACATCATTGATTATTCGTTGAGTTCTCGCCTCATTCTCC
The DNA here is from genome assembly GCF_042648445.1 of Bacterioplanoides pacificum. NCBI lineage: Bacteria > Pseudomonadati > Pseudomonadota > Gammaproteobacteria > Oceanospirillales > Oceanospirillaceae > Bacterioplanoides > Bacterioplanoides pacificum. Next base: position 174,944 of record NZ_JBHRYB010000014.1, read on the forward strand.
ATGATCCATCGATAAGCGTCAGATATTTTTGGTCGCTCTTCTGAGTGGGCTAATTGCCTTGGCGGGATGTCATAAAGCTGATGAACAACAACTTGTTGCTCAAATTTTTCTTCTGTTGTGCTTTTAACCTTGTGACGAATAGGACCTGCGGCCATAAAGATGATTTTCTGGTGGCCATCCTGTCGTTCGGGTGTGGCGGTCAAGCCGAGTACATATTTAGCTCGAAGTTCTGGCAAGCCTTTGACATTGCTTTCACTTCTTCTTGCCATTGGCCTTTATCAAAATCAGCCGCAAGAAAGTAGCAAGTGTTATCGTGCATTAAAGGATAGAGACCGACCACTTGTTGCCCGGCTAAGTGGCGATAAATGATCTGGTCATTTAACTCGGTGAATTGACGGTGATTGCAGTCCTGACATTTGATGCGAGGCTTGTGACAGATCCCTTGTACCCACTCGTTATTGCAGGCAACAGAGTAACCACTTCGACCTTGTTTGTTTTGCCAGCGGTTAGCAAAAAAATCGGCTCGGCCCCGAAACAATCCTCTAAAAATGGCAATCTTTTGTTCTGGTGAATATAAGGGCGAGTCAGATGTATTTGATGGGGGTTGTTGAAGTTGTTCTCTGAGAGCTAAAAGTTGCTTTTTCTCTTGCTCAAGCTCTGCGAGCCGAGCATCAATCTCGGCTGTGCTTTGAAATCCATCACTCTTAAGCATGCGCTTGAGGTGGTTTGATTAAGGATTCAGCAGGAATACCCAAACCTTCATGCAGCTTCCAGATCATTTTTAGCGTGAGCGAGCGTTTGTGATTGAGAATTTCATAGACTCGGTTGCTTTTACCAATCATGGGCTCGAGGTCTTTCACTGTTAAACCTTTACGTTCCATCTCGAACTTGATGGCTTCAACAGGGTCAGGCAGTTCCATAGGGAAATGCTTGGCCTCATAAGCTTCGATAAGCGTAACCATGACATCCAGCTTTTCGCCTTCAGGTGTGTCAGGGCCAGCCATCATCAGGCTTTCAATTTCTTTTAATGCCGCTTGGTAGTCGGCATCAGTTTTAATCGGTTTGATGTCCATAATGTTTCCTCCGGCAATTAAATAGTTTGCACATCAATTTTGTCGTATTGCGCATGGGTACCGATGAACCGGATATAGACCACGCGATAGGCATAGTTGATCCATACGACCAAACGGTACTTATTACCCGCAATATTGAAAACCACTCGCCCATCTTTGAGGATACTGGCATTTCTGAAATCCTGCTTAACATCGGCTGGAGCGCTCCAGTCAGCCGCTAAGGTATGTCGATACCAAGCAAGCGTAGACTCTTTCGCATCCATGTACTCTGGGTTTTCTTCCCAGAAAGTTTTCAGTGTCGATAGGGCAATGATTCTCATAGAGTTAATGATAGTCCCAAAATGGGACTTGCTCAACTAAAATATACAGGAGAATCAATATGAATGAATATCAAGCGCTTATAACGCAAAGAGAGCTATGTAATCGTTGACGTGCATGGACGCACTAAATTCGCGGGCGCATGGATGCGCAGGAGCGATGGCAGGTAAGCGAAGCGACACTGGAGCGCTGGCGTTCAGAGGGTATAGGCCCGATTTATGTGAAATTGGGTGGCCAAGTCAGGTACAGACGAGAGGATGTGTTGGAGTATGAGGCCAGTTGCTTAAGAAAGAGTACTTTTGAAGCTGTTTGATGGTGAGTTAGTACGCAACTTCCCGCATCAGCCCTAACTTCCTGATAGTAAAGCTGCGGGTTAATAAAAAGCCCTAATGGCTGTTGAGGGCTCATTAGGGCTATTTACAAGATGGGGTCGTCTGAATTGGAATCTTAAGTTGTTGATATTTATACACTTATATGTGTTTGAAATTTATCAGTGTAACTCATGGTGTAACTATTGAGGTTGGATGCTCCTTGGTATTGCTTCATGGAGCTTAATCTTCCCTTGTATCTAACTATTTGTTTGAAGCTATCTATTGCTATTGCGATGGTTGGACTTGTAGCGCTTGTGGAAGGTAAAGTTGGCTTTTTGCGTGATGTTAAGAGATATAAATGAGCGACAAAAGTACCTTCTTACTGTACAAGAATCCTGCCGATTTGTTTGGTAAGGGATCGTTTGGTCAAGTGGCGTTTGACTTGGAGACAGGCGTAAACTTTTCTCCATACGTAGTCGATCAATCAGATGTAAACACGCACTATTCGCTGCTAGAAGGTGAAGAAGGTCTTATTATTGATGGGCAGGTAGTGCAAGGGCTCCCTGTTTATACGCGCTATACTAAAGGTCGTTACCAATGCTGTCAGCGTGTGCCGCATGTAGGCGATATTTATTGGGAGCCATCTTTAATCAGTGCTCAAAGCGGAGGGCATACAGTGTGGGATCCTTCTTCGTTCTCACCATTGGATAGTGAGCATTTTGGAAAGTGGAGCGAATTTGGGAATTGGGTGCCGAAGTATAAAATGGAGCGTCTTCGTGACCTTCTTCTTCACAGAACAATTGTGGGCCTTGCTGGCAATTTAAAGTACGTTTTGATTGTTTTAGATGGAATGGCTGATTATCGAGGCCATGTTGCTAATACTACATTCAGGCAGATTGGTGATTTGACTGGCTATGGAAAGGATACAGTCAATAAGCACTTGGATGAGCTTAAGAGGCTGAAAGTTATCAAAGAGCTTTCCAGAACAAGGCGTAAGCAGAAAGGCATGCATCAAGAAACTTTGCCACGAGAATACGAGATACTCATTGGCTATCAAACAGTTGAGTGGAAAGATCAAAACTTCTCGTTAGTGTCCACTAACTACTAGGGTATAATAATTTAAAAATAAAAAGAAAAAATATTTTAGTTTTCATTAATGCTTTGTATATAGCTCCCTTTGTTCAAATTTTGTAAGCTAGTTTTAATATTTGCAGAGTAATTTTTGACACTAGAAAGTAAGCGCTACTCAATACCCATGGTGGCTTACACCTGTTTTTGAGCAGGGGTTATGTGTCGGTTATAACTAGTATTTATAGAGACAACTAACATCAGATACTTAGAGCACTGACTAGTGCTCTAAGTATCTGATTCGTATGTGTGACAAGAAATAATGCTCTTGCTGATACCTGTGTGTTAACTAACTGCAGGAGCAAACACAAATGTCTATACAGCTAACAATCCCTTCTAGCTTAGAAATCACTACAGAAGCATATTTCAATGATATGCCTATACAGTCCCGGCATGGCCCTCTAGTCGTAAACTACCTCGAGTCTAGTGAGAAGGTCTTGCGAAGAGCTTTGCAATGTCATCCAAGAACATTAGCTGTACGTGTTGACTTACGTTTCCCTCCGAATGCTAAAAAACTAGATGCTGCTGTGATATCTCGCTTTATCGCATCGCTTAGAGCTCAGGTTGTTGCAGACCTAAATGCTAAGAGAAGAGAGGGTAAGAGAGTGCATAACTGCACGTTGCGTTTCATTTGGGTGAGAGAGCAAGATACGTCCGAAACTCCTCATTACCATGTCTTACTGCTTTTCAATGCTGATACCTATAACTGTTTAGGTAACTTTCAGGCTGAGCAAGGGAACTTGGCATATCGTATTCGAGCGGCCTGGGCCAGTGCTTTAGGGATGAGACTTGAAGACATTGCAGGTGCAGTGTATTTCCCTGCCAACTCCACTTATCTGCTGAATAGCAGTAGCCCCTCGTATGTGGATGACTTCAATAACTTGTTCTATCGGGTCAGTTACTTTGCAAAGGTGGCTACCAAGTCATACGGTAGCCAGGCAAGGCATTTTGGGGGCAGTCGAGTGTAAGCAGCACTTTTTTAAATGGAGCGCTGATCTCATGTGTTAAGACTACTGAGATAACTAACCATGAAAATCTTAAAGCTGAAAGAAGTAATGGACTGCACTGCTTTGGCTCGCTCTACAATCTACAAATACATTTCTGAGGATTTCTTTCCAAAGCCAATCCCTTTAGGTACCCGCTCGGTGGGGTGGCTGGAGAGTGAGGTAGAGGAGTGGATATTAGCGCGAGTCGCGGAGAGAGATGAGGCTGCTTGATTTGTATTGTTGTCGGTACGGTATCCTGATTGTATGGATATGTACCGACATGGTGAGCCTGGCTGAACGCACTGTTCTGGGCTGTAGCGGAGGTCTTACTTGTATCCGTCGTATGTTTCTGCCCAGTCTCCTGTGTTAGTCGTTACCTCTAGCTCTAGTACGTCACATTCATACGCTCCTAGTATAAATACTTCTCCAAAAGCGAGTTTGTGTGGGTAGCTTTTATTTTGCATACGACACCCGCCACGATTGCCAACAACTCCGTTGATTGTCACTTCATCTTCTAGTGCTTTGATCCATATCTCCTCATACCTAATCCCCAAAATAGGTTCATGTTTTTCGTAAATAGAAATGGAAATATTTGGCTCTGAGCAGGCTGTTAGCCCGGTTAGGCATAAAGCGCTGATAATTAATTTGTTCATTTGTCTTCCTTATTGGGTATGTGGTGACTGTGAATTGGAGTTAGTACTGAGCTGAGTGTCGTTTGTATACAGCTTGTTCCTAAAACGGGTACATGGTATCGCGTACCTAGAATAGGAACAATGCATAAGTCATTAAACAGTCCAGAACATCAGCGTCTAACCACCTGGCTTAAGTCGGTTCGTGAGAAACACGGAATGACCATGAGGGATCTAGCTGAAAAACTTGATACTCCTCACTCATTCGTCGGTAAGACTGAGCAGGGAGAAAGACGCTTGGATGTTGTTGAGTTCATCCAGTACTGCGAAGCTCTTGGGGTTGATCCCCTTGAAGGGCTTAAAGAAGTGATGGAGCGAACTGCTTGAGGTTGATCGAATAGCCTAAGCTACCAAGGATAGAGCTGCATCGAGCGCTTTTTTCTTAGTGGTGGCTCCATGCCCAAACCAGGCAGAATCCATCCTGTGTTCAGCAGTTATTGCACGTTTCTCGTGGTCTACGAATTCGGTAATGGAATTGAGTAGGCCATAGGCGGTGTGGCGTGAAGATTCCAGTTGAGAACCCCGGCCATTGCCTTCATATAGGCTGATCGCTTTTGCTATCGATTTAACCCCCGCATTATCGTTTCCTAGATTATGTGGCGGTATAAGAACCTCATGATAAAAGCTACGTGCTTCTTTCAATGATACCTTCCGCTCGCTGAGTATCTTCATCTGATACATAAAGGTGTCCCAGGACGATACTGATATACCCAGTTGCTTTTTAATGGCTTCCGGGTCGAAGCTAGTGCTATGGGGAATCTTAACCGCGCCTTCCTTGTCCTGAGAGATCGAGATCGCCAGTGTGTTATTACAAACCACACGTACACTAGTGAACTGAGCTGTGGTGGCCATGGAGCCATCGCACGCGGTTGCCAGTAATACATAGCCATTGCTAGTGTCGTTCCCCTTTAAGCTGGTGGACTGGCCTGTACGGGCTAGAGCCCATATTTTCTTACCTCCCTTCAATACGCCAGCGGTTTCTAACTCAAAACCAGATACTTCTGTGAGGTCTTTGTAGAACTCTAAGATCTCACGAGGCTGTACGACGTTATACCGTTGTCCTACTACAGACAGTGCATTGCCAGTGTCGGATCGGTAAAGAACCGATTTATCTTCGAACGAAAGTAAACTTTCTTTTTCTTGGCCTGTATCGAACATCACAGGACTTCGATTAATTTCCCAGTTTAAACCTGCTTTATCAGCCCAAACCTCTAGTGGCATGCCTTTCTCCAGGCGAGAGCCAAGTTTATGCCAGGGCATGTCGCCCACGTATGCCATGCTTTCTACTAAATGAGACATATTAGCTACCTCTAATATACGGTTGTAAGGAATTAAGAATTAGAACTGAACTCATGACCGCACTTAGTGCATAGGTGGTTATCGAGAATGTTTTCATCAACACTCTTCCCAAGAGTTGAGCCGGTTACTCCGCCAGCGGTGCCGCCAACTAGGCCACCGATAACGGCTCCGGCAATACCCCCGAGCAGGGCGCCAATCGGGCCAGCTACCATTCCGGCTGTAGCGCCTGCTTGTGCTCCTGAATATGAGGCCGCAGCTCCACCAGCAGCTCCTGCAACTGTACCGACGGTTCCGCCGGTCTTACGGCCTGTGTTTTTGGTTATTACTGCATCTGATTTACATAATGGACAATGAATGATCATTTTGAATTACCTTTCTATGTTTTGATGAAGTCGGACTCGACTCCTGCTCAGAAAAGTAATGTAGAACTCAAAGATCGTAGAACACGGTTTTTCGGCCTGTAGAAGGGAGGGTAGCGAAGAAACAATAGCTATACCGAAAGGTGCAGGTAATGTTGAACTTTTATCAACGGATTCTGGGAAGGGGATGGATAAACAATCAAGAAAACATTAGTACCAGTCAATATGCTGCATGTGTCAGGTGTTATCCTCGCTTCTCTATATATGGCTTCGGAAAATTCATAACAAATGAAGTTAGCCCATCTCCAGAAGTTGCATTAATAGAGCCACCATGAGCTACCACAATCGCCCTGACTATTGATAGGCCAAGGCCTGTTCCTTCGGTTCCTTTTTGGCGTGATGGATCGATGCGATAGAATCTGTCAAAAAGTTTTGGAAGATATTCTGCAGGTATATCAGAGCCAGGGTTCTCTACTGCTATATATATGGATTCCAATGTTTCCCAGGATTTAATAGCAATTGTGTTTCCTGGCTCTGTGTATCGTATTGCATTTGAGATCAGGTTTGAAAGCGTACGTTGTAGCATAGCCCGATCAAATTCCAGAGAAGGGGCATCCATTTGAAATGATAATGTTATTTCATTTTCTTCCAGAAGTGCTTCGAAGAAATCCTTTATTGTGCTGACTTCTTGGTGCAAATTAATCTGAGATTTTTCTATTGTAATAAGTCCGTTATCGCTCTTTGCTATCCAAAGCATTTCATTGATCATTTTTGCGAGCCTCTCCATCTCTTCAAGATTGGAGTAAAGCAGTTCTTTATACTCTTCTAGATCTCGGTGTTTTCCTAATCCAACTTGAGTCTGAGTAATTATATTAGCTAAAGGTGTTCTTAATTCGTGAGCGATATCTGAAGAAAAGTTGGTTAACTTTTCGAAGCTTTCTTTCAGGCGACTTGTCATTAAGTTAAATGATTTAACTAACCCTACCAGTTCTTCAGGAACATCATCAGTATTCATGTAGACATCTAACTTGTCAGGGTTAACTTTCTGCATGGCATCGCCTAGCGTTCTAAGTGGTGCCAGGCCTTGGTGAACGCCAAGCCATCCAGCTAAAAGAGTTAATACGCCAGCTAACGCCATTACTATCCACAATGTATAACTAAACCCGTCTAAAAAATGAACATGAAATCCCATGTCTATAGCGGCAGCGACCCTATACTGTTTACCCTTATCAGAGAAGCTGGTGGTTATTCCTCTATAAACGTGCCCGTCTTTTTCCCACTGTTCCAGATGAGCTATTTGGATGGTTTCTTTAGCATTAGTAGCAAAAACCTGCTCTCTCGATCTTAAAGCTTCTGGCCCGTATAAAAGGTCTTTATTTTCATTCCATATTTGAAAATATACTCCGTGGTGGCCAGTTATTGCATTATCCAGTTTTGCTTGTGAAGATTCCTTGCTTTCGATTTGCGTAAAAGACTTTATGACCGCTTTGGTAATAACTTCAAGTTCTTCCGCATCCTGTTGCTTAAAGTGGTGGGATACAGCACTTTTTATAGAAATCCCTATAATGAGCAAACTGATGGTCGTTGACATTGCAACAAACAGCATAACCCTGTTTGTAAGGGAAAATGAGGGGCTTAATACTGGAAACTTAGGAGTTTTCATTATTTTCTAACTCTAGTTTGTATCCCATTCCACGAATGGTATGAATTAACTTTGTGGAAAAGTCATCATCTACTTTGGCTCGTAAACGTCTGATAGCAACATCAATGACATTTGTATCTGAATCGAAGTTCATATCCCAGACTTGTGAGGCAATTAAAGACCTGGGAAGTACTTCGCCTTCTCTCCTGGCAAGTAATTCTAATAAACAAAACTCCTTGTTACTCAGGCTGATTTTCTTTCCTCCCCTATGTACGCGTCTGCGCGGTATGTCTATTGTCAGGTCTGCTATGGAAAGTTTATCGTCTGCCAGTTGAAGCGAGTTTCTGCGCAGTAGCGTCCGAACCCGGGCTAAAAGTTCGGTAAAAGCGAAAGGCTTTATTAAATAGTCGTCTGCTCCGAGCTCTAAACCTTTCACTCGATCTTCGACACTATCCCGAGCCGTCAGAAATAGCACAGGAGTATTTTTTCCAGCTTCACGAATAGACTGCAGGATTCGCCAACCATCAATATCTGGCAACATTACATCAAGAATTAACAGGTCAAAATCTTCTGTCATAGCTAGGTGATGAGCATCTAACCCGTTACGAATCAGTGTTACCATAAACCCAGATTCTGATAGACCGGTTTTTAAGTAATCCCCGGTTTTTATTTCGTCTTCGACGACCAATAAGCGCATTTAACCACTCCTTTTTACAAGCCCCACTATATAAAGGCCAGGGATCATCAAGATTACCTCTTCATTACATTCTTGTAATGTGGGCGTAATCTCTCTGACAGTACCTCTTATTCATTATAAAGGAAAGACTACAACGCTCCTTTAACATGCGCTAGGAGGCTAGCTTTGATAAACACTGATACAAAGGCACTTTCGCCTACCCATCTCAACCGCCGTACGTTTGTCCAGGGGATTGCTGCAGGCGGATTGTTAGCTGCTCTTCCTTCCTGGGTTCATGCGGGCAGTAAAGCATCAGCTTCTTCTGATTCAATCCCGGTTCTCAGAGGTCGTGAGATTGATCTTGTTGTTGCTGAGATGCCAGTGAACTTTACTGGTGCCGTTCGTATGGCGACAACGATCAATGGCTCTGTTCCCGCGCCAACTCTGCGTTTACGTGAGGGGGATGAAGTAACAATTCGTGTGACTAACAAGCTGTCCGTTCCGACATCAATCCACTGGCATGGCATTTTATTGCCCTATGAGATGGATGGTGTGCCGGGTATCAGCTTTAAAGGGATTGCGCCAGGGGAAACCTTTGTCTATCGATTCAAGTTACGCCAAAGCGGCACCTACTGGTATCACAGTCATTCTGGCTTTCAGGAAATGACGGGTATGTATGGTGCATTGATTGTTGAGCCGCGTACCGGAGAAAAACATCAATCAGATCAGGATCATGTAATTCAGCTGTCTGACTGGACAGACGAAGATCCGATGAGTGTTTTCAGTAAATTGAAAGTACAAAGCGATGTATACAACTTAAGCCAGCCTACTTTTTTCGACTTTACTCGTGATGTTTCGGATATGGGGCTGCAATCGGCTCTGGAAAAACGTCAGATGTGGAACCGGATGCGTATGAATCCAACCGACCTTGCCGATTTATCCGCTGCCACCATGACCTATCTGATGAATGGCACGACACCGGCAGGTAACTGGACGGGGCTGTTTAAGCCTGGTGAACGTGTACGTCTTCGTTTTATCAATGCTGCCAGTAACAGCTTTTATGATGTGCGCATTCCAGGCCTCAGGATGACAGTTATCCAGGCAGATGGTCAGGATGTGGAGCCGGTCACTGTCGATGAATTCCGTTTTGGCCCGGGGGAAACCTATGATGTGATGGTCGAACCTCAGAATGATGCTTATACGCTCTTCGCACAAAGCATGGATCGCAGCGGTTATGCATTGGGTACCTTAGCGACCCGCCAGGGGTTATCTGCCCCGGTGCCGTCAGTTGACCCCGTCGAGTGGCTGACTATGGCCGACATGATGGGTTCTATGAATCACAAAGGCATGAGTGGCATGGCCATGAATCATAGCCAGCACAGTTCTCAGGATACGCAGGAAATTAAGCACGATCTCAGCAAGCCATCAGGTACAGTACAACACGCACGTACAGAGTACGGTGCATCTGTGGATATGCGAGTCGACACCCCCAGCACGAAACTGAATGACCCTGGTATTGGCCTGCGGGATTTAAGTAAGAAAGGGCTAAGGCCAGTCGGCCACCGTGTGCTAACCCTGGCAGATTTAAAATCAATTGACGGTGTTATTGATGATTATCGAACCCCGGTAAGGGAGTTAGAGCTCCATCTTACTGGCAATATGGAGCGTTACAGCTGGTCATTTGACGGACTCGAGTTCGGCAAAAGTACGCCAGTATCTTTACGCCAGAACGAGCGTGTCAGAATCATTCTGCAAAACGATACGATGATGACTCACCCGATGCATTTACACGGTATGTGGAGTGAGTTGGAAACGGATCAGGGCGAACTCCGTGTGCGCCGCCACACAATACCTGTTCAGCCAGCACAGCGTATCAGTTTCCTTACAACACCTCATGATTTGGGGCGTTGGGCCTGGCATTGTCATTTATTGTTTCATATGGACGCAGGCATGTTTCGTGAGGTAGTGGTGTCATGAAAAAAGTCATGAAAATAAAGAGCTTAAACCTGTTAACAGCAGTGGTTCTTACTGCCAGTGGTTTACCGATCAATCATGCCGTAGCGCAAATGGACATGGCTGGGGATGTTGGTCCCCAGCATCACAAAATGAGTCAGATGCAGGGGGGAAGTGCCCCAGCCAATGCTCGGGATCCACACGCCTACTCAGATGGCTTTACCTTGACCGAAGGGCCGTATGCGCAATCGGGTCCCCGGCAACTAAAACTGGCTGACGAACATGCTTTCTGGGCTGTAATGGGCAATCGTTTTGAATATCTGGAAGACAGTGAAAGCACTACTTACGACCTTCAGGCCTGGTACGGAGTGACCTTCGATCGGTTTGTGGTCAAAGCCGAAGGCGATATTAAAGATGGGGCCTTGGAAGAAAGCTCTACCGATCTGCTCTGGGGTCATGCATTAAACGCTAATTTTGATACCCAGTTCGGTATCCGGTTTGACCAATATAAAGAGGGCAAAGGTCGTCAATGGTTGGCTTTGGGAGTACAGGGATTAGCACCTTACTGGTTTGAGCTGGATGTTACTGCGTATCTGGACGACGGCGGGCGGACTGCTTTGTCTGCTGAGGCGGAATACGAATTATTAATGACTCAGCGTTTGATTCTGCAACCCCGTGCTGAGTTGAATATCTATGGCAGGGATGATTCCGATAATGGCATTGGCTCAGGTTTATCAGACATGTCTCTCGGCTTACGTCTTCGATACGAATTCAATCGTCAGTTCGCCCCTTATATTGGGGTAGAGCAGTCGAACACTTTTGGCGATACAGCTGATTATCGCCAGGCTGATGGAGAGAGCCGATCAGAAACTCAGGCCTCCATCGGGCTTAGATTCTGGTTCTAATCATCAGCACGTTAAAAACATCACATAACCCTTAGAGGAAAAACCTATGAAAAATAAAATTCTGATTCCGGCTTTCGTTTTAACTGCTTTGAGCATGACATTTTCGGCCCAGGCCCATGATCCCAAAGAACATATGAAAAATGCAGAAAGCCCGGATTGCGCAGCAATGAAGGATATGGATCACAAACGAATGAATAAGAATGATCCGGTTATGCAGGCCATGATGAAGCAGTGTATGAAACATATGGGCCATGGTAATGGCATGAAGGGTATGAATCACAACAGTTCAGTTGATGCCTCCAAAAAACAGTCAGAAAAACAGCATTCTGGCCACAAACACTAATCCGAATATATAAGGAGCTCCCATGCCTACTTTTACAGCCTTTATTAAAAGCATGTTCATTATTTCGGCTGTTGGCCTGATAGGCGGGGGGCTGTTTATATACTCAGGCCTATATCCAATGGGGGCTGATGTGCCTCATAACAAACTGAGTTACTGGATGTTAGAAACTTTGCGCGAACGTTCCATCGCTCGTGCTGCGAGTAATATCCAGGTACCGGATGATCTGAATACATCAGACCGACTATTAGCTGGCGGGGCTGACTACAATGATATGTGTGCGGGCTGTCATCTTGAGCCGGAGGTAAAAGAGAGTGACTTTACGATTGGTCTTTACCCATCTCCACCAAACCTGACCGAAGCACCTCAAGATCATGGACATGAACATAGCAGTGGCAGTGACGAGCATGGCAAGGACGCAGAAATACAACGACAATTCTGGATAATAAAACACGGAATTAAAGCCTCAGGAATGCCTGCGTGGGGACCAACTCATAGTGACGAACGTATTTGGAATATGGTGTCTTTTTTACAAAGGCTACCGTCGCTGACAAAAGAGCAATATCAGATATTAACAGCAAGAGGTCAGGAAGATCAGTGAAATAAGCTGACTATGGACCTGATGCTTTCATACTGATGTAGTGAATAAGATAAAAATGAAATTAATTATTTTAAAGGCCGAGATAATGCAAAAATTAGTCAAACTGACATTAATGATATTGTTGTTTCCACTATCTGTACTTGCTGAAAGTAATCAATACCAGCCTGGAACGCCTGAATTATTGGTATATAAACACCCTGCATGTGGTTGCTGTAAAAAATGGGTTAAACACATTGAAAATGAAGGGATTGATGTCACCTCAAAAGAGACTAAAAAAATCAGTGCAATCAAAGATAAGTATGGTATCAAACAAAACTTCAGATCTTGCCATACCGCAGTATCAAGCGATGGATATACCTTTGAAGGGCATGTTCCGGCAAAATTAATTCACCAGTTCCTCTCTGAAAGCAATTCAAACGCTATTGGGCTTTCTGTCCCCGCGATGCCTGTTGGCTCACCTGGAATGGAAGTGGGTGATAAGTTTATGCCTTATCAGGTGTTACTGCTTCTGAAAGATGGAAGTAGTAAGGTCTATGCTGAGATTAATACGTATGAGGACCAGTTCTGATGAAGCTCTTATTTGCCATTCCAAGGTCACTGTTCCTGGCGAAGCTGTCTTTGGGGGTGATGGTTAGCATGTCCGTATTGTCGGTACATGCTCAACAAGTGATTTCTTTAGAGCAGGCTATCAGTATCGCCCAGAAAAATGACCCCTGGCTTTATAGTAGTCAGCTAAAGCAGGAGGCAGCAAATCATCGCAGTATCGCATCAAGCACCTTGCCCGATCCCAAAATTTCCATAAGCATGATGAACCTGCCAACGGACTCATGGGAGTTTGATCAGGAGGGTATGACTCAATTCAAAGTTGGTGTCACCCAAATGTTCCCTAGAGGTAATACTCTGGAATTAAAAGAAAGTCAGCTAAAAATCAAGGCATCTGAATTTCCATTCCTGCGGGCTGATCGAAAGGAAAAATTGAAAGTAATGGTGTCTGAGCTTTGGCTTGAAGCTTATCTTGCTCAAAAAACGATACATCTCATTGAGTCGGATTGGCAATTATTTGAGCAAATGGTTGAGGTTGCTAAGGCGAGTTATTCCACTGCGCTAGGAAAAACGAGACAGCAAGATGTTATCAGAGCCCAATTGGAGATAGTGCAGTTAGAAGATCGTCTTACGACGCAGAAACAAAAACTTGAATCGACAATCGCCCGGCTGAATGAATGGTTACATGTATTTGATAACAGTAATTTGGAAGGTGCCTTTGACTTTGACCGACAACCCCAAACGTTTTTAACCTCAGATCATCTGCCAGAAATTGAACTGGATAACCCATCAATATTACCACCAGGTAAACATTTCAGAAGCAGGTTAGCTCAGGAGTTTTCAGATCATCCAGCAATATTAGCCATTGATATTAAGGAACGAGTGTCTGAAAAAGGGGTTGATCTTGCCAAACAGCAATATAAGCCTCAGTGGGGGGTGAATGCCAGTTACAGCTATCGGGATGACATGCCTTCAGGACAGGAACGTGCCGACTTGTTTTCAGTCGGTATCTCTTTTGATCTGCCTTTGTTCACGGGCAATAGACAAGATAAGCAGGTTGCAGCGTCGATTGCTGAGACTGAATCTGTAAAAACAGAAAAATTGCTACTCATAAAAAAAATGATCAGCGCAGTCGAGCGAGAGATAAAAAAACTCAACCGTTTATTGCAGCGACAATCTCTGTATAACGACCAGTTATTGACCAAGTCCTATGAACAGGCAGAAGTAACGTTAACAGCTTATACCAATGATGATGGTGATTTCTCAGAAGTTGTCAGAGCCAGAATCGCTGAGCTGAATACCCGCATTTCGGCATTAAAAATCGATGTTGAAGTGCTGAAAACAATAGCCCGGATCAACTACTTTTTCGCAATAGCATCAGCAGACGGCTATAGCAATATTAATAAAGGCACCAGTCAGGATTTTGGAGGTAAATAATGTCTGAGAACACAAAAGAATCACGATTAAAATTAGTTGTTGCGGCTGTTCTGGGGGCATTTCTTGGTGCAGGTATATTAAGCGTAATAAAAGTACCTTCGGGCTCTAATGGAGCAGGCGACGCATCCGGAGAGAAAAAACCACTCTATTGGGTTGCGCCAATGGATTCAAATTATCGCAGAGATGAACCTGGCAAGTCTCCGATGGGGATGGATCTGGTGCCTGTGTACGAAGAGGACTCTTCAAGTGATGGTTTTGGACCTGGTGCGGTAAAGATCTCTCCTCATGTTGTTAATAACCTTGGTGTTCGAACCTCGCCGGTTGAACTGAAAAACATCCATACAAATATATCGACGGTAGGTTATGTTCAATACGATGAAGATCAGTTAGTTCATATTCACCCTCGTGTCGATGGTTGGATTGAGAAGCTATATGTCAAAGCTGCTGGCAATCCGGTAGACAAGGGCCAGCCGCTATATACGCTATATTCGCCCCAGCTTGTGAATGCACAGGAAGAATTGCTTATCGCAATTAATCGAAATAATAAACCTTTGATTAAGGCCGCTAAGGATCGTTTAAGGGCATTACAGCTATCTGATAAATTTATTGATCAGTTGTATCAAAGCCAGAAAGTCCAGCAGAGCATTACTTTCTATTCACCGCAGTCAGGCGTGGTTGATGGCCTGAAAATCCGCGAAGGGTTCTTTGTAAAACCAGGAAATACATTGCTGAGCATAGGAAAGCTGGATCAGGTATGGGTCGAAGCTGAAGTATTTGAGCGTGACTCAGCTCTTATAAAAGAGGGCCTTCCCGTTTCAATGACACTTGATTACCTTCCGGGACAGGAGTGGGCAGGCGTAGTGGATTACGTATATCCAACGCTAAACAACAAAACGAGAACACTTCGTGTGAGATTGAAATTTGATAACCCAGACTACCAATTAAAGCCGAATATGTTCGCCCAGATATCAATTCACGCTAATCAGGCAAATAACGCAATTCTGGTACCTAAAGAAGCTGTCATCCGAACTGGCAAACAAGACCGGGTAGTACTTGCTCTGGGTGATGGTCAGTTTAAATCTGTCGCGGTAACAATAGGCCGGGTAGATCTGAACAGTATTGAAATTTTAGATGGCCTTAGCGAAGCAGATACTGTTGTGACGTCAGCTCAGTTTCTTATTGATTCCGAATCCAGTAAAAGTTCGGATTTTAAGCGAATGACGCATGAGGAAGTTCCTGAATCGGTTTGGATGGAAGGACAGGTCAACAGTGTTATGACCGAACACCGTATGGCCAATATTTCACATG
The DNA here is from genome assembly GCF_042648445.1 of Bacterioplanoides pacificum. Taxonomy (NCBI): domain Bacteria; kingdom Pseudomonadati; phylum Pseudomonadota; class Gammaproteobacteria; order Oceanospirillales; family Oceanospirillaceae; genus Bacterioplanoides; species Bacterioplanoides pacificum. Next base: position 190,512 of record NZ_JBHRYB010000014.1, read on the forward strand.
GCCCGGCTGAAGCCTGGGATTGGCCATCTATGACTATGGATTTTAGTGTATCCAATCGTGTTGATATTGCTGCTTTAGAAGCTGGTCAATCACTGCATTTCGAAGTGAGTAAAACTGACGAGAATGATTATGAAGTCACGGGTATTCATATTATGTCAGAACCTGAAGTTTCCTCAGCAACCGTAGCAGGCATAGTTAATTTGATAAGTGCCACAAACCAAAGTTTAAATATCACTCGTGGCCCAATCGAAAAATGGAACAGGCCTGAAGCGACGATGGATTTTACTCTCGCAGAAGGCATCGATATTTCTGACTTTGCTGCAGGAGACAAAGTTATATTCACCTTTGAAGTACGGGATGATTTTGTCATTACTGAAATTTCTTTAGATACCTCTGATATGGGTTCTGATAAGCAGGGAAAAGACGCCGCTGATCATTCGGATCACAGTGGCCATTAATAAGATATAGAGAAGTTTTGTTATGATTGAATCTATAATCCGATGGTCGGTAAGCAACCGTTTCTTTGTAGTATTAATTACCCTGATCGTTACTTTTGGGGGATTATATTCCTTAAAGAAGACACCTGTTGATGCTATTCCTGATTTGTCAGATGTGCAGGTGATTATTAAAACCAGCTATCCGGGGCAATCTCCTCAGGTTGTTCAGGATCAAGTCACGTTTCCAATGACTACCGCTATGCTCTCTGTGCCCGGAGCCCAGACGGTTCGTGGATACTCATTTTTTGGTGACTCGTACGTCTACATAATCTTTGATGATGACACGGACCTTTATTGGGCGAGAAGCCGGGTATTAGAATATTTAAGCCAGGTGGCATCCAGCTTACCTGGATCAGCCAAACCCCAATTGGGACCCGATGCTACCGGAGTTGGTTGGGTTTATATTTATGCACTGACGGATAAAACGGGAAAGCATGATTTAAGCCAGTTACGCAGTATTCAGGATTGGTTTCTGAAGTACGAATTACAAACCGTACCCGGTGTTTCTGAGGTGGCAGCGGTTGGTGGCATGGTCAAACAGTATCAGGTTCAGGTCGATCCCGATAAACTCAGAGCCTACAATGTACCGCTCAGTCACATTCAAATGGCATTGAAACGAGGAAATAGAGAAACAGGTGCCTCGGTTGTTGAAATGGCAGAAGCTGAATATATGGTTACTGCCACCGGTTACATCCAATCTGTTAAGGATATTGAGAAAATACCACTTGGTATTAATGATCAGGGAACGCCATTGCGTATTGGTGACGTGGCGGATATCAATCTTGGCCCACAAATGCGCCGAGGAATTGCCGAATTAAATGGTGAAGGTGAAGTTGTTGGTGGTGTGGTTGTTATGCGCTTTGGCGAGAATGCACAGCAAACCATCAAGGGTGTAAAAGAAAAATTAGAATCTCTTAAATCTTCTTTGCCAGAAGGAGTTGAGGTTGTATCGGTTTATGACAGATCCAAATTGATTGATCGTGCCGTCGATAATCTCTGGAGTAAGCTACTGGAAGAGTTAGCGGTAGTTGCGCTTGTCTGTGTCGCATTTTTGTTTCATTTACGTTCATCGATTGTCGCGGTTGTAACCTTACCATTAGGGATTTTGGTATCGTTTATCATCATGTATATGCAAGGGATAAACGCTAACATCATGTCCTTGGGTGGTATTGCAATTGCCATTGGAGCAATGACTGATGGTGCAATTGTGATGATTGAGAATATGCATAAGCATATGGAGACTCTGAATAAAAAAGGCATACCTCTGACCGATAAAAATCGCTGGGAAGTCGTTGCAAAGGCAGCCAGCGAAGTGGGACCTGCTCTGTTCTTTAGTTTGCTAATCATTACTGTTTCCTTCTTACCAGTTTTCATTCTGGAAGCACAAGAAGGCCGGATGTTCTCGCCCCTGGCATATACAAAAACTTACGCCATGGCGGCATCTGCTGGCCTGGCAATTACTTTAGTCCCTGTTCTGATGGGCTATTTTATCCGAGGAAAGGTTATTTCTGAGAAGAAAAACCCTTTAAACCGTTTACTAATCGCAGTTTATATGCCGGTTCTAAAGCGAGTTATGCAGTTTCCTATTGCGACGATCATAGCCGCCATCTTAGTTACAGTCGTGGGCTTCTGGCCGGTTGATAAAATTGGTAGTGAATTTATCCCTCCACTTGATGAGGGTGATCTGATGTACATGCCTACAACTTATCCGGGGATTTCTATCGGTAAGGCCAGAGAGCTACTGCAACAAACGGATAAACTTATCCGTACTGTTCCTGAGGTAGAAAATGTATTCGGTAAGGTTGGGCGCGCAGAAACGGCAACTGATCCGGCACCTTTGACTATGATTGAAACTTTTATCCAGCTGAAACCAAAAGAACAGTGGCGTGACGGCGTTACAACGTACTCGCTAAAGGCTGAGTTTGATAAACTGGTTAAATTCCCTGGATTAACCAACGCCTGGGTTATGCCAATTAAAACAAGAATTGATATGTTGGCTACTGGTATAAAAACCCCTGTAGGAATTAAGGTTGCTGGGCCAGATCTGGCTAAAATCCAGGAAATAGGGCAGCAAATCGAACAACTGTTGCCTCAGGTTGATGGCACCGCCTCAGTTTACTCTGAGCGAGTCGCTGGTGGGCGTTATATCAAGGTTGACATATCCCGGGATAAAGCCAGCCGTTTCGGTTTAAATATTGAAGATGTTCAGCAAGTTGTATCTACCGCCATAGGAGGGATGAACGTAACCCAGACCGTGGAAGGTCAGGAACGGTATCCGGTTAACCTACGATATCCACAGGATTATCGAGACTCCCCTGAGCAGTTGTCACGACTACCGGTTGTGACGCCGAAAGGTCAACGTATTGCACTCGGTGACGTAGCTGATATCCGGGTTGAAAATGGCCCTCCGGGAATTAAAAGTGAAAACGCTCGCATTAACGGTTGGAGCTTTATTGATATCGATGGTGTTGATGTTGGGACCTACGTAGAGAATGCGAAGGAGCACCTGACGAACAATCTGGACTTGCCAGCGGGTTATTCAATTTCCTGGGCCGGACAGTACGAGTATATGGAACGAGCAAAAGAGAAACTCACTTACGTGCTTCCTTTAACTCTCGCCATCATTGTTATTTTGCTTTATTTAAACTTCAGGGCAATCAGTGAAGTGGCTATTATTATTGTTACGTTACCAATGGCCATGATTGGTGGATTGTGGCTGATGTATTTAGAAGGATTTAACTTTTCCGTTGCTGTTGGTGTAGGTTTTATCGCGCTAGCCGGAGTTGCGGTTGAAATTGGCGTGATAATGCTGGTTTATTTAAATCAGGCACTAGAAGAACTTAAAGATGAAGCAAAAAGGGAGGAGCGTTCGATATCAGATGCTGAATATCAAGCAGCGCTATTACATGGTGCTGGTTTGCGTGTGAGGCCTGTGATGATGACTGTTGCCACTATTATCATCGGATTGTTACCTATTTTATATGGTACAGGGACTGGATCGGAAGTGATGAGTCGTATTGCTGCACCCATGGTAGGGGGAATGACCAGTGCAGTGATATTAACTCTTATCGTGTTGCCAGCGATTTATTCAATCGTAAAAAGGACTGAAGTAAAGTCATTTAACAAAGAACAATCGAGCTAACCCATCCACTCGGGTATTTCTTAATACCCGAGCTCACTGCTTTCAAAAAAGTTTCCCTTTATTTTCTCCTATGACAAAGTATAGGGAAGCTTTTATTCCTGAATCCTCTGCATAATCTAAAATCTAAGACATATTTTAATATATAGCAGCCACGTCATTATTAATGAAATATCCGTTTAAGACCATAGCAGTCTACGAAGACCATTTTCTAAACGGCTGAGTGATGTTGCTAATAATCTATATTCGGCGAATTTCTACTTGCTCTTAATTTTTTGTTAATTTCGTATAAATCTCACTATTGATGTAGATATTTTCTTGCATAACCCTGCTCTGCAACGACAGGTTAAAAGCTTAGATCGTATCCCACGGATTGGATGATGCAGATTCCGATAACAAATACGCAATTGGTACAGGCTGTTGGGAATATATTGTTTTCGTATCTTCAGGAGATTTCTTAGTTGGTACGAAAATATAGGTGGATGGAAAAGAATTAAGAAGTGGTCTTAGGTGATAACGGTAATTTTAAATCGGTTGGAAAGTGAACTTATAAAAGAGGTTGTTGTTAACAGCTTGTCGTGGCTGAAGGAATGATGCTTTGGGTGGAGTTGAGAAGATATAAATATATCGTAGAATTAATAGTTCGACGCCACCAGGTAGGGGCGTCAGATAAGGTAGGAATTGTTAAAGGTTAGCTTCTAACTCAATTACAGTAATCGGTTATAGTGTATTAGTTCAGACCTGATCTGACACTTCGATTTGAAAAGAAGAGAGTTTCCCGTTTTGATGTTGGTGTCGAATCAAAATCAAACACAAAGGAAACTCTCTATGCTTGAGTCTAACAATCCCATCA
>NZ_JBHRYB010000015.1:0-219418 GCF_042648445.1 Bacterioplanoides pacificum
GTAGAACGCCGTTGGAAACATTACTTGATGGAAAACGAATCTGGGCTGAAAAGAAATTAACCCAGATTTAATCTGACAGACACCAGCTTAAAACGGGCGACTGTCAGATCGAGTCTGAACTACTACACCAAAATGATGATGAATGTTGGCTCATAGTTACCCCCGGGCTATTTAACGGTGATCTTGGCGCGTTTCAGAAGGATGGAGTTTCCGATAACTGATAACGAGCTAACTGTCATGGCGATAACACCAATCATCGGATGAAGTAGCCCCAGAGCTGCTACCGGGATCGAAGCTAAGTTGTAAAACCATGCCCAAAACAGGTTCTCAACAATTTTTCTAAAGGTCGCCTTAGAGAGCAAAATTGCTTCCACGAGTTTGGTTAGTTGTCCCTGAACCAAAGTCACTTCTGCGGCCTCGATCGCAACATCCGCACCTGCCCCAATAGCAATGCCGACATTAGCTTGCTTCAATGCAGGTGCATCATTGATGCCGTCTCCTACCATTGCTACACTATTACCGTATTTGGCTTGTAGTTGTTTAACCGAATCCACTTTTCCTTCAGGCAATACGTTAGCCAGAACTTCATCAATACCTACCTGCTCAGCGACAAATTTAGCGGTTCTTTCATTATCTCCAGTTACCATTACCACGTGGATATTCAAATCGTGCATGGCCTTGATGGCTGATTTAGAGTCCTCTTTGATTGTGTCGGCGACAGCGACCACTCCCGCTGCTTGTCTGTCTATTGCCACCAACATGGCTGTTTTTCCTTGTACCTCGAGTGGCTCTAATATCTTGTCCAGATCATTCAGTTCTACTCCTTGCTCTGCAAGAAGACGGCGACTTCCTACGTGCACCAACTTCCCATTAACTTCTCCTTCTACCCCCCGGGCGGTGATAGACTGGAAGTTGTTTAAGGTTGGGATAGGCAGGTCCTTATCTTTGGCTCCTTGGACAATTGCCTGGGCTAAAGGATGTTCCGATCCAGCTTCTACCGCAGCGGTTGCTGCTAATAGTTCATCGGCGGTAAAACCTGAAACGGGGAGGACATCTGTTAATGAGGGTTTACCTGCTGTGATTGTGCCGGTTTTATCCAGTACAACTACCTTGATGTCTTTTAAGGTTTGAATGGCTTCCCCTGAGCGGATTAATACCCCTCGTTCAGCGCCCATACCGGAACCAACCATAATTGCTGTTGGTGTTGCTAAACCTAATGCGCAGGGGCATGCAATGACGAGTACTGCAACAGCGGCAAGAATTGCTGCAATCAGAGGCGTTAAAGTTGGATCAACCCAAGGCAGGAAACCACCTCCCCAATTTAATACAGGGCGCAGGGTATCGGCAAAAATTAGCCAGGATAAGAAGCTTAGTAATGAAATGCCGATCACCGCAGGAACAAAGGTTGCGGTAACTCTGTCAGCGAATTCCTGAATCGGAACTTTTGATCCCTGAGCCTGTTCAACCAATTTAATAACCTGGGATAGAAAGGTATCGGCACCAACCTTAGTCGCTCTGACTTTTAATAAACCTTCCTTGTTAATTGTTGCGCCAATTACGGAATCTCCCGGACCTTTTTCAACCGGTACAGATTCTCCAGTTGCAATTGATTCATCTAGATGACTGTGGCCCTCAATGATTTCACCATCCGTGGGCACTTTGCCGCCAGGTTTGATGATTATGACGTCTCCGATTTGTAAATCTTCAACCGGAACTTCAACTTCGTTGTTGTCACGCAAAACGATGGCCGTTTTGGCTCCCAACTTAATCAATTTTTTGATTGCTTGTGATGCCTTTCCTTTCGCTCGAGTTTCGAGATAACGACCGAGCATATGGAAGGTCATGATGGTAGAGGCCATTTCAATAAATGAAGTCATTGGGTAGACAAACCCAATTAAACCGATCAGGTATGGGGGCAGGCTTCCCAATGAAATCAATACATCCATATTGGCGGTACGATTTTTTAACGAGCGCCATGCGGACCGGTGAGTAGAGAGTCCACCTTTTAAAAAGACGACAGGGAATGCTAATAGGGCAACAATCACAAGATAGCCCGGAATGGGTTGCCAGAACATCTGAGGGATCATTAACAACATAATCAGTGTTGTTGGTATCGCCGAGAACCACAGGTTTTTCCTGGCCTGATCTAAATATTGCTCTTCTGCTTCTTCGGCGACTTTATGGGAATCGCTTTCTGAACTTTCTACACTTGCTACGTCATATCCAGCATTTTCTACAGTTTCTTTTAAGGTCGTAGTATTTAACTTTTGTGGGTCGAAGCTGACGCTAACCTGGTGGGCGGCAATATTAGTTTCTATTCGGGCGATACCTAGTAAACGCTCAAGTGACATACGTACAAGACCAGCGCAGTGGTTACTGCCCATTCCCGGAACGGTAATAGTTACACTTTTGACATTATTGCCCGGCGATAGCTGTGCAGAGGCAACGTCGTACCCAGCTTTTTCAACTGCGATCCGAATTTTTTCCAAACTAACCTGAGATGGATCAAATGAAACATCTACCAGGTGATTCGCAATATTAGTTTGAATTTCTGATATGCCGGGGAGTCTTTCGATTGAGGCAGTTACAAGACCTGAACAATGATTGCTCCCCATACCCGGTACAACCATTCGCATATCTTCTGTTACGGCTTCTTGCTGTTCGCTAGCTGGTAAAACTGATTCCTGCATGACTCACTTTCCCTCTCTAATATTTACGTTCAACATCTTCACCGAAGGTGTCTATGTTTGATTTAAACACCTGTGAGTTACTCTTAAGTCAAGCCGGAAATGAAACTTGGCTCTAACAATTATCGTAGTGTGATGAACCTGTCACTTGGGTGACGTGAACATTACGAGTATGTAATATTTTCTATTGATTGAGGTTGGAGATATCAATTGGCTGATTGTTTTAGTGAATCGCCACCAGTTTGCTAGACACCTTTTAGTTAGAGAAAATGACTCAAACAGAGGTGTGTATGAGCAACAAACGATATCCCGAAGAATTTAAGATTGAAGCTGTGAAGCAAGTGACGGTTGCCGGTCATAGCGTTGCCGATGTGGCGGAGCGACTTGGAACCACTACTCACAGCCTGTACGCCTGGATTAAACGCTACGGCCCTGATGCTGACCAACATAATCAAGCTGCAGCAGAAGCATCAGAGATTCGCCGCCTGAATAAAGAACTTCAGCGAGTCACCGAGGAGCGTGATCTGTTAAAAAAAGCCGCGGCGTACTTTGCAAAGCACCCCGATTAAGATACGCCTTTATCCGTGAATATCAGAGCACAGTGCCTTTGCGGCGGTTGTGCTCGCTATTTGATGTTCACCCTAGCGGGTATTACGCTTGGCTGCAGAAGCCCAAGTCGAAACGACAAAAGCGCAATGAGCAGCTAACCGGCTTAATCAAACAGTGTTGGTTAGAGTCTGGCGGTGTTTATGGTTATCGAAAAATCCACCTGGATGTTCGTGATCATGGTGAACGTTGCGGTATTAACCGCGTGCATCGACTCATGAAGCAAGAAGGCCTAAAAGCCCAGGTTGGCTACCGAAAACCGCGTCATAAATCCGGAGAAAGCCACGTCGTCACAGCTAACACGCTGAGCCGACAGTTTAACCCTGATAAACCAGATCACTCATGGGTAACGGATATTACTTACATTCGAACTCACGAAGGCTGGCTGTATTTAGCGGCGGTCATGGATTTATTTTCACGGCGTATCATTGGCTGGGCAATGGGACCAAGAATGACGAAGGAACTGGTACTGGATGCGTTACTCATGGCGGTATGGCGTCGCAATCCAAAGGAAGAAGTGCTGATTCACTCAGATCAGGGGAGCCAATATACCAGCCATGACTGGAGTGATTTTTTGAAGGAGCACAATTTAAAAGGCAGCATGAGTCGAAGGTGGAACTGCCACGATAACGCTGTTGCTGAAAGTTTTTTCCAATTACTGAAGCGTGGGCGGGTAAAAAAGAAAATTTATCCAAACCGCGAAGCCGCAAGGATAGATTTATTTGATTATATCGAGATGTTTTACAATACGAGCCGTCGTCATGGTTCCAATGGAATGCTGTCACCGGTAAAGTAACAACAGCAATATTTTATGGAGCAGAATAGTGTCTAGTGAACTGGTTACGATTCAAATACTCCAATGGAGGGGTGCTCCGCAGCCTGAAAACTGAGTGGGTACCGGAGTATAGCTATCAATCATTTAATGAAGCTAAAATAGATGTTACTTATTGCTTGTTGAACTATTACAACCAGAAATGGCTGCATTAGAAAAATGGGGGAATCAGCCCCCAAGCATCCAAAGAAAAACTTAAAACTGTTTCCGTAATGAGTTGACCACTCCAATGAAACGTAGCATAGAGCTGAGTTTATTGCTGATCAGGGAAAAGTTAGCTTCTTTATCAGTGTTCAGAATCTCTACATGACTCAGAAGGCCACTCTAATTCAATTGTTGTATGCTCTAGGCTGAATGGTTTCAGATTAATATCGATTTGTTTCTTTATTTCAAAGTGTTCGGAGCTGCTTAGTTCATCTTTAACTTTTAGATGTACGGTTAATACATGCTGCTCTCCATCTAATGACCATAAGTGCATATGATGAATACTTTCAACTTTATCCACTGTAGATAGGGCATCTAGGATTTTTAGTCTTAGCTCACCATCGGGTACTGATTGCGCAAATAGCTTTAATGTTGTCCAAAAGTTACGTGCTACATTTACTAAAATAAACAGAGTAAAAGCGATTGAAAGTAGTGGATCGAGAATCGGCATATCGATAAACATCAATACGATGGAAACAACTAATACCGCTGCCCAACCTAATACATCTTCCAATAAATGCCAGTTTAATACTTTTTCGTTCAGACTCTGGCCAGCACTTAAGCGGTAAGCGGCAAAGCCATTAACGGTTACGCCCAATATCGCCAGACCTAACATGCCTTGGGCGTCGGGCATGACCGGATTAAATAACCGGGGAACAGCTTCCGTTAAGACAAAAACCGAACCTGCAATAAGTACCAGGCTATTAATCATGGCACCGTATAGCGACAAACGGCGAAAGCCATAGCTAAAGTCGTCCGTCGCTTTTTTACGCCCCAGTTTATTTAATACCCAGGCGCTGCCGATTGATAAGGTATCACCCAGATCGTGAACCGCATCCGACATGATGGCGGTACTGTTGGTTAACCAGCCGCCAATAAATTCGATAATGGTAAAACTGAGATTTAGAATAAATGCCCAAGTGATACGCGCGGAGCTGGCATCCAGGGGTAGGTGGCTGTGACTTGCACCTGGAGCATGTTTGTGATCTGCGTCGTGATTGTGGTTATGATCAGAGTGAGATGACTGTCCCATGTATTTCCCTCCTTAGTGATAATTAACCTTATGGTAAAACCTGTGAGTTACTCGCAGGCAAGAAAATAATTACATACTGTTAATTTTGCTGACTTTAATTCTGTGATCTTAATGTCTTGAAATCTGGTTATTACACCAGACAGAAGCTGTTACCAGCTTCTGTCTGGGCACGAATGTTGGTGTTTAACCGCGCTGTTCACTCTCCAATTTTCTGCGTGAGAAAAACGGATATAACACGGGTAAAACAAACAGGGTCAATAACGTGGCTGTGACCAGGCCACCAACAATAACGCTGGCAAGCGGTTTCTGAATCTCAGCCCCCACGCCGTTTGACATTAACATCGGGATCAGACCGAGTGCTGAGGTCATAGCGGTCATCAATACCGGGCGTAAGCGAGAAATGGCACCGTCATAAGCCGCAGTACGGATTCTGTCTTCCAGCGTCTCGCCTGCTTTGGTTAATCCTTCACGTACACGCAGGTTGATACTTTCTACCATTACCACGCCGTTTAATACTGCTACACCAAACAGGGTAATAAAACCAACTGAGCTGGGTACCGATAAATATTGGCCGGAGATATACAAAGAGAAGATGCCACCAATAACCGCCAGAGGAACATTCACCAGAATTAACAGAGCCTGACCAACGGAAGAAAACGCGAAATACAACAGAAGAGCAATGAGCGCCAAAGACACAGGAACAACTAAAGACAGTCGTTTTTGTGCACGTTGCTGGTTTTCAAACTGACCGCCAATATCGACAGAATACCCCGCTGGTAGATCGACCTGAGCGGCGATGATTTTGCGGATATCGGCAACCACACTCCCCATATCGCGACCCTGGACATTGGCTTGAATAACCACTCGGCGCTGTACGTCATCCCGGCGTACCTGCGGTGGGCCGGATTCAATTGACACTTCGGCGATGTCAGCTAGGCGTACCCAGGCTCCAGTTGGGGATTGCAAACGTAAATTTTCGATGCTCTCTGCGTTGTTGCGAAACTCCTGTGCCAGACGAAGATAGATATCATAACGCTCGTTACCATTAATGATTTGTCCGGCGGAAACGCCACCTAAGCCATCACGAACCACAGCCATTAAGTCACCTACACTTAAGCCATACCGCGATAATTGCTGTCTTTTAGGTTTAACTACAAGCTGGGCTTCACCGGCGATTTGTTCCATGGCTACGTCGCGGGCACCGCTGACGGTTTTAACCGCATTTTCGATCGCCTGACCTTTTTCAACCAATATATCCAGATCCTTACCGAACAATTTAATCGCTAGTTGTGCTTTTACACCTGACAACAATTCATCAACCCGAGTAGCGATCGGCTGTGAAAAGTTGAGTAATAGCCCGGGAAATTGCTCCAGTTTTTCTTCCATCTTGGCCTGTAACTCATAACGGCTGCTGACACCGCTATTGTTGGTTAGAGAGCTCCAGTCGCTGATCGGTACTAGGCCAATGTAAATTTCAATGTTATTGACTGGCTCTGGATCACCACCAATTTCAGCGCGGCCGATGCGACTTAGAGCGTAAGTGACTTCAGGAAATTCTAGCAACATGGCTTCCAGCTCTGGGGCCACGCTTAATGCAGTTTCCAGGCTGGAAGAAGGGGCTAACGTCACTCGTAAATTAATGGTGCCTTCTTCCAGCTCTGGTACGAACTCGGTACCCAAGTTTGGTACTAGTGCGATGGCGGAAATGACTAATGCCAGCGCAACGCCAATCACTGCCTTGCTACGTTCCATCGCCCAGTTCAGGCCTGTACGGTATAATCGGTCTAGAGGTTTTAGTACAAAGCTTTCTTTTTCTTTTATCGGTGTACGGAATAAAAAGGTTGCCAGTGCAGGGACGATTATTAATGCCACTAATACCGCAGCAACCATGGCCAGCATGATACTTATTGCCATAGGCTGAAATAATTTTGCCTCTACACCTTCAAAGCTGAATAGAGGCATAAAGACCACAAGAATAATGGAAGTAGCGAAAAACACCGGGCGAGCTACTTCGCGACCAGCCTGCATCAAGCGCAGAGCAATGCCATCATCGTTATCATCGGAGTCTTCTTCTTTGTGTCCACGGGAACGAGGGGCGTTGAGATGTTTAAACATATTTTCTACCATCACCACGGAACCATCGACCAGCATGCCTATGGCTACGGCAATACCGCCTAGCGACATTAGGTTTGCGGATAAGCCATACCAAGACATCACCATTAATGCGATACCGATAGAAATGGGAATGGACACCAATACCAAGAATGTTGCACGCAGATTCATTAGAAACAGTGCAAGCACAACAACGATAAAAACAAAGGCCAGTAATAGGGCATTTACTACGGTATCAACAGCTTTGCTGATTAAATCTGCCTGGTCGTAAATAGTCTGAAATTTTACGCCCTTTGGTAGCGCCTGATTAATTAATTGGGCACGTTGATTAATGCCATCAATAGTCGCTTTAGTGTTTGAGCCCATGCGTTTTAGCACGATGCCTGACACTACTTCACCGAGGTTCTTTATTTCACCATTGCTGTCCTTACGGCTCATAGTAACCGCACCCTGGCGGATTTCACTGCCGAGAGAAACGGTGGCAACATCGTTAATTGTAACTACGGTTCCGTCGACGGTTTTTACTGGAATTTGACGAATTTCTTGTAAACCTTTCTGATCAGCAGATAACCAGCCAGTACCACGAATAACTAGTTGTTCCTGACCGCGGTTCATGTACCAGCCGCCGACATTAGAGTTGTTTTTCTCCAGAGCTTCAGCGATGTCTTGCTGGCTTAATTCATAAGCTAATAAACGTGACGGGTTAATATTGACCTGATATTGACGAACTTCACCGCCAAACGATAATACATCGGTTACGCCGTCGACCGGCATTATTAAGAGTTTAACCACCCAGTCATTAAGGCTACGTAAGTCCATGACCGAATAGCCTTCGCGATTTGTGTATTCTTCATCGGCGACTAATAAATATTGATAAACCTGGCCCAGGCCCGAGGTGTTCGGCCCCATTTCCGGTGTCCCAACTCCTTGTGGGATAAGCTCTTTAGCAGCTTGCAAGCGCTCAAATACAAGCTGGCGAGCGAAATAAATATCCGTGCCTTCTTTAAACACGACAGTGACGCCGGATAATCCGGTTTTGGAAATGGAACGCACCTCTTCTACGTCGGGCAGGGCGTACATTACAGCTTCTATGGGGTAGGTGATTAATTGTTCGACTTCTTCAGCTGCCAGACCAGGTGCTTCGGTATTTACGGCTACCTGAACATTGGTAACGTCGGGAAAAGCGTCGAGATTTAATTTTGGAATAGTGAATACAGCGCCGACAATTAATGTCATCAGCGCAATAAGAACGAGCAATCGATTCGAGACCGACCAATCAATTATTTTATTAAACATAATGGTGTCACTTTATAAAAGGAAGTATTTTCAGTTCCCTGAGGACTTTGGGACAAAAACGCTGAACGCATAAGAGAAACTATTGGTAGATGCCTATCGCGAGTTTTGTCGATAGTGGCCAATGGTTTACCACAGCCTGCTGTTGTATTTACATGATGAAATTCAGAGGTTTGGCATGTGCCAACCCCTGCGGTCGTTGATTGTGTTCTTAAATCAAAGCTCAGCTTATTCATCATCTGTTATTCCAGTCACTCAGGTTTATGAATGGATCTTTGCCATATTTATAACTATGAATTAGCTTAGTGATTGTGGGGATCGAACCCACCTTTGGCGATTTGTGAGGCGACAAAAAATGCACCTGAAGTCACCACTTTGCTACCAGCGGCTACCCCTTTTATTTCGCGTAGCTCTCCAAGCGTCTGACCAATCTCTACTTCTACTGGTAAAAATTCTCCTGGGTGATCTTCGACATACACAGTCCAATCACCATCCGCACCACGTAAAATTGCACCTTCATTTACTGCCATCACTGGTTGATCACTTTTAAACTGAAAGTAAACATCAGCAAACATGCCGGGGTGTAAGCGGTGGCCAATGTTATTAACAGACAGGCGTACCACCCGTGTGCGTGTACGCTCATCAATAGTGTGTGCTTCTTGGGTGACGGTTCCAACAAAGCTTTCATCGGCGACTTTTACGATGGCTTCAGTACCAGCAGGTAATAATAAACTCTGATTAGCTGGCAGGCGGGCTTCTACCCAAACTTCACTTTCATTGGCCAAATCCATTAATTCACTGCCAGCATTTACACGCTGGCCCTGATGGAAAGCATCCGATAGCACGGCACCGTTTATTTGTGCTGTTAAGGTATATTCACCGAGTACTGAGGATGAATTACTACCCTGATTTTTGGTCAGTGCGCGGATCGATTGTTTATCCAGACCAAAGGCTAATAGGCGGCTGGTGGCGGCCTGATATTCAGCCTTGGCACTTATATAGCGCTTGTCACCCACGGCTTTGCGGCCTAACTGAGTTACACGTTTCCACTCTGCATTTGCGGATAAATATTGCGCCTGGGCATCGGCTACGGTTTCGCTGAATAAGGTCACCAGTGGCTGACCTTTAATGACGTGATCACCCAGATTGGCGTGTCGTTTAACAACGATTGAATCCACGCGAGGCGTAGCCAGGTAACTCGTATAACCGTTGGCTTTCGCTTCTGCCGGAGCGTAGCGGCTGAATTCAATCTTCCGGGGCTGGATTGGCGTACTTTTAATCCCAGCCAACTTCATCTGTTGTCGGCTTAGAGTGACACCTCCTTCGCCGTGATCTTCCGCTGCTTCACCTGTTGTCCCTACAGCACTGTGATCATGATCCTTGTCCTCTTCATCATGCTCATCATGTTCTTCCAATGCATGTCCCATTTCTTTTTCGTGGTCATGGTCGCGATGGTCGTCTGTTTCTTTCACTGGCCTCTCAGCGCCATGGTCGTGATTTTTGTCTTTGTTATCATGTTCGTCTTCTGATGATTGGATCAGTGTATGACCCATTTCTTTTTCATGGTTATGACCATCGTGTTCCTCTTTGTACCCCGAGGAATGGTCGCCGGAGGCACTGGCCAGAGTCGAAAAAGAGAGTGAGGCAGTGCCTACAGCTGACAATATCAAGGATTGGCTGATGACCAGAGCTAATGTTGTTTTACGTGTAGTATTCATAATGTATATCCACATGGTTTGTTGCCTGGTTACAATGTCAATTTCGGCAACAATGATAAAAATCTGAAGTTCGTTTAAAAATTAAATACTTGATTAATTTGGCCGCTGCTATAGAGCCAGGTAATCATGGCCAAACGGCTTTCATGGGTAAGGGTAATACCAGCATTGATCCCCTCATTGCGTTGTTTTAACGCCTGTAGATATTGGCTGGTGCCGAGGTCCCCTGTTTGCCATTGACGGCGTAATAATTCGCCACTATTGGCCTGACTGCTTTGCATGATGGTTTGCCAGCGTTGTTTCTGCCGTCTGTATTGCTCTGCCAGTGCGCGACTGGAATCCAGTTGATAGCGTAACTCGCGATTGATGGCTAGATACCTGGCTTCTGCGGCAAAGGTTTGCTGTAAGGCTGCTTGGTTAACGTCTTGATAACCATTGCGGATGTTGAGCGGGATCGACAAATTTAAACCGATTACATCATCCTCACCATTACGGCCTGCATTGATGGCGATGCTGGGTTCAGGTTTATTGCTGAGTTGCAATTGCTCAGCAGCGGCACGTTGAATTTCCCACTCCGCTTTAGCGATGCGCAACTCCGGTAGCGTATTCAGGAACTGGTCTGGCTTTTTGTCAGAGCTGGACTGCAGTAACTGTGATAGTCGCTGCCAGAATTGTTTATTCAGGAGTGACCTGTTTGCTTGCCAGTTTGGTAGCCAGCGGCGGACTTCATTCTCACTGCTCTGATAGGCGGCCACGGCCTCAGCAGTATCTGCCAGAGTTTGAGATAACGACAGCAGAGTCAATTCAACATCAATCTGTCCTAGATCGCCGCTTTGCTGGCGATCCTGTACTAGATTAATTAGTTGATCTAGTTGTCGTTCCTGTTCCATGGCTAATTGGTAGCGTTCACGGCTGGCCTGCCAGTTAACTAAAGCCTGAAGCGTACTACTTAGAGTTTGCTGGTAATTCCGGCGATATTCTTGCTCTGCTTTAACGCGCAATAATTCCGCTTGTTCACTCTGCTTACCACGCTGATCCCACCAGTCAATTTTCTGGCTCAGTGTCAGCTGATAATTTTCAGCACTACCTTCTTGCTCGTATCCTGCTCCCAGCTCAGGGTTATATAGAGGCTGGGTTAAGGCATTGGCCTGGGATAAGGTTGCATTGCGTTTTTCTCTTGCTGCTTGCAAGTCTGGCAGTCGCTCAATTTGCTGACGAATCCAGCCCATCGAATTGGTTGGTTCTGCAGCCGTTACTTGTGGAGTAATTAGCGTGAAAATACTGATTGCTGCCAGTGTTTGTAGACTGTGTCTGAACGCTGGCTTTTTAATTCTTGAAGAGGGTTTCATATCGTTGCCCTAATTAACGTCAATGATCAGCAACAGGACAGGAACGCTTTTTCTCGCGCACAATTCAGGTCGATTCACATAATGAATCTTTTATGACGTAAAGCGTTGTCTGTTACCGTGAAAACAGGTTAAGCAGGGTGTTTCGGAGGGCGTAGGGCAGGAGAATAAGGCTGAGATGGCCAGTATTGTTGGCCGCTGGTTAATAGACTACGAGTCTGAGAAAGGTTCAGCGCAAGGCCTTTATCAACCATTGAAGAAAATCCGGGTGAATGACAATGACAGCAGTGTTGGCAACTTTCTCCACCACTCTGCATGTTGTCGGCATCCGATTGTGTTTCAAAAGCATGGGAATGTAGGGGGCTGGAATCATGGTCATCATTTTCTTGGTGACCATGTAATGGCTGGCCATCACCGTGGCGATGCTCCAGCGCAGCGGCGTTATGCTCAGTCGTTTCATCAAACAGCGGATGCACATCCGCACTGGCAACCACCGATTGCAGAGCAATCAGTAAAGTCATCAGTAAGGTGGGCATATAGCGTGTCATCAGGAATTTTGGCTCTGCGCAAATATTGAACAATAAGATTGTAGTTACCTAATACTAGGAGTCTATGATTTTAAAGTAAAGAAGAGTGGGTCGGTAACAGTCGATCTGCATTCGGTGAATTTAAGCACTTCAGAATGTGCAGTCAATTTGTCTCTGTACTTCTGCTGAAGGTGGTGTTCATTATCGGAGTGACATTTGTGGCGCACTTTTCGATATGTTCAGACCACCACTCCATCATCGGAATCCGGCGTCGAACATAGTCAGAGCGGTTGTAGGCTGCTCTGACTTCATTTTTATCCACATGGGCAAGGGCTGCTTCAATTAAGTCGCAGTCGAACCCTTGTTCGTTCAATGTTGTACTGCCTAAAGCGCGTAATCCATGAGCCACCAGCTTTTTCTCATAGCCCATGCGCTTGATTGCCATATTAGCCGTTTGGGCGTTAATGTGAGTTCTCGGGTTCCTGTCTGAGGGGAACAAGTACTCTCTATGCCTACTGATCGGTTTAAGCTCTTCTAAGATTGCCAATGTTTGTGGTGTTAGCGGAATGCTGTGTATACGGCGTTTTTTCATTCGTTCTGCAGGAATAACCCAAAGTTTTTCTTCGAAATCAATTTCTTCCCACCTTGCTCCAGCGGCTTCGCTGGGCCGGGATAGGGTATGTAACTGCCATTCGATCAAACAGCGGGTAACGAACTTAATACTGGCCCTATTGATGGAACGCATCAGGCCTGGTAATTCCTCTGGTCTGATGGTTGTCATGTTTTGCTTCTTTGGTGCAGAAAATGCCTTCCCAATGCCTGCCAGGGGATTGTGTTCAGCAAGTCCGGTATTTACAGAGAAGACCATGATTTCGTTAATTCGCTGGCATAGGCGGCGAACAGTTTCCAGGTTTCCCTTTGCCGCGATTGGCTTAAGCACCGAGATAGCTTTTTGGGCGGTAATCTTGTTGATTGGGTAGTCGCCAATTTCAGGGAAAATGTGAAGTTTTAAGGAATTCCAGGTGCTAATGACGTGGCCTTCTGTAACTGACGGGCGTTTCACCTCTAACCACTCAGCTGCAATTTTTTCGAAGGTGTTGTTGCGTTCGGCGTCCTTCTGCGCATAAGTGGCCTGCTTATGCTCTTTGGGGTCAATCTCCTGGGCGAGCAGCTGTCTTGCTTCTTCTCTCTTTGTTCGCGCCTGAGCCAGTGTTACCTCAGGATAAGCACCAAAGCCCATATTTGTGCGTTTCTTGGCGAAGGGAGGTTTGTAGTTGAATATCCAGTTCTTAGAGCCGTTAGGCTTAACTCGCAATGAGAGCCCGCGACCATCGGCAAGGATGTACTCCTTCTCCCGTGGTTTGGCCTTTTTGATTTCCGTGTCGGATAGCGGTGTGGTTTTGTTTGCCATTGTTACACTGAGGGCCTGCTTCTGAGCTGGTGTAACAATCAATGTAACATTGAGCCATAGATTTAGATAGATCCCTATGGACTGAGATAGACACAAAAAAGGCCCTTAACCGCGTGGTTAAGGGCCTTTTAGGAAGTCCGTGGACTTGCTTGGACTTCAATATGGTGGAGATGGGGGGATTTGAACCCGTGTCTATGTGCTTCCGTGTGGCTGAGTGTGGTTAAAGTCCTTATTTTTCAATAAGTTGAACCACAGAGAAGCACACTCAAGCACAGTGATATGGACAGAATGTGGACGTTGCCACAACTGGGATATGGCAATCATGGGGCGCTACCGCCCCCATACCCCCGGTAGGCGCTCAATCGCCGCGGGGCTGGTTAATCAGGACATAGGGTCTTGCATGTAGATCCATTCCGCTGGAATCTTGTTGTTGCTGCTTTTGCAATCGTATCCGTCAGGAAATGCTGATTGCACCAGGTATTTCTTTTCTACTGCCTTCAGGAGTATTTCTAGGGTAAAAGATCCGCTGGGTGAGTTTGGCACAGAAGCCAAGCGGCGCACACCGTCTGTTGAGGTATAGAGAATTTCCCCAGATTTCTTGATCTGAACCCCCTTGACCCTCTCAGTACCGCACTTTACGGAAGCATAAGAGTTAAAAGACAGTAAAAGGCTGATTACCAAGATAGATGTGTTTTTCATTGTCTTTCCTTGAACAAGTTACTGATACCGTTCACAGCTGCACCTTTAATCAGTAGAAACGGCGCATAGAAAGCTAACACATGAAAATTAAAACATGAAGGCCATCAAAGTTTAGTTTTCTGTTTGGCCGAAAGCTGGATCATCAGGGACCTCTACGCTGTCTACGACCGTTGCATAATCAGAGGCGCATACATCACCGGGGTCATCAAAGTCAGTGAATAAGACGGGCATGGTTTGAGATGTAGGGTTATGCAAACTCGGGTCAGGGCAGGGGCACCCACCCCAGTGATTGAGTAAAAGTTCGATCTTGTGCTTTGGAGATATGCCCTGGAGATGAGAGTTCATTGACTTGCAACAAGCAGCAAGGTTGTTGAACCCTTCCGCGCCATCCATGACTTGAGGAACAATATGTTCAATGGATGCAGCATGGCGAGGAAGTCGTTTCCGGCAGTAAAAGCAAAGCCCACCCTGGCGGTGTAGCAGTGTTTCGACTTTCATATATTTCTTTCCATGAGTGTAGGTGAATTTCGCTAGCGAAACTGAAGCAAAAGCCCCATAGCGTGTCAGACGTCCGCAAGCGCCCGTCTGCCCCGCTATCAGGGCAATATGCTGAGTAAGTCACGATCTCTGACTCGGTAATTGAAATCAGAGATATAAAAAACAACATCAACCCCTTGTATTCGGTAACCATCAAAGTCTTGAAGCGTGAAATATTGGCCTGAGGCAGGATCTTCAAGAAACACAGTCAACTCTGCGCCACTGCGCTGAAAACCTCTGTATTCGAGATGATTATCAGTGGTCACAAGTAACTGCTTCCCTGGAAAAGGATCTGTGACCAACTCAGGCTTGGGCGAAGGCTCTGTTTGCGGTTTAACTGGATTGGCTTTCGCAGAAAAGGAGGAGTACAGACTGATAATGCAATAGGCAACCACTACTACTGCTCCAACCAAAGTACCAATCTTTTTCCATGGTAACCGGCGCTTGTGCGTATGGATGGTGGCTGATTTATAAAATTGGAAAAGATTTTTATCGAAAGGTTTGTTCTTTTTTGCAGCATCGGATGATGAGTGGGCGGGTTCTGGATTTTCGTTGCACGTGTTCCACTCAAGGACTGTCCGGCGATTCATCCCGAAAGCCCGGTACATATGCTGATGCAGTTCAACCAGCTTACGAATATTGCGATCAATGAGACCAGGGTGCTGAGTAATCAGGATAATATCCAGCCCTTGGTGTCTGTGGGTTTCAAACCGGCTTATGTATTCAGGTACAGCCGAACCATTGGCTCTTGGCCTAAACCATCGCTGACACTCGTCTATAACGATCAGGGAGCCGTCTGGCAGGTCGTACCAATGTTCAACATCATCCAGTTCAAAGCAACGTAAAGAGTCGGTTTCAATGCCTGAGATATTGGTATATGCCGGTCTTATTTGCGGAGACATTGAATTCTTATATAACAACTCGACAGCCAACAAAGACTTTCCAGACCCAGGAATACCAGTAATCAGATGAATCATAGTTAAAATCTCATCTGACGTAGCGACATCATGGTGATCCGAGCGGTATAGCCGGAAACAATCAGGTTGATGGCTAGATCAACATCAGCCAAGCCAAGCAAGGCTGCAACATCACCGGGCAAGCCAGTAAACATATCGTGAACCATTGTCACCACTTGGGAGAGTATGTAATCCAGCCCCTGAAAGGTGACAAACGAAATTCCCAGAGCAAGTAAAATCCTTGCCACAACATGTCCAGCAACTAGAGCTGTGAAATGAAGAAATAAGCTACTCATTACGAACACCCCCAAAGATAATTGCAATAAAACTTAATACCGCACCAAAGCGTATAAATGGCGAAGCGTAGTCGGCGAGCAAAGAGCACAGTATTCCGTATTCGAAAGTGAATGTTTTGTCTCCTATTGTCAGAAGATCTTTATCTGCTGGACAAGTCTTGGGAAGCCATCCGACTCCAAAGTCGAAGTATTCAGAAAGGTCAACGGTTTCTTCTTCTACATAATCCATGCCAATCATTGGTTCTGTTGGCTCAGGGCTGTCTGTGTCGGTTGGGTCAGGATCTACAGGGGTGTCAGAGAAATCACCATCTGTTGCAGTTTCAGCTACCTCTACAGGCTCAAATACATCGGGATACGCACCAGCTTCGATTTGTAATAGTTCGGGAGATGCCAATGCTATCTCTGTTGCCTGATCAGCTGATATTTCCTGCTCAAGTGCTGGCTGGACAGGAGCCAAGTCATACCAGTTTTGATAATTCACCTTAGTTTCAGCATATTCGCCAAGAGATGGTGAATACACATAGCCAGACAACCTCACAACCCCCTGCGGTAAATCCCCATTTGGCGGCAGATCAGGGTATTGAGGTAGCGGCTCAAAGGTGTAAAGAATGTACTTGCCTGCGTAATTGGGGCCAACAGCACAAGGGATTGGGCCATTTGCTGTTACTACGCCACCCTCATCATTCCAAGGATGAGGTTTCTCAACACATTCACTGTATGATCCAGCGGCACCCGGTAACACAATGACGCCATCCGAATTTAAGGTGTAACCGTAGTATAATAGTGCTGAAGTGAGCGCCGCAGATGCGCCACAAGCAATAGGGTTTCGAACGCAAGTCGTAATATAAGATTTCAACTTTAACGGGTTAAATTTTGCTGTTTTGAAAACCCGAATGGGGTTTCCATATTTATCCCTCAGGTCGAGTACGAGATTAGCGTCTCGCCCAGTTTTGTTGATTGATGTTACGCCAGCCAGACGAGCAGTGTTCCCGTTACTGGTTGGAACGGTATTGGCACCCGGAAACAAACTTGTATCTACAAGTCCGTAACTTAACTGCGAAATAAGATATAAAAAGCAACAAGCATAACAGCGATATAAATAGACCATTCCATATCAATCCTTTTGTCGAATAGAAAATATGGAAATAAATACGAACTGAACTGCAGTAAAAATTGCAATCTCACTATACATAATATTCGTCATTATATTTTCAAAATCTGATGGGCTGATGCATTCCATATTTGTCTCCTATGAAAAACGGGGCGCGAACGCCCCATTATTGTCTTTCGAAGCTGGATTTAGCCAATTGCTCGACGAATCCACTTAAAAGCTGCAATACCGACGATTACGCCAAGAATTGCTAAACCAACAGTTTGAACATCACCAACAGATGAGGCGATGGTGTCGGTTACAGAGGTCAGGTCTAAACCTGCATTTGAATTGTCTTCCATTTTGAATTCTCCAATGAGAGTTAAATTGCTTTTTTGATTTGCACAATTACCCAGGCAGAAGCCCAGAGAAGACCCACCGATTGAACGAATTCAATGGCCTGTGCAGGGTCAACTTCAGGAAACACGTTATGAGGCCTTTGAAGTCGCACGAGGCTGATCAGCAGGCTTCAAACGCAGCTCGAACGGATTGAGTTCGAGGTTTTTAAAGCGGCCTACCTGAAAGGTAGATATGTCGAGTTCGTAATCGCCAATAGGTTTTCCATCTGTGGGAGCACGAAGTGGGATTTCGATTTGCTGAGGGAAAGCTCCACCGAGATGTACATAAGCTTCTTGAAAGTATCGAACGCCGTTCTTGGTCTGACGCTGTTGTACCAGGTGATGGCCTTCGATGATTGAAATTTTAAGCATAACGATCTCCGTTTATTAACTGACTAGTGAAAGTTTTGGGCGATTCAAGCCGGATACCGGTTCTTGATAAATTGCAGGGTGCTGATTCTCGTAATCCATTTTTATCAATTGAATGACCGGGACTACATTTGACTTGATCTTGTGAAGGTTCTGTAAGTTGGCCAGAGGGATTCCGGCATCTTTTAGGTGTCCAATTTGCCGATAAAATGTGCTGCTGGGAGTAGTCGCCTGGATCTCGTCATATCCCTCGCTTGCAATCGATCGATAGAATCTGAATGCTCGAAGTGCTACAGAGTGGTTCATAGAACCATTTTTTCTTGGCTTTGAATGTTTAGCTTTTAATATATCCAATACATGATCGTCTGAGTAATCCATAACTTGCCCGCCTTCGAATGTTTTGAACACGTCTTTAAATGCTTCTTCATGTAGTTGCTTCCATAAAGACTTTGCGTTTTCTTCTGAGTATTTTTTTGCGAAGTTTCCGAGTTCGATTAAGCCTACTGGTATAGCCCGATCAGATAGCCAACGCTTTCTTATGGTTGCCTCGAATCGAATCAGTCCTCTCGTGTATTCTATGAGGTCTTGAGATGAGTTTATGGCAATAGCTTCATCGTACTCGCCGTCGATATTTTTTTTCTTTAATTCTGAAATATAATTTTTCAACTCGTAGTGCTTTAAGTAGATTTTAAGGCGTTTATGCCGAGAATCGCGTTTTCCGAAGTAGACGGTTGTCGGATACTGTTCTCTGGATTTTGTTTGTCCTGATCTAAGTGACGCACAGTATTTTATGAATTGATCTGCAATTTGCTGAGATGCTGCTTTAACTGAATATGTGACATCGATACTCGATATGTGTGCTGTTTGAACATCAAGCATGGTGTTCAGCTTTGGGAATGAAATTGCCAGCAATCCAAGCATTTCATATACGCACTTTTTGTAGTCCTCAGTTCCATAAACATTGTGACCCTGGAGCAGTTTTGCGGGGCTGGCCTTTAGCTCCACATATGGCCAAGAGTTCATTGGACGGGTGAATGACTTAACAGCCATGCCAGAAGCCCATGATGGAATGGACTCGTAGGGGTGGTACAGGTCTTCCACAGTGACTTTGCCATCACTGGTGCGATTGACGGTGCGACCTGCAACTGTGGCTTCAGTGTTGAGGAGTTGTGCCACGTCCATGATGCCAGTGTCTTCACCATTGCCGTTTACGACATATGTGTCTAGGAATGGAATATGGATGACGAGGCGATCAATCATGCGATATTCCCAATATGGGAGAAGAGTCCACTATTAAAATATGTGGACGAGCCGCTAGCGCGGCTCATTACTAATGCATGCATTAGAACTCCTCCTCAAGACATTGCTGGGTTAGAAGTGCAAGATTGATAAGACGTTGGCGGCCAAGCTTGACTGTGGGAAGTAAGCCCCTGTCGATCATTCCGCGAACGTGATCAGGAGTAAGGCCAGACATTTGAGCAAACAAAAATCGTGTCACAAGAGGGCCGGGCGGTTGAACTGCCGGAGCGTGAGAAACTAGCTTTGCCTCATGCATACAAAAATCCTGATAGACTGAGATTGGTTATGTATATCTTTACTCCCAAGGGAGTAGGTGTGAGTTTTAAAGGAGTATTTTCTTTATGTCAAATCTTTTGCCGGAAAAAATTCGATTGATAAGGGATTCGAACGGTATGAGTCGTCAGGCTTTTGCTGACGAAATAGGCATTTCTGCAAGAACAATCGAAGGGATTGAAAATAAGGGGAAGACTCCTGGGGGGGATGTCTTACTTAAAGTAGCGAAGCGATGGCCAATGTATGCATTGTGGTTATTGACTGATTCGGTGGAGCCACCCTCTCAATTGAAACCGTTAATGGATGAATTCAACGTTATCAGGATATGTGATCGCTTATGCCGTCCAAGCCCAGAGGAAACGAACTTCATGGTTAACCCAGACTGGTTTGAAAAGGTCTTGTTTGTTCAAAGTATTTCTGATGCTTCAAGAATGGAATGTTTAATTTTGTTGAAGACAGAGCCGATGCCAATGCTAAAGCAAGCTGTGTTAATTAGTGATGATCTGACTTGGCCAAGCCAGGATTCTGGAATGAAAGGACTTCGACGGTTGGCTGGCTATCTGTCTATGGTTGGCCGTGAAGACCTGATACGAACAAGTGAGTTAAGAATTGTAGAGGATCATTACATTGACTACTTGTATGAGCGAAGCGAAATAAGCGAAAAAGCACTAATTTTGCCTGATATTGGTGAATCTAATGTTCTGAAAAAAACGCATCTAAATTTTTCAGCTTGGAGGCATCAAGGGAAGGATTATGATCCAAAATACGGTTGGCAGGATTTTAAGTAGTGGCTGTCAGAAAAACGGATGATGGGCGCTGGGTTGTCGATCTGCGGCCAAATGGTGTTGGTGGTAGGCGTATTCGGAAGTTATTTGACACAAAAGCTGAGGCGAATCGATACGAAAAACTGGTTTTATCAAAGGTTGCAGGTGGTCAAGAGTGGAATGGTGGCAGACGCAAAGACAGTCGCCATCTGTCTGATTTAATAGAGCTGTGGTGGCAAATTAAAGGCATTCATCTGAAAGATGGGCCAAAAAGGAGACGATACCTTGGGTATATTTGTGACTCACTCAATGATCCTGTTGCAGTAGAAATGAGACCTACTTCTTTTGCTGACTATCGCGCCAGTAGGCTGGAAGGTGGTACGTCTGAAAAGACGCTAAACAACGAGCTTGGGTATCTGAAAGCTGTTTTTAATCAATTGGTGAAGGCTGGGGAGATTGAGTATCCAAATCCCATATCTGGTGTCGATGCTATTCGGATAGATGAACAAGAGCTGGCTTGGTTGACGCATGATCAAATACGGCACTTATTATCTGTACTTGATGGATCGGACAACCCACATGTAAAGATCCTTACAGAGATATGTTTATCGACGGGGGCTAGGTGGGGAGAGGCAGAGTCATTGAAACTTCGTCATGTGCGTGACGGAAAAGTGAGTTTTCATGGAACTAAGTCAGGTAAAAGCCGTAGTGTGCCTATATCTGATGATTTGTTTGCACGCCTTCATAGTCATCTTAGTGAGTATAAAGAATTTACCTTTTCACGAAGTGCATTCTCAAGAGCACTAGATCGCTCGGAAATAGAATTGCCGAAAGGGCAGGCCGCGCATGTTTTACGCCATACTTTTGCAAGCCATTTCGTAATGAATGGCGGCAATATTTTAACTCTTCAAAAGATACTAGGTCACTCGTCGCTAGCGATGACAATGCGCTATGCACACCTTTCGCCAGACCATTTATTGGATGCAGTCACTTTAAACCCTTTGAGCAAAGTTGCAGAGGGGTAGGTAGAAGTGGTGGACGATAAATGGACGTTTTGAATTTCCCGGGTGTTAGAAAGTAAAAAACCCTAAGCAAATCAATTGCTTAGGGTTCTTTGTGTGGTGGAGATGGGGGGATTTGAACCCCCGTCCGCCAATCCTCCACTAGAGAATCTACATGCTTAGCCGTCTCTATTGATTTAACTCGTCACGACCCGAGGGGCAGGGTGTTCGGAGCTGTCTCGATTAAGTTTTAACCTGTTGGACTACGAGCGAAGTCCGCGAGGCGAGGCTATAAGACGATGCCATCGTCACCCGGCTATAGCCACCCGGGATCTGATGTAAGCGGGCTTAAGCCGCTAGTGCGTAGTTTTCGTCGTTTGCGACTATAACTAATGTACAACGTTTATTAACGAGATCGTCATACCCTCTCGACATGCATCCATAGCTTTGTAATCAACGTCGAATCCTAATCATCCCCGAATTCTTGTGCTTACCAGCCAGGTCGCGCCGTTCTCAGGTGGCGCTGTCTACAGTTATGAGGCCGGATTTCCGGATTTCAACCCTGTAGTGGTGTAACGCGTTGAATATTAACACGTTATCTCACCGAATGCTTCATGATGCGTTCTTTCTGTTTGTTCCAGTCTTTGTCTTTGGTGGCCGCCCGCTTGTCGTGGTGCTGTTTCCCTTTGGCCAAAGCAATTTCCGCTTTGACGTTCGGGCCTTTCCAGTACAACGCGGTGCAGACGCAGGTGTGACCTTTGGCAGAAATTTTCTGCTGCAGACGGTCGAGTTCTTTGCGGTGCAGCAGTAGTTTGCGTTCCCGCCGTGGTTCACAAATCACATGGCTGGAGGCTTCTTTCAGTGGCGTGATTAACGCACCGGTCAGCCAGGCTTCACCTTTGTGGAACACGATGTAGCTGTCGACCAGCTGCACTTTACCCTGGCGCAGGGATTTTACTTCCCAACCGGTGAGGGCGATGCCGGCCTCGAGCTTATCTTCCAGGAAGTAGTCGTGGCGGGCTTTTTTATTGAGGGCAATGGTATTGCCGCTGGGTTTTGCTTTCTTCTTGCTCATGGCGGGGCAGTATAAACGAGGTTGGCGTCGTAGACGAGAACGACATGCAACGGATTCCTTTCCGGAGGCTGAGAAGGCTGCCTGGCAGCCGGCTAAGTGTCTGATTTTGATGATGGTTTTGTTACTAAATGGCCGGAATATCGGCCCAAACCTGACTAACTGGTTAAAACCTGCTCAACTGCGGATTTTATTGGGCTTCTGGCCGGTTTCGTGCTTGAGGACGCATCATAAATCTTTAACAATACGCCCGGTCTAACCGATAAGCGGATAATAATATTATGAATAACGACAAGCGGGGAATGCACGGGATCTGGAACAATCGCTGGACATTTATTCTGGCGGCAACCGGTTCTGCTGTAGGTTTAGGGAATATCTGGAAGTTTCCATATATCACGGGTGAAAACGGCGGTGGTGCCTTCGTTTTAATGTATCTGCTCTGTATTCTGGCGGCCGGTATCCCGGTGATGCTGGCAGAGGTACTGATTGGCCGTAAATCACGTCTGAGCCCGATTCATGCACTACAAACCATGACCAGCGAATACGATGCACCCAAGTTCTTCCGGGTGATCGGTTGGATGGGTGCCTTAGCGGGTTTCTTTATTTTGTCTTTCTACAGCGTGATTGCTGGCTGGACACTGGAATACATCGGCGAAATGGCGTCCGGTACCTTTACTGGGGCAGATGGTGATAAAGCCAGTGCAGTGTTTAAGGCGTTATTAGGTAACCCGGTGATGCTGACGGTATATCACACGGTGTTTATGCTGATGACCGGTTACGTGATCGCCCGCGGGGTAAATAAAGGTCTGGAGAATACCATCCGTATTCTGATGCCGTTGCTGTTTATCATGCTGATCCTGCTGCTGGGTTATGCCATGACCACGCCGGGTTTCACTCAGGCGCTACATTTCCTGTTTGATTTCGATTTCAGCAAACTGACTGGTGAAAGTATTGTGGTGGCGCTGGGTCACTCCTTCTTTACCCTGTCGCTGGGTATGGGTGCCATCATGGCTTACGGCGCGTATATGCCGGAAAAAGAGTCTCTTGGTAAAACCGTATTAACCGTTGGTTTCCTCGATACGCTGGTGGCGCTGGTGGCCGGTATCATCGTGTTCTCAATTGTATTCTCAAATAATCTGGAGCCGGGTTCCGGTCCGGGTCTGATGTTTGTAACTTTCCCGCTGGCACTGGGTGGCCTGCCGGGTGGTGATATCCTCGGCGTGTTGTTCTTTGTACTGGTTGCGATTGCTGCCTGGTCTTCTGCGATTTCCATTGCTGAGCCAGCCGTCGCCTGGGCGGTTGAGCGTGGTCTGAGTCGTGTGCAGGCAGCGGTAGTGATCTGTACTCTGGCCTGGCTGCTGGGTATCGGTACTGTGTTGTCGTTTAACGAATGGTCGGAAGTGAAGTTCTTCGGTAAGACTATCTTCGATAACCTCGACTTCCTGTCGTCTAATATCATGCTGCCACTGGGCGGAATTCTGATCGCGATCTTCGTGGGTTGGTTTATGAAAGAAAGCCACACTGCGGCGCAAGTAGATAGCAAACGTTCGGTGTTCTATAACATCTGGCGGGTGATGGTGCGTTTTGTATCGCCGATTGCCGTCGGTTATATCTTCCTGAATGGCCTGGGTGTGTTTGGGTAATGGACCAACTGCCTCGTAAACGCTGAGTGTTTTACAGGCAGAGCAGCTAATGCTCTGAAACGCCGGAGCGGGTATAATCCCGCTCCGGCGTTTTTGTTTGGAATGTTTGATGACCACCATTACCCGCAGTGCTTTGGTAATGCACACCGCAGAACAGATGTTCGATCTGGTGAACGACGTTCGCCGTTACCCGGAGTTTCTCGCCGGTTGTGAAGCCACCGAGGTGATTGACGAAGGTGATGACTTTATTAAAGCCGAGCTGAGCATTGCCAAAGCCGGCGTACACCAGCGTTTTTCCACACATAATACTCATCAGCGGCCATCACGTATGGAGATGAATCTGCTGGATGGCCCGTTCAGTCACTTTCATGGTATCTGGTGCTTTGATGCGTTATCGGACGAAGCCTGTAAGGTGTCGCTGCAGCTGGAGTTTGAGATGGGTGGCCGGATCACGGATCTGGCGATGGGGGCGGTGTTTAAACAGGTCGCTAATATGATGGTGGATTCGTTTGTAAAACGTGCTGATGAGATTTATGGCCGTGGCTGAGCAACAACGACAGGAGCAAGTGGTGGACGAGGTAACCATGATCGACGTGGAGGTAGCTTACGCGCTGCCGGAAAAACAGAAAATACTGGCACTGCAGGTGGAAGACGGGACAAGCATCCTGGACACCGTGCGTCAGTCGGGCATTGTGGAAGAATTTCCCGGCCTGAATCTGGATGACGCCAAGTTCGGTATTTTCGGTAAAGCCTCACGGGCGCCGGAGAGTGACACAGTGAGGCCCGGGGACCGGGTCGAAATTTATCGTCCGTTGATTATCGACCCGAAACAGGCACGGGCGAACCGCGCCGCCAAAGCAAAAAAATAGCCGCTATTCGCTGGTATCCAGCAGGTTGGTTTTTTCCGCTTCGGCGGGCAGGTCCTGTGATTTTTCTTTGCGGCTGTCGGCCGGCAGCTCACCGCTGTAGTGGCTGTACTGGCCGTTAATGTCGAAGAACACCCGGATATGGTATTGCTTGGTGACTTTATCGCGTTGCTCCAGGGTGTAAATGTAATCCCAGCGTTGTGGCTTACGGCCCGCCTGAATATTGCTGGCCTGTGGCAGAGGTGTCTGAATCACCGGGGTGCCCATCACATATTTTACCTGACGTTCCGTCATGCCCGGCTCAAGCTGATCGAGCATATCCTGAGTAACGATATTGCCCTGCTGTACGTTCAGTTTATAAACCCCGGGGAAGGCGCAGCCGCTCAGGGTTGCAAAACCTATTAAAATAGTCAGAATTAGCAATCGCATAAAAAACTCGCTGTGTCGTCTTGCTCGGGTTGGGGCTTTATCCGTTATGAAACGCTTGTCAGTTGCGTACGATGGCCCGGAGCAGCGATAATACCTGATAAACCAACTGGCTGTGAAATATTCGAGGAAAGCATGTCCGATCAAAATGTGGAGTTGCGGAAAGCAGGGTTAAAAGTCACGCTGCCGCGGGTAAAAATCCTGAGCATTCTGGAAAGTAATCCGGACGCCCACATGAGCGCGGAAGATGTGTACCGTTCTCTGATTGACGCCGGGGAAGATGTGGGTCTGGCAACCGTTTACCGGGTGTTAACTCAGTTTGAAAGTGCGGGTCTGGTTGAGCGTCATAATTTTGATGGTGGACACTCTGTATTTGAGTTGGCTCGCGGTGAACATCATGACCATATGGTAAACGTGGAAGACGGCACTGTGATTGAGTTTTCCAATGAACAAATCGAACGTCTGCAGCATGAAATTGCCGAGCAGCACGGGTTTGAACTGGTTGATCACAGCCTCGTGCTGTATGTTCGTAAGAAGTAACGGCAAAATCGTGTTGTAAACCACTAAAAAGGCCCGCAGTATTTTACTACGGGCCTTTTTTGTTTTTCGCTGAAGTAGTTCAGTCAAGTTCAGGGAATGTATCGTGTCTGATGATGTTTTAACCCCTCTTTCGGCGGTGGTCACCTCTGATCCAAAGCGTTGGTTATTGGTCGATGACCATCGCATGTTTGCCGATGCACTGGTGATGGCGCTGACTGCCCGGGCAGCCGAGCTGCACATTGATGTGGCGCACAGTGCGGCGGCGGCGTTAACCATGTTGGAGCACAATCCGGCCTACCCGCTGGTGATGATCGATTTAGGGTTGCCGGATATGGACGGCATCAGCCTGGTTGAGCTGGTAAAACAAAGCGGGGTGCCCTATGTGCTGGTTTGCTCTGCCGACACCCGTGATCAGGCGGTCAGTGCGGTCTTGCAGGCCGGAGCGGATGGTTTTATCAGCAAAACCCAGGGGCCGGAAGATGTGCTTGCCGCAGTGCAGCGGGTGATGGCCGGTGAGCAATATGTGGACGAGCAGTTCCGGCCGGTAGCGCCAGGCGTTCAGCCGCCGGCGCATAAAAGTCTGTCTAACCGTCAGCTGGCGATTTTACGTTTGCTAAAACACGGCTATAACAATGCTGAAATTTCCAGGATGCTGGATATCAGCCCGAACACAGTCAAAACCCATTTGCGCATGATGTATGACCGTATCGGCGCTAAAAACCGCCTCGATTGCCTGGCCATTGCCGAACGTTTAGGTCTGTTGTAGCCGGTCAGGCCGGGCTTGTGGCGCAATAACCGGTGAGTTGTTGCAGTGCCTGCTGTAATTGTTGCCGGTCGACGGGTTTATGCAGTAATAACGCCTGCTGTCCGTTCAGCTGTTGCATTCGTTCAGGCTGGGTATTGCCGGTCAGGATAATCGTCGCTGGTGGTTGGCCGAGATGATCACTGACCCGCCGGATAACCTGATCGGACGATTCGCCGTTGGCCAGCAGATCATCGCTGATTAACACATCCGGGCGGCAGCCGGGCTGTGCCAGCTGTTGCTGTAATTGTTCCAGGTTGGTGGCACACCAGACATCACAATCCCAGCCCACCAGAGTCAGGTTCAGGCTTTCGAGTACGGTTTCATTGTCTTCAACAATCAGTACCTGCGGCGGCTTGCTGCTGGTTTCCTGGCTCACGGTTGTGATTTCCGCTGTTTCTGCTGCTACCACAGCGGCCGGATCGCAGGCTTCCAGTTGCAGGGTAAAACAACTGCCGTGGCCCTGTTCTGAATCCAGTGACAATCCGATGTGTTGCAGCTTGCAGGCCTGATTCACAATCGATAATCCTAAGCCGAAGCCTTTTTCGGCGTTGCGGCCCGGGTTGTTCAGCTGAACAAACTCATCAAAAATAATCTCCTGATCCTGTGCGGCAATGCCGATACCGGTGTCGCGTATCTCTATCAGCAGTTGTTGCGACTGGCGCCGGGCGGAGACGCTGATTTCACCTTGCTGGGTATAACGCAGCGCATTACTGATCAGGTTGGTTAATGCCTGCTCCAGTAATACGCTATCAAACCGGGCGGCCAGGCCAGGCTCTGTGTATAACGTCAGGGCCAGTCCCTGTTGTTCCGCCTGTGGGCGGTAACGTTCGCACAGTTTATGCAACACAGGTGTGAGCGACTGGCACTGCAGTTGAGCGCCGACGCTACGGGTTTCCAGCTTCGACATATCCAGTAAACGGCTGAGTAAATCGCTGGCGCTGGCCAGGCTCTGTGACAAGCGTTGGCTGATGTCGCGGTTATGGTCGCTCATCTGTTGAGGATCCAGCGCCTGACTGTACAGGTAAGCCGCCTGCAGTGGCTGGCGGATATCGTGGCTGGCGGTAGCCAGAAAGTGATGCTTTTCCCGGGTGGCGCGTTCGGCTTTTTCTTTGTCCCGGTTATGCTCCAGCCGCAACACAATAAAATTCATCTGAGTCTGATGAATCATCAGGCTGAATGCCACCAGCGAGACATAGGTGATGGGAATAACGACAATCGGTAGCCAGCTTTGTTCCTGATAAACCGAAAACAGCTGCCAGGCGAAGGAGAAAAATACCGGGGTTAAAAATGCGATATAAATATCCGGGTAGCAACCCATGGTGACGGAGGGGGTGGAGGAAATCAGGATCACTAATAGAATCAGCGAAAAAATCTGTACGTCGGTGGCGTGAGGGAAAAATAAAAACGGCGTTAGTGCCCAGAGTCCGCCCCACAACAGCGCCATATATAAATTCAGTATGTGCCAGCGCAGAATAAAGCCCTGGGTTGGCCGGGCATCACTGCTTTGTCGGCGCCGCAGAATACGCCAGGAACTGAAGGATGCCAGTGCAATGGCACAGTACCAGATCAGTAACGATAACAGACTCGCGGTGGTCACAAAAAAGGTACCGACAAGGATGGCGGTAATCACTCCCGCTACCATGCGGCTACTGACTTCTTTATTAAACAGCTGGTGACGTTCCAGCTCGATTTCGTTTCTCAGTGGATGTTGTTTAAAGCTGTGACGGCTGAACATGCTCGACCCTGTGCCGGTGTGATCCGTTTTATCATGATAATGGCTGAATGGGAGCATAACGGAATTCTTCCGCAAAGGGAGTGTTAAAGGGAATGGAAAATACTAAAAACCGCTCTGACGGCTGTTGTTAAGCAGTCAGAGCGGTGTTGTCAGTCACGAATACAATGACTCGGACGGTTTATGGCGCCTCCATATTCATCAGGCTACTCAGATTATTGTTATCCTGACACCAGAGGGTGGCTTCATGGCGCCCCCGATTGTAGTTGTAAGCACTGTTGTACCAGCTGAGAATCGACACTGCTCCGGTACAGTTCTGGCCACCTCCGCTGGTGATTTGGGTGAAGTCGCCCAGGTTGCCGTTATCGGGGTTCACTTTCACCATGCCGTTATCCTCCGATACCAGATACAGCATGTCATCGGCATTTGGTTTACGCCAGACAACAATGTCAGCCACGTCCCAGACGATTCCGGTCAGTCTGCGGAACGGCTCAACATAAGAACCAATAATCTGACGGGTATCATCAGTCGTACTGTTGTAGCGATATAACGCGCTGTCGCCGTATGACGTTTCATTCGGCTGAGCGACCGCATACACCACCTGGCTGGCGGTTAATGCGGCCATTGCCTGTACGGTACGGCTGTTACTGGTATCAACCCGGGTCAGCATATTGTGGCTGTTGCTTGCCAGTTTTGAGCTGAGACCGCCACTGATGCTGCTGTCAAACGTCAGGTTGGCCATGGTAATCAGGTAACCACTATCCGTACCGCTGACGCCGTTACCGCCGATGGCCAGGTTAAATTCAACGCTGTTAGCGTTGCGGGTGACATCGGTTAACGCAACATCCTGACAGCTGTTGATGCTCCAGTTGGTAGCGTCTTGCAGTGGCAGTTCAACAATGTCGGTGGCTGCGGAAGCCAGGCGTAATACCGCTTTGGCTGGCGTTGTGCTGTTATCACAGTGGATTAACAGGTCTTCGCCGTCAGCGACCTTGATCGCCGTCAGATCAGCGATATCAACGTTCGGTAGTGAGATAACGCTGGTCATATCGATTGAACCCGGGTTGCTGGTCAGTTGGGCTTTCAGAATTTCCGTGCCGCTGGCCGTCGCTTTGGCGCTGTACAGCGGGAAGTCTTCGGTCAGTTCAGCACGCTGGTAACCGAGTGGCACTTCCATGCCCAGTAACTGATCCTGGCCAGCGCTCCAGCCGCTATCGTTAATGGCCGCCTTATAAAAGTCTTTATCAAAGGTACGGCTGGTTAAATCACGAGTCTCCAGGCTGGCACCATTAGCACCGCCGATCATCAGTGTGCTGGTGATGGTTTCACGATCACTGCTGCCGGAGGTGTGACGAACTCTAACAATATCATCGGTTCTCACGGTATGGCTGTAGTTGCCGATATCCGTAGCTGACGTTGCTGTGCCGGGTACCCAGTTGCCGTAGTTAATTTGATACTCGCCGTTATACACATTGATTGGCGTGCCGTTAACGGCGGAATCAAGGGTGTAACTGCTTTCAATGGCTACGTCTTGAGGGGCAGCGATCAACTGTGAACCCAGTTCATTCGGTAGAATCGGCGTGCCGCCAATGTTATAGCCGTTAGGGTTGCTAATCTCCGGGTCTGGCGCGGCCGGAGTGGTAACGGAGAAGGTGAATGTTGAGGAGTTGACCGTCAGTACCACATCGGTGGTTTGGTAGTAACCATTACCGGCTCGTGTCCGCAGCTGAATACTGGTACCCGCAGTGATGTTGGTGGCTGAATTCGACCAGCTGCCTGTGCCATTCAGTTGATATTCACCATCAGTGACGCTGAGTGTGGCGCTGCCATCAAAGCCGGTCAGGACCACGGAGTTACTGATTGCCTCGCGACCTTGAGAGACGTCCGTTTGCGCAGTAAATGTGACTGGCGTGGGAGTGGTGTCCTGTACCCTGGTGGTGGTAGTAAAGGTATAGCTCTCGCTATTGACCATCAGAGTGGTGGTTTTATCGGTTTCGTAGTCATTGGCAGTTGTTTGGCGCAGGGTCAGGGTATCCCCTGGTTGAATAGTCCCACTGGTTGTCCAGGCGCCGGAACCAATCTGCATTTCACCATTACTGACGCTGGCTGTCAGTGTTCCATCAAAACCTGCCAGGGTAACGGCATTACTGGTTTGCAGTGTATCGGGCTGAACATCGGTTAAGGCAGAAAAGGTGAAGTTATCCGGTGTGGTGTCCTGTACCTTGGTGGTGGTGGTAAAGGTGTAACTTTCGTCCCCGACCAGCAGGCTGGTGATTTTAGCGGTTTCGTAGTCGTCAGCGGTGGTTTGACGCAGGGTCAG
The DNA here is from genome assembly GCF_042648445.1 of Bacterioplanoides pacificum. NCBI lineage: Bacteria > Pseudomonadati > Pseudomonadota > Gammaproteobacteria > Oceanospirillales > Oceanospirillaceae > Bacterioplanoides > Bacterioplanoides pacificum. The sequence goes on from NZ_JBHRYB010000015.1 coordinate 30,853, forward strand.
GGTATCCCCTGGTTGAATAGTCGCACTGGTTGTCCAGGCGCCGGAACCAACCTGCATTTCACCATTGCTGACGCTGGCTGTCAGGCTGCCTTCAAAACCATCGGCGGTGACGGCATTACTGGTCACTACGGTGTCTGTGTCCTGATCAATCAGACTGGTGAATACCATGGCATCGGGTGTTATATCCCGCTCACGGGTGGTGCTGCTGAAGTCGGCAAAGGCAGCACCGGCAACCGTCATATTGGTCACTGTGATGGTATTAAAATCCGACGAGGCGGTATGACGTAAACGTACACTGTCGCCGCTGCTCACCGAGCCACTGCTGACCCAGCCGCCATTATTAATTTGCAGTTCGCCACCACTCACGGTAACCGGCTGACTGCCTTCAAAGCCTGTCAGCGTTACTGCGTTACTGGTCTGGGTATCGCCCGGGTTAGCATCGCTGAGTGAGGTAAAGGTGACCGCATCAGGAGTGCTGTCCTGATCACGCACGGTGATAGCAAACGTCGTTTGTGCGCTGCCCAGGGTGATAACCGTTGAAGTCTGGCCACCAAAACTGGAAGCGCTGGTCAGGCGGACTTTAACCCGATCGCCACTGCTGACATTGGCCGACGCACCTGCGGCAAGCGGCGTGTCATTAACAATTAAGATCGCGCCATTATTGGCACGTAATGGCAGCTGGCCATCAAAGCCTGTCAGTGTGATTTCGTTGCTATGAATAGCCTGCGCTGGTTCAACATCCGTTTGAGCAGCAAAATTCGGCGCATCTGGTGTGGTGTCTGCTGCACGGGTGGTGGTGGTGAACGTAATACCAGGATTCGTTCCAAGGGTCAGCGTGGTGATGTTATCGGTCATAAACGCATTGGCAGCTTGCTGGCATACCTTGAGTTTATCGTCCGGATTAACGTTGAACGACCCGGTAGTGGGTTGCTGAGCATTATTGAGTAATACCCAACCATTACTGATGCTGGAGGACAGCGGGCCGTCGAATCCGGTTAAGGTTGTTGCGTCGCTACAGGTGTTCTGCCCTAATTCACTGCCGCTAAGGCTTGTAAAAGTAAAAGCATCAGGCTCGGTATCCTGTGCGCGAGTGGTAATACTGAAGGTAGCCGATACATCATTAATGTCGATCGTCACACTTGCTGATGTGGCAAAGTCGCTCGGGGCTGTCAGTCGTGCTTTTAGGGTATCGCCAGCCGAGATGCTGGCGGAGGTTACCCAGTTGCCACCATTGACCTGAAATTCGCCATCGCTGGCAGCAATATTCAGCTGGCCATCGAAGCCAGTCACCGTCACGCTATCACTTTCAATAATGCTGCCTGGCTCTGCGTCCGTCAGGCTGCTGAAACTGAATGTATCCGGTGTCCGGTCAAGATTACTCTGACCGCCATTATCGCCATTTTGTTGCCCTGCGTTGGCGGAATCTGAGTCACTGCCACAGCCGGCCAGCGTCAGAGTGGAGGCCGCCATAATGGCGAGGGTTAATTGTTTTAATTCCATGATTATCTCCTGATAAATAAGGTTCTGCTGAACCTTCAGATCCGGAGTTAGTGTAAAAATTGCGCTGTTTACTGACTTCACCCTTTCGGGTTAAGGAGGAATAAAAGCCGATTAAAGCGTCAGGATTTTACATTTTTAACATTTAGCGATGGCATAAAAAACACGATGTTGACGCCTTTAACCAGAGTCATATCTTTAACCGACATTTGTTGATCCATACCGGCAAATACATCGTTAACCGATTGTGACATCACTACCGGGGTTGAATTATTAGGAGCTGCGTTCAGATAATACAGGCTGTTGTAGGCATTGTAATGGTCATAACGAAAGAAATAGACATCATTCCAATATGCGGCTACGGCGTCCAGGCTCCCTGTGCGTTGGCCAGATACAGACTTTGGGCAGCCGCTTGCTTGCTGCCTGATGAACAATTGATAATCCTAAGCCGAAGCCTTTTTTGGCGTTGCGGCCCGGGTTGTTCAGCTGAACAAGCTCGTCAAAAATAATCCCCTGATCCTGTGCGGCAATGCCGATTCCCTCATATAGAAGAATTGCAACGCAGTTGACAGGAGGTGTGATGAGATTGGCGTTTTTTAAAAACGCATGAAAAATGCGTAAAAAAGCCAGCCTTCCTATTTGGTTGGACTGGCTTTATCAGAGGATTAAATAGAATTGAATAATGTCATTATTTCACTTCTACTTCAGCTCCAGCACCTTCAAGTTCGGCTTTAATTTGTTCGGCCTCTTCTTTGCTGGCGCCCTGCTTGTCGCTGTTATTTTGTAATCTGGCAGCCGCAATATGGCTATTGCTCGTACTAAAGCGGCTATAAAATAACTTAGCGGCTGGTTCAGTCAGGATATCCTGATCTGTCTTCTTGGCGGTGTACACTAACGTCACATCGTCGGAGTTATCGATATAAACACCTATCTTTAAAGTTGATAAATCGTTGGTATCGATACTGTTGTCGATTACTTCAACATCCAGCCAGCGGTTGCCATCGTAGATACGGCTGTACAAGGTGGCAGGCCCACGATCGTTGTTTGCATCTAAAGAATAACCAAACCAGGCAATCACAGCTTTACCATTGTCATTGATATCGCCGGAAAATCTATCGTGAGTAAATTCTCCCTCTGGTTGATGTTGGGTACTGGAGGCTTTAAATACGCTGGCGCTAGAGATGTTGCTACGTAAACGTGTTTTCCCTGTCTCTGTCGTGTTATCGAGCTCTCGCCAGAGCGTTAAACCATAATCGCTACCATCACTCAGGTAAGTTTGTAGTATTGGGTCACCGTGTTCAGGTAAATCGTCGGCAAGTGTGACGGCTGGTGATAAGCTGCTGCCATTGTGGAAGCGAGCTTGTAAAGTACTACTGCCTTCACCAAATGCTACCAGGCCGTGGCTGGCATCGTTAACGGCCATGCTGGCCGCTCTTGAACTGGTCGAAGTTGAAGACGCAAGCGTGGAAGAACCCAGACCTTTACCCGGGGCAGTATCAAACCCGGCAATCGATACGGATATATGGCCCGTTGCTGGTAAATTCAATTTTAACACATGCCCTTTGCCATCATGACCCAGGCCAATGCCTCGGGTAAAACGAACCCCGATAGGGTTGGCCTGTGCTTCCGGAGCGGTTGCACACTGGTTGTTGCTACCACAAAATTGATAATAGGAATTATCAAGGTCCCGGCGGCGCCAGGTCATCAGCAGGCTGTCATCACCTGCCAAAGCAACATTTAAGTCTTCAATATCGGTGCAGAAGTAGTTGGCATTGGTGTTACCCAACAGCCGAGTGGTGACCGAGTCGCTATCCCAGCGGGTGCCATCATATCGTAAGTAGGTTAATGCACACTCCTTGAAATTGTTGCTTGTATTGACCGGTTGCGTTGACAGGGCCATGATGGCTTTGCCGTTGCTATTGATATCCCAGTTAAGTTGCTGATTTGGGTCGATTGGGCTGATTTGAGTCTCATCGCTCCAGTTACTGCCATCAAATTCACGACTATAAAGCGTTGAGAGTTTCTGGGTCACCATCATGGGCTTGTTGCCTGCGCCATCGAACATTTCCAGGCTGTTGTAGTTACTGCCATCGGTTAGCGCAACCGGGGTTGACCATTGCCGGGCTGACGTTTGATTATCGCCATTTTGTTGCCCTGCGTTGGCGGAATCTGAGTCACTGCCACAGCCGGCCAGCGTCAGAGTGGAGGCCGCCATAATGGCGAGGGTTAATTGTTTTAATTCCATGATTATCTCCTGATAAATAAGGTTCTGCTGAACCTTCAGATCCGGAGTTAGTGTAAAAATTGCACTGTTTACTGACTTCACCCTTTCGGGTTAAGGAGGAATAAAAGCCGATTAAAGCGTCAGGATTTTACATTTTTAACATTTAGCGATGGCATAAAAAAACGCGATACCTAATAACAGGGATCGCGTTTGTGAAGGCAAACGTTATGTATTTTAAGGATAAACCGGTGCTGGAAGCTCGATGATTTTTCCGGCATCGGTTGAGTCATAACACCACATTTTCTGGCCACGGCCATTTTTCGGATTAGCCGTTATCGCATCGCTGCAGCGCTGAGCCAGTGTGTCTGACGTTTTAGCCAGTTCAAGTGCTGGCACATTAACGAAAGGACGATAGCCAGCAACAGCAATGCCGGGTACATCGTCGTCAGACACCAGATAAATCAGGTCGTGATTGTTGACGCCTTTAACCAGGGTCATATCTTTAACCGACATTCGTTGATCCATACCGGCAAATACATCGTTAACCGATTGTGACACCACTACCGGGGTTGAATTATTAGGAGCTGCATTCAGATAATACAGGCTGTTGTAGGCATCGTTATCGTCATAACGAAAGAAATAGACATCGTTCCAATGTGCGGCTACGGCGTCCAGGCTGTCCCCTGGGTTGGCCTGATACAGACTTTGGGCTGCCGCTTGCTTGCTGCCTGATGAAAATGAAATGGCACCGTCATCAATAATGGCTTTGGTGGTATCGATCGTCATTTCGACACGCACCAGACGATCGCCGCCATAGCCAGTGCCAACCGGCTCGCTGTAACCCACCACATACACCTGTGCCGCCATTGCGGTACTGTTGCCCTGAGTAAAGTGTGCATCCAGGCTGTTACAGTCGCGCAGCACAAAGTTGTTACCGATATCACGCAGCTGAAGCGTTGCAACTTTATCCGGGGTGTCGCGTTGCCAGATATGCAGTTTGGTTGCCTGCTCATAACCCGTTGAATTATTGCCATCCTGGCAGGCGATGACGTAGCCATCAATGATGTCAAACTCCTGATAGTCCTGGCGATCATTCAGGTTATCTATCGCATGAGTTTCGTTGAATTCAGTTTGTGGGTAAATGACGGACTGAAATGAAAAAGCATCGCCGTCCTGACCTGTTACCGGTTTCGCTTTAAGCATTGATATGATCGGCTTGTCTTTTGTACCGCCGTAGCTCAGTCCCAGTATCCGATCCTGGCCGGCACTCCAGCTGTTGTCGGTTAATAATGTTGGGCTGCTGCCGCCGGCCGCGGAGTCGTCATCACGAGTTGAGTTATCGCCCGACCCTGAGCTGCCGCCACAGGCGCTGAGTGTTATTAATGATGTTGCCGTTAAAGCCCGCAGGGGAGTGGTTAGTTTCATCACTGATTCCTGAAATAGATCGTTTGTTATTCAGTCAGCAGTGTAAAAATGAAGGGCGTATCCGGCTTCACCTTTTCGGGCGAAGGCGGATAAAAACCGGACGGAAACGTCAGAATTTTAAACTTTTTAACAATGTGTCGTTATTGCACTAAATCGAGCATTTCCCGCGCATGGGCCAGGGTTTGTTCGGTAATATCGACACCACCCAACATACGGGCCAGTTCTTCAGAACGTTGTTTGTCGCTCAGTTCACGGATCTGGGTGTGAGTGGAATGGTCGCCACTGATTTTACTCACCTGAAAATGTTGATGCGCCTGTGCCGCAACCTGTGGCTGGTGGGTGACACACATCACCTGGCCGGCAATTTTTTCGCCATCCGGAGACTGGCCGAGTGAGCGCATTAAGCGGCCAACCCGTTCTGCTGTACCACCTCCGATACCGACATCTACTTCATCAAAAATTAAACTCGGGATCTGACTGGTGGCGGCTGTTACGACCTGAATCGCCAGGCTGATACGTGATAATTCACCGCCGGAAACCACTTTGGCCAGTGGTCCGGATGGCATGCCTGGGTTGGTTTGTACGTGAAAGCTGATCTGGTCAATGCCGTGAGGGCTGGCTTGTTGGTCATCCAGTACCTCGACCTGAGTCATAAACCGGGCGCGCCCCAGCGCCAGCGAATCAAAGTGTTGTTCGACCTGCTGATCCAGTTGCCGGGCGGCATTTTTGCGTTGCTCTGACAGCTGTTGTGCGAGGGTTAAAAAGTGTGTCTTTTGTTGTTCTACCTGTTGCTGCAACTCAAGCAGGTCATCGTCGCTGAGGTTCAGCTGTGCCAGTTGCTGCTCCTGCTCCTGCCAGTAAGCGTACAATCGCTGAGGCTGGATCTGGTGTTTGCGGGCGACGGAGAAAATCTCTCCCAGGCGGTTTTCGATCTGCTGTAAACGGTGTGGGTTGATGTCCACCTGTTCCAGATAACGCTGCAATGACGAGCCGGCTTCCTCCAGCTGAATATGAGCCTGCTGCAATAATTCCCGTGCTTCCAGCAGGATCGGATGCTGATCGTCGAGTTGCTCCAGATACTGGATTGCCTGATAGGCCAGCTGAGTCGCGGCAGTGTCACTGTTGTCATCACCGAGGCAGGCCACCATGGCCTGCTGGCCGGACAGTAACATGGTTTCTGCGTTGGCCAGACGTTTGTGTTCGGCTTCGAGTTCCTCCAGCTCGTGTTCACTCAGGTTCAGTTCCCGTAATTCTTCGACCTGGTAACTGAGCAGTTGCCGCTGCGCCTGAATTTCACTGCTTTCTTCGGTCAGGGTACGCAGCTGGCGGGCACTCTGCTGCCACTGGCGGAACGCCTGTTTTACTTTACCGGCGACGGGTCTCAGGCCGGCGAAGGCATCCAGCAGCTGGCGTGGCGTATCTTTCTGTAATAAACGCTGATGGGCATGCTGGGAGTGAACGTCGATCAGAGTCTGGGCCAGTTCTTTCAGATCGTTAGCGGAGGCCGGGCGGCCATTAATATAGCCCCGTGAACGGCCTTCGGCAGAAACCACCCGGCGCAGAATGATCTGGTCGTCATTGGCAGGCAGGTCGCGCTCGTCCAGCCACTGACGGGCATTGTCATTCGGGGTAAAGCTGGCGCTGATTTCGGCCTTTTCGGCACCCTGGCGTACGCTGTCAGCTTCGGCCCGCTGGCCCAGTGCTAATCCTAAAGCACCGAGCAGGATGGACTTACCAGCACCGGTTTCGCCGGTGATAACGGCCATACCCGGTTTAAACTCAAGCTCCAGCTGGTCTACTAAAGCAAACTGATGAATCGACAGATGAGACAGCATACGCGGCTCCTGTATCTTTTCCTGCGAGGCAGGGCTCTGACTAAAGGGCTGAATGTATATACAGTGTTTATATGTACAGTATCGCGAGCTGTCAAGAAAATAATCAGATTCTGCGGCTTTTATGCTCTTGAAACTGTGTTTTCTGTTCCCATATAGAGTTCAGCAATTAATGGCTGTTAACCCCAATGAATCAACTGATTGAGGAAAAATGATGTCTGAAGAGCAGAAAGTTCAGGGCGAAACCGACGAACAAACCCTGGAACAAAACGACACTACAGAAGCTGTTGAGCCTTCCGTGGAAGAGACTGCTGAGGCATCGGCTGAGTCAGGCAGTGAAGAGCTGACCGCCCAGCTGGAACAGGCACAACAGGAAATAGCCGACCTGAAAGAGCAGATGTTGCGGGTCCAGGCTGAGATGCAGAATGTGCGTCGCCGCGCCGAGGCTGATGTCGAAAAGGCTCATAAATTTGGTGTGGAAAAGTTTGCCAACGAGATGCTGAGCGTGGCCGACAATATGGAACGGGCGCTGGCAGCGGCCGGAGACGATGACGCGACCAAGCCGTTGCGGGAAGGGGTGGAAATGACCCTCAGCGGTTTCCTGGCCGGGCTGGAGAAATTCAAAGTAGAAGTGGTTGATCCGATGGGAGAAGCCTTCAACCCGGAGCTGCATCAGGCGATGTCGATGGTAGAAAGCGCTGACGCTGAACCTAACACTGTGATCGCGGTGATGCAAAGAGGCTACACCCTGCAGGGGCGGCTGTTGCGTCCGGCAATGGTGATGGTCAGCAAAGGCGCGCCACAAATCGACGAAAACGCGTAATTTTTCGCCGGTTTGGCCTTGAAAGGGCGCTAACCGGACTTATATAGAAATTAACAAAATAAATCAGCATAAACTGAATTGTTATTAGATCAGAGGCGGCCTGTGCCGCCCGGCATTGGAGATAAATATTATGGGTAAAATTATTGGTATCGACTTAGGCACCACCAACTCCTGTGTTGCGGTACTGGATGGCGAAAAGTCCAAAGTGTTAGAAAACGCAGAAGGCGATCGCACCACGCCTTCCATTATCGCTTACACCGACGGTGAAACTCTGGTGGGCCAGCCGGCTAAGCGTCAGGCGGTAACCAACCCGGATAACACACTGTTCGCGATCAAACGTCTGATCGGCCGTCGTTTTAAAGATGACGTGGTTCAGAAAGACATCTCTATGGTGCCATACAAAATCATCGAAGCGGATAACGGTGATGCCTGGGTTCAGGTAAAAGATGACAAATTTGCACCGCCGCAGGTGTCTGCAGAAGTTCTGAAAAAAATGAAGAAAACTGCAGAAGACTACCTGGGTGAAGCAGTAACGGAAGCCGTGATTACCGTTCCGGCTTACTTCAATGACTCTCAGCGTCAGGCGACCAAAGACGCCGGTAAAATTGCGGGTCTGGAAGTAAAACGTATCATCAACGAGCCAACCGCAGCTGCACTGGCCTACGGCATCGATAAAGAAGGTGGTGACCGCACCATCGCCGTTTACGACCTGGGTGGTGGTACGTTCGATATCTCCATTATTGAAGTGGCGGATGTTGATGGCGAAAAACAATTCGAAGTACTGGCAACCAACGGTGATACCTTCCTGGGTGGTGAAGACTTCGATATGGCCATGATTGAATATCTGGCTGACGAGTTTAAGAAAGAAAGCGGTATCGATCTGCACAACGACCCGCTGGCTCTGCAGCGTCTGAAAGAAGCCGCTGAGAAAGCAAAAGTTGAGCTGTCTTCTGCACAACAAACTGACGTAAACCTGCCGTACATCACAGCAGATGCGACCGGTCCTAAACACTTAAATGTGAAAGTGACCCGTGCCAAACTGGAGTCTCTGGTTGACGAACTGGTTGCCCGTTCTCTGGAACCTTGCCGCATTGCACTGAAAGATGCTGGTCTGAGTTCCGGCGAAATCGATGAAGTGATTCTGGTGGGTGGTCAGACCCGTATGCCATTGGTTCAGTCTAAAGTGGCTGAGTTCTTCGGCAAAGAGCCACGCAAAGACGTGAACCCGGATGAAGCCGTTGCTGTGGGTGCATCGATTCAGGGTGCGGTACTGGCTGGTGACGTAAAAGACGTACTGCTGCTGGACGTAACGCCGCTGACGCTGGGTATTGAAACCATGGGTGGTGTTGCTACCGCGGTTATCGAGAAAAACACCACGATTCCATCGAAGAAATCACAGGTGTTCTCAACCGCCGACGACAACCAGCCTGCGGTAACCATTCACGTGGTTCAGGGTGAGCGTAAGCAAGCGGCACAGAACAAATCACTGGGTCGTTTCGATCTGGCTGATATTCCGCCGGCACCACGTGGTGTACCGCAGATCGAAGTGACCTTCGATATTGATGCCAACGGTATTCTGAACGTCAGCGCGAAAGACAAAGCGACCGGTAAAGAGCAATCGATTGTGATTAAAGCGTCCTCTGGTCTGAGTGATGACGAAATCGAAAAAATGGTTGCTGATGCGGAAGCGAATGCCGAAGCTGATAAGCAGTTCGAAGAGCTGATCCAGGTGCGTAACACCGCTGATGGCCTGATCCACGCGACGAAGAAGACGCTGGAAGAAGCCGGTGATAAAGCGACTGACGAAGAAAAAGCAGCGATTGAAAAAGCCGTTGCTGATCTGGAAGAAGCGCTTAAAACTGACGACAAAGCGGATATTGAAGCAAAAACTGCCGCTCTGACAGAAGCATCCAGCTCGCTGGCGCAGAAGATGTACGCTGAGCAGGCTCAGGCACAACAAGGTGCTGAAGGTGGTGCGGATGCGCAGCAGGGTGGTCAGGATGACGATGTTGTGGATGCTGAGTTCGAAGAAGTTAAAGACAAGTAATTTTTAATTACGAACCTTTGAAGCGGTAAAGGTAATTTCCAGGCCGCCGCGTAGAAGGGCCTTCCCTGGCCCTGCTACGCTACCGCGACATCCTGTCGCTGCTATTTGGAAACAACACTTCACCACTTCTGATTGAATCAAACGCGGCTAGAAAACTACCCGCGTTTTTTGCCATAAAAACGAGCAAAATCATGTCGAAACGAGATTATTACGAAGTACTTGGTGTATCCAAAGGCGTCGATAAAAAAGAGCTGAAGCGCGCGTATCGCAAAATTGCGATGAAATTCCACCCGGACCGTAATCCGGATGACCCGGAAGCGGATGCAAAATTTAAAGAAGCCACCGAAGCGTACGAAGTTCTTGGTGATGACGAAAAACGTGCCGCTTATGATCAGTACGGCCACGCCGGTGTAGACGGTCAGGCCGGCGGTGGTTTTGGTGGTGGCAGTGGCAACTTTAGTGACATCTTTGGCGATGTGTTCGGCGATATCTTTGGTGGGGGTGGCCGCGGCGGTCGTGGTGGCCCACAGCGCGGTTCTGATTTGCGTTACACGCTGGAGCTGTCACTCGAAGAAGCGGTTCGTGGAGTGGAGAAAAAAATCCGCGTGCCTACGTTAACGACCTGTGATGTGTGTGATGGTTCGGGTGCGAAAGAAGGCTCTCAGCCAAAAACCTGTTCGACCTGTCATGGCCAGGGTCAGGTACGTATGCAGCAGGGATTCTTCTCGGTACAGCAAACCTGTCCGACCTGTCGTGGTCAGGGCACCATTATCGAAGATCCTTGTAACAGCTGTCATGGCCGTGGTGTTAAGGAAGAAACCAAAACCCTGTCAGTGAAAATCCCGGCGGGGGTTGATACCGGTGATCGCATTCGTCTGTCTGGCGAAGGTGAAGCGGGTGCCATGGGTGGTCCGGCCGGCGACCTGTATGTTCAGGTGAGTGTGCGTGAGCACGAGTTATTCCACCGTGATGGCCGTAATCTGTACTGTGATGTGCCGATCAGTATTGTTGATGCGGCGCTGGGTGGTGAACTGGAAGTGCCGACTCTGGATGGTCGCGTTAAGCTGAAGATTCCGGCTGAAACACAAAGCGGTAAATTATTCCGCCTGCGCGGCAAAGGTGTTGTACCGGTGCGCGGTGGCTCTGCTGGTGATTTATTATGCCGTGTTCAGGTGGAAACCCCGGTTAACCTGACCAAAGAGCAGAAAGAATTGTTACAACAGTTTCAGGCGTCCCTGAACGGTGAGAAGGGTGGTGATAAGCACTCGCCGCAAAAGAAAAGCTGGTTTGAAGGCGTGAAACGTTTCTTCGAAGAAATGTAACTTCCGTTCGCACCAAAGCTGTAGCGATATTTTCAGCCGCCGCGCCGAAGGGCCATCCCTGGCCCTACCGCGCTATCACGACATCCTGTCGTTGCTTTTGAAAACATCGCTACAGCTCGGCTCTCTCTTTCCCTGTATACTTCCTTAAAATATTAATCTCCTTAAATTCAGGAAACACCATGACTCGTATTGCAATTACCGGAGCGGCTGGCCGTATGGGCCGGGTACTGATTGAAGCGGTTGCCGCTGACGAAAACGCACAACTGGGTGCCACTGTTGTATTGGCCGATGATCCGATGGCGGGTATCGACGCCGGCGCACTGGCGGGCTTGGGTAAAGAGATGGGCGTCAAAACAGCAACGAGCCTGGCATCGGTGATCGATGACTTTGATGTGTTGATTGATTTTACCGCACCCGAAGCCACCATGGAGAATGTTGAGCTGTGCCGCAGCCATGGCAAAAACATTGTGATTGGTACCACTGGCCTGAATGAGGCACAAAAAGTTCGCTTACAGCAGGCGTCTGCAGATATGGGTATTGTGTTTGCCCCGAACTATTCGGTGGGTGTGAATCTGTGTCTGAACCTGTTGCGTATGGCATCCAAAGTAATGGGTGACGACAGCGACATCGAAGTGATCGAAATGCACCATAAGCACAAAGTGGACGCTCCATCGGGTACCGCTTTGCGTATGGGTGAAGTGGTGGCAGAAACCATGGGCTGGGATTTAAATGAAGTGGCCTGTTATGGCCGTGAAGGCCAGACCGGTGCCCGGCCACACAAACAGATTGGTTTTGAAACCATTCGCGGTGGTGATGTGGTTGGCGATCACACCGTGATGTTTGCCGCTGAGGGTGAGCGGGTGGAAATTACTCATAAGGCACAAAGTCGTATGACCTTCGCCAAAGGCGCGGTACGCAGTGCTAAGTGGGTATGTGAGCAAACTCATGGTCTGTACGATATGTCGGACGTGCTGGGCTTCTGATACGCTCCCCGGAGCAATAAAAAAGCCGGGCGTTGTGATGTGCAACGCCCGGCTTTTTTATTGGCTGAATAAACTTTTATTCTTTAACACCCAGAATATGGTCGAAGCCACGCTCGACCATTTTTTCCATGCCGCGTGGTTTGCCGTTTGGATCGAATACCATAGACACCAGCATCTGCGCATTACCTAATGCCCAGCGTGCCCGTTCTTTCGGCGCCAGGCCGGGTTCAAGCAGGCCTTTTTTAACGCCTTTATCAACCTGTTTGGCAATCATTTCTAATAAACGATTCTGGAATTCCAGGTAGGATGGCCAGGTTTCGTCACGCACAGAAGCGCTCCATTCCAGCCAGACTTTGATGTAAGACGGATTCTCTTCACAGGCATTCAGGAATCCTTTGATATGAGTGCGGATCGCCTGAATCGGGTTGTCTTCCGTGGCATACACCTCTTCAGCCAGGGAAATGAGGTAATTTTCCACATCGCCCAGCACAGCTTCGACCAGTGCTTCACGGGTTTTAAAATAGTTAAAAACGGTAGCGACTGAAACGCCACCCATCTCGGCAATTTCCGTATGCCCACCGCGGCCGATCCCCCGACGTGCAAACACTTCGACGGCATAGGTTAACAGTAAACGTCTGCGTTCTTCCGGTTGCAAACGACGACGACCATCAACGGCTACTGGCATAATTAAACCTCATTTATTTTTTGGTTTTTTAATTGTTACTGACTGCATTGCCCCGGGTAATGCAGCCGCGGTTATGATTAACCGATTTGCTTTGTTGAGTGTTATCACTGTAACTCAGCATCACAGTGTTACTTCTCTCAATACTTATTTAATAAAAAACATTACAGAGTAGTTAGTGAAGCTTTTTCGGGTTTCAAATTGTATGTTACAAAATGTAACTGTATGTTAAAGCATTGTGTTGCACTTGTTTAGCCTGTTTTTAGACAGAGTGGGTTAAGTGCTTGTTATGGCGTTTTTTATAATATTTTGACTGACTGTTCAGTCAGAAGCGGGAGTTGGCTGGCGGATTCGGGTTGTTGTCCACAGGGAATGGACATAAGCCTCTGTTTTCAGTATCATTTAGTGTTAGTTTAAGCATGTAACACAAACGACTATTGCCGTAGCAGCCATGCAGTTCAGAATTCAGTAAAAAAGCGGGATGAAGCCATCAGGGTTCCATCCCGCTTTTTTGCGACTTGAGCCGCCACTTTTGTGTTATCTGCGCCGCCAGATTGTTCTTACTTCTCGGGGATTTAAGCCTTGTCTACGCCAGCCATTCTAGCTCTTGAGGACGGCAGCATCTTCAAAGGTACCGCTATTGGTGCCGAAGGTCTGTCAGTTGGGGAGGTGGTATTCAACACCTCTATGACCGGTTATCAGGAGATCCTGACCGATCCATCTTATGCCAACCAGATTGTTACCCTGACTTATCCACACATCGGTAACTACGGTGTTAACCGCGAAGACGAAGAGTCACGCGGTATTTTCGCCAGGGGATTGGTGATTCGTGATCTGCCACTGATCGCTTCCAACTTCCGTAGCGAAAAAGCTCTGGATGAATATCTGAAAGAACACAACATTCTCGGTATTGCGGATATCGACACCCGTCGCCTGACGCGCATCTTGCGTGAAAAAGGTTCTCTGGATGGCTGCATCATTGCCGGTCCGGATGCGGGTTCTGAGGAAAACATCGCTAAAGCGATTGAAGCTGCAAAAGGTTTCCCTGGCCTGAAAGGCATGGACCTGGCGAAAGAAGTCACGACTACTGAGAGCTACAGCTGGACTCAGCAAGACTGGACGCTGGGTAAAGGCTTCGGCGAACTGAAAGATGGCAAGTACAAAGTGGTTGCTTACGACTTCGGTGTGAAGCGCAACATTCTGCGCCTGTTAGCCGAGCGTGGTTGCGAGCTGACCGTTGTTCCGGCTCAGACGCCTGCGTCTGAAGTGCTGGCGATGAATCCTGATGGTATCTTCCTGTCCAATGGCCCGGGTGACCCAGAACCGTGTACTTACGCCATCGAAGCGATTAAAGAAATTTTAGAAACCGACATTCCGGTGTTCGGTATCTGCTTGGGTCACCAGTTGCTGGCTCTGGCATCGGGCGCCCAAACCGTGAAAATGCCGCACGGCCACCACGGTGGTAACCACCCGGTTCAGGATCTGGATTCTGGTGTGGTCATGATTACGTCTCAGAACCACGGTTTCGCAGTAGAGGAAGCAACGCTGCCAGCCAACCTGAAAGCGACTCACAAGTCGCTGTTCGATGGCACGCTGCAAGGTATTGCCCGCACTGATAAGCCTGCGTTCAGCTTCCAGGGTCACCCGGAAGCAAGTCCTGGTCCGCGCGATGTTGCGCCTCTGTTCGACCACTTTATTGAACTGATTGAAAAAGCCAAAGGTTAACGGGACTGAGTCATGCCAAAACGTACCGACATAAAAAGCATTTTAATCATTGGTGCTGGCCCGATCGTCATCGGCCAGGCCTGTGAATTCGACTATTCCGGCGCACAGGCGTGTAAAGCCCTGCGTGAGGAAGGCTACAAAGTTATTCTGGTGAACTCTAACCCAGCCACCATTATGACGGATCCATCCATGGCGGATGCGACCTACATTGAGCCAATCACGGTTGAGTCTGTCACCAAGATCATTGAAAAAGAGCGTCCGGATGCACTGCTGCCTACCATGGGTGGTCAGACCGCACTGAACTGTGCATTGGGCCTTGAATCTGCTGGCGTACTGGAAAAGTACGGCGTTGAAATGATTGGCGCTAACGCCGATGTGATTGACAAAGCCGAAGACCGTAACCGTTTCGACCAGGCAATGAAGAAAATCGGCCTGGAATGTCCGAAAGCGGGTATCGCTCATAGCATGGAAGAAGCGCGCGAAGTTCAGAAGGACTTAGGCTTCCCGTGTATTATTCGTCCTTCTTTCACCATGGGTGGTACCGGTGGTGGTATCGCCTATAACAAAGAAGAGTTCGAAGAAATCTGTACGCGTGGTCTGGACCTGTCGCCAACCAGCGAGCTGCTGATCGACGAATCCCTGATTGGTTGGAAAGAATACGAAATGGAAGTTGTTCGTGATAAGAACGACAACTGCATCATCATCTGTTCGATCGAAAACTTCGATGCCATGGGTGTTCACACCGGTGATTCCATCACGGTAGCACCGGCTCAGACTCTGACCGATAAAGAATACCAAATCATGCGTGATGCCTCTCTGGCAGTACTGCGTGAAATCGGTGTAGAAACCGGTGGTTCTAACGTTCAGTTCGGTCTGGATCCAAAAACCGGCCGTATGGTTGTGATCGAGATGAACCCTCGTGTATCTCGTTCATCCGCTCTGGCTTCTAAAGCAACTGGTTTCCCGATTGCTAAAGTCGCGGCTAAGTTGGCCATCGGTTATACCCTGGACGAATTACAAAACGACATCACCGGTGGTGCGACTCCGGCTTCTTTCGAGCCGTCCATCGACTACGTTGTGACTAAGATCCCTCGTTTCACTTTCGAAAAATTCCCGCATGCCGATGGTCGTCTGACCACGCAAATGAAATCTGTGGGTGAGGTGATGGCGATTGGTCGTACCCAGCAAGAGTCTATGCAAAAAGCACTGCGTGGCCTGGAAGTGGGTGCGACTGGTTTTGATCCTAAGGTGGATCTGTCGGTTGAAGGTGCAAAAGACAAGATTATTTCTGAACTGACTACGCCGGGTGCTGATCGTATCTGGTATGTGGGTGATGCCTTCCGTGCAGGTCTGTCGGTTGATGAAATTTATAAGCACTCAGGTATCGATCCTTGGTTCCTGGTGCAAATCGAAGACATTATTAAAGATGAAGCAGAAGTAGCTGCCAGCAGCCTCAATGCTCTGGATGCAGACCGCATCTATCGTCTGAAGCGCAAAGGTTTCTCCGATGCACGTCTGGCAGAACTGCTGGGTGTATCTGAAAAAGCCTTCCGTAAGCAGCGCCAGAAGCTGAATATCCGCCCTGTTTATAAGCGCGTTGATACTTGTGCCGCTGAATTCGCTACCGACACGGCGTACATGTATTCCACCTACGAAGAAGAGTGTGAAGCCAACCCAACCGATCGTGAAAAAATCATCGTATTGGGTGGCGGTCCTAACCGTATTGGTCAGGGCATTGAGTTCGACTACTGCTGTGTGCACGCTGCACTGGCGGCGAAAGAAGAAGGCTTCGAAGCCATCATGGTTAACTGTAACCCTGAAACGGTTTCGACTGACTACGATACCTCGGACCGTCTGTTCTTCGAGCCTCTCACACTTGAGGATGTCTTAGAGATCTGTGACAAAGAGAAGCCAAAAGGCGTGATCGTTCAGTACGGTGGTCAAACGCCACTGAAATTGGCGAACGAATTAGAAGCCGCAGGTGTGCCGATTATTGGTACTTCTCCGGAAGCCATCGACCGCGCCGAAGACCGTGAGCGCTTCCAGCAAATGATTCAGCGTCTGGGTCTGAAGCAACCGGTTAATGCGACGGTAACCTCTGCTGAAGAAGCGGTAGTTAAAGCCAACGAAATCGGTTACCCGCTGGTGGTACGCCCTTCCTACGTACTGGGTGGTCGGGCGATGGAAATCGTCAACAACGAAGAATCTCTGCGTCGCTACATGCGTGAAGCGGTACAGGTGTCTAACGATTCTCCGGTACTGCTGGACTACTTCCTGAACCGTGCAGTTGAAGTGGATATCGATGCCGTCTGTGACGGCGAACAGGTTGTGATCGGCGCTATCATGCAGCACATCGAGCAAGCGGGTATTCACTCCGGTGACTCGGCCTGTTCTCTGCCTCCGTACAGCTTGCCTGAAGATGTTCAGAACGAGATGCGTGAGCAGGTTAAGAAAATGGCGCTGGAACTGGGCGTTGTTGGCTTAATGAATACTCAGCTGGCATGGCAGGACGGTGAAATCTACGTGATCGAGGTGAACCCTCGTGCATCCCGTACGGTGCCATTCGTATCTAAGTGTATCGGTACCTCTCTGGCAGCGATTGCAGCGAAAGTCATGGCAGGTAAAACACTGGCTGAACTGGGCTTTACCGAAGAAATCATTCCAGAGCATTTCTCGGTGAAAGAAGCGGTATTCCCGTTCAACAAGTTCCAGGGCGTTGACCCTATCTTAGGGCCGGAAATGAAATCCACCGGTGAGGTCATGGGCGCCGGTGCTACCTTCGGTGAAGCGTTCTACAAAGCTCAGCTGGGTGCCGGTGAGAAATTGCCAACCGAAGGCAAAGTATTCATCTCTGTACGCGATGCCGATAAAGACGGTGTGGTTGCCGTGGCGAAAGGTTTCGCTGACCTTGGTTTCAGCATTGTTGCAACCGGTGGTACGCACGCCAAGCTGGCAGAAGCGGGACTGGATGTTGAACGTATTAATAAAGTAAACGAAGCACGTCCAAACGTGGTGGATGCGATCAAGAACGACGAAATCGCTCTGATTGTCAATACGACCGAAGGCACCCAGGCAATTGTGGACTCGGCAGATATTCGCCGCAGCGCACTGCAGCATAAAGTGTATTACACCACTACGCTGGCAGGTGCTGAAGCCGTGGTAGAAGGTCTGCGTTCAGAAGGCCTGAAGCAGGTGCGTCGTTTACAGGAAATTCATGCGGCGATCGGTGCTTAAGCACCGCTTCGCTGGCTGAGAACAGTAAGGGATAGAATTATGCAAAAATACCCTATGACAGTCGAAGGTGAAGCGGCGTTGCAGGCTGAGCTGACTGAATTAAAAACCGTTGCTCGCCCAGCGGTAATTAAAGATATTGCTGAAGCGCGTGAGCATGGTGACCTGAAAGAAAACGCCGAGTATCACGCTGCACGTGAACAGCAGGGGTTTATCGAAGGCCGTATCCAGGATATCGAAGGAAAGTTATCCAATTCTCAGGTCATTGATATTAAGTCGATCCCTCATTCTGGCAAGGTGTTGTTCGGCACTACCGTCAGCCTGATTAATCTGGATACCGATGAGCAGGTGCAGTACCGGATCGTTGGTGATGACGAAGCGGATATTAAACAGAATAAGATTTCTGTTTCTTCTCCGATTGCACGTGCATTAATTGGTAAAGAAGAAGGTGATGTTGCCGTTGTTCAGGTGCCGGCAGGCGCTGTGGAATACGAGATCGATGAGGTAAAACATCTCTGATTCAGGTTATTAGTTGTCGATAAAAAGCCCGCATACCTCTTCGGTAATGCGGGCTTTTTATGTTCTGTGGATATCAGAAATCTTCAGTGGAGGTGAATAAACCAACCCGCAGATCTTTGGCCTGATAAATCTCCCGGCCGTCGACTTCCATGCGGGCATCAGCGATTCCCATGACCAGTTTCTGTTCCATCACCCGTTTGATATCGATGCGGTAGGTGACTTTTTTGGCGCTGGGTAATACCTGGCCACGGAATTTTACTTCGCCACACCCTAATGCCCGGCCACGGCCCGGGTTACCGCGCCAGCCCAGGAAAAAGCCAACCAGTTGCCACATGGCATCCAGACCCAGGCAGCCGGGCATGACCGGATCGCCTTCAAAATGGCAGTCGAAAAACCACAGCGACGGATCGATATCCAGTTCAGCGATAATTTCGCCTTTACCATTAGCACCGCCCTCTGAACTGATATGGACGATACGATCCATCATCAGCATATTTGGCAATGGCAGGCGGGCGTTACCTTCGCCGAACATTTCACCATGTCCGCAGGCCAGCAGTTGGTCACGCTCAAAAGAGCTGGGTTGAGACATCAGTTTTTCCTCATAATCATTCTGTCACTGAGGCAACACTGACACAGACGGCGCCGTTAAGCTAATGAAGGTTTTTTTACCTAATGGCACAAATCGAATTGACGATTGGATAGAAAATGGTTACCCGGATGGATATCCGGATAACCAAGATTGTGGGTCAGACTTTTTCAACCAGTAACGAGCCGATGGAATAACCGGCACCAAATGAGCAGATCAGGCCGCGGTCACCACTGACGAAGTCGTCTTTGTATTTATGAAATGCAATAACAGAACCGGATGACGCAGTGTTGGCGAACTCATCCAGTACCACCGGTGCTTCCAGCTCAGTTGGCATACGGCCGAGCAGCTTTTTGACGGCGAAGTTGTTCATGTTTATATTGGCCTGGTGCAGCCACATGCGCTTCATTTCCTCGGCGGCAATACTGTTTTCCTGCAATTGCTCGCCAATGAAATTGGTTACCAGTGGGAGTAATTCCTTGAATACCTTACGGCCGCGTTGCTTAAAGGCGTAGCGGTTAGCCGGCAGACTATCAAAACAATAGTCGGCATAAGAGGAGTCGCTGCGAATGTTGTCGGAGAACTCGGTTTGTTGTTTGGTATCGAGGATACGGAACGCATTTTCAGGTTTGGCGTTTTCCTCCGGTTCCAGGATCGCCGCGGTGGCGACGTCGCCAAAAATAAAGTGGCTGTCGCGATCTTTAAAGTCCAGTCCGGGGGTGGTGAATTCCGGATTAACAAACAATACACATTTTGCGGTGCCGGCTTTCAGGGCGGTGAAGGCGTTGATGATGCCGAAGGTGGCGGAGGAACAGGCGATGCCCATATCGTAAGCAAAACCTTTGATGCCTAAATCACGCTGAATTTCGACTGACATACCCGGATAGTCGCGCTGCCGGAAGGTGCTGGAAACAATCACCATGTCGATATCTTCGGCGGTTTTGCCGGCCTGAGCCATGGCGTCTTTGGCCGCGGCGACCCCCATTTGCACAATTTCAGGGGTTCTGCCTTCTTCGCTCATCGGGAATACCGGATGCATGATATCCGGATTAACGATGCCGTCTTTATACATGGCATAGCGGGATTTGATACCGGATGCTTTTTCGATAAATTCTGAGCTGGAGTGGGATAAGGCTTCCACTTCGCCTGCTTCAATGGCGGCGGCGTTGTCGGCGTTAAACTTGTCGACATACTGATTAAACGCAGCCACCAGTTCATCGTTGCTGATGGTGTGTGGGGGGGTAAAAAGTCCGGTACCGGAAATAACAATATTCGACATGCCTGATGAAACCTTTGTTATAACTATCTGAAATGGCTGCGCCATGGGTTATATCCAACTGGCGAAGCAGAAAGATTTGCCCCATTATCCCTGTTACTGCTCGCCCTTCCAACTGCTGAATTAGTCGTAGAAGGCCAAAATTGCCATCCGGAGGAACAATGCTGCGCCAATACCTGATGTTATTCCGTACTTTGTGGCTTGGAAGTTTGTGGTCGGGCGTCTATGTGGTACGCCCGGTGCTGGAGAAAAACGGCTATTTCCCGTTCCACGGTATGGACGTATTACATGTGCTGGTCGGCGTTGGTTTTGTCTGTGGAGTAATGATGTTGCTGACTACCTGGGTTCGGCATCTGTTCGACTGGCGTCAGCTGCCGCAACAGCTGTTGCTGGTGATGACGCTGGCATCGCTGATGTATTTTGCCTTATTGCCCTGGTGGAAACTGCAGATGATGTTGCTGCATGCGTTATCTGTGCTGGGGCTGATCTGGCTGCTGATATCGCCGCGGTCAGTGGTGTTGCGTGATAACGCCTCTCACTGACTCTTGCGGCGGCACAGGGCTGCGGACGTTTATTGTGGCCGTTGCAGGTTAGACAGCTTAGGGTTGGCTTTTGGATTCTGGCGCAACAGCAGGGCGACTTTACCAATCTGCTGAACCAGCTCTGCACCGGTCAGCTGTACCAGTTCTGTAATAACTGCCTGTTTTACCTCGCGATCAGCCACGGCGATTTTGATTTTAATCAGCTCGTGATCGTCCAGTGCGCGGTTCAGCTCTTCCATGACGCCCTCTGTCAGGCCGTTACCGGCGATGGTAACAATCGGATTGAGGTTGTGACCGATCGAGCGGTACGCTTTTTTCTGTTCGTTTGTTAATGCCATAAAGCTTCTGTTTCAGTGTTAGAATTGCGCTCTTAAAGAATGAAGAGCGTGATTAACGCATAGTATACCTGACCTTGGAGTAAAACCCGCATGGCGCGTTCAAAAACCAGTGCTGGCTGGCTGAAAGAACATGTTGATGATCAATACGTACAGATGGCGCAGCAGGATGGCTATCGTACCCGGGCCAGTTATAAGTTGCTGGAGCTGGATGAAAAGGACAAGTTATTACAACCGGGCGCAACGGTGCTGGATCTGGGATCTGCGCCGGGCGGCTGGTCACAGGTGGTGGCGCAGCAGCTGGATGGCAATGGCGTGGTGATCGCTTCAGATATTCTGCCAATGGACAATATTGCCGATGTGACTTTTATTCAGGGGGACTTTACCGAAGAATCCGTGTTTGACGAAATCATGGCAGCGATTGATGGTCGTCCGGTAGACCTTGTAATTTCAGATATGGCCCCCAATATGTCTGGTATGTCGTCTATCGATCAGCCCGGGGCCATGTACCTGGTAGAGCTGGCGCTGGATATGGCACGCCAGACCCTGAAACCCGGGGGCAATTTTGTTGCCAAAGTGTTCCAGGGAGAAGGCTTTGATGAATACCTGGCCGATGTGCGTCAGTCCTTCTCTAAGGTGCTGATTCGTAAGCCTAAAGCTTCCCGGGCACGATCCCGTGAGGTGTACATCGTCGGCAAAGGTTTTCGTGCTTAGCGATTGCTTGCTAAGCTAGGGACTGAGGATCACAGGTTCGCCATTCGTGCTGTAGCAATCATGGGATATTCGCTGCATCGTTGGATGGTTGTTTGGGTTAAGAGCAGAGGTATGCCACGCATGGCAAAGAATTTCATTTTATGGGCAGTGATTGCCGCCGTACTGATGATGGTGTTCAACAATTTCCAGAACGTCAGTCGCGGTAAAGAATACTCCTACTCGGAGTTCATCACGGCCGTGGAAAGCGGACAGGTGGAAAAAGTCACCATCTCCGGACAAAGCATTCGTGGTATTGGCTCAGACGGTCAGGCATTTGAAACAGTCCTGCCGGTCTATGATGACAAGCTGATGGATACCCTGCTGAACAATCGGGTTCAGGTTGTGGGTGAAAAGCCTGAGAAGCAGGGTTTCTTTACCCAGTTATTACTGGCGTCACTGCCGATCCTGATCATCATTGCGGTATTTATGTTGTTTATGCGCCAGATGCAAGGCGGTGCGGGCGGCAAGGGCGGCCCGATGGCGTTTGGCAAAAGCAAGGCCAAGCTGCTGAGCGAAGATCAGATTAAAACCACATTTGAAGACGTTGCCGGGTGCGACGAAGCCAAAGAAGACGTTAAAGAACTGGTTGAGTTTCTGCAGGATCCGGGTAAATACCAGCGTCTGGGCGGCAAAATTCCGCGCGGTGTGTTGATGGTGGGGCAGCCGGGTACCGGTAAAACCCTGCTGGCAAAAGCCATTGCCGGTGAAGCGCGGGTGCCGTTCTTTTCGATTTCCGGTTCTGACTTCGTTGAAATGTTTGTCGGTGTTGGTGCTTCCCGTGTGCGTGATATGTTCGAGCAGGCCAAGAAGCAGGCCCCTTGTATTATCTTTATCGACGAAATCGATGCCGTTGGCCGTTCCCGTGGTGTTGGTATCGGTGGTGGTAACGATGAACGCGAACAAACTCTTAACCAGTTACTGGTTGAAATGGACGGCTTTGAAGTCAACGATGGCATCATCGTCATCGCAGCAACTAACCGCCCGGATGTACTGGATCCGGCGCTGTTACGCCCGGGTCGTTTCGACCGTCAGGTAACGGTTGGTTTACCGGATATTCGTGGTCGTGAGCAGATTCTGAAAGTGCACATGAAAAAAGTACCACTGGCAGATGACGTGAACGCCTCGTTGATTGCCCGTGGTACCCCGGGTTTCTCTGGTGCTGACCTGGCGAACCTGGTGAACGAAGCCTCGCTGTTTGCTGCCCGTGCTAACCGTAACCTGGTCACTATGGAAGAGTTCGAGAAGGCCAAGGATAAAATCCTGATGGGCGCTGAACGTAAGACCATGGTGATGTCGGAAGCGGAAAAAACCAATACCGCCTATCACGAAGCGGGTCATGCGATTGTCGGCCGTCTGGTGCCGGAACATGATCCCGTTTATAAGGTGTCGATTATCCCGCGTGGACGTGCACTGGGTGTGACTATGTTCCTGCCAGAAGAGGATCGCCATTCGATCAGTAAGCGTGGTATCGAAAGTAATATCTGCTCGCTGTACGGCGGCCGTATTGCCGAAGAGATGACGCTGGGCAAAGATGGTGTGACTACGGGTGCTTCTAACGATATCGAGCGCGCCACGAAATATGCACGCAACTACGTGACCAAGTGGGGGCTGTCGGACAAACTGGGTGCTCAGCTGTACAGCGAAGAAGAGCAGCAAAGTTATCTGGGGTCTTCCGGTGGTGGGCAGTTGTCTCACCTGTCGGATGAAACCGCGCGTATTATTGATGCGGAAGTGAAGGAGCTGCTGGATCGTTGCTACAACCGTGCGGCAGCTTTGCTGGAAGATAACCGTGACAAGCTGGAATTGATGAAGGATGCTCTGATGGAGTATGAAACCATCGATTCTGACCAGATTGACGACATTATGGCGGGTAAAAAACCTCGCCCACCCAAATCCTGGGATGATAATGGCTCAGGGCCGGCGGCACCGGTGGCTGAGAGTCATGATCTGGCGAAAGATGATAGCGATGACTCCATTGGTGATGCTGCCGGAGAGCAGAATTCTTAATGGCTTTGCTTGATTAATAAAAAGGCGGCTTGGCCGCCTTTTTTGTTTCTTCTTTAGATCTTGTTGTCTGCGCTATGGACTAATTTTCGTAGCAGCTTGTGATTCCGCTTCATGACCAGTAAGTGAAAAACGTGATTTTGCAATGTGGCCAGCGTACGCTGGATTTATCCCGGGCCCGGGTGATGGGTATTTTAAATGTAACGCCGGACTCATTTTCCGATGGTGGGCGATTTAATACGCTGGATACGGCCGTGCGTCAGGCTGAACAGATGTTGGCCGATGGTGCAGCCATCATTGATGTCGGGGGCGAATCCACGCGCCCGGGCGCACAACCGGTATCTGAAGCACAGGAGCTGGAACGGGTAATCCCGGTGGTTGAAGCCATTGCCCGTCGGCTGGATGTCCTGATTTCTGTGGATACCAGTACCGCTGCGGTTATTCGTGAATCGGCGGCGGCGGGCGCACATCTGATCAATGATGTGCGGGCGTTACAGCGCGAAGGGGCATTAGCCGCCGCGGCACACAGTGGTTTGCCGGTGTGCCTGATGCATATGCAGGGGGATCCGCAGACCATGCAGCAGAATCCGGATTATCTGGATGTGGTGCTGGAAGTGATCGACTTCCTCGAACGTCGTGTTGCCTTATGTGAAAATGCCGGCATCAGCCGTGACCGTATTTTGCTTGATCCCGGATTTGGTTTTGGTAAATCCTTTGCGCATAATTTCGAATTGCTGAACCGGCTGGAGTTATTACAACGGCTGGATTTACCGTTATTGATTGGCCTGTCGCGCAAACGAATGATCGGACAGGCAAGCGGTTGTGATGAGCCTGCTGAGCGGGTCGCTGGCAGTCTTGCCGGGGCGGTAGTCAGTGCCATGAAAGGGGCGCGGATTCTGCGAGTACATGATGTGCGACAAACGGTTCAGGCGCTGGCGGTGGTGAATGCCACCCTCAGCCAGGGGATGACAATTTAACAGGCCGCAACGTCGGCGAGCATTTTTGATTAGTGCCCATTGTGGGGCGGACAAGGACAGACGATGTCGAGAAAATATTTTGGTACCGATGGTATTCGTGGTGAAGTAGGCCAGTTTCCGATTACTCCGGACTTCGTGATGAAGCTGGGCTGGGCCGCCGGTAAAGTGTTTGCCAGCGAAGGTAAAAGCACCATTCTGATTGGTAAAGATACCCGTATTTCCGGTTATATGTTCGAGTCTGCACTGGAAGCGGGGCTGTCGGCCGCGGGTGTTGACAGTGGTTTGTTAGGCCCGATGCCAACGCCAGGAATTGCTTATCTGACCCGTACTTTCCGAGCTGATGCCGGCATTGTAATCAGTGCTTCTCATAATCCGTACCATGATAACGGCATTAAATTTTTCTCCTCAGCGGGTACCAAGCTGGATGACGACATCGAGCGGGCGATTGAAGATTATCTGGATCAGCCGATGACGACGGTTTCCTCTGACCAGCTGGGTAAAGCGTTTCGCATCAATGATGCGGCCGGGCGTTATATTGAATTCTGCAAAAGTACCGTACGCCGCCTGCATCTGAAAGGTCAGCGTATTGTGCTGGATTGCGCTCATGGCGCTACGTATCAGATTGCACCGGCAGTGTTCCGTGAGTTGGGTGCTGAGGTCATTGTGATTGGCGCTCAGCCGGACGGGCTGAATATTAATAAGGACGTTGGTTCAACCTCCGCAAAAGCATTGCAGCAGAAGGTGGTGGAAACCCGTGCCGACCTCGGAATCGCCTTTGATGGTGATGGCGACCGGGTTGTTATGGTGGATGGTAATGGTGCCATCGTCGACGGGGATGAGCTGTTATATATCATGGCTGTTCATGCGCAGAGTCGCGGTCGCCTGGGCGGTGGAGTGGTCGGCACGCTGATGTCGAATCTTGGGCTGGAGCTGGCACTCAAAGAAAAAGGCATTGGCTTTGCGCGTGCGAAAGTCGGTGACCGTTATGTGATGCAGCAGTTAAAAGAACATCAATGGCGCTTTGGTGGTGAATCTTCCGGCCATTTGTTATGTCTGGATTCCACCACGACCGGTGACGGCATTGTATCTGCGTTACAGGTGATGATGGCACTGCAGGATTTTGGCCAGTCTTTGCAGGATCTGAAGCAGGGTATGAGTAAGTGCCCGCAAACCATGATTAATGTGCGTCGTAATAAAGATATCGATGTTAATGCGGATAAAACCGTACAGGCGGCGGTGGCCGATGTTGAGCAGACACTGGCTGGTCGTGGCCGTGTATTGTTGCGGCCATCGGGTACTGAGCCGGTGGTACGGGTGATGGTGGAAGGTGAAAACGCGGCACAGGTCAGGGAGTTAACCCGGCAGCTGGCGGACGTTGTTGAAGGCGTATTAGCCTGATCCGGGCGGGCAACAGAGCATCTTTGTCTCTTGTGTCTGTCATGCTTCTTAGATAGTATCTGCGCTCTTTGAATTTTGGGAAAACTCATGCGTCGACTGTTAGTTGCCGGAAACTGGAAGATGAACGCTTCCAGCAGCATGGCTGAAGCCTTGTTATCCGATATCCTGACCGCTGATATCCAGAGCTGTGATGTGGCTGTATTTCCGCCATTTCCGTATCTGGCTGCGGCAGGTGTACGCCTGAGTAATGCTGCTGTTCAGTTAGGGGCGCAAAATTGTGCCACGGCAGACAGTGGCGCTTATACCGGTGAAGTATCGGTTGCCATGTTGCAGGATGTGGGTTGCCAGCTGGTACTGGTTGGTCACTCTGAGCGTCGTGCCCTGTTCCATGAGACGGACGCGGTGGTGTTGGCGAAAACCGAAAAAATCCTGGCCCAGGATATGACGGCGGTGGTCTGTGTTGGTGAAACACTGGAACAACGTCAGTCGGGTAATGCTGAGCTGATTGTTAAACAGCAGTTATCCGCTTTGTTGCATCAGCTGAAAGAGGCTCAGTGGTCACAGGTTGTGATCGCTTATGAACCGGTCTGGGCAATTGGTACTGGTGAAACCGCAACACCGGAGCAGGCGCAGCAGATGCATGCCTTTATCCGTTCGCTGCTGGCGGGTGTCAGTCAGAAAGTGGCTGATGAAACCCGGGTTTTGTATGGCGGCAGTGTGAAAGCTGCTAATGCGGCCGAGTTATTTGCTCAGCCGGATATTGATGGTGGTCTGGTTGGCGGAGCTTCGCTGACGGCTGAAGAATTTTTGGGAATCTGTCGTTCAATAGGTTGAATATGGAACAAATTATTTTAATCGCTCACATTCTGTTTGCGCTGGGTATTATCGGTTTTGTCATGCTGCAGCAGGGCAAAGGTGCGGATGCCGGTGCTTCGTTTGGTAGCGGCGCTTCTCAGACGGTGTTTGGCAGTCAGGGTTCCGGTAATTTCCTGAGCCGTTCCACTGCAATTCTTGCCACTTTATTTTTTGTAACCAGCCTGGGTTTGGCGGTTGTGGCTAAACAAAAAGCAGTTGGTGCTGCTGAAGTGGGTATTCCTAGTCAGGAAGTGATTGAAAAGCTTGAGCAAGACACCCCAATTGTGGAAGAATACGCGCCAGTTTCTGATGTACCTGATCTTGGCGATGCGCCGGAGCTGGATGCGTCAGTTTCTGATGAGCCTGTATTAGACAAGGCTGATCAGTAAGTTCGTCAGAATGTAGTGCGGATGTGGTGGAATTGGTAGACACGCCATCTTGAGGGGGTGGTGAGCATAGCTCGTGCGAGTTCAAGTCTCGCCATCCGCACCAAATTTCTGAAATCGGGCAGTATTAGTTAAAAAGCGAACAGAGTTCGCTTTTTCTGTTTAAAGCACCTATAATGCGCCTGCTTTTTACAGAACACTTGCTTAAAAGCCCCTCGAGTCAGGGGCTTTTTCGTACTCGCGACACAGTCGCTGAGTTGTATGCAGGTGTTTCTCCTGGATCCATCCTCACAGGGTTGATCGGGTCTGCCAGTGTGACGGCAGTAACGGACATGGCAAGGCAGACCCCAAGCGTCTGTTTTGAATGGTGACTGGGCATTTGTGCCCAGTTTTTGTTTGTATTGAGGGTAATTGTTTGGCCAAAGATACTCAGTTAACTGAAATGTTGGCTCCGGTTGTGGAGTCAATGGGCTTTATATTCTGGGGCCTTGAGTACAGCGCACAGGGGCGCCATACCCTGCTACGAATTTTTATTGACCATGAAAACGGCATTAACATTGACCAGTGTGCCGAAGTCAGTCGCCAGCTCAGCAGTGTGCTGGATGTCGAAGATCCGATTTCTCAGGATTACACCCTGGAAGTTTCCTCTCCGGGAATGGATCGTCCACTGTTTACCCTCGAACAGTTTCAGCGTTATGCCAATCACATTGTTGATTTGCGCCTGCGTATGCCGTTTGACGGCCGCAGAAAATTTAAGGGCCAACTGATTGGTGTTGAGCAGGAGGATGTCGTGTTGTTTGTAGACGGTCACGAATATCTGCTGCCGATTGAGCTGATTGAGAAGGCGAATGTTGTTCCACAATTCAAGGACTAAGGTTGCAGAGCGAGGCTAGAAGATGAGCAAAGAAATTCTCCTGGTCGCGGAAGCGGTATCCAACGAAAAAGGCGTTTCAAAAGAAATTATTTTTGAAGCAATCGAGTCGGCGCTGGCAGCGGCAGCTAAAAAGCGTTACGAAGACGAAGAAGCCACCATTCGCGTAGATATCGACCGCAAGACCGGCGATTATGAAACTTTCCGCAGTTGGTTAGTAGTAAGCAATGATGTCGTGCCTGGCCTGGGTGATGAACTCACTCTGGAAGAAGCGCACGAGATCGATGAAAATCTGCAACCGGGCGATACCTACGAAACTCAGGTTGAAAACCCGGATTTTGGACGTATTGCTGCCCAGGCTGCGAAGCAGATTATCGTACAGAAAGTACGTGAAGCTGAGCGTGCCCAGATTGTAGAACTGTATCAGGACCGTGTCGGTGAACTGATCAGTGGCACCGTGAAAAAAGTTACCCGTGACAACGTCATTGTTGATCTGGGCAGTAATGCCGAGGGTATGTTGCCGAAAGATCACCTGATCGGTCGTGAGATCCTGCGTATGGGTGACCGCGTACGGGCCATTCTTTTTGATATCCGTCCGGAAAACCGCGGTCCTCAGCTGATGCTGA
Source organism: Bacterioplanoides pacificum (assembly GCF_042648445.1). Taxonomy (NCBI): domain Bacteria; kingdom Pseudomonadati; phylum Pseudomonadota; class Gammaproteobacteria; order Oceanospirillales; family Oceanospirillaceae; genus Bacterioplanoides; species Bacterioplanoides pacificum. The sequence goes on from NZ_JBHRYB010000015.1 coordinate 59,772, forward strand.
GTCGTACTATTTCCGAAATGATGGTCGAACTGTTCCGCATTGAAGTGCCGGAAATTGCCGAAGAAGTCATCGAAATTAAAGGGGCTGCCCGTGATCCGGGTTCACGCGCCAAAATTGCGGTGAAAACTAACGACAAGCGTATCGATCCGGTTGGTGCCTGTGTCGGCATGCGTGGCGCCCGTGTTCAGGCTGTCACGAATGAACTGGGTGGTAACGAGCGTATTGATATCGTGTTGTGGGATGACAATCCGGCACAACTGGTGATCAATGCGATGGCTCCGGCGGAAGTGGCTTCCATCATCATGGATGAGGAAACCCATTCGATGGATGTTGCTGTGATTGAAGACAATCTGGCACAGGCCATTGGCCGTGGCGGTCAGAATGTCCGTCTGGCTTCTGAACTGACCGGCTGGGAAATCAACGTGATGACCGAGCAGGAAGCCGCCGACAAGCAGGACGAGGAAGCGTCTGCTTATATCAACACCTTTATGAATTCTCTGGATATTGATGAAGACTTCGCTCTGCTGCTGGTAGAGGAAGGGTTCACTTCTCTGGAAGAGATCGCTTACGTGCCCATGGAAGAGATGCTGGCGATCGAAGGTCTGGATGAGGAAGTCGTTAATGAGCTGCGTAACCGCGCCAAAGACGTCCTGTTAACCCAGGCCATTGCGTCAGAAGAACAACTGGAAGCGGCGCAGCCGGCAGAAGATCTGTTGGCAATGGACGGCATGGACAAGCACCTGGCATTGGTGCTGGCCAGCAAGGGCATTAGTACGATGGAGGATCTCGCCGAGCAATCCATCGATGACCTGCTGGATATCGAAGACATGACCGAAGAGAAAGCGGCCGACCTGATTATGACGGCCCGTAAGCCCTGGTTTGAGGGCAACGAGTAATTAACGCTCGGCACAGGAGAAACGTATGGCAGATGTAACCGTTAAAGAACTCGCCGACGTGGTAAATACCAGCGTTGATAGACTGCTGTCTCAGATGAAAGAAGCCGGACTGCCACAGTCCGCCTCTGAAGACGCAGTTTCCGATGAGCAGAAACAAACATTACTGGCTTTTCTGAAGACCAGTCATGGTGAATCGGGCGAAGCGCCAAAGAAAATCACGCTGAAGCGCAAGGCAACCACCACGCTGAGTGCGGGTGGTAAAAAACAAGTGAACGTTGAAGTCCGTAAAAAGCGGACTTACGTGAAACGTGAAGAAACACCGCAAAAAGCGGCTGAAGAAGCAGCAGTTGAAGCGCCTGAAGAAGTGACTTCAGACGAGCAGCAACTGGCCGCTCAGCAGGCAAACGAACAGGCAGCAGCTGAAAAAGCCGCGTCTGAAAAAGCAGCAGCCGAAAAAGCTGCCGCAGATAAGGCCGCCGCCGAAAAAGCCGCGGCAGAGGCCAAAGCCGCCAAAGTGGAAGCGCGAGCGAAAAAAGAAGCGCCTAAGGCTCCACAAATGCCAAAAGCAACGGCAAGCGCGAAACCAACCGCGCGTGTTGTGGCGAAAAAAGTGGAAGAGAAAAAGCCAACGGCGACTCTGAAACCAAAAGCTGAAGCCAAACCAAAAGCGACCGCTAAGCCAAAAGTGAAGGTTACGCAGACGGAAGATCGTCGTGCCAAGCCAAGCAAGCCGGTAGCTAAAGTTCGTCAGAAACCAAACGAAGATGAAGCGGCTCAGAAGCGTGCAGAAGCGGAAGCGGCTCAGGCGCGTCAGGATGATTCCGGTCGTAAGCGCGGTAAAAACGAGCGTCGTAGCGACGATGATCGTGACCGTCGTTTTGTTGATGGTTCTGAACAGAATCGTAATGGCAACCGCAAAGGCCGCACCAAAGGCAAGCTGAAAGGCGCTGCGCGTCGTCAGCAAAACCAGGCGGCGAATGCGAATAATGAGCACGGTTTCAGCAAACCAACCGCACCTGTGGTTAAAGAAGTTGAATTACCGGAAGCGATCACTGTTGGTGATCTGGCTCAGAAAATGGCGGTTAAAGCCGGTGAAGTGATCAAAGAGCTGATGAAAATGGGCGTTATGGCGACCATTAACCAGACTCTGGATCAGGACACAGCCACTCTGGTGGTGGAAGAGATGGGTCACAAAGTGGCTAAGCTGATCTCTGATAATGAGCTGGAAGAAGCCGTCACTGAATCGGTTTCTTACGATGGCGAAGAAACCACCCGGGCACCGGTTGTTACCGTTATGGGTCACGTTGACCATGGTAAAACCTCATTGCTCGACTACATCCGTAAGTCACGTGTGGTATCCGGTGAAGCCGGTGGTATTACCCAGCATATCGGTGCTTACCACGTTGATACCGACCATGGCATGGTGTCCTTCCTGGATACGCCGGGACACGCAGCGTTTACTTCGATGCGTGCCCGTGGTGCTCAGTCAACTGACGTTGTGATTCTGGTGGTGGCCGCCGATGACGGTGTGATGCCACAAACCGAAGAAGCGGTACAGCACGCAAAAGCAGCGGGTGTTCCGATTGTGGTTGCCATCAACAAGATGGATAAAGAGTCGGCTGACCCGGATCGGGTTAAAAACGAACTGGCTGCGCGTGATGTTATCCCGGAAGACTGGGGTGGTGATGTTCCGTTTGTGCCGGTATCTGCACACACTGGTGAAGGCATTGACACTCTGCTGGAAGCCGTATTGCTGCAATCTGAACTGCTGGAGCTGAAAGCGCACTTTACCGGTCCGGGTCAGGGTGTGGTGGTTGAATCACGCCTCGACAAAGGCCGTGGTCCGGTTGCGACTCTGCTGGTTCAGAACGGTATTCTGAAAAAAGGCGATATCGTTCTGGCGGGTACCTATTATGGCCGTGCCCGTGCGCTGCTGGATGAAAACGGTAAACCGACTGAAGAAGCCGGCCCGTCAATTCCGGTCGAGATTCTGGGTCTGGGTGGTACACCGGATGCCGGCGACGTGTTTATGGTCGTGGAAAGCGAGAAGAAAGCGCGTGAAGTGGCAGAACACCGTGAAGCCAAGCTGAAAGAACAAATTCAGCAACGTCAGCAGAAAGCCAAACTGGATGCTCTGTTTGCCGGTATGTCTGAAGGTGAGCAGGCGAATCTGAACATCGTTCTGAAAACCGACGTACGTGGCTCGCTGGAAGCGATTGCGGCTTCGCTTGAGAAGCTGGCAACCGACGAAGTGAAGGTCAACATCGTATCTTCTGGTGTCGGTGGTATCACTGAGACCGACACAACCTTGGCGGTTGCTTCGGGTGCGGTGGTGTTTGGCTTTAACGTTCGTGCCGATAACGCAGCGAAAAAAGTGGTCGAAGCCAACGAAGTCGATCTGCGTTATTACAGCGTGATCTACGATCTGCTGGACGATGTTAAGCAAGCCATGGGTGGCCTGCTGGCACCGGAACTGCGCGAAGAAATCGTGGGTATTGCCGAAGTCCGTGACGTGTTCAATTCACCGAAGTTTGGCCAGATCGCTGGTTGTATGGTGATTGACGGTACGATCTACCGCAATAAGAAGATCCGCGTTCTGCGTGAAAACGTTGTGATTTACGAAGGTGAACTGGAGTCTCTGCGTCGTTTCAAAGACGACGTACAAGACGTTCGCCAGGGTATGGAATGTGGTATCGGTGTTAAGAACTATCAGGATGTTCGCCCAGGCGATCAGATTGAGGTGTTCGATGTGCGCGAAGTTGCACGTACACTGTAAGCTGGCTTTTATGCCCCTGGGTAGTTAATACCCGATCAAAGCCCGGTCTGTTTCAGACTGGGCTTTGCTGCTTCTGAAAGAGAATAAAACATGCCAAAAGATTACAGCCGTACTTCGCGACTGGGTGAACAAATCCAGCGTGAACTGGCACAAATGATCCAGTTTGAAATGAAAGACCCTCGCCTGGGGATGGTGACGTTAAATCAGGTTAAAGTCGCTAAAGACCTGGGCTATGCCGATATTTATTTCACCGTGATGGGCGCCAAAGGGGAAACGGATGAACAGATCCGTGAACAGACCGAAAGCATTTTAAATGATGCGGCCGGTTACCTGCGCTCCCAGCTTGCCCGTATTCTGACCACCCGGGTAACGCCGCAGTTACGTTTCCACTATGACGAAACACTGGAACGTGGTCATCATCTGACCGGGCTGATTAAAAAAGCGCGGCAGCAGGATGACGCACACACCGATGATGATTCTGCGGAGTCGTAAGCCAGGTGGGACGTAGCAAAAAGAAAGGCCGTGCGGTCAGCGGCATTCTGGTGGTGGATAAACCACTGGGATTAAGTTCCAATCAGGTGTTACAGCGCGTTAAAGGTTTTTACCAGGCACAGAAAGCCGGTCATACCGGTGCGCTGGACCCGCAGGCCAGCGGTGTGTTGCCGATTTGTCTGGGCGAAGCAACCAAGTTCTCTCAACTGTTGCTGGAGTCCGACAAAGGTTATGACACCACTGCAACACTGGGCGAAGTGCGCTCCACCGGCGATGCCGAAGGGGAAGTCATCAAAACGGCAGAGGTAGGCGAATTTTCTGCCGGGCAGCTGGAAGCGGTATTGCAGCAGTTTCGTGGTGATGTGGTACAGGTGCCACCGATGTTTTCGGCGTTAAAGCTCGACGGCAAGCCGCTTTATGAGCTGGCCCGTAAGGGGATGAGCGCGGAACAGGCTCAGGCGATTGCGGAGAAGAAGCGCCGTACTATCCAGATTCACCAGTTGACCTTAACGGATCAGCGGCCACGCGAGCTGGACTTGTCTGTGCGTTGCTCTAAAGGCACTTATATCCGCACGCTGGTCGAAGACATTGGCGATCAGCTGGGTTGTGGCGCTTATGTGTCGCGCTTACGGCGCAGCCATTCCGGTCCCTACCATGCTGCGCAGATGGTAACGCTGGAGCAGCTGGAAGCATTGGCGGAGCAGCAGGATCTGGCCGCTCTCGATCAGTTATTGTTACCGATTGAGACGGCATTGCCGGACAGCTGGCCAGTGGTGGAGTTAAGTCATCAGCAAGCGGATAAAATACTGCACGGACAGGCAGTGAGCACTGGCTTAAAGCCGGCGCCTTCAGTACAATTATGGGCCGTTGAATCTGGGCAGCGACAACTGATCGGCATTGGCCGGATCGAACGCGGTGGCATACGTCCGCAGCGTTTGTTACAGGTTGAACTGTTGCCTGTTAACGGATAGCCGCAAAGCGGCGCGCATACCACTGTTAATGTGCACGGTGGTGATGTTTTTTTACGCACATTCTCTGGAGTATATACAGATGGCATTATCTGCTGAAACGAAAGCTGAGATTGTAAAAGAGTTCCAAACGGCTGAAGGCGACACCGGTTCCCCTGAAGTACAGGTAGCTCTGCTGACTCATAACATTAACGGTCTGCAAGGTCACTTCAAAGAGCACGGTAAAGATCACCACTCTCGTCGTGGTCTGATCCGTATGGTTAACCAGCGTCGTAAGCTGCTGGACTACCTGAAGGGCAAAGATGCTAACCGTTACTTAGAGCTGATCAAGCGTCTGGGTCTGCGTCGCTAAGATCTCACTTTACAACAAAAGCCCTCCGGGGCTTTTGTTGTTTTCATTATCAGCTACTATAGCTGTTCTCAGCACAATGCTTCTGTCTGAGACTCCATATTGTTCAGTTGCTGAGCTGTGGTGCCAACCCCATGAGATTCAGTTACCGCTGCGGTAACCCGGTTAATCTCTCATGGTGGTGCTTCTAACCATTCGCCTTTGCGGTCTGGCTGCTATATGCGGCTTGCGGGAGGGTTAATGCTTAGAAGCACCGGCAGTCAGAACTGGTGAACTATTGATTATTAAGGAAATTCTGAATGAGCACTAAACCAGTTGCTTTAACCAAAACATTTGAATTCGGCGGTCAGACCGTCACGTTAGAAACCGGCCGTATCGCTCGTCAGGCTGACGGTGCGGTATTGGCAACCATTGGTAAAACTCAGGTTCTGGCAACGGTCGTTGCGGCTAAAAGCACCAAACCTGGCCAGGACTTCTTCCCGCTGTCTGTTCACTACCAGGAAAAAATGTACGCCGCTGGCCGTATCCCGGGTGGTTACCTGAAGCGTGAAGGTCGTCCTTCTGAAAAAGAAACGCTGACCTCTCGTCTGATCGACCGTCCGATTCGTCCGCTGTTCGCTGACGGCTTTATGAACGAAGTTCAGGTGATTCCAACGGTTATCGCTTCTGAAAAAGACGTTGATCCGGACATTTGTGCCATGATCGCGGTATCGGCAGCTCTGACCGTTTCTGGTGTACCGTTTAACGGCCCGATTGGTGCAGCCCGTGTTGGTTTTACCGATGAAGACGGTTACCTGCTGAATCCGACCTACACCCAGCTGGAAGATTCGCTGCTGGACATGGTTGTTGCCGGTACAAAAGACGCGGTACTGATGGTTGAATCCGAAGCCGACGAGCTGACCGAAGACGAAATGCTGGGTGCGGTACTGTTTGCCCACAAATCGTTCCAGAGCGCCATCACTGCAATCAGCGAGTGGGCTGAAGAGCTGAAGGTTGAACGTTGGGACTGGACTGCAGAGCCACGTAATGAAGCGTTGTATGAAGCGGTTAAAGCGGAAGCGGCTGCCGGTATTGGCGAAGCGTACAGCATCTCAGACAAGATGGCGCGTTACGCCAAAATTGATGAAGTGAAAGCCGCTGCGGTTGAAAAACTGGCTGCCGGCGAAGGCGAAGAAGGCCCATCAGCGGACGAAGTTGCCGCTATGGTTGGTGAGCTGAAATACGAAGTGGTGCGTAACCGCGTCATTGAAGGTCAGCCACGTATTGATGGTCGTGATAACGAAACCGTGCGCCCACTGACGATTGAAACCGGTGTACTGGCGACGGCTCACGGTTCTGCACTGTTCACCCGTGGTGAAACTCAGGCGATTGTGGCAACCACGCTGGGTTCCGCCCGTGATGCACAAATGATCGACTTCCTGCACGGCACACAAACCGATCCGTTCCTGTTCCACTACAACTTCCCTCCGTTCTCGGTCGGTGAAGCTGGCCGTATGGGTTCACCGGGTCGTCGTGAAATTGGTCATGGTCGTCTGGCTCGTCGTGGTATTCAGGCGATGATGCCAGAGCATGATGAATTCCCGTACACCATCCGTGTGGTATCTGAGATCACCGAGTCCAACGGTTCTTCTTCGATGGCTTCCGTATGTGGTGCTTCTCTGGCGCTGATGGATGCGGGTGTTCCGGTTAAAGCACCGGTTGCCGGTATTGCAATGGGTCTGGTGAAAGAAGGCGAAAAATTCGCCGTATTAACCGATATTCTGGGTGATGAAGATCACCTGGGCGATATGGACTTTAAAGTAGCCGGTACCGATGAAGGTATCACGGCACTGCAGATGGATATCAAGATCGAAGGTATCACCGAAGAGATCATGGATATCGCTCTGGCACAGGCTAAGAAAGCCCGTTTCACCATTCTGGAGCAAATGAACGCGGTGATTGCTGAGCCACGTACTGAGCTGTCTGAAAACGCACCAACCATGAGCATGATGAAGATCGACTCTGACAAGATTCGTGACGTGATTGGTAAAGGCGGTGCGACTATCCGTGATATCACCGAAAAAACCGGTGCTTCTGTGGATATCGACGACAACGGCGAAATCAAGATTTTTGCCGCTGATAAAGCCGGTTCCGACGCGGCCAAGGCTATGATTGAAGCCATCACGGCAGAAATCGAAGTGGGTGTTACTTACGACGGTACCGTTAGCAAAATCGTTGATTTTGGTGCTTTCATTAACGTTCTGCCAGGCAAAGATGGCCTGCTGCACATCTCGCAAATCAGCGAAGAGCGTGTGGAAAACGTATCTGACCACCTGACCGAAGGTCAGAAAGTTAAGGTACACGTGATGGACGTGGATCCGAAAGGTCGTGTGAAGCTGACCATGAAGGGCGTTGAACAATAAGTTCAGGCCTGTTCTGAAAAACCGCCCCGGCTGTTAAAGCCCGGGCGGTTTTTTTATGACTGGTAAATGGCACCACTAAAAAGGTAAAAAAACTGACAGTTGGCGTTGAAAGTCTGATTCTTGCGGAGTAGTCTTAAGGCAAACAACAATAACAAATAACGCTTATGCCTAAATTACTGCTGATTCTGTTTTTTATTCTGGCTGCCTGGCTGGCGTATTGGGTCGGGTTCTCACAACCTGACAGTGTGGTAACGGAAGTTAATATTTCACTATTGCAGACGCCTCTGCCCGTCAGACCTGAATATCAATAAAACGGCCTTTACGGCTATCACCATCCAGTTGCTGTAACGTCATAAATTGTTGGCTTTCCCGGCTGAGCTGCTGTTGTTGCTGGCGCTGCTCGGCCAGCTGTTGCGCCTGAAATGCTGCATCACTGATGTCGGCCGGGACAAATTCACCATCACTGATACGGCGATTGCTCGGTTCGCGGACAATGTCGCGGGTTTTAGCAGCGCTGTGGGGATTCGTGAGGTCTGAGTTTGTTACCGGGCTGAGGGCAGGTGATTGAATATTCATAATGCTGGCCAGCGGGTTAAGGCTTTTACTATAGCAGCAGAATACCGTCAGGATAAAAAAACCCAGCCGCAGGCTGGGTAAATGTTGTGTTGTGATACACAAAGAGATCAGGATTCCTGAGGGAGTGATGGTCCGATGTCACGCCACTTCAGAACCCGGCGGCAGTTTGCCTGTTGGTTGCGATTGCTGCCAGGCCGTTTTGAGCCGCCGTGTGTGTTAATGTGCGCCAGCTTTTTCCGGTGGGCTGATGCGACTGTGGCCTAACAGCCAATAACCGAGAATACGGCAGGTGAAATACACCACAAAACCGGCAAACAGGGTATCGCTGAGGAAGTGGCCACCCTGAACGATGCGGCCGACACTGCTGATTACTCCCATGCTGATACCAAACCAGAACCAGCGCCGTGAACGAAACACCCAGCCCAGTGCAATAAAGAAAAAGCCCATGGCAGCATGGCCGCTGACGAATGACTTACAGCTTTTTTCGCAGCTGTCGGAAATCACAAACGCCGGGGTAAAACCGCTGTTACCGTTAAATTCCTGTACCTGGCGTGGCCGTGGCCGCTCAAAGCCTTCCTTGAATACGCCATGCACAATGATGCCGGGGCCAATCAGCAACACCAGAAACAGATATAACCAGGGTTTGCGGTGATCTTTGCAAATACCATGACGCCAGAAAGTCAGGCCCAGAATCACCAGCATCAATGGCAACAAAAAATGTGGCATATAGCGGAACAAGGCATAAACAGAGGCGCTGACCGGGTGATCTTTGAGTGGCCAGTTACGCAATTCAGTATCGAAAAACCAGCTGCTGACCGTTAAGTCGATTTGTGGCCAGCAGACGAAAACAGCGGCCAGAATTAACAGACTGAGCCAGTCAGCATGATGTTTCAGCAATGTGTTCATAACAACCCTAATAAACTAAAAACGAGAGCTTAACGATTAACCTCGTTATCGTCATCCCTGTTTGTCGCTGCCGGCAGCTGCAATGTTGGCTGGCGCAGGATATACAGGCTGACGCCACAGCCGATCAGCGGCAGCAGAATCTGCAGACTGGTGCGCGGGACCAGCAAAAATGCTGTGCTCAGCAACGTTGTCCACATCAGCAGCAGGGTAAATATTTTGGCCTTCAGTGGCAGGCCTTTACCATCAAGATAATAAATAACGTATTTACCCAGCCTGGGGTGGTTAATTAACCAATGGTAAAAGCGCGGGGAGGTGCGCAGGAAGCAGGCGGCTGACAATAACAAAAACGGCGTGGTGGGTAACAGCGGTAAAAAAATTCCGACGACGCCCAGTGCCACACTGAGCCAGCCGACAGCCAGAATCAGCAGCCGCAGGAGTGGCTGCCGGATAACCGTTGTGCTGGTGTCGGAAGGTCGTTTAGACGTCACTGTAACCGGATCTGATACTGATAGCTGAATTCAGGTGTCAGACTATCGAACTCAGGTCTAAAAGTCCCATCAAAACTCAGACGGAAAGCGCGTACAGCCGGATCGAATTCGCCATTAGGGATAATAACGGCGCCGCTGCCGTCCAGGTATTCGATGTTGGCTGTGGCGATATCCAGACCACTGGCACTGTTGCCAGTGCCATCGCTCAGGGTTAACGAACCCACTTTAAATTCGCTGCCATCATCAATCGTTTGCTGCAGAGAGGTGGAGTTCAGGTCGGTGCTGATAACACCGTTATTACGTGCCACCACCCGGTACTCAATGACGGCACCTGGAATGGCTTTAAAGTTATTGCTGTTGATCGGGTCACTGATAACGCTGCTGCTGCTGCTTAAGGTCACACTCTGACCTCCCTGGCAGTTGCTGAACTGGCTGGCGGGAATAATCTCAAAGCTGCTGGCGGCGGGCTGCTGCCAGAAGGCGGTATAGACATCACCCCCCACATTTTCCTGATGACGGAAGCGGAAGCGATAATAACCCCGGGCAAAACCATCCTCCAGAATAGTACCAGACGGCCTATTCACGGCCGCGTGGCCGCCATACCAGCTGGCGCGGTGGGCTGTGCCCTGCTGATCGAATAACGTCAGTTCCACCGCATCGTCACCGTCGACGGCGAAGCGATAATTGCCATCCTGTTGCAGATAAATAAAGCCGTCGAACAGCGTCAGATAACCTTCGTCATTACCAAAAGGGTTGTTGCTGCCATCCACATTTGGCAGTCGGGTATAGCCGTAGAGGTAGTCTGCTGTGGCGAAATTTTGTTCCAGTGTGTTCATTTCCGCGAAGCTGTTTGCCCAGCCATCGCTGTCCGGGTTGCTGCGGGTGTCAAAAAATCCGGTCAGCAGACCACTGCTCTGGCCACAGCCGGCAGTTAAACCGGAAGGCAGGATCAGCTGGAGAATTTCACGGTTGATACTGATGTTATTGTTGGTGGTATTGCTATCAAACTGATGGCCTGTAAGGGTGGCCGTTACGGTGCCCGATGCGGGAGAATCAGACCGGGCTTCAATATGTAAGCTGAGGTCGGGAAAGGCAGTGTTAGCAGGCACAACCGAAGCATAGCGACAATCAATATTACCCAGGCTGCCATTGCAGTTCCAGCCGTTACCGCTGTAGTTAGAAAGGCGTAAGTTTGTGGGTACTGACAGGGCCAGGCTGGTATTTGTTAATGTTGCTTTACTGCCGTTATTACGACTTTTTAATACAAGTTCGCGTGGACTGTTAACTACCCACATATCTGGTGCCTTGCTGTCGCTCAGGTTGTTGCCAAAGGGGATCAGCTGCAGTTCAGCCTCGCAGACTTCATGGTTACCAAAGGCGATGCTTGTTTCTACTGGACAGGCCGCTGAGCGGATATCAATATTACTGGTAGTGAATGTCTGCCAGCGGCCTCCGGGTTTTTTAAATTGTACTGTGATACCACCGTCACAGCAGTCTTCAAAACCCAGTACTTCGAGCTTGTGGTAGCCTGCTGTCAGGTCTATGCTGCCTTGCAGTACATCGCGGTTTGACCAGCTGTTATTCCACCACAGGTTTGTGTTCCACCGTTGATCTAAGCCGACACTGTCAATAAATAACCCACCGCCGCGGCCAAAGTCAGAGCCATAGCGAAATTCCCAGACTCCTGACTCGCCGGGCTTTACCTCAAAATAACTCTCAGAGCGGGCGCCGAAGTTGCTGCCTCCGGGGGGGAATTGGTTGGCATTACTGATTCCGTCGAAATTAGTGATAAATTTGCAGCCGTAGCCATTACGGCCATCTGTTGCTGATTCGAAGCGGGAAACGGCGGCAGAATAAGAGCGTGGGTTGGCTGCAGTATTTCGGGTATGAAAACGAATACCGGGATAAGTGAACACCGGTGGCACCTGTGCGCTGGGGCTGGCGTTACGGTTGCCATAATACAGGTATATTGTGCGGCTTCTGTCGCTGGTAGCGGAGGGTAAGCGTACCCAAAGCGTTGCGGTTTTATTCGCGGCATTCCAGTTATCGAGGTAAAAATCCAGCTCGGTTGCGTCGTCGCTGTCCAGTACTCGAAGGTCCCGGCCATCATTACTCCAGTTGTAACCAGGATAGAGGTTATCATCAATGGCGATAGGTACTTGGTATTCATTCGGTAGAGCTGCTGTCGCTGCGATGGTCACTGGCGTGCGAAATGGCCAATGACAATCCCAATAAGCGATGCTTGGAATGGAAAACAGAATCGATAAAAATAATACAACTACGCGCATTTTAGCCTCCCGAATGCTCGGGCTAGTGTACTGAATTCGTCACACTGCGCCTATTGTCTGAAACGCTCAAACGCCGTCCCTGATCAAGCTTTCATCAGATTTTACAATCTCCGGGCAAAACGACGGCGGTATTCGGTGGGTGTCAGGCCGGTTTTTTTACGGAACAGGCGGCGGAAGGAGCTGGCGTCTTCGTAGCCCACATCATTCATCACCACATCGACGGTACGTTCGGTTTCTTCCAGCAGCTTCTGAGCGGCTTCGATACGCAGGCTCTGGACATAGGTATTGGGTGGCATTTCCAACGCGGCATTAAAGCGCCGGATCAGGGTGCGTTTGGAGATACTGAAGCGTTCGGCCAGATCTTCTACGGTGAATTGTTCAGCGTAATGGTGTTCCAGCCAGGCCTGCGCCTCCCGGACCAGGTCGTCTTTGTGGGGTTTGGCCAGCCGCATCAGGGAATAAGACAGCTGGGTATCGCGGCGGTAATCGATGACAAAGGCTTTGGCGGTCTGCAGTGCCGCTTCGAAGCCAATCTGACGTTCGATGATATGCAGGCCAAGATCGAACCAGGCCAACCCGCCGCCGGCACAGTAGATGTTATCTGAGCGGGTAATCAGCTGGTCGGCTTTTAACTCAATTTGTGGGTAACGGTGCTGAAACTGCTCTTTAAAGCCCCAGTGGGTGGTGGCCGTTTTGTCATTCAGGATGCCGGCTTCAGCCAGCAGAAAGTTACCGGTGCAGTTGCCGGCGATGGTCCAGCCCTGTTCATTAGCGCGCTTAAGCAGGGCCTGTAATTCTGGTGTGTCATTTAACACGTCGTCAATCGGGCCGCCAATAGTGGGAATAATAATGGCATCGGCCTGGTCGATATCATCAAAACTCAGATGAGCGCCCAGCTGTAAGCCATTAATACAGTTAATCGGTTGGCCGTCTTTACTGGCGATGCGCACACTGAACGCACGCTTTGGCTCTGTGCCCTCAATTAAGTTCCAGGTGACTCCCGCGAGACCAAATAAATCGGTAACACCGGTAATGGCCGAGGCTAATGCTTTGTCATAACCGGCCACCACGATATTGAGTAACTGTGGATCGGTCTGGCTGTTGGCGCTATCTTGCAGCATACGGGTGTCACTATTCACAGGTTAAGTGGCCATATTGCCCGGGCTTGTTTGTCTTATCAAGCACTTATCAAGCTGAAAGTGACGGTTTTGGCCATAAAACGTATGTGGCAGAAACAAAAAAACCAGCACTGGGCTGGTTTTTTGGGGTTAGCGTCTCGCTTCAGCTGGCTTCGGCAAATTCACAAACCGGCATTTTGTTGATGTGCTCGCGAATCATTTGCTTGGCACTCTGGCCACAGCAGCCACAGTCGGTGCCAACGCCCATTTTCTGACGGATCTGCGCATAGCTGTCGCCTTGTTCGACGGCTTGTTGCAGTTGCTGTTCAGTGATGCCTTTGCATAAACACACGTACATAGATGCGGCCAGTCCTGATGAAAATCTGAATGAGAATGACTATGGATTGAACTTTAAGGGGAATGCGAAGAATTTGCAATAAGTTTGTATTCGCATTTGTAATCAGTTTCGTAAATGACAGCTTATTCGTATTGATACCCCTGGCTTATCTAGATTGAAACCGTGGTCGGTGAGACGGTCGCATCCTGGCCTCAGCTCAGGTAAAATGCCGCCTCTTTTGACCGCCGCTGTACAGCCAGGCGGTGACTCCACAACCAGACAGAAGTAGGGCCGAGCTTTGGAAATCAATCCGATCGTCGAACAGATTAAAGACCTGCAAGCGCGTACGGACGTGCTTAGGGGGTATCTTTGACTACGCTACCAAAACTGAGCGTTTAGAAGAGGTAGAACAGGAACTGGCACAACCGGATGTCTGGGATGATCCGGAACGTGCTCAGGAACTGGGTAAAGAACGCTCGTCACTGGAAGCCGTGGTTAAAACCATCGATACCCTCGATAACGGCCTGAATGACAGTCGTGATCTGCTGGATATGGCGGTTGAAGAAGACGACGAAGGTACGGTTGATGATGTTCGGGAAGAGCTGAACGCTCTGCAGGCTCAGTTAGAAACGCTGGAATTCCGCCGCATGTTCTCCGGCGAACTGGACGAAAACAACTGTTATGTTGAAATTCAGTCAGGTTCGGGCGGTACCGAAGCGCAGGACTGGGCCAACATGATGTTGCGTATGTACCTGCGCTGGATTGAGGCGCATGGTTTTAAAGGTGAGCTGATGGAAGTCTCCGAGGGTGAAGTCGCTGGTATTAAAGGCGCCACCATTCGGGTCGAAGGTGAATACGCTTACGGTTGGTTGCGCACTGAAACCGGTGTTCATCGTCTGGTGCGTAAATCACCATTCGATTCTGGTAACCGTCGTCATACGTCATTCTCTTCTGTCTTTGTGTCGCCGGAAGTGGATGACAATATTGATATCGAAATTAATCCGGCGGATTTGCGGATTGACGTATACCGTGCTTCCGGTGCGGGTGGTCAGCACGTTAACCGGACGGAATCGGCGGTACGTATTACTCACTTACCGACCAATATTGTGACTCAGTGTCAGAACGACCGTTCGCAGCACAAAAACAAAGATCAGGCGATGAAGCAGTTAAAGGCGAAGTTATACGAGCTGGAACTGCAAAAGCGCAGTGCGGAAGCGCAAGCGCTGGAAGACACTAAGTCTGATATCGGCTGGGGCAGCCAGATCCGTTCTTATGTACTGGATGACGCTCGTATTAAAGATTTACGCACCGGTATCGAAAACCGTAATACCCAGGCGGTACTGGACGGTGATTTAGATGCCTTTATCGAGGCAAGTTTAAAGCAGGGTCTTTAATCAAAGGTTGAACGCTGCGGCAAACGTAGCCTCGATAAAAACAGGTAAAGAGTTGAGGCAAGTTTAAAGCAGGGTCTTTAATCAAAGGTTGAACGCTGCGGCAAACGTAGCCTCGATAAAAACAGGTAAAGAGTTGAGGCAAGTTTAAAGCAGGGTCTTTGATTAAAGGCAGAACACTGTAGCAAACGTAGCTAATAAACAATAAGTACTTCAGAAGTTTTTTCAAAGCAGCAACAGGATGTTGCGTGCCCATCGCAGGCACAGGGATGGGCCTTACGATGGGTGCGAGTGAAAAAATCTTGTGAAGTGCTTGTGCAGTCTTCAATTGAAAATGAAATAAATCATTACCTGAAGGCTTAAAAGAATTCGGCACAGAACAGAATTTGGAATTCAATATGACAGATCAAAACACTCCTGCTCCTGAAGTTCAAAACGCAGAAGAAAATAAGTTAATTGCCGAGCGTCGTCAGAAGCTTGAGCAAATGCGTGAAAACTGCAAAGCCAATGGCCATCGCAATGATTTTAAGCGTGAAAATCTGGCGGCGGAGTTAAAAGCACAATACGGCGACAAGACTAAAGAAGAATTAGCCGAAGCCGGCATTAAAGTCTCGGTTGCCGGGCGTGTGATGGGCAAACGTGGTCCGTTTGTTGGTTTTCAGGACAGCACGTCCCGCTTGCAGGTTTACATGGGTAAACCACTGCAGAAAGAAAGTGACGCCTGGCAGAAGCTGGATATCGGCGACATCATTGGCGCCAGCGGTACACTGCAATTATCCGGGAAAGGTGAACTGTACGTTCAGATCGAAGAACTGAATGACTTTGTTATTCTGACCAAATCGTTGCGCCCGCTGCCGGATAAATTCCATGGCCTGGCGGATCAGGAAATGAAATACCGCCAGCGTTATGTCGATCTGATCATTAATGAAGAAACCCGCAACACCTTTATGATCCGCTCGAAGATCATTGAAACCATGCGTTTCTATCTGTCGCAGCGCGGTTATATCGAAGCAGAAACGCCAATGCTGCAAACCATCCCGGGTGGTGCAACGGCCAAGCCATTCGAAACCCACCACAATGCACTGGGTATTGATATGTTCCTGCGTATTGCGCCGGAGCTGTATCTGAAGCGTTTGGTTGTGGGTGGTTTCGATAAAGTGTTCGAAATTAACCGTAACTTCCGTAACGAAGGTCTGAGCACACGTCATAACCCAGAATTCACCATGATCGAATTCTATCAGGCGTATGCAACTTACCATGATCTGATGGACCTGACCGAAGATATGCTGCGTACTATTGCAGAAACGGTTTTGGGTACCACCACCATTAAATACGGTGAGTCTGAATACGACTTCGCTCAGCCATTCCAGCGTATGACTATGGTGGAAGCGGTGATGAAGTACAATCCGGAATTTGACGTCACTGTCTTTAATAACCCGGAAGAAAACTTCGAGCAGTTAAAAGCCTACGCCAAACAAGTGGGTGTGCCGGATTCTCCGAAGCAAGCGGCCTGGGGCCCAGGTAAATACATCTGTGAAATCTTCGAAGAAACCGCGGAAGAAAAGCTGGATCAGCCAACCTTTATTACCGAATACCCATGGGAAGTATCGCCATTGGCGCGTCGTAACGACGATAACCCATTTGTGACTGACCGTTTCGAATTCTTCGTCGGTGGCCGTGAATTGGCCAACGGCTTCTCGGAGCTGAATGACGCCGAAGATCAGGCAGCACGTTTCCGTAAGCAGGTGGAAGAAAAAGACGCAGGCGACGACGAAGCGATGCACTTCGACGACGACTATATCCGTGCGCTGGAGTACGGTATGCCACCAACAGCTGGTCAGGGAATTGGTATCGACCGTCTGGTGATGTTATTCACCAACAGTCATACCATTAAAGACGTGATTTTGTTCCCGCATATGAAGCCATTAGCGGACTGAATCTAATCCGGTTACCGGGGCCTCGTTAACGATTCAGTTGAACGGATCGCTGGGGTGAATATTATAAAAACAGGTGGCTTAAGCTGCCTGTTTTTTTATCCGACTTTTTTCAAGGAATTTATGATGGCCAAAGCGGGCGAACTTCATCCTTCCTGGCAGCAGGTGCTGGGCCACGAGCTGCAGCAACCCTATATGCATAATCTGCGTGAATTTCTGCGGGCGGAGAAGCAGGCGGGTAAAGAAATCTATCCTCCGGGTCCGTTAATCTTTAACGCCTTTAACCATACGCCGTTTGATCAGGTGCGGGTGGTGATTATTGGTCAGGATCCGTATCACGGCCCCGGCCAGGCAATGGGACTCAGTTTTTCTGTGCCGGATGGTGTGAAAGTTCCGCCGTCACTGGTGAATATCTATAAAGAGATTAATGCCGACCTGGGTATTCAGATGTCTGGTACAGGTGATCTGACACCCTGGGCGGATCAGGGCGTATTATTGCTCAATGCTATGTTAACGGTAGAAGCCAGCAAAGCAGGCTCTCACCAGAAGAAGGGTTGGGAAGAATTCACCGATGCAGCGATTAAAGCATTAAACGAACAACGCACGGGTCTGGTGTTTGTATTGTGGGGCAGTTACGCCCAGAAGAAAGGTGCGGTGATTGATCAGAATAAACACCTGGTGCTGAAGTCCGTTCACCCGTCGCCGCTGTCAGCGCATCGGGGGTTTTTTGGTCAGCGTCAGTTTTCGACCATTAATCAGTATTTAGTCAATCAGGGCCAGGCACCGATCAACTGGCAACTGTAGTGATACTTAAGTAACGTTCCTCTGTTGTATCCGCCCTGAATTTTTCAGCCGCCGCGCCGAAGGGCCATCCATGGCCCTGCCGCGCTACCGCAGCATCCTGCTGCTGCTTTGGAAAAACACAGCACGGCTTCAACATTAAGTGAGTTTTATGATGTTGCTACCGGCCTCGTTCCCACGCTCTGCGTGGTAATGAGACGTAAGTTTGTTTTAGCTTCTTAGGCGTTAGTATCACAACGGCTTACGCACATAAAATTGATACATCGCGGCAAATAAGCCAGGTTTCTGTTGCTCAACCTGATGCCACTCAGCCAGTGTCAGCTGATGCCCGGCTTTGTTAAACCGTTGGCGAGCCAGCTGTTCGGAATCACCTTGCGGAATCATACCGATAAACTCCAGCCCGTTATCATTCAGCAGTTGCTGAACTTCCAGGCAAGTAAAGGTGTGCTCCTGCTGGTGGAATAATAAATCGCGACAGGCACTGAGGCTGTAAAAATCTGCCGACTGGAACAGCTCCTGCCAGTCTCCGGCTAAAGACCCTTGCAATAATGCTTCACGCACCAGGCGCATATCATCTGCGCTGACCGGTAATTGTTCCCCCAGTTGCTGACGTAACTGTTTGATGGCTTTCCGTGCGGCGCTGCTGTACAAGGCAATTTTAATTAATCCACCCGGTTTTAGTTGCCGTTTAATAGCGGCCAAACCGGCTGACGGGGATTGCATGTGGTGTAATACACCGGAGCACTCGATAACATCGAACTGCTGACCAATGCGTTCGCTGAGTAATAAATCCCCCTGCAAAAACTGAATATTATTAACCCGGTATTCATCCGCTTTTATTTTGGCGTACGCCAGTGCACTGTGGCTGAGGTCGATGGCGGTGACGTTCATATTATAAAAATAACGCGCCAGACGCAGGGCGTGTCGCCCGGTGCCACAGCCTGCCACCAGAACGCTGGCCGGTGAGGCCAGTTGATAGCCCTGTAATGCCTGGGGAAATAATCGCACCAATGCTTGTTGATAGCTGCTTGGCTGACTGTAGCCGATATCCGTCCAGCGAGGGTAAGGGTTGTTATTGTATTGCTCGGCCACCCGGGCAGAAATACTATTCTGACTGTTGCCAAAGCTGGCCAGTAATTGCTGCTGCCGTTGCATTCGTTGTTGTTGCAATAACGCGGTTTCAACCAGCCTGCCAAAATCAACCGGCCAGGCCAGTGCCTGGGCATCCAGTTGTGTTGCGATAATGCTGTGTTGAGGGGGCTGATACATAAACAACAACAGTAATACCGGATACAGGTCCTGATTGCTGATATCTGCCAGGCGTGTCATACGACTGGCCAGCTGGCTGAGCTGGTCGAGCAGTTTGTGTTCCTGTTCGGTCTGATACCAGACGGATTCATTCAGCCAGGTTTGCCAGGCCAGTGCAGTGGCCAGAGGAATCAGCTCTGAGGCAATGGATAAACGCGAGCTGCTGGAAATGAAAATACTCTGACGCAAAGTAATCAGCAGTTTTTCCATGAGCGGATCGCAGAAGTAAAACTTTTCCAGGCAGGTCAGCAATAACGTATCGCTCGCCAGCGATTCAAGTTGCAGTGGGCAGCCGGATTCCGATAACTGAAATTTGTGTTTTAACAGGCTGGTCGCTAATGGCCGCAGCTGGGAATAATCAACGTCGCTGAAATCAAAGTAGCGCAGCAGGTCCTGTTCCAGCTCTTCGGAATAAAAATCGGCACTCAGTTGTTCTGCGGCATTAAATAATCCGGCACGGATCTGCGGGTCGTCACTCTGGGTTTTAACCAGTTCGCGGTAATACTGAAACGCTAATAAATAGTCGGCCTTTAGCAGGGCGATGCGAGCCAGGTAGTTGGCTGCTTTTGTTGCCACCCGGGAGATGCGGTAAGCCTGGCTGAAATAGTCTTCTGCCTGATCGAGATTATTTTCTGCCAGGGCTACCAGGCCGCCACTGTACAACAGGTTAATGCTGTCGGGCTTTTTACCCAGACCCAGATTAATCCACTCCCAGGCTTTGCTGTAATTCTCCTGCAGCAGGGCAATGCGACTCAGCAGGTTGATACCCGGCAGATAGTCCGGACGTTGTTGCCAGGCCATATTGGCCAGCTGGTCAGCATCCCTGAGCAGGCGGGGATCGTGGTGGCCACTGGCCTCCTGATAAAACTTATTTGCCAGCTGGTACAGGTGCTGGTGTTGACCGGCATCCTGCGGATGGTTGTCGAGATTAAGCTGTGCCGTTGCCATGGTCGTGCCCCTGTGTCGCGAATCTGCGGCAGGCTGCCGGATGAATGGAATATGCTGTCTGAAATAGGGTTAGCACAGCCCGTGCCAACTATTAAGTTGTTGATTTTAAAGGTTTTTTGTTTTCGAATTGATGCTACCAGGGGCAAAGCCAGGTTGTTGCAGAGGCGGTCATTTGCCGCTGTTGCCGCTGCTGAGTGGTAAAAGTCCTTTTTTACTTACAAATCCGCTAAAGAAATCTGGTGTGGTGCCGTCATACTGAAAAGTGAGGCGAATTTTTCAGGAGACATACTCATGTACAACTCAGGTGCGAAGCAGTATCAGCAGGTAAACCGAACCTCTGAAGTACTGGATGCAGACCCCCACCGCTTGATTCAGTTATTGATGGAAGCCGCGCTGACCCGTATGTCTCAGGCGAAAGGCGCTATTGACCGCAAGGAGATGGATACCAAAGCCAATCTGCTAGGCCGGGTGATGGAAATCATTCAGACATTACAGGATAGTCTGGATCATTCTCAGGGTGGTGATATCGCCGATAATTTTGAACGCTTATACGACTATATGAACCGCCGCCTGCTGGAAGCCAGCCGTCTTAACGATGTCGATATGATTGATGAAGTGATGGGGCTGATGCTGGAAGTGAAACAGGGGTGGGATGGTATTCGCCAGGAATACCTGCAATCAACTCAATCTCACAGCAGCGTTTCTCAGGCAGACTCAGAATCCCGGCTGGCCAGCCAGATAACTGTCTGATTCTTGTTAAATTCTCTCCCTGAAGGCGCTAAGTGGCTAATTTAACGGGAAATTCACACTATAGTGCCCTGTCTTCTGACGACAGATTCAGATATAAAGTGACACGTTTGTAAAATTTTACGACTCAAAAATAATAACGTCAGAAGATTGACTTGGCGGGAGTTCAGTACTTAACTGCTGTAACGTAAGTCAAACAACTGACGCCATAACATTCAGATTTTTAATGCCTCAGAGTCAGGTTGGGAAGAAAAGGGCTGGTCGCCATGTGGAGAGAAATAAAAGTTCTGTTGATCGATGACGATGAGCAACGACGTCATGATCTGAAGGTTATTCTCGATTTCCTCGGAGAGGAGGCCATCCTGGCTGGCCCGGCCGATTGGCGCCGGGAAGTTGACGACAAAATTGAGGATAGCACCGAAATCAGCGCGGTGTTACTGGGTGACAGTCACAGCATTCCCAGTGCAGACGTTATTGAAGCACTGCTGACCTGGGATAAAGGCATTCCGATTTTATCGCTGGGCAGTGCTGTTCTGGCTGAAGCCCTGCCGGAAAATATCCGTCGTGCCGTGCTGGCTGCGGTGGAAATGCCACCCAGCTACAACAAGTTGCTCGATAGTCTGCACCGCTGTCAGGTGTACCGTGAACAGTACACGCATAACCGCAGCCGGGGTGAGCGTCGAGAGGTTCAGTTGTTCCGCAGCCTGGTCGGTACCAGTCGCCAGATTCAGCATGTTCGTGAACTGATTATGCAGGTGGCCGATAAAGATGTCAGCGTGATGATTCAGGGAGAGTCCGGCACCGGTAAAGAAGTGGTTGCCCGTAATCTGCATTACCATTCCCATCGCCGTAATAAGCCGTTTGTACCGGTTAACTGTGGCGCTATCCCGGCCGAATTACTCGAAAGTGAACTGTTTGGCCATGAGAAAGGCGCGTTTACCGGGGCGATTAACAGTCGCCCGGGACGCTTTGAAATGGCCGAAGGGGGGACGCTGTTTCTCGATGAAATCGGCGATATGCCTCTGAATATGCAGGTAAAAATTCTGCGGGTGCTGCAGGAACATACGTTTGAGCGGGTCGGCAGTAACAAAACCCTGAATGCCAATGTGCGTATTGTTGCCGCAACTCATAAAAACCTGGAAAGCATGATTGAAGAAGGTACTTTCCGGGAAGATTTGTATTATCGCCTGAATGTTTTCCCCATCGACATGCCATCATTACGGGAACGGGTTGAGGATTTACCTTTACTGCTGAATGAGTTGGTGTCGCGCCTGGAAAATGAAAAGCGTGGCTCCATTCGTTTTAATTCCGCCGCCATTATGTCGTTATGTCGTCATGACTGGCACGGTAATGTTCGTGAGCTGGCAAACCTGGTAGAACGATTGGCGATTCTGCATCCCTATGGTGTGGTGGGTGTTAACGAACTGCCGAAAAAATTCCGCCATGTTGATGACACCGATGAAAACTTTAGCATGCCGGTGGTCGCCGATGTTACGCAAACCGAAAGCGGGTTGGCAGGTATCGATTCACCAGCTTTGTTACCGGTTAACGGACTGGATTTACGTGAATATTTATCCGATCTTGAATGTTCTCTGATTCAGCAGGCACTGGACGATGCCAATGGTGTTGTGGCGCGGGCGGCAGAAAAACTGAATATTCGCCGTACTACGCTGGTCGAAAAAATGCGTAAATACAATATTTCCAGAAAAGAAAAAGATACCGCCTGAAGCTTCTTTCAGGACTTATCCGGGCGCTGAAAACCTTCGTAATCTTACCATTGCGAAGGTTTTTTTATGTCTTGAAGCCGGAGAGTTAATACAGAACGACATTTTATTGCCGTGATTCTCTGAGAATGGTGTTGAAAACCCGGCACACTAATTGCTCAACGTCCTTACTGATTATTTTTGTGTCGAATAACCGACAATCCGTAAGGAGTAGTTATGGCGAATGCCGCTTTGCGTCAGGACAATGACATCGTTGCGCTGAACGAGCCACAGCTGGGCCGGGCTGAACTGAAACAGGCGTTTAACCTGTTTAACGAAATGTCGCAGCAGCTGACCGATTCCTACGCCTTTCTGGAAAATAAAGTTGAGCAACTCAGTGGCGAGTTGGCCAGTGTGTCAGCCCAACGGATGCATGAGCTGGCGGAAAAAGAACAGCTGGCCGACCGGCTGGAAAGCTTATTAACCATGCTGCCGGCCGGAGTGCTGGTGCTGGATGAAAATGGGTTTGTGCGCCAGACCAATCCGGCCGCTGACGATTTATTATTATCCGCCAGTGCGTCCCCCACCTTATTAGGACAACGCTGGGTACATCTGATCCAGCGCTGTTTTAAACCTCAGAGTGACGATGGTCATGAAATCTCACTGGTTGATGGTCGTAAGGTTAATCTGCGCACGGCGGCAATGGCGAACAACTACGGCCAGTTGATTCTGCTGACGGATATGACTGAAACCCGGGCGTTACAGTCTCAGCTGAGTCAGCATGAACGTTTATCAGCGATGGGGAAAATGGTGGCTTCTCTCGCACATCAGATTCGTACCCCGCTGGCTGCCGCCACCTTGTATGCCGGTCACCTGGCGACTGACTCTCTTAACGATGATACCCGTAGCCGCTTTGCCGGAAAATTGCAGGAGCGTCTGCGTCACCTGGAAAACCAGGTACGCGACATGCTGATTTTTGCCCGTGGAGAAGCCCCGCTGAATGATGCCATCAGCCTGACGGAATTAATTACCGGGCTGGAAGGGGCGATGGAAATTGCTGTGCAGCAGTATCAGGCGCGCTGCCAGATCGACAATCAGCTGGGTGAGCTGCAGCTGGTATGTAATAAAGATGCGTTAATCAGCAGTTTGATGAACCTGGTGAACAATGCACTGGAATCCGGTGAATATCCGATTGAACTGATCATTCGCTTCCGCTGTGATCAGGGGCAGTTACAGATTCAGGTGATGGATAACGGCCCGGGTCTGAATGAAGAACAGATGCGACAAATGATGGAGCCGTTTTATACCACCAAAAGTAATGGCACCGGCCTTGGGCTGGCTGTGGTTCAGGCGGTTGTGCGGGCCCATCAGGGTGAATTTCAGTTATCCGGCAGTGAGCTGGGTGGTGTATCGGCCGGGCTGACGTTGCCGATTATCCGACAACAACAGGCCTGACGGCAGAGGAGAAAAATATGCGTATTTTAGTGGTAGAAGATGATCCGCGGCTGCGTGAGGCTATTGTTGACACTCTGATGATTAAAGGTCATGAGGTATTAGAGGCACCAAACGGTATTGAGGGTATGGCTATGGTGCAGGCGCAGAGTCTCGATCTGGTGTTATCGGATATCAATATGCCGGGAATGGATGGCCTGGAGTTGCTGGATAGCGTTAAGCAGGCACATCCCTGGTTGCCCATGGTATTGATGACAGCCTACGGCGATGTGGGGCAGGCAGTGAAAGCCATGCAGCGTGGCGCGAATGATTATCTGATGAAGCCGTTTGAACTGGCCGAGCTGGATGCGTTATTAAAACCGTTTAATCACAGTGCGGACAGCGGTAATGATTCTGAACCGGTATGTGAGGCGGTGGCTTCACAGCAGTTATTTCAGCTGGCACAGCGCGTCGCTCAAACGGACTCTACGGTATTAATCAGTGGTGAAAGTGGTACCGGTAAAGAAGTACTGGCGCGTTATATTCATCAGCAATCGGAACGGAAAAACCAGCCGTTTGTAGCGATTAACTGTGCCGCCATTCCGGAGAATATGCTGGAAGCTATGTTGTTCGGTTATGAAAAAGGTGCCTTCACCGGGGCCTATAATGCGATGCCGGGAAAATTCGAGCAGGCGGATGGTGGCACCTTATTGCTGGATGAAATTACCGAAATGGACATGGGTCTGCAGGCAAAATTATTGCGCGTATTGCAGGAACGTCAGGTTGAGCGCTTGGGTGGGAAAAAGGTCATCGATCTGGATGTGCGTATTATCGCAACCACTAACCGTGAACTGGCAGACTATGTGGCGGACGGTAATTTCCGGGAAGACTTATATTACCGCCTCAGTGTGTTCCCTCTGCAATGGTTGCCTCTGCGTGAACGGCGTGACGATATTCTGCCTCTAGCAATGCGGCTGTTAGCCCATCATGCACAAAAAATGAAGCGTCCGGTACCACAACTGCTGCCCGAAGCTGAGCAGAAGTTGTTATCTCATCCGTGGCCCGGGAATGTCCGTGAACTGGACAACACGATGCAACGGGCGCTGATTATTCAGACCGGCCCGCAACTGCAGGCCAATGATTTTATTCTGACACCTGTGCCTAAAAACCGTCAGCTCGATAATGTCTCAACCACCGAAATGATGACGCTGGATGAGGGGCAGCTTGGCAGCGACCTGAAAAACCGCGAAGTTGAGTTGATTGTTCGTGCCCTGAAAGAAGAACCAAGTCGTAAAGAAGCCGCCGACCGGCTGGGGATCAGCCCACGGACACTGCGTTATAAGGTTGCGCGGCTGCGCGATGAGGGTATTGATGTTGAGACTATGGTGCTGGCCTGAAAAAGGCCGGCAATAAAAATCTGATTTTTGGCAAGCTGTTTGCAATCAACGAATAAGAGTTAAAAAAATGACGTTTATTTTATAAAGCTGCGTCATTAAATAGTTGATTTCCCATCAGGGCAGTGAGGTAAGGGTTATGGTTAATAATCGTGTTGATGTGAATGCCGTACTGATGCAGATGCGTCAGGTTAAAGACCAGATCCGCAGTAATCACGAAAATCAGGCCAGTCAGGTGGATCAGGTACGGCCACAGGCCGTTTCCGGGCTGGAAAAAACCGCCAGCACGGAAAACAGTGCACCGGATTTTCAGCAGATGTTTACCAATGCCATTAATACCGTCAACGAAAATCAGAAAACCTCCGGTGATTTGCAGCAGCGTTTTGAACAGGGGGATCCATCAGTGGATCTGCCGGAAGTTATGATTGCTATGCAAAAATCTTCAGTGTCTTTTCAGGCGATGACCCAGGTGCGTAATAAACTGGTTGAAGCTTACAAAGACGTTATGAATATGCCGGTGTAAGCAGGGGTTAAGCTATGGAAAACGTTCCGGCACAAACCCAGCCCGGCAGCGATAATCCGGCCAGTACCGATCCGGATTTACCGGCTCAGAATAGCGCTCCGGAAGACGGCGCTCATCCGGTACTGAGTGGTTTTAATAAACTGACCATCGTCCGCCAGGTCGGGGTTATCGCCGGTGTGGCACTGGTGATTGCGCTGGCGATTGCCATTATGATCTGGTCTCAGGATCCGACTTATAAACCCTTAATTACCCGTCTGCAGGACCATAACGCCCAGGATATTATTGAAGTCCTGCAGCGTGAAGGTATTCCGTTTGAAATTGATCCCGGCTCGCAGATTCTGCTGGTGCAGGCCGGTGACCTGCACGACGCGCGCATGGTGCTGGCATCAGCCAGTCTGATCGATGATAAAACCGTGGGCCTGGAAGTACTTGATCAGGACAGCAAATTAGGCACCTCGCAGTTTATTGAAAATGCCCGTTATCGGCGTGGTTTAGAAGGTGAATTATCGCGCACGATTACGTCGGTAAAAGCGGTGCGTAATGCCCGGGTACATTTAGCGCTGCCAAAACAGTCGGTGTTTGTGCGCGACCATCGCAAACCCAGAGCATCGGTCTTTGTTGAAATATACCCAGGCCGGGAACTGTCAAAAAATCAGGTTGAGGCGATTGTTAACCTGGTTGCTTCCAGTGTGGCGGAAATGGATCGGGCTGATGTATCAGTGGTTGATCAGCACGGTAATCTGTTGTCTAAAGCCGAAGAACAGAGCGAAGAAATGCTGGCCACCAGACAGCTGGAATACACCGAAAAAGTTGAGGATTCTGTGGCTCAGGCGGTGAATAATATTCTGCGTCCGGTGCTGGGTCAGGAAAACTACAAAGCCGAAGTCTCGGCCGATATTGATTTTACCGTACAGGAGCAAACCGAAGAGCTGTATAACCCGGATTTAATTGCCCTGCGCAGTGAGCAGTTAATTGATGAAGAAAACAGCGGTAAGCAGAATGGCGGTATTCCGGGAGCATTGTCGAATCAGCCGCCACAGGACGCCGCCGCTCCTGAACAGGCCACGGGTGCTGGTGGCGCTGCTGGTGCCAATGTCAACCGCCGCTCGGAAGCCACACGCAACTATGAAGTCGATCGTACGTTGAGTTTTAAACAGCATCAGGTAGGCCGCATCCGCCGTCTGACGGTTGCTGTGGTGGTCAATGATCGCGAAACCCTGAACGCTGATGGTGATACGGTTTATGTGCCCTGGCAGGAAGCCGATCTGCAGCGCCTGGAAGTACTGGTGAAGGATGCTGTTGGCTTCAGTGCTGCCCGGGGAGACAGCGTCAATGTGATTAACTCGGCCTTTATGGGATCCGGTGAGGTTTCTCTCGGTGATCCGGACTTCTGGACCCAGCCGTGGTTCTGGGAAATCATGAAACAAATTCTTGCCGGACTATTTATTCTGGTACTTATTTTTGGTGTGATTCGGCCTACTATTAAAAGTATTGCCAATCGTGGCCGCGATGACGAGCAATTGAGTTTGCTGGAAGAGCTTGAGGATGCTGAAGCGGGTCTGGATGAAGAAAAAGTCACGCTGGCTGGCATGGATGAATTTTTGTTACCGGGTGCCTCAGAAAGCTTTGAACGGCAGCTGGATGCTCTGAAAGGCCTGATTGCCGAAGATCCGGCGCGGGTAGCGCAAACCGTTATTAAATGGGTGAATGAAAGCGATGGCTGAGGAAAATGCAGCAGAAAACGGCGAAACAGCACTGGGCACACTCAACCGGGTTGAGCGGGCAGCGGTGTTGCTGATGACGCTGGGTGAGCAGGATGCTGCTGAAATTCTCAAGCACATGGGTCCGAAAGAGGTGCAGAAAGTGGGCACCACCATGGCCACACTAACCAATGTCAATCAGGCTCAGGTTGAAGGTGTGGTGGCTGAATTTCTGGAATCTGTCAGTGGCCAGACCGGTATGGGGCTCGGCTCTGATGCTTACATCCGTAATATGCTGACTCAGGCTCTGGGATCCGATAAAGCCGGTGCCCTGATTGATCGTATTCTGCTGGGCGGTAATACCACCGGACTGGATTCGCTTAAATGGATGGAACCGCGCCAGGTCTCCGATCTTATTCGTCACGAACACCCACAAATTCAGGCCATTGTCGTGTCCTATCTGGACTCTGATCAGTCGGCAGAAGTGTTAACCAACTTCGACGAAAAAGTGCGTCTCGACATCGTCATGCGGGTGGCTGCACTGGAAGCGGTGCAGCCCGCTGCGTTACAGGAATTAAACGACATTCTGGAGCGCCAGTTTACCGGCAATGCCGGTGGCCAGACCACAACAATGGGGGGCGTCAAAGTGGCGGCCAATATTGTCAATATGGTCGACAGTACCATCGCCAACGATCTGCTGGAACAGATCAAAGAAGTGGACGAAGATCTGGGGACCCAGATTCAGGATCTGATGTTTGTGTTCGACAACCTGGTGGATATCGACGACCGCGGGGTACAGGCACTGTTGCGCGAAGTATCCACCGACCTGCTGGTGGTGGCATTAAAAGGCGCCGCACCGGAAGTGCAGGAAAAAATCTTCAAAAATATGTCGAAACGGGCTGCCGAACTGCTGCGTGATGACCTTGAAGCCAAAGGGCCGGTCAAGGTCAGCGAAGTGGAAGGTGCGCAAAAAGAGATCCTTACCATTGCCCGTCGTCTGGCCGATGCCGGCGAGATTGTTCTGGGTGGTGGTGGCGAAGCGATGTTGTGATAACGCAATGTTGTGATCACGGAGCACAGACATGACCGAAATTCGCCAGCCACATCATTACCATCCGCTGCATGAGGATGAAGTCAAAGAAGACGTTAAACCCTGGCGTTTGCCGTTCTGGACGGAAAAACCTGCCTGGCTGATTGAGAAAGAACAGCAGGAAAAGCAGCAGACACAGCAGCAGGCGAATGAGGAGGCACAGTCTGAGTTAGCACTGCCCACCGCCGAAGAGCTGGAAAATATCCGTCGCGATGCCTATAACGCCGGCCTGGAGCAAGGGTTGGTGGAAGGGCGTCAACAGGGGGAAAAACAGGGCCATGAGCTGGGGTTGCAGCAGGGACTGGACGAAGGCCGAGCAAAAGGCGAACAGGAAGGCCGCCAGCAGGGCTTTCAGGCGGGTGAAGCTCAGGGGTTGCAACAAGGGCAGCAACAGATCGATCAACAGTGCCAGCAACTGGCTCAGGTAACCCGGGTACTGCAGGCCGGAGTGATCGAGCGTGATCAGCAACTGCCGGAAGTATTAACCGGGTTGGTCTCTCAGCTCTGTCAGCAGGTACTGCAACATGAGCTGACGGTCAGCCAGAGTGCGATTAATCGTTATCTGCATCAGGCGTTACAGCAGCTGCCTGGCGGCGAAAGTGATATTCAGGTGTATCTCAGTAGCAACGATATCACTCATGTGGATAAAAGCGCGTTTGCCAGTGACCTGCATTTTCATACCGATCCGGCGCTGCAGCCCGGTGAGTGCCGTGTTGAAACCCGCCATACCCTGATCGACTATTCAGCACCTCAGGCGCTGACTCAGTTGCTGGAGGGTTTTATCCCTGCGTTGCTTAAAGCAGCCGAACACCCACAGCCGGATTTAGATCAGCCACTGCCGGCTAAAGACGATGCAACGCATGTTTCAGCCGACGACGACATCCCGCTAACCGCTGCCTCTCAGGAGAACCTCAGTCAACCTTCAGACCTAAGCGATCGAGAAGCTGATGCTTAGTCAGCGCTGGCGGGCCGTTGATGTACCAGAGGCGGATTACCACCCCAGAGTGGCGGGTCAGCTGGTGCGAATGGTAGGACTGACGCTCGAGGCTGTTGGTCTGAATGTCCGCGTTGGTGATCGCTGTATGGTGCAGCGTGACGCCGGTGAAGATGTCGAAGCGGAGGTGGTCGGGTTTGACGAACAACGAATTTTTCTGATGCCCATCGAACAGCTGGATGGCTTACGCCCGGGAGCCCGGGTCTGGCCGCTGCATGCCAGCTCACATGTGCCGGTGGGGTATGGTTTGCTCGGCCGGGTCGTGGATGGTACCGGCCGGCCTCTGGATGAAGCAGGTCCGCTGGATAACCCGCTGCCCGGTAATCTGCAGGGGCGGGTGATCAATCCGTTGCACCGCGATCCGATACGGACGCCGTTAGACGTCGGCATTCGGGCGATCAATAGCATGCTGACGGTTGGTCGTGGTCAGCGTATCGGCCTGTTTGCCGGCAGTGGTGTCGGTAAGTCGGTACTGTTAGGCATGATGACCCGGTTTACCGATGCCGATGTGGTGGTGGTTGGCCTGATCGGTGAGCGTGGTCGTGAGGTTAAAGAATTTATCGATGAAATTCTTGGTGAGGAGGGCCTGAAGCGTTCAGTGGTGGTCGCCTCGCCGGCCGATGATTCGCCGCTGATGCGGTTGCGGGCCGCACAATATTGCACCTCCGTGGCCGAATATTTTCGTGACCAGGGTAAAAATACCCTGTTGTTGATGGACTCACTAACCCGTTATGCCCAGGCCCAGCGGGAGATCGCACTGGCGGTCGGAGAGCCTCCGGCAACCAAAGGCTATCCACCGTCGGTGTTTAACAAACTACCGAAGCTGGTCGAGAGAACCGGTAATGGCGCAGCTGGTGGCGGATCTATTACGGCATTTTATACGGTTCTGAGCGAAGGCGATGATATGCAGGACCCGATTGCGGATGCCAGCCGGGCGATTCTGGATGGTCATATCGTGTTATCGCGTAAGCTGGCAGAAGAAGGTCATTACCCGGCGATTGATGTCGAAGCCTCCGTCAGCCGGGTTATGCCACAGATTGTGGATACCTCCTGGCTGCAAAAAGCACAGCTGTGCAAACATCTGATGGCTCATTACCGCGAAAATCAGGATCTGGTCAGTGTTGGTGCTTATCAGGCTGGCAGTGATCCGGTACTGGATGCTGCCATTGAACGTATGCCGACCATTAAAGCCATGTTACGTCAGGGGCTGGATGAAGGGGCCTCGTTAACGGAAAGTTATCAGCAGCTGCAGAATCTGTTTCCTGACCCGGCGGCGCAAGCCGAGGCTAATGCATGAACCGCCATCCGCGGGCAAAACGGCTGAAGCTGGTGGTTGATCTGGCTGAAAAAGCTGAGCAACAGGCACTGGCGGAGTGGGGACGGTTACAGCAGCAGCTGCAGCAGGAAGAAGATAAAAAACAACAGCTCGACAGCTATGTGGCCGAATACCAGCGCGCCATCGCCTTACCTTCCGAGCGTAAACTGAACGGCGGCAATATTCAGAATGCGCTGGGGTTTATCGGCCAGATCCGCCAGGCACTGAGCCAGCAGCAACAGCAACTTATCCTGCTGCAACAGCAGGTGGAACATGCGCAGCAACGTTATCTGCAACAGCATGGCAAGCTGAAAGCTTTGCACAACCTGCTGGAAAAACTGGACGCCGAATTTGACCAGCAGCAAGAGAAAAATGCTCAGAAGCAAGCGGATGAGTGGGCTAACCGGATGGCATTTCGCTCCGGAAGTTCCTGAAATGTCCGCTTTCCCCTGAGAAAAGCCGATAAAAACTCCATTCCTTTACTGTTTTTTTAGCAGCTTTGCTGCTGGCGTCTAATCTTACTGGTGAGTGACCGGATAGAAACCAGAGGATGTATATGCCTGAAAAAATCAGTATCCACTGTGGCGAACGCCTCAGCATCGAAAATGTCGAGCAACTTTATAGTGCAATGGAAGGTGCTTTGAGCTCTGACGTTGATATCGAACTGGATGCCGCCGATGTTGGTTTTTGTGACACCGCCGGACTGCAGTTGTTGATCAGCCTGAAACGTGAAGCGGAGAAAACAGGCCATGGCGTTCACTGGAGCGCTGTCAGCGATAACCTGCGCGAAACATCGGCCTATCTCGGGCTATGCCAGTCACTCGGATTAAACGCACCCAATTAAGTAGTCAGAACGAACAGGAGTTCTCCCACATGGCAAGTATTTTAGCTGTCGATGATTCCGCATCCATGAGACAGATGGTGTCTTTTACTCTGAAAGGCGCCGGTTATCAGGTGATGGAAGCCTGCGACGGGAATGAGGCCTTAAGCATTGCCAGGCAAAATCGCTTCGACCTGGTGCTGTCAGACGTCAATATGCCGAATATGAATGGCATCGAATTGGTTAAAGAGCTGCGCCAGCTGGCCGATTATAAATTTACCCCTATCCTGATGCTGACAACGGAGTCGGCCGGGGATATGAAAATGCAGGGTAAGCAGGCAGGTGCAACCGGCTGGATTGTTAAACCTTTTAATCCGGATCAGCTGCTCAGCACCATCAAACGCGTTTTAGGATAGTTGTTATGAGTGTTGACCTTTCACAATTCCACCAGGTGTTCTTCGAAGAAAGTTTTGAAGGCCTGGACGTTATGGAAAGCCAGCTGCTGGAACTGGATCCGGCAGCAGTCGACGGTGAAATGGTTAATACCATCTTTCGTGCGGCCCACTCGATTAAAGGCGGGGCCGGCACCTTTGGTTTTATGCAGATCTCAGATTTTACGCATGTGGTGGAAACACTGCTTGATGAAATTCGCTCCGGTCAGCGGGCGATAGAACAGCAGCACGTCGATTTGTTTTTACTGTCGGTGGATTGCTTACGTTCAATGTTATCCAGTCTGCAACAAGGTGAAGAAGCTGAGCTGTCCCGGGCACATGAGCTACAGCTGGAATTTGAAAAAATTCTGAAAGCTGCAGAACAGACAGACGCAGAGGACGTTGCTGACGATACGCCCGGAGAAGGCTCAGCAGCAGGCTGGAAAATCTGCTTCCGGCCGGATAACGATATCTTACGTACCGGTAATGATCCCTTCCGGATGTTTCGTGAGCTGCGCGATATTGTTGGTGCTGATGCTCTGGAAATTATTCCCTGCTTCGACAAACTGCCGGATTTTACCAGCCTCAACCCTGAGGCCTGTTATTTATCCTGGGAGCTGTATGTCCGGCGTAACATTCCGGTGGACGAAATCGCTCCGGTATTTGAATGGGTTGAAGATGAGTGTGACATCAGCTATCAGCCACTGACGGCAGACAGCAATACTGCTGAAACCGCAGTGTCAGAGGATGAACCGGAACCCGTTAGCGCAGCGGATGCCGTAGCCACAGAACAACATGATGTAGATAGCGAAGCAGCCCAACCATCCTCTGCGCTGGCGCCGGAAAAGGTAGCGGTAAAACCTGCAATGGCTAAAGTGGCACCGGTTAAAGCCAGCGAAAATTCTTCGATCCGGGTATCCATCGATAAAGTGGATAGCCTGATTAATATGGTTGGCGAGCTGGTTATTACGCAGTCGATGCTGGGGCAGCTGGGGCAGGATTTTGATATCAGCAAACTGGCGAAATTGCAGGAAGGATTGTCTCAGCTGGAGCAAAACACCCGGGAACTTCAGGAAAGCGTGATGAAAATCCGCATGATGCCGATCAGTTTTGCTTTCAGCCGATTTCCCCGGCTGGTACGTGACCTTGGTGGCCAGCTGGGGAAAAAAGTTGAGTTGGTTATGCTGGGAGAAAATACTGAACTGGACAAAACGGTCATGGAAAAAATCGGTGACCCTCTGGTTCATCTGGTTCGTAACTCACTGGATCATGGGCTGGAAACGACTGAACAACGACTGGCCAGTGGTAAGCCTGAAACCGGCATCATTACCCTGAATGCTTTTCATCAGGGTGGCAATATCGTGATTGAAATCAAGGATGACGGTGCCGGGCTTAATGAAGAAAAAATACTGCAAAAAGCCATCGCGAATGGTTTGGTGTCAGAGCAACAGAACCTGAGCAATGAAGAAATTCACAATCTGATTTTTCTGCCGGGATTTTCTACCGCCGATGCGGTAACGGATATATCCGGCCGCGGTGTGGGTATGGATGTGGTACGCCGGAATATTAATGAGCTGAATGGCACCATTGATGTGACTTCGGTGGCCGGAGAAGGATCGACTTTTACAATTCGTCTGCCGTTGACACTGGCGATTCTGGACGGGCAGCTGGTCAAAGTAGCAGATGAAACGTATATCTTCCCACTGGTTTCCATTGTGGAATCTATTCAGCTGGATAAGAAGTTTATTAATAACATCACGGGCAGCCGTCAGGTGATGCAGTTGCGTGATGAGTACATTCCGATTATCAGACTGGATGAAGTTTTCAGCCTGGAGCGCTCAGCAGAAGACTGTGATGAACAGATGCTGGTGGTGGTTGAAAGTGATAACGAAAAAATCGGACTGGTTGTTGATGATTTATTAGGTCAGCAACAGGTTGTAATTAAAAGCCTGGAACAAAACTATCAGCGTGTTGACGGAATTTCCGGAGCAACAATTCTTGGTGATGGCACCGTCGCGCTGATCATCGATATATCAAGCATTGGCCGGGGATATGATACTCCAGGTAGCAGCAATAACTCCGGGAAGGCAGCCTGAAATTATGGAAATAACAAATGATCAGGTCATCACTAATAGTGATGCCGAACAACAGTACCTGACCTTCATCATGGCAGGGGAAGAATATGGCGTCGATATTCTGGCCGTTCAGGAAATCCGTGGCTGGGAAGAATCAACACTGATACCGAATGCGCCCGCGTATATCAAAGGGGTGATCAATTTACGCGGAACCATTGTACCAATAATGGATTTGCGCTCCCGATTTGGCTTGGATGTGGTCGAATACAGCCCGGTGACTGTTGTTATTATTCTTAAATATCAGTCGGAAAAAGGTGAGCGTGTTATGGGAATTGTTGTCGACGCCGTTTCGGATGTTTATGCGATTTCTGATCAGGAAGCACGCCGCCCACCGGAACTCAGTGAAGATAAAAACTCAGTGTTTATACGTGGTCTGGCTACGATTAATGAAAAGATGATTATCCTTCTGGATGTCGAAAAGCTTCTGAAATTTGAAGCTCAGGAACTCGAAAGCTGTTTAACCGAACAGTAAAAATAATGTGATTTATACCGGAATTTACCGGGCAGCAAGAACCTGAAGGGCTTGGCTATGAGTATATTCAAAACACTTTTTTCTGGTGAACAGGCTGAAAAAGATGCAGCCTTAATTAAAGAGCTGCGTGCCCAGACTGCCGCTCTGGATAAAAGTCAGGCTATGATTGAGTTCAATATGGACGGCACTATTATCACAGCTAACGCCAATTTTCTTGCTGTAATGGGCTATCATCTGCATGAAATTCAGGGGCAACATCACCGCATGTTTGTTGAGCCCGGATATGCTGCCAGTGCCGAATACCTGGAATTCTGGAATGAGCTGAATCGTGGTAATTTTTTCAGCGGTGAATTCAAACGACTTGGAAAGAATGAAAAAGATGTCTGGATTCAGGCATCTTATAACCCGGTTCTGGATGAGGCCGGTCGCCCCTATAAAGTCATCAAGTGTGCCTACGATATTACTGAACAGAAGGAGGCAGAATTAGTTAATCGCAGTAACAGTAATATCGCTAACGCGCTGAAAATCTGTCAGACCAATGTCATGCTGGCGGATACCGATATGGTCATTGTTTACATGAATGATCAGCTGCAGAGAGTGTTGTCGGAGCGGGAGCAACAGATACGGGAAGTGTTTCCTGAATTTCGTGTTAATGAGCTGATTGGCAGCAGTGTCGATCAATTTCATAAAAAACCGGAACACCAGCGTTCAATGATTGCGGCTCTGAATGATCCGCTGAGCACTCAGATCAAGGTCGGGAGTTTAACGTTTTCACTGATCGCCTCCCCCTGGGCCAATATCCAGGGGGAGCGTTTGGGGACTGTGATTGAATGGCAGGATATCACTCAAAAACTGGCAGAAGAGAATGCCGCTAAACTGATCGCTAATGACAATGCCCGGGTAAAACAGGCGCTGGACGTGGTATCGACCAATGCCATGATTGCCGATAATGATCTGCACATTGTGTATATGAATAGCGCTGTGCTGGAAATGATGCAGAATGCGGAGGCCGATATCCGCCGTGATATCCCCGGTTTTGATGCCAGTGAACTGGTGGGAAAGAATATTGACGTCTTTCACAAAAAACCAGCTCATCAGCGCCAGATGCTGGCCGCACTGGCGGATGAATACCGCACCGAAATTAACGTGGGTGGCCGTACGTTCGGACTGATTGCCAATCCTATTTTTAATGATAATAACGAACGTATTGGTACGATCGTTGAGTGGAAAGACCGTACTGATGAAGTATCGGCAGAACGCGAAATTGATTGCATTGTTGAAGCGGCTGCGCTCGGGGATTTGTCTAAGCGTATTGATCTGAGTGATAAACATGGCTTCTTCCTGAATCTGGCCGAGGGGCTGAACAAATTATTGGGGATCGCTGACAGTGTGGTGTCAGACACTATCCGGGTATTTGATGCCCTGGCGCACGGCAACCTTAACCGCACCATTGATGCTGAATATGAAGGTGCATTTGATAAGCTGAAACAGGATGCCAACAGTACGGTAGAGCGTCTGACTGAAATCATTACCCGTATCCGCGAGGCTGCCGCGACCGTTTCTACCGGCGCCAGTGAAATTGCGCAGGGCAATGCTGATCTGAGTAGACGCACAGAGTCCCAGGCTTCGAGTCTGGAAGAAACCGCTTCCAGTATGGAAGAAATGACCAGTGCGGTAAAACAAACCGGCGATAACTCAATTCACGCCAATGAGCTGGCTAATTCGGCAAAAAATAAAGCTCAGTCGGGTGGTGAAGTGGTGAGTAAGGCGGTTAATGCGATGGAAGATATTAACCAGGCCAGTAAAAAAATTGCCGATATCATCGGTGTAATCGATGAGATTGCTTTCCAGACAAACCTGCTGGCTCTGAATGCCGCGGTGGAAGCGGCCCGGGCCGGCGAACAGGGACGGGGCTTTGCTGTAGTAGCCGGTGAAGTGCGCAATCTGGCGCAACGCTCTGCCGGCGCAGCACGGGAAATTAAGGACCTGATTCGCGACAGTGTCGATAAAGTGGATGCCGGAACGGCGTTGGTGAATGAATCCGGTAAAACACTGAACGATATTATTCAGTCGGTGGATCGGGTGTCGGATATGATTGGTGAGATCAGTATCGCAGCGCGTGAACAATCGTCAGGCATCGAACAGGTGAACAGTGCGGTGGCCCAGATGGATGAAATGACGCAGCAGAATGCGGCACTGGTTGAACAGGCATCGGCAGCCGGTGAAGCTATGGCGGAACAGGCACAGTCGATGATGCAGATGATGGAGTTTTTCAACATTGAAGGCCTGACGGCACCAGCTCCGGCTGCTCCGGCAGCGGTGGCTAATAAGCCTGCCGGTTTGGCAGCGGTACCGGCCGCCAGCTCACAGGGCGGAATCTCGTTCAGTGAAGATGATGATGACGAGTGGCAGGAATTCTGACGGCGGTGGGTGCGGAAACAACCATGGCAGCGGATGAACGCGAGTTTACTATGACTCAGGCTGATTTTGAGCGCATCTCCTCTCTGGCGATGGAATACAGCGGCATCGTACTGGCGCAACATAAGCGTGATATGGTGTACAGCCGCATTGCCCGTCGTCTGCGGGCGCTGAAAATAACCACGTTTGATGCTTATCTGAATTATCTGCAGCAGCATCATGATACCGAAGCTTCAGAGTTTATTAATGCGCTGACGACTAATCTGACGTCGTTTTTTCGCGAGGCGCATCATTTCAGTTATCTGCAGGACGAATTATTTCCCGCTCTTAAATCCGCTAATCAGCACAGTAAGCGGCTGCGTATCTGGTCTGCCGGCTGTTCTATTGGCCAGGAGGTCTATTCTATTGCGATGACACTGAAACAGTGTGGTTTTTCGCCAGACTGGGATATTAAATTGCTGGCAACCGATCTGGATTCTAATGTTGTGGCCACCGGTAAAGCTGGTATTTATCCGGCTGAACACACCGATAGTATCGACCCTCAGCTAATGAAACGTTTTTTCCGCCGCAGTGGTGACGGGCGTTCGGTTCAGATCAAGGAAGAGTTGCGCCAGTTGGTCACCTTTAAGCGTCTGAACCTGCTTGAGAGCTGGCCGATGAAAGGGCCGTTCGACATTATTTTCTGCCGCAATGTGGTGATTTATTTTAACAAAGATACTCAGAAAACTCTGTTTGATCGTTATGCTGAGATGTTGCCGGTTGGTGGTCATTTGTTTATTGGTCATTCGGAAAACCTGAACGGTATTTCACAGCGGTTTGAAAGTCTGGGTAATACCATTTACCGGAAAATTCAATGAGTAATCTGAGCACCCCCAGATCTGTACAGCCGCCGGCGAGTGCCGGTTTTGAGTACGTTAATCGTTATTGGGATTCGGTACACAATGTCTGGGCTGCCAAGATTCTGCCCGGTGAATTCTACGTGTCTACCCACGGTGAAATGGTGGTGACGGTGCTGGGGTCCTGCATTGCAGCGTGCATTCGCGATAAGGTCCGTGGGATTGGTGGTATGAATCATTTTATGCTGCCGGCTCAGGGGGAGTTCTCGTCGGATATCTGGGGTTCAAATCCGTTAACACATGCGTCGCGTTATGGTAACTGGGCGATGGAATACCTGATTAATGAAATTCTTAAGCGTGGTGGAAAACGCGAAAATCTTGAGGTCAAATTGTTTGGTGGTGGCCAGATGATTGCGTCGATGACGGACATTGGTCAGCGCAATATTCTGTTTGCCTATAACTATCTGGCTAATGAAGGTCTGAAAGTGACGGCAGCAGATGTTGGTGATATTTTTGCCCGTAAGGTACTGTATTTTCCGGATACCGGTTGTGTAAAAGTTCGCCGTATTAAACAGCTGAATAACGACACCCTGGTGAAACGTGAAACGGAATATCAGAAAACTGTGGAACAACCACCCGCAGCAGCGGCAGGTAGTATCGACCTGTTCTGAGAGATGACATGACAGATAAAATCAGGGTGCTGATTGTTGATGATTCGGCACTGATTCGTAACATGCTGGCCGATGTTTTTTCAGCCAGCGATGAAATTGAAGTTGTGGGGATGGCGGCTGATCCGTATATAGCCCGCGACAAAATCAAACGTCTCAATCCGGATGTACTGACGCTGGATGTTGAGATGCCTCGTATGAACGGTCTGCAGTTTTTACTGAATCTGATGCGCTTGCGTCCTATGCCAGTGGTGATGGTATCAACACTGACGGAAAGTGGTGCGCCGGAAACCCTTGAGGCACTGGAAATCGGTGCCGTGGACTTTCTGGAAAAGCCCAGGGCGCGGAGTGAAGAAGAGTTTTCGCAGTTTGCTGCAAACCTGAAAGAAAAAGTTCTGATGGCGGCCCGTGCCCGGGTCAGACCGTACACCGGCAATACTATCCCCCGGGTGCGTCAGACTTCCGCAGCCGAGTACCACAAACTGATTTGTATCGGCGCCTCGACCGGTGGCACCGAAGCCATCCGTGAAGTATTAAATGAAGTCCCTGCCAACTGTCCGCCGATTGTGATCACCCAGCATATTCCGGAAGTGTTCAGTGCCTCGTTTGCGATGCGGCTGGACGCAGCATTGCCGATGGAAGTGCTGGAAGCCCGGGATGGCCTGGAAGTGTGTGCCGGCCGGGTCATCATCGCCAAAGGCAATCGCCACCTGACCTTCCGGCGAGAGCAGCACCGCATTGTTTGTCAGCTGAGCGACGCTGAACGGGTGAATCGTCATAAGCCGTCGGTTGACGTCATGTTCGATGCCTTTGCGGATGTTGTCTCAGCTAAGAAAATAGTTGCAGTTATGCTGACTGGAATGGGACGGGATGGTGCAGAGGCCATGAAACGGATGCATGATAGCGGAGCGCTGACGATTGCTCAGGATGAAGCAACCAGCGTGGTCTGGGGAATGCCCGGAGCTGCCAGTGAGGCTGGTGCAGTCGATCACCTGATTGCACTGCCGAAAATTGCTGGCCGGATGCTCGAAGCCGCGCAACAAGCATGACAATCGCCAGCTTTGTGCTAAAAATAAAAGGAACAAAAATATTTGCTGGAGGTAACCGATGACGGTTCAGGCTTCTCTCGCAGGGAATGGGCGCGAACTGACTATTAAAATTGATGGTCGCTTTGATTTCAGTGCACATCAGGAATTTCGTGATGCTTATGAGGGGGTGTCTTCACAGGTGAACTGCTACACCGTGGATATGGGTGGCACGTCTTATCTCGATAGCTCTGCGCTGGGGATGTTACTGCTGCTGCGTGATCACGCGGGCGGTGACAGTGCGGATGTGACCATCGTTAACTGCAATCAGGATGTTAGGAAAATACTGACGATTTCCAATTTCGAACAGTTGTTTAAAATCCAGTAGCCGGAATACAGGTGTATGGATGCCATCAGAATACTGATCGCCGATGATAATCAGATAGATCGTATGGTGCTGTCTCGCATCGTTCGCAACCAGGGACATGAAGTGTATGAGGTTGCTAACGGTGTTGAAGCAATTGAGGGCTACAGCAGCTTTCGTCCGGATCTGATCCTGATGGATGTCATGATGCCGGAAATGAATGGCAAGGAGGCAACCCGCCATATTAAAGCCAATGCCGGTGAAGATTTTGTCCCGATTATTTTTCTTACCTCATTAACCGATGCTCAAAGCCTGGCCGACTGTCTTGGCAGCGGTGGCGATGACTTTCTCAGTAAACCGTATAACCCCACCATTCTTCAGGCTAAGATCAGCTCTTTTTCGCGCATGCGCCAGATGCATCAGACGCTGCAGCATCAGCGCGATATGATAGCCAGTAATAATGAACACCTGATGCATGAACAGCAGGTTGCCAAAGCGGTGTTCGACAACGTAGCGCACGATGGTTGTCTGTCGGCTGATAATATTCGTTATATGTTGTCACCTTTGTCGGTTTTTAACGGTGATGTATTGCTGGCTGCCAAAAAACCCGCTGGTGGAATGCATGTATTGCTGGGGGATTTTACCGGGCATGGTTTGCCGGCGGCGATCGGGGCTATGCCTCTGGCAGAAATTTTTTATGGCATGACAGCCAAGGGTTTTGCCATCCGTGAAATTCTGCGCGAAATTAACCTGAAGTTAAAAGGCATATTGCCGGTGGGTTTTTTTTGTTGTGCAGTCGTGGTGGATCTGAATATTGAACGTAAAAATGCCAGTGTCTGGATGGGCGGTGTGCCGGACTGTTATTTGTTACGTAATAACGGCAAAGTGGAAACACTGACATCACGCTATTTGCCTCTCGGGGTGCTCAGTAATGAACAATTTAATGACGATCTGACGGAATTCCCGATGGCCGAGGGAGACCGGTTATTTTTGTGGTCGGATGGAATTCTTGAAGCTCGTAACCAGAACGGTGAAATGTTCGGTGAACAGCGGCTGCGTCATATTTTTGATCATGCCCATGCCGAGCTGGACGTATTTGAACAGATTCAGCAACAGCT
Source organism: Bacterioplanoides pacificum (assembly GCF_042648445.1). NCBI lineage: Bacteria > Pseudomonadati > Pseudomonadota > Gammaproteobacteria > Oceanospirillales > Oceanospirillaceae > Bacterioplanoides > Bacterioplanoides pacificum. The sequence goes on from NZ_JBHRYB010000015.1 coordinate 100,934, forward strand.
GGCGCAATTTACCGCCGGTAGTGAACGTGACGACGATACGACATTGATTGAAGTCCGGATGCTGCAGGACAGTATCCGTACCGATCTGGACATGCATCTGGACTCCGGCCCGTTATCCGGGCCCATTGATTGGGAAATGGAATACCGCTTAGGCCCGGATACCCTGAAAAACTTCAATCCACTACCACTGATGATTCATATTATGATGGAAGTTCCGGGTCTGCGGGCGATGGGGGGGCAGTTGTATACCGTGATGGCTGAACTGTTCTCCAACTCCTTTGAGCACGGTGTTTTAGGGCTGGACTCGTCTCTGAAAAACAGCGCGGATGGTTTTGTGCAGTATTATCGGGAGCGCGAAAAACAACTGCAGGCGTTACAGCAGGGCCATATCCATATTACGCTCAGTCACCAGGGAGATGGCCGTTCCGGTGCTCTGACAATTCGCATTGAAGACAGCGGTACAGGATTTGATTATGGCGGTATTCAGGGGCAGAAAAACCCGTATTCCGGACGTGGGATTCCGTTGATCAGTCAGGTGTGTGAATCGTTGAATTATCTTGGCAAAGGCAATATTGTGGAAGCCGTGATACGCTGGCCAGTCAGCCCTGATAAGAGGACCCATTGATGGAATCTGCAGCAGATCATTTTGATCTCGAATCCTTCGAAATGCTGAAAGATGTTATGGAAGATGAATTTGATGACCTGATCCAGGTCTATATCGAAGATTCCGACCGACGTTTACCGCAGTTACAACAAGCGTTAACAGCCGCTGATGCTGCTGAGTTGCGGGAATTAGCGCATAGCTTTAAAGGTGCCAGCAGTAATATCAGTGCAGTGACGTTAACGGAACTTTGCCGGCAACTGGAGCAGGCTGGCCGTGACGAGCAGCTGGATGGGCTGGAGCAAACGCTGGATCAGATAGTCGGTGAATACCGCTGGGTTAAAAACTTCCTGCAATCTCAATTATCCCTCTGAAACTGGCCCGACTGTTGCTGATTACTCTTCAGGTCATTTTATATTAATGGAGAGCGGCATGAACCCGACCGATGTCAGTCAGGGCTTATTCAGTCTGTTACCTTCTTTTTCTACGTTACAAACTCCTCTGTCTGCCGCTGGTGACGCGGCTGACAGTGATTTTTCGTCGTTGCTGGATGGTCTGACAACGGCGTTAACAGCCAGTGACCAAACGGTCGAATCTTTGCCGCCGGAAGGACAACCGTTGCCGCAACAAACGGCGATCGATTTCACGGCATTACAGCCAGCTGGTTTGTTAGCCGGGATCCGTGAAGCAACCAGTGCGAGCAAACGTCTGGCGGCTGAACTTCCTGGCATGGAAGCGATTCCCGAATCTCAGCAAGCGGATGATGGCGCGACTGTGTTAACTCTGTCCGGGGCTGCTGTCCCGGTGGGCGCTGCTGTCAGACCGCTGACATCAGCCGCTACTACTCAGTCACCGGCAGTTGCAACCGCTGACAAGGCTGCGTTAGTGAAAGGTGTGGTACCGGGCGTGGTACCAGGCGCCGGGAAAGCACTGGCGGACGGCGTGGCCGGGGATGAGACTGCGGCAGAAGCTGAACTCCTGAACGAAGGTGCTGATGCGGATGCACAGGGTCGACAGGTAACCCGGATTAAAGCTGACAACCAAAGTGTGAATGAGCCGCTCAGAACGGCAACGCCGTCTCCGGCAGCAATGACAGATACGCAGCCAGCGGTCGTGTCAGTGGCTGTTCAGCCTCCTGCTGCCCAGACAGAAGCAACGGTGCTGGGGGATTCGGTATTGGTAACGGAAGCGGAAGCCGAACAACTTGAGCAGCAACAACAGTTAACAGACAACAAAGAGCGGCTGGAGTTTGGCCGTGACAAAGAGCGCTGGGCACCTGCGATGGGCAGCCGTATTCTGACGATGGTGGCAGACAATGTGCAGCAGGCAGAAATACATCTGGATCCGCCGGAGTTAGGATCGCTGGAGATTAAGCTGCAGGTGAACCAGGATCAGGCCAGTGTTCAGGTACAAGCGCAGAATCCACAAGTGCGCGATGTTCTTGAAGCCAATGCTCAGCGCCTGCGCGAAGCGCTGGCTGAGCAAGGACTGGAGTTAGCCGGCTTTGACGTCAGTCAGCAGCAGACTAACCAGGAGGGTCAGTCACAGGGGGATGGTCAGGGAACTGACGATAACCCGGCGGCGGAAGCCGCGGTGCTGGCTGCCGGTGAATCGGCCGGTGAAACTGTCAGTCCGGCTCAGGAATCCCGGTCGTTATTGGATGCCTATGCCTGAGCGGTCGGGTTAGCGGCTGTATATCCGTTCGTACTGACCCCGCAGAGCCACTGTCCGGTGGCTCTCAAATATTCATAAAATTCCTCTGACTCCCCAGCGCTTATTGCAGAATCTTCTAAACTAAATGCAACGAAATCCGCGGCTTTGTCGTTTTTTTGACGAAAAACGCTGGCACGGCTATTGCTAATTTGACGTAAGACGGGAGAAAAGTGTCATGGCTGCAGAGCAGGACTTAAAACTGGATGGTGCAACCGAAGAAGCCGGTGGCGCTGGCGGAGGCAAAAAAAAGCTGATTCTGATCATCGTTGGTGTGTTATTGCTGGTTGCCATCGCTGTTGGCGCTACCTGGTTTTTTCTCAGCGCTGGTGATGCCGACAGTGAGACCAGCGAAACCGTTGCCGAAGAATCTGTGGCCGAAGAACCGGAAGGTCCGGCGCAATACGTAGTGCTTAAACCGGAATTTGTTGTGAGTTTTCAGGTGGGGCCAAGGCAACGTTTTCTGCAGGTCAGCATCGAAGTGATGACCCGCAAACAGGAAATAGTTGATGCCCTGACATTGCATGAGCCGATGATTCGCAATGATGTTATCCGCATTATCGGTGAGCAGGAATTTGATCAGTTACGCACGGCAGAAGGTCGTGTGGCACTGCAGAAGAAACTGCAGCAGCATCTGGACGGTGCAATGCAGCGGGAAGCCGGCAGCGAAGGTGTTGAAGCCGTGTTATTTACTAACTTTGTAATGCAGTAGGAATTGATGCGTGCAAGATTTACTGTCGCAGGATGAAATTGATGCGCTTCTTCACGGGGTCGATGATGGTGATATCGAACCGGAAGAGGATATTGATGAAGCGGGTGTCAAATCGTATGACCTGACCAGCAACGACCGCATTGTGCGTGGCCGTATGCCAACGCTGGAAATGATCAACGAACGATTTGCCCGCTATACCCGTATCAGTATGTTTAATTTTTTGCGACGCAGTGCCGACGTGGCATCCGGTGGGGTTCAGATTATGAAGTTTGGTGAATACGTACATACCCTGTACGTACCAACCAGTCTGAATCTGGTGAAAATGCGCCCGCTGCGAGGCACAGCTTTATTTATCATGGATGCCAAACTGGTTTTTAAACTGGTGGATAACTTTTTTGGCGGTGATGGTCGTCACGCCAAAATTGAAGGCCGTGAATTTACTCCTACCGAAGTACGTGTGGTACAGCTGGTACTGAGCCAGATATTTAACGACATGATAGAAGCCTGGCAACCGGTATTGCCGGTGGAGTTTGAATACGTCGGCTCAGAAGTGAATCCGGCGATGGCGAATATTGTCAGCCCCAGCGAAGTGGTGGTGGTCAGTACGTTTCATATTGAACTCGACGGTGGCGGTGGGGATTTCCACGTTACCATTCCTTATTCCATGATTGAGCCGATCCGGGAAGTACTGGATGCTGGTGTACAAAGTGATATTGATGATATTGATGAACGCTGGACCCAATCTTTGCGCGACGACATTATGGATGCGCGGGTGCCGGTGCATGGCACGTTAGTGGATCGTCAGATTACTTTACGCGAAGTGGCAGAGCTGCAGGCCGGCGATATTATCCCGGTCGATATGCCGGAAGAATTTGTATTAGAAGCGAATGGTATTCCTGTTTTTCGCGGAAAAATGGGGATATCAAATGAAAACCTGGCGGTAAAAATTATCGATCAGGTGAGTCACAGACGGCGTTGATGGAGACAGTTTATGAGTGATGAAAATAACCCGGACCAAACGCCCGAAGAACCGAATACCACACCGGCGTCCGATGCCGATGCGCTGGCGGACAGTGTTGCTGACGGTATGGAAGAGGCATCTGGTGATCAGGCGCTGGCAGATGAATGGGCCGCGGCGATGGAAGAATCCGGTGATGGCGATAATGCAGAAGATGACTGGGCGGCCGCGATGGCGGAAGCCGGTGAAGGCGGTGACGATGCCGAAGAAGCTGATGACGTTCAGAGAATGGCACTAGACCCGTTGCAGGATGACCGTTCTTTGCGGAAAGAAATTGACGCCGATGGTCCTGAACTGGATGTCATTCTGGATATCCCGGTGCGGATTTCTATGGAGGTGGGGTCGACTCAGATTCCGATCCGCAACCTGCTGCAACTGAATCAGGGATCGGTGGTCGAGCTTGACCGGCTGGCCGGTGAACCACTGGATGTGATGGTTAACGGGACTCTGATCGCCCACGGTGAGGTGGTTATGGTCAATGATAAATTTGGTATCCGCCTGACGGATGTGGTGAGCCAGAGTGAACGTATTCAGCGCCTGCGTTAAAGCGGGCTTTTTTTTAATGCCGCTGGTGGTACGGGCGGCTGAAAGTGATCAGGCGAATACACTGGCCATTGACCCAATGGCCTCGGCAACCAAGGTGATTGTGTTTTTACTATTGATTGTTGGTCTGATTGTATTGCTGGCCTGGCTGGCGGGAAAAACCCGCGCATTTCAGGGGCATGCTGGCAGTGCTCAGCTTAAAACACTTGGCGTATTACCGCTGGGCATAAAAGAAAAAATTGCGGTGATACAGGTGGGGGATAAGCAATTAGTTGTTGGTATCACACCGCAGCAGATTACCTGCCTGACCGAGCTGGAGACACCGCTGACGGAGGAAAACGATAACCACAAAATGGCTTTTTCTGAGCTGTTAAAAAAAGCGATTCGCTCATGAATAAATCGGTTGTTATCCGGCTTGTTGCTATCGTTCTTTTATGCCTGTCTGTACCGGCGTTTGCTGCCGAGGGTGAGCCTCAGAAATCGTATCTGGGAATTCCTGCCCTGATATACGAAGCCAATGATTCTGGCGGTGAATACAGCATAACCATTCAGGTGCTGGCAATCATGACGGTGCTGACGGTATTGCCGTCGTTGCTGATCATGATGACTTCGTTTACCCGGATTATTGTGGTCATGGCGATTTTGCGTCAGGCACTGGGCTTACAACAAACGCCTTCTAACCAGATTCTGTTAGGACTGTCGTTATTTCTGACGCTGTTTATTATGATGCCGGTGTTCCGTATTATTAATGTTGATGCGGTTCAGCCCTATCTGGCCGAACAGATCACTCCGCTGGAAGCGGCGGAACGGGCGGTGAAGCCTTTACATGAGTTTATGCTGGCACAAACCCGAGAAACAGATCTGAATCTGTTTATCCGTATCAGTGGTGAAAAGAACATCGCCAGCCCGGATGAAACACCAATTCATATTCTTATTCCGGCATTTATTACCAGCGAACTGAAAACCGCATTTCAGATTGGTTTCCTGATCTTTATTCCTTTCCTGATTATCGACCTGGTGGTCGCCAGTATTCTGATGGCGATGGGGATGATGATGCTGTCACCGATTATTATTTCACTGCCGTTTAAAATTATGTTGTTTGTGTTAATTGATGGCTGGGCGTTGATTATGGGAACGCTGGCCAACAGTTTCGGAACGGTTTAGGAGGTCGTATGACACCGGCAGAAATCGGTGATTTATTCACCCATGCTTTGTATATCGTCCTGGTGATTGTGGTTGCGATGATTGTTCCCAGTCTGATTATTGGTCTGGTTGTGAGTACGTTTCAGGCCGCCACTCAGATCAACGAACAAACGCTGAGTTTTCTGCCAAGGCTGGTTGTTACTTTGCTGGCGATTATGGCGTTCGGGCCCTGGGCGGTGAGCATGGTGCTGGATTTCACCCGTCAGATTTATATGAACATTCCTTTTATTATTGGCTGACCCCGGATGCTAGAAATTGATGCGCTGGACGTTAGCCACTGGATCAGCCGTTATATCTACCCGTTTGCACGTATATCGGGTTTATTAATGGTGATGCCGTTGGTTGGCAGCCGTATGGTGTCTCAGCGGGTACGGATTTTTCTGGCGGTCGCCATCACACTGGCCGTTGTACCTGTGTTACCGCCGATGCCGAAGGTGGATGCGATCTCACTGGCCTCTTTTATCATTATTTTGCAGCAGCTGTTAATCGGCATTGCCATGGGTTTTATCGTCGAAATGCTGACCCAGGTATTTGTTATAACCGGCCAGTTGATTGCTATGCAAACCGGCCTGGGGATTGCAACAACCGTTGATCCCAGTCAGGGAGCGTCGGTGGTGGTGATATCACAGTGGTTTTTATTTCTGGTCAGCCTGGTGTTTATTTCGCTGAATGGTCATCTGGTGCTGATTGAAATTCTGATCGACAGTTTTTCCACGCTCCCGGTAGGAATGCAGGGTTTTGGCGCGGATGATTTTGGTCTGATCGTGCGCTGGAGCGGCTGGATGTTCTCTGCAGCACTGGTGATTGCATTGCCGGCTCTGGCGGCGCTACTGATTGTTAACCTGGCGTTTGGGGTAATGACCCGGGCGGCACCACAGTTAAATATTTTCGCCCTGGGTTTTCCGGTCACTATGATTGTTGGTTTATTTATCATGTGGCTGAGTGTTGGTGAAATGGCGACGGGCTTTCAGCAGTATATGGACAGCCTGTTTGAATTCCTGAAAAAACTGACGTTGCAATAGCGTATGGCCGAAGAAGATTCCAGTCAGGAAAAAACCGAGGAACCCACCACCCGGCGCCTTGATAAAGCCAGAGAGGAAGGTCAGGTTCCCCGTTCGAAAGAACTGGCGACCACGCTGGTGCTGGTTATCGGAGCGCTGGGCCTGTTGGCCTTTGGACCCTGGATGGCGGAACAGATTAATGCCATTGCCCGTGCCAGCTTTGCGCTGGAGCGTGATGCGTTGTTTGACCCCCGGGTAATGTCGAATCAGCTGGCAGCGGCGGTCTGGCAGGCTACGCTGGCGCTGGCTCCGTGGCTGGTATTGGTGTTAATTGCTGCTTTTGCCGGCCCTTTGGGGGTGGGTGGCTGGTTATTTTCGACCAAAGCGATCACCCCAAAACTGGACCGGCTGAATCCACTGAGTGGCCTGAAGCGTATGTTTTCTATGAACTCGCTGGTCGAGTTGATTAAAGCCTGGGCTAAAGTGCTGGTTGTGGGGGGCGTCGCAGTATTGGTGTTGTGGCTGTATTTTGATGAGGCAATGTCGATTCGTCAGGAACCGTTACGGCCGGCGGTTGCTCATACAGTAGACATCATTCTCTGGTCGGTTATTTTTTTGTGTTTTTCCACCCTGTTGATCGCTATTGCTGATGTGCCCTGGCAAATCTACAGCCACACTAAAAAGCTGCGTATGTCGATGCAGGAAATTAAGGATGAGTTCAAAGAAACGGAAGGCAAGCCTGAAGTTAAAAGTAAAATCCGGCAATTACAGCGTGAGGTGGCTCAGCGCCGCATGATGGCGGATGTGCCGGATGCGGATGTTGTTATCACTAACCCAACTCATTACGCCGTGGCACTGAAATATTCGGCTGAGGCGATGCAGGCACCGGTGATGGTTGCGAAGGGCAGTGATCAGGTGGCACTGAAAATCCGTGAAATTGCTAAACAGCATAATGTTGCTCAGATGCAGGCGCCACCCCTGGCACGGGCGTTGTTTACCCATGGCAAGGTGGGTGAGGAAATCCCCGAAGGTCTGTACGTCGCAGTGGCTCAGGTACTGGCGTATATCTATCAGATGGATATGTTCGTTAAAGGTCAGGGAGCCAAACCTGAACGCCAGCCGGACATGCCGATCCCCCGTGATTTGCGCGTGGATCCGGATGCCAGTAGTGAATAATTTGTCGTAACCGGACATTTTAGGAAAGCTTTTTGCAGTAGTCGTTGCAATGATGTTTTTCTGACGGGCAACAATATGGCGGTCACTTCGCGGCAACAGGTAACAGGACAGCTGAAGCAGGCAGTTGGGCTGTTAGGGCAGGGCAACCTCGGTATTCCGGTTATGGTGCTGGTCTTACTGGGAATGATGACCCTGCCGTTACCGCCATTTATGCTGGATATGTTTTTCACCTTTAATATCACACTGTCGATCGTGGTGTTATTGGTGAGTGTCTATGCCCAGCGCCCCCTCGATTTTGCTATTTTCCCTACCATTTTGCTGGTGGCTACCTTGTTACGGCTGGCGCTGAATGTGGCGTCTACCCGGGTAGTGCTGTTGTACGGCCATGAAGGCGGCGATGCTGCCGGTAAAGTGATCGAAGCCTTTGGTGAAGTGCTGATTGGCGGGAATTACGCGGTGGGTTTAGTGGTGTTCACCATTCTCGTGATTATCAATTTTGTGGTGGTGACCAAAGGTGCCGGCCGGGTGTCTGAAGTCAGTGCCCGTTTTACTCTGGATGCTATGCCAGGTAAACAAATGGCCATTGATGCCGACCTGAACGCGGGCCTGATTGAAGCCGATGAAGCCAAAACCCGGCGTGCCGACATTGCTGCCGAAGCCGATTTTTACGGTTCTATGGACGGCGCCAGTAAATTCGTCAAAGGCGATGCGGTTGCCGGCATTCTGATTCTGATTATCAACGTCGTCGGTGGTCTGGCGATTGGCATGGGCCAGCACGCGCTGGGGTTTGGAGATGCCATCGCCGCGTACAGTTTACTGGCGATTGGTGACGGCCTGGTGGCACAGATTCCGTCGCTGTTATTGTCGACTGCCACTGCCATCATGGTGACTCGTAATGGCAGTGAAGAAGGCATGGGTGACCAGGTGATGGGCCAGGTGTTTGGTTCTGCCAGAACCCTGGGAGTAACGGCCGGGCTGTTGTTTCTGATGGGGGTGGTGCCAGGGATGCCACACTTTGTATTTCTCAGTGCCGCGTTTGCGGCAGCGGCAGCGGCGTATTTATCTCACTGGAAAAAAGAAGGTGGCAAGCTGGGCGACGCCATCGCCCAGCGCTTTGGTACTCAGCCCAGAGTGGCGGCTGCGGGTGCCGGTGCTGAGGCGGGCAATGCGCTGGCGGCGCCACAGCAGCAGGCGGAAGCCGCAATCAAACAAATGGAAGTGAAAGAACTGGGCTGGGATGACGTGGAACCGGTTGACCGGGTTGGCCTGGAGGTGGGTTACCGTCTGATCCCATTGGTGGATAAAAATCAGGGTGGGCAGTTACTCAATCGCATCAAGGGCGTGCGGCGTAAGTTATCGCAGGATCTGGGTTTTCTGATGCCGTCGGTGCATATCCGCGACAATCTGGATCTGATGCCGAATCAATACCGGGTAACCCTGATGGGGGTGACGCTGGCCGAAGCGGAGATTTACCCCGAGCGTGAGCTGGCGATTAATCCGGGCCAGGTGTTTGGCAAAATTGATGGTTTGGCAACTCGTGATCCGGCTTTTGGCCTGGAAGCTTTCTGGATCGATGCGGAACAAAAGGATCGTGCCCAGACGCTGGGTTATACCGTGGTGGATGCCAGTACTGTGGTGGCGACTCATATTAATCAGAAATTACAGAAGCACGCACACGAGCTGATCGGCCACGAAGATGTGCAGAAGCTGGTGGATATGTTGGCTAAAACCTCCCCGAAACTGGCGGAAGAACTGGTGCCGAATACCGTCAGTGTCAGCCAGTTGCTGAATGTACTGCAGTCACTGTTAAAAGAAGGAGTGCCGGTACGTGACCTGCGTTCAATCGCCGAGTCTTTGGCGAATATGGGCGGTCAGAGTCAAGATACCGCCACCATGGTGTCTGCCGCTCGTCTGGCGTTATCCCGCATGATTGTCCAAAACGTCTTTGGTAATGAGGATGAGCTGCCGGTCATCACGCTGGAACCAGGGCTGGAACAGTTGTTGCTTAAGACTCTTCAGCAGAGTGCACAGCAAGGCGCGCAATACGGTTTGATCCTCGAACCGGGTATGGCAGAAAACCTGCAACGCTCTCTTGCAGAAGCGGCTCAGGAGCAGGAAGTCGCGGGTCGTCCGGCGGTGTTGCTGGTGACCTCGCAACTGCGGGCTGCGATGGCTGAGTTTATCCGTAACGGCATTGAGTCTCTGACTGTGCTGGCGTATCAGGAAATACCGGATAACAAGAGCATTACGATTGTTGCCAACGTAGGCGCTCAGAATAATTGATGTAACGAATAGGTTGTTAATGAACCGCTGGATGACCGGAGTCTGACTATGAAAGTAAAACGCTTCGTCGCTGCTAATATGCAACTCGCGCTGCGCAAGGTGTCGCAGGAGCTGGGGGCTGATGCGGTCATTATGTCGAGCAAAAAAGTCGACGATGGTTTTGAGGTGGTGGCAGCGCTGGATTACCAGACCGGAGAAAGCACCGAAAATCCGGAGGTAGAGCGTCAGCTGGAATTACAGCGTGAGCTGGAGGCAGCCAAAGCCAGCCGTCAGCAGGGCAGTCAGGAACGTGAGCAGCGGCTGGATTATGCCCGGCAATCGGATGTCAGCTCGTCGGCGGGCCTGAAAGATGTGCTGCAGGGCTTAAAAGACAAACGTTACAGCGATGATCGCGCGCCACAAGCCGGGCTGGAAAGTGGTGATGATGCCGTGGATCAGGCCGGGCGTGAGGCACACTACAATAATGTTATTCACGCGATGAGTGGTGAATTACGTGAGCTCAAAAACTGGATGGTCAGCCACCAGGGCAGTGCCTGGGATACCAGCCGACCGCTGACCTGGCAACAATCGCAGTTGTGGCAGCGGTGTCAGGATGTTGGCCTGGAGCCCGCCTGGGCGGATCGCATCGCCAGCCAGATCAGTGATGAGCAATCGGTGGAGCAGGCCTGGCAACAGGCGCTGAAACTGATTGCCCGTGATTTACCGGTGGCGGCGCCGGAGTTATTTGAACGCGGTGGTCGTTATGCGCTGGTTGGTCCGACCGGTGCCGGGAAAACCACAACCATTGGTAAGCTGGCGGCGCAGTTTGTGATTCACCACGGGGCTGACTCCGTTGCCCTGATCACGCTCGATAACTACCGCGTTGCTGCTCATGATCAGATTGGCACTTTTTCCCGTTTATTAGGTGTGGAGTTGCATAAGGTCGGTAACGAAAAAGATCTTAAAGCGGCGCTGCTGAAAACCCAGAATAAAAAGCTGGTACTGATTGATAGTGCCGGTTTAGCCAGTCAGGACCCACATTTTCAGACACAATTGTCTATGCTTAAAAGAACGGGTGCTGGCCTGAAAAAATTGCTGGTACTGCCTCTGACCAGTCAGGGGCGTTGCCTGCAGGAAAACTACGAACATTTTAAAGCAGCTGGCCTGGTCGGCTGTGTATTTACCAAACTGGATGAGTGTTTCAGTCTGGGCCCGGCGATGAGTGTGGCAGCGTTAACCAAGCTGCCGGTGACACTGGTTACTGATGGGCCGCATATACCGGATGATGTGCATTATCCGGATGCCGCTAAACTGGTGCAGCTGGCTGAACAAATGGCAAGAATGGCACGTACCCGCTGGCAGGCAGCGGATGCGATGCATCTGGCCACTCAATCCCGTTTCCAACAAGGAGCATAATCGAGAATGTCTAGGCATCCCGTACAAGTAATCGCTGTCACCGGTGGTAAAGGTGGTGTTGGCAAAAGTAATGTATCGGTGAACCTGGCAATTGCACTGGCCGAAATGGGCCGGCGCGTCGTCGTATTGGATGCCGATCTGGGCCTCGCCAATATCGATGTTCTGTTAGGTATCAGCTCCAATAAAACCATCGAAAATGTACTGCAGGGTGAATGTGACCTGCGCGAAGTGATGGTGCGTGGCCCGGGTGGTATTCGTATTGTTCCGGCGTCCTCAGGAACTCAGAAGTTGTCTCAGCTGAACAGTATGGAGCACGCGGGTCTGATTCAGGCATTCAGTGATATTGGCGATGATGTTGACGTGTTGATTGTTGATACGGCCGCCGGTATTTCCGATACCGTCATGAGTTTTGTGCGGGCTGCTCAGGAGGTTCTGATGGTGGTCACTGATGAACCGACATCAATCACCGATGCGTATGCTCAGATTAAATTGCTGAATCGTGATTACGGTGTATTCCGTTTCCGTATTATTGCCAACATGGTGCGCTCTCCACAGGAAGGTAACGCGTTATTTGGTAAGCTGACCAAGGTAACCGACCGTTTTCTCGATGTAGCGATGCAATATGTCGGCGCTATTCCTCAGGATGATGCCGTTAAACGGGCGGTGCAGCGGCAAAAAGCCGTTGTGGATGCGTACCCGCGCTCGAAGGCTGCGACGGCTTTCCGGGCGCTGGCTAAAAAAGTGGATTCCTGGCCGTTGCCATCGACTCCTCGCGGTCATCTGGAGTTTTTTGTTGACCGCCTGGTACAGGAAACCGGGGCTTGATTTGTGGTAGCTGGAAGTTGTCTGGTGTATACCGAAGTTCAGAATAATAACGCGGACGAGCTGGTGCGCCAGCACGCTCCCTTAGTGAAGCGCATCGCTCATCATATGTTGGGGCGTTTGCCTGAGAGTGTGCAGCTGGAAGACCTGGTTCAGGCGGGTATGATTGGCCTGCTGGAAGCATCGCGTAAGTATGATGGGGGCAAAGGTGCCAGTTTTGAGACTTATGCCGGTATTCGTATCCGTGGCTCGATGCTGGACGAAATTCGTCGTGGAGACTGGGCGCCACGTTCTGTGCATCGCAACAGCCGGCGCATCTCCGAAGCGATTAAGCAGGTTGAAAGTATCAAAGGGCGGGATGCTGAAGACGGTGAGGTGGCGGAACATCTGGGCATCTCACAGCAGGAATATCACGCTATTCTGCAGGACAGTGCCGGTTGCCGTTTATTCAGCTATGAAGAAGTGCTGGAAAAAAATGACGCTGGCGCTGATGTGTTTGCCGGAGAAAATCCGAATCCGCTGGAAGGCATCGAGCGAGGGGCTTTCCAGCAACACCTGGCTGAAGCGATTAAGGGCCTGCCTGAGCGAGAGCAGCTGGTGCTGGCGTTATATTATGACGAAGAACTGAACCTGAAAGAGATCGGGGCCGTGCTTGGGGTAAGTGAGAGTCGTGTGAGTCAGTTACACAGCCAGGCTGCTGCCCGTCTGCGTGCCCGGTTATCCGATTGGCTTAACTGATTTTCTACTTTGTTTCACTTCTCTAACTCCCTGATTTTGAAGGAAACCTGAGTAATGTCGGGTTCCTGATAAATTATTTCCCGATATCCGCTATTGCCACAATCTCTTTCTGGATAAAGCGATAACAGGGTCTACACTAATTCTTAGTAACGACTTGGAATATACAAAGTCGACTAGTGGAGGTCGTTTTGGACAAAAATATGAAGATTCTCATCGTTGATGATTTTTCTACGATGAGGCGTATTGTCAAAAATTTACTGCGTGATCTGGGGTTTACCAACACCGCGGAAGCGGATGATGGCACCACGGCGCTCCCGATGTTGCAAAACGGTGACTTTGATTTTCTGGTAACCGACTGGAACATGCCGGGAATGACGGGCCTGGATCTGTTGAAAAAAGTGCGCGCAGATGAGCGCCTTAAAACCCTGCCGGTACTGATGGTAACGGCAGAAGCCAAACGCGACCAAATCGTAGCGGCAGCCCAGGCTGGCGTGAATGGTTATGTTGTGAAGCCTTTTACTGCGGCCGTTCTGAAAGAAAAAATTGATAAAATTTTTGAACGCGTCGAAGGCTGACGGGAAGGCGAACCGATGGCAGACATCAAATCAAATACGGATGACGCTGCAGTAGGCTCGGAAATCAAATCGCTGGCAGAAAATATGCTGCTACAGCTGGAAAGTGGCGATTTGGGGAAAGCCGTTGCGTTAGTAAACGACCTGAATCAACTGCGGGATCAAACGCTTTATAACGAAATTGGCCGACTGACGCGGGCGCTGCATGAATCCATCAAAAATCTGAGAATTGACTCTGTGGGAGCAGGCTCAGAAATTGAACATGCAACCGACAAGCTGGCCTATGTTGTTGAAATGACGGATAAGTCGGCCAATCGCACTATGGATCTGGTCGATGCCAGTCTGCCGTTGGCGTCTGATATCAACAGTCGGGCAGAGGAGTTGTCACACCAGTGGCAGCGTTTTCTCAATAAAGAACTGAAGCCGGATGAATTCCGGGCTTTATCGAAATCCATTAATTCGTTTCTGAAAGACAGCGCATTACAGTCTCATAAACTGCAGGGACAGCTATCCGACATCATGCTGGCGCAGGACTTTCAGGACCTTACCGGACAAGTCATTCATAAAGTGGCAGAGCTGGTAAGGGATGTGGAGATCCGTCTGGTAAATCTGGTGGCTATGGCCGGCCATGTTGATTCCATTACGGGGATTACCCATTCAGATTTAGACACTGCAACAGAACAATCAGCAGATCAGGAGGGAGCGGATATTGCTGCCGAAGGCCCGCAGATTAATAAAAGCAGTGATGATGTAGTGAGTAGTCAGGATGATGTTGATGATTTGTTATCCAGTCTTGGCTTTTAAAGGAGCTAACGGATGAGTTTCGATGCAGATGAAGAAATACTCCAGGACTTTCTGGTTGAGGCCGGAGAAATTCTGGAATTGCTCTCCGAGCAGCTCGTCGATCTTGAGCAACGCCCCGATGATAATGATTTACTGAATGCAATTTTCCGGGGATTCCACACCGTTAAAGGCGGCGCTGGCTTTCTGCAGCTTAATCCTTTAGTGGACTGCTGCCATGCAGCGGAAAATGTATTTGATACGCTGCGTAATGGTAATCGCGGTGTTAACCCAGACTTAATGGATGTGGTTTTACAGGCACTCGACAGCGTTAATGAAATGTTCGAGAGTGTGCGTTCAGGTGTTGAGCCGGAATCAGCGGATCCGGCGCTGATCGAGCGTCTGCATCAGCTGGCATTGCCGGTCAGTGCCGATGAAGCACCAGCCGCCGACCCCGTCAGTGAAACCCCGGTTAGTGAGCCAGAAGCGGTTCCTCCGTCGGTGGTGGAATCCCCTGCTGCAGAAGACTCCGGTGATATTACCGATGATGAGTTTGAGCAATTGCTTGATGCGCTGGATGACAATACTGATGCCCCGGCTCCGACAGCGCCGGAAACTGATTCCGGTGCCGAACTCTTTGACGACAATGATGATTTTATTGATGTCAGCTCCTCCAGTGATGACGGAGAGGATGATGAAATTACCGAAGAAGAGTTTGAAGCGCTGCTTGATCAGATTCATGGTAAAGGTAAACACGTCAGTGCGTCGGACGTGCAGCAGGAAAGCAGCACAGCTGACGCTGGTGAAACAGCAACCGGCAGTGTGGCCCCGGCAACACCTGACGGTGGTGATGATCTGATCACCGACTCAGAATTCGAAGAGTTACTGGATCGGTTGCACGGTAAAGGGAAGCATTCAGCGACCACGTCCGCTGAACCGGCGGCGGCAGCACCAGCAACAGAAACACCTGCAGTCGAGAAACCAGCAGTCGAGAAACCAGCTGCTGCCCAACCCCCTGCCCAGCCTAAGCCAGAACCCCAGCCTCCGGCAAAACCTGCTGCAGCGGTTGCTAAAGAAGCACCAAAGCCCGCCGCCAAACGTCCGCCTGAAAAAGAACACGCTCCGGCTGCGGAAACGACGGTCAGGGTTGATACCAAACGCCTTGACGACATTATGAACATGGTGGGGGAGCTGGTTCTGGTGCGTAACCGTCTGGTGCGTCTGGGGCTGGAAAGTAATGATGAATCGATGGCTAAGGCCGTTGCCAATCTGGATGTTGTCACGGGTGATTTACAGGCCTCCGTGATGAAAACCCGGATGCAGCCGATCAAAAAAGTATTCGGCCGTTTCCCCCGGGTTGTACGGGATCTGGCTCGTCAGTTGAAAAAAGAAATCAATCTCGAATTACGCGGTGAAGAAACCGATCTGGATAAAAATCTGGTCGAGGCGTTGGCTGATCCTTTGGTTCACTTAGTGCGTAATGCTGTCGATCATGGTGTGGAAATGCCGGATCAGCGGGAGCAGGATGGTAAGCCCAGAGTTGGTACCGTTGTGCTTTCGGCAGAGCAGGAAGGGGATCACATTCTGTTGATCATTCAGGATGATGGCGGTGGTATGGATGCTGAAGTATTACGCCGTAAGGCGGTGGAAAAAGGTCTGATGGACCAGGACGCCGCGGATCGCCTGACCGAAAACGAATGTTATAACCTGATTTTTGCTCCGGGTTTCTCCACTAAAGAGCAGATTTCTGACGTGTCCGGTCGTGGTGTGGGGATGGATGTGGTGAAAACCAAAATCACCCAGCTTAACGGCACCATTAATATTGAATCCAAAATGGGGGTTGGCACCGGTATCCGTATTAAGGTACCGCTGACGCTGGCGATTATGCCAACTCTGATGGTGATGCTGAAAGATCAGGCTTTTGCCTTCCCGTTAGTCAGCGTTAATGAAATATTCCACCTGGATCTGACCCAAACCAATATTGTTGATGGTCAGGAAGTGGTGGTTGTGCGTGAAAAACCGATTCCATTGTTCCACCTCAAACGCTGGCTGGTGCATGGTGAAGAACATGCCAGGGCAGATGAAACGGCCCACGTCGTGGTGGTCTCGGTCGGAACAAAACGTGTGGGATTTGTGGTTGATCAGTTGATCGGACAGGAAGAAGTGGTGATTAAACCGCTGGGGAAAATGCTGCACGGTACCGCAGGAATGGCGGGTGCAACGATCACTGGTGACGGTCGGATTGCCCTGATTCTCGATATACCGAGCATGCTGAACCATTATTCCTCAAAGCAGGTTTCTGCGGCCTGATTTATACAAGGGGAACTGAGTGAGTATTCGTGTTCTGGTGGTAGACGATTCCGGATTTTTCCGGCGTCGTGTTGCTGAGATTATTAATGGCGATGGCCGCATGGAAGTGGTGGGCTCGGCAGCCAATGGCCGTGAGGCGGTAGAAATGAACGCCAGCCTGCAGCCGGACGTCATCACGATGGATTATGAGATGCCGGTCATGGATGGTATCACCGCTGTGCGGACCATTATGCAGCAGCGACCGGTGCCAATCCTGATGTTTTCTTCACTGACATTTGAGGGTGCCCGGGTCACTCTGGATGCACTGGATGCCGGTGCTGTCGATTTTTTATCGAAAAATTTTGATGCCATTGCCAAAGGCACAACCGAAATCCGTAAAACCCTGACCGATAAAATTGCCGCCGTGGCCCGCAAGCAAAGCCGGGTTGTAACTGCACCTGCGCCACGTCGTACCGAACAGCGCAGTCTGAATAAGACTGAGCTGGTGATGATTGGTACTTCAACCGGCGGGCCTGCGGCATTACAGACTCTGTTTAAAAGTATTCCCGGCAGCTTCCGGACACCGATTGTGATTGTCCAGCATATGCCGGGTTCCTTCACCAAAGCGTTTGCTGAGCGACTTAATGGTATGAGTCCGCTTACCGTTAAAGAGGCGGCAGAAGGTGACGTGCTGAAGCCGGGCCATGTCTATGTTGCACCGGGTGGTATGCAGCTGATGGTGGATAAACGCGGTGGTGGTTCCATTCATATTCATGAAAGTGATCAGCGGGTGAATTATCGCCCCAGCGTTGATATTGCATTTGCTTCAGCGGCAAAACATTTTGGCCGCAGTACGCTGGCCGTGGTGCTGACGGGTATGGGAGCTGATGGCAAAGAGGGCGCGAAACTGCTGAAAAAATCCGGCTCGGTTGTCTGGGCCCAGGATGAAGAGTCGAGTGTGATTTTTGGTATGCCGCTGGCGGTGATTAAAGAAGGACTGAATGATGAAGTCCTGGCACTTAATGACATTGGCCCGAGGTTAGCGAAAGAACTCGGCTAACGTCAGGTTGAGGAGGGTGGCATGGATCGCTGGAGTCTTGTGGTTGTTTTGCTGGCACTGGCAGCAGTTGTCTCTGGTCATCTTCTGGAAGGTGGCAGTCTGTCTTTATTGTGGAACCCGGCAGCGGCTTTGATTGTCTTCGGTGGCAGTCTGCTGGCGGCCTGTGCACAGATTCCGCTGTCGTATTTTCGTCCGCTTTTGCAATTATTGGGCTGGCTGATTGTGCCGCCCGTATTGTCGTTCGATGGCCTGGTCAACAAGCTGGTGACCTGTGGTCATGCGTTACGCCGCGACGGTGTGCTGGCTCTGGAAAAACTCGCCAATATTGAAAATGATGTGGTCTTCCGTAAAGCCCTGATGCTGCTGGCTGACGGTTATGATGATGACACCACACGGGAAACCATGGAGCTGGAACTGAATACTCTTGAGCAACGGGATCTCGACCTGGTGGGGGTGTTAGATAATCTGGCGGGTTATCTGCCGACGTTAGGGATTGTTGGTGCTGTGCTGGGGTTAATGCAGGTGTTGTCGAATATTCAGCAACCTGATGCCCTGGCCCAGGGAATTGCGACTGCCTTTGTGGCGACCTTTTATGGGGTCGCCGCTGCCAATCTGGTGGTGATACCGCTGGCGAATACACTGCGTCAGCATATTGCCATTCGTCGTCGTTATTACGATGCTATGTTACTGGGGCTGTTGTCTGTACGTCAGGGTGTTAATCCGGCATCGCTGCGCTTTCGGCTGCAGGGCGTGGTGATATGAAACACCGCAACGGGCCGGATCCTCATCGCTGGCTGGTGTCATACGCCGATTATATGACGCTGCTGTGTGCTTTTTTTATCATGTTATATGCGTTGCAGCTGATTGATGAGGAAGAGGGCGCGGCTATCCGCTCTGAAATTGAAGCGGTATTTTCCAATAACTCACCGTCAACGATACCAACGCCAGACAACCCATCAGCCAGATTGCAGCAGCACAACGGCTTGTTACCTCTGTTAGCGGATATTCGTCAGGTTTCTCAATTTATTCAGGAAACGGACGATATAGAAGTCAGAGGAGAGCAAGACTGGATCAGTGTGTCGCTGAATGCTGATTTATTGTTCGCTCGCGGAGAGACCCGGATCAGAGACCAGGCTTTGCCGCTGATAGAGGCGATTGCCGGCCACCTGCGTTCCTGGCCGTACCCGCTGAACGTCCAGGGGCATAGTGATGATGTGCCGGCCAGAGGGATCAGTAACTGGGAAATTTCGGCCCTGCGTGCGGCGTCCGTTGTTCAGAATCTGGCGCTATATGGTGTTGCACCGCAAAGAATGGCGGCTATGGGGATGTCACACTATCATCCAGTAGACAGTGGTGAGTCTGAAGCCGCAAAAGCGCGCAACCGCCGGGTGGTGATTTATATGACCCAGGGAGCACAACAGATCCCCTGGTCGCGGCCTGCGCAATAAATTGACACGATTTTTGCTTCCTCATCTTACGTAAATGCCACGTTGCTGCCCTGCGGGCGGTAACAGTGGCAGCCGATCAATTGAATAAGGTGATGTACGTGCGTATCTGGTCGATAGCTAATCAGAAAGGTGGTGTTGGCAAAACCACCACTGTTGTTTCCCTGGGTGGGCTGCTGGCCAGCCAGGGAAAACGGGTATTGCTGGTGGACCTGGATCCTCATGGGTCGCTGACCAGTTATTTTGGTCAGGATCCGGACAGCCTGGATCGCAGCCTTTATCATCTTTTTTTTGAACAGCGTCATAAAGATAAAAGCTTTATCCAAAGCGTACTTAAGCCAACCAGCCTGAATAACGTTGCCTTGTTGCCAGCGACCACTTCGCTGGCAACGCTGGAACGTCAGGTCAGTGGCCAGGAAGGTATGGGACTGGTGCTGGCGCGCAGCCTGGCCCAGCTCTGGGAAGAATACGATCATGTATTACTGGATACGCCGCCGATCTTAGGGGTGCTGCTGGTGAATGCGCTGGCAGCCTGTCAGCGTCTGGTCATTCCGACCCAAACAGAACACCTGGCGCTGAAAGGTCTGGAGCGGATGGTTCACACCTTACGTATGGTGATGCGTTCGCAAAATCGCAGCCTCCCCTACACCATTGTGCCGACCTTGTTTGATCGTCGTACCGGCGCGTCACTGACCACACTGAAAGAAATGCGGCGTAATTATCAGGACGCCTTATGGGAGGAGGCCATTCCGGTTGACACCCGGCTACGGGATGCCAGCCATGAAGGTGTTTTCCCACATCAGCTGGATGCAGGGGGGCGTGGTGTGCGGGCCTACCGGCATTTGCTGGCCAGTCTAGAGCAGGCTGCCGCTGCGGAGGGTGGTGGATGAAACACAATACGGATAACCCGTTGGGCGATTATTTTGACGAATTATTGGCACCTGTTGCCAACCAGCCAGCGGACTGGGATACCCTGCTGAGTGAGGCGGTAGCTCCTCATAAACAGCTGACGCCACCGGTGTTTTCAGCGTCCACACTGGCTGCCGGCCATGAGCTGGTGGTGTGTCAGTGGGCGGCCCAACTGAATCCGGTTGCCCGGTACAGCCAGTTTTTACTGAATATACAGCTGGCAGCCTGTTTGCCGGATTCCCGCTTGCGGCAGACTGTGTTGCAGGCCTGTGAGGACCTGAAGCCAGCCCGGTTTGGTGTTGGCTGGAGCGGTCTGACTCATCCGGTCAGCGGCTCGGTACAGGTAGCTTGTCATGACTAGTCCGGTGGAACAAAAAACCGCTAATCAGGTGGATGATGTTCTGCAGGGATATCTTGATCAGTTGCTGGTCACAGCCACCGAACCGTTGACGGTCGTTGCCGAAGTCAGTACGCCGACCTCGGAAGTCGCTCCCGAGGTTGTTAAAGAGGCTGTGGCCGAACCCTTGGTGAGTCTGGCACCAACCCCATCTGTCGTGTCGGCTGATAGTGCAGACAGTGACATGACAGTAGCGACAGCTGTTTCCGGTGGACCGGATTGGCGTGCGGTACAGGGGGTGGAGTGTCTGATCTTTAAAGTGGCGGGGTTAAAACTCGCCATTCCATTAGCGGTGCTGGGTGGGGTCTATAACCGCAGTGAGCAGATTACGCCATTATTTGGTCAGGCAAGCTGGTCGTTAGGTGTATGGCAGAGTGATGAGCAGAAGCTGACCATTGTTGATAGTGCGGCGCTGATTATGCCGGAGCGGGGTATTTCAATGGCAGAACAGGGATATGATTTTGTCATCCAACTTGATCGTTCTCCCTGGGCACTGGCCTGCCAGGAGATCTGCGATACCATGACGCTGACGCAGGAATCGATCAAGTGGCGGGGCGATTGCAGCAAGCGGCCATGGCTTGCCGGCACGGTTATTTCAGAAATGTGCGCTCTGATTGATGTTACTAATTTGCTCGACATGCTGGAGCAAAATACCCGTTCTTAATTTTTAAAAAAATCCGTGAAATCGGCTGGTACACTTTGTGCTGTCAACTATAGTTAAGAAAGGTTTCAACGTGTTTTTGACGCACTGCCCTTTCTTAGCGAGGATGTTTTATGTCAGCAATAGCCGGAAACAAAAGTGCAGACGATCCGGTTCTGCAGTGGGTGACATTCCGATTAGAGAACGAAACGTACGGTATCAATGTGATGCAGGTTCAGGAAGTACTGCGTTACAGTGAAATTGCACCGGTTCCGGGAGCGCCCCCTTATGTACTGGGAATTATTAATCTGCGTGGCAATGTCGTGACTGTTATCGACACGCGTCAGCGTTTTGGCTTGCCGACTTCTGATACCACCGATCAGACCCGCATCGTGATTATCGAGGCAGAGGCGCAGGTGGTTGGCATTCTCGTGGATGCGGTGGCTGAGGTGGTTTATCTGCGTCAGTCGGAAATCGAAACCACTCCGAATGTCGGCAATGAAGAGAGCGCCAAGTTTATTCAGGGGGTTTGTCATAAAAATGACGAATTACTGATTTTGGTGGATCTGGAAAAGTTGATGACAGATGAGGAGTGGAACGAACTTCAAGGCTTATAGAGGTCTGTTATGGCGTCACTGACTCTGGTTCACTGGTTATTGATTGGTAATTTTTCCATGTTGCTGCTGGTAGGCGCATTTTTGTGGTCACTGAAACGACAGCAATTACAGGAACAACTCAGAGTCAGTCAGACTCTGCAGGCACTGGAAGAGGCAAACCAGGCGGTCAGTCGTAGTGCGATTGGTATGGGGCGCCGTCTGAAACAGGTTGAAGCACGTTTTCATAAGGTAGAAAAAAAGGCCATTTCGCCACAGGCCGACGACGAAACCTTTGCTCAGGCTGCACGCCTGGTTGGCTTAGGAGCAACTGCGGCCGAGTTGGTCGACAGTTGCGGTATGGCGCGCGGAGAGGCCGAATTATTAGTCTCTCTTAAGCGGCAATAAAATATATTGCGCGGTATATGGGCCTTTTGTATCCGTTGTTTATAACAAAAAAATACAACCGTCCTGTCTGGCCGTTTCTATACTGAAACCTATAGCTAACGCTGGAGGTTTATATGAAAACAACAATCTCTCTGGCAGTCCTCGTTTGTATCGGACTGGTTCTGAGTACTCCGCAGCCGGCTGTGAATATTCAGCTGGCCCAGCAGATTCACAACGCCACATTTATGGAGCGCACCCCGGAATTTACCGATTTGTATATGATTCAGACGCCAGATAAAGGGCGCCTGATTACCA
This sequence comes from Bacterioplanoides pacificum, assembly GCF_042648445.1. NCBI lineage: Bacteria > Pseudomonadati > Pseudomonadota > Gammaproteobacteria > Oceanospirillales > Oceanospirillaceae > Bacterioplanoides > Bacterioplanoides pacificum. The sequence goes on from NZ_JBHRYB010000015.1 coordinate 123,523, forward strand.
TTTATTGCAACGCGTCATATTGTTACAAACGCAGCGGTATGACAGTGACGGTTTAAATCACCAATCCTGCCTGAACGTATAAGGCAATTGTACACCCTAAGGCGGCCATCCAGACCAGGCTACGCAACGATGCCTGATCGGTCAGATAACAAATGCCATACACCAGTCGCAACAGAATAAAACTGACGGCCAGTAAGTTAATGGTTTCTGCGGCGACTCCCAGCTGATGAGCAATAATAACCCCCGCAGCAAAGGCCGGAAACGCTTCAAAACTGTTCAGTTGTGCCCAGTGAGCACGTTTGCGAAATCCCTGTTGTCCTTCGAGAAATTCGCGCGGAACATGGTTGTTATAACGCCGCCCACCAAATTTAGCGATGCCGGTAAACAGATAGGGCATTAACGCCGCGACCAGAACACACCAATACGATATTGCCATTACTTTCTCCTGACAGAGCCATGCACAGGTAATGTGCGATCAATAAAAGCGCTCACTATACTGAGCTCTGAAGGACATGACAGGTGTCAAAACCGCCATTTAAGCCGGCGATTGTCACGCCTGATGTGATAACTTTTACCTGCAACGGCTTGTTTGATATTTTACAGACTTTCGCTCGTATTGATTTGCGGATAAATCTGCCGGGTTGGTGGTTCGGATTGGTCAATGAATAATCAAACAATAAAAACAGTATCCAGTCTTTGGTTACGTGCCTTATTAATGGGAGCGGAGCACCAGGGGATTGATGTGGCAACCTTGTTAGCAGCTGCCGGGCTGGACAAGGAAACACTGGAGCAGCCTTATGCCCGCGTATCACTGGAAAAAACCCTGAAGATCTGGCGTACGGCAGAAGCTTTATGTCAGTCGCCTGATTTTGGTCTGTTGATGGGGGAGCAGGTGAAACCGAGTCACTTTCAGCTGTTTTCCGTGAGCCTGATGCACAGCGAAACGCTGGCAGGGGCATTTGAAAAATCCATTCGCTATACCCGCCTGGTCAGTGATGGCGGTGATTATTTTCTGCAGCAGCAGGGGGCAGAGGCGGCATTGGTTTATCGTCCGGCCGGTGATAATTTCAGCCGTCATCAGATTGATGCCGTGCTGGTGTTGCTGCGTAGCTTTGCCAACTGGCTGGTATGTAAAACGTTGCCGCTGATTCGGCTGGAAGTCACTCATTGCGAACCGCAAGATCTGAGTAATTATCAGCGTATTTTTAATGCCCCGGTGATATTTTCCGCGCCACGTAATGCGCTGGTGTTTGCACCACAGGTATTAACAGAACCGCTGGCATTAAGTGATAACAACCTGGCAGCGATGCATGAACAAATGCTGGAGCAGCAACTGGCCCAGTTGCTGCAACCGGATACCGCCAATCTGGTTGAGCATATGTTACGTTGCGCTGTTGAATTACATCTCGATCGTGAGCAGGTTGCACAACAACTTCACATGAGTAGCCGTACTCTGCAGCGTAAACTTCGCGACAGAGGCACATCTTTCCAGATATTGCTGGAACAGGAACGTCAGCGGCGGGCAAAAACACTGTTAGCCAGCACGGACCAGGCGTTATCGGTTATCAGCGATCAGTTGGGTTTTGCCGAAAGCAGTGCGTTCAGTCGGGCTTTTAAACGCTGGAGTGGCTTGTCGCCACTGGAATACCGGCGCCAGCTGAATCATGGCAATGATTAAAAGCGCCATTCCAGCCGCCCGATAAGCTGTTGGCTGATGCTGTGGCTATTACGGATGTAATACGGATGATCCGCTGCTGGCTGATTAAAGGCGTAATAGTTCAGCTGTGCCTGATAGCCGCTGAAAGCGTACAACGCGTTTGCCAGACGCCAGCGATAGCCACTGTACAGTTGCAGCTCGAGGTAGCTGAACGTCCGATCAAGGCCCAGGCTGGTTAAGCCATCAACACCATTATCACGCAACCGTCCCTGGCCAATATAAAACTGCCAGTTATGTTGCCAGCCGCGTAACAGTTGCCGGCTGCCAGCTCCGAGACCAATAATGTCGTACAACACCGGGGTCAGAATATCAGTCTGAGCCGCAGTGCGCGGTTGCACGGTTAAGGGTTGTTTGGCCTGAATATAATACAGTCCGACGACGGATAAACCGGGTTTGCTGCCTGCCAGTTGCAGTTCTGTGCCCAGCCGCAGCTGTTGCTGCTGTAACCGCATCGCCTGCCCGCTGGCCAGGCGTTGTTGTAACGCGGTTGAATAGCTGGTGTGTTTTAGCTGAGTGTGCCACTGATGATGTTGCCAGAGCAGTGAGACAGACCAGAGATGGCGTTGAAAGCGGCGTAATGGCAGATTGATGTAACTGCGCTGAAATTCTGCTGCTCGGGGGTAGCGTGATACCTCTGATGGCAATATTTGATTGATGCTGATATGTGGCAGCGCCGGAAACCAGCGGTCCAGGCCATCTGTCGTCTGGCTTTGCAGTTGGCAGCCTGCGGTCAGATAACGTTCGTAGCGATGGCGTACCGAAGATAATAACGCGACTTGTGGCTGAAAGATTGCCGGGCCGCAACCCAGCAGGGTTGCCGCCTGGCTGACGGCTCCCGACAAGGCGAATAACAGCACGCATAAAAATAGTTTCATGGTCAGGTTATCGGCTGCCAGAGCAATAAGTTAAGGGTCAGAGGCTGTCCAGAATCGCCAGGACATCATCATGGTGAGTTTTGGTTTTCACTTTTTCCATAATGTGGACCAGCTGGCCGTCGCCATTAATGATAAAGGTCAGCCGGTGGATCCCTTCGTATTCTTTGCCCATAAATTTTTTCAGTGCCCAGACGCCATAATCGTCGGCAATTTTATGTTCCGGGTCTGACAGCAGGGTGAAGTTCAGCTGTTGTTTGCTGATAAAGTTGACCAGTCGTTTCGGTTCGTCGGGGCTGATTCCCAGTACCACGGCGTTGCGTTGTTCAAGCTCTTCGCGGCTGTCGCGAATTCCACATGCTTGTACCGTACAGCCTGGCGTGCTGGCTTTGGGATAAAAATACAACACCACGGTTTTGCCGCGGAAGTCGCTCAGAGAAACGCTTTCTCCGTCCTGGTTGACGGTGGTGAAATCCGGAGCCGGCTGGCCCACTTCAGGCAGGTTTAACTTACTCATAAGGTGCTCTGATTGCTGCGGTTAAAAAAACAAGGCTACCTTAAGAGTGACAGAAATCAACCGCAGCCGGAGCTGCGGTTGTTTGTGATCAGAGGTTGATGCTCTGTTCGTTCAGATAATGAGCCAGAGTTTCTTTGGCTTTATTACCCGCCGGGCTGTTGCGGAATAAAAACTCGTGAGTTTTATTTTCCATGACCAGCAGGACATCGGCACAAAAATCACCATCGTGTTCTTCGCGTACCGGGCGCATACGGGCTTCAACCAGAGTATCCAGGTTGATGTAAAAATCGCCCGGAATTTCTTCCAGATGCTCGCGTGCATTCATGCGTACCATGGCAACATTTGGAGTAATACAGATAAAAGACATGCTGGGTTCCCTTCTTATGGTTTGTTTTATTGATGGATCTGATGTTAGAGCAAGGGAAAAAAATAACAATTGATTTAACGCAGGGAATGGTCCTGCGTTAACACAGTGATCAGCGATCAGTCGATTTTGATCTTCAGATGGGTTTTCGGGATGCAGCAGCAGGGGAGGATTTCATCGTCAGCGATACAGGCCATCGGCTCTTCCTGGTAATGAACTTCGCCTTCCAGCAGTTGGGTACGACAGCTGCCGCAATAACCTTCGCGACACTGGTAGTGAACCTCCACGCCCTGAGCTTCCAGCGAATCGAGCAAGGTATTAGCGTGCTGAAAACGAGTCGCAAGCTGTTGCTGGCCGGATACCTCAACGGCATAAACCGGCCGTGCCATACCATCCAGCTCGATTTGCGGATCCACTTCGGGCTGTTCCGGATTACCTTCGGGCAGATACAGCTCCCCCTGCAGCAGTGCTTCACTGCTGTCCGGGGTCAGTGCTTCCAGTTCAAATACTTCCTGATGCTGATCGTCGTCAGCATTCAGTTCGAATTCCGGCTGGTTGTCGTCAGGCATGGTGGCGAGTGCTGTGGCAGACATCCGTTTCTGTTCCGCTTCAGAGGTCAAAATCGCCGAAGTCGCTGGTATCAACTTCGCTGTCGATGGCTCCCACCAAGTAAGAGCTGATTTCGGCTTCCTGAGGCGCAACCTGTACATTGTCGCTGTTCAGCCAGGCGTTAATCCAGGGTAACGGATTATTTTTAACCTCAAATATCGGGTCAAAGCCTAATGCACCGATGCGCTGGTTGGTTATGTATTCAACGTACTGGCATAAGATATCTTTGTTCAGGCCAATCATTGAGCCATCTTTAAACAGGTATTCTGCCCATTCTTTTTCCTGCTCGGCCGCTTCACGGAAAATGGTGATCATATCATCGCGGCACTCTTCTGCTACCAGAGCGAATTCCGGATCATCTTTACCACGTGCCATAATCTGCAGAATGTGCTGAGTACCGGTTAAGTGCAGGGCTTCGTCACGGGCAATCAGCTTGATGATTTTGGCATTGCCTTCCATTTTGGCGCGTTCGGCAAAGGCAAATGAGCAGGCAAAGCTGACGTAGAAACGGATGGCTTCCAGTACATTAACCGAAATCATCATACGGTACATACGACGCTTTAATTCGCGCAGGTTAACGTCAATGGTTTCGCCATTTACCGTGTGGCTGCCTTCACCCAGCTGGATGTAATAGTTCGATAGCGCAATAAACTCATCGTAGTGTTTGGTAACGGACTCAGCACGTTTGGTGATGTGTTCATTTTTGGTGATATCGTCAAAAATTTCTGCCGGATTTGGCACAATATTCCGTACGATATGGGTGTAAGAACGGCTGTGAATAGTTTCACTGAACGACCAGGTTTCAATCCAGGTTTCCAGCTCTGGCAGGGAAACAACCGGCAGCAACGCAACATTAGGCGAACGTCCCTGAACCGAATCCAGTAATGTCTGGTATTTCAGGTTGCTGACAAAAATGTGCTTCTCGTGTTCCGGCAGGTCAAGAAAATCCTTACGGTCGTTGGTCAGGTCCACTTCTTCCGGTCGCCAGAAAAAAGACAGCTGCTTTTCGATCAGGTTTTCAAAAATTTTGTGTTTTTGCTGGTCATAACGCGCAACGTTAACCTGCTCACCAAAAAACATGGGCTGGGCAAAGGTATCAAATTCATTACGGTTAAAAGTGGTGTACGCCATCGCTGTCTCTCAATGACACTGCCGAAGCGAAACGCTCCGGCAGATCGGGGGTGGATAATATTCAGTTGTCAGTGTGTATTAGATCTTACAAGCGCCGCCGGCACAATCGTCGTCTTCCTGTTCAACGCTATTCTGCGGATCTTCCATACCATCGCGGGTATTGTGGTAATACAGGGTTTTCAGGCCGTTCTTGTAGGCGGTCAGCAGGTCTTTTAACAGCTGCTGCATCGGTACCTTGCCACCAAAGCGCGACGGGTCGTAGTTGGTGTTGGCCGAAATCGCCTGATCGACGAATTTCTGCATAATGCCCACCAGTTGCAGATATCCCTGGTTACTTGGAATCTGCCACAACAACTCATAGTTGTTTTTCAGCTGGTCATAATCCGGTACAACCTGCTTCAGGATGCCGTCTTTGCTTTGTTTCACGCTGATATAACCGCGCGGTGGCTCAATGCCGTTGGTGGCATTACTGATCTGGGATGACGTTTCTGAAGGCATCAGAGCGGTTAGCGTGGAGTTACGCAGGCCGTGCTCCTGGATTTCTTTACGCAGGCTTTCCCAGTCGTAGTGCAGAGGTTCATCGCAGAAACTATCGACTTCTTTTTTGTAGCTGTCGATCGGCAATACGCCCTGAGCATAAGTTGTGTCGTCGAACAGCTCACATTTGCCCTGTTCTTTCGCCAGCTGGTTGGAGGCACGCAGTAACCAGTACTGAATGGCTTCAAAGGTACGGTGAGTCAGACCATTAGCGCTGCCGTCGGAGTATTTCACTCCGTTTTTCGCCAGGTAATAAGCATAGTTAATTACACCGACACCCAGCGTACGGCGACCGAGGCTGGCACGTTGTGCTGCCTTGACCGGGTAGTCCTGGTAACTCAGCAGGCTGTCGAGGGCACGCACGATCAGGTCGGCTAATTCTTCCAGTTCGTTCAGGTCATCAACCTTGCCGAGGTTAAACGCCGCCAGGGTACACAGTGCGATTTCACCGTTTTCGTCGTTGATTTCGTTCAGTGGTTTGGTTGGCAGTGCAATTTCCAGACACAGGTTGGACTGGCGAACCGGAGCGCGTTTCGGGTTGAACGGGCTGTGGGTGTTACAGTGGTCAACGTTTTGAACGTAGATACGGCCGGTGCTGGCACGCTCCTGCATCATGGCAGAGAACAGGTCGACCGCTTTAACGGTTTTTTTGCGGATGCTGTCATCGGCTTCGTATTTGGCGTACAGCTGATCGAACAGTTCCTGATCTTCAAAGAATGCGTCGTACAGGCCCGGCACATCGGACGGCGAGAACAGCGTGATATTACCGTTTTTGATCAGTCGCTCGTACATGGCCTTGTTGATCTGCACGCCATAATCAAGGTGACGTACGCGGTTTTCTTCAACACCACGGTTATTTTTCAGTACCAGCAGGCTTTCGACTTCCAGATGCCAGATCGGGTAGAACAGGGTTGCTGCGCCGCCCCGTACACCGCCCTGAGAGCAGGATTTAACGGCGGTCTGGAAATGCTTGTAGAATGGGATACAGCCGGTATGGAAAGCTTCACCACCACGGATCGGACTGCCCAGAGCACGGATACGGCCGCCATTGATACCAATACCGGCTCGCTGGGAAACGTATTTAACGATGGCGCCGGCGGTGGCATTGATAGAGTCCAGGCTGTCACCGGCTTCGATCAGCACGCAGGAGCTGAACTGGCGGGTTGGCGTACGGACGCCCGACATAATCGGCGTTGGCAATGACAGCTTAAAGGTAGAAACAGCATCGTAAAAACGCTTGATGTAATCCAGACGACGCTCTTTGTCGTAGGAAGCGAACAGGCAGGCTGCGATTAACACGTACAGGAACTGAGCACTTTCGTACACTTCACCGGTCACCCGGTTCTGGACCAGATATTTACCTTCCAGCTGTTTAACCGCAGCGTAGCTGAAGTTCATATCGCGGGAATGGTCGATAAAGTGGTCCATCGCGGCAAATTCTTCGGCGCTGTAATCGCTCAGCAGGTGTTCATCGTAACGCTGAGCGTCGACCATACGTTTGACATGATCGTACAGTGCCGGTGGCTCGAACTGGCCATACGCTTTTTTGCGCAGGTGGAAAATATTCAGCCGGGCTGCGAGGTACTGGTAATCCGGTGCCTCTTCAGAAATCAGGTCGGCGGCTGCCTTGATCAGGGTTTCGTGGATTTCAGAGGTCTGAATGCCATCAAAAAACTGCAAATGTGCCTTCAGTTCAACTTCGGATACGGACACCTTATCCAGGCCATCAGCGGCCCAGGTAACGACTTTGTGAATTTTATCCAGATCAAGAGATTCCTGACGCCCGTCACGTTTGCTGACTTTGAGCTCGCTGTTCATGCTGTTAGTGCCTGTATTCAAGGGAAAATACTCCATCTATCCCTGATAGAAACGAATTGAGTCCTTTAGATATTGACGCCGCCTGGAAAACCCTGTAGATGCTCGGCTAAGTGACTGAGTTATCGACAGATTTTTAAAGGCGAAGCACAAGATAATGCGGTGCAGGTGGGTTTTCAACCCCAATATATTGTGGGTATCGCAAAATCGGTGTGGATAACTTGTGCGTAGCTGGTGGACATCGTTTTTATAGTTTTCTGTAGCCGTTGCTGTGCCTGAATGTGATACAAAATGGCATCAAAGGAAATGTTTTTTAGTTACTATGCAACAAAGCGTAACTGGGTCTAAAGTTATAAGCAAAAGGCCGAGGGGCGAAGTATTTTAGGAATGGTGGAGAACCATGGTGAAACAAGAAAATGGTCAAAACCCGGAAGAGAACTGGCGTATTCTGATCGTTGAAGATGATGAGCGACTGGCCACACTGACCAAAGACTATCTGGAAAGTAATGGCCTGAAGGTTTCCGTCGAGGGTGATGGCAGCCGTGCCATTGAGCGCATCAAAACCGAGCAGCCGGATCTGGTGGTGCTGGACCTGATGTTGCCGGGCGAAGATGGCCTGGCAGTGTGTCGTATTGTGCGGCCATATTATAAAGGGCCGATTCTGATGCTGACGGCCCGGACTGAGGACCTGGATCAGGTGCTGGGGCTGGAAATGGGGGCTGACGATTACGTCGCCAAACCGGTACGGCCACGGGTATTGCTGGCCCGGATCCGAGCCTTATTGCGCCGGGTAAAAGACGAGCCGGAACATGAAGAAGTTGAAACCGGTGGTGAAAACCGTCTGACCTTTGGCAATCTGGTGGTGGACAACGCCATGCGTGAGGCCTGGCTGGATGGTCAGAGCATCGATCTGACCAGTGCCGAGTTTGATTTATTATGGCTGCTCAGTTCCAGCGCCGGACGTGTTCTGACCCGGGAAGAAATTTTCCATCAGCTGCGCGGCATTGAATACGACGGTCAGGATCGTTCGATTGATGTACGGGTGTCGCGCATCCGGCCAAAAGTCGGTGATGATCCGATGAATCCAAAACGTATTAAAACAGTACGTTCCAAGGGTTATTTGTTCGTTAAGGAAATCTGAGGGCACGATTATTTTTATCCGGGTTTATACCGGGCTGCTGGCAGCATTGTTGGTGGTTGGCCTGTTATGTATGGCTGCCCTGCAGCTGGTCAACTTTGTCCGGACTTCTCAGTTTAACGAAGATATCGTCAGCGGCAGCCTGTATATGCTGGCCCAGCGGCTGGAAGAAAATCCGGCAGCACTGGATGAGTTGTCGGCGCTGTTTGATGCCGATATGCGGTTGCTGCCCTTGCTTGATAAAGCCAACGATCTCGATGAATACCAGATCAACCGCCTGAGACGCGGCCAGGCGCTGATTTTCCGTACTAATCAGGGACGCAGTGTGCGTTTATTGAAAGCGCTCAGTGATCAGCGGCTGCTGTACGTGGAACTGAATGCAGTGACGGATATTCAGGCACAGGCAGCGGCTTTCCTGCTGATGCAGGATTTTCGTCGCAGTGGTCTGGCGATCGAAGACTTTCTGCAACAGATGCAGCCGCACTTTGGTTTCCCGCTGCGTGTTATGCCCTTCAATGATTTATATCTGACGGAAACCGATGTTGGCCGGCTGTTTTATGGCGATATTCTGGTGCGCATATCCATTGAAGGCAATAAAGCTGAGGCACTGGCCAAATTACCGGGGGAAAACCGGGCGCTGGTGATGGGACCGATCAACGCGTTTAACCCGTATTCCTGGCAGGCGATTGTGGTGATTGCCATCATCGGCATTATGCTGATCGGCCTGGGGGTATATTGGGTGGTGAATTCCTTCGAAATCCGTCTGCGTAAACTGGAACAGGCGACCAGCCGGCTGGCACAGGGCCATCTGAATGCCCGGGTGGCGGTGACTTCGGGCGATCCCGTCAGTCGTTTAGGCTCTGCCTTTAACAAAATGGCGGAACATATTCAGCGTCTGATTTCGATTCAGCGGGAAATGGTACGTGCGGTGTCACACGAGTTACGCACGCCGGTGGCACGCATTCGTTTTGGTGTGCAGATTATCGAAGACACCTTGTTTGATGATCCCTTTGTGGCGAAGCAGCTGAAGGGGATGGATTCTGATATTCAGGAACTGGATGAGCTGATTGATGAGATTCTGACCTATGCCCGGCTGGAAGAGGGTGGGCCGATTCTGGATTTTCAGCGGGTCAATATCGCTGATATTGCCGTGCAGGTTGTGGAAGAGGCACGACCGCCGGAAAAAGTGACCGTGGCTTACACCGGTGCTCAGCCGGATGGTAGCCAGATGGCGGAAGTGGAACCCCGCTATGTGCATCGCGCGATCCAGAATCTGGTGGGTAATGCCGGACGTTACGCCAGTTCCCGGGTATTGGTCAGCTGCAGTGTGGGCAGTGATACCTGCCGGGTGGATGTTGAAGACGACGGTCCCGGTATTCCGGAAGAAGAATGGGATCGGGTCTTTACCGCGTTCGCCCGGCTGGATGACAGCCGTACCCGGGCATCCGGTGGCTATGGTCTGGGTTTGTCGATTGTGCGGCGTATAGCCTATTGGCATGGTGGTCGGGCGATGGTGTCACGCAGCGAGCGTTTAGGCGGCGCCAAGTTCAGTCTGATCTGGCCACGGCGTCATCAGGAGTAACAAATCAGACAACAGCCGTATACACTTGGTTACACTTAACTACGTATTCGCTACAGACCTAACAGAGCCTTAACGGCAATATAGTTCCTGCGTATCCCTAGGAGACGTGGTGAGAATGTAGCGAAGAAATTCGCTTTTTTGGGGCTCAAATTTTGAGCCCTTTTTTTTGCCTTCAATTCTGAGTTTCTGCGGCCACCTGGCCAGGCTGATAACTCAGCCTTCCCCGGCAACCGGCACAATGCCCGGTAAATGTTTAAAGCAGGTTTGTAATGCCTGATCAAAAAAATCCTGAATAAAGGCACTGTCTTTTTGTTCGTTACGTACCGCGGCATACAGAGTGGGCCAGACACCGTCTTTGCCCAGTGGCCGGCAGCTGACCAGGCTGGCATCCAGGTACGGCTGCAGTGCCCAGTTGGGTAAACAGGCAACCCCACGCCCGCTGGCAACCAGCTGCACCATCATCAGCGTGAGTTCGGTCTCACGGGTTGCTTGTGGCTCAATACCCTGAGGAGTCAGAAAACGTTCGAAGATATCCAGTCGTTTACGGTCGACTGGATAATGAATCAGGGTTTCGTTTGTCAGATCGGCCGGTTCAATCGCCTGACGGTTTGCCAGTGGATGTTGATTGGCAACGGCCAGCATCGACTGGTAACGGAACAGTGGCTGATAATGAATATCGCCGTGTGGATGGGGGTCTGAAGTGACCACCAGGTCGATATCTCCGCGGATCAGAGCCGGAATCGGTTCGAAATTAAAGCTGGTACTGAGATCAATCTCCACCTCGGGCCAGTGGTCGCGAAAGCTGTTAATCGCCGGCATCAGCCAGTCGAAACAGCTGTGGCATTCGATCGCCATATGCAACCGGCCGGCATCACCACCGGCCAGTTTTTTCAGGTTGCGTTCTGTGTGTTGCAGCTGAGGCAATATCTTGTCGGCCAGTTGCAGTATTTCCAGCCCGGCGCGGGTGAACTGCAGCGGTTTGGTTTTTCGCAGAAACAAAGAAATACCGAGGCGTTCTTCAAGGTCTTTCAGTTGGTGGGATAACGCGGACTGGGTCAGGTGAAGGCGACGCGCCGCCTCGACCAGAGTACCACCGTCCCTCAGGGCGGTGAGGGTACGGAGGTGTTTGGTATCCAGAATGGACATGAGTAATTCTCAGGTTTTTACATCTTTAAATGTTAAACCTTCATAACCGCTGTTGGAAGCGACGAATGATATTGCTTTGCTGATGCATCAGTTGTGACAGGGTTTCACACTGGTGGTGCATCTCTCCGGCAATGGTTTCAGCATCCTGCGACAGGCTTTCAAGTTGTTGCAGGCTGCTGCCAATTTCATGCACGTCCTGATTCTGCTGTTGCACTGTGTTGTTGTTGCTGCCGTTCAGCTGGTTAATGGTGCTCAGATCCTGACGGATCGCCTGAAATACTTCGGTGACCTGCTGTGCCTGATCCAGCGTTGACTGGGTTGATTGCTGGCCACGTTCCATCTGTTCGACGGCGTGCTGACTGTGTTGATTCAGGCCATTGACGATGGTCTGAATTTCACCGGCCGATTCCTGAGTACGCTGTGCCAGGTGCCGCACTTCGTCGGCAACCACAGCAAACCCCCGTCCCTGCTCACCGGCGCGGGCAGCTTCAATAGCGGCGTTCAGCGCCAGCAGGTTGGTTTGTTCGGCGATATTGGTGATGGCCTGCAAAAAGTTATTCACCGCCTGGGTTTCTTCTGCCAGAGCGCTGATGGCTTCTGCGGTCGAACTCAGTTGTTGTTGTAAATCGCTGCTTTGCTCCATCATCCGCGCTACCGTATGTTCGCCGCGGGTGACGGTGGCGGAAGAGGTATCGCTGGCACTGGCTGATTGACTGCTGTTGTCGAGCAGTTGCCCGGTTGCGGTCGCAATGTTCTGGCTGGTGTGTTCAACCTGGCTGGTATGAATACGTTGCTGACGGACTTTTTCCAGTGTTTGTTGCGACAAGGTCAGGGTTTCAGTAGCGCTGTTCAGCAGTTCCTGAGTATTGTCAGAAATACGTGTCAGTGCCGTTTGCTGGCTGCGTTCCTGGGCATATAACGCATAGTCAACCTGACCCTGAAGGTCGGAACGACCGGTATAAATCCAGGCTAATAAGTCTGAATCGGCAATGCTTTGCGCACTGCGACGGAGGGCGTTGTGCTGACGCCACTGATAGCCGCTGCTGAGCGTTGCCAGCATTAAGGCCAGCAGAATCAGCCAGGCCGGGGTGCTGCCGGCCAGCAGTGCCACCAGGAGTAACAGCCAGGGAGTAAGCGGATGTTGGGCGCCTTGTTTCAGGGTATTTATCGCGTTGTTGTTTTTACCCCGGTTCAGGCGCTGGTAGGCCTGTTCGGCACGCTGGATCTGTTCTCGTTTGGGTTTGATGCGGACGGATTCATAACCGGCGATCTGCTGACCGTCGTAAATCGGGGTGACATAAGCATCAACCCAGTAGTGGTCGCCGTTTTTGGCGCGGTTTTTAACCAGTCCCATCCAGTGTTTACCGGATTTCAGCGTTGTCCACATGTCGGCAAACGCAGCGACCGGCATATCCGGGTGGCGCACCAGGTTGTGTGGTGAACCTAATAATTCATCCTCAGAAAAACCACTGATATCGATAAAGTCCTGATTACAGTGGGTGATGACACCTTTCAGATTGGTCGAAGAAACCAGATGGGCATCGTCGTGCAGAGGGATATCCCGTTGGCTGACCGGTTGGTTGTTGCGCATAAGTCGTTGGTATTTCAGCAGTAAACAGGGCTTAACTATAGTTCAGTTTGCGCCAGCTGCCGGAAAACTGTTTGGTTGCAACGGGGCATGACAGTAATATTCGCGCCATAATAAAGAGGAACTCATCATGCCACGTTACATTCTCAGCCTGGATCAGGGGACAACCAGCTCCCGTGCCATCGTTTTTTCTGATCAGGGAACCATTATTGCCAGCGGCCAGCAGGAATTCAGCCAGCACTTTCCACAGCCTGGCTGGGTTGAACATGAGCCCCAGGAAATCTGGCAAACCACGCTCAGCAGTGCCCGCCAGGCCATCGCGGAAGCGGGGTGTCTGGCCAGTGATATTGCTGCGATCGGGATTACCAATCAGCGTGAAACAACCCTGATCTGGGATCGCAACACCGGAGAGCCGGTGTATCCGGCGATTGTCTGGCAGGACCGACGTACCGCTGATCAGTGCCTGGCTCTGAAACAACAGGCCGGACTGGAAGATAAAATTAATAAAAAAACCGGTTTGTTACTCGACCCGTATTTCTCGGCCACTAAAATCAGCTGGATCCTGGACAATGTTGAGGGCGCCAGAGAACGGGCGGAGCGCGGAGAGCTGGCTTTTGGCACCGTCGACAGTTTTTTATTGTGGCAGCTCAGTGGCGGTGAATGTCATGCCACCGATGCTACCAATGCGTCACGCACCCTGTTGTTCAATATTCACAGTCAGCAGTGGGATGACGAATTATTAGAAACCTTCCGGGTGCCGGCCGCTTTATTACCGCAGGTAAAAGACAGTGCCGCCGACTTTGGTAATGCACAATCTAAGTGGCTGGGCGCCGAAATTCCGGTTGCCGGTATTGCCGGTGATCAGCAGGCAGCGCTGATTGGTCAGGCCTGCTTCCAGCCGGGAATGGCAAAAAGTACCTACGGTACCGGCTGTTTTATGATGATGAACACCGGCAACAAAGCGCTGCATTCCAGTCATCGGTTGCTGACAACCGTGGGGTATCGGCTTAACGGGGAAACCACCTATGCCCTGGAAGGATCTATTTTTATGGCCGGAGCGACCATTCAGTGGATTCGCGATGGCCTGCAACTGATCTGTAATGCCCGGGAAACTCAGCCGCTGGCTGAACAAACCGGGTATGAAAATCCGGTGTATATGGTGCCGGCTTTTGCTGGTTTAGGAGCGCCGTATTGGGACCCACAAGCCAAAGGCGCCATTATGGGTCTGACCCGGGACACCGGCATTAAAGAGATCGTGACGGCTGGTTTGCAGGCGGTGTGTTACCAGACCCGGGACCTATTAGAAGCCATGGCCGAAGATGGTGTTAAGCCAGCCGCTTTGCGGGTCGATGGCGGTATGGTTGTGAACGCCTGGCTGGTGCAGTTTCTGGCTGACACGCTGGCCATCAGTATTGCCCGGCCGCAGGTGACGGAAACCACAGCGCTGGGGGCGGCTTTCCTGGCGGGTTTGCAGGTTGGCATTTTCAGCAGTCTGGAACAACTGGCTGAACTGTGGGTGCATGAGCAGGCATTTGAACCCAGTCTGCCGGAAGAGGCTCGCGAGCGCCTCTATCAGGGCTGGATTGATGCGGTTAACCGGGTGCGGGTAGATGCCTGATGCAGCCTAGCGTAATGACAAAGGTTACTTTGGTTATTTTACGTAATATGACATAGCTGTTTGTGCCCGAATCTCTATAATCGAGGCTTGTTCTGATGCACGGGAAGCACAGGTGGGGCAACTTCGCAGAGATATCATCCGTCGCCATGGTTTGGCAGCATCCGGCGCCCTGGTGTTCAGTTTATTATTCCTGGCAGGGTATTACCTGCAACTGACCCGGCTGTCGGGCAATCAACTGGTGTTGTTGCTCGGCAGTTTTTGGCTGATCCAGGCGGGATTGCTGTATTGGGTGTGCAGTGGCCGGGCCGAACGCTGTAAAGATCCCAGCCTGACCGTGCCTTTTATGCTGCTGTCGATCAGCTATTTCACCATTATGCTGATGTCTGCCCCGGCGTTACGCCCGGTATTACTGCTGGCTTATCTGACGGTCATGCCGTTTGGCGTCTTTCGCCTGACCTGGAAAGGTTATCTGGGTGTTGGTTTGTTCACCATGGCCTGTTATACCAGTGCCATTCTGTATTTTCAGTTTGATAGCGGCGGCTTATGGATTCCGCAGCTGGAAGCGTTTCTTGGCATCACCTTTTTCGCCTGCATTATGGCGTATACCGTAATGGGGCGGGAATTCACCATTCTGCGTGATGCTTACCGCCGTAAAAACCGGGAACTGCGTCGCGCAATGGTGCGTATTGAAGAGCTGGCGGTTACCGACGAATTAACCGGCTTGTTTAACCGCCGCTATTTGTTACGCACGCTGGAGAAGCAGCGGGCGTTGGCGGAGCGTGAAGGTTTACCGTTTGTGCTGGCATTTGTCGATATTGATCATTTTAAACAGATCAATGATCTGCACGGCCATAAAGTGGGTGATCAGGTACTGGCGGAGTTATCTGCGGTGTTGAAAATGTCGATCCGTGAGGTTGATCTGGCGGCCCGTTATGGCGGCGAAGAGTTTGTATTGCTGTTGAGTGGTCTGGCACTGGCGGATGCCGGCCAGGTGTTGGAACGTATTCGGTTACAGGTGATGGAACGAACGTTTTCACAGGCACAGATTCCTCTGACGGTATCGATTGGTGTGGCCCAGTACCATCCCGGAGAAGATGCCGATGAACTGCTGAATCGTGCCGACCGCCTGCTCTACGATGCCAAGCGCGGCGGTCGGAATCAGGTAAAAACAGAGACCTGCAGGGGGCCCGTCAGATCCCTCGCCGAACCGTCCTGATGCCCGGCCCGGGCTGCGTTGTTATGTTGTTATCAGGTGCGAGCCTGCAGATATTCTTCCAGCTCTTCACTGCCGCCGATATGCTGGCCGGCAACAAATATCTGGGGCACTGTTTCCCGGCCACTCATGGCGCGCAGACTGGTCAGGCTGGCATCGCGGCCTAATAACACTTCCTCAAATTTCAGTCCGGCCTGTGTTAACGCCTGCTTGGCTTTGCTGCAGAACGGACAGCCGGGTTTGGTGAATAAAGAAATGGACTGCGGTAACTCTGCATCGGCATTGATGTAATTCAGCATGGTATCGGCATCCGACACCTCAAACGGGTCGCCGGGTTTTTGTGGTTCGATGAACATCTTCGCCACCACGCCGTCTTTAACCAGCATGCTGTAACGCCAGCTGCGTTTCCCAAAACCGATGTCTGACTTATCCACTAACATACCCATGGCGGCGGTAAACTCACCATTACCATCCGGGATCATGCGGATATTGCCGGCCTCCTGATCGGCGGCCCAGGCGTTCATCACAAAGGTGTCGTTGACGCTGATACAAACGATCTCATCGACGCCGTTATCGGCGAACACGGCTGCCAGCTCGTTATAACGTGGCAAATGTGTGCTGGAGCAGGTTGGTGTAAAAGCGCCGGGCAGGGAAAATACCACTACGGTTTTGCCGTTAAAGATTTCATCACTGCTGATGCTGACCCAGTCTTCGCCAACCCGGGTTGGCCAGCTGACTGAGGGGACGGTTTGTCCTTCCTGATTGGTTAACGCCGTCATGAGTTATCCTCGTATTGATGTTGTGCTGATGTAATTTCCACAGTATGGCGGAAAAATTAAAATAAAATTAATAAATTAAATTAAATGTTTTGTTAGTTGATTTATATCAGAAAGACAGCGTTGGCCGCTTCGCTTTATAATGGTGCTTTTTGCGAGAACATTATGCTGATCGAAAACAGTTCCGATTTAATTCAGAGTGTTGAACAGGCTCAGCTGCCGTCTGGTAAGCCTGCAGATCTGGCGACCCTGGTGAATGGTCAGGTGCTGGTGGTCAGTGAAGATGCCCTGGCGGTGTATCGCAGTGTGGCGGATGTCAGTGATGAGCTGGGCAATGGTTTGCGGGCCAGTGTTTCGATTCCATCGGCTTATACCTTGCCTGTGCAGACTCAGGCATTTATCCAGGAACACCGGGCCGGTTATGTTGGCCTGAGTGACGGACGGGTGCTGCTGATTACCCTCAACGACGTACAGATGTTCCCGTCGAAGCAGGATGCGCTGCGTAATCAGAACGAAGTGGTGCGGCTGCCACTGGGTTAAGCGCTGACGCTAACCCAGTGGCTGGTGGGATTACAGCGCCCAGCGCAGGCCCAGCGCAAAGGAGTTGACGTCGGTGGTCACTTCACCATTCAGGCGGGAACCGGTTGAGGTCAGCTCATTCTGGTCGATATCACGGTTTTGCTGCAGGGTGTGCTGATAACCGGCATCCAGATCCAGTCCGTCGGAAATTTCGTAAGTCATACCCAGAGAAATGGCCCGGTAGTCGGCAAACGCAAAATCGATTTTGGCATTTTTATCGCCGATTGGCGTGCGGTCAAGCGCCATCCCGGTACGTACTGTCAGTTGCTCAGACAGCCGGTAGTTGGCCCCCAGAGCAAAACGGAAGCTTTCACGCCACTGGTGTTGTTGTGGTTCAGCGGTGAGCATAGCAACCGTGCTGTTGCGGCTTTCAATATTCAGCTGATCAAAGCGCGACCATTTGGTCCACTGTACGTCCGATTGCAGCGTCAGGTTGCCGAACTCCTGAGAATAACTCAGGTTAGCGCTTTCCGGCGTGGTGATCTGTACACTGCCGCGGGCGCTGGTGTTTTCCAGGCCAGCCAGTGAAGTGAAGCCGGCGGCGCTGTCACTGAAACTGACGGCGGCACTGCCTTTCAGGTCATGTACCACCCGCGAGCGGTAGTTAATGCCCAGGCGGCCGCCATGATCAAACTGTGTCAGTGCTCCGGCGGTAAAACCAAAGGCAACATTATTGCCTTCCAGTACAAATAAGCCATCGTGGGTGTTGTTGCCCAGTTCCGCCGGATCAACGCCCAGGTTGGCACACGTGCTGGCATCCAGCTCACCAAGGCAGAGTGCCGTGGTATTGATGGCGGTGGCCATCTTGGCGTTCATATACTGAGCGATCACGCTCAGGCCCATGGAGGTGGACTCTGTCAGCTGAAACGCAAAAGATGCACCGGCGTCGATACCGGTAATTTCACTTTCGGTAACCGCGTAACGGGCGACTGAATTATCACCAAAGTCGGTGCCGGTCGCGTAGGGCGCATTAATAAACGCCCCAAAGGCCAGGGTGTTATCCAGGTGGTTGACGTAATACAGAGTGGGTAACAGATCGAAGTTATCGGCTTCGGCTTTGTCGCCCTGAATCGCAGTTGTACCGACACCGGTGGTGGCATCACCTTTAAATTCGGATTGTACCGAAATGGCCGACAGGTTAATGGCCAGCTCTTCGCGGGTGGCCAGCATCGCCGCCGGGTTGTAGGCGGCAACGGAGGCATCGCTGATGGCAGCGGCACCGGCAGAAAAAGCATCCCCTAAACGAATAGCCGATTGTTCATCGACATAAAATCCCTGGGCATAACCATTGGATGCGGCAATGGCTGCAACCGCAGCAGCCAGTGTTTTTATTTTTGTCATCATAAACTCCTCAGACAGGTAGGCGCATTTTATTATATTGGTACTAAAGTACATCAATGAATTTGTGTGTAAAGCATCAAAACTGATAACTGCGCACTTTTCCGTGACTTTGGCTGCATTGACCGGGAAGCGGGGCATGGTTATCTTGGCGTCTGTTTTTCAGAGTGAGAAGTGTGGTGGCGAGCAGTAGTTTTCAGACTTTTATAATTGGTGCCAATCAACCGGTCGGCCAGTTCCTCAGCCGGAGCCTCAGTCAGCAGGGGTTAATGTATAAAAGTATTGCGCTGGAAAGCCGTGATAAGTTGCCCGCGATGTCAGCTGGCCGGCCTTTTTTTGTTCTGACACCGTCATTATTGGATGTGGTGGATCTGGAGCATGCTGAGTTCTGGCTGGAGCGTGCTCAGGAAATGGACGCCTGTGTCATTCTGCTGTCGTCCATGGCGGTGTATCGCTATCGGGCGGGGATGGCGCTGGCGGAAGATGATGAGGAATTTGCGGATTCTGAACTGGCGCAACAGGTTGTGGCGCTGGAGGCCAAAGCGCGCCAAAACGAACGTCATGTGATTCTGCGTGCCGGGCAGTCGGTATCTCTGCAGGGGGAGGATTTTGCCAGCCAGATTCTTGCCCGTGCACGGGAACATCAGCCACTGGATATGGATATGCAACGACTGTTTTGTCCGACTCCGGTGGATGATACGGCGGATGTGATTCTGGCCATGATGCGTCAGCTGGTGTGTAGCGATGAGTTGTTTGGCACCTATCACTTCAGTGGTGTTGAGGCGGTGTCGTCATTTGCTTTTGCTGAGGTTTTATTGGCTCAGGCGGGTCAGTATGAAGACTTTACCGAGGTTAAACTCGGTTCTCAGGAGGGCGGTATGATGCCTGTGGTGTGGACATCGGAATCCGATAATACCCGTTTATTCCATACCTTTGGTATTCAGGCTAAAGCCTGGCGCCAGGGGGTGTCGCGCCTGCTTCAGAAGTATTACCGGATCGAAGAACAATAACAGAGTTGGCAAATCAGCATTAAACTGTCTGGCCGTTCAGGCCAGATTTAATGCCGCGGACTCCTGATACAGTGCCATCAGTTTATCGGTAATGACAGTACGAATGCCCTCGCGCTCCAGGCTGGATAAGGAATTCAGTTCACTCAGACGCAGGCGATTCAGGTGCAGGCATGGCAGCTTGTCGTTGAATTCCCGCAGATCGCCTTTCATCAGTACCGGCAGGAACGGATCGTCGCTGTTGGAGCGGCGTAAAATCTGACGCATGCCTTCCTGGAATGGAATTGGCACGGAGCGCACATTTTTGTTTTTGTGCGAAATCACCAGATACAGGCCCTGCTTGCCAATCAGGTTACCAGGGATAACATGCAGACCGGTTGACTGAACGGCATTGGCGTTCAGATGGCTGAAGGTATCGTGGAAGGCATACGGGTCTGGCAGAATCACCATCTGACGGTCCGCTTCTTCCGGAAAGAAAATGCTGTAGTTGGTATACAGTTGTTTTACGGAGGATGAAAATACACACAAACGGTTCTCAAACTGTTTGACGAAGTTCATCGCACGCTGATGCTGGTTAAGGGAATGGAGATCCCAGACCAGGTCTGTATTTTGTTGGTTTACTGCCGCATTGTTCATTTAATCTACCCCTGTTCATCAGATCTGCTTACCTGATGGATATCTTACATAGTAATCAATTCTGTCTATTTATCTACATCCATTGCCGTCCATTGCCAGAAGGTGACGTAAATTGTCACCACATTGTGAAGCAGGTCACTTTGTTATTGGTAAGTATGCGCCGGGAGGGGGAATAATGGTGTGCGTTTTTCGTTGTTTTACAGGTTAACCAGTTGGCAGTTTTACACTCGTTAACAGCAGGGTTAACTCGCTTAACAATAACCACGGATCGTTACCGTCACCTTTGACAGCATTGTCAACAGCTTCGGCTTTTTGCAGCGCGTTATGCAGCTCTTTCAGGCCCAGTTGCTGCAGTGCTTTTTTGTAAGGTGGTTGCTGTTTTGGCCAGATATTGTGTTTTTTAAAGGCTTCACTGAGTTGTTGCCCGGATGTGTTTTTCAGGGCGATCAGCTGGCGGATTTTGCGGCTCAGTGCGCCGAGAATCATCAGCGGTTCAATGCCTTCGCCACGCAGGTGAGAAAGAATACGGCTGGCTTCGGCCTGTTTGCCCAGCAGGCAGGCGTCCGCCAGGCTGAAGGCATCAAACCGGGAGCTGTCACCGATGGCGTCGTTGATCATCTCTTCGCTGATGGTTTGCTGGCCGAGTAAACGCAGCTTTTCAATTTCCTGCACCGCCGCCAGCAGGTTACCTTCAGTCTGATGTGCCAGTGCGGCTAACGCGGCGGGCTCAGCCTGTAAGCCGGCCATCTGTAAGCGACGTTTCAGCCAGCCCGGGTACTGGTTGCGTTCAATCGGCCATACCGGCAGAAAAACACCGGCTTTGTCGACGGCTTTAAACCAGGCGCTGCGCTGTGCGGCGGCGTCCAGCCGGGGACAGACGATCAGCAGCAGGTTGTCGGGGTTGGGTTGTTTACACAAGTCCTGTAATGCCGCCCCCTTATCTGAAGGTTTGCCGTTCGCGATACGTACTTCCAGAATACGGCGGCTGGCGAACAGCGACATGGCGTTGGCTTCTTCGCGCAGGCCATTCCAGTCAAAACCGGCTTCGGCATGAAACAGCTCACGATCCTCGATACCTGCCTGGCGTGCGGCGGCGCGTATTTCGTCACAGGCTTCCATCACCAGTAAGGGGTCATCACCGGCGACCAGGTAGCAGGATGCCAGGCCTTTCTGCAGTGTGGCGCTGAGCTGATCCTGACGAATCTTCATGGCTGTGAACTTTCCTCTGCGTTGCTGGCCGGCAGCGGAATAAAAGCATCCGCTTTGGCTTTCTGCAGTCGTCGCATCAGTTTGCCAACCAGGTCTTTTTCTAATTCCCGGCGTTGTTTGGCTTCTTCACTGGCGGTACCCACGACATTATTGATGTCGTTGGTTAAGCGCCGCCGGGATTTGATCTGCAGCGGTAATTCGCTGTTGCGCTCAAGGTGCAGCAAGCGCGCATTTAACCGCCCGTTCAGTTCGTATTCGGCCACCTGGCCGGAACTGGTAACCGATAACGTACGTTTCTCAATATCGACGGCATCCACCTGCAGAATAGCTGGGGCGTCAGCGGCCATGTCGGTGAGCAGCACGTTGTTGAATTCCAGCTGCAGTTTCAGCTGTTGATTAAAGCTGTTGCTGGCCTGAGTCTGCAGGTACAGAACCCGGTACTCTTTTGGCAGTGGTGTGACACCGCGCAAATGCCAGCCGCAGGCGGTCAGCAATGAGAACATTAACATCCAGACTATGATTCGCATCTGCCGTTCCTTTTTGACTTTTGTAGGAGGGGACTCTGTCCCCGACCAAAGAGTTGTATTGATCATGTCGTGGACAAGGTCCGCTCCTACATGAAGCTTCGCCTAGTTAGCCACAATATTAACCAGCTTACCCGGCACCACAATTACCTTGCGCACGGTTTTGCCATCAATCTGTTTCTGTACCGCGGCATCCGCCATGGCCATGGCTTCCAGCTCGTCTTTTGTTGCACTGGCTGGCGCATCCAGTTTGGCGCGGACTTTACCGTTTACCTGAACCACCAGAACGATGCTGTCTTTCACCAGTGCGCTTTCGTCGACTTCAGGCCACTCGGCATCCAGTACCAGGCCGTCATGGCCAAAGGCCAGCCACAGTTCCTGGGCGATGTGAGGTGCCATTGGGCTGAGCATACGCACAACGGCGTTCAGGCCTTCGCTTACCACACTGCGTTCGCCGGCGTCGTTCAGATCCAGTTTCTGCAGGGTATTCATCAGCTCCATAATGGCGGCGATGCCGGTGTTAAACGAATAACGACGGCCGATGTCATCACTGACTTTCTGAATGGTTTCGTGCACCTTACGACGTGCGTCTTTGGCGTTTTTATTCAGCTGATCCGCAGCAACGGTCGAGCGATCTTCCTGTTGCAGCAGCTCGAAGCTTAAGCGCCATACCCGCTGCAGGAACTTTTGCGCACCCTGAACACCGTTTTCAGACCACTCCAGCGTTTGCTCCGGGGGCGCTGCGAACATGGTGTACAGACGCACGGTATCGGCACCGTAGACATCAATGGCTTCCTGTGGATCGACGCCGTTGTTCTTCGACTTCGACATCTTAATCATGCCTTCGTGCTTCAGCTCCTGACCATTCCAGCTGGCTTTGATCAGGCGACCTTTTTCGTCACGTTCAGCTTCCACGTCTTTTGGTGCTACATATTCTTTACCGCCGTTGTCGTTCTGATAGCTGAAGGCATCGGCCAGTACCATGCCCTGACACAGCAGGCTGGCAAATGGCTCATCACCTTTAACCAGACCCACATCACGCATCAGCTTGTGGAAGAAGCGGGCATACAATAAGTGCAGAATGGCGTGTTCGATTCCACCGATGTATTGGTCAACCGGCAGCCAGTAATCGGCCTCTAACGGATCCACCATCTGAGTGTCGTCCCACGGAGAGCAATAACGGGCGTAATACCACGACGACTCCATAAAGGTGTCGAAGGTGTCGGTTTCACGGAATGCCTGCTCGCCTTCGAATTCGATGTTTTCGAATGCCGGGTTGTTTTTGATCGGGCTGTTAACGCCGTCCATCACCACGTCGGTTGGCAGCTCAATCGGCAGCATATCCGCCGGAGTAGGTACCTGCTCACCGTTGGCCTTGTTGATCATCGGAACCGGGGTACCCCAGTAACGCTGACGGCTAACGCCCCAGTCGCGCAGACGGTAGTTGGTTTTGACCTGGCCTTTGCCGGCGTCAGTCAGCCATTTGGCGATGGCATCAAAAGCGGCGTCGAATTCCAGGCCGTCAAATTCGCCGGAGTTCACCAGCTTACCTTTTTCAGTAAAGGCTTCTTCCGCCAGGTTAATCTCTTCACCGTTTGCCGGTTCGATCACCTGGTTGATTTCCAGACCGTATTTCTGAGCGAACTCAAAATCACGTTGATCGTGTGCCGGTACCGCCATCACGGCACCGGTGCCGTAATCCATCAGTACGAAGTTAGCGACCCAGATCGGCACTTCTTTGCCGGAAATCGGGTGAATCGCCGTCAGGCCAGTAGCATGGCCTTTCTTCTCCATGGTGGCGATATCCGCTTCGGCGGTGCCACCTTTTTTGCATTCTTCAATAAACTCAGCCAGTTCGGCATTGCCTTCAGCCGCTTCAGCAGCCAATGGGTGGCCGGCGGCAACCGCCACGTAGCTCACGCCCATTAAGGTATCCGGGCGTGTGGTGTACACCTCAAGGGTTTCTTCTTTTCCTTGCTCTTCACCTTCTCTCTTTATACCAAAGTGCAGTTCAACGCCCTGACTCTTACCAATCCAGTTGCGCTGCATGGCAACCACCTGCTCCGGCCAGCCTTCCAGCTGATCGAGGTCGTTGAGCAGTTCTTCGGCGTAATCGGTAATGCGGATAAACCACTGCGGAATTTCTTTACGCTCAATCGGGGTGTCACAACGCCAGCAGCAGTTGTCGATCACCTGCTCGTTAGCCAGTACGGTTTTATCGTGCGGACACCAGTTCACCGCCGAGACTTTTTTATAAGCCAGGCCTTTCTCAACCAGCTGGGTAAAGAACCATTGTTCCCAGCGGTAATATTCCGGCTTACAGGTGGCCAGTTCGCGGTTCCAGTCGTAACCAAAGCCCAGTGATTTCAGCTGGCCTTTCATATAGGCGATGTTTTCGTCGGTCCACTTACCCGGTGCGGTGTTGTTTTTGATCGCGGCATTTTCGGCCGGCAGACCAAACGCATCCCAGCCCATCGGCTGCATCACGTTTTTGCCCTGCATCCGCTGGTAGCGCGAAATCACGTCACCGATGGTGTAGTTACGCACATGGCCCATATGCAGTCGGCCACTGGGGTAGGGGAACATCGACAGGCAATAAAACTTTTCTTTATTGGCATCGACTACGGCTTTAAAGACCTGCTTTTCTTCCCACTGTTGCTGAATGGCAGCTTCAATGGCTTTGGGTTGATAAGTCTCTTGCATCATGGCGTCACTACAGATTCTGATCGGGGCCTGTTTCCAGACACGAATAATAAGAAGGAATAATAAAGCGCGAAAGTTTACCTGAAACCGCTGCGGGTTCACACCAGATAACGTGTTTCGGCCGTTGGCCGGCTGGCAGATCTGGTCCGCGACCTAAGTACGGCGTGATTTTGGGTATTTATAAAGGACAGAATAGTGATTCTTGATGCAGGTCAGGCAAGGTGATAATTTCAACAGCTTGGCGAGCATTGTCCCTTGGCCTGCGCCGACATCCCGCGTATTTTCGCGTCTCATCATGTAAAAAACAGAAAAACCGTACATATGAAGCAATTACTCCGCACCCTGCTGACCGCCATTTGTTGTGTGGCCCTGCCGGCGGCCGCTGAAACAGCGGAAGACATGCTGGTGGAAATGAATCTGATCCAGAACAATACTGCGCTGATGCAGGCGGCGGTTGAAGATGGCCGTGAACGTGGCCAGCTGTGTTTCCGTTGTCACGGTGATGATGGTAATTCCAAGCGGGATTATATTCCTAATCTGGCCAGTCAGAATGCCCTGTATCTGTTCACCCAGTTTGAACATTTTGCCAACGGCAGCCGCAAAGATTATGTGATGAGTAAGCTGGCCGGTCACCTGAGTAAAGATGACCGCATCGCCATTGCCATTTATTTTTCCCAGAATCCGGTTACCCCACGGCAGCAGCCGGTTGAGAGTAATCCCAGGGGTGAAAAGCTGTATAAGTCGATGTGTTTCGCCTGTCACGGCAGTGACGCTCATGGCAGTCAGCAATACCCACGCATTGCCGGTCAGCCGTATGAATATCTGGAACTGACGCTGATGAAGTTCCTGCACAAAGATCCGGAACGTAAAAACTCACCTATGTCGTCGGTGGTGCAGAATCTCAGCGAACAGGAACTGAAAGATGTGGCCGCCTATGTGGCGCATATGCCATAACCTTTCAGCATTCATCGTACTGGCGGGCTGCCTCAGCAGCTGCGCCGGTTTCCCGCAGTATTCCCATCCTGCTGCCGATTATTATTCAGCCGCCCCGGCCGAATCGCCGTTTTTATCCTGGCAACCGCACAGCACCACTACCGGCCAGGAAGCACAGTTATCGTTATTGGCGGATGGCCTGGAGGCTTTTCTTGCCCGTCTGGTGCTGATCCGCAATGCGCGCCAGAGTCTGGATCTGCAATATTACCTGTACCACGATGACCTTACCGGCCGGGTATTAACCCTGGCGTTGTTGCAGGCCGCTGATCGTGGGGTGCGGGTGCGTTTATTACTGGATGATATGACCAGTCGCGGCAAAGACGGTCCGCTTGCGGTACTGGCGGTGCACCCAAATATTGCCGTCCGGCTGTTTAATCCGTTCCGGCGTGATTATTCCCGCGAGTTGCAGTTTATCAGCCGTTACGGTGTCTCAACCCGGCGGATGCATAACAAAGCGCTGATCTCCGATAACCTGATGGCGCTGGTTGGAGGGCGCAATATCGGTGATGAATATTTTAATGCCGCCCGTGATGATGTGATTTTTGGTGATCTGGATGTGTTGTTCAGTGGCCCGGTGGTGAGCGACAGCTCCGCCTTGTTTGATCGTTACTGGAACAGCCCGCTCACGTTTCCGGTACAGCAGCTGAATCAATCTGCGGTCCGGCCACAGCAGCTGGAAGCCTTGCGCAGTGACCTGCAAAGCTGGGTTCAGCAACAGCAGCAACACCGCTATATTCAGGCGCTTAAACAACGTCTGGAGCTGCTGACCCATGAGGTCGGACGGCGTATGTATAACGGTCGTGCTTTTGTGCTGGCGGATACACCGGACAAACTGCTGCAGCCCGGCAGCGGGTCGGCGTTATTAACCGGTGTGCGTCAGTTGAGTGATCAGAGCCGCGAGAGTGTGTTGTTGGTGTCGCCTTATTTTGTTCCGGGGGAAGCCGGAGTTGCCTATCTGAAGCAGCTGGTGCAGCGGGGTTTGGAGGTCACGGTCTTAACCAATTCGCTGGCGGCAACGGATGTACCGGCGGTGCATTCGGCCTATAAACACTATCGCCGCGCCTTGTTACAGGCCGGAGTGGCGTTATGGGAGCTGAAGCCGGATTCCCGGGTCGGGCGGATTAGCCACTGGAGCGGTTCGTCGTCTGCCAGTTTACACGCCAAGATGTTAATTGCTGATCAGCGTTATCTGTTTGTCGGGTCGATGAATTTTGATCCGCGTGGTGCATAACACCGAAACCGGTTTGTTGATCGATCAGCCCCAGCTGGCGGCACATGCGTATCAGACATTGCTGGCGGAGCTGCCGCAGCAGGCTTATCGCCTGAGCTGGCAGCAGGGTCAGTTGCTGTGGCAGGAGGCCGGCGAAGGTGGCAAATCGCGGTGGTATCGCCGGGATCCCAAAGCTGGTGTGTGGCGTCGTTTACAGTCCTGGCTGCTGGGCTGGCTGCCGCTGGAGTCTGAGCTATAACGTTTGTATATGGTTGAACTCCGCCGGGTGGCTGCCTACTATCGGCTCTTTTGTGGCTGTTTGCAGGCGTTTTCTTCATGTCATTTCCCCGTCCTTCCGCTTCCGATACATCGTTATGGCAATTCTGGGTTGATCGTGGTGGTACCTTTACCGATATCGTCGCCCGCCGCCCGGATGGGCAGTTAATCAGCCGCAAATTATTGTCGGAAAATCCTCAGCATTATCCGGATGCCGCGGTGGAAGGTATTCGTCGGCTGCAGGCGGAATTTCCACAATTCGACGCACGGATTGATGCGGTAAAAATGGGCACGACGGTGGCCACTAATGCGTTGCTGGAACGTAAGGGGGAAAATACCTGCCTGTTAATCAGCCGCGGGTTGCGTGACCAGCTGGAAATTGGTTACCAGACCCGGCCGGATATTTTTGCCATTCATATTGACCAGCCGGATTTATTATACGGTTGTGTTTATGAGGCGCCGGAGCGGATATTAGCCGACGGCAGTATCGATATGCCGCTGGATGAAGAAGGGGTTCAGGTCATTCTGCGGGAAGTGCAGGAGGCGGGTTACCAGTCACTGGCGGTGGTGTTTATGCACGCCTATAAATACCCGCAACATGAATTGCAGGTAGAAAAAATTGCCCGGCAAATGGGCTTCAGTCAGATTTCTTTATCTCATCAGGTCAGCCCGCTGATTAAACTGGTGCCCCGCGGTGACACCACGGTCGCAGACGCGTATTTGTCTCCGGTATTAAAGCGCTACGTGCAACAGGTGAAAGACGGCTTAGCGCAACAAAGTGATGGCTGCGAAACCCGGCTGCAGTTTATGCAATCCAACGGTGGCCTGACCGATGCCGCTGCCTTTCATGGTAAAGATGCGGTGTTATCCGGCCCGGCCGGTGGTGTGGTGGGCATGGTGCGTACTGCGGCTGCGGATGGTTTTCATCAGCTGATTGGTTTTGATATGGGGGGCACCTCGACGGACGTCAGCCATTATGCCGGAAGTGCAGACGGCCAGGGAGATCTGGAACGTGAAACGGAAACCCAGGTGACCGGCATCCGGCTACGGGTGCCGATGATGAATATTCACACCGTGGCGGCCGGGGGTGGCTCCATCGTGAAATATGCAGACGGTCGTTTTCAGGTGGGGCCGGAATCTGCCGGCGCTTTTCCCGGACCGGCCTGTTACCGCAACGGAGGTCCGTTAACGGTGACTGACTGCAACGTTTTGCTGGGAAAAATTCAGCCGCAACATTTTCCCCGGGTGTTTGGTGAACAGCAAAATCAGCCGTTAGATAAGGCTGTAGTGGAACAGAAATTCCGTCAGTTATCAGAGCTGATTGAATGTCAGTCCGGCGAACAATTAACTCCGCAACAGATTGCTGAAGGGTTTTTAACCATCGCGGTGGATAATATGGCCAACGCGGTAAAAAAGATTTCCGTACAGCGTGGGTACGATATTCAGCATTATGCACTCAATGCTTTTGGTGGTGCCGGGGCTCAGCATGCGTGTTTAGTGGCAGACGCGCTCGGGATGGATAACGTTTATCTGCATCCGCTGGCCGGAGTGTTATCGGCTTATGGCATTGGTCTGGCGGAACAGCGCTGGTTAGGTGAAGACGCGGTGGAGCAGTGTTTAACAACCGATGCGACCCAAGCGCTGGAAAAAGCCGAACTGGCGTATCAGCAATTGGCTCAGCAGAGCGAGGTTCCACTGTCTGACGGCCGGCAACAACGTCGTGCTTATTGTCGCTATGACGGTTCTGATACCCATCTGTTGCTGCAATACGCTGATGCGCAAACAATGCGTGCGGAATTTGAACAACAACATCAGCAGTTATTTGGTTTTGTACACACGGATAAAAATCTGCTGCTGGATGCGGTACAGCTGGAAGTGGTGGCCGGTGGTTATCAGCCCGAAGTTTTAACTCTGGCAACGGCTGAAGCGGAAATAAAAGAACAGTGTGATTTATTCTCCGCCGGTCATAACCACCGGGTCGCTGTTTATCAGCGGGAGCAACTGCCCGCCGGTTTTACCTTAACAGGTCCGGCGCTGATTACCGACGCCAACAGCACCATTGTGCTGGAGCCGGGCTGGCGCCTGGAAGTTTTGCACAGCGGTGCGCTGGTACTGAAAAAATGTCGGCAAACAACAGCGCTGCCGGCGGCCTCAGAGGGAATTAAAAACGACCCGGTACGGCTGGAAATATTTAATAATATTTTTATGTCGGTGGCGGAGCAGATGGGCTTTGTGCTGGAAAAAACCGCTACCAGTGTCAACATTAAAGAGCGTCTGGATTTTTCCTGCGCCTTATTTGATCAGTGTGGTGAACTGGTCGCTAATGCGCCACATATTCCGGTGCATTTAGGCTCAATGAGTGAAAGCATTAAAGTGGTCATGAAAGATCATCAGGACATGCGACCCGGTGATGCGTTTGTGTTGAATACTCCCTATAACGGCGGTACGCATTTACCCGATGTAACCGTTGTGAAACCGGTGTTTGTCGGGCCTTCTGCGGCAGCCAGAAAACCAGATTTTTTTGTCGCTGCCCGTGGCCATCATGCTGACATTGGTGGCATTACCCCGGGTTCGATGCCGGCCAACAGCGGTCATATCGAACAGGAAGGGGTATTGCTTGATAACCTGGTACTGATGCGTGCGGGCGAGTTCCAGACGCACAGCATCATGACGGCGTTAACCTCGGCCCGTTATCCGGCTCGCAATCCGCAACAGAATATTGCCGATTTAATGGCACAGCTGGCAGCGTGTGAAAAAGGTGCCAGTGAATTATTGCGCGTCTGTGATGAATACGGGGTGGATACCGTATCTGCGTATATGCAATACGTACAGGATAATGCGGAACAAACACTGCGCGATTGCCTGAGTACGCTGGCGGATGGTCGTTTTTCTTACGATATGGATGACGGCACCCGTTTTACGGTCAGTATCGAAGTCAACACGGCAGAAAAAACAGCCCTGGTTGATTTCTCCGGCAGCGGTTACCGGCCTGATCAGTTAATGCACCCGGGAAACTTTAACGCCCCGACTTCTGTGGTTTATGCCGCGGTGTTATACAGCTTCCGTGCGCTGGTGGATAAAAACATGCCGCTGAATGCCGGGTTTTTCCGGCCATTAACCATTCGTGTTCCGGCGGCATCGGTGCTTGCCCCGGTTTATCCGGCGGCGGTGGTCTCCGGCAATGTGGAAACGGCACAATATCTGACGGATTGTATGATGGCGGCGCTGGGATTGATGGCCGGCTGTCAGGGTACCAATAATAATTTCACTTTTGGTGATGAGCAGCACCAGTATTACGAAACCCTGTGTGGCGGTACCGGAGCCAGTGCCAGGGGGGCTGGTGCCAGTGCGGTTCACAGCCATATGACCAACTCCCGGCTGACGGATCCGGAAATTCTGGAACAACGTTATCCGGTGATGCTGGAGTGGTTTCATATCCGGCCGATGTCCGGTGGTGAGGGGTATTATCCCGGGGGTGATGGTGTTGAACGTCATATCCGTTTTTTAAAAAATATGCGCGCCAATATCATCAGCGGCCACCGCCGGGTGCCGACCTTCGGACTCAACGGCGGAGGGCCGGGTCAGGTCGGCGTTAATTTTATTAAGCGCCATCAGGGACGGCTGGAACGGTTGTCAGGTTGTGCTGACGTGACTCTGGAAGCCGGTGATGTTTTCTGCATTCATACCCCGGGCGGTGGCGCTTTTGCGGCGAACACCACAGGTTAAAAAATGTAATCCGCTATTTTGCGTCATTGAGTTGGCGCAATAAGCGTGTTTCTATACCGGCTGTTTTTATTTCGCATTGACCCGCATGAACACAACAAAAAAACCGGATCAGGCGGCTTCAGCGGCTTTTGACGCCGGGCAGCCGGATGCTGGCCACTGGCAGCAGGATCTGCACCAGCGGGCACAAAAAGCCTGGCTGCACAGCAAAAGTAAACGGCCGCTGTTCGGTGATCGTTTCTGGCCCCGGGCCGGCATACTGACGGATGCCTTTCAGCAGGCTGATGTGGTCTGGCTGAATTGTGCCGCCGGATACGGCAAAACCCTGTTAATGAGTGAATATTGCGACCTGCTGGCACAACAGCAGTCGGGCGCCGGGGTGATCTGGTTTCGTTGTGATGAACGCGACAACCTGGCGACTGACGAGCGGCAACCAGCGCCGTCATTTCTGCTGAATTTGCTGGAAGTGTGTGAACGCCAGTACGAAGGGGTGGCAACCAATGCCCTGGCTCACTGGCAATTTGCCAGTGAAGCCGGACCGCTGTGCAGCGAGCAGGTGTTGTTATTGTGGCTGGCAGAAATCGCCACACTGGAGCAACCGCTGTTGTTGTGTCTGGACGATGTTCACCGCCTGACCAGCGGCGTTGCTTTGCAGCTGGTGGATCGCCTGATCCGTGAACGCCCGGCCAATGTCACCTTGTTATTAGCCAGCCGCTTTTTACCCCAGCCATTAGCCAGCCTGCGCTTACAGCCGGCACTGAGCTGGCTGAGCAGTCGGGATCTGGCATTCGCCGACGATCAGGTACAACGCTTTCTGATGCATAACGACATTCCTCAGGCCGGGCGGCTGGTGGCACAGCTGAACAGCCGTCTGCAGGGTTGGCCTGCCGGGCTGAGTTTGTGGCTGGGGTGTTATCGTGCTCTGGGTAAGCCGGCCGAGCCGCCGGTGCTGCTGGGGCAACAGGAAATGAGTGATTATCTGCAAGGCGAAACCCTGCATGAATTAGCCCCGGAGTTGCAGAGTTTTATTCAGCAGGCGGCGGTACTGGGGCGTTTTAACGATGCGTTATTGCAATATTGTCTCGGCGCCAGTGACTACCATCAGCAACTGCAGATCAGCCTGAACCATAATCTGTTTCTCGAAGCCCTCGATGACCAGCCGGGCTGGTATCGCATGCATCCGGTGATGGCCGGTTTGCTCAGTCATCAGTTATCTGAACCGGTGCGCCATGCCTTGCACAGCAAAGCGTTTGACTGGTTACGCACCGGCCGCGATCGTATGGCGGCGCTGCATCATGCCCGGCAGGCCGGTCTGGCGTATGAAATTGTGCCCTGGGTTGAGCAACAGGCGGAATACCTGATTGGCAGCCTGGATATTCCGGCGATGCTGGAATGGTTTGATGTGTTGGGTGATGAACTGCTACACGCCTCGCCCCGGCTGATGCAGGTCGCTGCCTGGTCGTGGTTGTTTACCCAGCAACGGGAAAAAGCAGAACCTCTGGTACAGCGGCTGCTGAATGACCGTCGTTTAGCCGATTATGAAAAAGCGGCGCTGGAAGGTTATCTGGCACGGCTTGATGGCCAGACCCGGCGGGCTGAAGAGTTATGTAAATACGCGCTGGAACACCTGCCCGCCGATCGTTTTACCGTACGTATTCTGATGAGCAGCACGTTGTCGCTGTTGTGCCTGATGCACCACGATGCCGATGGCGCCCGTATCTGGAACCGTTTTGCCCAGGATCTGGCGCGTCAGTATCAGGTACCGGCGATGGAGGCTCAGGTGTTATTCGATTATGGCCGGATCGAGCTGAACCGTGGCCATATCAAACGCAGCCTGGCGGTGATTGAACAGGGCCTGGCGTTAATGCAGGAGCACAACGAACGTTGTGGGGTGTCGCTTGGCCGGTTGTTGTCTTATAAAGCCTTTGTTTTGTGGCTGATGGGAGAAAACCGTGACCAGCTGATCGATATGATGCAGCAGGGAGTGGCAGCCAGTACCAGTGGTCATGATATCGCTGTGTGTTATGGCTATGCCTTACTGGCGATGGCACATACGGAAACCGGACAATTTGACCGGGCGCTGGACTTACTCGATCAGGCTGAGCGGCTGATGCAGCGCTGGCAGGTCGGGGTTGAAAGTTATCAGTGGCTGGCGATGATCAAAGCCAATGTCTGGATCTCTGAAGGTAAGTTATCCCGTGCTCAGAGTTACATTGATGAATTTATCAAAATGCAGGCCGACGGGCCGCTGACCCGCTCGGATGTGTTCCCGATGTTACCCGGCTTTATTGCCGCCACCCGGGCCCGGCTTTATCTGGTGGGCAATCATCCGGAAGCCTGTATCGCTGAGGCTGACGCCTGGTTACGCAACAATAATCAGAGCCTGATGAGTGTGGTGGTGATGATGTTCCGGGCGGTGGCATTACGGGGCAGTAAGCCTGCAGAAAGTGAATCCCAGCTGCGTTATCTGCAACAGGTGCTGGAGCGGGAAAACATTGGTATGGACCTTAACCGCTGGATTCCGCAACTGCAGCAGGCCAGCCTGGCGGCGGAAAAAGATGCGCCCTTGTTGCCGGCTAACGTGTCTCTCAGTGAACGTGAGCTGGAAGTGCTGCGTAAGATCGACCAGGGATTATCCAATCAGGAAATTGCCGATCAGCTGTTTATTTCTCTGCATACGGTGAAAACCCATGCGCGTAAAATCAATGTGAAACTGGGGGCTAAAAGCCGCACCCAGGCGTTACATCGTGCTAAAGAGCTTCTGCTGATTTAACCGGAGATTTTTATAACCAAATGGTCGGTGTTCTGCGGGAAGCAGATCGCTTTACCTGAACATCCGGTCTTTGCTGGCAATGACGGCGCTTTTTGGCTAAACCTGTTGAATAAATGATCATAACAGGGAGTGCCAATGGATTATTGTGTCGTGGTGATCGGGGAGGCCAACTACCCACAACTGGAACAACAGCTGGGCGAACACTACCAGCTGATCGCGGTCGCTGACATCAATGCTTTGCTCAGCGGCGCCGTGGACCAGCCTTGTCATGCCATCCTGATTAACGCAGTAAACAGTGGTCTGGCCGCTTCAATCGGCGTTTGCCGGCAAATTAAAGAACAGGAAATTCTGCGGCAAATTCCACTGGTGATGCTGGCCGATCGTGATCGGCTGGCGGATCGGATGGATGCCTTTGATGCCGGCTTCGATGATCTGATCGAAAGTGATGCAATGTGGGAGTTGCGGGCCCGCATCGACCGCGTGGTGATGAATAAGCTGGCCAACGACCAGCTGAAAGCCCAGCTGAAGCAAGCCAATGAAATGGCGTTTATCGCCATGTCGGATACCTCTGACCTGGGGGTGAATGTACAGTTCCTGCTCGATTGTAACCGCTGTAATAACCTGGATGAGCTGGGCATGCGGTTATTCCAGGCGTTACAGAATTATGGCCTCAGCTGCAGCCTGCAGATGCGCAGCGAACACGGGGTTAAAAATATGGAAGCCAATGGCATGGCCAAAGCGATGGAGTCGGTGTTGCTGATGGAGTGCCGCGATCAGGGGCGTTATGTCGATTTTGGCCATCGTTCCATCATGAATTACGAAACGGTGTCACTGCTGGTTAAAAACATGCCGCTGCATGACGATAAAAAATACGGCGCCATCAAAGATAACGTTTTTTCGCTGTTGCAGGGGGCACACGCTCGTCTGGTGGCGATCGATAATCTGCAGAATCTGTCTCTGGAAAGTGCGCTGGTGAAACGTATGACTGCGCAGATGCGCGATATGATCAGCGAAGTGGATGATTCCTACCAGGCCGTGATGCGGGATATCGCTGACGTGGTGGAGAATATGGCCGATGGTGTGGAAGAAAGTATCCAGTTTCTTGGCATGGACGAACATCAGGAAGCGGCGCTGCAGAAAATTATGGAGCACGGCATTCTGGACACCAACCGCATTTTTAACGATGGCATACGCCTTGACCGTGGTTTAAAAGACTTCCTCAATCAGGTGGATACCGTTTTCAGTCAGGGCCATGTTGATGCCGACAATCTGCAGGCACTGTTAAAGCAGTTGCCCGGTGGCGGCCGGATGCACTGAGACAAGGCTGTGCTAACACGCCCGGGCCGCTTATAATCGCGGCCTATGATCTATCCTGTAATTCTGGCCGGCGGCAATGGCAGCCGTTTATGGCCTGCTTCCCGCAGTGACTTTCCAAAACAGTTCCTTCAGCTGGGGCAAACGTTGTCGTTATTGCAGCAGACTGTCCGGCGGCTGGTGGCTGCCGAACTGGCAGAGCCGTTGCTGATCTGTAACGAGCAACATCGTTTTATCGCCGCTGAACAACTGCGTCAGTTGCACTGCCCGGCGACCATACTGCTGGAACCCGAAGGGCGTAATACCGCTCCGGCGATTGCCCTGGCGGCGCATCAGTTACAGCGGCAAAGTGGCGATCCTGCCTCTGTGCTGCTGGTGTTACCGGCTGATCATCTGATCGCTGATCCGGAGGCGTTTTTGCGGGCGGTAGCCAGCTTATTACCGGCGGTACAACAAGAAGGGAAAGTGGGTACTTTGGGGGTACTGCCAACACGGGCAGAAAGCGGTTTTGGGTATATTCAGCCCGCCAGCCGTGAACGTTTGTCGCCGGTTCAGGCGTTTGTTGAAAAGCCGGACGTCCGGCGGGCTCAGCAGTTTATTGACCAGGGCTACCTGTGGAACAGTGGCATGTTTGTGCTGCGCGCTGATGTGTATCTGCAGAGATTACAGCAGTACTGTCCGGCGATGGCGGATGCCTGTGCCCGGGCGATGTCCGAGCCGCAGCAGGATCTGGACTTTCTGCGGCCGGACGCTCACGCGTTTGCCTGTGCACCGGCTGAAGCGGTGGATTATGCGCTACTGGAACCGCTGGCGGCGCAGGGCGAAGTCATCGTCGCGACACTGGATTGTGGCTGGGATGATATCGGCAGCTGGTCAGCGTTATGGCAGCTGGGTGATAAAGACGAACAGGGTAATGTCTGTATGGGGCAAAGCAGCCACACGGAACTGCAATACAGCCATGATAACCTGATTTATGGTGATCAGCGCCTGATTGCTTTGGCCGGGGTGGATAACCTGGTGGTTGTGGATAGCGCAGATGCCCTGCTGGTGGCTGATAAAAGCCGGGCACAGGATATTAAATCGCTGGTGGCCAGCTTGCCGGCAACCGCACACGAAGCGCGCCTGCGTCAGGTGTACCGGCCCTGGGGGCATTATAATGTGCTGACCGAGGGGCCGGGTTATAAGGTCAAAAAAATCTGTGTCCGTGCCGGTGAGCAAATTTCATTACAGCGTCATCAGCAGCGGGCAGAACATTGGGTGGTGGTTGCCGGTTGTGCCTGGGTAACCCGTGGCGATCAGAGTTATCGGGTGGAAAAAAATCAATCGACCTATATCGCGGCCGGAGAAATCCATGCATTGCAGAATCCGGGGCCGGAGTTGCTGGAAATGATTGAAGTGCAGTCCGGTGATTATCTGGGCGAAGACGATATTATCCGCTTACAGGATAAATATGGCAGACAATAACAGCTGGCGCAGTTGCGACTGGTCGCAACGCAACCGGGGTGTTATTGTGAGCCTCGTTTTTTTAACGTAAAACGCCGGCGAACTGGCGAAGTTGTGATACAGCGAGTAAACAAATGAAAGTGACCGTTGCCGGAACCGGCTATGTCGGATTATCCAATGCCATGTTACTGGCGCAACATAATGAAGTCGTGGCACTGGACATTGATGAACACAAGGTGGCTTTACTGAACCAGCGTCAGTCGCCGATTGTGGACAAAGAAATTGAAGAATTTTTACAGCGCGATGATCTGAATTTTCGCGCCACTCTGGATAAAAGCAGTGCCTACGACGGTGCAGATTTTGTCATTATCGCCACGCCTACCGACTACGACGTCGATACCAACTATTTTAATACCTCCAGTGTGGAATCGGTCATCAATGATGTGATGCAACAAAACCCACAGGCGGTGATGATTATTAAATCGACGGTGCCGGTGGGTTTTACCCAGCGTATCAAACAGGAAACCGGCAGCGATAACATTATTTTTTCGCCGGAATTTCTGCGCGAAGGCAAAGCGTTATACGATAATTTATACCCGTCCCGTATTATTGTTGGTGAAGACAGCGAACGGGCGCGTACCTTTGCCGGCTTATTGGCAGGCGGTGCGGTTAAACAGGATATCGATCAGTTATTTATCGAATCCACCGAAGCCGAAGCGGTTAAATTATTCTCTAATACCTATCTGGCGATGCGGGTAGCGTATTTTAATGAACTCGACAGCTACGCTGAAGTACATGGTCTCAACAGCCGGCAGATTATTGAAGGGGTTGGTCTCGATCCGCGTATCGGCAGCCATTACAACAATCCGTCGTTTGGTTACGGCGGTTATTGTCTGCCCAAAGATACCAAGCAGTTGTTGGCGAATTTTGAAGACGTGCCAAATAACATGGTGCGTGCCATTGTTGATGCCAATACCACCCGCAAAGATTTTATTGCCGATTCTATTATTGCCCGTAATCCCAGTGTTGTTGGGGTATACCGGCTGGTGATGAAGTCCGGCTCGGATAACTTCCGCGCATCAGCCATTCAGGGCATCATGAAACGCATCAAGGCCAAAGGCATTGAGGTGGTGATTTACGAACCGACCATGGAAGAGGATGAGTTTTTCCGCTCCCGGGTGGAACGTGATTTAACCCGCTTTAAAGCTGAAGCGGATGTGATTGTTGCGAACCGGATGGCCGATGATCTGCAGGATGTGGCGGCTAAAGTGTATACCCGCGATTTATTCGGCAGCGACTGATTAACACGAGCGTCCGGCAACTAAAGCCCCTGCTGAGTTTCAGCCGGGCCAGATTTCCACCACGGTATCATCCGGCTGCAGTTCAAAAAATGCCAGCGTGGCAAACGGATGACGCGCCGCATCACGGCTTTGTTCCGCCACACTGCGATGACTGCAACCGGCTGTGTAGCTTGAGTTGCGGTGCGAGGGTAGCCATGGCGGAACTCCTGTGGATTATTGTAAGGAACGGCTGTCGTTATTGTCCTTCAGAGAATGACTGGCTTCAGCAAGTTCCACTTCCCACGGCGGATTTGGCCGCACACTTTCAATGACAAAATCAACAAAGCTGCGTACCTTGGCTGATAAGTGACGATTGCTTGGGTACAACGCATGGATCGGACTGGTTTCAAACGGCCAGTCAGATAATACCGGCACCAGATTCTTAGAACGAATGGCGGAAGCGGCAATAATCATTGGCAGCGGTGCAATCCCGACTCCCGACAGTGCCAGGGTATACAGGCTGGCAAAGTCGTTCACCTGCAGCCGCGGTTTAACCTGCACCGTATGCTCCTGTTCATCCGGACCGATAAAGCCCCAGCTGTTCCAGTCCGGGCTGGATAACAGGATATGATCGCTGAGATCGTTCGGATGGTTAGGGGAACCGTGGCGACGCAGATAGTCCGGGCTGGCACATAACAGGCCACGTACGTCACCCAGATGACGACCAATCAGGGAGGAGTCTTCCAGCTGACCAACGCGGAAAGCGATGTCTATGCCTTCCTGTACCAGATCCAGCTTCTGATCGGATAACGTCAGGTCGATACTGACCTGTGGGTGTTGTTCCATATATTCCGCCACCAGGCTACTGAGCACCGTCGAACCAAACAACACCGGAGCGGTAATGCGCAAGGTACCGGTGGGGGTGCTTTGCATCTGGGTGACGGCAATATTCGCTTCCTCTATTTCGCTGAGGATGCGGGCACAGTGGTTATAATAGGCATTGCCGGTATCGGTCAGGCGCAGGCTGCGGGTGGTACGCTGAATCAGGCGCACGCCCAGTCGCTCTTCCAGCTGAGTAATTTTACGGCTCACCGTGGACTTAGGCAGCCCCAGGTTTTTGGCAGCACCGGTAAAGCTACCGGCTTCCACCACATGAACAAAAATGGCCATTTCGTTCAGATCAAATTCTTCACGTTTACCGATCAACATATTCTTCTGACCTCAGGGTAACAATGATTCACAGTATGGGGGCTGTTTCAGAAATTAAAAGGTTTATGGAACAATTGGTATGATAATTTTGTTATTGATCCATATTGGCCGCTAGCCTGAAGCCAGCGGCCGCTTTGCCGGTCAGAGTTTGGCCTTGATACCAAATGAAATAATGGTGGGCAGGTCGGTAACCTCGTTGCGTTTGCTGTAGTCGTCTCCTTCGTATTCGTAGTCCACCACATTCTGGCGGCCATAGACGTTCAGCACTTCGGCGTAAAAGTCCATTTCCCAGGATTTGAATATAAAGGTGCGGTCGGCGCGGATATCCAGCTTGTGATAGGCTTTTAATCGTTCGGAATTGAGATCGGCGTAAATTGGGTCATATACATCACGACCAGCTTTGTCACTTTTTGTCTGATTAAACTCAGCTCCGATGATTGGTGTAACCAGCTGACCGCTCTGAAAGCGCCATTTAAAGCCAATCTGCCAGTCTTTATTGTACTGGTAGTTGCTGACCATATTAATGATTACCGGCTGGTCGTAGTTATAACGGAAATTGTCACCGGTCAGCTGGTCTTTCCGTTCGGTACGCGAATACGCTGCGGATAACCAGCCGTACCATTTATCGGTCAGGTTTTTATTGATAAAGAATTCCATGCCCCAGGCGCGGCCGTCAGCGTCATTGGTATAACGTGGTAAGGCATTATAAGCGGCCAGATCAGCGGGTTGCTCCAGATCGTAGTTATACAGTTCCGGACCCGGGCGACCGATAATAATGTCCTTCAGAGTTTTGTAATACACCTCCACTTTCCAGAACAAATCATTGGCCAGTTCGTTTTCGATACCCAGTTCATAATGATCGGCGGTTGGCTGATCCAGTTCCGGGTTACCAAATTCCGGCGTATAAGCGCCAAAGTTATCCGGCAGTATATGGTACTGGCCATAACCTGAGGTAAAAGCCCAGCCCGGGGTAAATTCCCAACGGCTGTTGAGGCGCGGTTCGGTAAAGTTCTGGTCGGTATAGTCGTCGGTGGAAATCAACACACCTGGGGTTAACGTCCAGTAGGGCGTAACCGACCAGGCATCCGCCAGGTTGGCGTACCAGGTTTTAATCACAGGTTTCCCTTTACCGGATAACGTATCGGTGCCATCAACAATGCGACAGTCAGGGTCAAACCCATCGCAATTGGGGGCCGAGAAACGGCCGTTATAGCCGGTTTGTGCTTCTTTATATTGCAGACCCCACTGCAATTCATGATCGTAATTCAGCGGATAGGTAAACTGGGAACGCAGGTGGTAGGAATTCACTTTGACATCAATGCGGTTGTCGGCACCAATACCAAAGGCAAACTTTTCTTCCAGTTGGGAAATGCCGATTTTATGGGTCATGCCGGACGAGTATAATTTATCCCATACCAGCCCCTGGGTATTAAAAAACTGTTCAAAGCGAATGCCACCTTCCAGGCCCGGGTCCTGCAACACGGTATCGGAATCTTCGGCGAATAAAACAGCGCCTTTATCCCGTGCACCAATCACCTGAAACGTCAGGCTTTCGCTGTCGCTGATACGCCAGCTGTATTTACCCTGATAATCGTAAAATTCCGGTACCTGGGTGAATTCAAAATCTTCCTCATCCAGGAAGTTTTCGATGTAATACTGAAATAAACTCTGGCGTGCAGAAAAATAAAACGCCTGATCATCACTGACCTGATTTTCGACAAAAATCCCGGCTTTTAACAGGCTGACATCGATGACCGTCTGGCCGCGGTCCTGGTAGGGCAGGCGCGAATCAGCATCAATGACGGCGCCGGTGGCGTTATTGTAATGTGGGCCAAAGGCAGCGGCTTCCAGGGTAAAGTCTTTTACCACGTTATCATTCAGAATACTGCTGGTATCCAGGTGAAAAATATATCCCACGGGTAAAAAGTCGACGTAATACGCGTTGTCTTCCGGTGACGACCCCCGTACTGCCGGCTCTGAGCGATTACCATTGGCAAACACCACACCGGGTAAACTGTCGATCGCGCCTAACGGGTCATTACCGGAGCCGGGTACCCGCAACAGTTTGTCGGTAGATATTTCTGTCAGCGGTGCTTCTTCACCCTGTACCTGAACGCTGTCCAGTCTGACACTGTCCGTGTCGCTGCTGCTCTCCGTTTGTTCAGCAGCCAGTGTCACTGTGGGCAAGGCACTGCTGATGGTGGCAGCCAATAAATAACGTGTCGGTGAAAAAGCCATGGTATTTCCCTGTTTAACGAACGCTGGCGGTTATTGTGGCTGGTCAGTATTAACAGAAGCTGAATCTTTATGGAAGTATCGATAACGGATATCGACCTGCTGGCCATCACCGTTGGCGTCCGGGATATTGCTGATACCACGGTAGCGCAGCAGTTGTTGAGTCTGGCGGTGATACTCCAGCTCAATCGGGTCCAGCAGCCATGACAGTAACGCAGAATTTAACGTCATTGTCAGCTTCAGTGGTTCGCTGTTACTGGCATCCGGGTTTTGCGCCTGCAGTTCAAAATTAACGCTGCTCTGGCGTGCGGCGGAGGCAAAGCTAAAGGGCACGCTGTCGCCGGCCAGCAGTGTCGTCCAGTTGGCACGAATAAAATCGTCGAAGCCGGCATCCACCACCAGAGAGTAGTCGCTGTCGTTGACGATATCGCGACTGACGTCGCCGTTTTCCGATAAGGTCAGGCGCAGGCCTTTATCGGTGCGTTTTGCCTCTTCTTTATAAGGTTGGCGAAAATCCATCAGTATAAAATCCGGCTGACTGGCGAGGCCCGGATACTCATTGCGTTTTTGCGCGATCAGTTCACCGTCGGCGGAATAATAATTCACCAGACGTCTGAGCGGTCGCCACTGGCCGGTTTGTTGATCTTGTTGTTGCCACAACTGATGCTCCTCGCGATACAAAACGGTATCCGCATCATCCAGTGCCCGCGCTTCGCCGAGATAATTAATCAGCTGTTTTGCCTGGCTGTTGCATGACAGCAATAGCAACACTGTGAACATCAAGCGGCTTGTGACTATGCGTGATCTTGTTACTGAACGCGTTCTTGGTAACAGGCCCGGTAAGCATTTCAATAACGGCTGCCAGTTCATAGTGTCTCTCCCGGGTTGTTCAGTACGGGTCGGCGCAGTTGCGCACAGACCCACAGCAGTAACGCTCCCCAAAATAAACCGATGGCAATTAAGCCTTCGGTGGTGGCATTAACGGCGCCCAGTTTATCGCCGAGATAATAACTCCAGGGGGCTCCCAGGCCTCCTAATAACAGGGCGAGCCAGCGACGGCGAATAAGCCCCGCCAGGGAATGGCGCAGGGTACAGGCAAACGCCAGCCACAATACCATCAGCCAGAACGGAATCACCGCCGAATTGTGATCGGCAAAACTCAGCCAGCCAACATGCAGTAGCAGGGTATCAAAGGCAATACCGGCGCTGATAACCGGTAAGACAATGACCAGTTCCCGGGAGAATTCCTGCCGAGTTAATAACCATCCGGCGTGTACCACCAACAACAGCAGTAGTGCGGCAAAGGCCCAGGGGTCTCCGCCAATTACACAGGCCAGCCAGCAAGCCTGAAACAACAGTGCGTTAATGACGGTTTTCAGCCAGGGAGTCGGGCGGCTGAATACATTTGACCAGCTCATAAGTTAAGCCAGCTTTCCCAGCACCGGGGTGCGACGGTTGCGTGGTTTGGCGAACATCAGCTGCACGTCACCAATGACCCGCTCGGCAAAACCCCCTTCACAATAGGCGAAATAAAAATCCCACAGGCGAATAAAGGTGTCGTCGTAGCCCAGCGCTTTAATGGCATCGCGGTTGGCCAGGAAGCGCTCGCGCCAGGCCGCCAGGGTGCGGGCGTAATGCGGCGTAATATCTTCCATATGGGTCATTTTCATATCCGATGCCTGAGTAACCGCGTTTTGAATGGCGGTGACGCAGGGGATAAAACTGCCGGGGAAAATATAGCGTTTAATAAAATCGACTTCGGTTTTGGCTTGTTCGTAGCGCTGATCATCGATGGTAATGGCCTGAATCAGTGCCACGCCGTTGTCTTTTAATAACGCGCTGCAGGCATCGATGTAGGTATTCAGGTACTGATAACCCACCGCCTCAATCATCTCAATCGATACCAGTTTATCGAACTGGCCGGCACGTTCGCTGGCTAATACCCGATAATCCTGTTTCAGCAGCGTAATGTTATCCTGCAAGCCTTCGGCACGGACCTTATCTTCTGCCCAGGCAAACTGCTCTTCAGAAATGGTGGTGGTGGTGACATGACAGCCATAATGCTTGGCAGCGTGGATCGCCATGGATCCCCAACCGGTGCCGATCTCGACCAGATGGTCACCCGGCTTGAGATCGAGTTTCTGACAAATACGATCGAGCTTGTACACCGACGCTTCTTCCATAGTGGCATCGTCACTGGGGAAAATACCGCTGGAATACATCATGGTCGGATCTAGAAACAGCTCGAACATATCGTTGCCGAGGTCGTAGTGTGCAGCAATATTACGCTTCGAGCCTTTTTCGGTATTTTTATTCAGCTGATGGAAAAACTGCAGTGCCACTTTACCGACTGTGGCCCAGCCGCCATCAATCTGATCCACCACGTCTTTATTGAGCGCCAGTACCCGAATCACCATAGGCAGATCGGGGCTGCTCCAGTCGGCGGTCATGTAGGCTTCGCCGGCGCCGACACTGCCGTATAAGGCAATGTTGCGGTAGGCCTCAAAATCGTGAATTTCAATTTCACACTGGTGCTTGGCATAATCGCCGTTGTTTTCCGGTTGGCCGAACACAAAACGCTGATCACCTTCGACAATGGTCAGGCTGCCGGTGTGCAGTTTTTCCAGCGTACTGAACAGGCCGTTGCGACATAATCGGTCAATCCAATGCATCGATGGCTGAGTGCTGGGGGTGGATTTAACAGTAGTGGATTTCATTGCAACGACTCCTTCTGAAGCGCAGTGGATAACGAAGAGGGTTGTTGGCCCGCGGTATGATCCGAGCGACTCAGCTGCTGACGCAGGGTTTGCTCCGGATCGTTATGAGGGTGATCGTAAAACGGTGAACGACGTAACCAGAGTTTCAGTGCGTTCCAGTAAATTCCGGCCACCACTTTGAGCGTCATCATTGGGTATTGGCGAATAACGCGGTGCATACTGGCACGGGTAAAAGGCTCGGCCGTCAGCCGCAGGGTGGCATCAAAGTGGCGCTGTGGCTGGTCGTCGGCCTGGTTTTGTTGTTTGTCATCAGCGGCGGCGTAGTTTTCCATATGAATCAGTAATTCATCGCCCGGTTGCTGCATCACCCAGCGATAGCTCATCTGCATCGGGTTAAACGGCGAGACATGAAAACTTTTGGCGAAGCGATATTCGCTTTTATGCTGCTGAGCATCGCTGAACACCCGGCTGGGAGCAATTGCGCGTGTCGCCTGAGCTTGCTCAGCCTGGTGTTCGATCAGGGTGTAATGAAAACGCTGATCCCATGGCGTATTGGTGATTTCCGCCAGGGTGCCCAACAAGCGGTTGTTATCGTCGTAGCAGTAATAAAACGACACCGGATTAATCAGATAACCGAAATAGCGCAAATTGGTCAGTACACACACGCGGCTGGCACGCAGCCCGGTGTCCTGATAAAAGCGACTGATGACGGCCTGCTTCAGTTCTGCGGCCTGAGAATCCTGCGCCGTCCTTGCAGCCTGGCTGAGCGGCTGTTGCCCGGCAAAATAATCCTGGCGGCGGAAACGCGCCGCTGCCCAGCGGCGCACCGACCAAAAGGGTGACAGCTTAAAGATCGCATCCACCTCATCCAGGTCGAGCATCACCATAAAGACCCGATAGCGGAAGGTATTGTTTACCGCGGTAAAACGACGATGCCGCACCCAGCCACTGTAAATGCGGCTGTTAAACGGGGA
Source organism: Bacterioplanoides pacificum (assembly GCF_042648445.1). NCBI lineage: Bacteria > Pseudomonadati > Pseudomonadota > Gammaproteobacteria > Oceanospirillales > Oceanospirillaceae > Bacterioplanoides > Bacterioplanoides pacificum. The sequence goes on from NZ_JBHRYB010000015.1 coordinate 168,289, forward strand.
GTCCACCAGGCTATTCATCAGGCAACCTTCCCGCTGTTATCCGCTGCGGCCTGGTCTGTAGTGCGGTTTGAGTTGCGGTTTGAGGTGCGGTTTGAGGTGCGGTCTGACGTGTGGTTTTGGTTAACCCAGGCATCGTCCGGGTGATGATTTTTCAGCGTAATGCCAAACGATTCACACACCCGCAGCGCGCTGTTGACGCCGTCTTCATGAAAACCATTAAACCAGTAAGCACCACAGAAGTGGGTGTGGTGTTTATTGTTAATGGTGTGATGATTTTTTTGCGCCAACATGCCTTCCATGGTGAACACCGGATGGGCGTACTGGAAAATACGGATAATTTTGGCCGGATCAATATCTTCGGTTTTGTTCAGTGTGACGCAGAAATGTTTCGGGCAGTGGTCAAAATTCTGCAACCGGTTCATGTAGTAGGTAACGGCAACGGTGTCGCGTTGCTTGGTGTTCTCGTCGATGTGGTAATTCCAGGCTGCCCAGGCGGCTTTGCGCTTCGGTAAAATGGTTTCATCGGTGTGTAACACCACTTCATTCATCTGATAAGGGATAGCACCCAGCACCTGTTTTTCAACATGGGTGGCATCACTGAGCATGTGCAGTGCCTGATCGCTGTGACAGGCAAAGATCACCTCATCAAAGTGGTTCTGGCATTTTTCCCCCAGGTGGTTGTAGGTCAGCTCGACGCCATGGCTGAGGCGCTCAACCGATTGAATCGGGGTGTTGAGGAATACCTGATTTTCCGGCAATCGTTTGGCGATGGCTTCAACGTATGAGCGCGAGCCACCACTGATCACGCGCCACTGAGGGCGGTCATCAACGCTGAGCATGCCGTGGTTATTAAAAAAGCGCACAAAGAAGTACAGCGGAAATGACATCATCATTTCTTCGCTGGCTGACCAGACCGCCGCACCCATCGGGATGATGTAATAACGGCGGAAATAATCGCCGTATTGCTTACGCTGCAGGTAACTGCCCAGCGTTTCATTGCGGTTAATTTCATCCGCGGCCAGCTCGGCACTGGTTTCTTTGTTAAAGCGCAGAATATCGCGCAGCATCAGCCAGAATTTAGGATTCAGCAGGTTGCGGCGCTTGGCAAACAGTGAATTAAAATCGTGGCCGTTGTATTCCATATCGGTCAGCGGGCTTTTTACACTGAAGCTCATGTCGGAGTCTTCACTGGCCACCTTCAGCTGATCCATTAGCTCGATAAAATTCGGGTAGGTCCAGTCGTTGAATACAATAAAGCCGGTATTCACCGGATAGTTGGTGCCGTTTACCGGGACATCGGTGGTCTGGGTGTGGCCTCCGAGGTAGTCATTGGCTTCAAACAGGTGCACATCATGGCGACCATTTAATAAATAAGCGCAGGTTAAACCGGCAATACCGGAACCAATGATGGCAATTTTTTTTCCACCAGGAGCGGGTGTTAATGGCGTCGCAGATGGGGTGAAAACCGATTCGGTTGGCATAGTGAATTCCTTGGTTAGCGGCTGGAAGCGCTGGCTTGGTTACGGCTCATGGAGCGAGTGATGCGCATCCGTAAACCGGCCGGTAATGCCGCGATGGTTTTTAAGATCCAGGTGAAGCGACGAGGGAAATGAATTTCCCACTGGCGGCGCTCAATGCCGCGAATAATTTCCTCGGCGGCCTCAGCCGCGCTGATGCGCATCGGCATCGGAAAATCATTACGATCGGTCAGTGGTGTTTTGACAAACCCCGGGCAAATCACGGATACATCGGTCTGTTCGCCAGCCAGGTCAATTTTCATCGCTTCCAGAAAATGGTTGGTGGCGGCTTTGCTGGCACCGTAGGCCTGAGCCCGTGTCAGCGGCAAGTAGGCCACGCTTGAGCTGGTACCGACCAGATAGCCGCGCTGGCTGTGACGCAATAATGGCAACGCCGCTTCGGTACAATTCGCTAAACCCACCAGGTTAGTGTGCACCACACGTTCGAATAATTCGGCATCGAACTGTTTTACGTCGACGTATTCACAGGTACCGGCATTGGCAATCAGGGTATCCAGGCGGCCGAATTGTTGTTCGATTTCACCGGCGACTTTGTGCAGCTGATCGCGGTCGGTGATGTCGGCCGGATAACATAAAATATTGCTGCAACCGGACTGCTGTGCGACCTGCTGTAATTTATCGGCGTTGCGCGCGGTAATAATTAATTGCAGGCAACGGCTGGCCAGTGATTTGACCAGTGCTTCACCAATACCGGAAGATGCGCCGGTCAGCCAGATCACTTGCTGCGCCAGCGGCGGGGCGGTTTTGCGCGGTTGTGCGGTCATTGCATGCGCTCCTTGAGTTTGCGGATCAGCCAGCCGATTAATGGCAGTTTTTCGTACAGCATCTGGCCTGCATCAAAAAAGTCCCGGTGTTGAATGATGCGGTTGTCCTGCCAGATCAGTTCACTGCCACCATCGACCGTGACGGTATTGCCGCCATTAATACGGGGGTGGCGATAGTGCATTTGCCAGCGAATAAAAGCGTGGTTGTTGTCGTACCAGCAGTGGCCAAAATCAAACTCGATGTATTCGACGTTTTCATACAGGTTGACGAAATAATCGGTCAGCGCCTGCAGGCCATATATCTGGTGAAACGGGTCCTGAAAATGGATGGCGTCGCCGTATACCTGGGCCAGTAATGTTTTATTCACCGTATCGCGGTTCAGTTGCTGGTAGAGCTGCTGAAACGCGGTGACCGCATCCTGATTCATGACAAGACACCTGTTTCTGCCTGGGCACGAGCGACTTTTTCAGCGTCGCGGCCTTCGGCGAGAATATGCGCCGGCACCGGATTAAGGCTGTGAATAATGCCCAGCCAGCTCATCAGTTTGAGGATGTAATAGGTAATGTCGATCTGCCACCAATAGAACCCCTGACGGGTAGAGACGGCAAAGCGGTGGTGGTTGTTGTGCCAGCCTTCACCCAGGGTCAGAATCGCCAGAAAGGCGTTGTTGCGGCTCTGATCCTTGGTGCTGAAGCGTTTATTCCCCCAGATGTGGCCGAGGGAATTAATCGCCACCGTGGAGTGAAACAGCATCACGGTGGAGACAAAAAAACCCCAGATCACCAGCTGAAACCCGTTGGTATTCAGTTGTGGCGAATAGTGCGCCAGTAACTCGCCGGCCAGGTACAGCAAGGCCACCAGTAACACCGGGCCGGTAATATCAAAGCGGTCGAGCCAGCGTAACTCCGGAAATTTGGCAAAGTCTTTGATGCGGTTGAGCTGGGTACGGAAGCTGGCATCACAGGTGAACCAGCCGACATGGCTCCACCAGAAGCCGCGCTGTACCGGCGAGTGCAGGTCTTGTTCGCTGTCGGAGTGCTGATGATGGGCGCGGTGATGAGCGGCCCACCACAGCGGCCCGCGCTGGGCCGACATATTACCCAGCAAGGCAAACACAAACTGCCAGAAGCGATTGGTTTTGTAGGAACGGTGGGCAAAATAGCGGTGGTAAAAGGCGGTGATGGCAAACTGACGCAACCAGTACAAGGCAAAACACACCACCACTGCGGTGGTGCTGACCTCAATAAACAGCGCCACGAGCGCCATCAGATGAAGAAAAATAAACGGCATCACCCGCAGCCAGTTAAAGCGGGTACTGGTCATGTCCTCATCCTGGCCAACGTCGGAATCAATCCAGCGCTGAATGTTGCGCCAGCGCGACTGAGGTTGAATGCTCGGTTGCTTGTCCATTACACACCTTTTTTATCAGTGTCAGGTAACGCCGCAGCGGCGTCGCCATTATTTGAAAACAGATCATCAGTATAACTTTTGCCATTGTTAGACATAACTTGTGCAAAAGGTTCACCTTTAAATGCAGCCAGTGCCCGTTCACGGCCGAATTTATGTGCCACAATTTCCTGTGGGTAACCGGTCTGACGGCGTTTCAGGCTATCGGGCTGATGGCGTTGTTTGGCCGGCAGGGCTGCTAATTCTTGTACAAAGCGGACAATAAACTGACCGTCCGGGTCAAACTTCTGCGATTGTGTGGTGGGGTTAAAGATACGGAAGTACGGCGCGCCGTCGGCCCCGGTGGAGGCACTCCATTGCCAGCCGCCATTGTTCGACGCCAGATCAAAGTCAACCAGCTGGCTGGCAAACCAGGCTTCGCCCCAGCGCCAGTCAATCAACAGGTGTTTGGTTAAAAACATGGCGCTGATCATGCGCAGGCGGTTGTGCATCCAGCCGGTTTGCTTCAGCTGACGCATGGCGGCATCGACAATCGGATAGCCGGTTTTGCCTTCGCACCAGGCGTTAAAATCGCTCTCACTGTAGCGCCATGGCACGTTTTCGGTATCGGGCTTAAAGGCTTTATGGCGACACAGTTGCGGGTAAGCCACGATCAGGTGGCGGTAAAACTCACGCCAGATCAGTTCATTGATCCAGCTGTCGAGGCCGGGCTCTCCTCCGGCCAGTTCACAGGCATTTTGTTGCCAGGCGCTGTACAAACACTGGCGCGCTGAAATCAGCCCCAGCGCCAGGGCGCAGGATAATTGGCTGGTGGCCGGCTGTGATGGAATATCCCGCAACTGATGATAACGCTGCACCGACTGCTGCAAAAATGACTGCAGCTGCTGGTGGATGTCATCTTCGTTGCTGCTCCACAAGGCGTCAGGCTGGCACTCGGGCAGGCGATGATCGCCGCATAGCTGTTCGGGGGCCTGATAATTACGGCCATCGCAGGCGGCAGGGGTGGCCTTTGGCGGCTGACAATACCCCGGAAACACCTTTTGCCAGGCACGTTTAAACGGCGAGTACACCTTATACATCTGCTCATCGCCGGTAAGTACTTTGCCGGGCGGAATCAGACATTGATCGTGGAAGCGGTGAAACGCGCGTGGCTGGCAATCGTCTTGCTGCTGGCAGGCATCGGCCAGCGTCTGATCGCGCCGTTGCTCGTTAATTTCGTATTCGTGGTTGGCGTAAATATTACTGACATTAAGGGCATCGCACAGGGCCGTAAGCCGCCCGAGGCTGTGCTCAAAGGTATCGCAGGGGATCACGATTAAGGCAATGTTCAGCGCCCGCAGTTGCTGCGCCAGCTCGCTCACGGCGCAGCGCAGCAGATTCATCTGGCGCTCGCCCATACCATGCTGGCGCCACTGAACTTCGGTATCAAAAAAGACGGCATACAAACGCGCCTCGGCGCCACTGTTGGCCAGATCCTGACGGGCCTGCCACAGCGCCGGGTTGTCGGCGACGCGTAAATCTTTGCGGAACCACACCAGGCGATTCATAACGAGGTTTCCTTCTGAAAAGTTTGGTGTTGGATAAAAAAGCTCAGTTGCTCGGCAAAGGTGTCGGGCAACTGATGGCTGCCCTGGGCAGCCAGGCGGCTGAATACCGTTTGCTCGCAGGCCAGTTGCGCCAGTGCTTCAGCCCACTGCTGTTGTTGGCCGGCGTTGGTCGGCTCGATATCGGCCCATAGCTGATCGCTGTCGAGCAGCTGGCACAGCGCGGCCAGGTCGGCGGGTTGCAGTGGCTGGCAGACCACTTCTACGCGGAAGGCGGCGGCACCTAAGGCGTAGGCCATGGCGTAGAGAAACAATTCCTGCGATTCATGATTGCTCAGCAGCAATAACGGCGCGTCTTGGTTGTGTTTTTGCTGGCGCTGCACCAGGCAGATCAGGCTGCGCTTCAGTTGCTGGCAATACAGCTGGTAGTGCAGCGGCTGCGCCTGTAAAAACGCCATCACCGGTTGCAGACAGCGCTGGTAAAACACCGACATCGGGTAGTTGGCTAGGCCATCGACAATCAGCCGGTCGAGCTGTTGTAACTGACCTTCGCTGATGGCTGTAATCTGGCGCTGGCGACGCTGCTGCCAGTCATCATCATCCTGTTGCAGCGCTTGCGGCTGGTCGTTTTGCAGCAGCAGTTTGACCTGGCGCACCGGATAACCCTGCTCCAGCCAGTAGAGGATGTTGTTCACCCGCTGGATATCGGCCTCGCTGTAAAAGCGGTGGCCCTTATCGGTGCGCTGTGGCTGGACGATGCCGTAGCGCCGTTCCCAGGCGCGCAGCGTCACCGGATTCACCCCGGTGAGGCGGGCGAATTCGCGGATCGGGTAATGGCCACTGAAACGGTTGATCTCAGATGGCATTACGCAGCCCCAGCTGATACGGATAGGGGTTGAGATACACCTGTTGGCGGGCGTAACGGTTGGCTTCCTGATGCTGGTTAAGGTGATGTTTCAGCAGTGTCAGCGGCACGATTAACGGCACAATGCCCTGGTGATACTGCTGAATAACATCGGTCAGCTCGCGTTTATCGTCGCTGCTGATCAGGTTTTTCAGGTAGCCCTGCAAATGCATCAGGGTATTGGTGTGCATCTTACGCGATGCCGGACTGGCCAGAGCGGTCATTAGTTGCTCGAAATATTGTGCCGCAATTGTACTTAAATCTGCCGCCGATAAATCTGCCAGCAAACGGCCCATCGATTTGTAATAGGTCTGGCTGTGAGCCATCACCAGATACTTATAGCGGGCATGGAACTCAATCAGATCCTGAGCACTGAAATCCGTCGCACTAAACTGCTGCCAGTCGTGGTAGGCAAATACCCGCACCAGAAAGTTTTCCCGCAGACCGGCGTCGTTTAAACGTCCGGCTTCTTCTACCGGTAACAGCGGCTGCTGCTTGATGAATTCATCGGCGTACAGGCCACGCGCGACCCCTTCCGGCATGCCGTTGGGTAAATAGCGCTTAACACCAAACACGCCGCAGCTGGGGCTTTTCTGCATAAAAATGTAGCCGCACAACTGCTGTTGTTGTCGACCCTGCTGCTCACCGTACTGGCGCAACGCATCGCTGACATCCAGCGACTCATCACGGGTACCACGGGCAAACACTCGCTCGTCGCTGGCGGATTCACTGACCAGGCGGATCGGCTGGCGTGGCGTCCCCAGGCCAATGGCGACCTCAGGGCAGAGCGGTACATAGTCAAAATAATCTGCCAGTACATCGGTACAGAAACGAGAGCGTTTATGGCCGCCGTCAAACCGCACCTGCTGGCCCATCAGGCAGGCACTGATGCCTACCGGTATCTTGCTGCTGAACGCTTGATTGATGTGGTTTGTGGTCATCTTGTACAACCTCGTATCAATTTCTGTATAAGAAATAATATGGGTTGTATAGCTGTACAAGTCAAACAGTTTTTGTATAAGAATTTGAGGTTTTGTATAGGAAAAGGGAAGTGTTCTGAAAAGGGGGTGGGCAATGACGGGGGGTTATAAGGTGCGGGCGTGAATGTTGTTGGACTGGTCAGTGGCGATGTCAGTAGATTGTGCGTGTGTATGATGAACGATATACTTTGTAATACTATGTCTTACATATGAAGTATCTGGACAGCAATATGAAAACTGAAATGTTAAGCACCCGCATCGATGCGGATACCAAACTGGCCTTTACTCACGTATGTGAGGAGGTGGGTCTTAGTCCGTCCCAGGCACTCAAGCTGTTCGCTAAAGCGGTGATCAACCATGGTGGTATACCGTTTGAGCTGAAGGCCAAACGGCCAAACGCTCAGACTGCGGCAGCGATTGAAGAGCTGGAGTCGGGCCGGGGTTTTACAGATGATCCTGATGGCTCTAATAAACAACCACAGTGGTAATCCTCTCGTTCCCACGCTCCGCGTGGTAATGCAGCTGGCTCTGCGGATGGTGATTAAGCCCTTTGCTTTCAGGCTTGCCCGTTTTCTCCGTTGGTGATAATTTAAACACCAATCAAATCAGCGGCTTACCAACTTGGTTTACAAGATAGTAGGCGCAAAGCAATCGAAATAGTGTGCCTGCACGCTTTTCTCGAAGGGAATGATCTTGCTAAGGAAGGTTTCAGAATGAAATCCGTTAGTTGCTGTTACCAGCTCGATAGATTCTCGCCGAGGTATCAGGCACGCACACGAATAGTCTCCTCTCGTTCCCACGCTCTGCGTGGTAATGCAGCGGCCTCTGCGGATGGTGATTAACCCCTTTGCTTTCGGGCTTGTCCGATTTTGTGGTTGGTGATAATTTAAACACCAATCAAATCAGCGACTTACTAACTTGGTTTACAAGATAGTAGGCGCAAAGTAATCGAAATAGTGTGCCTGCACGCTTTTCTCGAAGGGAATGGTCTTGCTAAGGAAGGTTTCAGAATGAAATCCGTTAGTTGCTGTTACCAGCTCGATAGATTCTCGCCGAAGTATCAGGCACGCACACGAACATACTGTTATAGCTCCAAACTTGAGAAGGCGCGATGAAACAGAATTACCATCAAATATTGGAATACATTTATAAAAATGAAGAGGCTGGGATTAGGGAAGTCTCTCGCATGATGGTTCGCAAGTATGATGATCACCGAGATTTCTATGGTCTTGCAGCATTATTAAAAGAGGGGTATATCGGATTTACTGGCCCTATTCATGAAGAAACTTTGAACCAAGTAGAAACATTTCAATGCTATTCACAGGGCGAGGGGCGGCAAACTTACGGTCGTACAACCTTGTTTAGTAAAAATGAGGATTCCTATTTTTATATTGGTCCTAAAGGAATTTCGTATTTTCATCAACGCTGGGAATTAAGGCGGGGTTGGTACATTGTTGCAGTTTTGACTCTTGTTGCATCAATCGTTTCAGGCGTCATTATTGCTAATCTGACTGATACAAATACCAACTGCGCTATAACAAATCAAGCAAATGGAACGCCAAAAAGCGGCGCCCCTTCTTGAATCGTTATATGGGGTTAGTAGTAGACGATGAATAATTTAGCGCTGGCTAAGACAATTATCGATGATAGTCCCACGTTCAAAATTATCAGCGGAGGGCCATATTTCCCACCGTTAAAAGTGATCAATGAATTTATGGCTCAGGGACATGACCCTGCAGATCAAGATTACTTGCACATTCGGTGGCAACCATTTGAAATCGATACAAGCGTTTATAAAGAGCTTAAGGATTGGTGGATTTCTATCAATCCGGATGCAAGCGAAGACTGGCTAGGGCTGCCTGAATCAGAATCTTATAATTGGTTTACGGAAGCTTATGACCGCATATAACAAAGCCAGGCAGTATTGCCAGCAAGCTGTCGGACTCGTTTCACTCGCCCGTGCTGGTAGGCGTTAAATGAAATTTAGGAACATGAAAATTAAGGGTATCACTGACCAAGAAATTAAAAATGTGAAAGCTTCGTTTGAGTATGAATTGCCAGAAGCTTACATTGAATTTTTAAGAACCTATGGAAAAGAGTGTGTTCTTGGCCACGATGTCCAAATTCTTTATCCGTTCATGCTAGGGCTTAGGGCAGACCTACTTGAGTTGATTGAGGAAGATAATTTAGACTTTCAGCTCCCAAAAAATGCTTTTGTTTTTAGTGAATATCAAGGGTTTCAGTATCACTATTTCCTATGTGGAGAATCAGATGATCCTGAAGTATACAGAATAATGGATGGTAATGATCCCCCTTATAAAGTGGCTGATAGCTTTTCAAATTATATTAAGCAGGCGTTGAATGAAAACATTTAACAAGGCCAGCCAGCATCGCTCTCTGCGGTCGCTGGACCTCGTTTCACTCGGCCGCTGCTGGCGGCGTTGAGGCTGTAGATTAACTTCGAGAAAACCCTGTTTTTCAGGGTTTTTCTGTGTCTGATGAGTTAAAATATGCGTTTCGCCCTTTAGGGAGACTATATTTAATCAGTGCAGTTACACAGAATTATTTATAGTCTCCCAGTAATTGCTCCGGCGCTGCCCCCACAATTACTGGCAACTGTTGATAGTGCTAGAACTGATCGTAATGCCCGCCAATCGCGAAAATATAAATCGAATTTTCATCAAACCGATATATCAACCGGTCTTTCTGTGAAATACGCTTTGACCACAGCCCTGATAAGTTATGTTTAAGCGCCTCGGGCTTACCGAGACCGGCTGAAGGATCGTCTGATCGGAGCATTTCTTTAAGCAACTTGCAAAGTGCTTTATGCAGCTTTTTATCTTTCTCGCGCAGAGCTTCGTACGCTTGCCAGGTATTGCCTTCAAATATCAGTGATCTCATTCATCTGCTCTTCGGTCGGCTTATATCCCTGACCTCGGGTGTGAGTCTCGAGAGAGGCTGAAATCTGTTGCATCAAGTCCTGGTTCTGAAGTACATGCAAGGTTTCTTGTTCCCGTTCCCAATCATCGGCGCTCACAACGACAAATGCCTCACCGGCCCGACGGGTTACTTTAAGCGGCTCATGTCTGCTAACTACCTGTTCTACAACACTTTTCAGGTTGTCTCTGAACTTATTTACACTAATGGTATCCATAAAATCACCCAAACGTACGGAAGTTCCGTACGAATTTATCTCAAGAGCCCTGACAAGTGCAATCACAATCGCCACAACAAACTGTGGCTGGACGTTTGTTTCGCCGCTGTTTAGCTACAAGTCGTTATCACGACAATTTCCGCACCACCACCTGGCTGATGGCGCTGGCCATCTCCGGCTCCAGGCCGATGGGCTGATGCAATTCCAGTGTCAGCTGTTTGCCGCTGCTGGCCAGCCGTTGCTGTAACTCATTCAACATGGCCGGTACGTCTTTACGCAAATGGCGGCCGGCGGCAAAAAACAGCGGCAATACATCAATCACCTGAAAGCCCTGCTCCGCCAGCTGCTGGATGCTGTGTTCCATGCTGGGTTGTGCCAGTTCCATATACGCCAGTTCCACCCGGGCGCTGTCGGTCAGTTCGCCGCGAATGCGCTGCAACAGGGTTTCGAACGGCGCCAGCCAGTTCGGATCGCTGCTGCCATGGGCCAGTAAAATGGACGCTTTGTTCGGGGTTGGCGCGGTCATCTTGGTTCCTCAATGGTGTTTCGGGTGTTGCTGTTCATTCAGGTGTTGCTGCGGACTCAGGTGTTGCTTCGGGTGATGGCTGTTTCAGCGATCAGCACCGAGGCGCTGCTGGGTCAGTTCGGCGGCTTTGCGGCCGCTGAGCCAGGCACCTTCAACAGCACCTTGTTCCAGCCAGTCACCACACACCGCCAGTGGTAATGATTCGGACCAGAGTGCGCCTTTGTGCAGCGGCTGGTCAACAATGGCGTATAACCAGCGATGCAGCCACACTTCGGCCAGTGGCCGGGCATCAAGGCGCAGCACGGCAAAAAACGCATCCAGCATCTGTTGTTGTACCCAGTCGCGCGGGCTGTCGCAATGGGCCCGGGTCCAGTCGTGATTGGCGTGTGCGACCCAGGTTTGTAAGGCGCCTGCGGCAGGTTTATCGCGTTGCGGTTTATCACTGTTGCAGCTGATAAAGTCGATGATCGGGTGTTTGACAAAGGCCGCTTTGACGTCGCTGTTCAGCGGTTGCTGAAAGGCTAACAGTAAGCTCCAGGCGGGCAACATATCGACCTCACACTGGGCCGCCAGCTCCGGGGCCGGTTGTTGCAACAGCGGTTTGGCCTGCTGTGGCGGGGTGTTAATAACCAGCGCATCGAAGCCGTTGAAGTGACGGTTGTCCTCACTGCAAAGTTGCCACTGGCCCGCCTGATACTGACAGCTGATGATACGGCAGGAGGGAATAAATTCATCCGCACCGGCCAGCAACCTGCGGCTCAGTGCTGTCATACGACTGACGCCGACAAATCGTTCGATATCGTCGGGCGAAGGCCGGATGCCCTGATCATCAATCACATGGGGCTGCATCTGCCATTCTTCGATCCAGCCATCGAGTTGCCACTGGCGCAACACTTTGCTGAATTCCGGGTGGTGGCTGCGGATAAACTGAGCGCCCATGTCCCAACTGGCATTGCCGACTTTTTTGGTCGCCATGCGGCCGCCGGAGCCGCGGCTCTTATCAAATACGGTGACCTGATGGCCGGCCTGTTTCAGAAGCTGCAGAGCGCTGAGGCCTGCCATGCCTGCGCCAATGATTGCAATGTGTGCCATGAATTACGCGTGTCCTTTTGTTTCTCTGTACAACTTTGGTAACCGTCGGATATCGCTCAGCCACCGGGTAAAACACCCGGAGTATAACATTATTTGCCTTGATAGATAAATTATGTATAACTTATGTATAGCTATTGAGCGTTAATGATTAAGAGGACACTAGCATGACCTATCAGGCACCACTACGCGATATGCAATTCGTCTTGTACGAGGTTTTACATGGCGATCAGGTTCTGCCGGCTTTGCCCGGGTTTGAAGATGCCACTCGTGAGATCATGGATGCCATGTTGACCGAAGGCGCAAAGCTGGCGGAAAACGTGATTGCACCACTGAATACCTCCGGTGACCGTGAAGGTTGTTTGTACGACCCGGAAACCAAAAGCGTCACCACGCCATCGGGCTTTAAAGAGGCTTACAAGCAGTTCGCCGAAAACGGCTGGACCGCGCTGGCGTCGCCAGTTGAGTACGGCGGTCAGGGCTTACCCCACACGCTGAACACGCTGGCGGAAGAGATGGTGTGCTCCGCCAACCTGTCGCTGGGTATGTACCCGGGCCTGACCCACGGCGCGATTAATGCCTTAACCAGCTACGGTTCTGATGAGCTGAAAAATCGGTTCTTGCCGAAGCTGATCAGCGGCGAGTGGACCGGCACCATGTGTCTGACCGAACCGCACTGTGGTACTGACCTGGGCCTGATCCGCACCAAGGCCGAGCCTCAGGCGGATGGCTCTTACGCCATTTCCGGTACCAAGATCTGGATCACCGGCGGTGAGCACGATCTGGCGGATAACATTGTTCACCTGGTACTGGCGAAGCTGCCGGACGCGCCGGGTGGTTCAAAGGGTATTTCGCTGTTTCTGGTGCCTAAGTTCCTGGAAGATGGCAGCCGTAACCCGGCATTCTGTGGTGGCCTGGAACACAAGATGGGCATCAAAGGTTCGGCCACCTGTGTGATGAACTTCGAAGACGCCAAAGGCTGGCTGATTGGTGAGCCGCACAAAGGCCTGCAGGCGATGTTTGTGATGATGAACAGCGCTCGTCTGATGGTGGGTCTGCAAGGTCTGGGCATCGCCGAAGCGGCCTATCAGACATCACTGGGGTTTGCTAAAGAACGTCGTCAGAGCCGTTCGCTGGCCGGTCCACAAGAGCCGGATCAGGCAGCCGATTGCATCATCGTCCACCCGGACGTACGCCGTATGTTGCTGCGCCAGAAGGCCACCATTGAGGGCGGCCGGGCCCTGGCGTACTTCACCTCGATGCAGCTCGATATCGCGCACAACGCCGAAAGCGCGGAACAGCGTGAACACGCCGACGATATGGTGCAGTTGCTGACCCCGGTGGTGAAAGCCTTCTTAACCGATGAAGGTTTCTTCTGCGCCAACGATGGCCTGCAGCTGATGGGCGGTAATGGCTTCACTCAGGACTGGCCGGTTGAGCAGTTCGTGCGTGATGCCCGCATTACCCGTATCTATGAAGGCACCAACGGCATTCAGGCGCTCGATCTGGTGGGTCGTAAGCTGGGGATGGCCGGTGGTCGTCCGCTGAAGCGTTTCTTTGCCATGTTGGAAGAGCACTGTAAAGACGAGAATGCTCCGCACGTCGGCGAGCTGAAAGCGGCCATGGCGAAACTGCAGAAAGCCACCCTGTGGCTGATGCAAAACGGCATGACGGACCGTGAACAAGCCGGCTCGGCAGCGACGCCTTACCTGCGTCTGATGGCGTTAACCGCGCTGGCGTACTTCTGGAGCCGTATGGCACGGGTGGCGCGTGAGCAGCTCGATAACGGCAGCAGCGAAACCGATTTCTACCAGGCCAAGCTGCACAGTGCGGCATTCTTTATGGCGAAGATTCTGCCGCAGACCAGCAGCCTGCTGACAGAAATCGAAGCCGGTAAAGACAGCCTGATGGCGATGACGCTGGAGCAGTTCTGACGCGGATTGATGCGAAAAGTCAGCAGCCCGGCTTAACTTGCCGGGCGGCTTGCTGTTAATTGATCAGCAGTCTGGCACAGTAGTGCCGCAACAGGGTTATCACAGGAGAATATCTGATGAGCAAGCGTATCTTGATTACCGGCGGCACGGGCTTTATTGGCTCGCGTCTGGTGGATGACTGGTTACAGCAGGATCATCAGATCGTGGTGCTCAGCCGCCGGCCACAATGGGTGGAGCAGCGCTGGCAGGGCAGGGTACGCGCCTGCGACAGCCTGGCGCAGCTGAACGAACCGTTTGACTGGCTGATTAACCTGGCCGGTGAAGGCATTGCTGATGGCCGCTGGAGTCAGGCGCGCAAACAGGTGTTGCGTCGCTCACGTATTGATCTGACGCGGCAATTACTGGAATGGGCACAGCGCAGTGAACAACATTTTCAGCTGGTGATGTCAGGCTCTGCTGTCGGCTTTTATGGCAGTTACACGAATGACGAACAGCAGGGCAAAGCGTTTACCGAACAGCAAGCGGAAGGTCAGGGGTTTGCGGCGCAGTTATGCCGCGACTGGGAAAATATTGCAGCTGAATTCAGTCGTCTGAGCGACCGTTTGCTGTTATTACGCACCGCTGTGGTGTTTGGCCCGCAAGGGGGCATGTTAAAACGTTTATGGTTACCCTTCCGGCTGGGGTTAGGTGGCGTGATTGGCCAGGGAGAGCAGGTGTTGTCCTGGATTCATCTGGAGGATTATTGCCGCGCCGTCCATCATTTGTGCCACACCCAGGTACAGGGTGCAGTGAATATGACAGCACCTAAAGCCGTCACCAACCGTGAATTCACCCAGGCATTATGCCGCGAACTGAAACGTCCGGCGCTGGCGCCGCTGCCCACCTGGCTGGCGACGCTGTTATTCGGAGAAATGTCGGAGTTATTGTTATCCGGACAACGGGTGCAGCCACAGGTGTTGTTAGGGCAGGGGTTTCAGTATCACTACACCGAAGCACATCAGGCGCTGAAAGATATTCATCAGCACTGGTAGGAAGAAAAACAGTTTTTCCTGCCTGTAAGGCTGTGTAGCTTTCTTGTAACCTTCAATTTTTTGACACGGCCTGACGGGAATTACCCGTCTTTCTTACGCAGTTTTGTGACAAATATCTGCCACTTTATTCAATTTCAGAAAAGACTGTAGTTTTGTGTTATCACACATTGCGGCAGCTCAATGCAGCGGCTAAACCTTAAGGTATCCGGTGAGCCACAAATACCGGTTTGTTATTGTAATGAGTATGTATGTATGAGCATGAGCCGCCAGGTCGCCGACCAGAACCTTTATGAATTCGATCAGGGATATCGGGTTACTTATGTTAATTTTACCCGCGCTAATGAGTTAACGGATGCTCAGCTGGTACTGACACTGGAACGTGGCTGTGAGCGTAAAACCTTTGCTTTTTCTCAGCCACAATTTAACGATGTGGATAAAAATCTGGTGACCAGCCACGGCATCTATATCGCGGCAATAAAAGGTTCACCACTGTCGGCTAGCCGTATCGAAGTGGGAGATTCCGATGGAGGATTTCCCTACTTTACGGCCAAAAATGTGAAAAACATTACGCCGGCGGCCTGAACCCGTTTCTGCACCCTTTAAGCACCCTGCCTGAACGGTCTGCTACTTTGTGGCGGACCGTTTTTTTGTTGCCGTTGTACATTTTTTATTGTTACGGATGTGCTGGTCAGCCGCTTCAGCGCACTGCAACCACGGCGGAAGGATAGCCGGCCAGGGTATGGTCGCCGCGGCTGTGGGCCTGAATATCCGCCAGTGAATAACAGGCCAGTTGTGGCAACCATTGTTTCAGATGAGACAGCTGCGGATCGTATTGCTGCAATTGTTTGTTCAGCGAAAACCAGCGCCCGTTACCGTTTTGCCCCTGAGGATCGTTACCGACACCGGCCAGATAGGCCCAGTTGCCCCAATTGATGGCGACATCAAAATCGAGCAAATGGGTTTCAAAGAATTGTGCACCTAAGCGCCAGTCGAGTTGCAACTCGTGGATAAAATAACTGGCCAGCCACTGGCGCATACGATTGGAGCAATAGCCGCTGTTGATCAGTTCACGTAACCCGGCATCAATGGCCGGCACGCCGGTGCGCGCTTGTTGCCAGGCCTGCCACAATTTCGGGTTAAAGTGAGTGGCAGGCATCGGTTTATTCATCAATCCCTGATACACAAAATAACGGCGGCCGGAAAAGCGCAAACACCAATGAAAATATTCACGCCATAACAATTCCGATTTCAGCCACTGGCTGTGTTCGTTCTTGCCCAGTTGTTGTTCATAGTGCTCGATGTCGTGCCATACCCGCCGTGCGGATACACATCCCCAGGCCAGATAGGCACTGAATAACGAACTGACGTTATCGCCGCACAACTCGTTACGGCTGTGTTTGTAATGTTGCAGCCCCTGGTGTTGCCATAAATACGCCGACAGCCGCGCCAGGCCGTTGTCTTCACCTCCGGCCAGCTGAAAACGCAAAGCGGGCAGGGCGCTGCTCTGTCCTGATGTGTTTGTAGCGGACGTGCTTGTAGCGGATGTGCTTGCACCGGATGTATGTGTGCTGGAAGAGCCTGAACCGGAAAAGTCTGTTGGCCAGGGAATCGAGGGCTGGCGTGGTAATTCAAACTCATCCAGCTGTAATGCCACCGGTGGCATTGGTGCAGCCGGGCAAACCTCTGACTCCGTATGCAGCTGCTTTTCAACCCGGCGACGAAAACCACTGAAGCTGGCGGGCCACCCTTCGGCCGTGGTGTTTAATGTCATCGCCTGAAGTTGCTCAAGGCTGAACAACGTTTGATTGTTGTATTGCGTCAGGCGGATACCGGCGGCCGCGAGTGCATTCAGCCAATATTGCTCTTCCGGTGCCTGAGCTTGTTGGGTAAATACCTGCTGTAATCCCAGTGTCTGCCATTGGCCGAACAGGGTAACCGGATCGCCATAGACCATCTGAAACTGAATGTTCTGACGATACAACTGGCGCTGCAGATCAATCAGGCTGGCGCGCAAAAACCGCGCTTTGGCATTGCCGAGGCGTTGCTGGTTGAAGGCTTGCAGTGTTGGCTCACGATAACTAAAGGGTGGTGGTTGTGTTGCGTCGTTGTGCTCAGTACTGATCCAGCAATGCGGCACAATAAACACCACGGTCACGGGTAAGCCGGCTTGATTGGCCAGCTCAAAGGCGGGGTTATCGTGCAGGCGTAAATCGTTACGCAACCAGATGATGTTAAACGCGTCAGACATTTAAAATTCGTCCTCTACCTGGCCGGCGGCGCACAGGTTACTGCTGGCCGCATGCGATGGTTGTTTCTGCAGTGATTTAAACGTCTGCTTACAGCGCTGGCTGCAAAAGCGCACTTCCTGCCAGCAGCGTTGCCATTTTTTTCGCCAGGCGAACGGGCGCTGACAATGCAGGCAGATTTTTTCCGGTAGCTGAGTTTTTTTATGGGCCATAGGCTGAGCCGTTATAAATCGTTAAGGCTGTCCAGCAGCTGCTCGGCGCGGGCGAGGATGGCTTGTTGTTTGTTTTCGGCCATTTTGCTCCAGCTGCGATAAATCATGGTCATCCTTGGATTGCGTTCAAATTGTGGTCGGTGGCGCTGAATAAAATGCCAATACAGGCTGTTAAACGGGCAACTGTTGTCGTTTTCCGCGGTTTTCACCGAGTAATGACACTGTTTGCAGTAATCCGACATTTTGTTGATGTAATTGCCGGAAGCGGCATAGGGTTTACTGCCGAGGTAGCCGCCATCGGCGTGCATCACCATGCCCAGGGTGTTGGGCAGTTCCACCCAGTCGTAGGCGTCGGCATACACCGCCAGATACCAGTCACAAATATGTTGCGGGATAATACCTGCCAGCAGTGCAAAGTTGCCGGTGACCATTAAGCGCTGAATATGATGGGCATACGCATGGCGAAAGGTGTTTTCGAAACATTCGCTCATACATTTCATCCGGGTTTTTCCATGCCAGTAATAATCGGGCAGCGGGCGCTGGTTATTGAGAGCGTTCTGCTCGCTGTAATGCGGCATATGTAACCAATAAATACCGCGCACGTATTCACGCCAGCCGATGATCTGACGAATAAATCCCTCTACCGCGTTTAGCGGCGCACGATTATTGAGATAGGCCTGCTCGGCTTTTTGACACACCTCCAGCGGCGTTAATAAACCGCAATTCAGATAGGGTGAAATCAGGCTGTGAAACAGGGTATGTTCGCCGGTTTTCATAGCGTCCTGATAATGGCCGAACCAGGGCAGGCGGTGCTCAATAAAATGATCCAGCTCGGCCAGCGCCTGATCGCGGGTGGTGCCCCAGAGGAAATGATCGAGACGTCCGGGATGATGGCTGAAATGTTGCTGCACCAGCTTCAGCACCTGCTGGTCAGTGTCATCGTGGTGATGCATCAGCCGCGGCACCAGTGGCACGTCACCGTTGTAACGTTTGCGGTTGTCCTGATCAAAATTCCACTGGCCACCAACGGGTTGGTCATCGTCCATTAATAAGCCGGTTTTACGGCGCATCTGACGATAAAAATATTCCATGCGTAATTGTTTACGGCCATCGGCCCAGCGCCGGAACTCATCTGTGCTGCAGATAAAGCGGTCGTCCTGGTAGCAGGCCAGCTCAACCGCCAGTTCATCCTGCCAGTGCTGATCAAGCTGATGTTGCAGGCGGTATTCACCACACTCGGTCATCAGCACGGCTTCGGGTTGCAGTTTGCGGCAATAATGACTGACGACGTCGAGCAACGAAGTGGCAGCGCTGTGGTCGGGCAGTACGTCGCTATAGTGGTGGTAAATCACCGTCCAGCCACGCTGGCGCAATTCAGCGGCAAAGTGACGCATGGCGCTGAACAGCAAGGCGATTTTTTGCTGATGATGGGCGACGTAACTGGCCTCTTCGGCAACTTCCGCCAGTAGTACAACATCCTGCCGTGGATTCAGCGCGCGCAGGCTGGCGAGTGTGTGGCTGAGCTGGTCAGCGAGTATCAGTCCAAGTTTCATAGTATCAATGTAAACTATTTGCATAATATTTGTATAGATATTTGAGCGCTCGGGAGTGTGTCGGCCCAGGAAAACTGTCTTTCCTGACTGCTTTGCCTTTTCTATAACGTCAGAGCGCAGTAATCTGAGCCGCTTAACTTTGCACGACTCGCACCGGAGAACGGATATGCCTGATGATATTTTGTTATTTGCCGCTTACGGCCTGTTGCTGTTGCTCGGCTTATTGGCACTGCTGACCTTAGGTGCACTGGTCTGGCTGGTGTTTGCCTATGTGGTGGATATCACCCAGACCCGCCATACCGTGCGCCGTAATTTCCCGGTGATTGGTCGTTTCCGTTATTTTTTTGAACATCTGGGCGAATTTTTCCGGCAGTATTTTTTTGCTATGGATCGCGAAGAAATGCCGTTTAACCGTGCCGAACGGGCCTGGGCGTATAAAGCGGCAAAAAAGGTCAGTACCACCATCGCTTTTGGCTCCACCCGGCGGCTCGATTTACCTGGCACTGTGTTGTTTGTTAACAGCCCGTTTCCGGCACTGAAGCAGGATTTTGCTGAACCGGAAGCCATCACCATTGGTAAACATTGCCGTCATCCTTACACCACAAAGTCGCTGATTAACATCTCTGGTATGAGTTACGGGGCGTTATCGAAACCGGCGATCCGGGCCTTGTCTTATGGTGCACAACGGGCTGGTTGCTGGATGAATTCCGGAGAAGGTGGTGTGTCGCCGTTTCATTTGGAAAGTGGTTGTGATCTGGTGGCTCAGATTGGCACCGCCAAATACGGTGTACGTACACCTGCCGGCGAGCTGGATGACGATAAATTGCGTGCCATTGCCGCCCATGAGCAGGTGCGTATGTTTGAAATCAAACTCAGTCAGGGGGCCAAGCCAGGCAAAGGCGGCATGTTACCCGGCGCTAAGGTCAGTGCGGAAATTGCCGCCATTCGTGGTATTGCCGAAGGTGAAGATTCGATCAGCCCTAATGGTCATCCGGAGATCCGTTCGGTGGATGATCTGCTTGATATGATTGCGCACGTGCGCGACGTCACCGGTAAACCCGTTGGTTTTAAAACCGTGCTGGGTGGCGTGGACTGGATTCAGGATCTGTGTCACGAAATTATGCAGCGCGGCAAAGAAAGTGCGCCGGACTTTATCACGCTGGATGGTGCCGAAGGTGGCACCGGTGCGGCGCCGCAGCCGCTGATGGACTATATGGGGCTGCCTCTGAGTCAGTCGTTGCCTATGCTGGTGGACACGCTGGATGAGTTTGGTTTACGGCCACGCATCCGGGTCATTGCCTCCGGTAAACTGATCAATCCGGACCGGGTGGCCTGGGCGTTATGTACCGGTGCTGATTTTGTCGTATCGGCCCGCGGCTTTATGTTTGCGCTGGGGTGTATTCAGGCATTGCAGTGCAACAACAACAGCTGCCCGACCGGTATTACCACCCATGATCCCCGCCTACAGAAAGGTCTGGTGGTGGACAACAAAGCGGTGCGGGTTGCTCAGTACGTTGAATCCATGATTCAGGAAGTCGGCATCATTGCGCATTCCTGTGGCGTTGACGAACCACGTAAATTACGCCGCCATCATGCCCGGGTGGTACAACCCAGTGGCGGTGCTATTTTGTTATCGGATTTGTACGCCGGTAGCGATTTTCGTTCCGATCATGACTTTTCCCGTTAGCTCCGTGTAAGCACTCGCTACGCCTGCAGCAATTGCGGGCGTTGACCTGAGTCAGCCGTTACCAAATTACATTAGATTTTAACCGGGGCCTTCCGTATGCTCTGCGCGAATGTCTGATGACGGTTAAACGGCGACTTTTCCTGTTTCTATGGCGCACCTGCGAAAAAATATCTGGATTATTTATCTGCTGTTTTTAATTGGTAGCAGCGTGCTGGCGGGCATCATTACCCAGGTTCGCTGGCAGGGCATTGTGGCCGACCAGGAAATGTTACATATCCACCGTGCTGAACAGGTCAGTTCGGCGGTACACGCGGTGTTAGTCAGCCAGGAAATGATGCTGGATGTGCTGGGGCAGCAGCTGCTGAAACTCGACACTGAGGTTGAACAGGTGCGTTCGCCCCGTTTGCTGGATGAGTTATTACAGGTGAATCCGTCGCTGGTGGGCTTCGGCCTGGCACGACCGGATGGTCAGCTGATGCTGGTGGACTCAGGTCAGAAGCGCGCTCTGTTACCGAACTTATTACAACAGCCTGAAAGCCGTGACTCCTTTCGTCAGACCTTAACGGAACCCGGCATGGTGCTGGGGCGGACTTATTTTCAACAGGCCATTGGCGACTGGCTGATCCCTATCCGTAAAGCCCTGCGTAATGATCAGGGTGAGGTGGTGGCAGTCATGACGGCCGGTATCAATATTCTCGGTTCCAGCCGGTTATTACATAAAGACCTGCATTACAGCGCCACCGATGAAGTCAGCCTGGTGCGCGCGGCGGATCATTATCTGCAATATCACTCCTCCGAAGTGAATCAGCCGGAACAGCGTTATATGCAGCCGTTAAATCCGGCACGGTTACAGGCGGCTTTTCAGGCACTGGAAAAAACCAGCGGCCGTTCATTGCAGGACATCCGGCAATTACAACAGGCCACCGCTTATATTCGCGCTGAGCCACAGGGAAAACGGATTGAAGCGGCGGTGTACGAGCCGCGTTATCGGTTGTGGGTGATGTCATCGGTCAGTATGGATGAAGTGGTTGCTCAGTTTATTCCGCTGCTTACGACCTATACGGTTATTTTTATTCTGGTACAGGGGCTGGTGTTTTTGTTGTTTCGTTCAATCGCCCGGGCGGAACAGCGGACGCTGGAAAAACTTGAATATCAGGCTTCCCACGACCCGCTGACCCGTTTACCCAACCGTCAGTTTCTGATTGAACGCACCGATGACCTGACCCGCGGTAGCCAGGAATTTTCATTATTATTTATCGACGTCGATAATTTTAAGGGCATTAACGATAACTTTGGCCACGATTATGGTGATCAGTTATTGATTCAGATGGGACAGAAGCTGCAACGTCAGCTGGAGCCCAGCGATATCCTGGTACGGCTCGGGGGCGATGAGTTTGTGGTCGTGACCTTTATCAGTGATGAAATGTCGCTGCAGCATAAAGCCTTTAAGTTACTGGCTCTGGTGTCCGACGGTTATTGGGTCCATGGCCTGCAGTTTCATACCGGAGCCAGTATTGGTATTGCCCGTTTTCCGGAACACGGCCGCAACCTGAATGAGTTATTACGCGCTGCCGATGTGGCGATGCACAAAGCCAAACAGGAAAAAAACAGCGTTGAATTATACCGCCGTGAAGTGAACGACGTGTATTTACGCAATTACCGTATTGAGCAGTTATTGCGTGGTGCGGTCAGCCAGAATGAACTGTATATGCAGTATCAGCCGCAGGTGGATCGTCGCGGCCATCTGATTGGGGTGGAGGCGTTGCTGCGCTGGCAAAGCCCGGAAATGGGTTTTATTCCTCCGGATCAGTTTATTGCCATTGCTGAAAGTTCCGGTCTGATGCCGCTGCTGGGTGAGTTTGTGATTAACCGCACCCTGCAGGAAATGCGCAGTTTACAGGATCAGCTGGACCAGTCGTTCAGTGTGGCGATTAATATTTCGGTGCGCCAGCTGATGCAGGCCAACTTTGCTTCGTTACTGACACAGCAGGTGACGGCCGGCGGTTTTCAGCCACAGCAGATTGTGCTGGAAATTACCGAGAACCTGTTTATCGAAGATATGAATAACGTCAGTAAGGTGGTGATTGATCTGCGTAACCGCGGTTTTAATATTTCCCTCGACGACTTTGGTACCGGTTATTCGTCACTCAGTGTGTTACAGAAATTGCCAATCGACGAACTGAAAGTGGATAAAAGTTTTGTTGATTATATCGACCGTGATGAAAAAGCCCGCAAGATGATTAAAAACATCATTGCGATTGGTAAAAATTATGGCATGTCGGTGTTGGCAGAAGGTGTTGAAAGTGAACATCAGATGCGGATGTTGCAAAACTTCGGGTGTGATTATTTTCAGGGCTACTGGTTCGCCCGGCCGTTAGCGGTGGAGGATTTACGCCGTTATGTATTGCAGAATAATAAACAATTTAATGATGCTAAGCCGTTTAATGCCAGCCAGCCGTTTAATGATAGTCCCGGGAGTTCATCGGTAACGGCAGTGCCCGGCTCAGATCCAGCAAGCGATACGCAATCAGATGAATAACACCGGAATCCGGGTCTTTTTCCACCTTGCCATACACCTGAAGAATCCTTGACTGTACCAGCATTTTTAACTGCCGCTGGGCGGTAGCCAGCCAGACAATAACGTTGATATTGCCGGTTTCATCCTCCAGCGTTACAAAGGTGACACCGGCTGATGTACCCGGCCGCTGACGGCAGGTCACCAGCCCGGCGACGTACACTTCATCACCATGAGCACAATGTTTCAGCCCGAGAGCAGTGACACTGTCACCTAAGGTTCCCTGCTGCCGCATTATTTCCAGCGGATGCCGTCCCAGGCTGAGCCCGAGGCTGTGATAATCCTCGGTCAGATTATCGGTTTCTGACGGGGCAGGTAACCAGCTTTCGTTTTCGCTGGCTGGTTGTTGCTGTAATGGTGCTAATAAATCGTCCTGTAACGGTTCGGCGACCTGCCAGCGAGCCTGATAGCGGTCACTGGCCAGTTGTCCAAACGCGTTGGCCGATGCCAGTGCCTGGCGTTGTTGTTGCGTTAGCCGGGCGCGCTGTACACAATCGGCGATGCTGCTATATCCCGCCAGTGGCCGCTGTTGCTGCAGCTGTTGTCCGGCGTCTTTTGTCAGCCCTTTGACCAGTCTTAAGCCCAGCCGGATAGCCGCTTTCTGGTTATTTTTAGCTGCGCTGCCAGCAGCCAGCCGGTGTTGCCAGTCGCTGTGATTCACATCCACCGGTAATATTTCCACGCCATGCTGACGTGCATCCTGTAGCAGCTGAGCCGGGCTGTAAAATCCCATCGGCTGGCTGTTCAGCAGGGCACAACAGAACACTGCCGGGTGATGGCATTTCAGCCAGGCGCTGACGTACACCAGTAAAGCAAAGCTGGCGGCGTGGGATTCAGGAAAGCCGTATTCGCCAAATCCTTCCAGCTGACGCTGAATTCGCTGAATATAATCGCGCTGAAAACCATTTTTCAGCAGATTAGTTTCCAGCCGTTGCTGCAATTGTTGCATATGGCCTTTTTTGCGCCAGCTGGCCATCGAACGTCTGAGCTGATCGGCTTCGGTGGCGGTGAAATCGGCAGCGACCATGGCAAAAGCAATCATCTGTTCCTGAAACAGCGGAATACCCAGAGTACGTTGCAGAATAGGTTTCAGTGCTGGCAGCGGATAATCGGCTGCTTCCTGTCCACGGCGGCGTTGCAGATAAGGATGCACCATATCGCCATGAATCGGGCCGGGGCGGACGATGGAGACCTGAATCACCAGGTCGTAATAATTGGCTGGTCGTAACCGCGGTAACATATTCATTTGTGCCCGGCTTTCGACCTGAAATACACCGATGGTATCGGCACGTTGTAACATTTGGTAGGTCGCCGGATCATCACGCGGGATATCGGCCAGGGTCATGCGCTGTTCGTGACTGGATAACATGTCCAGCGAACGGCGGATCGCCGACATCATGCCCAGGCTGAGTATGTCGACCTTCATTAAACCGAGTGCTTCAAGGTCGTCTTTATCCCACTGAATCACAGTGCGCCCCGGCATACTGGCATTTTCAATGGTGACCAGATTATTCAGTGGCCCCTGGCTGATAACAAAACCACCAACGTGTTGCGATAAATGCCGTGGGAAATGCAGAATTTCGCTGACTCGTTGTTTAAACAGCTGCAATAACCGGGCAGGTTCGCGGCTGTTGCTGAGCAGTTCGTCGAGCCAGTTTTCACCACGATAACGCCAGCCATAATTAGCAATCAGTTGTTCCAGTTGTAATAAATCCAGCCCCAGTGCTTTACCGATATCCCGTACCGCACTTTTACGGCGGTAAGTAATTACCGTGGCAGCAATCGCTGCCCGTTCACGACCGTAACGACGATAAATATACTGGATCACTTCTTCACGCCGCTGACTTTCAAAGTCGACATCGATATCCGGAGGTTCATCACGACCACTGGAAATAAAACGCTCAAATAACAGCTGTACTTCCAGTGGATTAACTTCGGTGATTTCCAGGCAATAACACACCACCGAATTGGCTGCTGAGCCACGGCCCTGACATAAAATCTGATTGCGCCGGGCAAACTGTACGATGTCGTAAACGGTTAAAAAATAATGTTCATAATTTTTTTGCCGGATTAACTTCAGTTCTTTGTTGATGGTAGCCTGCACGGATTCAGGCGTGCCGTCGGGGAAACGTTTTTGTTGTCCCTGCTCGACCAGCTGGCGCAGATAACGGTGGGCCGGCTGGCCTTCGGGAACCGTATCACGCGGGTAGCTATAGGAGATTTCATCCAGCTCGAAAGTACAGCGCCGGGCGATGTCACAGCTGTTGTGTAACAGCGCTGGCGGGTAGAGGTAATGCAGTTTTTTTAAGGAACGTAAATGGCGTTCGGCATTGGCAAATAAATGCTGTTTGCAGTCGCTGAGGCTGGTGTTTAAACGAATAGCGGTCAGGCAATCCTGCAGTGCTTTGCGCTGGCTGGTGTGCATATGGACATCATTGCCACATACCAGCGGCAGGTTGTAATCGCTGCCCCAGGTGCAGATCTGCCCATAGGTGACAGGATCCTGCTCGTCGAGCAGGCGTTCGGCCAGCAACCAATAGCGGTTTTTATCATTTTCGGGATGATAAAAATGGCGGATCAGCTGTTGTTCCTCCGGATGGTGAATATCCTCCGGCTGAGCCAGTAACAGCAGGTGTTGTAAGGTCAGCAGGTCATGGCGGCAAAACTGATAATGCCCTTTTTCTGCCTGGCGCCGGCAACGGCTGATCAGCTGGCATAATTCCTGATAGGCTGCCAGATTACTGACTAATAAAATATAACGACCAGCCGGGCTGGCGGGGGGGGTTGAGGTGTGATTCTGGCGGAATTCACTGCCAATAATCAGCCGGGTTTTGAGTTGTAACTCCTTACGTGCCTGATGAGCGCGTACGACGCCGGCGACGGAACATTCATCGGTGAGTGCCAGTGCCTGATAACCACAATGATCGGCTTGTTGTATCAGTTCTTCCGGGTGGGAAGCACCACGTAAAAACGAAAAATTGCTGACACAGTGCAGTTCGGCGTATTGGCGGCTTTGACTGTTCATGAAAAATAGCCGTGAATAAACCAGCGTTTATATTCATCGCGAAAGACCCACAACAATTGTTGCTGCTGCCGAACCTGATAATAATCACGACGCTGATAATCATCCGCCTGCCACCAACCGCTGCTGATGCGTTGTGGACCAGAAATAATGTTGCGGGGGGCCGCGCAGGGTTGAGGCTGAGGCAATAACCACAGCGGTTGTGGCGTAGCAGATAAGCGTGACGGATTCTGTGGATACGGTTGTAACGGGTCGCTGCTGTGCCAGGCAAAATCGGGCCGGGCATCACCGCTGGTACTGAGGCGGCAAAGTTGTTGTGGCTGCAAGCGCGCCTGTAGTCGATTAAGCAGGGTTTCGCCGTGTTGCGGGCCGCCAGCCTGCTGTGGCCAATAATCCTGTTGTTGCTGCTGTTGTGCAACAAAGTGTGTTGCGCTCAGGGTTAACTCCCGTACCGGGGCGGTTAAGCGGCGTTTTTCCAGCTGGTAACGCAATAACGTCATTAATTCGTGCTGGCGTGATTCCGCCCGGGCAAAACGAATCAGCCAGTCGCTGTCCGCTATGACCTGATCGGCGGGCTGGCGGTGTTTCAGTTGCAGCCGCAGCTGAGATACGGCCAGCTGACGTTGTTGCAGAAAAATACTGAGTGAGGCCAGCTGGCGTTTCAGTGGAAATAACAGTCCGTTGATATGTTCCACCTCCTGAATAAAGTGGGCTTCTTCGCTAAAGGTCAGGGGGGGCTGAAACCACTCAAGTACGGGTTGTTGCGCGCCACTCAGCTGTAATAAATGAGAAATAAGAGCGGCCTCAAAACGGTCGCTCAGCCGGGTGATTGGCAGGGTCTGCAGCTGGGCATAGTGGCGGATACCGAGGCGTTGTAATGCCAGCTGTTGTTCCGCCGGAAAATCCAGCTGTTCCAGAGTTAACGCTTGCAGCAGTTGCTGGCTGCTGGCCGCTAATAACGCTGGCTGGTACTGGCGTGGATCACTGAGTTGCTGGCGGGCCAGTATCCGCGCGATTAATGGCTGGTGGGCCAGCCCGAGTTGCAGCGGCCATTGCTGTTGTTGTGCAGCCTGGCGGATGCGCTGGCATAACGCTTCCAGGCCACCAAACAAGCTCAGCATGGAGCTGACCTCGAGCCATAATCCCTGAGGTGGATCGATACTGACCCGGGCTGAAAACTGATACCCCCAGATGGCTTTTTGCTGCAGCAGTTGCTGGTTTTTGTGTGGCTCGGCTAACCGGGTTTGTAACGTCGGACAAAAACACAAGGCACTGGCCAGTGGCATATCGGCTTCGACGCCGGCCCGGGCTGCGGCCTGGTTAAGCTGCCAGACATAATAATGCTGACGCCCGGGAGCCGGTTGTTGCAGAATGGCCAGCGGCTGTTGTTGCTGTTGCTGTTGCTGTTGTGGTTGCGACAGCTGTTGTTGCGGCACAAACAGGCTGTGCAGATAAAGGTTGGGAAAATGCAGGTAAAGCCAGATTTTCATACTTTATCAGAGGCCTGAATATCCAGTTGGAAAGCGGCTGAGGGCCAGCTGCCACGGCGTTTGCGAAACTCCAGTTGTAAGCCGTTATTCAGCCGTTCCAGCGTCAGCCGTAAGGCCGCCGGGGAACCACTGGCATCGTAGCCGGTTTGTGGCCATAACCAGCAAAAGCTCTGGCTGTCGCTGGCAGCAATCTGTAACCGCCGGATATGTGTTTTATGCCATTGTTGCGGCCAGCCCAATACCGCGCTGCACTGGCCACTTCTCAGCCCTTCTTCCATACACCATAAGGTTTGCTGGTAATCCTGACTGTACACAACTAATAACCGCTCCAGTGCGATGCCGGCCTGTTGCAGCGTAGGGGCAAACGGAATCGCCGGTGGTGCCACCCATAATAACCAGCCCAGTTGCTGGCTGAGATGAGCCAGTACCGGTAACAGCAGGCTGACTTCTGCAGAGCCGGGGGCGGCATAAATCTCACACAGCTGGCCAGCCTGCCAGCCTCCACCGGGTAGCTGCTGATCGAGGCTGTGGTAGCCACTGGAGAGTATGCTGTTGGCCGCGGCCGGAGCATGATTCGCTGGCCACACCTGGCCATTCGCGCAGATTTGTGCCAGCTGCTGGTTCATGGATTCTCCGTGTAATATTTTATCTGTATTTATATACAGTAGTGGATATAAATACAGTATTCAACTCAGGGGTGTAGGAAAGACAGCAGTAAAGACAGTCATGGCAATGATGACTGAAGCAGCAGCCGTTATTGTGGCGTGAAATAATGGTGTGAGCAGAGGGAGTTACCCCGGCGGCTGGCCGGGGCAGAGGTTGTTGCAGCAATAATTGATCAGGCGTTGTTTACCATTCAATGCCGGCCTGAGCTTTAACCCCGGCTTTAAAGGCATGTTTTTCCATTTTCATATCGGTAACGGTATCGGCGTAGTCACGCATGGCGCTCGGTGCGCCACGACCGGTGAGGATCACGTTCTGGTGTGGCGGGCGGTTATCCAGTGCTGCTTTTAAGGTTTCCCAGTCGAGCAGCTTATAGGCCAGCATATAGGTGACTTCGTCAAACATGACGGTACGGAGGTCCGGGTTTTCCAGCATGGCTTTGGCTTTGGGCCAGACGGCATCCAGAGCACGCTGGTCGCGTTCTTTATCCTGAGTTTCCCAGGTAAAACCCGATCCCATAACTTCGTGCTGTAAACCGTCCAGCTGTTGCAGGATATTGGCTTCGCCACAGTCCCAGGTGCCTTTAATAAACTGCACGATACCGGCTTGATAGCCATGCCCCAGGGTGCGGATGACGGTACCGAAACCGGAGCTGCTTTTGCCTTTGCCGGTGCCGGTTAACACAATCACCACGCCGCGCTCTTCCTGAGCCCGTTCGATGGCGGCATCCACTTTGGCCTTGTGACGCGCCATCTTTTCTTTGTGGCGCTGGTTATCTTTATCTTGCTGGGCTTGTTGTTCGGGAGTAAGGGGGCTTTCTTGTTGGCTCATAATGACAGACTTCAGTGGTTAACAGGCATTCACAGAAGCCTCGACTATACTCGAAATGAGGGTAGTTCTCACTAATGCCTGATGGATATCGGGCCTGATCAGCAGGAGCCAGCTGTATGGAAGAGCAAACGCCGGATAATACCTCTTATACCGACCCGGACCCCGAGGAAACCCGGGAATGGATGGACGCCATTTATTCGGTTATTCGTGAAGAGGGGGTGGAACGGGCACATTACCTGATTGAACGCATCGCCGAGCGAGCTACCCGCGATGGCATGCCGCTGCCTTACGCCTTACATACGCCTTATCGCAATACTATCTCGGTAGAAAATGAAGCCCCGATGCCGGGGGATTTATTTATGGAGCGGCGCATTCGCTCCCTGATTCGCTGGAATGCCCTGGTGATGGTATTGCGTGCGAACAAAAAAGGCGGCGGTGATCTGGGCGGTCATATTTCCAGTTTTGCATCCAGTGCAACCTTATACGACGTTGGTTTTAATCATTTTTTCCGCGCCCCGGATGCCACTAATGAACAGTGCCCTCACGGTGATTTATTGTACTATCAGGGCCATGTGGCGCCGGGTATTTATGCCCGCTCTTATCTCGAAGGGCGGTTACAGGAGAGTGACCTGAGCCGGTTCCGCCAGGAAGCCCTGCAGCCGGGGCTGTCGTCTTATCCTCATCCGAAACTGATGCCGGATTATTGGCAATTTCCAACGGTGTCGATGGGTCTGGGGCCATTACAGGCGATTTATCAGGCGCATTTTATGCGTTATCTCTCGGCCCGGGGACTGGTGCCACGCAAAGATCGTAAAGTCTGGGCTTTTTTGGGCGACGGTGAATGTGATGAACCGGAAACGCTGGGGGCGATTGGTCTGGCTGGCCGGGAAAAACTGGAAAATCTGATTTTTGTGATTAACTGCAATCTGCAGCGTCTGGATGGTCCGGTACGGGGTAATGGCAAAATTATTCAGGAGCTGGAGGGACAGTTCCGCGGTGCGGGCTGGAATGTCATAAAAGTGGTGTGGGGACGTTTCTGGGATCCGCTGCTGGCAAAAGACAGTAAAGGTTTATTGCAGAAACGCATGGATGAAACCGTTGACGGCGAATTCCAGAATTATAAAGCCAAAGGTGGTAAATACACCCGCGAACACTTCTTTGAAAAATACCCGGAATTACAGGAAATCATTAAAGATCTGTCGGATGAAGATATTTATAAACTCAATCGCGGCGGCCATGACCCGTATAAAGTGTTTGCTGCGTATCAGGCGGCGATGAATCATAAAGGTCAGCCGACGGTGATTCTGGCCCATACCGTCAAAGGTTATGGCATGGGAGCGGAAGCCGAAGGTCAGA
This sequence comes from Bacterioplanoides pacificum, assembly GCF_042648445.1. Lineage (NCBI taxonomy): Bacteria > Pseudomonadati > Pseudomonadota > Gammaproteobacteria > Oceanospirillales > Oceanospirillaceae > Bacterioplanoides > Bacterioplanoides pacificum. The sequence goes on from NZ_JBHRYB010000015.1 coordinate 198,796, forward strand.
ATCAGGCACACCAGGTGAAAAAACTGGATATCGAAAGTATCCGTGCTTTCCGTGACCGGTTTGATATTCCGGTCAGGGATGATGATTTACCGCATCTGCCTTTTTACCGGCCACCGGAAGACAGCCCGGAATTGCAATATATGCGTAAGCAACGGCAGAAGCTGGGCGGCTATTTGCCACAACGTAATGAAAACTGGACCGCGTTAACCGCGCCGGCATTATCTTTTTTTAAAGCTCAGCTGGAGGGAACCGGGGAGCGGGAAATTTCCACCACTATGGCCTTTGTGCGCATCATGTCGCTGCTGATTAAAGACAAAACCATGGGCGACCGGGTGGTACCGATTGTTCCGGATGAAGCCCGTACTTTTGGCATGGAAGGTATGTTCCGTCAGCTGGGTATTTATTCCTCAGAAGGGCAGTTGTATGAACCGGTCGATCAGGGCCAGATGATGGTTTACCGTGAGGATAAAAAGGGCCGTATTCTGGAAGAAGGGATTAATGAGGCCGGTGCATTTTCGGCCTGGATGGCAGCGGCCAGCTCCTACAGCACCAATGGCCTGGCGATGATTCCGTTTTATATTTATTACTCCATGTTTGGTTTTCAGCGGGTGGGGGATCTGGCCTGGGCTGCCGGCGATATGCAATGCCAGGGTTTTTTAATCGGTGCCACGTCCGGACGTACCACGCTGAATGGTGAAGGCTTACAACACCAGGATGGCCACTCTCATATTCTCGCCTCTACCATTCCGAATTGTGTCAGTTATGACCCAACCTATGCCTATGAGTTGGCGGTGATTATTCAGGATGGTTTAACCCGTATGTACGAGAAGAAGGAAAAAGTCTTCTATTACATCACCAGTCTGAATGAAAACTACGCTCACCCTGCTATGCCGGAAGGTGTGGAGGAAGGGATTCGGCGTGGTATTTATCGCTTACAACACAACGACAGCAGCGGGATAAAAATCCAGCTGCTGGGGTGTGGCTCTATTTTACGTCAGGTCGAACTGGCCGCGGCCTGGCTGCAGGATAACGGCGTCAGTGCCGATGTCTGGAGTGTTACTTCGTTTAATGAATTACGTCGCGATGGCCTGGCCTGTGAACGTCAGCAACTGTTGTCAGCCGGGCAACAAAACCCGAAAGCGTATGTCACTAAGCAGCTGGAAAATTCTGACGGCCCGATTCTGGCCACCACCGACCATATGAAGTCGTACGCGGAACAGATCCGGCCCTTTATTCCGGCGGGGCGTTGCTACCGCTGTTTAGGAACGGATGGCTTTGGCCGCAGTGATTCGCGCGAAAATCTGCGTCGTTTCTTTGAAGTGGACTGGCAACACGTTGCCTGGGCCGCAGGTGTGGAGCTGATGAAACAGGGGGAGCTGAACGCGGAGCAACTGCAGCAGTGGCGCAGCGAACTGAACATTGATGCCAGTAAACCCGATCCGCTGTACTCATAAGGAGGGATGAAGATGACAACAGAATTCAGAATCCCTGACTTAGGCGGTGCCAGTGACGTTGATGTGATCGAAGTGGCGGTTGTTGCAGGCGATCAGGTTGAGCCGGAACAAACACTGCTGGTACTGGAAACCGATAAAGCCAGCATGGAAATCCCGGCCGAGGCGGCCGGCACCGTGCTGGAATTAAAAGTGGCGGCTGGTGATAAGGTCAATGAAGGCGACGTCTTTATGGTGCTGGATGTGGCATCGGTGAACCAGGAAAATGAAGAACCATCCGCTCCATCAGCGGCTGCTAGCGAAATCCAGCAGGATAATGCAACTGCCGCAACAGCAGAACATCCACCTGCGTTGGTTGCTGAAAAGCAACCTGAGCCGGGCATACCGGAAAACCAGCCCGGGCATGGGGCACCATCCGCCAGCCGCAAGGTACATGCCGGGCCTGCCGTGCGTAAGCTGGCGCGCGAGTTGGGAGTCGATTTAACTCAGGTAACGGCATCCGGGCGTAAACAACGTATTACTAAAGATGATGTGCAGCGGTTTGTGAAGCAGCGCCTGGGTAGTGGTGCTGCAGCTGTTGCCGCTTCTGCTCAGGGCATTCCGGCCGTCCCTGAGGTGGATTTCAGCAAGTTCGGGCCAATACGCCAGGAACCGCTGAACAACATTAAGCGCGCTACCGCTAAAGCGATGACCACCGCCTGGCTTAATGTGCCACAGGTCACTCAGTTTGATCTGGCCGATATCACCGAACTGGAGAGCTACCGTAAGCAACAGAATGAGGTGTACAAGGCCCGGGGGATACGTTTCTCCATCGTGCCGTTTGTGCTGAAGGCGATTGCCAGGGTTATGCGCGAGTTTCCGCAATTTGGCGCGTCGCTGAGTGCGGATGGTGAATCACTGATCATCAAAGACTATGTTCATATCGGTGTGGCGGTGGATACGCCAAAAGGATTACTGGTGCCGGTGATTCACAACGTTGATCGCTTGTCTGTTACAGAAATCACACAGCTGCTTAATGAAAAAGCGCAATATGCACGCGAAGGTAAGCTAACCTTAAGGGATATGCAGGGCGGCTGTTTCAGTCTGTCCAGCCTGGGTGGCATCGGCGGAACAGCCTTTACTCCCATCGTTAATCCTCCGGAGGTCGCTATCCTGGGGTTATCGAAAGCGGAATTTAGACCGCAGTGGAATGGTCAGGAGTTTGTTCCACGGCTGATGTTGCCTTTATCGCTGTCGTATGACCACCGGGTTATTGATGGTGCAGAGGCGGCCAGATTCAGCCAGCGGCTGGTGGCTTGCCTGCAGGATCTTAGGAATGTGTTGATGTAAATCGGCCGACAATAATAAGCATCAGAGGTTGTTTGTCTATGCTCAAGGCACTTATGTGGCCAGCTATCAAATTTATGGGGCGGTTAAACTATGCCGCTAAATTTGGCCTGATCAGTTTTTTATTTACCCTTCCCCTGATTGTGCTCAGCGGACAGGTGTTCTTCGGTGCATTTGAAACGGTTAAAAAGACCGAAGCCGAGTTGCAGGGCATTCACACCATCGGTGAGTTGTTGCAGCTGGCCCATGCGGTGGAAGCCTACCGGGATCATGCTGCTGTGCTGCCGTTTCTCAGTGATGACGGATTACGTCAGCAGGTTGCTGAACACAAACTACAACTGGAACAGCGGATCAGCGACGCGATTAAACACGCTCCCAGCGATGAGTTACGTGAAAAACTCAAAGGATGGCAGGCGGACTACGGTGTACGCCTGAGCATTGAGGGGCAGAATCGGCAGACCATGTATTCCGGGCAATTACAGCATTATCAGACCGCGGTGGATAAACTGCATGCTCTGGTTCGTCAGTACAGTCAGATCAGTGGTTTATCGCTGGATGCTGATCCCTCAATTCAAAGTCTGGTGGCACTGTTGTTGAATGATATGCCGAAGGTATTTGATGCTGCCGGCAGTGCCCGGGCGCTGGGGATTTATGGTCTGTTAGAAAAATACCTCAAGTCGTCTACCTTCGATCTACTTAATGATACCTACGACAAACTGATTGCTGCTGAAGCCGTGATGGGCGTGGTGGTTTCCGCCGCTGATGAATCCGGTAGTCTGACGCTGGGAGAAACCGCTCGTGCTGCAAACAAAGCGCTGGAAAATATTCGTTTTAAACTCGATGATGAATTGATTTCTGCGGTATCAGTAGAAATGAAATGGCAACAGTTTTCGCAGTTTATGGAGCAGGAGTGGGCAGCATTATCGGCGATTGAAGAGCAGGCCATGCCGTTGATTAAAGCCAAACTGCAGCAACGGCTGGAAGGACAACAGAATAAAGTACGTAACTTTGTGATTGTTATTGGTGTGGTGTTGTCGGTTATTGCTTACCTTTATATCGCATTTTTTATGTCGATTCGTTACACCATCAAACACTTCTCAAAAACCGCCGGTTATATTGCTAACGGTGATCTGACCCAGGAAATCAGCTTTAACGGCAAAGATGAGATGGGACAGCTGCGGGATGCTTTTAATAATATGATCGCTAATATCCGTACCACGCTGGCGGCGGTGAAAGAGTCAGCAGCCTCGGTATCGGATAACGTCAATGATGTTGAAGGTATCGCGAACCGCAGTCGCGGTGCGGTGCAGAATCAGCTGGAACAAACCCATCAGGTATCGGATGCGTTAAGTGCGATGGTCGAGCGGGCTGTCACGGTGACCAGTCTGGCGGAAGCCGCAGAACAGGCCGCCCGCTCGGGGCAATTAAAGTCAGATGAAGCGGGTCAGATCGTGACTCAGGTAATGGGTGAGGTACAACGATTATCTCAGGAGATGGAGAACTCGATGGAGGCGGTAAATCGTCTGGCTGAGAACTCCAGCAGCATTTCCAGCATTCTGGAAACCATTAAGGGCATTGCTGAACAAACCAATCTGCTGGCGTTAAATGCGGCGATTGAAGCGGCGCGGGCCGGAGAGCAAGGGCGCGGTTTTGCCGTGGTGGCGGATGAGGTACGAACGCTGGCCAGCCGCACTCAGGGTTCGGCGCAGGAAATTGAAGAACTGATCAGTGATGTGCAGCAGAATATCGTCAGTGCGGTGGAAACCATGAAGGTGAATCGCGATATGGTGGAAACCACGGTAACTAACTCGGAACAGGTAGGAACCACCTTGTCTGAAATTCAGGCCAGCATGGGTGATATTCAGAGTAAAACCAACGATATCGTGGTGACGGCAGCGGAGCAGAAAGATAACGCTACCGCGCTGGAGACTAACCTGGAAGCCATTCGTCATGGTGGTGAAGAAACATCGGCTAATGCCGAAGGAACGGTGGAAGCGGTGCGTAAAACCCAGGCGATTACCGATTCGTTATCGCAGCGGGTGGATCAGTTTAAAGTGCACTGACTCGCTTGTGATGCTTTCAATAGCAAAATGCCGCAGTGACTGCGGCATTTTTTTGCGGAAAACTTCCCAACCGGTTTGGAATACACACAATTTAATAAATACATTTATAGGTGTTAAACAAGGTCGTGAGTGTTCGAGAATATCTGCGCCACGGCCTGCGGGTTGGATGGGAAAAACAGATGCAGGTAGCCCGCCGTTAATTGTTTACGACGGTAAATGGCTTCACCCGGAGCCGGGTGACGTGCGCGTTTGGCAAATATTAATGGTTGTTCTGAAGAGCGAGTGGCTGAGCGATGATGGGAATGGCCACGGATGTCACCTTCCGGCAAGGGTGCCGCTTGCATGCCCTGGCAGCCGCCACGATCACGCATTATGCCTTCACCGGTTAATAATCCCAGCAACCTGACGCCATCACCATGGAGTGGTTGTAATTGCTCCAGACAATACAAAAAACCGCCACATTCGGCCAGGATTGGTTTGTTGGCATTAAAAAAATCACGGATGGCGTCCAGCATTGGCTGATTCTGGCTGAGTTGCTCAAGATGAAGCTCAGGATAGCCACCGGGTAACCACAGGGCATCGGCATCGGGCAACTGCTGATCGTGCAGCGGGGAGAAAAACAATAACTCAGCCCCCATCTGCTGTAACAACTCCAGGTTGGCGCGATAAATAAAGCTGAATGCCGCATCCCGGGCGATGGCTATGCGCTGGTTGCGAAGCAGTGCCGGGGGTTGTTGTTGTGTTTGTGGCTGAAATTCCACGACACCACATTGTTGCAGGAAGTCATCAGGATTCAGTGCTGCCAGTTTATCGGCACCGTGATTCAGTTTCTGTTCCAGTTGTTGGGTTATTTCACTGGCCTGTACCAGGCCGAGATGGCGTTCCGGCAGACTGATGTCTTCATCGCGTTGCAGGGCGAATAATAAGGGCAGCGTATCCGGTAATGCTGCGTCGATCAGGTTGCGGTGATAATCACTGCCACAACGGTTGGCGATCAGTCCGGCAACCTGGATATCATCACGATAGCTGGCCAGGCCATATGCCAGTGCTGCGGCTGTTTGCGCCATACCGCTGACGTCCATTAATAACGCCAGAGGAATACCAAAGGTGGCCGCTAAATCGGCACTGGATGGATTGCCGTCGTACATGCCCATCGCGCCTTCAATCAGGATCAGGTCAGACTGTTGGCTGGCCAGATATAAACGCTGGCGGCAATAGGCCTCACCACACATCCATAAATCCAGCTGCTCAACCGGATGGCCACAGGCCTGCTCCAGTATTTGTGGGTCGAGGTAATCCGGACCGGTTTTAAAAATACGGACGGTTTTACCCTGACGGCTGAACCAGCGCGCCAGGATTGCCGTGACTGTGGTTTTACCCTGTCCGGAAGAGGGTGCCGTCAGGAATAAGGCCGGACATAACGATGGTTTCATATTATCTCTGATGGCGGCTTTGCCAGAGAATTTCACCACTCTCTGAACGTCGGGCCAGTACCCGCGCCATCACAAACAGCACGTCTGACAGGCGATTGAGGTAACGTAAAGCCAGCGGGCTGCTCGTTTCACTGGTGTTGAGTGCCACCAGTGAACGTTCTGCCCGGCGACACACGGTGCGTGCCAGATGGCAGGTCGCTGCGGCTTTATTGCCACCGGGAAGAATAAAGTCTTTCAGTGGTGGCAGGGTGTCATTTAACCCTTCCAGATGGTTCTCCAGATCGGTAATCAGCACTTCCTGCAGCGCATTAAAACCGGGTACGGACAACTCGCCACCCAGATCAAACAAATCGTGCTGCACCTGATGTAACAGAGCAATCAGCTCGTCGTTTTCATCCAGTTCAGCACGCAGCATACCGACCCAGGAGTTCAGCTCGTCGACATCGCCAATGGCATGCATGCGGGCACTGCTTTTGCTGACCCGTGAGCCATCGCCCAGTCCTGTTTCACCTTTATCGCCGGTTTTAGTGGCAATTTTAGAGAGTCGGTTGCCCATGGTGTTAACCTCAGAAGTTGTAGCGCGATTTTAGCATCCAGCTGCGCCGCGGTGCAGGATAGCCGGATATTGTTTCATATTCACGATCTGAAATGTTATCAAGTCGTAAACCGACGGTAAGGTCCTGAATCACACGATAGTTAATGCTTGCGTTAAATAAGCTGTAACTGGCTAAACGTTCTCCGCCATCGGATTTAGGAGAGCCTTCATAATAAATACCTTCCAGCTGCGTAGAAACTGCACCGCTGTAATAGCGGATGATGGCCTTACTGCTGCGGGGGGAAATACGGCTCAGACGTTTTCCGTTTCCATCATTCTTGGCATCAAGCCAATCCTGACTCAGTTGCGAATTTAGAGAACTGTTCCACTGGTGTTTCCAGACCAGAGAGACTGAATCAACACTGGATTTTCCGATGTTTTCACTTTTAAACGCGACAGGATTATAAGTAATCTTGTTGTTAAAAATTGCCCGTTGGCCATTTAACTTTAAAGAGCCGTTGTTGTACGGTCTGAGGTACCCTAATGACCAGATTCTGGAGCGCTCTGGCTCCAGCTCATCATTGCCGAACCCCGGGTAATACAAGTCATTAAATGTTGGTGTTCTGAAAGCAGTGGCTTGTCCGGCGGAAATAACATCTCCATTCTCAGCCGTCAGTACAACCTGTGTATTAAACGAGCGGAACTGGCCATAGCGATTGTTGTTATCATGACGAGCTCCTAATTCGACGGACGCAAAGCTGTTGGTGTAACGGTAGCCGGTAATAATGCCGGTGTTGTTGTCTTTTGACTCGTCGTAGTCTTTGCCGGATTCGCTGATATCTGTTGATTGATAGTCAGAACCCAAAATCACAGAATGTTGTGAATTAACACGGTAACGACCAATGAGGCTGGCCGTGTTTTTTGTAGTGGCAAATAAATCATCTGCAGAGCGTTTCTGATGATCCTTATAGTCCCAGCTGTTATCTTCGCTGCGACCAGCCGCTGCACTGATTGTTAATTTTTCTGCAACGATCTGATATCTGGCAGAAAGTGCCTGATTATCAAAGTCGGCGTTGTTGCCAAAGTTACCATCGTACTCGTAGTTACCTTTACTACGCTGATAATCGAGTGCCAGCTTTTGTTGTTTGCTGATTTCGATCGCGGCTCCACCTGCAATGCTGTAACGCTCATGACCGTCTTTGTCACTTTCGTCATCATCTTTGATGTCGTAGCCATCACTGGCATCGTGTTGTGCATTGAAATAAAGACTTGTACGACCAATGCTGGTGGCAGTTCTCAGGTTCAGCTCTCTGTTTTTATCACTGCCAAAGGCCGCGGTCAGCTGGCTGTTATCTGTCTCGTTTCGGGTAATAATATTAATCACACCACCCTGGGCATCCGCACCGTATAACGCACCACGCGCCCCCTGAATTATTTCAATCCGCTCTACCTGTTCCGGTGCAATCAGATTAAAAGCCGTTGTTCCGTTTGTGCCCGTTCCTACGCGTTCACCATTAATCAATACTGTAATACGCTTGTTATCCAGACCGTTGATATAAAGATTGGTGGTGTTCAGGCGGCCACCATTCTGAGTAAATTGGATACCTGACTCGAGGTTGAGTAACTCCGGCAGTGATTGAGCGTTGCTCATCTCAATATGCTCACGATCAATGATAATCAATTGTGCATCATTGATGGTGTTTTCAGGTAAGCGCGTTGCTGTAACGGTTTGCGTATCCAGCTGGGTTTCAGCATAAGAAAATGTTGCTGAGATCAGTCCGGAGAATAAGATCAGTTTTTTCATAAGAGTCCGATAGGATTTATCCAATCGGCGGGAATCAAAACAAGTAGCCTCTGTTTTGGCTACTTCTTCTGTATCGCCCACCGCAATACGAGTTGAACATTATCAGGCCGGTATCCGGGCTGACGGCCTGTTACACAGTTTGAAACCTGTAACGCCAACTGACGCCTTCCCATAACGGTTAAGTTACAGTGGCTGAGGTCAGTCGGATAGGCCGATCACCGTTGCGGGGGCAGCATTGGATTGCTTCAGCGGGAGCTGAATGACACCAATTTCCCGTTTAACTTGATCGAAGATCAGAGCACCTGAGGGGCGGCAGAATATCCGCTGGCTGAAAACTGGTCAAGTTTCAGTGTTTGTTACCAAAGTCTGAGGAGCGGGGGCATTAAGTGGTAAAACAATTTCAAAACAGGATCCACCATCCTTACCTGACCGGTAATTAAGTTGTCCCTGATGATGGGCGGTGATAATAAAATACGAGACTGATAACCCAAGGCCTGTGCCTTCTCCCACGTCTTTGGTGGTGTAGAAAGGTTCAAAAATATGTGGGATATCAGCGCTCTTAATCCCCGGGCCATTGTCTTCAACCTGGATCACAATTTGTTGCTGTTGTGGAGCTGGTGCAGACTGTTGCTGGAGGAAGGCGCGAATCTGAATAGCTGGTGTTTGTTGTTGGCTATCATCCAGCGCCTGTTGTGCGTTTTTGATCAGGTTAAGCAGTACCTGTTCAATTTCACTGGGTACGCATGCGACGTCAGGCAGCGTTTTTGGCAGTTCGGTGTTAATCCGAATGTGTTTCAGATCACTGTCGGTGGTTGCAATGGTCAGGCTGGTTGTTATCAGGTCGTGGATATTAATGTGGCGTTTCTGCAGGTGGTCATTACGGGCAAACTGAAGCATGGAGCGGATGATGGTGGCTGCCCGTTCGCCGGCTTGCTGGATATGATCAATAAACAGAAAAATCTGACGTTGCTGTAAATAATGTTGCAGTTTCTCAAGATCGAGCCCGTGTTGATTGGCTGCTTTCTGGTTGGCACTGAGGCCGGCTTGCAGACGACGGCGAATATTCTGCACATTTTGTAATATCGCTCCCAGCGGATTATTGATTTCGTGTGCCATACCAGCGGCCAGGCCGCCGACCGACATCATTTTTTCGCTCTGCACCATTATTTCTTCCATGCGCAGACGTACGCTGACATCGTCAATACGAATCACACGGTTCGCCTGGCGGGCGTGCTGAATCGGGTAAATTAACAGGTCACCCGTGATGTTTTGTCCCAGACTGGGCAGGGCTAAACGTTCAATTTTTTCTGGTTGCGGTAACTCGCGCTCAAACAGAATATTTTGTGTTTCCAGTTCCGGAATCAGTCGCACCAGCCGGTGACCCACCAGTTGCTGTGGGTCATGTTGTAACCATTCTCCGGCCTGTTGGTTGCATTGTACGATGCGCAGTTGTTCATCGACGGCAAAAATGGCCGAGGGCATGGCGTGAAGTATATTATCGAGCAGGCTCTGGGTATTTTTCAGCTGGGTTTCAATACCGCGGCGAATCGAAACTTCTTTGGCCAGGTGGTCATTGATACGACGGGTTTCATCCGACAACCGGGTTGCCCGCCAGCGGGCACTTTCTGCCTGGTGCCGGGCACTGCGCAAATCCCGGTGACGCTGTTCCCGCAGCCAGAAAATATCGTTCAGGGCATTGACCAGCGGCTGGATATCCGGATCACTGGCGCTCAGCTGCACGTCACCGTGAGGTTGTTCGGCCTGTTGCTGTAACTCCTGTAATAACGTGTCGTAAGGAGAGCGTTGCCAGCGGCGGATTGCCAGATACAGCAGAAAACACAGCAACGCTGACAAGGAAACAACAAACAGGGTGGTTGTCAGGGTATCGAGCAGAAAAAAGCCGGGCAGGGAGGCACGGTTAATAATAGCCAGAGTAAAACGCTGTGGTTTGCCCTGTAGATCGTGATAACTGAGCGGAAACAACATCTGCCGGCCGTCGGTTGGCTGGGATTCTTCCGCCAGGTGGGCGTTAAGTTGGGGTGTTAACGTGTGTTGGTAGCTGTGAATCAAGCGTTGTTGCTGGTCGTTATACAGTGCGGCTTCGTCTATCTGATAATGTTGGGTCATGCGTTGCAGCATGGTTTGTAGTACCAGCAGATCGGCATGGTGACTGAGCTCGGTCTGCAGTATGCCGGCCATGATCTGGCTTACCTGAGGCGCCAGTTGCTGACGGCCAATACGATCGGCAGCGGCAATATAAGACAAGGTCGCAATGAGGATCACACTGCTGATCGTCAGCAGGGTGGCGAATATGGCTTTTTGCCGTGCCAGCATCATTCGTTGCGGCTCCGCTCGCCCAGCTGTTGTAACCAGTATTCGCTGTGGGGTAACGACAACTGATGTTTCTGCGCCTGCTGTAATAAAAAGCCGGTAATGTAGTTCAGTTCAGTGGGGCGCTGATTTAACACATCCTGTAGCGATGATGAGAGATTATTCGCAGTGGCTTGTGCGACTTCGGCGGCGCGCTGAGCTAAGGAAAAATCCAGTGACCAGCCAAGTTGCTGATATAACCACTGAATTTCATTCGCCAGAAGGGTCATCTGGCGGGAATAATCCGCATTGCTGAGCAGTTCGCCATTACGGCACTGAAGGACTGCCGTCATTGGGTTTATCACTGCATTAATGGCCAGCTTGGCGCGCATACGGGTATGGATGTCACTGACACTCCGGGTGTTCGGCAATGCCGGAGCGGGAATCCGGTCTTGCTCAGACCAGCGGCCGATGCAGGTTTCTCCACAACCGGCCCAGATAACCTGTTGCTGGCTTGAGCGATAAGCCCCTTCGGTGGAAATACCCACCCACAATTGTGGTGCCTGGCTGAATTGGCTGAGCCATTCAGCAACCTGTTGTTGCTGACCCATACCATTCTGCAGCAGCAGGATATTGTTTATTCGTGGCAGGTCGGGCTGCAACGGACGCAGAGCGTTCAGGGTGTCAGCCGCTTTGGTGGTTATCACCAGCCAGTCTGTCGGGGCATGGTCCCAGTGGGGTAATAACAAGGTGTGGTTGGCACCTTGCTGGTCCTGTATCCGGCGTTCACAGCCTTGTTGACTGCGGCTGAGGCAGAAAAGTCGCTGGCTTCGCCAGTGCCAGGCCATCAGGGTTCCGATGGCCCCCATGCCAAGCAGTGTGATGCTGGCAGCAGGCGGGTTGCGGGGGTGTGGCGCGGCGGAAGTGGAAACGGCAGTAGTCATGTGCCGATTATAAGGTGGCTTTAGCCGGAACCGGAAGTCAGTAACGCGTCCGCCGCCGTTTCCGGTGGATTGTCAGCTGTAGCGCTGTCCAGCTTATCGGCTGCTGCAGGCCGGGCTGCTGCCGGGGGTTGTGGAGACCACAACGCCAACAATTTATTCAGCAACGACGCCGGATGATCGGCAGGCAGATTACGCAGCCACAGCCGTAAGCGGCTTTCGTCTTCACCCACCAGTCTGGTGATGTCATCCAGATGGGCACCACGTTCCCGTAATAACCAGACCACCACCGGCATCAGCCGGTGGAAATGGCGGCGATTGATCGGGTTGGTCATGTGTTCAACACTGACGTCAAACCGTTCAGCAACCAGTTGACAGGCATCGTTAAACAGCCGTTGCAGATCGTCATTGCTGCGGGCTGCCTGACTCAGGGCTTGTTTTTTCATAAAGCGGCTGATGAATTCATCCCGTGCCAGCGCCTGATACGTGGGGTGGCTGCCATGTTGCAGGTCCAGTGTTTTGTTATGAGGTTGTTGCATCACACTGTCGTAGCGTTGTGCGCGGTTATGGCGGCTGTTGCATAGCAGATTCAGCATCGGTTCCACGTCTAACCAGGCGGGGGGTGTCAGTGCGCGATAGTGGCGATCGCTGCTCCAGGGATACAGGCTGGCGTCGGAAACCCGCCGGCTGGTTTCCGGCCAGCGGTGCAGTTGCATGATCAGGTCGGTGAGGTAAGCACGCTCATCCACCAGTAACACGATACCCTGGTCAGACAATAACTGCCGGCGCTTGTGCCAGCAGCGCTCGTGCATATCGTCAAAAGCGATCTGGATGTCGTCCATCACTTCTGTCCAGTCGCGATCACACTGCATCACAAATTGCATCTGATGTTCATCGAACACGTAGGCCAGTAGCCGGGTCTGTTTGATGCCTGCAAGAATCTCCACCCCGTATCCGTATTCCAGTACTGAGTGAAAAATGGCCTGGTCTTTCGCTCCGCGCACCGAAAAATAATAACTTCCGGCGCCGTGCAGTGTCATTTTGGTTTCCATAGCCAAAAAGGTAGCTGAGTTTTATGCAAATGCCAGTGTCGGTGGCAACCACATTCCGTGTTACAGTGCGGCGGTTAAATTTTGATTGTGTGAATGCAGGAGTAAGGCCATGCCTTCATTTGATGTGGTATCCGAAGTGGATAAACACGAAGCCCAGAATGCGGTCGATCAGGCCAATCGCGAGTTATCTACTCGTTTTGACTTTAAAGGTGTGAATGCCAGTTTTGAACTGAAGGATTTTATTGTCACGCTGACGGCGAATGAAGAGTTCCAGATTGAACAGATGAAACCCATGCTGGAAGGCGCCATGATCAAACGCAAAATTAAAGTCAGTTGTCTGGAGTACAGCGACTGTGTGGGTGCCGGGAAGCAGGTAAAAGTAACCGCGACTATGCGTCAGGGTATTGATAAAGAACTGGCGAAAAAAATGGTAAAGCTGGTTAAAGACAGCAAGCTGAAAGTTCAGGCTGCGATTCAGGGCGAGATGGTGCGGGTGACCGGTAAAAAACGTGATGATCTGCAGGATGTGATGGCGTTGTTCCGTTCTGATGAGTCGATTCAGATGCCGTTGATGTTTAAAAACTTTAAAGATTAATGATGGCGCTTTCCCGGTCAGCAGGAAGCTGGCGTGAAGCCTTATTGGTGTATTTCCGCAAACCGGTGATAGTGATTGCACTGCTGGGTTTTTCGGCTGGTTTACCGTTTTTATTGGTGTTCACTACATTGACGGCCTGGTTACGGCTGGAAGGGATTGAACGTACCTCGATTGGTTTTTTTGCCTGGGTCGGTCTGACTTATTCGGTCAAAATATTCTGGGCGCCGGTGGTTGACCGGCTGAAGATTCCGCTGTTAACCAAAGCGTTTGGCCAGCGGCGCAGCTGGATTCTGATTGGTCAGCTGGGGATTGTGGCGGGGTTGCTGGTGATGAGTCACTGGCATCCGCCGCAGTCGCTGTTATGGCTGGCGGCAGCAGCCGTGCTGGTGGCCTTTTCATCCGCTACCCAGGATATCGCGCTGGATGCTTATCGCATTGAAATTGTCAAAGATACGATGCAGGGTGCGATGTCGGCGGCGTATATCTTTGGTTATCGTCTGGCGTTATTGGTTGCCGGGGCCGGTGCTTTGTACCTGGCCAGCTGGGGAGACTGGCCAACGGCCTACAGCATCATGGCAGCATTGGCGGCACTGATGGTGCTGGTGACGTTATGGGCAGACGCTACGGTGCGCAAGAGTGCCCAGCAGCGAGCTGCAGATGAAGCTCTGATGGTCGATCAGGTGATGGGCCGGCCTATGCATCTGGCTCAACGCCCGGCCTGGCAGCGCTGGTTGTTAGGGGCGGTGATTTGTCCGTTTCTGGAGTTTTTTCAGCGCAATGGTGCCTTTGCGTTATTAATTCTGTTGTTTATTGCGCTGTTCCGCCTCAGTGATATCACCATGGGGATCATGGCGAATCCGTTTTATATCGACCTTGGTTATAGCGAAGAAGAAATGGCCAATGTGGCGAAAATATTCGGTTTCTTTATGACCATTGCCGGTTCGGCATTGTGTGGCGTGCTGGTGGTGCGTTACGGCATCTTGCGGCCATTATTGTTGGGCGCTGTGCTGGTCTCTGCCACCAACCTGCTATTTGCGCTGCTGGCTGTGCAGGCTGGTCTGGATATGGGCACTCAGCTGAAGCCATCGCTGGCCTGGCTGGCGCTGGTGATCAGTGCTGATAATCTCAGTGGGGGTATCGCCAGTACGGCTTTTATTGCTTACCTGTCCAGTCTGACCAATCGCAGTTATACCGCCACGCAATACGCCTTGTTCAGCTCGCTGATGACCTTACCCGGTAAGTTTATCTCGGGTTTTTCCGGCTGGGTGGTCGACAGCTCAGGTTACACCGAGTTTTTTATTCTGGCATCGGTGTTGGGGATTCCGGCGATTGCGCTGGTGGTGGTGCTGATGTGGCATCACCGTCAGGAGGAACAACAAAAGCGCTCTGCAGAGCTGTGATCACAACGGGCCTGTCGTCAGCGACAGGCCCGTTATTGAGATGTGATGTTGTTGAGGCGTGATAAAAGGTTCAGCCTTTGCCCCGTGTGCGGGTACGGTTTGAGCGGGCATTTTTTTCGATAAACTCGATAATTTTGCCCGCGACATCAATACCGGTGGAGCGTTCGATACCTTCAATACCGGGGGAAGAGTTTACTTCCATCACCACCGGACCGCGGTTAGAACGCAGAATATCCACCCCGGCGACATTCAGTCCCATGGCTTTGGCTGCTTTTACTGCGGTGGCACGTTCTTCCGGAGTGATGCGGATCACTGAGGCGGTACCACCGCGGTGCAGGTTAGAGCGGAATTCGCCTTCCTGTGCCTGGCGTTTCATCGCCGCCACGACCCGATCACCGACCACCAGACAGCGAATATCGGCACCACCGGCTTCTTTAATGTATTCCTGCACCATGATGTTAGCTTTCATCCCCAGGAAGGCTTCGATCACACTTTCGGCAGCTTTTTTGGTTTCCGCCAGTACCACACCAATACCCTGGGTACCTTCCAGCAGCTTGATCACCAGCGGGGCTCCGCCGACCATTTTGATCAGGTCAGGAATATCATCCGGGCTGTGAGCAAAGCCGGTAATCGGTAAACCAATGCCTTTGCGCGACATCAGTTGCATCGAGCGCAATTTGTCGCGTGAGCGGCTGATCGCTACAGATTCGTTCAGCGGGTAAACGTCCATCATCTCAAACTGACGCAATACCGCTGTACCATAAAACGTAATCGAAGCACCGATACGAGGCACCACCGCATCGAACGACGGTAACTCCTCGCCCTGGTAATGAATGCTGGGATCGCTGCTGTTAATGTTCATATAACAGTGCAGCGTATCCAGCACCTGAACTTCATGGCCGCGTTCTTCGGCGGCCTCTACCAGGCGCCGGGTGGAATACAGCTTGCTGTTGCGTGATAAAATTCCGATTCTCATCCTTTTTTGTCTCCTGCAAATGATTGAGACACATCGACAATAAAGCGGCCGCTTAATGCTTTACGGCCAATTAACACCGGGTACGTCATATTGCCACGGTGGCTTAAGGTAACTTCCGTTGTGAATTGCTGGCCAGCTAACGTAATACTGGCTGCGATAACATAACGATGGCTGGTCTGGCCATTGGAGCTGGTCACGTGACGCTGAGTCAGTACCGGGGCTTCACACAGGCGATCAATACGCGCCTTGTTGCTGTCAAACAACACATGAAAACGCACCCAGTCGTTACCATCCCGCTGAAACACCTCAATGCGTTCAGCGTGCAGGCTGCTGCTGCAGGCGCCGGTATCGACCTTGGCTTTGCAATCAATATCCAGATCATCAAAAGCAATGCGTTCGATAAAACCCAGGGTCTGTTTAGTCGTCATCGTCATAGTTGTTATCGTTTCCTTGTTCTGCAACAGAAGCAGCGGTAGATGCGCTGAAGTATACGTTACGCTTTTTCAGACCTGTAAGGTATAGCAACCAGGCTTTTTCTAACGGGCTTTGGGCCGCTTGTTGGCCCTGACAAACCTCAACAAAACGTGCTTCCTGCTCATCCCGGGGCTGGCAATCGCCCTGATGCAGTGCTTTTAACGCGTTACCGTACTGCTCCAGAAGGTCTGCCTGATTGCGGCTGAAGTCACCGGAGCGGGCAAAGCCGTATGGATAGTTAGCGTCATCGAAAAAACGTCCGTAACCGCTGAAACTGGTTTGTGTTGTCATAATGGGATGTTATCCACAATAGCCGAAAAAACGCCGCGGAGTATGGTGATGTGCTGCGGACGGGTAAAACGAAAAAAATTGATCGACACGAAAAGCAATTTTGTTTTAAAAAGGCGTTATGGATACCGAATTATTGCGAACATTTACTGAGGTTGCGCGTACCCGTCATTTTGGCCGGGCGGCGGAAAACCTCTATCTGACTCAGTCGGCGGTCAGCTCCCGGGTGCGTCAGCTCGAAGGGTTGCTGGGTGTTGAGTTATTTACCCGGCAGCGTAACAACATCCGTCTGACCCCAGCGGGCGAAAAGCTTATGCCTCTGGCTGAGAACAGCCTGCTGCTGGTGCAGCGTATGCGTCAGGAAGTTGCCTTAAGTGATGATAAACAGAAGCAGCTGTCCGTAGGCGCAACGCCCAATTTATGGGATGCCTTTCTGCAACATGAATTGTTACGTCTGATTAAAGAGCAGCCGGAGCTGGCATTTAATGCCGTGGCGCACAGCGGCAACACGCTGATTCGTCAGGTCATGGAGCACTCACTGGATCTGGCATTTGTATTTGATGCACCCAAAGTGGATGAACTGATTACCCGCGAAGTACTGATGCTGGAATTGTATCTGGTCAGCTCTCTGCCGTGTGATAACTGGCAGCAGGCGTTGCGGGATGCGTATGTGCTGGTGGACTGGGGAGTATCGTTTCAGATGCAGCAGGCCCAGTCTTGCCCGGTGGAAGCGATGCCTATTCTGCAAACCAATACTGGCCGGATCGCATTGGATTGTGTATTAAATAAACCCGGTTGTGCCTATCTGCCACTGAGCCTGGCACAACCCTTTATCGACTCCGGTCAGCTGACGGTGTTGCACCAGGCGCCGGTATTGCAACGAACCCTGTACGCCAGTTACAGCAGCAGTCATGCAAGCCCGGCATTGTTAGAAAAATTGATTGGTCAGCTGTGTCTGCGTGAACCTATTGCGGCGCCGTCGCTGGCCCCCACTGATCTTTCTGATGACAGGAGCAGCTTATGACGCGGGCCTGGATTGTGACGCAAACAGGGGGCCCGGAGGTGATGCAGCCGGGGGAAATCGTGTTAGCCGAATTGCAGCCGGGTGAGGTAAAAATCCGGGTATGTGCCGCCGGCTTTAATCCGGTTGATACCAAAATCCGTGCCGGTCTGGCACCCATTATTAATACAGCGGGTGTGCTGGGCTGTGATGTCAGTGGCGAGGTGATTGCGGTCGGGAACGGTGTTGATCATCTGGCTGTGGGTGATGCAGTGTATGGCTGTGCCGGCGGGGTGAAGGGAAGCGGCGGCGCGCTGGCCGAAGAAATGGTGTGTGATGCCGACTTACTCGCCAGAGCGCCGCAATCGTTGTCGTTGGCGCAGGCCGCGGCTATTCCATTGGTCGCCATCACAGCGTTTGAGGCGTTGCAGCGCCTGGTGATCAGCAGTGAGGATAAACTGTTAGTGTTGGGGGCCTCCGGTGGCGTGGGGCAGTGGGCCGTTCGTCTGGCGCAGAAAGAGGGCATCGCCGTTTATGGCAGTGCCGGCAATGATGAGCGGCTGGCGCAGTTGCAACAACAAGGGGTTACAGCAGCGTTGCATGATGACGTGGCGGCCCTTGTTAACGGCGGGTTCGACAAGGTGCTGGATACCTTTGGCGGCGACAGCTTTCAGCAAGCGTTAAGCGTGGCGGCTCCGTATGCCCAGGTCGCGACGATTAATGCGCGCAACACTTACGACCTGACTCAGGCGCATGTGAAATCCCTGACGATTCATGCCATTTTTATGCTGTTGCCGTTGTTAACTGGTAATGGGCGTAAGGCTCATGGTGAGTTTCTGGCGGAGTTGAGTGACAGCATCGATGCCGGTTTGATTCAGGTGCCTGAAGCTGACGAAAAGCGGATGTCGGATGTCGCTGGTATCCACCGCGCTTACGAAGCCGGTGAGTTAAAAAATAAAGTGGTGATGAAAGCGGAGCTTTGATTTCAAATAGCCACTTAATCTCGGTTGTTTTTCAAAACAGCAGCATGGAGCTGCGTACCATCGCCGGAGCCATAGATGGCGATTGCGATGGGTGTGACTGAAAAATAACTGGGATTGAGCGGTACGTTATCGAAACGAATACTGCTGAAAAGAACCGAACATCTTTCAGCCACAGGATCGAAAGTTCGTCCCTGAACCACGATCCTACCGCTGCATCCTGCAGCTGCTTTTGAAAGATATTCGATTCTTTTTTAATAACGCGAAATAATTTACTCAATGCCCAGCATTTTGTGGGTTTGCAAACTCAGTTTCCACTCAGGGTGTTTTAAGCAGAAATCCACTGCTTTCTGAGTATTGGTTTTCGAAAGACCTTCTTTCGCCCCTTCTAACTGAGCATCCAGGCCTTTATCACTGGCAAAAACAACCGGTTGATAATCGGCCATCGGCTGTAAATAACGATGATCCGCTTCGATATAGTCAAACCGTTCAGGCATGGCATCCGGTTGTGGATACACCAGCTTTAATTCGTCGCAGCGAATCAGGTCAATCTCGGACTTGCCTTTCGGACTCAGGCAAATCCAGTCGATACCCGCTGGTGCAGGCAGGGTGCCATTGGTTTCAACGGCCACTTCAAAACCCTGCTGGTGCAAAGCATCAATCAAAGGCTCATCCAGTTGTAACAGAGGTTCCCCCCCGGTACAGACAACATAGGGTTTAGCGACTTTATTACCGGTCGCGCCAGGCCAGAGGTCGGCAATTTGCCGGGCCAGGGCTTCGGCGCTGTATTGACCGCCGAGCTGGCCATCAGTGCCCACAAAATCGGTATCGCAGAAATCGCAGATGGAAGCTGCACGGCTGTCTTCGCGACCATTCCATAAATTACATTTACTGAAGCGGCAGAACACCGAAGGGCGCCCGGCCTGAGCGCCTTCGCCTTGCAGGGTGTAAAAGATCTCTTTGACCCGGTACCGCTTCTCTTTCGTTCGATTGCCTGATTGAGGAGCGGGCATCAGGCTGTCTCGTACGGAAGCGGGTCGGTGGCATTGTTCTTTTCAAACGCTTCCAATCGTTCGACGCAAGAGCCACATTTACCACAGGCTTTGTCACGGCCGTTGTAGCAGGTCCAGGATTTGCCGTAGTCGAGACCCATTGCCAGGCCATCGGCCAGAATCTCGATTTTATCGCTGTCTAAATAAGGCGTCACGATATCCACCGGCTCGTAGTTGGCCAGCTTGGCGACTTTATTCATAGCGTGAACGAAGTCAGGCCGACAATCCGGGTAGATGGCATGGTCGCCGGAGTGGGCGCCGTAGAACACCTTATTGGCGCCAATATCGACGGCGTAACCAATCGCAAGTGAAAGCAGAATCATATTGCGGTTAGGCACCACGGTCGACTTCATATTGGCGGCTTCGTAGTGACCCTCAGGGATGTCTTTATCCGACGTCAGGGAAGAACTCTGCAATAGCTGATTGATGGCGGTGATATCGATGATCTTATGGCGGATATCCAGCTCGGCGCAGACTCGTTTAGCGAACTCAATTTCTTTGGAGTGCTTCTGGCCGTAATCAAAGGTCAGGGCGTACAGCTCATAGCCGTCTTGCTGAGCCTTATTCAGAATAGTGAAGGAATCCATGCCGCCGGAATAGATAACGACGGCCTTTTCAGCTGCTGTAGCAGACATAAACAGGTCTCTCTTTTATTACTAAGATGCTGAAACAGAGAACAGTCCGAATCAGGGCACGGGATTGTGTACCGCCGACAAGTATACGTTCTTTATAGAAGCAGTGCTAAAACTCAGCGGTCGGAGGAGAAAGGACAAATTTCATCTTGCTGTAAAAAACTTACAAAAAGGTGTTGACGGCTTTTTCTATGTCTGTAGAATGCGCCGCTCCTGATCGCTGAGGGCGAAAAGGAAAGCCAGACGGAACTGGTTAAGTGCTTGTTTTTAAATAACTTTTTAAAAATAACTGCTTGACACGCTGGCTTGGT
>NZ_JBHRYB010000016.1:0-147088 GCF_042648445.1 Bacterioplanoides pacificum
ACTCTGATAACGATGGTATTTCCGACACCACTGAGAAAGGTGACGCAGAAACACCACGTGACAGCGATGGCGATTTAATTCCGGATTATATGGATGAAGACTCCGATAACGACGGTATCGCCGACGCAGATGAAAAAGGAGACGCTGAAACTCCGCGCGACAGTGATGACGATGGCATCCCGGACTACCGCGATGATGACTCCGATAATGATGGAGTTGCAGATAGTCCTGAAACAGCTGGGGAAGATTATGACCGAGATGGCATCCCTGATTATCGAGATGCAATTAATGACTTGGATAAGCAGCAGGTCCAAACAGGTGTCTCTGGAGGAGCAGTTGGCCCTGTAATGATGTTACTTATTCTGGTGATATTGGTGCAGCGCTCTTTTGCCAAATTCATCGTATTAGTTTCTATAGTACTCCTGAGTCCGGTGGTCTATGCGGACGATTACTCTGGTTTCTATGGCGGGGTTGGTGTTGGCCGGAGTGAATTAGAACCCAAAATATCTGGCACCGGGTTCCGTCGAGATCAAAAGCATGATGACGCTTGGAAGTTATTAGCAGGTTACGATTGGAATGATCGTTGGTCGCTTGAAGGTTTTTATGCCGATTTAGGTAAAACCCACCTTGATCCTCAAGGTGAGGTTAGCTATCAAATGATGGGCGCTACTATGGTTGGCAATTATTGGTTATTTGGCAAAGCGCGGAAAAGCGGCAGCTTGTCTCTTTATGGCAAGGGGGGATTGGCTAATATGAACAACCAAGGAAAGGATTTGCGAGTCCAAAAACAAGAGTCGGTTCACTTTATGTTTGGGGCAGGGGTTGAGTACTATCTGCCTAAGGCAGTAAGCCTACGATTAGAATACGAAGTTTACGATCGTGATGCGTCATATTGGTCATTGAATATAGTTAAACGTTTCGGTGACAAGTCATCTAAATATCCCGTTCGACAGGAGACGAAGGTTAATAAAGAAGCTGTATTAGAGCCAGTGGAAGAAGCTGAAGAAAAATTAAATGCTATTGATAACACTGAGGTTGTGAAAGTTCATGCTCCTGAAGTGGCTGTGGTTGCCATTCCATCTATTCAGAAGGTTGATGAGATTATGGTAAATATTCGATTTTCAGTTAATTCCACTGAGATAGCGACAGATGACATGATGCTGTTAGAGGGGATTGCAAGAGACATCAAAAGCAATCCGGCTATGCGGATTGAAATTCAAGCCCATACTGACAGTCGGGGATCAGCTAGTTACAATCAGCAGCTATCCCAAAAGCGAGCGGAAGCCGTGAGCGATTATTTACAAGAACACGGTGTTGCCGAAGAACAGCTAATCGCCAAGGGTTATGGTGAGGCGCAACCGATCGCCAGTAACGACAATGCGACTGGGCGGGCGAAAAACCGCCGGGTGGAGTTTGTTGTGATCAGCCGCTGATCGCACTGTTACAAAAGCTGTGTTTGGGCCCCCTGCCAGTATTGGCCGGGGGCTTTTTTCTTTATACTCAGTGATCCTTCTTAACTGTACAGAGAACGAACATGTCTTTTGGCCAGGTGATTGCGCTGCTGAGCTTTGTTTTGTCGATGGGCACCATCGCACTAACCTATTGGGTCGGTACCAGCCAGGGAACCGCAGCCTTGTGCAACCCTTTTATCGATGGTTGTACCGATATCACCCATACCGGTATGAAAGGCGATGCCGGTTTTATTTTCCGCGGCGGTATGATTGCTGCGACCGCATTTTTTAGTGTCTGGTGGTACATCATGCGGCGCTGGATGCAGGACTATAACAATCGTATTGCCCTGGGGCTGATGCAGCTTTTTGGCACGCTCGCCGCCATCGGCTTGCTGGTCGGCACAGCTGTGCTGGTGCCGGAAAAAGACGCCACCCGCTGGGGTGTCCATGTTCGTGGCGCCAATCTGTTTTTTCAGGGCATGCTGATTGCCTTAACGATGAACTATGTGATGTTGTTCCGGGCGCGTAAACAGGGCCTGGTGGTGCCATCTTTCCTGGCCAAGTCGGTGGTTATGGCGATTTTATGGTTTATGTTTGTTGCCTTTGCCGGGGTAACCGTGGGCATCGACATGAGTCACGGCAAACGGATTATCGAATGGTGGGCAACGTTATTTATCGGCCTGTATTTTATAACGGCCTGGTGGGACTGGAAAAAAATACGCCTCGCCGTGAACTGATTACCAGCCGCTGCCCGGTCTGTCCGGCAGCCACTCGCACAAGGATGTGTCATGACTCTGCCACAACGCACCGCACTGTTTTCATTTGTTTTCCCGCTACTGGTCATTGCCGTCAGTTATTACCTCAGCTGGCAGGGTGGCCATGTCGAGTTGTGTAATCCGTTTCTTCAGGGCTGTGAAGCCATTACCGCCAGTGGCATTTATTATCCTGCTGCTTACGTGTTTCGTGGGCTGATTATCGCTTTTGTTTGTTTTGCATTGTGGTGGTATTGCGCCGGAGCCTGGCTCGAAAGTGTGCGTGAGGAACCTCTTAAACCCTGGTTACACCGTACGGTGCGTATTGCTATGGCAGCCTGTGTGTTGGGTATTGCTGCCGTTGCGGTGATGGGGGAAAACATGCTGCCGGTGAACGAACATCGTGGTTTATGGCGGTTTCATACAGCGCTGGCGGTGTTGTTTTTTTTAACCACTTCAGTCTGCCAGATACTGATGGCGCGTCGTATGCACCAGCTGAAGCAGCAACTGGATTTTCCACGCTGGAGTATCGCCGCTAAAGTGATTCTGGCGCTGTTGCAGCTGCTGTTATTAACGGTGTTTTTATTAGCCGTGGCTATCGGGGTAAAAACCACGCAGCTGGAACAGGTGATTGAATGGTGGCTGGCATTATTATCCAGTTTGTTTTTTCTCAGTGGTTATTGGGACTGGCGTGACTTCCGCCTGATACGACTGGAAAAAAGCACGGAGGTGACACCATGAAGCCGGGTTTTACTTTGCCACAAAAACTGGCGCTGGGCAGTTTCTGGTTATCACATCTGACCTTCTGGTTTACCTTATTGCTGGGCATGTGGCTGGGTAATACGCCAGTGTGTATACCTTATATTTCTGGCTGTACCAGCATTACTGCAACCGGCATACCCGAGCTACAGGGGTATTTTTTCCGGGCTGGTTTAATCTCTGCCTGTGTGTTGTTTGTTTTCTGGTGGTATTGCCTGAAAAGCTGGCTAATACAGCTGGCTCCTGCCAAACCTATTTTAACGGTACGCTGGATGGTGAGCCTGGGGATCGTCAGTTCGTTGTGTCTGATTGTGGCGACGGCGGTATTGCGGCCGGATAAAAGCCAGTTACCCTGGCAGCTTCATACCGTCGGTGCGGCGTTATTTTTCCTGATTTCTTTATTGGTTCAGACCCGGGTGACATTTTACCTGCGCGCCTTGGCACGCCAGGGGATCGATATCGGCAGTAGTCTGCCCGGCAAGTGGCGAATTATTGCAGCTCAGTGGTGTTTTCTGCTGTTGATGATCGGGCTGCAGTTAAGCGACAGCGGCAATGCGGCAAAAAATGTAGTGGAGTGGTGGATGGCGCTGCTGATTGGTGGTTATTACCTCAGCAGCGCTCAGGACTGGTCACATTTCCGGCTGACGGATGCCGAATAAACGGCTCTGGTCAGCCTTCGATGGCCTTACGGAAACGCTTCAGCGCGATGCTGAAAAATACCAGTCCGGATATGGCTAATAACAGCAACTGAGGCCATACATTCTGCAATCCGGCGCCACGATATAAGACGCCCTGAGAAAAGCTGACAAAATGACTGGAAGGTGACAGCTGCATCAGCCAGCGCACCAGGTCAGGCATACTTTCCTGGGGGGTGGTTCCGCCGGATAACAGGTACATAATCACAATCACCGGGATCACCAGTAAACCAAACTGGGCCATGGAATGGGTCACGGTACCCAACATGATGCTGAGTGAGGTCAGCGAAAACAAATACAATACCGCCCCCAGAGTAAACAGCCAGACTGAGCCCTGAATCGGCACCTGTAGCCACAGATGGACAACCAGCCATAACGATAATAACGCCACCACCAGAATAACCAGTCCGTTGGCCCAGATTTTTGCCAGCATAATTTCAGCCGGGGTCACCGGCATCACCAGTAAATGTTCGATGGTGCCGTGCTCGCGCTCACGGATCAGTGCCGCGCCGGTCAGAATTACCCCCAGCATGGTGATGCTGTTCACCAGCTGCATCAGCGAGTTAAACCAGACGGAACTGGAATTCGGATTAAATAACCGCCGCACATTAATATCGAGTGGCAGTTTGTCGCTCAGTTGTTGTCCGGGGCTGAGGTATTTCATCACTTCGGCAATAATAATCTGCTGAATATACACTGAGCCATTGCCCGCCTGAGTCATGGCTGAGGCGTCGACGTTTAACTGCAGTTGTGGCTGGCGGCCGGCCAGCAGATCTTTTTCGAAATCCGGCGGAAACACCAGTACAAAAACGTATTCGCCGTTTTCCAGCACCTCATTAATCCGGCTGGCGGGTATCTCCGCGGCGGCTTTAAACTGGGGGGGTAATAACGCCGCACTGATCTGACGACTGAGCAACGAATGATCGTCGTCGACCACGGCCACACTGGCGTCTTTGACTTCAAAACTGACGCCGGTAGAGATGGAATAAATCGCCAGTGAAAAAATATAGACAATCAGTATCATCAGCACGATATCGGCTTTCAGACTGAATAACTCTTTAACACCTAAGCGGCGGATATTGGCAAGATTCATTCAGCGCTCCTGCTTGTTCAGGCCGAGCCAGGCGAGAAGGGTAAACAACACAATAAAGCCGGCTAATGCCAGATGGTTAACCCACAGCTCCGGCCAGTGCAGCGATTTGGTAAAGGTACCGATACTGATCTGCTGGAACCAGGAAGCCGGAAAACTCAGCCCTAATATCTGGCCGGCCTGATTCAGCGAGGACACCGGCGTTAATAAACCGGAGAAATTCACCGCCGGCACAATACTTAACACCACCGAGGCAAACATGGCGGCGACCTGGGTACGGGTAAAGGTGGAGATGACCAGACCAAAACTGGTGGTGGCCCAGACGTATAACAGTGCCCCCAGTGTCAGAGCAGATAATGAGCCTTTCACCGGCACCTGAAATAACAACACCGCCAACGCCAGCAATGATAAATAGCTGATAAAAGCGATGACGATATACGGTGCCTGTTTGCCGGATAAAAATTCCAGCCTGGTCACCGGGGTTGAGTGGAAGTTGGCGATGGAACCGGTTTCTTTTTCCCGGACGATCCCCAGTGCTGTCATCATTGCCGGAATTAATACCAGCATCAGCATCACCACGCCGGGGACAATGGCATACACACTTTTAAAGCTCTGATTAAAATAAAAACGGGAATTCACCTGTAAGGGTAATAAATCCGCACTGGCGTAGGGTGAGCGCCGGAATACCCGTTGCAGCTCGTCCACCGTCATGCCGGTGATATAACCGGCGCTGGTTTCCGCTTTAAACGGCATCGCACCATCAATAAGAACATTAATCTGTGGCCGCTCTCGCTGTAAAAAATCACGGCCAAAATCGGGCGGAATTTCAACCACCAGAGTCAGCTCCCCTTGTTTTAATAATTCCAGCCCCTGTTGATAACTGCTGAGTGGTGTTTGTGGCTGAAAATAGCGCGAGCCGGATAAACTGGCTTCCAGTGCCCGGCTCTCGCGTGACTGATCGAGATCGAGCACCGCGTATTTTAATTCTTCCACATCGAACGAAATGCCATAACCGAAGGTCAGCATCAGTATTAATGGCCCGAATAAGGAAAACGCCAGACGGATCGGATCACGGATAATTTCCAGCGTTTCACGCCGGGCATAGGCCCACCAACGGCGCAGGCTGATGGCCGCCGCCGGTTTGTCGCTGACTGGTTTGCTGTTGTTCTTAGTGTTGGCTTTGGTGTTGGCTTCAGTGTTAGCGCTGTCGCTGGTCGGCTGCGCCTTATCGTCGTCCTGCGCTTCTGGCGGTAATTGTGAGGCTTCACGCAGGTAATCAACAAACGCGCCTTCGAGTGATTCAAAACCGCGTTGTTGCGCCAGCGTATCAGGCTGGCCAACCGCCAGCACTTCACCGGCATGCATCAGGGAAATACGGTCGCAGCGTTCGGCCTCATTCATAAAATGGGTGGAAATAAAAATCGTCACGCCATCTTCGCGCGACAACTTCACCAGCTGCCGCCAGAAGGCATCGCGGGCGACCGGATCGACACCGGAGGTGGGTTCATCGAGAATCAGAATTTCCGGCCGGTGTAATACCGCAACCGCCAGCTGCAGACGCTGGCGAATCCCCAGCGGCAGGCTTTCCGGCAGAGTATCGGCAACCTCACACAGATCAAACTGGGTTAATAATTCATCCACCCGCTGTTGTGCCTGGTCGCCGCTTAATTCATACAGACCGGCGTGTAATTGCAGGTTCTGACGCACGCTGATTTCGCCGTACAGCGAGAAACTCTGCGACATATAACCGACCTTACGGCGGGTAGCGATGTCTTTCGGATCCGGTTGCTGGCCGAATAACCGTGCTTCACCGGAAGAAATCGGTAACAGCCCGGTGAGCATTTTCATGGTGGTGGTTTTACCACAACCATTCGAGCCGAGAAAACCAAAAATTTCGCCGCGGCGAATGCGGAAGGAGACATTATTCACGGCAATAAAATCACCAAAGCGGCGGGTTAACCCCTGAGCTTCAATCGCCGGTTGCTCATCACTGAAACTCAGTGGCGGCACGACAACGTCCTGGTGACGACCCCGTTTCTGTTGTGGTAATAAACGAATAAATGCCTGTTCCAGCGTTTCACTGTGTGTTTGTTGCAACAGTTGTTGTGGCGAACCGGTGGCGATAATTTCGCCATCATCGAGCGCGGCCAGCCAGTCAAACTGTTGCGCTTCTTCCATATAAGCGGTGGCAACAATCACACTCATTTGTGGCCGCTGGCGCCGGATGCGGCTGATTAATTGCCAGAACTGCTGGCGTGATAACGGATCAACGCCAGTGGTCGGTTCGTCGAGAATCAATAAATCCGGATCGTGAATTAAGGCACAACAAAGGCTGAGTTTTTGTTTCATACCGCCGGATAATTTACCCGCCGGACGATCGAGAAAGGGTGCCAGGCCGGTTGCCCGGGTCAGCTGCTGAATACGCTGCTGGCGTTCTTCTGCCGGTTGGCCGAATAAATTAGCAAAAAAATCCAGGTTTTCACTGACACTCAGGGTCGGGTAGAGGTTACGTCCCAGCCCCTGGGGCATATAAGCAATGCGGGATAACGCCTGTTTGCGGAAGCGGCGCGAGCGGATATCACCGTCAAGCACCTGAATATCACCCTGCTGTAATTGTTTAACGCCGGTAATTAAGGCCAGCAGGGTGGATTTACCGACACCATCCGGGCCGATTAAACCGGCCATCAGTCCGGCCGGAATCGTCAGCTGGCCGACGCTTAATACCTTCTGTGTGCCGTAGTGATGACACACATCACGGGCTTCAACAATGGCTTTCATAAGGCGCCCTTATTGTTGACCGGAAGGTTCGCCAGCCGGAAGTTTTACCTGCAACGACTGTGGCCACGGTGCCTGAGCATCGGTTCGTACCCAGCCAATACCGCGTACGCCGGTTTTTACCACATCCTGATATTGCGCCAGCAGTTGTTCATCGATATTGATTTTAATGCGGAAAATCAGGTCGGCACGGGCTTCGCGGGTTTCGACCTGTTTCGGGGTGAACTGGGCGTCGGCGGCGATAAAGGAAATACGCGCCGGGATGACATACTCCGGTGCGGGGTCGAGAATAATACGTGCCTCATCCTGCATCCGCAGCTGGCCAATAATATCGGCCGTTAAAAACAGCTCCATATAAACATCGCTGGTATCCAGTAACGTCACCACATGACCACCGGCAGCAATCACTTCACCGGCGTTGACCAGTTTATATTGCACCCGGCCATTACGTGGTGCGCGGATTTCAGTGTCATCGAGCAGGGTTTCCAGCTGTGCCAGTCCGGCGCGGGCGGCATCCACACTGGCTAAGGTCCGTTTTTTCGTGGCCTCGGCCAGACGTAATGTCGCCACGGCGGAATCGTACTGGGTTTGCGCCAGTTCCAGCTTTTCTTTGGGGGCGACTTTTTTCCGGTACATGGAACGGGCGCGTTTGAGATCGGCATCGGCCTGTTTTAACAGGCTCTGGCGCTGGCTGATGGCGGCGTCGGCTTCTTCGGCGGCTAACTCGGCCTGGGTAATCATCGCCATCGCTTCACTGCGTTTGGCCAGCAGTTGTTGGTTATCCAGCCGCACCAGAACATCACCGGCCTTTACCTGATCGCCTTCTTTTACCAGCACCTGGGCGATACGTCCTGCCTGCTTACTGGCAATGGTGACCTGTTCGGCTTCGATCCGGCCATTACTGAAACTGAAACCTTCGGGTTGATCGCTGTTTTGCCATAACAATAACCAGCCGATAACGGCCAGGGCGGCGACAAAAAACACAAGCATTAAGTAGCGGAGAGGTTTCATAACAGTTCCTTGAATGGCTGAGCTGACCGAGTGGCTGATTATGTGTCTTATCAGCAGTTCTGGCCAGCGATTCAGATCAAGATAGGTTCAATAGGCTGTCTCATCTTCGGGACACTGTGTTGCCCTTGATTGAGTGAATCCTGATGACCGATGAGGGCACAGCATGACGATGCAATTAATTGCTGTGAATACCGCTGTTAAATCTGTCATTATTGACCGGTCTAACGTCATGGATTGGTTATGAGTCAGCTTTACGATCATTACAGCAGCGCTATTTTTTACCCCAACAGTCTGGCCGGCGCCAATGCCGATGAGGTGCTGGCGTTATACATTAGTTATCAGACGGAAATGACTGATATCCAGCCATACCGGCAGTTGGAATACCTGTCTTATGCGTTTGCCAAAGTGGATACCGAGGGCCTGGCCGGGTTAACCCGGCTGCGCCATTTCAGCTGTCAGCGCTCTTTTCTCAGCCGCCAGTGCCGTTTGTTGCCATTGTTACGCAGCAACACCGGGTTGCAGGAGTTGCAGTTGCATGAGGTTCAACTGAATGACGATGATGCCCGGACGCTGGTGACGTTTTCACAGCTGCGCTACCTGGAATTAACCGCCATTGAGTTGCCGCCACTGCCACAGGACTGGGCGCAGTTGCAGCAGCTGCAACACCTGAGTTTAGCGACTTGTGGCCTGCCAGAGATCCCGCCAGTAATTGCTGAATTAGCGCAGCTGACCCATCTCGACCTGAGTAATAACCCGTTAACCGAATTGCCGTCCTGGTTATTGCAGTTGCCACATCTCACCACGCTGGATATCTCCGGCTGCCAGCTAACCAGCCTGCCAGACTGGTTAGCGGATTTACCCGCGATTAAAACCATTGAGGCAAAAGGTAATCCGTTCAGTCAGCTGCCAACATCATTAGCGCGACTGAAGTCCCGGCTGAAAATCGAACCGGTTAAAAAAGCCCTGTATGACGAAAAAACCCGCCTGCGGCTACAGCAGAAATCACGTCAGATCAGCGACTTCGCAGACTTTGGTTTTAAGCTGATGGTTGTGCAGCAGCTGATGTACGACGAAAAACTTATCACCCCGGCATTTGATATCTATGACTTTGTACAGCAGCCAGAAAATGCCCACATCGACCCGGAAGGGGATGAGGCATACCAGGTGTTAGCCGAAGTGAAAACCTGGTTTGAACAATTGGCCATTCCGGAATATCTGTTACAGCAAATCAGTGAGCTGCACGCCGATGCTGGCGATGAAATTTATAGTCAGCTATGCCCGCAATGGAACGGTTATGACGACTATTTTGCGGTTAACAGTTGTGCCGATAAACGACTGTTACCACAACTGAAAAAAATTATTTCACCGTTTTTAACCGAAGCCTGTATCGCTGAAGCGCAATCGCTCGGTATTGAAGCCGACGACGCCTGATTGCCTTGTGGCACACTTAATTGAATTGAATCGAACTGAACTGAGTTGAGTTGAGTTGAGTTGAGTTGAGTTGAGTTGAGTTGAGTTGAGTTGAGTTGAGTTAAAAAGTATCGGCCGCCAGGGCTGAGAAGGAAAACCGTATGATGAATGTAAAACTGAATGCCATGCACCTGCATATTCTGGAATTATTAAAACAGCTGGACATTCGCTGTTTGATCGATGATCAATATCAGGATGTACGTCAGGACTATATGCAGCTGTGGTTACCACAACCACTGACCGAAACAGAATTTAAACTACTGGAAAAGTTTCATAAAAAACATTACGCCATCTGGTCCAATACCGAACATCCCTGGGGGAATGTGAAGCGCGATCTGGAGCTGGAACATATGGATGCCGGTTCCTACAGTAAAACCAAAGCGACGCTGGTGATGATCAGAATGACTGAACGATTGGAGTTTGAGCAGGCCTGGCAACAACGTATCGGTGTTGTGTACAACGATAGCGATCTGGATTTTGTTGCCAGTCGTTGTGATCAGCCTGCGCAGATTGATCCACAAAGCCAGGCAATCGCGAACAGCTTTTCTGATGACTGGTTAAAAACCGTTGCCGCTCTGGAACTGTTTAATACCCGTTATCTGGTTTACAACAAAGTCGTGCGTGGCGGCGACATGGTACTGGGTGACAGCAGCCTGTTACACCTGTGGCTTGACCCGGATGGCGACAACCCGAAACAGACGCGTAAAGCCATTGATCATAACACCGGCAACCCGGGTGGCATCGCCAACTATAAACGTGGCGCCCGTACCATTAAACAGGGGAAATGTCTGCGTAAAACCGAGCTTAACGGACGGGACTTTGCTGAGGTGTATCAGCGTCGGCAGCGGATTAATATTAATGGCGTGATGATATCCATGATGAACCCGGAGGATTTTGGTTGATCTAGAGAAAGAACTTCCAACGGGTGGTGAGTGCCATACTGGCTCACTGCTCAGCTTTATGCTGGTTAAGTAAAACTGTGACACGCAAGTCATCCTCTAGTACAGTAAAAAACTTCCAAAAATTATAATGATCTTCTTTAAGTAACAAAGGTCTTTTAGAGGTGGTATGGCAAATAATGTGCTTTTTTATATCGCAGGTGATGCGGGAATCGCTGATCGCCGAACATCGGTTTTACATTGATCAGGCCCGTAGCCGATTATTATCACAGTTTAGCAATATTAGTGACGAAGCCGATAAAGCCGCTAATGATTACTGGGAAAAGCGAGAAGAAACCTTAAACCCTGATTTTTATGATCCTTGCAGCATTGCCGAAGCCGCTTATCAAATGGGTGGCGATTATTATTGTTTATTAACTGAGATGCATGAGAGTACCCGGCTAAGCGTCGTCGCTGGAATGTATCATCAGTGGGATAAAAAGCTACGTGAATGGCTGGTGTGGGAGTCGCAGAAATTTGGCGGCAGGGCTGCGGTTGAAGAAACGTTTTGGCGCAAACCATTTAAAGACATAATTAATCTACTGGATCGATTAGGCTGGGATGTATCTGGAAAACCGTATTTTAACTCGTTGAAAGCTTGTGACCTAGTCGTTAATGTATACAAGCATGGAGAGGGGCGATCGCTCAATGAGTTGAAACAAGAGTTTCCGCAGTTTCTTCCTGACCCTTTAAGTGAGCATTCGTTTGATCGTGCTGATAATTCATGGATTGATCATACTCACTTACGGGTATCCGATGCTCAGTTGCAAAGCTTTTCCGATGCAATCGTCGAATTTTGGCGGAACATACCTGAGTATACGCTGGATTCAGAAGACTTAAGCGCACCATCCTGGCTGATCAGAGCAATCCAAACAGATGCGGAAGCCAACATATGATCAATAATTCTCAATACATACCAGCAGCCGAATCCCTCACGGTTGAATTCAAAAGTGACCGAAAGCGTCTGCCAGACGATGAGCTGGTGCAGGCGTTAGTGTGCCTGGCTAATACCGAGGGCGGTGAATTATGGCTGGGTGTCGAGGATGACGCCACACCAACCGGCCTGCATGCAGCCCATATGAACTTAACCGGCCTGCCGGGGTTAGTTGCTGCCCGCACCTCACCTGCATTGCAGGTTACGGTTGAGGCGATAGAGGTGGATGGTGCAAATGGTTCTGTGAGGGTCGCTCGTATTCTGGTGCCCAAGGCGACGCATTCTGAAATCGCGACTATGTCTGGTCAGTACCTGCATCGTCGTATTAAACAGGACGGCACACCTGAGTGTGTGGCTATGCTGCCACATGAGCGCACCAGCCGATCTTCCAGAATTGGTATTTTTGATGCCTCCGCGCAGGTGGTGACAGGGGCCACTGTTGCAGATTTTGACCCGATTGAACGCGAGCGTCTGCGCCAGGCTGTGCAGCATTACGGCGGTGACAGGGTTTTGCTTGAGCTGGATGATGAGCAACTGGATGCAGCGCTCGGCTTCACTGCCCGAGCAGCCAGTGGTGAGCGTTTACCTACCCTGACCGGCTTATTGGTGATTGGCCGTGAAACAGCGATTCGCGATCTTGTACCTACTCATGAGTTGGCGTTCCAGGTGCTTGAACAGGAATACGTGCGTTTTAATGAGTTTCGGCGTTTTCCTTTATTGAAAGCACTTGAATGGTTAGAAACCAACTTCCGTCCCTATAACCCAGAGCGTGAAATCCAAGTTGGGCTGTTTCGTGTTCCTGTTCCTATGGTGGATTTGGGTGCATTTCGTGAAGCCGTTGCCAATGGGTTGGTCCACCGGGATTATCATCGTCTTGGTGCGGTGCATGTGCGGTTAAACGATGACGGTCTGACGATCAGTAACCCAGGTGGGCTGGTGGACGGTGTCACTATCGGGAATCTTCTGAGTACTGAGCCGCGTCCGCGTAACCCAAGGTTAGCCGATGTAATGAAACGCATTGGTGTTGTAGAACGCTCGGGGCGCGGTGTAGATAAAATCTACCGTGGTATGCTCCGTTTTGGCCGCCCTCAGCCTGATTACAACCGCACGGATTACAACAATGTAATTCTACGTCTTGAAACAGTGGAGGCCGACGAGGTTTTTCTGCGCTTAGTTGTCGAGCAGGAAAACCAGAGTGGCAGTCTGCCAGTCGATAGCCTGATTGTGCTGTCGGCGTTAAAAGGTCAGAAGCGTATGAATGCGGAAGAGCTGGCTGGGTTGGTGCAACAGGATGTCGCTGTTGCCAAGCGTACCATCGAGTCATTGGTTGAAACCGGGCTGGTAGAAGCACATGGTAAGACTCGTGGCCGAACTTATACCTTGTCGGTGGCCATGTATCAGGCCAAGGGAGATAAGGCTGCGTATACCCGTCAGGCGGGCTTTAGCAAGCTACAGAACGAACAGATGGTGCTCAATTATGTCAAACAACATCAGCGTATTCAGAGGGCGGAAGTAATAGAGCTGTGCCACTTGACCAAAGACCAGGCTGCTCAGTTGTTACGGAAGCTCGCGGACTCTGGTGAGATTGCCCTGTGTGGGAAGGGACGGGGAGCTTACTATCAGTTGGCTGATAGGGGATGAGTATCTTATATGCTCGTTTATGCTCGTTTATGCTCGTTTATGCTCGTTTATGCTCGTTTATGCTCGTTTATGCTCGTAAAAGTGTGATGATATCCATGATGAACCCGGAGGATTTTGGTTGAGCAGGTGTTGAATCGCTTTTGAGTGTTGAGTGCCACTTGTTTTCCGGATAGTTGATATCCTAGAAAACAAGTGGAGACAGCCGAGGTTTTCCAGCCGCTTTATTGCATTATTGTGCTGATGATTTTTTCCACTTCACGTTTACTGAAACCGGCAACGGGAATTAAAAAACGGCTGTCGTCTTTTGTTCTGATATAAATATGTGGGTTGCTGCTGGTGTAATTATTGATGATTTCAATAATCTCTTCAGATTTTATGTTCCCATGTACCGTGCCTTTGCTGCCAAAAGTGATATTGCCATTGGTCACGGATATTACTGAACGCTGGGCATTGGTTATATAAGATAGAATCAGCCAGATTGCGGCTGTGGAAAGGCCGGTATAAAACGCAACTGAGTTGATCTTGCCCTGCGACAGGTAGGCGCCGGCCATAAAGGCGAAAAAAATGAGTATCGCATGCCAATAGGGCATGTAACGATTATTGGATTTTGCTGAAAATTTCATCGTTTATAAGAGTAAGACGCCCTCATCAACAGGGACGTTTCTTCCTTCCTTTGGATGTTTCTTGTACAAACGAGCGCGTCGCAGGTTCCGATGTTATCTTCGTTTGCAGACTCTGACGATTGTTTATCAGGCGTCCTGCCGGATCAAGTTGTTGTCGAACCTATCAGAGGTTCTCATCCCCATCGGGCTGTACAAAGATTTCGATAACTAAGAAGGATTGTTGAAGCAGGCAGCTTCGGATAGATATTCAGAATGGCCCGCCCGAGAGGATTACTGGCGGCCTGCGGCCCATCGTCGCAAGCTCCGATGTTCTCTCCGCTCGCAGGCTCGCTATGAGCCGAACCTGTCAGAGGTTCTCATCCCCATCGGGCTGTACAAAGATTTCGATCACTAAGAAGGATTGTTGAAGCAGGCAGCTTCGGATAGAGATTCAGAATGGCCCGCCCGAGAGGATTACTGGCGGCCTGCGGCCCATCGTCGCAAGCTCCGATGTTCTCTCTGCTCGCAGGCTCGCTATGAGTCGAACCTATCAGAGGTTCTCATCCCCATCGGGCTGTACAAAGATTTCGATCACTAAGAAGGATTGTTGAAGCAGGCAGCTTCGGATAGAGATTCAGAATGGCCCGCCCGAGAGGATTCGAACCTCTGACCTCTGCCTCCGGAGGGCAGCGCTCTATCCAGCTGAGCTACGGGCGGAACGGCGGCTATTCTACCTACTTTCAATAGCTTACGCTACTGTTACGGCACGATTACTCAATCAGGGTGAAATCGTGCGCCACCAGGTTGTT
This sequence comes from Bacterioplanoides pacificum, assembly GCF_042648445.1. Taxonomy (NCBI): domain Bacteria; kingdom Pseudomonadati; phylum Pseudomonadota; class Gammaproteobacteria; order Oceanospirillales; family Oceanospirillaceae; genus Bacterioplanoides; species Bacterioplanoides pacificum. The sequence goes on from NZ_JBHRYB010000016.1 coordinate 14,928, forward strand.
ATCCATCAGGAGTAAGCCACAGCAAATAGCCGCTTAAGGTCAGTAGAGAGCCGACGGTGGATAACAAAATCGTGCGCGATACCAGCGACGCTTCGTGGCGGTAAAACTCGGCCAACATATAAGGTCCGGTGCCGGTCGGCAGTGCGCTGAGCAATACCGCCGCCACCGCCCAGCGTGGTGGCAAGGCAAACACCCAATAGGCCAGTACCGCGGCTAATAACGGGTGCAGCAGCAGTTTCATCAGCACCAGTGCCAGGCTGCCGCTGGCAGAACCCGGTTGTTTATGCGCCAGAAAAGCGCCGAGGGAAATCAGCGCACAGGGAACGGTGGCATCACCGGCTAACTGCAGGAAGGTGGCGGCCATCTGTGGCATCGCTAAACCACTGAAGTTCCAGAGAATGCCAATAAAGGGCGATACCACTAACGGATTTTTTAATAACGCCTGGCTGACCTTTATTAACGCGCCGACCAGCCCCTGGCTGGCATGCAGGCTGACTTCGATCAGGGTGACGGCGATGGCAAATAAGCCACACACCACAATTAAGGTGGCGATTAAAGCCGGTTCCAGCCCGGCATCGCCGAGCACAAATAAACACAGCGGAATGCCGACGTAACCTGTGTTGGCGTACGACGCTCCTAAAGCGTCCAGGCTGGCGGAGGCCATGGCGGCACCGCGCCATAAGCGCCAGGCAAAGCAGAGTATAAACAGCAGCAGGGTTGCCAGGGTGAAGGTCATGACAAAGCCGCCGTGCCAGATCTGACGCAGTTCCGTGGTGGCGGTGGTGTGAATCAGCAACGCCGGCAAACACAGCCACACCACCAGGCGGTTTAATTCAGCGGCGGCGGTGGCACCGAGAATACGGCTGCGGCGGCCAATAAAGCCGGCCAGAATCAGCGCAAAAATCGGGGTCAGAATGGTCAATACCTGCAGCATAACCGGGTTCCATCGGGTAACAGAGTCATGATTGTCGGTGTTCGGTAAGTCGGGGTCTATACGATTTAAGGGGCATTCTGTACCCCAGCGAAGGCAATGTGCTGATGGATAACTTCGAGTTATTTAATCTGGTCAGCTCACTGTATAACATCCATCTGTTACTGGGGCCGGTGTTGCTGGTGCTGAATGTGATGCTGGCACGGCGTATGTTTGGTCGCTGGCTGATGGTGCCGTTTGGTTTAATCAATTCTGCTTTTATTAATTTGATGCCACTGCTGGCCAATATAAATAGTCATAGCGTCCGTCCGGATGATCTGATGGTGGTGACCCTGCTGGTTCCGGCCGCTTTTATGATCGCCTATGCGGTTTTTTATGCCTTTGATTTCTGGGGTCAGTTCTGGCTGTACCTGCTGATGTTTATGATCTTCCCCTGGATCCGGCTGATGTCGTTTGCGCTGCAGTTTATGGCACTGCTGCGTCCGGCGGATGGCCCTGACGACCATCCGCGTTGATACATTATTTCTGATCACCGTGGGCGGCGTCCTGCCAGCGTTCCGGGGCGTAGGAAAAGGTGGGAAGTCGCCAGTGCCAGCGCAGTGCGCTCATGCGCAATAACAGCCCGACACTGAACGACGCCAGCAGCACAATATCGCCGTCAAGCTGCCACTGTTGTAATTGCAGGTAGAGCAGGGCAACCAGCAGCGACACGCTGGCGTATAACTCTCGGTGCAACACTTCCGGCCGGCGGTTGCATAATAAGTCGCGCAGAATGCCGCCAAAAATGCCAGTAATAATGCCCGCCATAACGACGACAACCGGGCTGTAACCCAGTTGCTGGCCAACGTTGCAGCCGATCAGGGTAAAGGCCACCAGGCCAATCGCATCCAGTACCAGAAACAGCTGTTGCAGTTTGTGCACCAGCTTCACAACCAGCATGGTGGATAAACCGGCACCGACGGTGAGGTAGATGTATTCCGGATGTTGGGTCCAGTTCACCGGAAAATTACCGAGCAGAATATCGCGCACTGTGCCACCGCCCAAAGCGGTGAGGAAGGCGATCAGAGAAACACCAAATAGGTCCATATTACGGCGCCCGGCGGCGAGTGCACCGGTCATGGCTTCGGCGGTGATAGCAATAAGATAAGCAAGGGTCAGCATACAGAAATACCTTAGTCTGTATTGCCCCTCCCCCTGTCCGGTTACCTGAGAGTTTAGCCACAAGCGTCGTTGCCTGTGATTTGCTCCGTCGGTGGGTTGCCTGTGCAACCGCTCTCCAGTTGGCGATTTCAGATTCTGCAGTCCGGGTGCCTGAGCGTTTATGGGAGCTTGCGCCTTCGGCGGATGGCCAATGCCACCTCTCTCCTGCAGAGCTGGCATTGTAGGCGGTGAGCCACTAACTCTCAAGTCCGGCTGATCGGCTGGTGACGAAAGTCAGCCAAGCAGAATCTTCAGCTCGGCGATGACGGGTGGGTTTTTCTCGGCCAGGGCTTGCAATACCGGCTGATGCAGACGACGTTTGTGCTCGGCAAAAATCGGCCGGCTTTTATTAAAGCTACGGGCAAATTCCAGCGCCCCCTGATGCAGTGCGTCTACTGAACCGAAGGTTTTATCGATAAAAGTGGCTTCTGCCATTTCATCGGCACTCATCTTACGGCCAGTCAGAATCATCTCGTTAAACGTATGCTTAGGTATCGCTTTCAGAATGACGTCGATTAAACCCGGCATAAAGGGAATGTTCATATCCACTTCCGGAAAACACACGTAACCACGGTCTGCCCGCATAAAGCGGAAATCGCACGCCGCGGCAAGCACGATACCATTACCAAAAGTATGGCCGTTAATCGCGGCGATAATCGGCATTGGATACTGCATCATCAGGGTATAGATTTCATCCATGGTGGATAAAAAGGCTTTGACGTCGTTGTGTTTGCCACTCTGAATACTGCTCATCAGCCACATCACATCAATGCCCTGGCTCCAGTTCTTTTCGTCACTGGAGGTGAGGATTAATGCTTTGTTGGACTTTTCCGCTTCAACGTCTTTCAGCAGTACCAGAAGTTCCTGAGCGAACTCCAGATTGTTGGCATTTTTGCCATTATCCATCGAGATAATAGCGACTTTTCCGTCGTTTTTAAGGCTCAATAAGGACATGGCAATTACTCGTCTTCCAAACCAGCCAGTGGTGGCACTGTGCCACGTACGTAAGCTTCGGGCTGCTGAACAAATAAGTCCGGCATTAAATCGGTTTTATCACTTTCAGGATTGGCACGGTACTGGTCAAAATTGCTGACGCCGTGATCGCGCAGGAATTCTTCATCAATCAATAGCTGGCCGGTAACTTCGCGACCGGTCTTTTGCAGCAGGGTGTAAGCGGCATCGGCCATGATCTTTGGCCCGCGGGCACGATCAAACGATTGTTTGCCACCAAACGAGGTTGCATCGGTATGAATCACAGTACGTGGCCATAACGCGTTTACGGCAATACCGTAACGCTTAAACTCATCCGACATACCCAGGGTCAGCATCGACATGCCGTATTTGGTTAAGGTGTAAGGCGAGTGATTACGCAACCAGCGGCGATCAAAATCCAGCGGCGGGCAGAGGCTTAAAATATGACCGTGTTCGGATTTCTTCAGATGGGGCAGGGCTTTCTGGCTAAGCAAAAACACCGCGCGGAAGTTCACCTGCATCATTAGGTCGAACTTTTTCAGCGGTGTGCTTTCAACACCGGCAAGAGCAATGGCACCGGCGTTGTTAATAATGATGTCGATGCCACCAAATCGCTCAACGGTTTTGGCAATCAGGTTGTCGATGTCTTCTTCAGAACGAACGTCGACTTTAATTGCCAGCGCCTGGCCACCGGCTTGTTCCACTTCTTCAGCAACACTGTGGATGGTGCCTTTTAATTTCGGATGAGGCTCATCAGACTTTGCTGCGATCACAATGTTAGCGCCATCACGGGCGCAGCTGAGTGCGATCTCGCGGCCAATGCCACGGCTGGCACCGGTAATAATAATGGTTTTATTGTTTAAGTTAGCCATTGTGTTTACCTGTTTCTTTTTAGCTGATGACAACACTTCAGCTATTTATATGCGAAAGACTACATTAAAGAACGCAATACTTTCTGACGCCGCCCCGAAGGCACATCCATGTGCCTGCCGGGCGGACGCAACATCCTGTTGCTGCTCTCGAAAGCATTTCATTCTTCAATGTTTTAATTTAATTAAGCGTCAGCTTCTTCTAACTGAATTAATAACTGACGACCTTTAACCTGATCCCCTTCATTAATCAGTACTTCTTTAACCGTGCCGCTAACGCCCGCTTTTAACGGATGTTCCATTTTCATGGCCTCCAGTACCGCCAACGTCTGGCCCTGTTCTACCGGCTGGCCGGCTTCCACCAATAGCGCAATCAGGGCGCCGTCCATGGAGGCGCGAATCTGGTCGGAGCCACCGGCCTGGCTGCTGGCGGACATCAGTGTGACATCACGCAGCTGTAAATTGCCTCGTGGAGTATCCAGCCAACATTCACTGGCACTTGGCTGAACGTAATGTACGGATCGCTGAATGCCGTTTAATTCATAACGCAGCTGGTGGTTATCGCGGGAAATAGCGCGCAGCGTGAAGTTTTCTTCAGTCGCGATCAGTTTTACATGAATCAAACTGCGGTCTGTACTGTCCTGTTGGATTTCAACTTCCGCCACATCGTCGTTATGAGCAATTTTGCTGAAACGTACGCCCAGGGCATTATTGTGAAAACCATCCGGTGCATTAAGAATAAAAGCGGCCAGGGCAATATCTTGCGGCTGTGCTTTCAGTGGCTGCATGCAGTCGGAATTCTCCATGTGGTCGGCGATAAAAGCGGTGCTGGCCTGGCCGTTAATAAACTGCGGATGTTGTAAACACTGAGCCAGAAAAGCACGGTTATCCTGAATGCCCAATAATGCAGAATCCTGTACCAGCCGCACCAAACGACGGCGTGCCTGTTCACGATTGCTGCCATAACTGATCAGTTTGGCTAGCATCGGGTCGTAGTGCGGGGTAACGGTCTGGCCTTGTGCGATGCCACTGTCTACCCGTAAACCATCCAGCGGAATTCCGCCTTCCCGGTCGGCGGGCTGCCATAATAATAATTCACCGGTTTGTGGAACGAAGTGGTTGGCCGGATCTTCGGCATATAACCGCACTTCCATCGCATGGCCGGTTAACTGCACATCTTCCTGGGTCAGGCCCAGTGGTTCGCCGGCGGCAACCTGTAATTGCAACGCCACTAAGTCCAGGCCGGTAATTAACTCGGTAACCGGGTGTTCTACCTGCAACCGGGTATTCATTTCCAGGAAATAGAAATTTTTATTGTGGTCGACTAAAAACTCAACCGTACCGGCACCACGGTAGTTGCAGCTTTTAGCGGCGGCCACCGCAGCCTGGCCCATCGCCTGACGTAATTCGGCATCAACAAATGGCGAAGGCGCTTCTTCCACTACTTTTTGATGGCGCCGTTGTACTGAGCAATCGCGTTCTCCCAGATAAATCGTATTACCGGCGTTGTCGGCAAAGACCTGAATCTCGATATGGCGCGGTTGTAATACGGCCTTTTCAATAATCAGTTCACCATCACCAAAGGCGTTTTGTGCCTCTGAACGGGCGGAACGAATATCTTCATCCAGCGTGTCGCTGTCTGTGACTAATCGCATGCCGCGACCACCGCCACCGGCGCTGGCTTTTAACATCACGGGTGTGCCGATTGCCAATGCCGCTTTTTTCAGTGCGTCGTCGGACTGATCAGCCCCTTCATAACCGGGAATACAAGGTACTCCGGCCTCAATCATGGCTATTTTGGATTGCCGTTTGCTGCCCATTAATTCAATGGCTGTGGCATCCGGGCCAATAAATACCAGCCCGGCGTCGCTGACGGCCCGGGAAAATCCGGCATTTTCCGATAAAAAACCATAACCCGGATGAATAGCATCCGCCCCGGTGCTGGCGGCAGCGGCCAGGATTTTATCGCCGCATAAGTAGCTTTCGCCCACAGCCGCGGGGCCGATACATACCGCTTCGTCAGCTGCCTGTACATGAGGGGCTTGCCGGTCTGCCTCGGAAAAAACCGCTACCGTGCGGTAACCCTGAGCTTTAGCTGTGCGAATAACACGAAGCGCAATTTCGCCTCGGTTAGCGACTAAGATTTTCTGAAAACGGGTGTTATTTGTCATAGTCAGAAGCCCAGTTTGGTTGACGTTTTTCCATAAAAGCGCTGGCGCCTTCACGCCCTTCATTGCCGACTGCTGCGGCAAAATCTTCGGCGGCCTGATCTAATAACCGGCTTACGGATTGACCATTTTCTGTATCCACGCTGTTATTCACCGCATGTAGCAGTGCTTTGGTATCGGCCGTTGCCTGTGGTGCACACTTCAGTGCGGATTGAATACCTTGCTGAATCAATTGCTGATGATGTTCATCAGAATCTGCCAGCTGGTGGACCAGCCCCAGGCTTAATGCTTCGGCTGCGCTGATTTTCTGACCCAGCAAGGCTAAACGGCGAGCTTGTGTCAGACCGATACGCTTCACCACAAACGGCGCAATTTGTGCCGGGATAATGCCGAGTGAGGTTTCCGGCAGGGCAAAACGTGCGCCTGGCTCAGCAATGGCATAATCACTGACACAAGCCAGACCAAAACCACCGCCCATCACGGCGCCTTTGAGAGAGCAGATCACTACGACGGGTAATTGGTCAGCGGTTTCAATCATATGACCAAATGCACGGTTAAAGTCGCGCAGTTTTTTTGCATCACCACCGGCATTTTGCATGTCTTTAATATCGCCGCCGGCGCAGAAGTGATCGCCAGCGCCTTCAATTAACAGAACACGGTGGCCGCTGCTTTTCACGGTTTCCATCACGGCAACCAATTCCATAACCATTTCCAGGCTCATGGCGTTGGCAAGCGTGGGCCGGTTCAGGCGTACCGTCAGCAGTGGTTGCTGATCGATAATTTCCAGGGTATTAAAATTTTGTGTTAGCTCGTTCATATTAAAGCCCGGTATCTGGATTAAATCGCTGTAACTTGAATGTGTTTGTAGCAACCCTCGGGCGCATGGATGCGCCGGAAGAGCCTACAAGGATGTATTTACGGCGAGTTGCGGTAAACATATTCAAGTTGCAGCCACTGCTGATAGAATCTCTCATATTGCTTGGTCAGGACGCGCAAGTAGTTCAACAAGTACGTCCTGTACTTGTCCTAATGGCTGCTTTCGCAGTGCAAAAATTCAATCCTGAATTTTTGTCCTAGTAGCTCTCTTTTTCCATCCCTGGAAAAAAAGCCTGACTACGCAATATCTTCGACTCTATCTTGGTGGGTAAAAGAGTTACTTACCACGACTTGGCAAAATACCCATATATTTACAAATAATACCCAGCATAATTTCGTCAGCACCGCCACCAATCGAACCAAGACGATTGTCACGATAAAAGCGTGACACTATGTTGTCCCACATAAAGCCCATGCCTCCCCAGTACTGAATACAGGCATCGGTTACTTCACGCGATAAACGGCCGGATTTCAGTTTTGCCATCGATGCCAGGCGCGTCATATCTTCTTTATTCAGATATCCTTCACAGGCCTGATATACCATGCAACGCAGTGCTTCGATTTCGGTCTGCAGCTCCGCTAAGCGGAAATGAACGGATTGATTGTTAATTAAAGGCTGACCAAAGGTGTGGCGCTCGCGGGCGTAATCAATGGTGCTGTTGACGCAGGTTTCCATCGCTTTTAATGACATCGCTGCGACGTACATCCGTTCTTCCTGGAACTGCATCATCTGCATCATAAATCCGGCGCCTTCGGAACCAATCAGGTTTTTCTGCGGCACGCGCACGTTATCGAAAAATATCTGTGCAGTATCCGAGGAGCGCATTCCCAGCTTGTCGAGTTTTTCAGAAAAACTGATCCCTTCCAGGTTTAGCGGAACAACGATCAGGGATTTATTTTTATGCGGTTTATCGTCTGAGGTATTCACCAGTAAACAAACAAAATCAGCCTGAGTGGAGTTGGTGATCCACATTTTGGTGCCATTAATAATGTAATCATCACCGTCTTTTACGGCATTGGTTTTAATCGCCGCCACATCCGATCCGGCACCGGGTTCACTGACACCAATACAGGCCACCATATCACCGGCTACGGCCGGAGCGAGGAAGGTTTCTTTGACATAGTCTGATCCAAAGCGTGCCAGGGCAGGGGTGGCCATGCAGGTTTGTACACCAATCGCCATCGGCACACCGCCACATAAAATACCGCCGAACTCTTCCGCTGCGGCCATTTCATAGGAAAAATCCAGCCCCATGCCACCCGCCGATTCCGGTTTGCTGATACCCAGCAGGCCGAGTTCTCCCATCTTCTTGAACAACTCCTTAGCCGGGAAAATGCCATCTTTTTCCCATTGATCAACGTGGGGGTTGATTTCATTTTCCACAAAATTGCGGACGGTACGTTTCAGCTCTTTATGTTCTTGTGTCAGGATCATGGTGTGCTCCGTTTTAGCCGGGTACTTCTATTTGATTTTTTAATTTTATATTCAGAACTGCCTCACATTAATCATGCCCGACACGCTGTGAATCCATCCCTGGAAGCTCTGCTATGGCATCCATGCCATAGAAGGTCGTTCATAATTATTCTGAGGCAGCTCTTCTTGCGTCAGTGATCCGGTGAATAGTGGTTTATGACCGTCTATCACAGGGATGTGATAGTCGAGCCCCCAAGGATGGGTTAACGGCGTGTCATGACACTATTTACCAGATCACTGATGCTGTATCTCTCGGTTTACGCTTTAAAAACGCGCCACGCCAAAGCTATTGTTCTGAATGCTATTTGAGCGGCTACGTTGCTTCTCTTTGTCGCAAATATCCAGCAGATGGATCATTAGGCGTCGGGTGTCGCGTGGGTCGATTAAGCCGTCGTCCCATAGTCGTGCGGTGCCAAATAATGAGGTTGAGCCGGCATCCAGTTTGGCGGCAGTCATCTGCTCTAACTGATCGAGCTGTTGCTGGTTTGGTTCAATGCCCATCGAACGTTGTTTGTCTTCGGTGACGATGCGTAATACCTTGCCCGCCTGAGCGCCGCCCATCACGGCGGTTTTACTGTTTGGCCAGGCGAAAATAAAACGAGGGTCCAGACCACGGCCGCACATGGCGTAGTTACCGGCGCCGTAAGAACCACCCACGACGATAGAAATTTTAGCGACGCTGGCATTGGCGACTGCCTGCAACATTTTGGAACCATGTTTAATAATGCCGTTACGCTCAGACTCGGTGCCGACCATAAAGCCGGTGGTGTTGTGCAGGAATAGCAACGCGATATTGCTCTGGTTACACAGCTGAATAAACTGCGCGGCTTTGTTTGCACCTTTGGCAGTGATCGGACCGTTGTTACCAATAATGCCGCAAGCGTTGCCACCGATATGAGTGAAACCACAGACGGTCTGTTGATCAAACTGTGGTTTAAAGTCCTGAAATTCTGAGCCGTCGGCGATGCGGGCAATAATTTCACGCACGTCATAAGGTGTTTTGGCGTCGGCGGGTACAATCCCAATTAATTCTTCGGGAGAATAAAGCGGCTCCCGATAGTCAACAGCCTGTTGCGACGGCAGCTGTTCGTTCCAGGGAATGGAGTGCAGTACCTCACGGGCGATGCGAATACCATCGGCATCATCTTCCGCCAGGTAATCGGCTGTGCCGGCGTCTAAGGCATGTAACTCGGCGCCGCCCAGCTCTTCATCGCTGGCGATTTCGCCGGTGGCAGCTTTTAACAGCGGTGGGCCGGCAAGAAACATTTTGGCTTTGCCACGTACAGCAATAACATAGTCGGATAAACCGGGCTGGTAGGCACCGCCAGCCGTTGCGTTGCCATGTACCACGGTAATCTGAGGAATACCTGCGGCACTTAAGCGTGCCTGATTGGCAAATGCCTGGGCGCCGGGAACAAACACATCGGTGGCGTAATTCAGGTTGGCGCCACCACTTTCAGCCAGGGTGACCAGAGGAAGTTTATTCGCCCGGGCGATTTCCTGAACCCGCAGGGTTTTATCCAGCCCGGCCGGAGAAATGGTGCCGCCTTTAATAGCACTGTTATTCACCTGAATCAGGCAGCGAATTCCGGCAATATGACCAATCCCTGCAATAATGCCACCACCGGCGGCACTGCCGTCTTTATCGTCGTACATCCGGTAGCCGGCCAGTGAACATAGCTCGATAAACTCTGAACCCGGATCAAGCAATAAATTCAGCCGTTCACGCGGTAATAACTTACCGCGCTTAACAAACTTTTCTTTGGCTTGCTGCGCTTTTTCCAGCACTTTTTGTTCGATGTCACGGAATTCCTCCAGCGCCGCCAGCATGGCATCGCGGTTAGCCTGAAACTCAGCGCTGTTGCTATCAATATCGGAAGATAAATGGGTCATAATTAATTACTGATTCATATTGTTATGAATAATGAGTGAGGTAAGTGTTTTTCGGAGTGTGGCAACAGGATGTTGCCTGTGCACAAAGATCACATGGATGTGGTTTTTTGTGCACCGACGAAAAATACTTATCTTACTCAACATGTTTTTTATTCTTCGGGTGACGGAGCCAAATTCCGGGTTAATTTTTCATAAGCCTGGTAAGAGTTTTCGGCAATTTCGGCCGTTACCTTAACCGGCATATCGAGCAGTTGTTGTGCTGCCGCTTTACCCTGAGGGTCAATACGTAAACTGGCAATACCACCACCTCCGAGGGCATTTTCCAGCAGCAGGTTAAAGGCGTTTAACCCTGGTAACGGGAACAGGCGGGTGCGGCTGTCGGGGGCATCCAATAGGTGACTCAGATATTCGCTGATCGCTTGTGGACGTAACGCCTGCTGAATATAGGGCAGGTATTCGACTTCACGCGCCATGACGCCAATATTGCAATGGTTGCCTTTGTCGCCGCTGCGTGCCAGCGCCAGATAAATTAATGGCACCTCTGCCGTTAATGTGGCGATTTCGCTGTTGATGGCTGGCTGGATATCGCTGCTGTGGTCCGGCGTGGTACCACTGTGATTGATAGCGACAGCCTGTGGCTCGTTTGTGTTCATCAGGCGCACGCTGACAGGCACCTGTTCTTTGGGCCACAAAAAAGAAAATAAACGGATAACCGGGCTGGGTTTTGGCCGCCCGCCAACCATACCGGTAATACCCGGTGCCATGGCGGTGGCTGCCTGAGCAATTTCCCGGGCAAAAATTCCCAGTGCTGCTTTGTCGTTATGCTGCACCGCAATTTTTACGGTGACTTCCCGGTTATGTTGCATGCAGGCGTGTGCACCGTAGCTGGTTTCACTGCCAAGAATTTCGATATTTGTTTGTTTAAAGTCGTCGAATTGCTGCATGTTCAGCAGCCGGCTGACGCGCTGTATGATGGCATCCGCAACGGCCTGACCTTTTTGTACGGCTTCACGGCCTCCAATCATAAAGGTGGCGGTACAGCGGAAACCGTCCATATAGGTGGCCGACACTTTATATCGATCACCGGGTGCCCGGCCTCTGGCGTTACTGACTTTCACCTGGTTGTCGCCAAGCTGTTCCAGCTTAACCTGGCTGAAATCGCAGCTAACGTCCGGCAGACAATAATTTACCGGGTCACCAATTTCATATAACAGCTGTTCGCCGACGCTGTGGACCGAAACCAGCCCGCCGGTATTTTCCGGTTTGGACACCACAAAGCTGCCGTCGGCAGCACACTCGACAATCGGAAACCCCATATTGGCGTAACCGCCATTTTTGCGGCTTTGTTCACCATAAGCGACCAGCTGCCAGTCGGTAAAATTACCGCCGGTGCATTGAGCGCCACACTCAATGATATGACCTGCCAGAGAGCCCTGAGCGAGTAGGTCATAATCGTCTGCCTGCCAGTTAAACTCATGCATGAGCGGGCCAAGTACGACGGCGGAATCGACACAGCGACCGGTAATAACAATATCCGCACCACTACTCAGCGCCTGGTAAATGGCCGGTGCTCCCAGATAAGCGTTAACGCTCAGACACTGGTCGGGCAGGGCGTCTGCGGAGAACATTTCCTTAACGCCGGCGGCAGCCAGATCGGCCTGGTTCGCTGTCAGGTTATCGCCTTCGACTGCCGCAACCGTCAGTGACAGCCCGGCATCGTTAATGACCGCCTGCAGTGCTTCGGCACAACCACGGACGTTAATGCCGCCGGCATTGCTGACCACCTTAATGCCCTGCTGGGCGATGCCGGGTAATACAGATTTCAGCACCTGAACAAAATCCGGGGCAAAGCCAGCCTGTGGATTTTTCAGACGGGCGCCGGCCATGATCGACATAGTCACTTCGGCCAGATAATCGAATACCAGATAATCCAGCTTGCCCTGATTCACCAGCTGCTGTGCAGCTGCAGCAGTATCGCCCCAGAAAGCTGAGGCACAGCCAATACGGACCGCTTGTTTCATGTTGTCCTGCCTTTAACGTCGCCACTTGTGGTGTGAGTTGTGATTCATTGTTAAACAGACTACCAAGCAAGCGCTTGGTTTGTAAATCCCCGGGGGCAGGGTAAACTGTGGACTGTCTGAAAAAGACCCATACAATGAAGCCTTTTAATGCGGAAGCCCTTATGACAGTTGTGCAGCAATTAATTGATGACGGCCGGTTAACCGACCCGGGCAGCGCCAAGGGACGGTTATTGGCTGCGGCAGCACAGCTGTTTAAACACAAGGGTTATGAGCGTACGACGGTACGTGATCTGGCGTCTGAAATCGGCATTCAGTCGGGTAGTCTGTTTCATCATTATCCGTCGAAAGAGGCCATTCTGAAGGCGGTGATGGAGGAAACCATCGTTCGTAATACCGCGCTGATGCAGGCCGGGCTGAGTCAGGCGGAGAGTCCGCGCGACAAGGTGCTGGCACTGATTCGCTGTGAGTTACAGTCGATTTTGGGGGAAACCGGCGAAGCCATGAGTGTGCTGGTGTATGAATGGCGCTCGTTAAAACCCGACAGTCAGCAGCATATTCTGGCGCTGCGCGATATTTACGAACAGTTGTGGCTCGATACCCTGGCCGAAGCCCGTGCTGCCGGTATGGTACAGACCGATCCGTTTATCCTGCGGCGGTTTTTAACCGGCGCACTGAGCTGGACGACCAACTGGTATAAAGCGGATGGCGAAATCAGCATCGAACAGCTGGCTTTGGATGCGCTGACACTGGCAGTAAAATAGTTGCTGACACTTTTGTAAAGGATGGTAATGCCACCAACGGATTACTGGGCCGTTATGTTTTGGTCGCTTAAACTAAGACAAAACAATGATGACAGATGAGAGTGAACGATGAAAAAAATAGTAATGACCGTGGCTCTGGCAACGATTGCGTCAACTTCGCTGGCCGACGTTAAGCCATTCGAAGCGGTAGAATATCGGAAAGGTATTTTTAAAGCGGTTAAGTGGCAGTTCGGTCCGATTGCTGACATGGTAAAAGGCAAGCAGGACTTTAACGCCGAAGAAATGGCCAGTCGTGCGACGAACCTGGCAGCATTAAGCAAAATGCCGCTGGATGGTTTCCGTGCCGGCACTTATGCGCGTGCCACCAGTGCGTTGCCGGTTATTGAAGAAAAATGGGATGAGTTTGCCGGTTTAATGGGTAAGTTTGAAACCAACACGGCAGCGCTGGCGGAAGCGGCACAAAGCGGTGATTTAAAACAGATTAAACCTGCATTTATTCAGGTGGCGAAAACCTGTAAATCCTGTCACGACCAGTATAAAGACTGATTCAGATACGCCGCTAATATAAAAAAACCTGACCCGGCTTAGCCAGGTCAGGTTTTTTATGGGCCTCAGACGGCTGCGGAAGGCGCCGTTTAAAACCCCAGCCAGACGAATAAACCAGCGAATGCTGCGGCAAGAATCAGCCCCCGCAGCCAGTGTTGGCTGGTGATCGCGGTTTGTGGGGCCGCGGGTTTGCGGCCGTGAATCATCGCCTGAATCAGTTTTTCTTTTTTCACTAGCTGATGGAAAAACACCCCCGCCAGATGCAGACCAATCGCCACCAGAATGACGTTAAATAACGCTTCGTGCCAGCGGGTGATTTCGATGCTCAGATCGTAGCTGATCAGGCTGGCCAGTGGTCCTTCGGTAAAAATATCGTCGTTGGCGAACAGGCCGGTTGCCGCCTGAGTTAACGCCAGCAATAACAAGGCAATGACCATCCAGCCGCCAAGTGGGTTATGGCCCTGATACTCAGGTGCGCTACCGGCTTTAAGTGATTTGGCATAATCCAGGGTGTTGGCCGGAGAACGTACAAAACTGCCAAAGCGGGCATAACGGCTGCCAACAAAGCCCCAGATCAGGCGGAAGCCAACCAGTGATAATACCGCGTACCCACAACGCAGATGCCACTCCATCCAGTCGCCACCCTGTTCGGCGGTCCACCAGGCCAGGCCGATACTGGCGACCAATAGCCAGTGAAACAGACGGGTAAAACTGTCCCAGATCAGGGCGGAAGAGGGTTGTGTCATGGTTAACGTCTCGCAGAAAATCGCTGCGGCTGACCGGTTGGCCAGCGCGGCCTATAGCTTACCGCAGAGCCGCGCAGGACAGCGAAAAGAATTGAAAAGATGCCGTGTCAGTTTTTTTCTTCTGCCCGTAATGTCAGAATTTCATAGCCATCGTCGGTCACCAGAATAGTGTGCTCCCACTGAGCGGATAATTTTTTATCCTTGGTTACCACGGTCCAGCCATCTTTTTTGGTTTTGGTGCGGTAGCTGCCCTGATTTACCATAGGTTCGATGGTGAAGGTCATGCCTGCTTTCAGTTCCAGTCCGGTGCCAGGCCGGCCATAGTGTAATACCTGGGGTTCTTCGTGCATTTCGCGGCCAATACCGTGGCCACAATATTCCCGTACAATACTGTACCCTTCCGCTTCCGCGACCTGCTGAATGGCATGGCCAACGTCACCCAAACGGGCACCGGGCTTAACCACTTCGATGCCGGCCATCATCGCCTGGTAGGTGGTTTTTACCAGTTTACGCGCTGCCGGTGATGCATCCGGCATAACATACATTTTGCTGGAGTCGGCGATAAATCCGTTTTTTTCCAGAGTAATATCGAGGTTGATAATATCGCTGCTTTTTAACGGGTGAGTGGTGTTAGGCATGCCATGGCAAACCACTTCATTGACCGAGGTATTCAGTGTATAGGGATAGTCGTATTGGCCTTTGCTGGCCGGACGTGCCTGTAACTCCTGAGTGATAAAACGTTCCACTTCATCGTTAATTGCCATGGTGGTGACTCCGGGTTTAACAAAGTCATCCAGCATGGCAAACACCTGGGCTAATAAGCGCCCGGATTCGCGCATCAGTTCTGCTTGTTCGGCATTTTTAATATTGGGTTGTTGCTGCATCTGGTTATCCCGCCCGCTGTAATTTCAGTTTACTGACATCCAGCTGATGGTGTTCCAGCTGTTGTTGCACAATGTCGCGGAAGGTCAGTTCCGGATTCAGCTCGGCCAACATACCCATACGAATCCAGAATTCTGCCTGGGAGTTAATTGAACGTGACATGACGGCACTCGATTTTCGGATTTCTTCATGCAGTTCATCGGAGATTTTGACGATGCCCATGGTGATCTCAGTAATATATAAAACGTATACGGATCGTATGTTATTGAAGGCGGCGGCGTCTACAGCAGCAGCGTGGGTTTGATTGCAACAAACTGATCCGCTGCGGCGATCAGTGAGTCGGCGGTCAGGGGCTCGGCACCATAAACTTCAACCCGGGTGCGGAATTTATGTTGCAGACGTTGTACCAGAATACCAAAGTCGCCGTCACCGGAAGCCAATACCAGGGTATCGGCTTCCGCTGCGTATTCCACCGCATCCAGTGTAATGCCCACATCCCAGTCGCCTTTGGCCGTGCCATCGGCACGCTGAATATAAGGTTTGAGTTTTACCTGAAAGCCAATCGCGCGCAGGATATTCTGAAACTGTTTTTGTTTTTCGTCACCACGATCCACCGCATAAGCGATGGCTTTGACCACCTTGCGCGGTGAACCATCGGCGCTGTGCGTCGCTATTTTCCAGAACTGGTTGTAATCGAAGTTGCGGCCAAATGCCTGGCGACAGGTGTAATAGATGTTTTGCACATCGACCAGAATAACGACGTTGTTGGCGGGCATCACTTTTCTCTGAATATTCGGAATACTAGCGGAATTCTTTCGCTAGCATTCAATTATCTGACGGAGTTTAACGTTTCACTTTTGCGCGATTATTCACATCACGGCTGGCACGAATCAAATCATCGCCGGCGAAGCTGAGGTCTGCTTTAGAGACCCGGTCGTATAAAACCACATTCACCGTCGCCGCCAGATTCAGGCAGCCGATGGTGGGTAAATACACCACCTCATCAGCCTGGTCGATGATGGCCTGGCTGATGTTGCCATCTTCCGGGCCAAAAATATAATGCGCGTTTTGTGGGTGTTTAAAATCAGGCAAACAGGTGGCGCCTTCGACTAATTCTACGCAGACGATTTTTGCTTGTGGGTCTGCGCAGTCAATTAATGATTCAACACCTTGCAGCAAAATTTTGTCGCTGATGTTTTGTGTGTCGGTGCTGAATTTGGCAGCAATATCGTAACGGCGGCCGGTGTAATACACTTCATCCGCGCCCAAACAGCCGGCTGCCCGCATAACCGAACCAACATTGGATGGGCTTTTGGGGTTAGTTAATCCGATGGTAACTTTGGTTTTGTTCATAAAAACTGATGCTTTAAAAAAATAAAAAGCCCCGACGTTTTCACTGTCGGGGCCTGAGAAAGTAGCCAATGGCAATATTATGTCGCTGCTTTTGAAAAGCCATCAGCCACTTCTTGTTATTTTGAATAGCTGTTAGTCCAGCTCTAAAATGCCATCCATTTCAACACCGGCATCTTTCGGTAACTGAGCAACACCAATGGCTGCCCGGGCCGGATATGGCTGTTCAAAGTATTGCGCCATGACCTGATTAACCGTGGTGAAATTGCTCAGGTCGGTGAGAAAGATATTCAGTTTGGCAATATCCTGTAATTGACCACCCGCGGCTTCACAGACGGCACTCAGGTTTTTAAACACCTGATGGATCTGGGCTTCAATATCACCATCAACCATTTCCATGGTTGCTGGTACCAGTGGGATCTGACCCGACAGATACACCGTTTTATTAACTTTAACCGCCTGCGAGTAGGTGCCAATAGCGGCTGGAGCGTTGTCGGTGGCGATAATTTCACGTGCCATGGTCAGTCCTTATTTTTTCTGCGAACAATTTTATTGACCCCGCGAATATTTCGCAGGCGACGGATAGCGCGGGCCAGGTGGCGACGACCCTGAACGCTGACTTTCATATGAATAACGCTGAGGCGGGCATCGCGTTCTTCAACATCAATTTTTTCAATGCTGGCGTCGGCCTGGTTAATGGCACTGGCCAGCTCGACCACGATGCCGCGGCGGTTTTCCAGATACACACGCAGGTCGACGGTGAATTCGCTGTCGATATCTTTATCCCAGGACAGGGTAATAAATTTTTCCTGGTTGTTCTGGTAATCCTGAACGTTTTTACAGGCTTCGGTGTGTACTACCAGACCACGTCCTGAACTGGCGTGGCCAACGATGGCATCACCGGGTATCGGGCTGCAGCATTTGGCAAAACTGACCACCAGACCTTCGGTGCCTTTAATCGCCAGCGGCGATTGTTCGTATGCATCGAGGTCGATATCGGTGTCTTTATTGGCGACCAATAAACGGCGCGCCATGATGGGTGCCATACGACTGCCGGAACCAATTTCTTCCAGCAGATCATCGAAGGTTTCCAGCCCGGTTTCTTTTAATACCTGTTCGATATGAATCTGGTCGATATCGTCCAGGGTTTTGGTCAGGTCGTTGAGTGCTTTATTCAGCAGCCGTTCGCCCAGAGATACCGACTCACTGCGACGCTGGTTCTTCAGATAGCTGCGGATATTGGAGCGGGCTTTGCCGGTGACTACAAAATTGAGCCAGGCCGGGTTCGGACTGGAGTTCGGACCGGTGACAATCTGTACGGTCTGGCCGTTTTGCAGTGTGGCACTTAACGGTGCCAGCTGACGGTTAATGCGGCAGGCGATGCAGCGGTTGCCGACATCGGTATGCACCGCATAGGCAAAGTCGACGGCGGTAGAACCGGCGGGTAATTCCAGAATTGTCCCTTTTGGAGTGAAGACGTAAATCTCTTCCGGGAATAAATCGACTTTAACGTGTTCGACAAATTCGATCGGGCTGCCAGCATTTTTCTGCAGCTCCAGTAAATTCTGTACCCACTGACGTGCCCGTTGAGTGCCGCTGGTCTGATCGCTTTCGGATTTATACAACCAGTGAGCAGCAATACCATGGTTAGCCATGGCTTCCATTTCTTCGCTGCGGATCTGAATCTCGATTGGCACGCCACCCATACCGATTAAGGTCGTATGTAACGACTGATAGCCATTGGCCTTGGGGATCGCGATATAGTCTTTAAAACGCCCGGGAATCGGCTTATACAGTGAGTGCATGACGCCGAGAATACGATAGCAGTCGTCGACGCTGTCAGTGATGATGCGGAAACCGTAAACGTCCATGATGTCGGTTAACGATTTGCGCTTCTCTCGCATTTTATTGTAAATGCTCGACAGGTGCTTTTCGCGGCCAACCACCCGTGCCTGAATGTTGGCTTCCCCTAAGCGATTACGCACAGCTGACGATATTTTATCCACCATTTCTGAGCGATTACCACGGGCGGCTTTTACCGCTTTGGCAATCAGCCCGGAACGCATCGGGTAAATGGCTTCGAAACACAGTTCTTCCATTTCGATGCGAATATCGTTAATGCCCAGCCGGTTCGCAATCGGCACATAGATATCCAGGCTTTCCCGTGCCACACGGCGGCGTTTTTCCGGCCGCAGTGATCCAAGGGTACGCAGATTGTGCAGCCGGTCGGCCAGCTTAACCAGTATCACCCGGATGTCTTTCGCCATGGCCATGGCCATTTTCTGAAAGTTTTCCGCCTGTTGCTGCTCTTTGCTTTCGAAGTGGATATTCGTCAGTTTGGAAACGCCATCGACCAGATCGGTGACGACATTGCCAAACTGTTGTGCCAGGGCGCTTTTCGGGATACCGGTGTCTTCGATGACATCGTGCAACATCGCGGCCATCAGACTCTGATGGTCGAGGTGCATATCAGCAAGAATGTTGGCAACCGCCAGGGGATGGATGATGTAGGGCTCACCGCTGCGGCGGCGCTGGCCTTCGTGGGCCTGTTCTGCGTAATAATAAGCGCGACTGACCTGTTTGATCTGGCTGTTGCTCAGATACTTGCTCAGTCGCTCTTCAAGGGCATTAAGGGTGGGCACGGAAGCTGAATAACCTCGTTGTTGCTCAGTATTCTTCTGCGCGTGCTGCGGCTGCTTCCTGTGCGGCCATGCTCTCCGGAGTAACCAGGTCTTCAGCAATTTCGCGCAGAGCCAGTACGGTTGGCTTGTCGTTTTCTTCGGCTACCAGTGGCTCGGCACCCTGAACAGCAATCTGACGTGCCCGCTTGGTGGCCAGCATGACCAGCTCAAAACGGTTATTCAGGTTAGTTAAACAATCTTCTACGGTTACGCGGGCCATGTGCAATCCTGTCGATAAAGTTAAATTCGGTGGAACCGAACATTTTAATCAATTCCCGCCACAAAGGAAGCCTTGGAGCGGGAAGTTGTCTGATTTTTATCCGTTTGCCGCGACGAATTCAGTCACGCGCAGCCAGCAGCGCCTGTAACATTGACTGGTGGCGCACCTGTTGTGCTGCCAGGCGATGGCGGCGGGCGACGACAACCGCCCGCAATTCCTGCAGCGCATTGTCGAACTCGTCGTTAACAATCAGGTAGTCGAACTCACCGTAATGGCTCATTTCGCTCTGGGCATCCTGCATGCGCCGGGCGATGGTTTCGGCACTGTCCTGACCTCGCCCGCTGAGGCGCTGTTCCAGCTCCTCAATCGATGGCGGCAGAATAAACACGCTGACAGCGTCCGGCATCAGATGACGAACCTGGGCCGCGCCCTGCCAGTCAATTTCGAGGATCACATCGCGGCCGGCAGACAGTTCATTTTCAACCCAGTGCTGTGAGGTGCCGTAATAGTTGTCGAATACCTGGGCGTGCTCGAGGAAGGCGTTGTCACCGATCAGCTGGCGGAATTCATCAACACTGACGAAGTTGTAGTCTTTGCCGTTTTCTTCGCCCGGCCTGGGTGCCCGGGTGGTGTGTGAAACTGACACGCCGATGTGTGAGGTACAGTCCAGCAGGGCTTTAACCAGGCTGGTTTTGCCGGCGCCGGAAGGTGCCGAAAAAATAAACAGGGTACCGGTAAATGAAGTTGAGGTTTGAGGAGCCATGAATCTCGTCGCAACAGGTCGGGTTATAAACAGGATAATCGCCTAAGTATAACCGAGCTGACCCGCTGCGGGTATGAATCATGCCGGTTGGGCCAGCCAGTCGGCACTTTCCTGCCAGGCCCGCTGGTGCATCGATTTTTTGAAAAAGCCGAAATGGTCGATGGCTTTCATATCAAAGTCGCGGGGATGCAGCACCCTGACCTCGGTATCGGCATTGCTGAATAACTTTTCCAGCTCCCGGACGCACGCCGGTGGCGCAAAGCGGCGGTCATCGGCCATGGCATAAAAACGCATACGACCACGATAACCACTGAAACCCTGGCGCAACGGTTGGCCCTGCTCATCGGCGATATAGGCCTTGTTGCGGCCAAAGCGACTCCAGTCGCGGGCGACCTGTTTGGGCAGATACTCGGCCCCTAATACCCACTTAGGCAGACCGCCAACCGATTTATAAAACAGCGGCAGCACACCAAAAAAGAAGGCGGCGGTCAGCGCCCGGTCTCGCAGCGGCCAGTTTTTCCAGTAAATGTGTTGAGAGGCAATATTAAGGAAGCCATGGTAGCGGTTGTTATCGGGTAATACCCCCAGTAGCTGGCCACCAATGGAATGGCCAATGCCTTTGACCAGCAACTGCGGATGTCGCTCCATAAAGAAACTCAGGGCCGCATCCATATCACGTTGCCCCCAGTGCAGCATGGTTGGTACGGGAGCACCGGGAGCATGCTGGAGGCTGCCGCCGATGCCACGAAAATCGTAGGTCAGTACGGTGAACCCCTGGTGACATAAAAACCGGGCAAAACCATCGTAGTACTGGCGCAACACACCAGTGGCGCCGTTAATCACGACACCGATGCCATGTCCGGGCGCTGCTGCTATGCCAGCCTTGCCATTGCTTTCAGCGGTCGCTGGACGATACTCGCTGCCGGCCAACTGATAACCGTCGTCAGTGGTGATTCTGACACTGATGGGATCGGGGGTCTGTGGCTGAATACTGGCTTGAGACATGGTGTGCTCACTGGCTGATGATGTGTCTCCAGTGTATCGCCCTGTGGAGAGCCGGTAATGCACCAGGAGTGACACATTTATGATCAAAAGTTGCACTGCATGCATTATCTATCAGCTGATTGACTAAGCCGTGACTTTTTAGCCAGATCACTGCATTCGCTGCAGGGCCGACTAATCTTATAAGCAGACAGCTTGTTTTAGTCGATTACGTGGAGAGCTCTGGCATGTTATTGCGCTTCGTTCTGTTACTGCTGGCACTGTTGCCGTTGTCATCCCTGAGTGAAGAGTGTCGGCGATTAACCGCCAGTGGTAACTCTGAATACCCGCCTTACTTGTGGCGCGCCGGTGATGACTCGTTGGAAATGCTTGGTGCAATCCCCAAGCTGATGGATTACGTGTCTCAACAACTCGGCATTGAGATTGTACTGAAGTACGTTGGCCCCTGGGGGCGAGTGCAGGAAGACGTGGCGGAAGGCGAGATCGACCTGATTGCCGGTGCATTTTATACCGTGCCGCGCAGCTACCGCATGGATTACATTCGCCCGGCCTTCCAGAAAACCCGCACCGCCGTGTGGGTCAGGAAAGCAGGGGCGTTCCCATATCAGCAATGGAGTGATTTGCAGGGGCGTTCTGGCGTAACCGTGATTAACAACAGTTTTGGTCAGGCGTTTGATGAATACGCCGAGCATCACCTTAATATCCATGAAGCGGTGCGCCTGAACCAGGGGCTGAATATGTTGTTGGGGGGCCGGGTTGAATATTTTATCTATGAAGATAATCCCGCTCGTGCCTACGCCGCGGAGCTGGGTATTCTGGATCAGATCGAGGCACTGGATGTGCCGATTGGTAGCGAAGACCTGTTTTTGACCATCTCTAAAAAATCCGATTGCAACACACCGGAACTGCGCCAGAAGTTGTCGGACATCCTGATCAGCGCACAACAACAAGAGCTCATGGCACAGTATCTGAAGCAGGGAATTTCAGAGTGGGAAGCACGGACGCAGTAACCAATCATAAGGCTTAGGATAGCTATTGCACACGAGCGGAGGCCGGCTCAGATCCGGCCTTTGCTGTATCGCTCGCGTGCCTCCTGTTTCTTGCGTTCGCTTTTCCGTAGCAGCACGTAGAAGGCTCCGGAGCCGCCATGATGTTTCTGCGCGGTATGAAAGGCCTGTACCGTATCCAGATCTTCCAGCCAGTGCACCAGATAGCTTTTCAGAATGCCCGGGTCTTCGATATTGCGGTCACCTTTGCCGGGCAAAATCAGAACGCAGCGAATGTCGTGTTCCATGCAGTCCTGAATAAAGCGGAACAGCTCAGACCGGGCCTGCTCGACTGTACGGCGGTGCAGGTCCAGCCGTGCCTCAATTTCGTATTTTCCCAAGCGTAATTTACGGAATACGCCATCCTGAATGCCAGGACGTTTAAACCCCAGGATATCGTGTGGACCAACCCGGGTGACGTCACTGGTCTGCAGATGATTCTGCTGCTGTTGTTCGGCTTCCTGAGCCGCCGCCTGCTTCCGTGCTGCGGCATTGGCTTTATTAATATCGCCCTTGCTCAGGGTGACTTTTTCCCTGGCTTGCAACGGCTCGACGCCCTGCATTTCGCGCAGAAACAGATCGTCTTCATTGTTATCAGTGTCACTCATGTCGACCATTCACTCGGCTGGGTACTACGTGTTCAGCGGCCATTATATCGCCGCAGCACTGAGGTGTGACAATTCTTTGCGAACGGACACACAACTATAATCCGATATCCGTAGTATGGGTTTGGTAAACAAGCCCCCACAACCGGAGGAAGGCGATGAAAAAACTAAGGTTACCTGCCATTACCAGCCTGGCAGTGGGCACCTTGATCAGTGCTCAGGTATTGGCCTTTGATGGTCGTGCTGAGCGCGGCATAGCCTGGGAAGATCAGCTTGAGCTGAGTGAGCAGCAGGAAGCTCAGATTGAGGCGATTGAAGATAAGTACCAGGCACAATTCCGGGAAATGCGTCAGAGCGCACAGGAGCATGGCGCCAAACGGCAGCAGGCAGGTGTGCTGATGAAACAAATGCGCCAGGAAATT
Source organism: Bacterioplanoides pacificum (assembly GCF_042648445.1). Lineage (NCBI taxonomy): Bacteria > Pseudomonadati > Pseudomonadota > Gammaproteobacteria > Oceanospirillales > Oceanospirillaceae > Bacterioplanoides > Bacterioplanoides pacificum. The sequence continues at coordinate 38,356 of NZ_JBHRYB010000016.1, forward strand.
CAGCAGGTGTTAACTGCCGAACAGAAAGCCCAGGCCAGCAACCTGATTGCTGAACAGCGTCAGCATGCACTGAACCAGCGGCTGAAAAAAGTCGCACGACGACTGCAGATGACGGCTGATCAGCAACAACAGCTGCGCCAGGTGATGGATGAACAGCCGGCTGGTTATCTGTGGCCGGTTGATCGTGAACAACGCAGTCAGGCACGGGCGCAATTTGACTCGGCGCTGGAACAGATTCTGACCCGTGACCAGCGCCAGCAGTGGCAGGCGATGAAAACCCATCAGAATAAACGCTGGCATCATGCCCGGGAGTTACGGCGCGAACGTCAGCAACACCAGCAACAACACCAGCAACAACACCAACACCAGCAGCACCACCCTCAACGTCGTGATACTTCTCCCGAAGTGCGTCATGGTGGTCTGCGCAAAGGTTATAACGACTGGTAAAGGTGACAGGCTCTGGCCCGGTATATTCCGGGCTAGGACTGAGCGTGTTTCACCATAAATTGTTTAATTTTCGGAGCGATACTTTCACGGAACTTCCGGCCGTTAAAAATACCGTAGTGGCCGACCCCCTGAGCTTCATAATGGTGTTTTCGGCTTTTGGCAATTCCGCAACACAATGCCAGCGCACAACTGGTCTGGCCGCGCCCGGTAATGTCATCCAGCTCGCCTTCGACGGTCATCAGCGCCATCTTTTTAATCGCCGTCAGGTCAATTTTTTCCCCCCGATACTGCATTTCACCACGCGGCAACTGATGCTCAAGGAACACCTTGCGAATGGTATCCAGATAATAATGTGCCGGCATATCCATGACCGCCAGATATTCGTTGTAAAATTTGCGATGGGCCTCGGCGCTGTCACCGTCACCTTTGATCAGGTCGTTAAAAAACTTAAAGTGTTTGGCGACGTGGTTATCCATATTCATCGACATAAAGCCGGATAACTGAATAAAACCGGGATATACCAGCTGATCGCGGCCTTTGAAGCCCGGGGGCACGCGGCAGATAACATTATTTTCAAACCACTCCAGATCCTTGCCTGAAGCATAATCGTTGACGTCTGTCGGGTTGATCCGGGTGTCCACCGGTCCGCCCATCAGCGTCATACTGGAGGGCAGATTCGGGTTGTTGGTGGCGGCCATTACAGCGGCGGCGACCAGGGCCGGAACGCAGGGCTGGCAAACTGCAACGACATGAGTATCTGGGCCCAGGTGTTCGAGAAAACCGATCAGATATTCGACGTAATCATCAAAATGAAATTCCCCTTCACTGGCGGGCACATCGCGGACATTACGCCAATCGGTGATATACACCTCATGATCGGGCAGGAACTCGCGCACAGTGCCGCGCAACAGAGTGGCGAAGTGACCCGACATCGGTGCCACCATCAGTACTTTGGGCTGTGCCTCCAGCTTGCGGCTGCGACGCCGAAAGTGCAGCAGGTTGCAGTAGGGCTTTTCGGCTACAACCTTATATTCAATGCCAACCTCGCGGCCGTTAATCCGGGTGCTGTCGAGTTCCCATTCCGGCTCTTCATAATAGTCGGTAAGACGTTCCAGCAGTTCCAGCCAGGCGCGTAAGGTGCGGTAATGCCAGGAATAACTCAGTGGGTTCCAGGGCTGGTATAAATACTGACGCGCCTGACGCGCCAGTACATGCACCGGCTGCATGGCGTGCATTATATGAGCGTTAATACGATAGAGCATTGTCGTCTCCCGTAGCTCGGGTGAGATTGTTGATTATTTAACCAATGACAGAAACCTTAGCATGAGTCGGCAGAAGACAACTGACCAATTTAGTAACAAAAAGTGTCAAACTGGTCAGGCTGCGCGTCGCTGCCGGATAGCAGGCTGGTGGTTCTCTGGCTCTTATTAGTACTAATTTCTTAGTGGCTGGCCGCTGGGGATAACTTGCTGGCGCGCAAAGCTAATCGTTCTGACGGCAATCGCGGTATGCTGTTGGCAAATGTTGTGAGTCACAACGCCGATAACAACGCCGATAACAACGCCAATAACAACGCCGATAACAATAACAACTGTGGAGAGCGCACATGTCTGAACCGACTGCGATGAAAACCGAAAATTTCAGCAGTTTTGCTGAGTTTTATCCGTATTATCTGGCAGAGCATGCCAATGTTACCTGTCGGGTGTTGCATTACACCGGCACGCTCAGCGCGCTGACCATTCTGACCTGGGCGCTGGTCAGTGGTCACTACCTCTGGATGCTGGCGGCACCGGTGTCGGGTTATGCCCAGGCCTGGGTGGGGCATTTCTTCTTCGAGCACAACAAACCGGCCACTTTTCGTTATCCGCTCTGGAGTTTTATGGGGGATTGGGTCATGTTGAAAGACTTCCTGACCGGACGTCTGGCGGCGAAAATGCCGAAACAGGGAAGCTAGCCGATCCAGGCTGGTTTTTGTGGAGTTACTTACGTAGTTCTACTTAGTTGAATGCTACCTATGTCGGATTTTCACTCAGACTCCGGAACTTTCTAATACGTCGCTTATTACTCGGCAGATAAGAACAACTCCGGAGTTCCTTTATGCAACACCATAATATTTATGAGTTAGGCCTGGAAGCTAACCCGGCTAACTACACCCCTATGAGTCCTGTCAGCTATCTGCAGCGCGCGGCCTTTGTTTATCCAAACCGTACTGCTCAGATTCATCAGGATACCCGTTATACCTGGGCGCAAACCTATGAGCGCTGCGTGCGCCTGGCGTCGGGTCTGGCGGGCATGGGCATTAAGACCGGCGATACCGTGTCTTTCCTGTGTGCCAATATTCCACCGCTGTTTGAAGCACATTTTGGTGTGCCTATGTGTGGTGCGGTGCTGAATGCCATTAACACCCGGCTGGATGCGGAAGCGGTGGCTTTTATCCTGCAACATGCAGAAAGCAAAGTATTGTTTGTTGATAAAGAATTCTCAGAGGTCGCCAGTAAGGCCCTGAAAATGGTGGCTGTTAAGCCAACCGTGATCGCTATCGATGATCCGTATTACGATCAGGGTGAACTGCTGGGTGATACCAGCTACGATCAGCTGCTGGAACAGGCTGAAGATAACTACGACTGGCAGCTGCCGGAAAATGAATGGCAGGCGATTACCCTGAACTACACCTCAGGCACGACGGGTAATCCAAAGGGGGTGGTGTATCACCATCGCGGTGCTTACCTGAATGCGGCGAATAATATTATTTCCTGGGATATGGGTCGTCATCCGGTTTATCTGTGGATTCTGCCGCTGTTCCATTGTAATGGCTGGTGTTTCCCATGGAGCATTGCGGCGGCGGCGGGTGTCAGTGTTTCGCTGCGCCATGTGCGTGCGGACGCGATTTACCATGAAATCAAAGAAAACAAGGTGACCCATTTCTGTGGTGCGCCAATTGTGCTGAATATGCTGAACAATGCCCCAGCAGAGATGAAGTCCGGTATTGAACATCAGGTTAATGCCATGGTCGCCGGTGCGGCGCCACCGGCGGCGGTGATTGAAGGCATGGAAAGCATGGGCTTTAACGTCACCCATGTGTATGGCCTGACTGAAACCTACGGCCCGTGTGTGGTGTGTGCCTGGCACGATGAATGGAACGATAAGGAACTGGCCGAACGCGCTGCATTAAAAGCCCGTCAGGGGGTTAAAAGCCCGATGCAGGAAGACCTGATGATCGCTGATACCGATACCATGAAACCGGTGCCACGTGATGGTGAAACCATCGGTGAAATCATGGTACGCGGTAATATTGTGATGAAGGGTTATCTGAAAAACCCGACGGCGACTGAAGAGGCCTTCAGTGGTGATTGGTTCCATACCGGTGACCTGGCGGTATGGCATGAAGATGGTTACATCGAAATTAAAGACCGCTCAAAAGACATCATCATCTCCGGTGGTGAAAACATTTCCTCCATCGAAGTGGAAGATGTGTTGTATCGTCACCCGGATGTTGAAGAAGCGGCCGTGGTTGCCAAGCCAGATGATAAATGGGGCGAGACACCGTGTGCGTTTATTAAACTGAAAGACGGCGCCGAAGCATCACAGGAAGAGGTTATCGCTTTCTGTCGCGATAACATGGCGCATTTTAAAGCGCCGCGTTACGTCGAGTTTGGCGAACTGCCGAAAACCTCAACCGGTAAAATCCAGAAGTTTGTTCTGCGCGAAAAATCCAAAGAGCTCTGAGCTTCCTGTTTCATACCCCGAAAGCCTGCTGAAACATCAGCAGGCTTTTTTTGTGATGTTCACTGCAGGGTTATTGGTTTTCCTGGTACAGATGCACATCGCGCTGAGGGAACGGAATGCTGATACCCTGTTCATCAAAGGTGGTCTTGATGGTTTCCAGCAGTTGCCAGTGTACCGGCCAGTAATCGGCGGTTTTTACCCACGGACGGACCCATAAATTCACACTGCTGTCGCCCAATTCGCCGACCACAATCACCGGCGCGGGGTCTGCCAGGATTCGTTCTTCCTGATCGAGAATCTGTTGAATAATATCGCGCGCCTGTTTGATGTTGTCGTCGTAACTGATGCCAATCACCAGGTCGATACGGCGGGTGGCTTTGGCAGAAAAGTTAGTAATGACGTCACCATAAATACCGGCATTCGGGACAATGATCTGGCGGTTGTCACCGGTGCGTAACTGAGTGCTGAAAATACTGATACGTTCAACGATGCCGGCAATGCCTCCGGCCTCAACAAAGTCACCGATTTTAAATGGCTTAAACAGAATCAGCATGACACCGGCGGCAAAGTTCGATAACGAATCTTTTAACGCCAGGCCAACAGCCAGGCCGGCGGCACCTAATAAGGCCAGCAATGACGTCGTGTCGATACCGACCTGCTCCAGTGCGATCAGTGCCACCACAAAGGTTAATAACACGCTGAGAATGCTGCCGATAAACTCGGCCAGCGCTTCGTCCAGCTGGCGTTTTTTCATCAGTGTCCGGGTCAGGCTGACCAGCCGGCGCGCCAGCCAGCTGCCGGCCAGATAAATCACCAGCGCCAGAATCAGGTTGACGGCAAAAGGTTGTGCCAACTCCAGCAGGGCCTGTGGGTCGAGGTTTTGCAGATAGTCTTTCATAACTCTCCTGTAGACAGATCGGATGCAGTGAGGGTGCCTGCCATTTAATCACAGTAAAACACTCAGAAAAATCTTGAGCAGCTGTCAGAGCGGGGCCATTATTAGCTTTGCCGGTTAAATGATGTAAAACATCAGGGAAACGGCCAGACAGAGACAATTTTAGTGCCGTTCTGCGGTGCTGATGATGAGAATATGGAATGAAACCACTCAATATTGCCGGCATTGATATTGCCCCCGGCAGCAGCCATCAGATAGACCTTCCTGTGGTGCGGTTATACACAGATTCTGAAGTGACCATGCCGGTGTATGTAAAACGTGCCCGTAAAGATGGCCCGACGGTATTTGTATCCGCCGCTGTGCACGGTGATGAGCTGAACGGCATTGAAATTATCCGCCGCCTGATTCAGAGCAAAAGCCTGAAACTGCGCTGCGGCAGTATTATTTTTGTACCTATGGTGAATGTTTATGGGGTGCTGAATCAAAGTCGCTATATGCCTGACCGGCGCGATCTTAACCGGGTGTTTCCGGGGTCGGACAAAGGCTCACTGGCCGGCCGGCTGGCGCATATTTTTCTCGATGAAATCGTCAGTAAATGCGATTACGGCATCGACTTACACACAGGTGCCATTCACCGCACCAATCTGCCGCAGATCCGGGCCAATCTGGATGATCAGCAAACCCGCGAACTGGCGGAAGAATTTGGCGTACCGGTATTGCTGAACGCCAATCTGCGCGATGGTTCGCTGCGTGAAGCTGCGGTGGAATACGGTGTGAAAATTTTGCTGTATGAAGCCGGAGAAGCGTTACGGTTTGATGAGTTATCCATTCGTGCCGGGGTAAAAGGGATCGAAAATATTTTGCGGGCGTTGCAGATGCTGGCGAAAAAACGCAGCCGCAAACGCCGTATTGAACCTTTCGTGGCCTATAAAAGCAGCTGGGTGCGCTCTGGTGCCAGCGGCATTGTACGCGACCATGTCAGTATTGGTGATCATGTGCAGAAAGGCGCTTTGCTGGCTACCATCGGTGACGCTTTCGGAGAAACTCTGGCCCGGGTGGTGAGTGTGCGCGAAGGGGTGGTTATTGGTAAGCAGAATATTCCGCTGGTTCAGGAAGGTGATGCCATGTTCCACATCGCCTATTTCCGCGACAGTGAAGATGTCAGTGACAATATTGAAGAATTAAACGAAGCCCTGCTGAATCCGGGAGATGCGCCGTTATGAGTCTGACCGGGAACAGTGAATTTCCGTTGCTGCTGGCCATTATGGTGGTGTCCGTGGGCTATTGGTTTGTGCGCAAACTGATGTTGCGGCTGGTGACCCGGGTGGGCCGGGAAAAACATATTTCACGGCGGCGGGTGCAATACGTCCAGTATCTGTTAACGATCATGCTGGTGGTGATTGCGCTGGGGGTGTTTGGTGTGATTGCCGGCTTTGGCTACAAAGATGTTGGCCTGGTTTTTACCTCGGTGTTTGCGGTACTGGGGGTCGCCTTATTTGCGCAATGGTCAATCCTGAGTAATGTCACGGCCAGTGTGGTGGTGTTTTTCTTTTTCCCTTATCGGGTGGGTGATCATGTGCGTATCGTTGATGGTGAAAATTCGGTGGAAGGTATCATCGATGAAATCACCATGTTCCATGTCATCCTGTCCGACGGCGATAAAAAAATTACCTATCCGAATTCGCTGGTGTTTCAGAAAGCCGTGGTAATCACCCCGGATAACACGCCGCCGGCAGCCGATAAAACAGACGGAGATGTATTATGAGCTGGAGTGCGGATATCAATCTGGATGGTTTATTACAGGAGTTACTGCAGTCTGATCTGACGGAGTTATCGGCACAGAATTTCCGTGAACTCAGTGCCCGGGATAAAGCTCAGCTGCTGGAGTCGCTGCCACAGAATATTCGTCTAAACCTGTGGCCGCTGATTGAAGAGGACCAGTTATGGGAAGTGATTAACTGCCTGCAGGTGGTCACGGTTGAGCATATTGTGCGGGCGCTGGACGACGGCGCCCGGCTGGCGATTCAGCGTTATGCCACACCCCAGTATCTGGCTTCGTACGCCCAGGCGCTGCCGAAAGACATGATCGACAATATTCTGCTCGATCAGGACGATACCAGCAGCGAAGAACTACAACAGGCATTAGCCTTTGACGACGACCAGGTCGGTCGTTTTATGCAGAAAAACTTTTTGCGGGTGCGCCATGGAATTTCGGTCGCGTCGGTGATTCGCCGGCTGAAAAAGAAAGAGTCGATTGCGGCGGTTTTTCTGGTCGACGATGGCCGCCATTTAATTGGTTATATACCGGTGTCGGCGCTATTTAATTCCAGTGACGATGCGCTGGTGGAAACCCTGGCACGGCCGATTGCGGCACTGGAGGCCGATCATCATATCCGCGATGTGGCATTAACCTATCACTTCGAGGAGGGGTTGTCGTATTGCCCGGTGGTGGATGACGGCCGGGTAATCGGCGCCTTGTCGGTGTCGCTGTTACTGAGTGAAGCCCAGTCTCACCTGGTTCATTCCGCGCCGTCGGAATCTCCCGTCGTGGAAGAGGACCTGTTTGCTCCGGTGTTCAGCGCGGCCCGGCCCCGGGCTTTATGGCTGTGTATTAACCTGGCCACCGCGTTTCTGGCTTCCTGGGTGATCGGCTGGTTCGAAGGCGCCTTGCAGCAGGTGGTGGCGCTGGCGATTCTGATGCCGGTGGTGGCCAGCATGGGCGGTATTGCAGGCAGCCAGACACTGGCGGTGACGGTACGGGGTCTGGCGTTGGGGCATGTACACCAGATGAACATCCGGCTGCTGTTCAGTAAAGAGATGAAGGTGGCGGTGCTGAATGGTTTACTTGTCGGTTTGCTGATCGCCGCGGTGGTGTACTGGTGGTTTAACTCGTTTGCCATCGCCGCCATTATCTGGAGTGCGATTGTGGTTAACAGTCTGGCGGCGGCGGCATCCGGGACTTATATTCCGTTTGTGCTGGAAAAGATCAATATCGATCCGGCGGTGGCTTCCGCGGTTATCCTGACCACAGTCACCGACGTGATTGGTTTCCTGATTTTCCTTGGTCTCGGGTCGCTGATTCTTATCTGACGCCGGGGGGCAGGCGCTGGTGCTGAAATACCGGCATACGCTGGCGAATATCGGCCTGCTGTTGTGGCTCAAGGGTGGCAATCACCAGGCCGGGCTGATCGCTCGCTTCGCTGAGTACCTCGCCCCAGGGGTCGATGATCTGGGAGTGCCCCCAGGTCTGACGCCTTTGTGGTTGTCCCGGATCGTCATGCCAGCCGCACTGGTTGGCGGCAATCACATAACACTGTTGTTCGATGGCGCGCGCACGCAGCAATGGCTGCCAGTGTGCTGCGCCGGTGGTATAGGTGAATGCCGCTGGCAGGCTGATGATTTCAGCCCCCTGTGCCCGCAGTTGCATAAACAGCTGCGGGAAGCGCAGGTCGTAACAGATCGCCAGGCCAACTTTGCCCACCGGGGTGTCGACCACCACCGGCTGATCGCCGGGCGCAAAATGATCCGATTCGCGATAGCTGCCCTGGGCATCATCAACATCGACATCGAATAAATGAATTTTGTCGTAACGCGCCTGTAACTCGCCCTGATCATCAAACACCAGACACGCCGAACGCACCCGCGGGTCACGTTTGCCATCCGCATCCGGCGGGCAGGGCAAAGGATAAGCGCCGGCAATCAGCCACAGGTTAAAACGTTTTCCCCAGCCGGCAATGCGTTGGTACAAGGCATCATCGGCCGCAATTGCGGGATATTGTTTGCCATCCAGAGTGGCGAACATTTCCGGTATCAACGCCAGACGAACCCCCTGTTGCTGGGCGTCGGCCAGCAGGGTTTCGATCTGCTGCAGGTTGTGTTCGATATCCGTCAGGCTGTTGATCTGTATGGCGGCGACTTTGCGCGGGCTGCTGTTTAGCTTGTGTGTGTCAGTCATCGTCGTCACCATCAATGCCAAAAATACTTAACACCCGGTCTTTAAAGCTGCGGGTTTTCTTACCTTCCACTTCGTTATTAAAGGCCTGATCAATTTTTAATTCCGGCTGTTCCCAGCGGCCTTTGACGGTATAACTGGCGCTGGTAAAGCGTTCCAGTTCATCACCCACCAGTTTTTCCGACACATAAATGGCCGCCGCCACCGGTGGCGCCAGGCCGGCCAGCACCGCCACCATCGGCAGAGAACTGGTTACCGGGAAGGTTACCGCCAGCTTCATATCCAGGCTGTGATCGTTCAGATTACTGCTGCCGGAGGTCAGGAACTTGCCACCCGGGCCATCAACCAGTAACGGTTCGCTGAGGGTTAATAAGCCGTCTTCGATCCGCGCTTTGCCTTTCAGTACATCAAACGCCAGACCCGACTGATAGAGATCGGAAAAGTCGAGGCGCAGGCGGCGGCTGATGGAATTGAAGTTCAGTGCCCCGAAGGCTTTCAACGCTCCGGCGCCTTCGGCATCAATACTGCCATCCCGCAGGCGCAGGCTGGCCAGGCCATTGAGGCTGGCGCTGTTAAACATCAGTGGCGAGCCCTGCCAGCTGAGCTTCAGCGAAGCCCGCATATCGCTGGATTCAATAATGGCTTTCTGGCGGAACGAGCGTAATACCTTGCCGACGTCTTTGCTGCGGATTTCCAGCGTGTCGAGCTGAGTAACATGCAAGCCATCCTGCTTCTGCCACAATACGTCGCCGCTGATCTGCATGCCTTTCATATCGCTGTCGTGCAGCTGAATTTTCATTGCCTGAGCGCCGGGCCGGGAGCTGACATGCCAGCGCCCGTAGTTGCGGCTACCAACATAAAACTCCGCCAGCTGCATATCCATCGCCGGGAAATCGGCCGGATTGAGGGCTGCTAACGGATCCGGTTTTTCTGGCTCTGCTGCCTCCGCTGCCACTTCGTCCGCTGCCTGACTGACTGCTTGTGCGGTTTCATCCTTATACGGCATATGGATGTAATCCAGCTGCATATCGATCGGCTGGCCGTCTGGCTTCAGGGTGATCAGACCTTTAACCAGATCACTGTCGACATTAAATTGCCACTCGTTCCACTGCTGGCTGGCATTCAGACGCAGCTGGCCCATGGGAATGCCCCAGGAATCAACTCCGGCAATCTGTAAATCAATCTGACGCAGCGGATTATGGCTGGCGCTGGCGGTTTGCCCTGGCGCTGGTGCGTTGTTGTCGTTTTCGGTGTTGCTTAACAAAGCACTGAAGTGTTGCCACTGATCCCACCATTCGGCTGCTTTAATCGGTTGTTTGATGGCACCACGTACCACCACCCCTTTGTCGCTGGGCAGGAAAGGATCCGGACCACCAAAATACACCTGGCCACGATCCAGGCCGTCTTCATCCATAGCCAGGGCGGCTTTCATCAGCTCATCGTAGTTCAGGGTGATGCGGGTTTCTGCTCCCGGTCGCACAGTCAGTGCCAGATGACGGGGCTGCTGCGCATCTTTGCCCAGCGGTTGTGGCATATCGATCGTGGTGCCACTCAGGTCGCTGTTCAGCTGGAAGCTGAGACCACCGCGTTTGGCCGATTTAATATCCAGCCGCGCCTGATAATTCAGCTGGCCAGTCAGCGGATCGAGTAAAAACAGCGGCATCCATTGTTTCACCTCAGGCCATTGGGCATCACCCTTGGCCGACAGTGCCATATCAAAGCCCCCCTGATAGCTCTGGGACTGAATGCTGGCGTCAAAATCCCCACCAAATACCGAGCCGCTCAGGCGCTCGGCAGAGAGGCCGAGTTCGCTGTCGAAGTGTAATGTGCCGTTCAGTTGTTGCAGTTTGACCTTCAGCTCGCTGAGTTCAACGGCAGCATCGCTGACCGCCACATCCAGCTGTACTTTCGGCACACTGTTGTCACCGCCGAGCGGCATTTTCATTAACATGCTGGCCTGCAGCTCACCACTGGCCTGCCACTGATCAAAGGCACCGTTTACCTGTTGTTGCAGCGGGGTTTCGGTGAAATAGCGTAACGCCTGGTCGGCCTGGCCAATTAACTGGCCGGAGACCTGTAGCTGCGGCTGATCATTGTGATTCCGTAAACGAATGCGGGCGCTGCGTTCAGCAAAACGGCCACCCAGGGTTTTGCCCTGGTCCACCCAGACATCCAGATTGGGGGCGTCGAGCAACATCCGGCCGCTCAGACCGGTGACTTCAGGCCAGTCCGGCAGATAACGCAGCCGCGCATCGCTGACATCAAAATACAACTGCACGCTGTTACTGTTGCTGGGCGGCTGTTCACTGAGGCGGCCGTTAAGCAGGAACACGCCGTTGTGAAACTGGCCGGCGAGGATTGAGTCGCTGATCCACTGCCGCACGGACGGGTCTAATAACTCTGGTACCAGCTGGTCTCGCTGAGCAGCGTCCGCCTGGCGGAATGCCGCTAATACGCTGGTGTTGGGTTCAACATCGGCGTTGTTCGGTATACGCAGGCCGACATCGGCGTGGATATCGATGCCGTTAAACTGCGCCTGCATATCCGCCAGCCGTAAACGGAAGGCGTCGTGATTGATTTGCCAGTAAAAGGTGCCGCGGCCATTCTGCAGGCGCCAGCTGTCGGCATATATTCCGGCCAGCTGAACAGCAAAATCATCATCGTCCAGCGTCAGTTTTCCGGCCTTGGGGGTCAGTGCCAGCTTACCGCTGATGTCGCTGAATGCCGGTATGCCGTTATAACTGTCGCTGCTGGCTTCATGGATATCGCTGTATAACGCCAGTTGCAGTGGCTGTTCATCCTGGCCCGGTAATAATGACAGGCGGGTATTCAATGCCTGACCGCGTGGCCGGGTCTGGCGGATGTATTGCAGAATGTTGTCGGGCAGCAGGGCATGTTTTTCGAGTAATTCGCGCGCCGCGGCAATATCCAGTTGTGGAATACCGAACTGCCAGCCTTTTTGTTGCTCCAGCACGGCAGCGCTGACGGTCAGCTCCTGCAGCGGCAGGGGCTGATCGAACTGCGGCCGGATACGCATGTCCCAGTCGCTGCCTTTGCGGTTGGCCCGCAGCTGGATATTACCGCCGCTGAGTTGCAGCGCTTCGCCCGGAGTTTTCAGTGCCAGTTGCGGGACCTGAACGCTGGCTACCAGGCTGCTGAGATCACCGTCGCGAATGCTGGCCCAGCCCTGCAGGCCGGCACTCAGTTGTTGCAGGTGGAACTGATCCTGTTGCTGGCCGGGCACCCAGCGGCTCCAGTCCTGGGGTTCTACCGCGACATAAAACTGTGCGTCCTGATCGGTCCAGGGCCACAGCGGCCCCTGGAAGGTGCCTTTTACCGTCAGGCGCGCCAGTTGTTCGAGCCCCCAGGCAACCTGGCCTTCAATGGCACGGCTGTTGGCCCGGTTACGCCACAGCAGCTGATGAATTTCGAGCTGGTCGTTGACGTCCAACCCCTGGTGAGTGATGCGCCAGTCGCTTAACACCAGCGCCTGTTGCAGCTCCAGTAAATCGAGCCAGCCCGGACGCCTGATGGCTGCGGCGGCGCGGGTGGTGCCGGTCAGCGGGTCTATGGTCAGGTCAGGCTGGCCTATCTGCCAGCCGTCGGCCAGTTGCCAGTGGCGTTTTCCCAGCTGCACGATATGGCCGCGCACACCACTGACCTCGATACGTTTAAACACCGGCAGCTGATAAAACGCACTGGCGCTGAGGTCGAGCTCGGCAACAATTTTGCGGATATGCAGGCCACTTTCCGCTTCCCCCAGCGTGATGTCCTGCAGCGTCACCACCGGCGCCAGAATATGCCAGCCACCGGTTAATGAGCCAATGCTGACCGGTTGTTGTAACGCCGCAGACAGCTGTTGTTCAACATCCGGGCGCAGGCTTTCCACCAGTGGAATCAGCTGCCGGCCAACACTGACGTATAACGCCAGACTGACCATAGCAACCACCAGGGTGATCCAGATTTGTGTCCACAGTTGTGAGAGCCAGCGCACGGTTATACCTTCTTCACTGCAGCACGATGTCGTACTGGTCCTGCGTATACAGGCTTTCGACTTGCAGTTTGATGGCTTTGCCGATGAAGGCTTCGAGATCGGCGAGGCCGTCGGAGTCTTCATCCAGCAGGCGGTCGACCACCTGCTGGCTGGCCAGTACCAGATAGGTACCGGCTTCGTAAGCCCGTTCTTCGCGCAGAATTTCGCGGAAAATTTCGTAACAGATGGTTTCGGCGGTTTTCACCGAACCGCGTCCGTCACAGGCGGTGCAGGGCTCCATCAGCATATGTTCGAGGCTTTCGCGGGTGCGCTTGCGTGTCATTTCCACCAGGCCCAGTTCTGAAACACCGCTGATTTTGGTTTTCGCGTGGTCTTTTTCCAGCACCTTTTCCAGCATCCGTAATACCTGACGCTGGTGTTCGGTATCGATCATATCGATGAAATCGAGGATGATGATGCCACCCAGGTTACGCAGCCGCACCTGGCGGCCAATTGCGGTGGCGGCTTCGAGGTTGGTTTTGAAGATGGTTTCTTCCAGATTACGGCGCCCGACAAAACCACCGGTGTTCACATCGATGGTGGTCATGGCTTCGGTCTGATCGATGACCAGGTAACCACCGGATTTCAGCGGGACTTTGCGCTCCAGTGCGCGCTGAATTTCATCCTCGACGCTGTTCAGTTCGAAGATGGGGCGCGGGCCGGGGTAATACTCCAGCTTCTCTTCGATTTCCGGCATATATTGTTCGGTGAACGATGCCATCTTTTGGGAGGTTTCGCGTGAGTCGATCAGAATCTTTTCGATTTCCGGGCGCACGAAATCACGCAGTGCCCGTTGTGATAACGGCAACTCATCGTAAATCTGGGCCGGCGGGGTAAATTCTTTGATGCGTTCTTCCAGCTTGCGCCACAGTCGGCGCAGGTAGCGGGTATCGGCCAGAATTTCGTCTTCGCCCACGCCTTCTGCGGCCGTGCGTAAAATAAAGCCGGCTTCGCCGGTCAGACCTTCCTGCTCCATACACTGGTTAACCAGCACTTTCAGGCGGTCGCGTTCTTCATCATCTTCGATACGCTGGGAAACGCCGACGTGATCTGCACCGGGCATATACACCAGGTAACGTGACGGGATTGCCAGTTGGGTAGTCAGGCGTGCGCCTTTGGTGCCAATCGGATCTTTGGTGACCTGGACCACCAGTGACTGGCCCTGATGCACCAGCTGATTGATCGGCGTGTTGCTGTCACCGTTGCCGATTTCGGCGGCGTGAATAAAAGCTGCCCGCTCCAGCCCGATGTCGACAAAGGCGGCCTGCATGCCCGGCAGGACACGCACAATTTTGCCTTTGTAGATATTGCCAACGATGCCACGATGATTGGCGCGCTCGATGACAATTTCCTGTAATACACCGTTTTCGACCACCGCCACCCGGGTTTCCGTTGGGGTAACGTTCATCAGAATCTCTGCATTCATGGCTTTACCTTGCCGGGCTCAGGCCCGTTTCAGCTGCGCCGGGCTCAGGCCCACACAGGAATATTAAAATTCTTTAACAGTGCGGCGGTTTCCGTCAGCGGTAACCCCACCACATTGCTGTAACTGCCACTGATGTGATCTACCAGTATCGCACCTTTGCCCTGAATACCGTATGAACCGGCCTTGTCCATCGGTTCGCCGGTAGCGATATAGGCGTCGATTTCGGCCTCGTCCAGAGCGCGGAAAACCACCTCGGTGGCGACGCTGATGACTTGCTGACGCTCGTGGCTGAGCAGCGCAACCGCGGTAAAAACCTGATGTGGCTGGCCTGACAAGCGACGTAACATCTGGCGCGCGTCGGCTGTACTGTCCGGTTTGGTCAGAATATCCTCACCAAGGATCACGCTGGTGTCGGACCCCAGTACCACGGCTTGTGGGTCATCCAGACTGGCCAGCGCCGCCGCGGCTTTTTGTTGCGCCAGACGTTCAACGTATGAGCGCGCGGCTTCAGCGGGGTGTGGCGTTTCATCGATGGCAACCGGTGCCAGTTCAAAGCTGACACCAATCTGGGTTAATAATTCCCGTCGTCGCGGGGAAGCTGAGGCCAGATAAAACACAAAAACTCCGTCAGTGCCGTACTTTGCGCATGGCCAGACTGACCAGTGCGTATACCCAGGGCCACATCAGCGCTGAGGTTAACGCCGGACGCCAGATGTCCACCGGCCGGCTGTCTTCCGTCAGTAGCCACAGTGCCCAGTAAGCCAATAGCTGCTGTAACGCGACCAGCAGGAAAACCACGCCGGTCTGCTGAATAAAGTTAAACATGGCGACCCGTTTGTACATCACCTGCAGCAGATAAATATGCAGCGTCAGTAACAACACATGCAGGCCGAGGTAACTGCCTTGTTCGGCATCCAGCATCAGCCCTAACGGTAATGCCAGCCATAAACCAAATACCTGCGGCGCGCGTAACACCAGGATGGTGACTGCCATGGTCACCCAGGCAGGTTGCAGCCAGGATAATATTTCCGGCATCGGCAGGCGCTGCAGTGTAAACGCGAGAAAAACCGAGGTGGCAAATACCAGCAGGGTTCTGAAATCCATCATATTATTGCTTCCGCCATAAGGTTTCCGGAGGAACCTGCCCCGACCCCTGCTGGAATACCAGTAACAGGTGACGGCTGCGGTCGAGGTGAGCGCTCGGCCGGGCGGTTACGCTGGCAAAGGGTTTGCCGGGAATGTTTTCCACCCGATCGACCCGGGCCACCGGGTAGCCTTTGGGATAGCGGCCGCCGAGGCCGGAGCTGACCAATAAATCGCCTTGTTGAATATCAGCAGTGTTAGGCACATAAATCAGTTCCAGTTCGGCCAGGCTGCCGGTACCGGCGGCGATGGCGCGGACGCCGTTGCGGTTCACCTGCACCGGAATGGCGTGGTTGGAATCGGCAATCATCAATACCCGGCTGGAGCGCGGTAAAACATCCACCACCTGACCTAACAGGCCATAAGCATCGAGTACCGGCTGGCCAAGGAAGACGCCGTCTTCGCTGCCTTTGTCGATCAGGATTTGTTTTGAATAGGGGTCCGGGTCAACGGCGATTAAGGTCGAAACCAGTACCCGGTCGTCGATCTGTTCAGACGCCGACAGCAGTTCGCGCAGCTCGATATTTTCCGCTTCCAGTGCTGCCAGTCGCTGGGCTTTAGTTTCCAGAATCAGGTTGCGGGCGGTTAACTTTTTGTTTTCCGCCTGCAGCTCCTGACGGGCGGCGGCAGATTCACCAAACCAGTCGGCCATGGCCGCCGGAATCGCAGCCACCTTCTGCGCAGGCAAAATCAGGTAACCGGTGGCATTACGCAGCGGTTGTAACCAGGGGGCGTGGCTGTCGAGCCAGATCAGTGCCATAGCCAGCACTGCAATGGCAGCCACTTTCTGTCCCTGAAATGGCGGAACCTGAAACTGAGATTTGATGCTGTATTCCTTACGTCAATACGGGCGCAACGCCCATCAGTAAGCCGGATGATAAAACGCTAACTATACCGATTCGCAGCGATACAGAGAACCGATGTTTCCTTAAAAAATGTCAGAGTGCGACAAAAAAGCCCTCGCTTATCGGGATAAGGGAGGGCTTTTTTGACTGGCTGGCCCGGATTAATCCATGGCCGCCATTTCCAGCTGGCTTTCGCTGGCCGTTTCCAGGAACTTACCACCACCGTGTGCAACACAGGTCAGTGGGTCGTCGGCTACCAGTACCGGCAGGCCGGTCTCTTCGCTCAGCAGTTTATCCAGGTCACGTAACAACGCGCCACCACCGGTTAATACCATGCCGCGTTCGGCAACGTCGGAAGCCAGTTCCGGTGGCGATTGTTCCAGCGCACCTTTAACCGCCTGGACGATTGCCGCCAGAGATTCCTGCAGTGCTTCCAGTACTTCATTGGAGTTCAGGGTAAAGCTGCGCGGAATACCTTCCGCCAGGTTACGGCCACGAACATCAATTTCACGTACTTCACCACCCGGATATGCGGTACCGATTTCCTGTTTGATACGTTCTGCCGTGGCTTCACCGATCAGGCTGCCATAATTACGACGGATATAAGCGACAATGGCTTCGTCGAAGCGATCACCACCCACCTTAACCGACTCTGCGTAAACCACGCCGCTGAGAGAAATAATGGCGATTTCTGTGGTGCCACCACCGATATCCACCACCATAGAACCACGGGCTTCGTCGACCGGCAGGCCGGCACCAATAGCGGCAGCCATTGGCTCATAAATCAGGTAAGCACGGCTGGCACCGGCACCCATTACGGAGTCGATGATGGCACGACGTTCCACTTTGGTTGCCTGGTAAGGTACACACACCACCACTCTGGGGCTGGGTGGCAGGACGCTGCTTTCGTGTACTTTTTTAATGAAGTACTGCAGCATTTTTTCGGTCACTTCGAAGTCGGCAATCACGCCGTCTTTCATCGGGCGGATGGCCTGAATGTTGCCCGGAGTACGGCCCAGCATACGTTTTGCTTCGGCACCAACAGCGGCGACACTTTTTGCGTGGCCCTGCATACGAATCGCAACCACGGACGGTTCGTCCAGTACGATGCCCTGATTACGCATGTAAATCAGCGTATTCGCTGTTCCCAGATCGATCGACAGATCGCTGGAAAACATGCTTCTTAACTTCTTAAACATCCAAGGATTCCCTGCACAATTTCCCACACGCGGGTAGGTAAAAAAATTGCAGTAACTCTAGCAATGGTGGGGATTTAGAGCAAGGCGCATTTGTGCTAGGCTTCTGGCCTTTCTTTCTGTGGCGCTGCTGTTGTTTTTTTGATCAAGTGACGTTAAGCAAAGCCGCAAATTATCATAACCCTATTGACTCTTGCCTTATTTATGGGAGTACCCGTATGGCTCTGGATCAGGATCAGGTTCGCGGCATAGCCGAATTATCGCGCCTGCAGATTGATGACGCTCAGATTGGTGAATATCAGAAAAACCTGAGCAATATTCTCGACCTGGTGGACCAGCTTGCTGCTGTTGATACCACCGCTGTGGAGCCAATGGCTCACCCACTGGACGCTGTTCAGCGTCTGCGTGCCGACGTGGTTACCGAAAGCAACGAACGTGAGCGTTTCCAGAAGATTGCGCCTCAGATTGCCGACGGTCACTACATTGTTCCGAAAGTTGTTGAGTGATCAGCAGAAGGATTGATTGAAATGCACAACAAAACCATTGCTGAGATTTCGCGCGATTTAGCAGCCGGAGAATACTCCAGTGTTGAAATCACTCAGGATTTATTAGGCCGTATTAAAGACAAAGACGGCGACTACAACAGCTTTATCACGGTTGCTGAAGAGCAGGCGCTGGCCCAGGCGAAAGCGGCGGATGAGCTGCGTGCCGCTGGCAATGCCGGTGCCTGGACCGGGGTGCCGATGGCCCATAAAGACATTTTCTGTACCGAAGGGGTGTTAACGACCTGTGGTTCAAAAATGCTGAGCAACTTCGTGTCGCCGTATAACTCCACGGTGGCCGACAACTTTAATAATGCCGGTGCGGTGTGCCTGGGCAAAACCAATATGGACGAATTCGCCATGGGTTCGTCCAATGAAACATCATTTTTTGGTGGCGTGAAAAACCCGTGGGATAGCGATCGCGTTCCGGGTGGTTCTTCCGGTGGCTCGGCGGCAGCGGTTGCTGCTCGTCTGGTGCCGGGCGCCACGGCCAGTGATACCGGTGGTTCGATCCGGCAGCCGGCAGCGCTGTGTGGTATCACCGGTCTGAAGCCAACTTATGGCCGGGTATCGCGTTACGGCATGATTGCCTTCGCTTCCAGCCTGGATCAGGCCGGTACCATGACCCGCACCGCGGAAGATTCGGCCATGATGATGAACGTGATGGCCAGCTTCGATGAAAAAGATTCCACCTGTGTTCAGCATGATATTCCGGATTACACCGCGACGCTGAATGATTCGCTGGAAGGGATGACCGTTGGCCTGCCTAAAGAGTATTTCCGCGATGATTTATCGCCAGAAATGCAGCAGCAGGTGATGAACGCCATTAAAGAATACGAAAACATGGGTGCTATGGTGAAAGAAATTTCCCTGCCGAATACCCATCTGGCCGTTCCTGTGTATTACGTGGTCGCACCGGCGGAATGTTCTGCCAATCTGTCGCGTATGGACGGCGTGCGCTTTGGTTACCGTTGTGAAGATCCGAAAGATATTCACGACCTGTACGTCCGCTCCCGTGGCGAAGGTTTTGGCGATGAAGTGAAACGCCGCATCATGATTGGTACTTATGCATTGTCGGCCGGCTTCTATGACGCCTATTACAAAAAAGCACAGCAGGTGCGTCGTTTAATTAAAAATGACTTTGTTGAAGCCTTTAAAGACGTCGACATGATTATGAGCCCGACGTCACCGACCCCGGCATTTAAAGCCGGTGAAAAAGGTGATGATCCGGTGGCTATGTACCTGGAAGATATTTTCACCATCGCCACCAACTTAGCCGGTTTACCGGGTATGTCGGTGCCATGTGGTCAGGTGGGTGTTGACGGTGGTAAGAATCTGCCGGTTGGCTTGCAGCTTATTGGTAACTATTTCGACGAAGCGCGTCTGTTAAATGCTGGCCATAAATTCCAGCAGGCAACCGACTGGCATTTAAAAGCACCGGCTGGCATTTAAGGAGCATCATTATGGAATGGGAAGTAGTGATCGGCCTTGAGATTCACGCTCAGCTGTCGACTAAATCCAAAATTTTCTCAGGCTCCAGCACCGCTTATGGTGCCGAGCCAAATACCCAGGCCAACGCCGTTGATCTGGGATTACCGGGCGTATTACCGGTATTTAACCAAGAAGCGCTGCGTATGGCAGTAAAATTCGGTTTGGCGATTGATGCGGAAATTGGCAAAAAATCCGTCTTTGATCGTAAAAACTATTTTTACCCGGATTCGCCTAAAGGCTATCAGACCACCCAGCTGCATCATCCGATCGTCGGTATGGGCCATATCGACATTGAGCTGGATGACGGTGAGACGCGTCGTATTAACGTTACCCGTGCGCACCTGGAAGAAGACGCCGGTAAATCGGTACACGAAGGCTTTGACGGTTTTTCCGGTATTGACCTGAACCGTGCCGGTACGCCGTTAATCGAAATCGTTTCTGAGCCGGAATTACGCTCCGCCAAAGAAGCGGCTGCCTATTTCCGTAAGATGCACAGCATCGTGACCTATTTAGGTGTGTGTGACGGCGATCTGTCCCAGGGCTCTATGCGTTGTGACTGTAACGTTTCCCTGCGTCCGAAAGGCCAGGAAGAATTCGGTACCCGTACCGAAATCAAAAACGTCAACTCCTTCCGTAACGTTGAACGGGCGATTGAGGTTGAGATTGCCCGCCAGATGGATGTCCTGGAAGATGGTGGCGAAATCGTGCAGGAAACCCGGCTGTACGATGCCGATAAAAACGAAACCCGTTCCATGCGTTCGAAAGAAGTGGCCAACGATTATCGTTATTTCCCATGCCCGGATTTATTACCGGTCATTATCGACGATAACTACATCGAAGCGGTACGCGAAACCCTGCCGGAATTACCGGATGCCAAACGCGCCCGGTTTGTCAAAGACCATGGCTTGAGCGCCATTGATGCTGCAGTGATTGCCTCTAACCGCGACCTGGCTCATTACTTCGAAGCGGCAGCGAAAATCGCCAACGACTACAAACTGGCCGCTAACTGGGTGCAGGGTGATGTATCGGCAGCGCTGAACCGGCTGGAAGTGGGTATTAATGAATTAAGCGTTAATGCTGAGCAGCTGGGCCGTATTCTGCAGCTGATTAAAGACAACACCCTGAACAATGGTGGTGCCAAAGAAGTCTTTAACGCGCTGCTGGAAGGTAAAGGTACCGAAGTAGACGCACTGGTTGATTCGCTGGGGCTGAAGCAGGTTTCTGACAGCGGTGCGATCGAAGCGATTGTGGAACAGGTATTAGCCGATAACGCTAAGCTGGTGGAAACTTACCTGGCGACACCGGAAGAAAAACGTGGCAAAGCGATGGGACCATTTATTGGTGCCACCCGTAAAGCGGCGAAAGGAGTTAACCCGCAGGTGGTGATGGAAGTTCTGAAGAAGAAACTTTCTGAGCTAGGGTGATAAACCAAGAATGTCGCGGACAGGGTCCGATCCTACAATAATAACCCTCTGTAGGAGCGGACCTTGTCCGCGATAGCAAATAAAAACGCCCAATCAGTGAAAGCTGATTGGGCGTTTTTATTTGGCGAGAGCATAGATGACCATAATGCCAAACAGGATAAGGCTGATCGATAACATCCCCCTGCCTAAGTACTCACTATAACATCGATACTCACCGGTCATTTTCAGCGTTTCCGCATCGCTGAGTTCACTGCAATAATGAGAGGTCGATTGCATATGAGTTTGCTCATAGAGCAATAGAGCAGCGGAGATAAGCTGATGATATGGGGGACTGATGTATCTCAGAAAGACACCAGATCTCCCACCACACCATCGACGTACCAGTTCATCCGTTCCAGGTCTTCGTCCGATAAGATTTCATCCTGGCGTACCAGGGTGCTGCCGCGGCTGTTCTGAATCGGGCCGCTGAAGACGGCAAATTTTCCCTGTTTTATCGCCGTTTCGGTTTGCTCTACCTGTTGGCGTACTGCGGCCGGGATTTTATCACTGATGTGGTTCAGCTGAGCAACGTCATCGGCCATACCCAGCCAGTGTTTGCCCGACTGCCATTGCTGCTGTTGTAACGCTGTAATGCTGCGTGCGTAATACGGCCCCCAGTGATGACCAACTGATGCCAGTTGTGCGGTTGGTGCCAGCGAGCGCATATCAGAGTGAAAGCTGATGACATAAATACCGGCCTGTTCGGCGGCCTGCGCGACGGCAGGGGAGTCGGTGTGATGGCTGAGTACATCGGCACCCTGTTTTATCATTTGTTGCGCCAGTTGTCGGGCTTTTGCCGGCGCATACCATTGGCGGGTCCACTGCACCTGTACCTCGGCCCGGGGATTGGTGCGGCGTACACCCAGAGTGAATGCGTTGATACCGCGAATCACTTCCGCTGTTGGGTGGGCTGCGACGTAACCAATGGTATTGGATTGGGTCATGGCGCCGGCCAGCATGCCGGACAAATAACGTGGCTGATAAGCGCGGTCGGCAAAACTGCTGAGGTTATCCCGCAGTCGCATGCCGGTAATATTTTCGAACTTCACCTTGGGGTATTCCCGGGCAGCGCGCAGGGTCGGGATCATATAGCCCCAGGAGGTGGTGAATACGATGTCATTTTTTTCTGCCAGCTGGCGAATCACATCGGTGGCGGCACGGCCTTCGGGCACCAGTTCGACAAACTCGGTGCTGATTTGTGAACCAAATGTCTGTTCCAGGTAACGGCGGCCAATATCGTGGGAGTTGGACCAGCCCATTTCGGCAGCAGGGCCGACGTAAACAAATGCGGCCCGGATCTGGGCGTTG
Organism: Bacterioplanoides pacificum; assembly: GCF_042648445.1. NCBI lineage: Bacteria > Pseudomonadati > Pseudomonadota > Gammaproteobacteria > Oceanospirillales > Oceanospirillaceae > Bacterioplanoides > Bacterioplanoides pacificum. The sequence continues at coordinate 60,823 of NZ_JBHRYB010000016.1, forward strand.
GCCACAGTGGACAACAACAGCAGGGTAGTCAGGAACAGGCCAGTGGCCAGGTGTTTCAGCTTCATTGTGAACTCATAATCTGATCAAACGGTCAGGCATTATCCGGAGAAATATCTGACCGACAAGACAGAAAATAAAGTTAACGGGCAAAGTTCACAATATTTTTGCGCTGAGCCTCTGCGGCTCAGCGATTCAGTACAAAGCCAGCCGGCCCTTGTTCGCAATACACATAATGCGGCAGCACTTCATCAGTCAGACGGTTATCCGCCCCTGGTGCTGTCACTTTCAGATCATGGTTTCTTTAATAAACTGAAACAGCTTTTTATAACCGGAACCCGGTTTAGGCTCATCTCCGGCCATTTCTTTGCTGGCATTACGCACCAGATTGCGCAGGTGCTGGCGATCGACGTCCGGGTATTCGTCGATAAAGGCATTCATGGCTTTGGCATCTTTGATCAGACGCTCGCGCCATTTTTCCATCTGACCGGTGCGCCGGCCAAAAGCTTCGCTGGACGGGTCAAGCAGGTCGACCTGGTACTGAATCGTTTCTTCGTCTTCACTGCGCATCAGCTTACCGATGTATTGCAGGTGACGACGTTTGGCTTCGTGGTTCTTCAGCCGTTTGCTTTCTGTCAGTGCGGCGAGCAGGGTTTCTGAGATGCTCAGCCCTTGCCATTGCGCCGGGCTCAGTTCGGTCAGGCGTTTGCCCAGCTGTTGCAGACGTTCCATTTCCCGCTTCATTTCCGATTTGCTGACCAGTTCGTATTCGCTGTCTTCGTCATCAAACGGTTGCTGTTTTTTGCTCATAATAGTTTCCGGAAATGCAGTTCAGAAGGGCTGGCGTTACAAGTAAAAAATGGTCGCCAGGCCAAGAAAAGATAAAAAGCCGACCACGTCGGTTACTGTGGTCAGGATAACAGAACCGGCCAGTGCCGGGTCGATGCCGCGTGCTTTCAGAATCAGCGGCAACGCTGCACCACTGATGGCGGCAACAAATAAATTAATAATAATGGCGGCGCCGATAATGGCGGCAATAATCGGGTCGTTAAACCAGACAAAGGTGATGGCGGCAATCACCAGCGCCCATAAACTGCCATTAACCCCGGCGACAATCAGCTCACGATTAAATAACCAGCGGAAGTTGGCACCGCTGAGGTGGCCGAGCGCCTGGCCCCGGATCACCAGGGTTAATACCTGGCTGCCGGCGATGCCTCCCATGCTGGCGACGATGGGCATCAGTACCGCCAGTGCGACTACTTGTTCGATGGTTTTGTCGAACAGGCCAATCACCGCCGAGGCGATAAATGCGGTAATCAGGTTGATGCCGAGCCAGACTGCCCGGCGGCGGCTGGTTTTCATGGCCGGTGCAAAGGTGTCTTCTTCTTCGTCCAGACCGGCCATGCTCATCAGCGAGTGGTCGGCATTTTCGCGGATCACGTCAACCACGTCATCGATGGTGATCCGGCCGAGCAGTTCGCCGGCCAGGTTCACCACCGGAGCGGATACCAGGTCGTGGCGTTCGAACAGTTTGGCGACTTCGGTTTCGTGCAGGTCGGCGTGAATAACTTTGCTGTCGGTGTTCATCACTTCACGCACGGTTTGCTGCGGATCACTGACCAGCAGCTTATTGATCGGCAGCACACCAATAAATTCATTCTGACGGTTAACAACCAGCAGGTTGTCGGTCATGTCCGGCAGGGTTTTATGTCGCCGCAGGTAACGCAGGGTGACTTCCAGCGTGATATCCGGACGAATGGTCACGGTATCGGTGTTCATCAGACCGCCGGCGCAGTCTTCCGGATACTCCAGGATGGATTCGATGCGTACCCGATCCTGGCGGTCCATCGAACTCAGAACTTCCTGAGTGACACGTTCCGGCAGCTGCTGCAGCATGTCGGCCACGTCATCGGTGTCGAGGTCGGCGGTGACGTCGGCAACTTCTTCGGCGCTCATGTCGCTTAAGAAGTGGCCCTGCAGCTCGTCACTCAGGTGTTGCAGTACCTCACCTTCGGACTCTTTATCGACCAGCTCCCACAGCACTTTCCGTACTTTCGGGGTGGACGCTTCGAGCAGGTGGGCGATATCCACCGCGGCCATGGCGTTGAGCATGCGGCGCACTTTGCTCAGCGCACCACTTTCCAGTGCGGCGGTGAGGCTGTGTAACTTTGCTTTTGCTTTTTCCGTATGCTGCGGCATAACTCAACTCTGGGCGGGTGAATGGGAATCCGTTGATGAGTTGCTGCTGAACTCCGGAGCGAATGCTTTTAATTCTAGCCTGATTGTGACTTTCAGACCATGAAAGTACTCGCAAAAAAGTCGCCAGTGGTTTGTTTTCTATGAGGTTTCAGTCAGATATTTGTCTTTGGCCGCCCCGATACCGGGCTGGTGCAACATCCTGTTGCTGCGATAAAAACCATCTGACCGAATTCCAGGGGGGAAAGGCGAGGAGGAATTATTCTTCTTCATCAAAACGACGGTTGATCAGATCGGTGAGGGCGTTGATAGCGTCCTCAGCATCCGAACCATCGGCGTGCAATTCAATGTCGGTGCCTTTGCTGGCGGCCAGCATCATCACCGCCATAATACTTTTGCCATCCACCATACGGTCTTTGTAACCCACCTTCACCTGGCAGGAGTAGGCGGAAGCGGTGGAAACCAGCTTGGCGGCAGCCCGGGCATGCAGCCCGAGTTTATTGATAATGGTTATTTCGCGGCGGATCATTCCGGTGCTCTCTTGCTGTTCCTGGTCGCGCGCTCCGGCGTCCGGGTTAATAATGTACTGCCATTTCGCGATGGCGTACCTGAACATTAGCGAACTGCTGGCTGAACTGTCCAGTTAATTGCTCTGCCAGGTAAACTGAGCGGTGCTGACCGCCGGTACAGCCAATGGCTATGGTGATGTAACTGCGGTTGGCGCTGATAAAGGACGGTAGCCAGTTGCCGACAAAAGTCGCGATGTCGGCCTGCATCTTTTTGACTTCCGGCCGACCGCCAAGAAATTGCTGAATCGGTTCGTCCTGGCCATTGTAAGGGCGCAGTTCCGGGTTCCAGTATGGATTGGGCAGGTTGCGCACATCAAACACGTAGTCGGCATCTTTGGGAATACCGTATTTAAAGCCAAACGACTTAAACAGGATGGCGATGTCGGCCCCCTGATTACCGCTGACGCGTTTTTTAATCAGTGAACGCAGTTCATGAACCGACATGCTGGTGGTATCCAGCGTCAGATCGGCGATGTTGGCAATCGGATCGAGGAGTTCGCGTTCTTTTTCGATGGCTTCCGGTAACGATAACTGTCCGCTGGTAAGTGGGTGCTTACGGCGGGTGGCACTGAAGCGCTGCAATAACACGTCATCACCGGCATCGAGATAAATAATATCGAGCTGATATTCGTCGTGTGGCAGGCTGTGCAGAATATGATCGATCTGGTCAAAGGTGTGGACCAGGTTGCGGGCATCGATACTGACGGCCACTTTCGATAACCGCTCTTCATGATGGGTTTCACGTACCAGATCGTTGAGCAGGCCGATGGGCAGATTGTCGATGCAATAAAAGCCCAGGTCTTCCAATACATGCAGAGCACTGGATTTACCCGATCCTGAGCGTCCGCTGATAACCACAAGGCGCATAAGCTTGTCCTTAACTTTTCGTCAGGTGTGTTAGGGAGTGTGTCAGTTATAGCAGATGTTTATGGCGTGCCGATGACTTTTGTCAGCTGGCCAGCAATGCCCGCTTAAATAACTGACTGGCGTCCGGAGCGTTGCGTAATGCCTGGCGGAAATCGGGTTCATTGAAATTTCTGGCCAGCATCGACAATACCTGAAGATGTTCTTCCGTTGCTTCTTCCGGTACCAGCAACGCAAACACCAGGTCGACCGGCTGGCGGTCGATGGCGTCAAAATCAATCGGTTGTTCCAGCCGTAATAACACGCCAAAGGCCTGTTCGCAGTTGGGCAGACGGCAGTGCGGAATGGCAATACCTTCACCGATACCTGTACTGCCGAGCCGCTCGCGGCCCAGCAGGCGCTCAAAAATATCGTCAGCGGCGCTGTCTTTCAGCTGCGCTGAAATAATCTGCCCGAGATATTCCAACAGTTTTTTCTTGCTGGAAATCGGTACATCAATTTCAGTGCGCTCGGCGCTCAGAATATCGGCGATGGTCATGGATCAACCTTCTTGGGTAATAATCAGTGGCCGTGTTGGCGGGCAACCATTTTTTCTTTGTGCTTCAGCACCTGGCGGTCCAGCTTGTCGATCATGGCATCAATGGCCGCGTACATGTCGTCGCTGTCAGCGCTGGCGTTCAGGTCGGCACCGCTGACATGAATGGTGGCTTCGGCGTGGTGACGTTCGTCTTTTTCCACGGTCAGAGTGACCTGAGCAGTGGTCACGTTATCAAAGTGACGGGTGATTTTGCCCATTTTTTCTTCCACGTGGGCTTGCATTGCTTCAGTGATTTCCACGTGGTGGCCACTAACATTAATTTGCATATCAGACTCCTTCTTTAATTTTGTCTGAGGTGTATCAACGGCTGATCAGATCAGCTGCTTGCGTTCGTTGGATGGTGGAATATGCATGGCTTCACGATATTTTGCCACCGTACGACGTGCGACTTTGATCCCCTTGTCACCCAGCATGGCGGCAATTTTATTGTCGCTTAACGGCTTGCGCTGGTTTTCTTCGGCGATCAGTTTTTTGATCATGGCACGGATCGCGGTGGACGAACATTCGCCACCGGTATCTGTGCTGACGTGGCTGGAGAAGAAATATTTCAGCTCAAAAATGCCACGTGGAGTGTGCATGTATTTTTGTGTGGTCACCCGGGAAATGGTGGACTCGTGCATGCCTACCGCCTCGGCGATGTCATGCAATACCAGCGGCTTCATTTTTTCTTCGCCTTCTTCGAAAAACTCGATCTGGTATTCGACAATTTTGGTCGCCACTTTCAGCAGGGTATCGTTACGGCTTTGCAGGCTTTTGATAAACCAGCGTGCTTCCTGCAGGTGATCTTTAATAAAGGTGTTGTCGGGGCTGTTATCCGAACGTTTTACCAGTGCCGCATAACTTTCGTTTACCCGCAAGCGGGGGGCAATGTCGGGGTTGAGTTCGACCCGCCATTCATCGCGGATATTGCGTACAATCACATCCGGCACAACGTACTCTGCCTGGTCGGGAGAGATGCCGGCACCGGGTTTCGGATTGAGTTCTTTAATCAGTCGCATCACCGACTTCAGGCTGTCTTCCTTCAGCTTGGTTTTGCGCATCAGGGTCGGATAATCTTTGCTGCCGAGCATATCGATATAGTCGCTGATCACCAGCTGGGCTTCTGTCAGCCACGGGGTTTCAGCGGGCAGCTGGGCCAGTTGCAATAACAGGCATTCTCGCAGGTCGCGGCAGAACACTCCGGCCGGATCAAACTGTTGCAGGCGTCGTAAGACGACTTTGACTTCGTCTTCTTCGACATCCAGTTCCGGATCGATGCTTTCCAGTACGTCTTCGATGCTGGTGTGCAGATAACCGTCGCTGTCGACGCCGTCGATAAACATCAGCGCGATTTCACGGTCGGTGTCCGACATCGGTGTCAGGTTGAGTTGCCACAATAAATGATCCTGCAGATCATCGGTGGTGGCATGGCGGGAATCGTAATCGAAGTCGTCGTCAGCCGGACCAGCGCTGGATGCCACGCCGGCGGTAGGCTGATAGGTGTCGTCCCAGTTGCTGTCGACCGGCAGGTCATCGGGCAGTTGCTGGTTGGATAAGTGATCCCCCAGCTCCTGGCTGTCGCTGCCCTGAACATCGTAATCGCTGTCGTTAGCCGTGCTGCTGTTATCGGCACTGGCGCTGTAGTCGTTCAGGCTATCGCTGTTGTGCTGGTCGTTGCTGTCGTTGTCAGAGGCGCGACTGTCCTGGTCGTTGCTGTAGTCGTTGCCTTCGCCCTGATCATTGCCGTCGCTGTAGTCGTCGCTGTCGTGCTCTTCATTTTCGAGCATTGGGTTGGAGTCGAGCGCTTCCTGAATTTCCTGTTGCAGATCCAGTGTCGACAGCTGTAACAAACGAATAGCTTGTTGCAGCTGTGGTGTCATGGTCAGCTGCTGACCCATCTTTAACTGGAGTGATGCTTTCATAAAGTGTCGATAGTCACGCGAATGTCAGGCCTCGTATGTGGCCAACCAATACTTTGCATTATAGGCAAAGCCCGTGCACTTGGAATCCCTGTTTTAACCGAGATGTCATAAATATTGCTTGTGAGCAACAAACCGGGCTGTTACTCACAACCGGAAATCATCACCCAGGTACACTTTGCGCACCTGTTCGTTGGCCAGGACTTCTTCGGCGTTGCCTTCAGCAATAATATGACCACCGCCGACGATATAGGCTTTTTCGCAGATCGCCAGGGTTTCCCGCACGTTGTGGTCGGTAATTAATACACCAATACCGCGATCCCGCAGCTGGCGAATGATGTCCATGATGTCAGACACAGAAATCGGGTCAACACCGGCGAAAGGTTCGTCGAGTAAAATAAAAGACGGTTCAGCAGCCAGCGCCCGGGCAATTTCGACCCGCCGGCGTTCTCCACCGGATAACGCCATGCCGAGGCTGTTGCGGATATGCTGAATATGAAATTCATCCAGCAGACCTTCCAGCCGCTCCTGGCGCTGCTGGCGGTTCAGATCCTGACGGGTTTCAAGAATGGCCATAATATTGTCGGCGACGCTCAGCTTGCGAAAAATAGACGCTTCCTGAGGCAGGTAACCAATGCCTTTCTGTGCGCGGCCATGCATCGGCAGGTGGCTGATGTCTTCATCGTCAATATGAACATGACCTTTGTCGGCCTGCACCAGATTGACGATCATATAAAAACAGGTGGTTTTACCGGCGCCGTTCGGGCCCAGCAAACCAACAATCTGGCCGCTCTGTACCGACATGGAAACGTCTTTGACCACTTCACGCCCGTTGTAACTTTTGGCCAGATGCTGAGCTTTGAGGGTTTTTTTCATGGCTGGCTGGTGCCTTCTGCTTTGGGCTGTATCACCACTTTGATACGTTCGCTGGCTATGCCTTCGTCGTTTGCCGAGGTCGCCAGAATACGCTCGCGGGTCATGTCGTAGGTGATTTTTTCACCGTTAAACTCATTGCCTTCCTGCAGCAGGCGGCCCTGACCTTTGATGTGAATTTCTTTGCGCAAGGCAAAATAATCGATGCGTTGTCCTTCGGCGGTGGTCAGCCCCTGGTCGACGCTCAGTTGTTGTTTAAAAACCGCGGGTTTGCCTTCAGCCACGGCTTTTTCCAGCACATCGTCGTTGCGCAGAATCATCAGCCGGTCAGACTCTATGGTTAAGGTGCCCTGGGTCAGCACCACGTTGCCTTTATAAATGACGATGCCGGCTTTGCGATCAATCTCTGCGGTATCGGAGAAAATCACCATTTCCTGTTCGGCATCCTGTGGCAAAGCCTGGGTGTGACAGGCTGCCAGTAACAGCATCAGCAGGGCCAGATAGTTATTGCGGGACATAGCGGGTATTTACCTTGGCGTTAAGTTCCATGCGTTGTTTTTTCAGATCGATGCGCATTCCGATAGCCGTCATACGGCTGCTGGGATGCAGAATCACGACCGGCTGATCGGTGATGGCCAGTTGTGCCCGGGTGTAATAATCGAGCGCAGGTGTCTGAATATTGACCTGCTCCGGCGCATCTTCCTGTTGGGGCCGGATTTCGACATCGCGGCGCAGCCGTAATAAATCGTCTTTGTCGTTCATCGATCCTTCGGCGGCGCTGACCAGCCAGTATTGGCCATCTTCATCCTGAACATTAATACGGGGCTGATTAAACACTGTGCTGTTGGTCAGCGGGTAGTGGGTTGAACGGGTAGCAGCAAAGGTCTGCTCCAGTTGTCCCTGAGCATTAAAGCGGCGGTTGTATAAACCTTCGCCGTAATAGTCGGCCTCAGCGGCCTGGTTTTCAGACAGGGTGGTGTTAATTTCCTGCGTATAGTTATCCACTGCCAGTAATGCCAGGCCTACCAGAATCGTCAGAACCAGCAGTACATAACGTTTACGCATCAGATCACTCCGGCACGTAACATATCGTGCATGGTGACCACACCCGCGACGGCGTCGCCCTGCATCACGACCAGTGCGTTGATTTTGCCGTCTTCCATCTGTTTCAGCGCTTCAGCAGCAAGGATGCCGGGTTCTGCTGTTTTGCAGTTGGCGGTCATTACGTCGGCAATACGGGCGCTGTGAATATCTACGCCCTGATCCACCGCCCGGCGTAAGTCGCCGTCGGTAAAAATACCGGCCAGCTTACCATCCTGCTGAATGGTGGTCATGCCCAGGCCTTTGGACGTGACTGCCAGCAGCGCTTCCGCCATCGGGGTATCGGGTGCAACCACCGGCACCTGATCGCCGCTGTGCATAATATCTTCGACTTTCAGTAACAGCCGGCGGCCGAGGCTGCCGCCGGGGTGTGAAAAGGCGAAATCTTCGGCGGTAAAACCGCGCGCTTCCAGCAGCGCCACCGCCAGCGCATCGCCCATCACCAGAGCGGTGGTGGTGGACGAGGTCGGCGCCAGGTCAAGCGGACAGGCTTCTTTCTCGACCCCGGTATTAAGGTGTGCGTGAGACGCCCGAGCCAGCGAAGAATCGGGATTGCCGGTCATGCTGATCAGCTTGCTGCCAAGGCGTTTAAACAGCGGCAGCAAGGAGGTGACTTCGCCACTTTCGCCGGAGTTCGACAGGGCAATCACCACATCCTGTGGCTGGATCATGCCCATATCGCCGTGGCTGGCTTCGCCGGGGTGGACAAAAAATGCCGGAGTGCCGGTGCTGGCCAGCGTTGCAGCGATTTTATTGCCGATGTGGCCGGATTTACCCATACCGGTAACAACCACCCGGCCCTGACAATCAAGGATCAGCTGACAGGCGGTGACAAAGGCATCGTCGATGCGTGGCTTCAGGCTGATGATGGCCTGTTGTTCCAGTTCAATGGTGCGTTGACCAGACTGGATAAAATTAAATTCTTTATTAATGCTCATTTAAATACACAGCCGTCTGTTATGCAGTCATATAAAACAGGGTGATGAGATAACCGGCGTAAGCCGCGGTCAATACGCTGCCAGACATACGGCCCAGCGTGCCTTTACGATAACTGATCAGGAACAGAATCAACAGCGCGAAGGTCAGCGCCATCATCACGCTGTAATCGCGGTACAGTGCCATCGGTTCGACGGCGGTGACCGCCACCAGACCGGGGATCGGCATTACCGCCAGCAGATTAAACATATTGGAACCAATCACGTTACCGATGGCGATGTCGTGATGACCTTTTAAGGCACTGGCGACGGACGCGGCCAGTTCCGGCAGGCTGGTACCGATGGCAACGATGGTTAAACCAATCACCAGGTCGCTGACACCAAACGCAGTGGCAACTTCGGTAGCACCCCAGACCAGCATTTTTGAGCTGACCATTAACGCCGTCAGGCCAGCGAATAACCAGAACAGCGCCGACTTCAGGCTGGTATTTTCAATCGCTTCGGCTTCTTCTTCATCGACGATTGGTTCGCCGGATTCTTCCGAATCCTGAAACATCAGGTACAAAGAGAACACCAGTGCGGCAATCAGAATGGCGCCATCAATCCAGTTCAGTTCCAGGTCGGCGAGTACCAGACCACCGATGATGGAAATCAGAATTAATAGTGGCAGTTCTTTTTTCAGCAGTTTTTTCTGCAGCGGAATCGGGCTGACCAGCGCGGTGATACCCAGTACCAGAGCAATATTGGTAATGTTGGAACCCAGTGCGTTACCAATTGCCAGATTGCCGGCGTTGTCAAACGACGCCATCGCGGAAACGAACATTTCCGGCGCCGACGTGCCGATAGAAACAATGGTAAGGCCAACCAGCAGTGGCGACATTCCCAGTCGCCGCGCGGTAGCCGCGGCACCAATCACAAAACGATCAGCGCTCCAGACCAGTATGACCAGTCCGATTAATATGGTTGCATAAGCAGTTAACATAGGGCTCACAAGTCCGGTGGGTGAGGGCAAAAAACAAACGCGCCATTGTACCCAAGGCGGCGGGCTTAGCAATCGCAACAATGCGTTTTATCAGGGGTCTTTTACACAGCCTTACAAGCATTGGTTCGCTGGTAACAATCCGTTATGCTAATCCGACTTTTCATCCTCAGCTAATAGGGACGCATCAATGTCCGCTGCAGAGCCTTACGTATCCATCCGTGGCATGAGTTTCAGTCGTGGCGACCGGCTGATTTATGACGCCATGGATGTCGATTTCCCGCGTGGCAAAGTCACCGCCATTATGGGGCCGAGTGGCACCGGTAAAACCACCCTGTTACGTCTGATTGGTGGTCAGCTGTTGCCGGACTCAGGCAGCGTTAAGGTTGACGGTCATAATATTCCGCAACTGTCGCGTAAAGCGTTGTTTGATTTTCGTCGTAAGAACATGGGTATGTTATTTCAGACCGGTGCGTTATTTACCGATCTGAACGTGTTCGACAACGTGGCTTTTCCGTTGCGGGTGCATACCGACTTGCCGGAATCCATGATTCGCGACCTGGTATTAATGAAACTGGAAGCGGTTGGTCTGCGTGGTGCGCATCAGCTGAATCCGGCGGAGTTATCCGGTGGTATGGCGCGGCGGGTGGCTCTGGCCCGGGCGATTGCCATGGACCCGGAAATTATTATGTACGATGAGCCGTTTACCGGACTGGATCCGATTTCCATGGGCATGATTGTGAAACTGATCCGTGGCCTGAACGAAGCACTGGGGCTGACCAGTTTATTGGTGTCTCACGATATCGAAGAGTCATGCAATATTGCCGACTATTTATGTGTGGTGTCCGGTGGCAAGGTCATCGGTTTTGGTTCACCGCAGGAATTACTGAATGAAGGTAACGATGAAGTGAAACAGTTTTTACGTGGTGATCCGGATGGCCCGGTGCCGTTTCATTATCCGGCGCCGGATTATCAGGCAGAATTGCTCAGCGGAGGCGGTCAATGACGATGTTCGATCGCTATCTGGCGTTTGGCCGCCGTGGCGTGGAGGCCATACAGTCACTCGGACGTGCGACTTTATTGTTGTTTCATTCGTCCGCCTGGGGCGGCCCGGGCAGTGCCGGTTTCTCTGATTTAATCAAACAGATTCATTCGGTTGGGGTGCGCTCGTTATCCATTATTCTGGTGGCCGGCTTTTTTGTGGGCATGGTGCTGGGTCTGCAGGGTTACACCATTCTGTCGGATTTTGGCTCTGAAGCGGCGTTGGGCACTATGGTGTCACTGACGTTATTACGCGAACTGGGGCCGGTGATGACGGCGCTGTTATTTGCCGGCCGGGCGGGTTCGGCGTTAACCGCAGAGATTGGCCTGATGAAAGCCACCGAGCAGTTATCGGCGATGGAGATGATGGGGGTTGATCCGCTAAAACGGGTGATAACTCCACGACTGTGGGCCGGTCTGATCGCCATGCCGGTGCTGGCATTATTGTTCAGTACCGTTGGTATCTGGGGGGGAGCTTTTGTCGCCGTCGATATGCTGGGGATTGATGAGGGAGCGTATTGGGGCAATATGCAGGCCTCAGTGGATTTTTATGAAGATGTGGTGAAAGGCATGATCAAGTCAGTGGTGTTTGGCCTGGTCGTGACCTGGATTGCCGTATTTCAGGGTTATGACTCAATACCCACCTCGGAAGGGATTGGTAAAGCGACAACTCAGACCGTGGTGATTTCATCACTGGCGGTACTGGGACTGGATTTTGTACTCACCGCCGTCATGTTGGGAGGCGTTTAATTATGCGCATGCGTTTTGTGGAACTCACCGTAGGCAGTTTTATGGTGATGGGAATTATCGCTCTGGTGCTGATGGCATTCAGGGTCAGTGGTTTATCCGGCCAGACCAATGGCAATACTTATACTCTGAAAGCGCGGTTTGAAAACCTCGCCGGACTGACAGAGCGGGCCAAGGTATCAATGTCCGGAGTGACCATCGGCCGGGTGACAAAAGTGTATCTGGATCCGGAGTGGTATTCCGCTGTGGTGGAAATGGAAATTGATGAATCCATGAGCACCCTGACACTGGATACCTCGGCGTCGATTCTGACTGCCGGTTTGTTAGGCGAGAAATACATCGGCCTGACGGTCGGAGCGGAAGATGAGTTTCTGGGGGATGGTGACTGGATTGAAGACACCCAGTCAGCGCTGGTGCTGGAAGAGTTAATCGGCCGTTTCCTGTTTAACAAGGCGGAAGGATAACTTATGGCCAACGCCGAACTGAGCAGCATCAGTCAGGAACGTGCGCAACTCAGTGGAGATCTGCTGAATAACACGGTGGTGGCGGTGATTGAACCGGGCAAACAACTGATGGCGGCGGCCAGTCAGAGCTGGACTCTGGATATGATCGCGGTGGAGCGGGTATCCAGTGCTGGGGTGGCACTGTTACTGGAATGGCTGCGTTACGCCCAAAGCCGCAAGCTGGACTTTAAAATCGAAAATCTGCCTTCTCATATGCAGCCAATTATCCGTGTCAGTGATCTCGAACCTCTGTTCGAACCGCTGCTGAGCTGAATTACCGGCGTCACAGTACGCCGCTTTTATCCTTCGGTTTAGCGCATAAATCCGCTATGATTGGGCGTTTTCTCAAGCTGAGTAGTGAAGCGCTTATGACCCCGGCGGAAATCCTGCAAATTCTGCAATCTGAAGCACCTGACGTTAACTGGCTGGTCGATGGTGACGGTTACAAATACCAGGTGGAAGCCGTTGCCGATGTATTTGATGGCCTCAATGCCGTTAAACGTCAGCAATACGTGTACAAAATTCTTAACCCGTATATCGCCGATGGCCGTATTCACGCGGTCACTATCCGTGCATTGACCCCTGCTGAAAAAGCCGGAGCCTGATGCATGGACAGTTTACGAATTGAAGGCGGCAACCGCCTTGACGGTGAAGTCCGTATTTCCGGCGCGAAAAACTCAGCGTTACCGATTTTAGCCGCTACCTTATTAGCCGATGGCGTGATGCATGTTGGCAATCTGCCGCATTTGCACGATATCACCACCATGCTGGAACTGCTGGGGTGTATGGGCGTGCAGGTAGCGATCAACGAAGATATGTCGGTGGAAACCGACTGCGGCAACATGAACAGCTGCGTCGCTCCTTACGATCTGGTGCGCACCATGCGTGCCTCTATCCTGGTGTTAGGCCCATTGCTGGCGAAACACGGCGAAGCCGAAGTATCGCTGCCTGGTGGTTGTGCCATTGGTTCCCGTCCGGTGGATCTGCACATTCGCGGTATGGAAGCCATGGGCGCGGAAGTCGACGTGGTGGATGGTTATATCAAAGCCCGGGCGCCGGGTGGCCGCTTAAAAGGTGCACATATCTTCTTTGATACGGTCACTGTGACCGGCACCGAAAACGTGTTGATGGCAGCGGTGCTGGCACAAGGTACCACCACCATCGAAAACGCCGCCCGTGAACCGGAAGTGGTGGATCTGGCTAATTGCCTGGTGGCCATGGGTGCCAGGATTCAGGGCATTGGCAGTGATACGCTGGTGATTGAAGGGGTCGACAGTTTGCAGGGCTGCCACTTCGACGTATTACCTGACCGTATTGAAACCGGTACTTATCTGGTGGCGGCGGCGGTGACCGGCGGCCGGGTGAAATGCAAAGATACCGATCCGTTACTGATGGAAGCGGTATTGCATAAACTGGAAGAAGCCGGCGCTAAAATCACCACTGGTAAAGACTGGATCGAACTGGATATGGAAGGTCGCCGGCCGCAAGCCGTTAATGTTAAAACTGCCCCGCATCCGGCTTTCCCGACCGATATGCAGGCCCAGTTTGTGGTACTGAACGCCATTGCCGAAGGCACAGGTACGGTCATCGAAACCATTTTCGAAAACCGCTTTATGCACGTTAATGAACTGATGCGTATGGGCGCGGATATTCATGTGGAAGGCAATACCGCCATTATTACCGGTAAACAAGGCCTGACGTCGGCGCCGGTGATGGCTACCGATCTGCGTGCTTCAGCTTCACTGGTGATTGCTGCGCTGGTGGCCCAGGGTGCAACGGACGTTAACCGCATTTACCACATCGACCGAGGTTATGAATGTATCGAAGAAAAGTTCCAGCAGCTGGGTGCCAATATCAAACGTGTACCGGGTGGCAGCCATTAATCGCTGCCGCTAACGCTTTTGAGTGATCACGGAAAATCAGTTTAACGTTTTATTAAGAGTAAAAAAATGACTCAGCCATTAACCATCGCCCTTTCCAAAGGCCGGATTCTGGACGACACCTTACCTCTGCTGGCAGAAGCGGGCATTCATCCGGCGGAGGATATTAAAAAGAGTCGTAAGCTGATCTTTGATACCAATCACGACCACATCAAGCTGATTGTGCAGCGTGCGGTGGACGTGCCGACCTATGTTGAGTACGGCGCTGCCGATCTCGGCATTGCCGGTAAAGACGTATTGCTGGAATACGGCAGTGATAATCTGTGTGAGCCACTGGACCTGAACATTGCCACCTGTCGTCTGATGACGGCGGCGATGAAAGATGCAGAAATGCCTCAGGGGCGATTAAAAGTGGCGACCAAGTTCGTTAACGTGGCCAAACGTTATTTTGCCGAGCAGGGCCGCCAGGTCGACATCATTAAGTTATACGGTGGTATGGAACTGGCACCGATCATGAACCTGGCCGATATGATTGTTGATATTGTCGATACCGGTAACACATTAAAAGCCAATGGCCTGGAAGCACGTGATCTGATTGCACCGGTCAGCTCACGTCTGGTTGCCAGCCGCGCGGCGATGAAAGTGAAACATGCGCAGATTCAGCCGATTATTGAGCTGATGGCGGCAGCAGTGGAACGTCAGAAAAACGCCGGCTGAGACGACTCAGAGCAAGGATCTGGCGGCCATATGGGTTACGCTTTATGACCCCGGCTATGGCTGTATAGCCGGAGTCACCATCTTTATTCAGGCTGCAGTTGCAGCAGACAAGGGTTTGTTTATGACCATTGATATTCGTCGTTTTAGTTCGGATCAGGCGGACTTTTCCGCACAAATGGATGCGTTATTGGCCTGGGAAGCGGTTTCTGATCATCAGGTTCAGCAAATTGTCACCGACATTCTGGCCGACGTAAAAAAACGCGGTGATGCCGCGGTGGTGGAATATTCCAACCGTTTCGATCACCTGCATGCACAATCCATGAGCGAGCTGGAACTGGGTCAGGAGCAGCTGCAACAGGCACTGGACACCCTGCCACAGGCGCAGCGTGATGCGTTATTAAAAGCCGCCGAGCGAGTACGTAGCTACCACGAAAAACAAAAGCAGGATTCCTGGCAATACCGCGAAGCCGATGGCACGTTATTAGGCCAGAAGGTCACACCGATGGACCGGGTCGGTATTTATGTACCGGGTGGCAAAGCGGCGTATCCATCCTCCGTGCTGATGAACGCTATTCCGGCACACGTTGCCGGTGTGAACGAAATTATTATGGTTGTACCAACCCCGGGTGGTGAATTAAACCAGCTGGTACTGGCAGCTGCTGCGGTCGCCGGTGTTAACCGGGTATTTACCATTGGTGGAGCTCAAGCTGTTGCTGCACTGGCGTATGGTACGGATACCGTTCCGGGCGTCGATAAAATTGTTGGCCCGGGTAATATTTTTGTTGCCACGGCCAAACGCCAGGTGTTTGGTACCGTCGGCATCGATATGATTGCCGGACCGTCTGAAATCCTGGTGGTGTGTGACGGAAAAACGGATCCTGACTGGATCGCGATGGATTTGTTCTCCCAGGCGGAACACGATGAAGACGCCCAGGCGATTCTGGTGTCGCCGGATGCCGGCTTCCTCGATCAGGTCAAAGCCAGCATCGATAAATTATTACCGGATATGCAGCGTGCCGATATCATCCGCGCTTCACTGACTGGCCGGGCGGCTCTGATTAAAGTGGCCGATATGGATGAAGCCATGGAAGTGACTAACCGTATTGCACCGGAGCATCTGGAATTATCGGTGGAAGACCCGCAGGCGTTGTTGCCGCAGATCCGTCATGCCGGGGCTATTTTTATGGGGCGTCATACCTCTGAAGCGCTGGGGGATTATTGTGCCGGACCAAACCACGTCTTGCCAACGTCCGGCACGGCGCGTTTTTCGTCGCCGCTGGGGGTATATGATTTCCAGAAACGGTCGTCGTTAATTATGTGTTCGCCAGATGGTGCATCTGAACTGGGACAGGTTGCCTCAGTACTGGCACGAGGTGAACAGCTGGAAGCACACGCCCGTTCAGCTGAGTACCGGATTAAAAAATAACGCCGGCGATGTCGCTCAGCACGTTAGTAAAAGGCACCTTATGGTGCCTTTTTTGTATCTGGCTGTTGTGGTGGATTTTAGTGGTTGGTTGTTGGGCTTGTCACTGTGACGGGCGGGTGTTAGCTTGAGTCTCAGTAAATCTGTGCAGCCTGATCCGACCGTTATTAAGGGCGCACAGGTTGCCGTTCTTTCAGGAGAGTTTATATGGAAATAACCAGCATCGCCGGCTTTGCCACCATTACAAAACAGCCGGATAGCAGCGCAGCTCTTTACCTGCAAACCCTGGGTCTGCCGCTGGAGCAGCAGGACGATTATTATTTTATGGATCGCTTTCCCGGTGCCCATCATTTTGGTGTTTGGCCGCTGACCATGGCCGCCCGGTCTTGTTTTGGCCAGGATGAATGGCCACAAAACGTGCCTGAGCCCAACGCCACGATTGAATTTGAACTGGCCGATGCAGCGGCCGTTGCGGCGGCAGTAGAGGAAATGAAAGCCAAAGGTCAGGACTTTATTCACGAAGCCAGAACTGAGCCCTGGGGCCAGACGGTTGCCCGTTTTATCAGCCCGGAAGGTGTGCTGATCGGTTTAAGTTATGCTCCCTGGCTGCATGAGGAAAAGGAATAACTTTAAGTAAAATTATGGCAATCATTTTTGATTGCCATGTTATATCTGCGCCGGCTCAGAAGCGCTCTGAACCGCTTGGTTCAAAGCGCTCAACGCCATTCATTTTCAGGCGAAAATCCGAAATGTCTTTCATCACCACCTGACGGGCGCGATTAATACCACCCAGGGGGCGGTGCGCCTCAATACCATGCCAGGGATTAAACGAAATATTTTCACAGAACTGCTTCTGTGCTTCGGAAGTAAAGGTCTGGGAGGGTATATCAATCCGGGCAATATGGATCAGTGGCGATTGTTGTTCATCCCAGCGGTAGAGTGCATTTTCCACCGGATTTTTAACCGGGTCCTGCTGGCGCTGAATATAAAAGTCCAGGCAGCCGCTGCTCTGTTTAAGTTGTTGCGCCAGATTTTCTGCCAGATAGTCATCCGACTCCGTTATGCGGCCGCTGTTTGTCGTGCAGCTGCGTAATGCATAACGCACCACCTGAGGATAAATCAGGTTGCCATCACTGTTTGCTTTGGGGTAGCCCAGTGCAAAAGGCACCACGCTGTTCCATTGGACATCCAGTGGATTGTTATACGTTTTTGCACCGCGGAAAATGTTCCAGGCGCCACGTGGATGGGTGGCAAGAAACCATAATCTTGAGCCGTTAAAGTTGGCGTCAAAAAAATCGAAAAACTGCTGTGGATTCGCGGCAAAAAACGCATCGTGGCCGAGGAATAAAAAATCCTGAGTAAAGTGTTCGTCACCGGGTTCCGGTAGCCGGGTTCCCTGAGTTACGTTGCTCAGTTTCATCGCCAGACCACGGAAATCTTTTTCTTTATCGCTGGTAATTTCTTCTACTGAATTAGAAAAACGCATCCAGAGCGGATATTGCGCCTCCGGCTGAAATACACCAACGCGGTAGGCGGGTGCGATATCACTGTTGACGGTAAAGCGACCACGGATACAACCATTGTCTTTGGGGTGGGTATCACGCAGAATTTTTTCATCCTGGTAGACGTCGCTCAGGTGATCGATCAGCAGGGTGCTGATATTCCGGATGATCTGGTCTTCAGCGGCGGGTTTTAATTCCTGCCCCAGCGCCAGCTCGGGAATGTCGCTGCAGGCGGTTAAAGTCAGTGCTGACAACAATGCCAGCGGCAGGGTAACTGCCTTCATGAGCAAATCCTTTTGTTGGCCGGTATACGCTGTATTCGACCACAGCTGCGCGCCGCTGACCAGTCCCGATCATGGTGTGATTCGCGTTTCCGGCTACGGTTGTTTCAGCTGTGACTGACGCTGGCCGGCAATCGCCCGGGTGTGCAGGCTTTCTCCGCCGCGCAGCAGCCGCAGATCGATGCTGTCGCCGGGACGCAGCGCAGCAATCTGATTCATTGCCCGGCGGGCGTTAGCGGCGTCCTGATCGTTAATCATGGTCAGGATATCACCAATCGCCAGGCCGGCTTGTTCGGCCGGACCCGCGGGATAAATGCCGGTAACAATTAATCCGCGCAGTGCATCCGGTAGCTGCAGCTGGTGCAATAATGCCGGGGTCGCTTCCTGTACTTCAATGCCCAGCCAGCCACGGATGGTGGTGCCGTGGGTAATCAGGTCGGTTAATACCCGCACGGCGGTTTCGGCCGGGATGGCAAAACCAATGCCTTCGCTGCCGCCGGACTGTGAATAAATAGCGGCGTTAATGCCCACCAGTTCACCATAGGCATTAATCAGTGCACCACCTGAGTTACCCGGGTTAATAGCGGCATCCGTCTGGATATAATTTTCGTAGGTATTTAATCCCAGCTGATTACGGCCAATCGCAGAAATAATGCCCATCGTCACCGTCTGGCCGACACCAAACGGATTACCGATGGCCAGTACCACATCCCCGACACTCTGGCTGCGCTCCGACGCCAGAGTAATCACCGGAATATCCGGCAGTTCAATTTTTAACAGTGCGAGATCCACTTCACTGTCGCTGCCAACCAGCATGGCGTTGGCTTCGCGACCATCGCGTAATGCCACAACAATTTCGTCGGCGCTGCGAATGACATGATGATTGGTTAATACATAACCCTCAGCCGCGACAATCACACCGGAGCCCAGGCTGGATTTCATTCGTTGCTGATGGTCGGGGGCTTTTTGCAGAAACTGATTAAACTGCGGATCGTCAAAGATAGGGTGGTGTTTACGTTTGACCGTCTGGCGGGTGTAAATATTCACCACCGCAGGAGCCGCCGCATCGACAGCAGCAGCGTAGCTGACTTTGCCGCTGTCGCTGGCAGACTGGCCACTTTGTTGTAACGTGATGGCTGTCGCCGGGTTGAGTCTGGCGGGCTGAATCCAGCCGGGAGCCCACTGCAGAATAGCCAGCGCGGTGACCAGGCCGGTTAATACCGGTACAACTAAGCGCTTCAGCGTGGCGGACAATGGCTGCATTTGCCTGACTTCCTTAAACAACTCTAAAATGGCCCAATCAGATTCAGAGGTACAGGATTATGGATCGTCGTCAGCTAATCAAGCATCTCGACACACTATTGCAGAGCGCCCGTATTCGCGATTATTGCCCCAATGGCCTGCAGGTGCAGGGCAGCGAGCAGGTGCGCCATATTATTACCGGTGTTACCGCCAGTCAGGCACTGATTGATATCGCCATTGAGCGGGGCGCGGACACCATATTGGTACACCACGGTTATTTCTGGAAAGGTGAGGATGAACGTCTGCTGGGGATTAAAAAAGAGCGGCTGAAGGCGCTGCTGGTGAACGACATCAACCTGATTGCCTATCACCTGCCACTCGATGTTCACCCGGTGTATGGCAACAATGTGCAGCTGGCTGATGTGCTGGGTTTGGCGGTGGATGGCCCGATTGACGAAAATGATCCGGCTAAACCCGGCAATATCGGTCGTTTACCAAGACCGATGAGCGGCAAAGAATTCCGCGACTGGATTACTCATTGTCTGCAGCGCGAGCCACTGCATATCGGTGAAGACGAAGATATGATCGAAACCATCGCCTGGTGTACCGGCGGAGCTCAGGGCTATTTACAGACTGCGATTGATGCCGGTGTGGATGCTTATTTAACCGGTGAAATTAATGAACCGGCGGTTCACCTGGCGCGTGAAACCGGCACACACTTCTACAGCGCCGGACATCACGCCACCGAACGTTATGGTGCTAAATCGCTGGGGGAATACCTGGCGCAGGAGTTCGCCATTAAGGTGGAATTTGTCGATGTGGATAACCCGGTTTAACTGGCGGCCAGTGCGCTGGCCGATTCACTTGGCTGGCGAACCAGTTCACGCATATCGTCAAACACTTTAATAACAATATAAGGCGCGGTGTTGGAGTTATACGCCAGCACCGTTCTTTTAATATAGTTCCATTTGCGTTGCAGCTGGCGCTGTTCCGCAAAGTTTTCGTTTAATAACTGTTGCGCATCCGCCACTCTTTGTTCGATGGTTTTGTGTGACAGGCTGACGCCATAACCGCCAACGGTGGAGTTGGCGAATTTCATATAATGCACCAGAATCTGTTCCAGCTCGACCTGTAATTTTACGGCGGGGCTGGAGTAATTTTGTGCTGTCAGTTTGCTGATTTTTTCCTGCAGCTCGAGGGTTAATAAACTCCAGCTGGCTTCCAGTGTCATGTCCACTCCTTCGAAAGAGCGGTGGGTATTTTGTTCAATAAAATCTTCAGCCTGATGCCAGAGCTTATGAATATCCGGATGTTGGCCTTCGATATGGGTTAACAGCTCGCTGCCCCGACTGAGGTTTTGCTCCGCCCGTTGCAGGTAATCCTGCTGGCCTTCAAAAAAGATAAAAGCACCAAAGGATGATGATAAGCGATAGGATAATAACTCCAGTTGTTCCAGCGTCTGATCAGCCAGGCTTTTAGTAGATAGCAATAAACATATAACAACAAAAAACACGCGCATATCAGTTTCCTTATCACTGCTGGAAAAAGCTTTCAGCTATTATTGAGGAATAAATTAGGGGATAAAAGCTCTGTGGCACGGTATATCGGGCCATCTTTATAACTGTTGTGGCGTATCGATATCACGCAGGATACCGGGGTCATCCAGTGGCAGGCTAATCACCTGCTGATGATATTGTTGTAACAACCGGCGGGCACCCGTGTCGCCGCGGCACTGCATCAGTTGCCAGCCATAACGGCGGGAAAAAACGACCGGGTTGCCAGGTTGCGGCTGGCCGTCGGGAGTCGCACGATAGCAGGGGCGGATAATCTGTCCCGGACTGACGGCGGCAGCAATTTTGTGGTAACTCAGCGGTGTGATCCAGGGCATATCGGCCAGTGCAATCAGCCAGTTATGCCAGTGCTGACAACAACGCACACCGTAGGCCAGACTATGACCCATCCCCAGGTGAGCGTCAGGGCACACGCCCCAGTCGACCCGTAAGCGGGTCAGCCGACTGGCCAGTTGTTCATCGCCACGGTGTAATACAACAAAAACCGGTAAGCGGGCCAGGCGAATATGTCCCAGTGTCTGGAATAACACCTGATCCGAATCGGAATACAGTGATTTCTGGCGCAGGCTGGCAATACGTTTATCGCTGCCAAAGCGCTGGCTCTGGCCAGCGGCCAGCAATACAACACCGGTTGTCATGGGTGTTCCTTAACAGAGAGCCGGAAAATCACCCTAGCACGGCTGTTTAAGAGTCGCCAAGTTTGCCGGCCAATCACCGGCGCCGGTGTCTGATCACGTCGGCCATAATCGACAGAGCAATTTCATACGGCGTTTTACTGCCAATATCGACACCGATCGGAGCGTGTAATCGGTTGATTGCCGTTTGGCTCAGGCCCAGCTCCCGCAAACGTAAACGGCGTTTTTCTGAGGTACTGAGTGATCCCATTGCACCAACATAAAAAGCGTTGCTGTTGAGCGCTTCCAGCATGGCCATATCATCGACCCGTGGATCGTGGGCCAGGGCAATAATAGCGCAGTGTGAATCGTAAAAAGCGTCGCCAATCAGGTCGTCGGGCATAGCCCGGACCACCCTGACTCCCGGCATCTCCCAGCCCTGTAAAAATTCATCGCGGAAATCACACAGGGTGACTTCAAATTCCAGTTCACATGCCATACTGGCGACACAGCGTGCCACTTCACCGGCGCCAACCATTAATAATTTATCCTGTGGCCGTAAGGCATGTACAACGGTGTTGTTCGTTCGCTGAATATCGGTGTCGGGTAATAACTGAGCCTCAATAATACTCAGCTCACCGTTACCACCACGACCTCTGCTACTACCACCATCGCTGAGCTGAATCCGGCGGCCAATATGGAGGCGTTGTTTTAACGGGTTAACCAGTTGCTGAAAATGGTGTTGCTGGTTTTGACCGACTTTTTCCAGTAATACATCCAGATGACCACCACAGGGAAGTTGCAGGCGCTGCTGTTCTGCACCGGAGCCGCCGTAGCGAATTATGTCCGGCAGTGTGGTCTCTGGGTATTGATCGTTGGCCAGCTGTTGCAGCAATTCCTGTTCGATACAGCCGCCCGACAGCGAGCCGACGATGCCTTTCTCCGGGTGGTATATCATCAGCGAGCCGACCGGGCGCGGCGATGAGCCATAGGTTTCCAGTACAGTGGCGAGCCAGGGTTCGAGGCCCTGTTCCAGCCAGTGCAGAAGTTGTTGTAATACGTGCCAGTTACTGCCGTTCATGGTTTTAATCGCTAAGACGCTGATGTCTCAGTCGCGTCATTAATCTCATGACACGCTGCCAGTACGTCCCTGTAAGCTCGTCCGCAGCATCCCTGCTGCCGAAGGTCATTCTGATTAACGACGCTACCGATCCGGGTTATTCAACACTGTGCCAGTCTGACTGGGCAGCAAGGTCGTATGTTAATAAGGCGACCTTCCATGGCATGGATGCCATGGCAGAGCCTACATGGATGTATTCACGGCGTGTCGCCATTAATTTACGATCTTGCTGCCTGCTTCAGAGCCTAGCTGTTTAATTCCAGCGGTAAACTGTAAAACCGTTGCCCGGTTTTACGGCTGATGGCGTTGGCGACGGCGGCAGCCAGCGGCGGCACTCCGGGTTCTCCAACACCGGTGGGTGATTCATCGCTGTCGATAATGTGCACATCAATTTGTGGTGATTGTGGCATGCGCAGCAACTGATAATCGTGGAAATTGGTTTGTTGTGGCTCGCCATTTTTAATGCTGATTTTGCCGTACAGCGCTGCGGTTAACGCAAAAATAATCCCGCCTTCCATTTGTGCGGTTACGGTATCCGGGTTGACCACCTGGCCACAGTCGACCACACAGACGACACGTTTCACCTGAATATTACCGTCTTTAACCGCAACGTCGGCAATTTCGGCGACCCAGGTACCAAACGATTTATGCAGTGCCACTCCCTGACTGCAACCGGGCAGTGGGGTTCCCCAGCTGGCTTTTTCAGCAGCCAGCTTCAGTACCCGTGTGGCGCGTGGATTATTTTTTAATAAGTTTAAGCGGAAATTAACCGGGTCGGTTTGTTGTCTGGCTGCCAGCTGATCGATAAAGGTTTCGGTAATAAAACCATTGTGGGAATAACCAACACTACGCCAGTTACCGACCAGAATGCCGGAATCGGATTTTTTATAATCGACGGAAATATTATCGAATTCATACGGCAGGTGATTGGCGCCTTCAAAAATCGAACCGTCTGCCGGGGCAATAATGCCTTCCCCCAGCTTGCCGGCACTTTCTAACATGCCAAACATAAATTTCGGCATAAACGGGTACTGTGCCGGAGCAGCCTCGCCAACAAAATAATCAAACACACCGGAGCCGGCCATCTGATGGCGCCAGCCGCTGATTTTACCTTGCTGGTCGACCGTGGCCGTTAACTGGTGGTAACTGGAAGGGCGATAAAAATCACGCTGGGTATCTTCTTCTCGCGACCAGATCAGTTTTACCGGTTGTTGCAAACGATCGGAAATGGCGGCGGCTTCGGCAACAAAATCGTTATTAATGCGGCGGCCAAAACCACCACCAATAAAGGTGACATTCACTTTTATATCGTCGAGTGAATAACGGCTGGCTTTGGCAGCCGCCACTCTGGCCATATCCGGCCCCTGAGTTGGTGCCCAGATTTCTAAGCCGTCTTCGCGCGCCCAGGCGGTGCAGTTTTGTGGCTCAAGTGTGGCGTGGGCCAGAAACGGCATTTTATATTCAGCCCGGATGGTGTCGGCGGCATTGTCCAGCGCAGCATTAATGTCGCCCTGATCACGAACATTGTTTCCGCTGTCGGCGGCCATATCCGCCTGATACTGGGCAAAAATACTGTCGTCGCTGACCTGAGTTAATTCGCTGTTGTGCCATTCAACGGTTAATTGTTGTTGTGCTTTACGGGCCTGCCAGTAACTGTTTGCCACCACCGCAACACCGGCGCTGCCCGGGACCTCAATGGCAAAGACATCGACGACGCCCGGGACTTTGCGTGCGTTGCTGTCATCGAAGCTTTTCAGCTCGCTGTCCCAGCGTGCCGCACGGCTGACCACGGCGTACAACATGCCCGGCAATTGGGTATCGATACCAAAGTCAGCACTGCCGGTGGCCTTTTTTTCGGCATCCAGGCGTTTGTTATATTTGCCGATCACTTTAAAGTCGGCTTTATCTTTCAGTGGAATATCCGACGGCAGCGAATAAGTTGCGGCAATGGCAGCCAGCTGTCCGAAACTGATTTTGTTTGCGGTGGTTTTATTCACCACATGTCCGAGCTCGGCATAACACAAATCCGGGCTGATGCCCCAGGTTGTGGCGGCAGCCTGAATCAGCATCATGCGGGTGGCGGCGCCACACTCACGGATAATCTGCCAGCTGCTGGCGACACTGGTGCTGCCACCGGTGATCTGAATGCCATAAATGGTGTTGCGGTATACCGAATCAACACCGGCAAAACTGACCTGCACCACTTCCGGGTCGACTTCCAGCTCTTCCGCCAGTAACGATGTCATCCCGGTGTAGGTGCCCTGGCCCATCTCGGTGCGATCGAGTACAAAATGAATACTGTTGTCACTGTCGATGCGTAACCAGGCGTTAGCATCCCAGCCCTGACTGCCGTTATCACGGTTGATACCGCCGTTCTTTAACGTACTGCAGGCCGGCAGGGCGATGGTCATTAGCAGGCCGCCACCCGTCACTGATGACGCCTTGAGGAAGGTGCGGCGATCCAGCGCCGGAGTGTTATCAGCCATGGGTCAGCTCCTTAAACAGATCGCTGTTACGGTCTGCCGACAGCTGGCCGGCGGCGTGTTTGATCGCTTTTTTAATTCGTGGGTAAGTACCGCAGCGGCAGATATTGCCACTCATGGCGTTATCGATATCGGCATCGCTGGGGTTCGGGTTATCGCGCAATAAGGCGCTGGCCGACATAATCTGTCCCGACTGACAATAACCACACTGGGGCACATTGTGCTCGACCCAGGCCTGTTGCACTGTGCTCAGATTACCGCTGCTGCCAATCCCTTCGATGGTGGTGATTTGCTGACCTGCTACTGCCGCCAGCGGGGTAATGCAGCTGCGGATCGGGCTGCCATTGAGGTGCATAGTGCAGGCGCCACATAAGCCGGCGCCACAGCCAAACTTACTGCCTGTGAGGTTCAGGTAGTCGCGTACCACCCACAACAGCGGTGTGTCCGCCTCAACATCCAGCGTATGGCGTACGCCGTTTACGGTTAGCTCAATCATCCGGCACCTGTGATTATTAGTCTAAGTGACTCAAGGTTACCAACGAATGCGGGAACAGGTAAAGGGACTTTTCTGCTAATATCGCCGCCAGACATTCAACAGCAGTAACAGCCAGGCAGATTGTTCAGGTGGCAAAAAAATATTACGTGGTGTGGGCCGGTCATGAGCCGGGTATTTACAGCGACTGGCCAACGGCTAAGCGTCAGGTCGATGGTTTTGCCGGTGCCCGTTATAAGTCGTTCAGCAGTGAAGCCGAAGCCCTGGCAGCGTTTGGCCGTCCGGCAACGGTTAAAAGTGCCGCGCCGGCTGGTAAAACTCAGCGCAAAAGCGCCGGACGCAGCACGGCCAAAGCGGAAACTTTCAGCACTGATTTCACCTTCTATTGCGACGGTGGCTGTGAGCCGAATCCGGGCAAAGCCGGTTCCGGCATCGCGATTTACCGCAACGATCAGTTGATCCAGTTGTGGTATGGCATGTTTAATCCAAACGGTACCAATAATTCCGCAGAACTGAATGCTTTGTATCAGTCGTTGTTGCTGGCGGAAAAAGTGATCGCGCAGGGAAAAACAGCCGAAGTACGCTGCGATTCTATGTATTCGATCCAGTGCATCCGTGACTGGGCACCGGGCTGGGAAAAACGTGGCTGGAAACGCAAAGATGGAGAAATTCAGAATCTGGAAATTATTAAACAGGCTTATGCCTTGTTTAATAAAATCAAACACACGCTGATTTTGTCCCATGTTAAAGCCCACGCTGGTACCGAAGGCAATGAACTGGCTGATCGTATGACCATGGTGGCGGTAGATCGGAAAAAACCGGACTGGCACAAATACGAAACCCGCGACGATGGCAGCTTTGATATTGCGGCGTTATTAAAAATGCGTGCGGGTTAATCGGATAAACCAGAGAAGCATTACAGCATTTATTTTTCGACACGCGGTAAATACATCCATGTACGCTCGACTGCCGCGTCCTTGCGGCAGACGGTCGAAAAACAAACGCTATAATTCTTCTCTTTGTGGTCAGAGCTGACCGGAAGTGAGAAAAAATATGACAGTATTTCGTCCCTGTATTGATCTTCACCAGGGTAAAGTAAAACAAATTGTTGGTGGCAGCCTGAACGATCAGGGTGCGGAGACCAATTTCGTCAGTGACCACGATGCCGCTTATTACGCGAGCCTGTACCGGCAGCACGATTTACGCGGTGGTCATGTGATTGCGCTGGGCCCGGGCAATAAAGAGGAAGCGTTAAAAGCGCTGGCCGCCTGGCCTCAGGGGTTGCAGTTTGGTGGTGGGGTAAACCAGAGCAATGCGGCGGAATTTCTCCAGGCCGGTGCGTCACATGTGATTGTTACCTCTTATCTATTTGATCAGGGTGAGTTCAGCTGGCAACGGCTGGAGCAGCTGAAAAAAGAAACCGGAAAACAACGGTTAATTCTCGATTTAAGTTGCCGCCGTACAGAAACTGGCTGGAACATCGCCACCGACCGCTGGCAGACCGTGACCTCGACCCAGGTTAATGGCGAAAATCTGGCCGAGCTGGCCAATCATTGTGATGAATTCCTGATACATGCGGCCGACGTGGAAGGTCTGCAGGCCGGTATTGATGAACAACTGGTAACACTGCTGGGTCAGCATGCCACCCTTCCGGTGACGTATGCCGGTGGTGCCCGCTCGCTGGATGACTTAAAGCGGGTTCATGAGTTATCCAACGGCAAGGTGGATCTAACCATCGGCAGTGCACTGGATATTTTTGGTGGCAAAGGCGTGACGCTGGAGCAATGTCTGCAGTGGAATGCCCAGACATAAAAAAACGGCAAGCGCCGGCTGGCATTTGCCGTTCTGAAAAGGTCACGGTTATTTATTCAGCATAGAGACCAGATCGCTCAGGTCGTCCATTTTAGTCAGGATCGACTGAGTGATGTCATCGACGGCCTCGGCCTGCAGCCCGAGGTCGTCGAGCACATATTGTTCCGGCAATTCTGACGGACCATCACCAAAGCCATGGCGTCGTAATGAGCGGGTAGCGACATACAGCAGCTGAGCGTATGCCGCATGCTCTCCGCTGAACGCCGGATTATGCTGCTGACGTAATGCGGTCACCAGTTCTTCCGGCATGCGCCATTGTTGCATCAGGCAGCCGGACACCTGTTCGCGGGTCATCCCCAGCAGGTGGCGCTCGATATAAAAACGGTTGATATGGGGGTTGGCTTCAATATGGCGATTGACCAGCGAAAACTGCGGCGGAAAAACATGCCCCAGCACCAGAAAGCCAAAGTTATGCAGCAGGCCACATAAATACGCCAGGCCGTGATCCGGACGCTGGCGTGCCGGAATCAGGCGAACCAGTTCACCACATAAAGTGGCAGTTACCACCGCCTGTTGCCAGAAGGGGGCGTAACCGTGCGGTCCTTCTTTGGGGACCGCCAGAGTGCGGCCTAATGCCAGTCCCAGTGCCAGGTTGATGACCAGATCAAAACCCAAAACCCGTAATACCGCATCTTCGACGGTTTTGATTTCACCGCGCACGCCGTAATAAGGCGAACGGGCCCAGCTGACCACCTGAGCCGACATGCCAGGGTCGAGCTCCACCGCCTGAGCCAGGCTGACGGTATCAGCATTCGGGTCGACCCTCAGGTCGATAATCCGCCGTGCAGTTTCCGGCAGTGGTGGCAGATCGAGGGTTTCTTCCAGCCGCTGTTTGATGCGCATCGGAGTAAACTGACGAATGGCTGCGTGAACGTCGTCGAGGTCCTGTTCGCTGTCGTTATGGTGAATATCGCCGGCCAGCGGTGCGGTGAAGTTGCCCACATGTGAGCTGGTGGTCAGGTTGCGGAATTTATCGGTCGGAATTTTCAGCCATTCGTGTTCTGCACCGGATACGATAAACAGTTCACTTTCATTCAGCAGTGACTCATCCACCATGGAATCCAGTCCGGTGACTTGTGGCAGTGCCGGAAAATCGTCGAGGCCGTACTGATTTCTCAGGTGTTGTAATTCAGCGGCCGACAGTGCGGTAAACTGGCGGCCAAAACGATGGGCCAGTAGGTTCAGGTCGAGCAACCGGTTACCCGGTATCACCACCTGGACTTTACCATCCTGATCTTTCAGGAATACAACGTTGGCCACCTTTGATGAGTAGGAGGCCGGAGGATTACTTTGCATAAGCTGGTTTATTTCATCGTCGTCGGTCAGTGAATAAGGCACGTGCCAATCATCCAGTACTTTCATGACTGTGGCGGGTATAGCCATATCAAAATCCTTAATAACGGCGGCTGCACCGCACATCTGATTGAACTGTGTACCTACTATAGTTCAGACATTGGCAAAGCGCTCGGCTTCGCCCAGCCAGCGCTGAATCAGGGGTTCAACGGTTTGCGGGTGATGATTCCACAACTGCTCGGCCATTTCCCTGACCTGGGGAAGCAGATCGCCATCGCGCTGTAAATCGGCTACCCGTAACATCTGCAGGCCGGTCTGACGGGTGCCGAGCATTTCGCCCGGGCCACGAATCATCAGGTCCTGTTCGGCAATATAAAAGCCGTCCTGGCTGTCGCGCATTACCTGCAGCCGTTGTTTGCTGGTAAACGACAGCGGTGACTTATACAGCAGTACACAATGGCTTTTGGCACTGCCACGACCCACCCGGCCACGTAACTGATGCAGTTGCGCCAGTCCCAGGCGCTCGGGGTTTTCGATTACCATCAGGCTGGCATTTGGCACATCAACCCCCACTTCAATCACGGTAGTGGCAACCAGCAGGTCCAGCTGATGGTCTTTAAAGGCGGCCATGATGTCGGCTTTTTCGGCCGCCTTCATACGTCCGTGGACCAATCCGATGCGCAGGTGTGGCAAGGCTTGTTGCAGCTCCTGGGCGGTGTTCTCAGCCGCCTGGCACTGTAGTGCTTCACTTTCCTCGATCAGGGTACAGACCCAATACGCCTGAGCGGCGGGTTCACCCCTGGTTGTTGCGGCACAGGCGGCACTGACCCGTTGGATAATTTCCGGTCGTCGGGAATCGGCGATGGCCACAGTGGTGATCGGGCTGCGCCCGGGGGGCAGCTCATCGATTACGGAGGTGTCCAGATCGGCGTAAGCACTCATCGCCAGGGTGCGCGGAATCGGGGTGGCAGTCATGATCAGCTGGTGCGGCGACAGCCCCATCTGCACGCCTTTTTCACGCAGCTCCAGCCGCTGGTGTACACCAAAGCGGTGTTGTTCGTCGACGATAATTAACCCCAGCCGGGCGAAGTCGACATCATTCTGAAACAAGGCGTGGGTGCCGACCACCAGTTGCGCGCTGCCATCGGCAATATCACTCAGTGACTGGTTGCGGGCTTTACCTTTAACCTTGCCGGCCAGCCAGCCACAACGGATGCCGAGTGGCTCAAACCAGGCGGATAAATTATTCAGATGTTGTTCGGCCAGAATTTCAGTCGGGGCCATCAGGGCCACCTGAAAACCGGCTTCCAGTACATCGCAGGCGGCCAGTGCTGCCACCAGGGTTTTGCCGGAGCCGACATCGCCCTGTACCAGCCGTAACATAGGATAAGGCTGGCGAATATCCTGTTCGATTTCTTTTACTACCCGCTGCTGAGCGCCGGTCGGGGTAAAGGGCAGCTGCGCCAGTAACTGTTGTTGCAGCTGTTGCGGGCTGTTGATCGCCGGTGCCTGATGTGCCTGCACCTGCGCGCGGATTTTATGCAGTGACAGCTGGTGAGCCAGTAACTCTTCCAGAATCAGGCGTTTCTGCGCCGGGTGCTGGCCAGACAACAGGTATTCCAGAGGCGTATTGCGATCGGGCTGATGCAGGAATAATAACGATTCTTCCAGTGTTGGCAGACGCCACTGTTGCAGCCAGCTGCGCGGCAATAAGTCGGTTAATGCGACCTGCTGGTCACGCAGCAGCTGGTGTGCCTGTTGGTGTAATAACCGCAACCGTTGCTGGGAAATACCATCGGTGGCCGGGTAAACCGGTGTCAGGCTGGGTTCCAGTGGTTCGTCCAGGCCATCTTCCAATAGCTGGTATTCCGGGTGATACACTTCCAGACCACTGGCACCGCGGCGTGGTTCGCCATAACAGCGCAGGGTGGCACCGTTGCTGAACTGTTTTTTCTGCGCCGCACTGAAGTGATAAAAACGCAGGCTGATCACGCCGCTGGCATCCTGCAGTTTGACCAGCAGGCTGCGGCGTTTGCCGAACAACACACTGGCACCACGTACTTCACCCTGAAACACCGCCGGCCGCATCGGCTGCAACCCCGCAATCGGGGTGATACGGCTGCGGTCTTCATAACGGAACGGCAGATGGAAATACAGGTCGGCGAGGGTAAAAATATTCAGCTTATGCAGCTGTTCCGCCAGTTTTGGCCCAACGCCCTTCAGCTCTGTCAGCTGGCTTACTTTAGCCACGTATGCTCCCGAAGAATATCAGCTGATACGACACTGGCGGGCGGTATCGAGCAACAGATCAACCGCCTGGCCACGAGGGAAGCTGGCACGCCAGGCCAGGGCCACGGTACGGCTCGGCGATGGCGTGGTAAACGGCCGGGTCATGACCAGATTCTGGTCGAGGTTGCTGACCGCGGATTCCGGCAGCACTGTGATGCCCAGTCCGGTGCCCACCATATGCTTCAGTGTTTCCAGCGAGCTGCCTTCGGTGACGGTGCCCAGCCGGGTGTGGTGTTTTTTGCTCAGTGCCGGGCAGGCTTCAAACACCTGGTCACGGAAGCAATGGCCTTCCCCCAGCATCAGCAGATCTTCGTCGATCAGCTGCTCCGGTTCGATATTGTCCTGTTTGCCCCAGGGGTGATCCTTGGGCATCACCACAACAAAATTTTCGTCGTACAGCGGCCGGGTCAGGACGTCGGGTTCATTAAACGGCAGGGCAACAATAATGGCGTCCAGTTCACCGTCGCGCAGCTGTTTGCGTAACACACCGGTGTAGTTTTCTTCCAGATACAGCGGCATTGTGGCGGCCTGTTGATGAATCTGCGGTACCAGGTGGGGAAACAGATACGGACCGATGGTGAAAATCGCACCCAGCTTCAGCGGCGTGGCGAGCTGATCTTTGCCGGCGCTGGCGATGTCTTTGATGGCGCGAGACTCTTCCAGTACCTTTTGTGCCTGAGCGACAATCTGTTCACCCAGAGGGGTTACAGTCACCGAGCTTTTGCTGCGTTCGAAGATGGCAATTTCAAGCTCGCTTTCGAGCTTTTTTATCGCTACGCTCAGCGTGGGCTGGCTGACAAAACATTTTTCAGCGGCCCGCCCGAAATGGCGTTCCTGAGCAAGGGTGACGATGTACTTCAGCTCGGTTAATGTCATAACGACCTCGGTAAGAGAGTTGCCGCCTTATTGGCAGGTTAAATAGAGAACTCTGATTCGATTTAGCTTACCTATGGTGTTGGGTGAAATAAAGGGCGAAATAAAGCCTGCTAATATAAAAATCAGAACTGCAGACAAAAGCAGTAACGCATGAATGTTTGGAGGGAAGTACATGGCTCGGATTCTGGTTGTGGGGGCTGGTGATATCGGCGGCCACCTGGCGGAAAAACTGGTCAGCTCTGGTCATCAGGTATGGGGCCTGAGACGTTCTGATAAACCCATTGCCACCGGAGTGGAGCTGATCCGCGCCGATGTGGCAGACCCGGAAACACTGCTCGACTTACCCGATGCCATCGACATTGTGGTTTACAGTGTGGCGTCACCGGTGTTTTCCAAGGAGGGGTATCACACCTACTACTACAAGGGCTTACGTAATGTGCTCCGGGCGGTAAAACCACTCAACCCTAAGCGGGTGTTTTTTGTTTCCAGCTCCAGCGTTTATCACCAGATGGACGGTGAATGGGTGGATGAGAGCAGTGATACCCAGCCGGCCAGTTTTGCCGGTAAAGAAATGCTGGCAGCGGAACAGGCATTACTCAAAGATAAGCTGCCAGGCACAGTAGTGCGGTTAACCGGTATTTATGGCCCGGGGCGTAACCGCATGATTGAACAGGCCAAAAAAGGCAGTCATTGCGATCCGGAGCCGCCGGTGTGGACGAACCGCATTCATCGTGATGACTGTGTTGGGGTGTTGCAGTTGCTGGTGGATAAAGCCCTCAGTGATGAACCACTGGATGATGTTTATCTGGCAACCGATGACGAACCCGCCACCCTGTACGATGTACTGGAGTGGATGAAAGACCGCATCGGTGATGTGGAAGACGACCACGACCTGCCGGAAGCGACCCGGCGTGCTAACCGGCGCTGCAATAATCAGAAAATCAAAGCGCTGGGTTATCGTTTCCGCTACCCGGATTACCGCCAGGGTTATGACAAACAACTAACGGACATGGGCCTGGTGTAACGCACCGGCCCGGTGACTCAAGGCTGTTAAATTGTAATGCCTGAGCTAAAACAATACCTTTTGCCGTGGATCTTTGTATAATTCGCAATCTTATTGAGAATTAATCTGATTTTCCCTGAGAGGTATTATGCGACTGGGCGAATTGTCTGCCGGGCAGACGGCCCGGGTGCTGGCATTCCTGGATATGGACCCGGCCATCCGCAAAAAACTGCTGGCGCTGGGGCTGTTGCCTAACCGTCAGGTGCAGTTTGTGCGTCGTGCACCGTTGGGTGATCCGATCCAGCTGCGCATCGGGTCTTCACAATTCAGTATCCGTCAGGCGCTGGCGGAAAAAATCCACGTAGAGTTAGTTGTATGAGCCTGCATATTGTCACCGTAGGCAATCCCAATAGTGGAAAAACCTCACTGTTTAATGCCCTCACCGGTAGCCGCCAGCAGGTGGGTAACTGGAGCGGTGTCACCGTCGATAAAAAAGAAGGTCAGCTGCTGCTGGCGGGTGAACGTGCCCGTCTGATCGACCTGCCGGGTATTTATTCGCTCGATGCAAACGATCAGCATTCCCTCGACGAACAGATTGCCTTTTCTTATATCACCAGCAAAACCCCGGATCTGATCATTAATGTGGTGGATGCCACCACACTGGAGCGTGGTTTATACCTGACGCTGCAGCTGCGGGAGTTGGGCCTGCCGATGCTGGTGGTGCTGAATAAAATGGATGCCGCCAAACGTAAGCGACTGATCATCGACCATGGCGCGCTGGAGCAGGCGCTGGGTTGCCCGGTAGTGCCGTTATCAGCCCATAAACAGCAGCAGGTTAAGCAGTTCTGCAAGCAGCTGCCACAACAATTGCAGCAGCTGAGCAACCTTAAACCACTGACACTGGATTATGGCGCTGAAGTAGCAAGGCAACAGCAGCAGCTGGCGCCACTGGCACAGCAGTTATTGCCGGCACTGGATTCACGGGCACTGGCGTTACGGCTGCTGGAACACGATAACTGGCTGCTGGATAAACTCGATGAAACACAGCGGGCAGAAGTGACCCGGGCAAGCCATCAGCTCGATATCGATCTGGATTTACAGGTCGCCGACAGCCGCTTCAGCTGGATTTATCAGCTGACTCAGCAAGCGGTCGGGCAGAGCGGCAAGCTGAGTGCCGGAGTCAGCGATAAAATAGATCGCTTGCTGTTAAATCAGTGGCTGGGGATACCGCTGTTTCTGGCAGTGATGTACCTGATGTTCCAGTTTTCTATCAATATTGGCAGTGCCTTTATCGACTTCTTTGATATTGCTGCCGGTGCGCTGTTTGTTGATGGTGTCAGCGAAGTGATGGCGGCACTGGGGCTGCCCGGCTGGCTGGATATTATCGTTGCTCAGGGCTTTGGTGCCGGTATTCAGACGGTGTTGACCTTTATTCCGGTGATCGCTTGTTTGTATCTGTTTTTATCCGTACTGGAAAGCTCCGGTTATCTGGCCCGCGCGTCGTTTGTGGTTGACCGCTTAATGCAGAAAATCGGCCTGCCGGGTAAATCGTTTGTACCTATGGTGATGGGGTTTGGCTGTACCGTACCCGCGGTGATGGCGGCCCGTACGCTGGATAAGGAACGCGAACGGCTGATCACCAGTTTTATGAGCCCGTTTATGTCGTGTGGCGCACGTTTACCGGTGTATGCCTTGTTTGTTGCCGCATTTTTTCCGGACAATGGCCAGGATGTGGTCTTTCTGCTGTATTTATGTGGCGTGGCGGCCGCCATTCTGACCGGCCTGGTGTTGCGCTATACCCTGTTGCCCGGCAGCAGTGAAAATTTGTTATTGGAAATGCCCGATTACGAAGTGCCGAGCCTGCGCAATATCAGCATTAAAACCTGGCAAAAGCTGAAAGGTTTTTTAACCGGTGCCGGTAAAACCATCGTCTGGGTGGTGGCGGTGTTAAGTGTATTGAACAGTATCAGTCTGGATGGTCGTTTTGGTGACCTGAAAGCCGGTGAATCCATTCTGGCGAAAACCAGCCAGGCCATTACTCCGTTGTTCGCCCCGATTGGGGTTGAGCAGGATAACTGGGAAGCGACGATTGGTATTGTGACCGGCATTTTTGCCAAAGAAGCGGTGGTGGGTACGTTAAACAGCCTGTACTCCGGCGCCACTGATGATGGTGGCGAATACGATCTGCTGGCCAGCCTGCAACAGGCGCTGCAAACCATTCCGGAAAATCTGTTTGATATCAGTGCCAGTGACCCGATCGGTCTGGATATCGGTGATATTTCGACGCTGGAAAATGCCGCCCAACAGCAGGAGGTGGAAGTCACCACGCTGAGCACCCTGCAGAGTAAGTTTAACGGCACGGTCGGTGCCTTTGCTTATATGTTGTTTATTTTGCTGTATACCCCTTGCGCTGCGGCGATGGGGGCCTTCGTCCGTGAAGTCGGACCGCGCTGGTCGGCTTTTATTGCCAGCTGGTCGATGGCCATGGCCTTTATGGTCGCGACGCTGTTTTATCAGCTGGCCACCTTTGCCCGGCATCCACTGAGTTCGTCACTCTGGGTGTTGGTGTATCTGGTGTTATTTATACTGGTTGTCGGCCTGATGCGTCGTCGCGGAGATGTATTAGCCAGCCGCTGGGAGTTAGCCGGATGATTTTGCAACAACTGAAGCAGGCGCTGGAAGATCAGGGCTGGGTGGAGCAGCGTAATCTGATGCGGCGTTTTAATCTGTCTGAGGATGCGCTGGATTCGATGTTAAGTATCTGGATGCGGCGTGGGCTGGTGGTGCGTAATACTGCCGCTGGCTGCTCCGGCGGTTGTGGTTGTGGCGATGCCTCCGGCGGTGTGCAATACCGCTGGGCGCAAGCCGGCACCATAGGAATTCAGCAGAATTAAGTGGGCCTCAGACAAAAACATCTAAACAACCGTCGTAATTATAACCAGCTGCTACACTTAAAAGACTCATTAAACTGTGTCGGAGGTTGCTGTGAACGACTCCAGGGAAGAAGAATATGACCTGAGCGACGGCCAGCGTCTTACTGTTCTGGAAGGTTATGTCGCTACTAACCGTAATATTCTGCTTGTGATGGCTCTGATTGCGCTGGTGGGCGTATCGGTGGCGGTGACTGTGGTGGTGCTGAAGTTTTCTCAGCCGAAAGTGATTTATGTCGAGCAGCGTGATTTTAATTCGCTGGCAAAACAGGTGGAGTTTCTGGAAACCAGCTCCGAGCGCTGGCAGGGTCAGTTATCAGACATCAATGCCATTCTCGACAGCAGCAGTGCGTCGGCTT
Source organism: Bacterioplanoides pacificum (assembly GCF_042648445.1). Classification (NCBI taxonomy): domain Bacteria; kingdom Pseudomonadati; phylum Pseudomonadota; class Gammaproteobacteria; order Oceanospirillales; family Oceanospirillaceae; genus Bacterioplanoides; species Bacterioplanoides pacificum. Next base: position 97,072 of record NZ_JBHRYB010000016.1, read on the forward strand.
TCAAAGAGTTATTGCTCGATCAGGAACAGAGTTATCAGCTGCATCTGACCGCCCTGAAGCAGGGCATGAAAGATCTGTCGCGTATGATGCCGGGGTCCCGCACCTGGCTGGAGATCTATAACGAAAAGATGGATCTGGCGCTGAAACAGAGCAAAGCCCGGCAGCAGCAACTGGAGCGCTTACAAACCAAACGCTTATCACGTCTGGCGAAGCCGCTGAATGATGAATAATTCATGCCCGCAGGCTGAACCACAACCCGGCATTTTGCCGGGTTTTTTCTGGTTTAAACCAACGACCGTAATTTAACCGCGATGATCGGAGACAAACGGATTGCTGCGGCGCTCCTGACCGAAGGTCGAGTTCGGACCATGGCCACAGATAAATTCAATATCATCCCCCAGCGGGAATAACTTTTCCCGGATTGAGGAAATCAGTTGAGCATGGTCACCCTGGGGAAAATCGGTACGGCCAATCGAGCCGTTAAATAACACATCGCCAACAAAGGCCAGTTTTGCCGCAGCGTTATAAAACACCACATGACCGGGGGTGTGACCCGGCGTGTGCAGCACGTCAAAACTCAGCTCGCCCACCTGCACCTGGTCGCCGTCGTTAAGCCAGCGATCCGGGGTAAAACTTTCCACCGCCGGGAAGCCAAACATGGCGGATTGTTGCGCCAGGCTCTGAATCCAGAACAGGTCGCCCTGATGTGGCCCCTCAATGGTCAGATCCAGATCTTTGGCCAGCTCAGCTGTGCCTCCGGCATGATCAATATGGGCATGAGTCAGCAGAATCTTGGTTGCGGTCGCTCCCATCTGCTTCAGCTGTTGTTTGATTTTGTCGGTTTCACCACCCGGATCAATCACCGCAGCCTGTTTACTGTGGTTGCACATCAGAATGGTGCAGTTCTGGGCGAAGGCGGTTACCGGTACCACGGCAACGGATAACGCGGACATAACGCTCTCTCATTTAGCTTGTCATTATGGCGGCTAGGGTAAACCCGGAGAACGGGAAAGACCAGTGAAGAAGCGTTAGCTGTGGCCCGGCAAAGTCCTCCATGGCTTTGCCGGGCAGGCTCAGAAGAGCCGGCTTTGAAAGGCCGGACTCAGAACGGCTGCACCTTCGGTGCTTTACCCGCGAACTGTGGCATCGTCATGCCGGCATTGGCATTAACGTAAGTCGGGTCTGCCACCACATAACGTTTGCCATGGTATTGCCAGGCATCTCCGGGCACCCTGCTGTTGAAATTCACTGCCGTGGCAACGTGCCCCGGGTAATCGAGAATGATCACTTCCAGCTGCAGCAGGCTTTCGGTCAGCCAGGCAAACAGTGCGGCGCGGTCTTCACAGTCGGAGTAGGGATAATGCAGTGTTTCCAGCGGGAACAGGTAGTTTTCTTCGCGGAACTGCTGATCATCGGTCTGGTATTGAAAAGCCGTCTGCACAAACCGTAATAATCGGTTAACCGCTTCCTGTTCCGACAGGCCAGCAACCACTGGCTGCAGCTGTTTTAGCAACGACTCTGAGGTAACCGCCGGTAAGCCCGCCTGGAAATAATTCGGCAGCGACAATTGTGGGAAGCTGTTGAAATATTCCACATACCGTTTCGGGTAAGCGATATCGATGCTGAAGGTTTCGTCGTCATAACGGAATTTCAGCTGCCGCTGGGTGATTTCTCCGCGGGCGCTGAACTCGTTGGGCTGGCTGAAATCCAGTGCACCATGACCGGCTCCATGCTGACCTTTATAGGTAAATACTTTGCCCGGTTTTAACGACTTACCACTCAGATTTACCGCGTAATAACGTTTACCGCTCAGCTTAAAAAAGGTCACGCCAAACAGCTCCTGACGTGAAGGTAATAACAGGTGCATTTTATCGTTATAGGCCACCCGGGCGTCGTAACCGGCTTTTACCAGCAGGAACCAGGTGGTCAGCTGGCGGCTGGTTTGCTGGCGTAATACCGTACCGCTGAAACGGTCGAATAATTGGGCTGTACCCCAGTCGTTCAGTTTTAACCGTTTGGCGGCGGCTTTCAGCTGATTGACTGTTGGTGCATGTTCTTTACTGGCCAGGTATTGCCAATACGCAGCGATTTTTTCGCTGTTGATACTGCCGGCAAAAATACGCTTAAAATTTTTCGGATATTCAATACTGACCGGGTTACCGTAAAAATTAAATCTGGCGGTACGGACTTTTTTGCTTTGCAGCTGTACACCAGGCTGTTTGTTTGCGGGTTTATCCGCTGTTGGAGTCGTTAGTGCTGGCGTAGTTTGTGATGGAGTCGCTGGTTTCGAAGGGGCTGGTTCAGGCTTTTCAACCACCAGTGGTTTACCCGCGGGTAACGGCTGATCGGCTGGAATATTGCGGTCAGGCTCCGGTGTTTGCGCTGGCGCTTGCGGCAATGTAACCGGCTTGGGTTTTGGGTCGCGGACTTCTGCCGGTTTGACCTCAACCGGTTTCCATTGTTGTTTCAGAAAACCAATAAAGGCTTTATCGTTTTCATCCAGATAGTTCTGAAAGCTGGTTAATTCCTGCTGGCGCCATTTCTGGTATTCGTCCAGCTTGCTGTCGGCCTGGACCAGGCTGCTTAACAGCAGAGCACTGCTCAATAACAAGAGTTTTTTCATTCCGTCTCTCCTGATCAAACAAAAAAGCCGGCATAACGCCGGCTTTATCAGTCGTTTCCGACCGGGTTTATGCGGTTACGGCTTATTCCATGTTGGCAATTTCTGAAGCCAGTTCGTCGAACGATTTCTCTGCCTGGAATTTTTGCCACAGAGCACGCTCATTATTCATTGAGGTTTTCAGTGCCTGCTCCGCCAGTTTGTTAACGGTGTCGGCGTCCAGGCCAACCAGAACGACCATACCGCCACTTGGGGTTGGCATCTGACGGAAAATTTTTGAACCTACCAGGGTTTCTTTAGTGATTTGTTTGGTCACTGAGGTATTAACCCGGTCAACGGTTTCGCTGTCGCCGGTACCGGTGGTTTCGGCAAACTGTTTCACCATGTTCTGAACTTCAACCTTCATGGTTTGTGCCAGTTCAACACGGGCAGCCGTTGCCGCCATTTGTTTCATAAAGTTAGGACCAGCAGCGGACTTGTCAGCATAACCAACGGCAGACAGGTCAACACCGTTAACCGGTGCACCACATACCCATTCCGGGGCAGCCTGACCAGAACCATCAGCAAACATACAGCTGGCAACCGGCTGTTGCGGTGCAGGCTGGTTGGATGCACAGGCAACCAATAAGGTGGCCGCAGCGGCAACAAACATATTACGGATCATCATCTTCCTCTCCTTGACTGAAGCGGGGGTGGCCAGGGGTTATCACCGGCCAGAATTAAAGAATGTGTGCCGAGAATAGCGAATGCTATGGCAAAATGCTACACAGGATTAATCACTCAAGAGAGGCATCGGAATGCGCTGTCCGGCGGCTAAAATCACCCTGCTAATCAGCATGTTATGGCTATCGGCGTGTACCAGTGCGCCAGTTAAACAGGGGCCACCTGAATGGTTGCTGAACCCGGGAGATGGAGTGGTGGCGTCTTGTGGTTTTCATATTAAAGGCCATTACGCGCAGCAGGAATGTGCGTTGCAACGGGCGCGCGAGCGTCTGGCGGCGCGCCGCGGGGTTGAAGTCAGCAGTATTTCTTATCTCAACACCCGGGTGCGCAATGATCAGCAGCAGGTATCGCTGGATAAGGAAACGCTGGAAAAAGTGAATCAGGTAACGGTAAAAGCGCGCTTGCGCGAAAGCTGGTACGACGCCCAGCGGGATGAATATTACGTCTGGATGTTTGCCGAATAAGCCGGCGAACGATCAGCGCCGCAGGCGGCGCTGAATATCGGGGCTCAGTGCTGATGGCCACCCACGCCATGGGCGTGTTTATGGTCGATTTCTTCCGGTGTTGCAGCGCGCACGGCAACAATATCCACGTCAAAACGCAGTGTTTTTCCCGCTAACGGGTGGTTAGTGTCGACATCAGCCATAAAACGCCCGACTTTGCTGATGGTCACCTGACGGGTGCCCTGGTCGGTTTGTACCCAGGCGACCATGCCTTTGCGCCATTTGGTTTTGCCTTTTCCGGCATCCGGGCTTTGCAGGTGCTTGACCGGCACCCGTTGTTCATTACCTTCTTTACGCTCACCGTAAGCGTCTTTGGCTTCCAGTGTGAAACTCTGTTGTTCCCCGGGCTCCATACCGGTAACGGCTTTTTCAAAGCCGGCAATCATATTCTGATGGCCCTGCAGGTAAGCCACCGGCTCGCTGCCACTTTCTGAGTTGCCGGATGCATCCAGAGTGCTTTCGATCAGGTTGCCCTGGTCGTCATACAGGCTGTAGTGCAGTTGCACCACGGTATCTTTGGCGATTTTCATAGCTGTGCTTCTTTATCGATAAGGCTCTGGCCGCCTGGTCTGTGGTTATGACGGGCGGCGCATGATACTGAGGCTGGCTAGTATCGGGATTTGTCCGCCACGACACAAGCTCTTGAACTCTGCAACCCTGTCCCCATATCAGAACTAACAAAAGAGTTTCTGGCTAACACAATCAGGATTTAGCGATGACAACAATTGTATCCGTACGCCGCGGTGATGAAGTGGTAATTGGCGGTGACGGTCAGGTTTCCCTGGGCAATACCGTGATGAAAGGTAATGCCCGTAAAGTTCGCCGTTTATATAACGGTCAGGTGATTGCCGGGTTTGCCGGTGGTACCGCTGATGCATTTACCTTATTTGAAAAGTTTGAGGCTCAGCTACAAAAACACCACGGTCAGCTGACTCGCTCGGCAGTTGAGCTGGCCAAAGAATGGCGCTCTGACCGGGCGTTACGCAAGCTGGAAGCCATTCTGGCGGTGGCAGACCATACCGCGTCGCTGATTATTACCGGTAATGGTGATGTGTTGCAGCCGGAAGACGATCTGATTGGTGTTGGATCCGGTGGTAATTTTGCCCTGGCTTCGGCCCGTGCGCTGCTGGAAAATACCGAGCTGAGCGCCCGCGATATCGTCGAAAAAAGTCTGAATATTGCCGGTGATATCTGCGTCTTTACCAATACTAATCTTACTATTGAAACCTTAAATGCCAGCGATGTAGCGGGAGAACAACCATGAGCCAGATGACCCCGCGTGAAATTGTTCACGAATTAGACCGCCATATTATCGGCCAGAATAATGCCAAGCGTGCAGTAGCGATTGCGCTGCGTAATCGCTGGCGGCGGATGCAGCTTGATAGTGAGCTGCGTGACGAAGTGACACCCAAAAATATTCTGATGATTGGCCCCACCGGTGTGGGTAAAACCGAAATTGCCCGGCGGCTGGCAAAGCTGGCCAATGCGCCTTTTATTAAAGTCGAAGCCACCAAGTTCACCGAAGTGGGTTATGTCGGCAAAGATGTGGAATCGATTATCCGTGACCTGGTGGAAACCGGGGTGAAAATGTTGCGTGAGCAGGAAATGGAAAAAGTTTCCCAGCGCGCTGCCGAAGCGGCTGAAGAACGTATTCTCGATGCTTTATTACCTCCGGCGCGTAATAATCAGACCAGCTGGGATACGACGGAAGAGCCGAAAGCCGAAGATTCTTCCACACGTCAGATTTTCCGTAAAAAGTTACGCGAAGGTCAGCTCGACGATAAAGAAATTGAAATCGAAATGGCGCAGATGCCGAACGTTGGTGTGGAAATTATGGCCCCGCCGGGCATGGAAGAAATGACCAGCCAGTTGCAGAACATGTTTTCTAATCTGGGGGGCGAAAAGAAAGCGACCCGCAAACTGAAAATTAAAGATGCACAAAAACAGCTGCAGGATGAAGAAGCCGCGTCCATGTTAAATATGGACGAAGTGAAGGCTCAGGCGGTTAGCCTGGTGGAACAGAATGGTATCGTGTTCCTGGATGAAATCGATAAAGTGGCGAAACGTCAGGAAAGTGGCTCTGGTGGTGATGTATCGCGCGAAGGGGTACAGCGTGACCTGTTACCTCTGATCGAGGGCTGCACCGTTTCCACTAAATACGGCATGATCAAAACGGATCATATTCTGTTTGTTGCTTCTGGTGCTTTCCATCTTTCCAAACCATCGGACCTGATTCCGGAATTACAGGGTCGGTTGCCGATCCGGGTGGAACTGGAGGCGCTGACGCCGGAAGATTTTGAACGTATCCTGACGGAACCGAATGCCTCATTAACCGCACAATATGTAGCGCTGATGAAAACCGAAGGACTGGATATTTCATTTGCCGATGATGCGATTAAACGTCTGGCGCAGATCGCCTTTGAAGTGAATGAAAGCACCGAAAACATCGGCGCCCGTCGTTTGCACACCATTCTGGAACGGCTGCTGGAAAAAATTTCTTTCGACGCCACAGATATGGAGCAGGCGGTGGTGATTGATGCCAGCTACGTGAATGAACAGCTGGGTAACCTGGTGCAGGATCAGGATCTGAGTCAGTTTATTCTCTGATATTCCTCACGATCAACCAGCAGGATAACAACAGGCCAGTGCGGTGTTAGCCGACTGGCCTGTTTTTTATGGGTGGTTATTTTCGCGAGTTATTATTCGGTTTTAAAGCGGCCAACCAGCTGAGTCAGTGACTGACTGCTGGACAGCAGCGCGGAACTTTCATCGTCGGCCTGCTGCACCACGGTATTAATGGAATGGGCCGACTCCACCACCTGAGTGATATTGGAATTGATTTCCCGGGCAGCCACACTTTGTTGTTCTACGGCGCTGGCAATACCAAGATTCATTTCAGTAATGGTGGCCACCGCAGTGCTGATCTGGGCGATGACTTCCGCAGCCTGTTGCGACATTTGTGACGATGACTGGGTACTGTCGGCGCTTTTTTCGATTGCAACCACCGCCTGGGAAGCCTGATCCTGCAGCCGCGAAATCATATTGTGAATTTCTTCGGTACTTTCCTGGGTGCGCGATGCCAGAGTGCGTACTTCGTCTGCAACCACGGCAAAACCACGGCCTTGTTCCCCGGCACGGGCGGCTTCAATGGCGGCATTCAGTGCCAGCAGATTGGTTTGTTCCGCCACGCCACGAATCACATCCAGCACCGAGCCGATATTATCAGACTCGCTGCGCAGGTTATTGATCACTTGTTGCGAGTTGTGCATATCCTCGGCCAGGCTGACAATCCGCTGCTGCGCCTGCTGCATAATCTGCAGCCCGCTTTTGACGTTGTCATCGGCCTGGCGTGCTGCGTCGGCCGCCCGTTCGGCGTTGCCGGATACTTCCGATACCGTTTGTGCCATTTCTTCCGAACCGGTGGCTGCCATATCCGATTGTTGCAGCTGACCTTCGGTCAGACCCCGCACATGGCTGGCATTTTGCGATAACAATTCACTGGTGTGGGTCACCTGAGCGCTGTTATTTTTCACTTCGCTCACCAGTTGCTGTATCTGGTCGATAAAACTGTTAAACGCACGTGCCATGGCTGTGATTTCATCGTTGCCATTAGCGGGCAGGCGTTGCGTCAGGTCACCTTCGCCCCGGGCAATATCGGCCATCGCCTGATTTACCCGGTTCAGCGGTACCCGAATGCTGGATAGAATCGCCAGCATCACCGCGGCTAGCAGAGCAATAGCCAATAAGCTGCTCAGTAAGGTTTGCTGTAGCAGGCTGTAAAATGCGGCGTCGACATCATCGAGATAAATACCACTGCCAACAATCCAGTCCCATTGCGGGAAGCGTTTTACAAAGCTGGTTTTGGCCGCCGGGTTATCAGAGCCTTTTTTCGGCCAGAAATAATTGACGTAACCGCCGGCGCGGTTTTGTTGTGCAGCGAGTACAATTTCGCGGAAAATATACAGCCCGTTCGGATCTTTCAGATCGTCGAGTTTTTTGCCTTCCAGCTCAGTTTTGGCACCGTGAACCTGCACTACGTGTTGTGAGTCATTGACCCAGAAATATTCATTGTTGCCGTAACTGAGGTCGCGGATCGCATTGGCAGCCAGTTGTTTGGCCTGTTGCTCTGCCATGCCCTGTTGTTGTTGCTGATAAAAATGTTCAATCAGACTGTAGGCCGTTTCCACCTGCTGGCGCACGATCAGCTGGCGCGCTTCCAGTAACTGTTGTTTACTGCTGAACACGTTGGTGGCTTCAGCCAGAATCAGGCTGACCGCCGACACCACTAATAAGGCGATCAGGCGGGCACGAATACTCAGATTGCGGAGCCAGTTCACTTGGCGCCTCCTTATGTCGTCGCTATACGGATCTTTACAGTGTAGTAAAGGGTTTTTCCGGCATATCGTCACTGAGACTAAAGGGTTAGAATTCCTTAGAATAAGACCAGCCATTTTTGGAGCGAAAGTCGTGACACCAACTTCCATTAAAGTCCGCAAAAACAGCCGTTGTGTCGAACTGGGCTATGGTGATGATCTGTATCAGCTCAGTTTTGAATTTCTGCGGGTGTACTCCCCGTCAGCCGAAGTGCGCGGCCACGGGGTGGGTAACGAAGTGCTGCAGGTTGGTAAAAAAGATGTGACGCTGCTGACCATGGAAGCGGCCGGTAACTATGCGCTGAAGCTGGTATTTGATGACGGTCACGACTCCGGCTTGTACGACTGGAACTACCTGCATCATCTGTGTATCAATCAGCAGTCACTGTGGGCCGATTACCTGCAGCGGCTGGAACAGGCCGGAGAAAAACGCGAATCGGCCAGTATTAACTTTAAAGCACTGTAAAAAGACCGCAGAAACCGACGATTTGTCTTATTTCTGGTTATACTGTGGCCATCATTCACCGGCCGGGCGCGATGTCCGGCCTACGGACAATTCCGAAAACAGGATTCCATGACGAAAAAGTCAAAACCTTCTCAGGGTACTCAGACCTCCAAAACTTCCTCAAAAGGTCAGCAGCAGACCTTTAAAGATCCGAATGCCGCGGTTGAAGCGCAACGCTACGACAACCCGGTCGCCAGCCGCGATGCTTTGCTGATGCTGCTGGAACAACAGGGTCATCCGATGACTCATTCCGACGTCTGCGCGGCGTTGGGCGAAAGCGATGAAGAACGGGTTGAAGCGTTACGCCGCCGTCTGATTGCTATGTCGCGTGATGGCCAGCTGATTTCTAACCGCCGTAACCAGTTTATGCCAATGAGCAAAGCCGATCTGGTGGTGGGCACTGTGATGGGCCACCGCGATGGTTTTGGCTTTGTGCTGCGCGAAGGCAATGATGATATTCATCTGTCCAACCGGCAGATGAGCAAAGTATTCCACGGCGATAAAGTTGCGGTTCAGATTCTAGGTCTCGACCGTCGTGGCCGGCCGGAAGGTAAAATTGTCGAAGTACTGGAACGTAATACCCAGCAAATCGTGGGTCGTTATTTCGATCAGTCGGGAGTTGGCGTGGTACAGCCCGACAATAAACGCGTCAGTCATGAAGTGCTGGTGCCACCGGCCGGGCGTAAAGCCGCCCAGCATGGCCAGTTTGTGGTGGTGCAGATCACTCAGCAGCCGCGTCCGGGTTCTCTGCCAATGGGTGAAGTGATTGAAGTCCTGGGTGACCACTTAGCACCAGGCATGGAGATCGACGTTGCCATCCGCAGCCATAACATCCCGGCAGAATGGCCGGAAGAGGTACTGGCCGAGGCGGAAAAACTGCCGCAACAGGTGAAAGCGGCGGACAAACAAAACCGCATCGATTTGCGTCATCTGCCGTTTGTCACCATCGATGGTGAAGACGCCAAAGATTTTGACGATGCGGTGTATTGTGAAGTCAATAAAAACACCGGAGGCTGGCGTTTATACGTTGCCATTGCCGATGTGTCTCACTATGTGAAAGTGAAATCGGCACTCGACGAACAGGCTTATGAACGTGGCAACTCGGTGTATTTCCCTGGTTATGTTGTACCTATGTTGCCGGAGAAATTATCCAACGGTTTGTGTTCACTGAATCCGGAAGTGGACCGGCTGGTGATGGTGTGTGAAATCACCATTTCGGCGGCGGGCAAAATTTCCGGTTATAAGTTTATGGAAGGCCTGATTCATTCCCATGCACGGCTGACCTACAACAAAGTGTGGGATATGTTACAGAAGCCGCTAACGGAAGATGGCAAAGCCTGGCGTAATCATTACCGCCCGGTGGTTCCACACCTGGAAAGCCTGTACAAGTTGTTTAAGTTATTGCGCAAAACCCGCGAACAACGTGGCGCAATGGACTTTGACTCGGTAGAAACCCGCATTGTATTTGATGCCGAGCGCAAGATTCAGGAAATTGTTCCGACCGAACGTAACGATGCTCATATGCTGATTGAAGAGTGTATGTTAGCGGCGAACGTCTGTGCGGCCGACTTTTTCCAGCGCTACAATATTCCGGCGTTATTCCGGGTGCATAAAGGCCCGAGCCAGGAAAAACTGGAAAATTTATACAGCTTCCTGGGCGAGCTGGGTTTATCGCTGCATAAAGGCAAAGAAGTGTCGCCGAAAGATTATCAGGCGTTATTGCAGCAGATCGAAAATCGTCCGGACGCCCATTTAATTCAGACGGTATTATTACGCTCGTTATCTCAGGCGGTCTACGACCCGGAAAATGAAGGCCACTTTGGTTTGGCCTACAAGGCGTATACTCACTTTACTTCACCGATTCGTCGTTACCCCGACCTGCTGGTACACCGCGGCATACGTCATGTGATCCGCAGCGAAATGGAATGTCGCCATGTGCGCCGGGTAGAAGGCGCAAAAAATATGCAGAAGTGGCGTATTTATCCGTACGATACTGCCCGTATGATCAGCCTGGGTGAGCATTGTTCGATTACCGAGCGGCGCGCCGACGACGCCACCCGAGACGTGATGGATTTCCTTAAGTGTGAATACATTCGTGACCGTATCGGTGAAGAATACGAAGGTGTGATTTCGGCGGTGACCGGTTTTGGTTTATTTGTTGAGCTGAAAGACGTTTATGTCGAAGGCCTGGTGCATATCTCCACCCTGCAAAATGACTATTACCAGTTCGATGCGGTAAAACACCGGTTAATCGGCGAACGTACACGACGCAGTTTCCGACTGGGCGATAAACTGTGGGTGCGGGTGGTGGATGTTAACCTCGATGATCGTAAAATCGACTTTGAACTGACGACCGCGCCGATGAATAAAGGCCGTCGTGGTGCCGATGAGCTGCCGACACCAACCCGTCTGCCGCGCCGTCGCGGTGCCGAGGGCGAGACGGAAACCCTGGCGCCAGGCAAAAAAGCCGATGCTAAGACGTCATCTAAGCCACGCCGTTCACAGCGCGATAGCTTTAAAAAAGCCCAGGCGGAAAACGCCGGTGGCAAAAAGAAAGGCAGCAAAAAGCCGAGTAAGCGTCAGAAGCTGAATGCTAAAAAAGCTGGCCCTGCGAAAGCGAAATCCGCCAAAGGCAAAAGCGCGAAAAGCGGAAAAAAGAAATAGATTCACTTAATCATTAAGCATATTTTTCTGCCGGGCGGACGCAACATCCATGTTGCTGCTGCGAAAAACATGCTCAATGCTTAAGCTTAAAATAGCGGAGTGATTCGCTATTGGAGACACACAATGAAGTTAGAAGCCGTGTATGGCTTACACGCCGTCACCACATTATTACAACGCAGCGCCGATCAGGTGGTCGAGCTGTGGGTGATGAAAGGCCGTCAGGATAAACGCATGCAACGCGTACTGGAGTTGGCGGAAGAGCAGGGCTTACCGGTCCGTGAAGCCGATAAAGGCTTAATGAATCAGAAAGCAGAAGGTAATCACCAGGGAATTATTGCCTGGCGCAAGCCGGTACAGGGCATGAGTGAAAAACAACTGCCGGATGTGCTGGACAACATCGAAGGTCATCCGTTTATTCTGATCCTGGATGGCGTAACCGACCCACACAACCTCGGTGCTTGTATTCGTACCGCCGATGCTGCAGGCGTTCATCTGGTCATTGCTCCGAAAGATAAATCCGCACCGTTGAATGCCACGGCCGCTAAAGTCGCTTGTGGCGCGGCGGAAACCGTACCTTATATTCAGGTGACCAATCTGGCGCGCACTATGAAAGAACTGCAGGAACGTGGCATCTGGATTGGTGGCACGGCGGGGGAAGCCGAACAGAATATCTATCAGCAGAATATGACTGGGCCTCTGGCGCTGGTGATGGGTGCAGAAGGGCCGGGCATGCGTCGTTTGACGCGCGAGCACTGCGACTTTTTAGTGAATATTCCAATGGCTGGTGAAGTCAGCTCGGTGAATGTTTCTGTGGCGACCGGTATTTGTTTGTTTGAAGCGGTGCGCCAGCGCGGTTCGCTGTAATATCGCCTGGTTTGTCATACTATAGCGCCATAGCGGCGCTATTTTTTTATCCGCCTGAAAACATCGCGATGTATAAAAAGAGCTTTCGCAGTTAACCGAATAAGCCGTTAAGTTGGATGACTGTGAGCGGCTGAGCCGCGCTGCGCGCTGATAAATACACTTCTTTAACCCGGCTGCTCCGGATTCACGATATACTGCGGCTGTGTATATAACCGCTGAGATATTTATGCGTGCCTGTTTTGTTGTGTGTTTATTGTTTTACTTGCCCCTGTCATTTGCGGCGGAGGTTGATCAGTTCACACCAGGGCGACCATTAAAAGACAGCAGCCAGCGACTGGAAAAAGAAATTAATCGCCGTATCCACGAAGCGGTACGACGTGCCAATGGCTTTTACGCCCGTCCCCAGCAATCCAAAAAAGTGCATCACCGCATTCGTGCTCAGTGTGATGTTAATCGGCTGTATACACAGCTGGAGTCACAACTGGCGCGACCGTTAATCGGTCAGCTGGAGACGTTCGCTGAGCAGTCTGCAGAGGTGGATAAACGCCGGGTCAGCTTTCCTCAGTCTGTTTACCGCCAATACGACAGTGCCGAAGCGCCAACCCTGGTGCTGAGTGAACGAATGGCCGCCGTTATCCGTATTCATGATGTCGAAATCGGCAGCGATAAACTGGGCCATTTTTTTACCGAAGGGCTGAGCTATTTTGAAGTAACCAGCCGCCTGCGGGATGGTATCAATGAGGCGCTGGTATTTGGTCAGTGGTCTGAATCTGTGTATTTTGGCGCACAAACAACCGGTGTGTTTTCTTATGCCGATTTAACCGCCAACTTTAACGGTTTACGTTTCTGGAACCGTATCCTGGCGCACCAGCCAGACCCTCTGAGCGGTGAACAGCCGGAACCCTATATTCGTTGTATTAATAAACGCTGGCAGGTCAGCCAGCCATTCCGCTGGGCAGGGTATGTTGATCAGGGCTGGAATGAAGCGGTGAACTGTAATGCCTTTCGTACCGCGTCGATGTTAACCAAAGTCATGGATTATCAGCCGCGCTGCCAGACGGAATTATTGCCGCAACGTTATGATAAAACTCTGGCGGCGACCTTGTTGAATACAGATGGTCTGAAGCTGTTACCAGACTTGATGCAACCGGAAGCGTTATTAGCCAAACGTGCCGATATCCTCGACTGGCAACTGCCCGAGGCGATGGTGGAAAACATCCGCCAGATACGCCTGCAAATAGAAAGCTGGCGCTGAGTTATTGCCGTTGACCTGCCGGTGTCAGCGAAAGCGTAATTTGGCCGTCAGTTGCAGGTAATTACTGTCTTCCAGCTCCAGCGTACCACTCTGGCCCTGATCGTTATCCAGCGTTAATTGCTGCTTAAATTGTACGCCGGCTTCCGCTCCCAGCCATAACGGCCCGGTTAGCTGATATTCCGCGCCTAAGCCGAGGCGGAAACCCTGTTGTTCAAACTGGTAGCTCTGTTTTTTATTGCCTTTGTTGTAAACGTGCCAGCTGCCACCTTCCGGCGTCAGCTTGGCAAAATAATGCTGGCCAAAGCTGGGCGCATAACTGAGGCGGGAAAATGGGAAGCCGACCACCATACTGACGGTTTTTCCACTGCGATAGCGGTAGTTCATCAGGGGGACAAATTTGCCTTCACCAAAACGATGGGTGTACACCAAACCCAGGTTATAACCGTGGTATTGCCCCTTGCTGGAATATTGCGCTACAGCATTCATCGCCAGATCGTCACTGCCGAAGTATTCCAGTGACGATTTAACCCCCGGTGACAGGTTAAACACCCAGCGCGAGTTTTTATCGTGTTCAACGATGTAGCTCAGCGGAAAGGCGATGTCGTACAGCCGTTGCTTGGTGGAGGATGGCGTATTGTCGAAACGGAATTCACGTTCCCGGAAGGTAAACTGATACACCCAGAGGCCTTGTGTCAGATCGCCGGACACACCCAGTGGTACTTTCAGGTAGGTATCCACCTGAGTGGCCTCGGGTGCCGGCTCAACACCATTCAGATTGGTGATGGCGGCGCTATCAAAATAGGTTACCACAAAGGCACCGGCGGGCGGTTTGGGGATGTAGCTGTTAGTGTCGGCATCGTTTTCGTTTTCGTTAGCGATTGCGATATGGCCGACCGCTATAAGGACCAGCGCGCTCAGGCTGTGTGTTTTCATAGACATTTCCCGGTTAACTCCGGTACAGCATAGCCTGTATCCCGGAGTTGATAAAAACTCTGTGGATTAAAGCAGGCCCAGCGCCAGCGCTTTATTACTGAGGTCGTCACGGAAGTCGGGATGAGCGATACCGATCAGCGCGCGGGCCCGTTGCGGTAACGACAGGCCTTTGAGATCAACGCAACCATACTCGGTGACAACAAACTGGGTGTCCATGCGGGTATCGGTAACCGCACCGCCTTGCAGTTGTGGCACGATGCGGCTGAGCTGGCCTTGTTTCGCGGTGGAGTGCAGCGCAATAAAGGAACGGCCGCCATTCGATGCATAGGCGCCCCGGACAAAATCCAGCTGCCCGCCGGTGCCCGAGAATGGTTGTCCGGCCAGTTGCTCGGCGTTGATCTGGCCGGTGAGGTCTACCTCAATGGCGGCATTGACCGAAACCATATTGCGATTTTTGCGAATAATACTGGGGTTATTCACCCAGGACGCCGGGTAACCAACAATCGATGGATTGTCATCCATAAAGTCGTACATCGCTTTGTCACCCAGTGCCAGGGTAAAAACGTGTTTGTGCTGCATCCAGTTTTTCAGGCGGCCATTAATAACCCCGGATTTAATTAAATCCACCATCGCCGGGCTGAATAACTCTGAATGGAGCCCGAGGTTTTTATGGTTGGATAAATAGCCCAGCACCGAATTGGGAACACCTCCCACACCCATTTGCAGCGTATCGCCATCGTCAATGCGCTCAACAATAAATTCGGCAATCTGGGTATCGGTTGCAGAGGGCGGCTGAGCGCTGATTTCGATTAAGGGTTGGTGATGCTCAACGATGGCATCGACCTCGGAAATATGAACCGAGCACTCGCCAAAGGTACGCGGCATATGTTCATTTACTTCCACCACCACCTTCCTGGCTTTGCGAATCACACTGGCGCCGTAGTCGGCATTGGTACCGAGGCTGAAATACCCGTGTTTATCCATCGGCGATACCGTCACCATAAAACAGTGCGGCTCAATCTGTTCGGTTAATAACCGTCCGACCTGATGGAAGGTTGATGGCACAAACTCCATCAGGGTATGGCTGTTTAACCGCTTCAGCGCTTCGCGGTCGTGGCTGCTCATAAATAAGGGGCGCGGGCAGACCTGATCGGCCAGTTCGGGCACCAGTAAGGTGTCACATAAGGCCTGGGTGCCGTGCATGTAATACAGGTTCAGTGACTTCAGCTGTTGCTGATGTAAAGCACTGGCAACACCGGCCATCAGTGCCGGTGGCATGGCGACGCTCATACCAAGAATCAGGTTGTCACCGTCGTTCAGGTAGTCGGCGGCGTTTTCCGGGCTAATCCTTTTCTGGTCGTAAAGGCTGGCAATGTCCATCTGCGGGTCCTGTCGGGAAGTGAATGTTGCTGAGAACTTTAGCAGTTCGGCGTTGCCTGTCTATGACAGCTACAGAAACTTTGCTGAGCTGGGTCAAGGCGCTGGTCAGTGATGACAAAAAACACACCATAAAGCGGGAGCGACTACCACAAACGTTGTAGTAATAATAAAGCCACTACGAATAAACACAGGCCGGTAATTAACTCCAGCCATTGCCAGTGGCGGGGCTGAGTCAGGTAGGGGCGCAACCAGCGACCACCGGCAGCCAGGGTGCTGAACCACAGCGCTGAGGCACTGCCGGCACCGGCGATAAACCATAACGGGGCGCTTTGCTGAGCGCCGATGCTGCCAATCAGGATCACGGTATCCAGATAAACATGGGGGTTCAGCAGGCTGATGGCGCAGGCCTGGCCGGCACTGCGCCAGGGGCTGCTGAGCTGGCTATTGTTACTGGTTGCCAGCCCTGCGCCACCCAGCCAGGCGCGGTAAAACGCCTGGGCACTGAGCCAGCATAAAAACAATACGCCAAATAATGTCACGGCCGGAATTAACGGCGGTAACCATTGCTGGATCTGGCTGATGGTGAACACCCCAACGCTGATCAGGGTGATATCAATGGCGACACAAACTGCCGTGATCACCCAGGGATGTTCGCCGCGCAGGCTTTTATTGAGTACCCAGGCATTCTGCGCACCGATGGCTACAATCAGGCCAAACGCCACCATAAAACCGGTCGCGCCATTGGTGAATAACTGCTGCAGCTCGGTTTGCATATTGTCCTCCGCTAACGGCAAAAACGGGCTATTTGCCGCCACAATAGAACCGGCGTTATTATTAATCCAACTCATAAATCTGATGGGATATTAGAAAAACTAATGTTTGATTATCGGGCGCTGGAAGCTCTGACCGCAGTGATAGAACAGGGCGGTTTTGAGCGCGCTGCAAAACGGCTGAATATTTCCCAATCGGCGGTCAGTCAACGCATCCGACAGTTGGAGTTTCGTCTTGGCCAGCCGGTATTGTTACGCATCTCTCCCCCCAGGCTGACGGAAATAGGGCAGCGGCTCACCAATCATCTGCAACAGGTGCAGCAGCTGGAGCAGAGCCTGTTAACGGAAGAACATCCGGAGCAGGACGTCACGGTACGGCTGGCGGTGAATGCGGATTCCATCGATACCTGGCTGGCGCCGGCACTGGCGCAGTGCCCGGTCAGTCAGCGGATGAATTTTGAACTGGTCATCGAAGATCAGCGGATTGGCCTGCAACGCATGAAAAACGGTGAGGTCATGGCCTGTATCTGTGAAAGTGCGCAGCCGGTTAACGGTGGTTTGTCACAAAAGCTGGGAGTGGTACGGTATCTGGCGCTGGCCAGCCCGGATTTTATTCATAATTACGCCGCCGGCGACCGCGGCCATCACTGGCTGCAGCAGGCCCCGTGCCTGGTGTACAGTGGCGACGACCAGCTGCAGCATCAGTTTTTAGCTCTGCTGCAACTGGATGCCCCCGGGCGTTTTCAGCGGGTGCCGTCGAGCAGTGGCTTTGTGCAGATGGCCAGAGCCGGGTTAGGTTTTGGTATGATGCCGGAAATACAGGTGCGTGAGTTTCTGGCCGATGGTTCGCTGGTGAATGTTGCCCCTCAGCACTGGATTGATGTGCCACATTATTGGCATTACTGGCAAACTGAAAGTGACTATATGGTTCAGTTGCGCCAGGCGGTGGTAAAACACGCGGCTGAGTGTTTGTTGTAAACGAAAACCAGACAATAAAAGGAGTCTGCAGGTGGAATGGTGGAATGATCTGATTTCACAGAATTACGATTGGTTCTGGGATGTATCGATTGCCCTGGGGATTACTTTATCCGCCGGGCTGGGTTGGCGGATTACCCGTCGTCATATCGCACGGCTGGCGGCCAAAACCCGCAACCGCTGGGACGATGTCGTGATCGACGCCATTGGTGTGCCGATTAACTGGACGGTATTTGTGGTGGGCATGACCTGGGTAGCGGATATCAGTGCCCGGCATTTTTCCTCCGAAATTGTTACCAGTATTCCGGTGGTGCGCCAGTTATCCCTGATCGTACTGGTGGCCTGGGCCATCTGGCGATTAATTAACCGCATTGAATATCGTCAGCTGGATAACGGTGCTGACCCAACCACGGTTCAGCTGGTGGGCAAAGTGGCTAAACTGACGGTGACGGTATTAATTATTCTGCCGGTGTTTCAGTTATTAGGCATTTCTATTTCCGGCATCCTGGCGTTTGGTGGTGTTGGTGGTCTGATTGTCGGTATGGCCGCCAAAGATCTGCTGGCCAACTTTTTTGGTTCCATCATTGTATATCTCGACCGGCCGTTTAAAGTGGGCGACTGGATTCGCTCGCCGGACCGCTCCATCGAAGGTACGGTGGAAAAAATTGGCTTCCGGGTGACGGCCATCCGCACCTTTGATAAACGTCCGCTGTACGTACCGAATTCAGTGTTTACTAATATTTCGGTGGAAAACCCGTCACGTATGTCCAATCGCCGGATTTACGAAACCATTGGTGTGCGTTATCAGGATTCGCGCAAATTACCCGCCATCATTGCCGCTGTGCGTTCCATGCTGGAGCAGCACCCGGATATTGATGATAACCAGACGCTGATCGTTAACTTCAACAGCTTTGGTGCCTCCAGCCTGGACTTTTTTGTCTATACCTTTACCAAAACCACCAACTGGGTGGAGTATCACGAAATTAAACAAAAGGTGCTGCTGGAAATTCTGAATATTATTCACCAGCACGACGCCGACTGTGCCTTCCCGACCCGCACCCTGCACCTGGATTCCGTGCCGGCGGCGTTAGCATCGCAGGAGCAGGCCAGGGTACAGGCACCGGTACAAGGATAAAGGCCTTATGTCAGCGTTTGAAAAACTGCTTCAACACTCAGAAAAAGTGTCTCATTTCAGCCATCTGTCTGCTATTTGTGGCTGGGATCAGGCCGCCATGATGCCAGCCGGTGGTGCAGAAGCGCGCGCGGCTGCCATGGCTGAATTGTCGGTTCATATCCACAACCTGAAAACCCAGCCGCAGTTGGGCGAATGGTTTAACGATGCCGACAATGAAACGTTAAATGTGGAGCAACAAGCCACACTGCGGGAAATGAAACGCGACTGGCAGCAGGCGAATGTGCTGCCGCAAGCGCTGGTGGAAGCACAATCACTGGCGGGTTCCAGGTGTGAACACGCCTGGCGTACTCAGCGCACAGAAAATGACTGGGCCGGCTTCGAAAAAAACTGGGCTGAGGTGGTTAAATTATCTCAGGAGGAAGCGCAGATTCGTGCCGAGGCCACGGGTCTTTCACCGTACGATGCCATGCTGGAAATCTACGAACCGGGTACCAGTAGTGCATCATTGGATATCGTTTTCGACGATGTAAAAGGCTGGTTGCCTGACCTGATCGATCAGGCGCTTGAAAAACAGGCGTCAGAATCCTTTATAGCTCCGAGTGGTCATTATCCGGCTGCACAGCAGAAAGCATTAGGCCAGGATGTGATGAAGCTGCTGCAGTTCGATTTTAATCACGGCCGGCTGGATGAAAGTGTGCATCCGTTTTGTGGTGGTGTGCCGAGTGATGTGCGCATTACCACGCGTTATCGCGACGATGAATTTGTGCAGTCGTTAATGGGCATCGTGCACGAAACCGGTCATGCCCGTTATGAGCAGGGTTTGCCAAAACACCTGGCGGGTAGCGCAGCGGGTGAAGCCCGCTCTATGGGTATTCATGAATCGCAGTCGTTATTTTTTGAGATGCAGCTTGGTCGGAGTTCGGCGTTTATCGCTCAGTTGGCCAGCTTATGTGTACACCATTTCAGCGGCCATGATGCTGCGCTGTTTGCGGTTGATAATCTGCAAAAAATTTATACCCGGATAAAAAAAGATTTTATCCGGGTGGATGCCGATGAGCTGACCTATCCGGCGCACGTGATTCTGCGTTATGAAATTGAACGTGATTTAATCAATGGAGTGATCTCCCATAACGACGTGCCGGAATTATGGGATACCAAAATGCAGCAATATTTAGGTTTAAGCACAGCGGGTAATTTCCGCGACGGCTGTATGCAGGATATCCACTGGACCGACGGTGCCTTTGGATATTTTCCCAGCTACACCTTAGGGGCGATGTATGCGGCACAGTTTATGGCCAGTATGCGCGATACAGTGGATGTTGAAGCGGCTGTGCGCCGTGCTGATCTGACTCCGGTGTTCAGCTGGTTGCAGGATAATCTCTGGAGCAAAGGCAGCCTGTTAACAACGGACGAGCTGGTGAAGCAGGCGACCGGTGAAGTACTGAATGCCAGGCACTTTAAAGCGCATTTGCAGCAAAGGTATTTATGAAATTTCTGTTTTTAACTCTGTCCCTTTTAATTAATCCGGCTTTAGCAGCGGTTGATTTGGTTAAAGTTGATAAATCATCCGGCAGAATGTTTCTGCTGGATGGCGCAGAAGTCGTAAAAGAATATCACGTGGCTTTTGGTGGAAGCCCGAAAGGACACAAGCAGCAGGAAGGCGATCAGAAAACACCGGAAGGGCGTTACACTCTCGATTACAAAAAGGAGGACTCCTCTTTTTATCGTGCGATGCATGTTTCCTATCCAAACAAAAAAGACATAGAGAATGCGGAGAAACTAGGAGTGTCTCCTGGCGGCTTTATCATGGTGCATGGTCAGAAAAACTGGCTGGGTTGGTTAGCTCCGATTATGCAGCGCTTTAACTGGACTGATGGCTGTATCGCTCTGACAAATGCTGAAATGGATGAGTTTATGGAGTTAGTTGCTGTTGGTACGCCGATTCAAATAGAGTGGTAGGTAGGCTAGTCAGCTCGGATTGGCTGATTCCTATGGCTAATCGGCCGTCGATAGTCTCTATTAATCAGTGATTGAAAAATATAATCACCCTCTTTAAAAAGATCAATTTAACGAATCACCCGCCGTTCCCTATTATAGATCCTGTTCTTATTACTTATGTTTTACTTATCAGGCCTTCGGGCAAATGATTCACTTAATGGAGTTAAACCATGATCAACACTGAAATCAAACCATTCAGCGCAACAGCCTTCAAACAAGGCGAATTCGTAGACGTTACTGAAGCGGACGTTAAAGGTAAGTGGGCGGTATTCTTCTTCTACCCAGCAGACTTCACCTTCGTATGTCCTACTGAGCTGGGCGACGTGGCTGACAAATACGAAGAGCTGCAAAAGCTGGGCGTAGAAGTATTCTCTGTGTCGACTGACACTCACTTCACCCACAAAGCATGGCACGATTCTTCTGACACCATCGGTAAGATCAACTACTACATGCTGGGCGACCAGAACGGCAACATCACCAACAACTTCGGTGTGATGCGTGAAGGCCAGGGCCTGGCAGACCGTGCTACGTTCCTGATCGATCCGGATGGCGTGATCCAGGCGATGGAAATCACTGCGGAAGGCATTGGCCGTGATGCAGACGACCTGATGCGCAAAGTAAAAGCGGCTCAGTACGTTCGTAACAACCCAGGCGAAGTTTGCCCGGCGAAGTGGAAAGAAGGTGAAGCGACTCTGGCTCCTTCTCTGGATCTGGTCGGCAAAATCTAAGCAAAGCTACTTGCTTGCACTGGCTACTACGCTCCGCGTGGTAGCTGAACCAAAGCTCCGCTCTTATCGCGGAGCTTTTTTGTGTTTGGTAGTACAACTTCTATTCTAGCTCCCACGCTCTGCGTAGTAGCTAAATCGCCAGGCTTTAACCTTCTGATTTTTCTCAGTTCAGATATGACTACCACGCAGAGCGTGGGAGCCAGACTGTTGTTGAAATTGAAGATAAGCCGAGCAACGGGTTCGTTTTGTGAGCAGCCACAGGATGTGACGGAAGCATCTAGCTACAGGGACAAAATGCAGATGCACATTTTGCACAGAGAAGCTGCCCGCAGGGCGAGATATTCTAGCTCCCACGCTCTGCGTGGTAGCTAAATCGTCAGGCTTTAACCTTCTGATTTTTCTCAGTTCAGATATGACTACCACGCAGAGCGTGGGAGCCAGACTAGGCAGAAATCTGGGTAATTAACTTTCTTAATGACCCTGTGTTAGTAAATAACTATCAGTGTATTTAAAAAGATTGATTTCATATATTTAACCGCGCTGGCTACTATAACTGCGTACTTTGAATTAAGCAGCGCAAATCACTGAGTCCAGACCTGTATTAACGAACTCAGACACGCTGAAACAGACCCTAATAAGGAGCTCGTCATGCTTGACGCAACTATGAAACAACAACTGGGCGCTTACCTGGCTAATCTGCGTAATCCGATTGAGCTTCAGGTATCGGTTAACGGTTCCGATAAAGCACGTGAGTTAGAAGAGTTAGCGCACGAAATCGCTGAGTTACACGAGGATATTTCCGTTTCTGTAACCGAAGACGAAATCAACGGTCGCTCGCCGGTCATGACGGTCGCTAAGGCCGGTCAGCCAGCACGCGTTACTTTTGCTGGTGTACCTCTGGGTCATGAATTTACCTCACTGGTGCTGGCACTGTTGCAAGCAGGCAGCCATCCGTCAAAAGAAGATCAGGCACTGCAGGATCAGGCCAAAAGCCTGAGCAAAACACTGAACTTCGAGGTGTATGTCTCACTGTCGTGTCACAACTGTCCGGACGTGGTACAGGCAGTGAACCTGATGGCGGCACTGAACCCGAATATCACCGCAACCATGATTGATGGTGGTGTGTTCCAGCAGGAAGTGACCGACAAAAACATCATGGCGGTACCGGCGCTGTACTTAAACGGTGAACCGCTTGCCAACGGCAAACAAACGCTGGCCGATATCCTCAATAAAGTGGATGACGACGCCGATGCTAAAGCGGCTGCGGCGGTTGCCGACAAAGACCCGTTTGATGTGCTGGTGGTGGGCGGTGGCCCAGCGGGTGCATCAGCCGCGATTTACGCGGCGCGTAAAGGTATTCGTACCGGTATTGTGGCCGAGCGTTTTGGTGGTCAGGTAGCGGACACCGTGGGTATCGAAAACTTTATTTCGGTGCCGTACACCGAAGGCCCGAAACTGGTGGCCCACCTGGAAGAACACGTTAACGAATACGACGTCGATGTGATGAAAGCCCAACAGGCGGTGGCGCTGCGTAAAACCGATAGCGGCCTGACCGAAGTGGAACTTGCGAACGGCGCTGTGGTCAGTGGTAAGAGCGTTATTCTGGCAACCGGTGCACGCTGGAGAGAAATGAACGTCCCGGGCGAGCAGCAATACAAAGCCAAAGGTGTGGCGTACTGCCCGCACTGTGATGGCCCGCTGTTTAAAGGCAAAAAGACTGCGGTCATTGGTGGGGGTAACTCCGGCATTGAAGCCGCTATCGATTTGGCCGGTATTGTCGAGCACGTCACTGTACTGGAATTTGCTGATACTCTGCGTGCCGATGCGGTGCTGGTGAAAAAAGCCGAATCGCTGCCCAACGTCACCATCATTAAAAACGCCATGACCACCGAAGTACTGGGTGATGGTGAACGTGTCACCGGGCTGAAGTACCAGGATCGGATCAGCGGTGAAGACAAAGAGTTACAACTGGCCGGTATCTTTGTGCAGATTGGCCTGGTGCCGAACACCGAGTTCCTGAAAGACAGCGTTGAGTTAAGCAATCGCGGTGAGATTGTGATTAACGAACACGGCCAGACCAGTATGCCGGGCGTGTTCGCCGCCGGTGACTGTACCACGGTGCCGTACAAACAAATCATTATCTCCATGGGCGCCGGTGCCACCGCCGCACTGGGCGCGTTTGATCACCTGATTCGTCAATGATTGATTAACGTAAACCATTAACAGCAGCACCCTAGGGCTGAAATGCCCGGCCCACACGCTGTTAAGCATCGGCCAGCCGGCCGTTGTTTGGTGGGTAAAAACAGCCCGGCGACCATGATGGTGCCGGGCTTTTTTTGTTGCTGCGGCTGGTTGTGGTATGCATTGCGGCGCATATTGATACTGTTTGTGGCAACTCTAGTGTTTATAATCCCTTTTCACTGCTGCTTTGGCGGCTATTGGATGATGTAACAAGGATAATGGATATGAACTTTGCTAAAGCATTTCTGCCGCTTGCTTTCTATTCTCTGATGCTCACTGGTTGTGGTGGCAGTTCTGGCTCCTGTGGCCAATATTCGCTGAGCAGCCAGGCGAAGCAGCAGTTACGTTAGGCGCTTGTATGTGGGTCATACCGGCTCAGACAGTAAACGGCCGGCGCAGTGCGCCGGCTGTTTTTTTATGGCTGTTATTGGTTGTGTTACCAACGGCTGCGTTGCCAGCCAGTGCTGCTGAACTGACGCTGCAGTTGCAGACCAGCCGCTGGCTGTATCAGGAATTCGATGCCGAACACCAGGAACTGAACCGCGAAAGTGGTTATTTACCGGGCCTGCAATTACGCTGGCGTCAGGCGCTCAGCCGCCACTGGGGTGTGCAATTACAGGCTGGCCGCAGCCGCGGTGTATTAACTTACAACGGCCAGACCCAGGCCGGCAGCGCTTACCGGACAGATACTCAGGAAGGTGTCAGCCAGCTGGACGCAACTCTGTGGTATCAGCCGTCAGACAGCCGTTGGCAGTTATCCGCCGGCCTGAGGCAGAGTGTGTGGCAGCGGCATATCCGCAGCCGGGGGAATACACTGGCCTTGCAGGAACGTTATCAGTGGCGGATGTTAAGCGCCGGGCTGGAATATCGCTGGCCCTGGTCGTCGCGGCTGAGCCTGGCACTGGGAGCAAGCGGGTCACTGCTGTGGCACGGGCAACTGCAGGTTGAGCTGCAGTCGTTAGGTTATGGTACACCGCTGGTGCCGTTAAAAAACGGCCATCAGATAAGCGCTCAGCTGCGCTGCGGTTATCAGCTGACCAGCGCCTGGCAGCTACAGCTGGGTCATCAGCAGCAACAGCGCTGGTTTCCGCGCTCACGCCGGGTGGCCGCCAGTAACGGCCAGAACCGGGTGTTTCTGCATGAGCCGGAAAACCAGAACCGGCAACAGTCCTGGTTTATCGCTGCGGCGTATCAGTTCTGAACGTCTGCCGGGACCAGCTGGCGTTGCATCAGCCAGCCGGCACTGATGGCGACTAAAGCCGGAGCCAGCCAGGCCATGCCACTGGCTGCCAGTGGCAGCTGCTGATACCAGCCAGTAATGCCGGCAGGTACCAGGCTGGCGGCATTCAGGCCATCGTACAAAGCAATCAGTGCGGTGGCACTCATGCCAAAGGCAAACACCCGTTGAGGGTCGCGCATCCAGGGACGCATCAGCGACAGCGCAATCAGAGTCATGGTTAATGGGTATAACGCCACCAGCACCGGAATCGACAGCTGAATGATCTGCGTCAGTCCCTGGTTGGCAATAACGGCACTGAACAGCGCCAGGGCAATTACAAAGCTGCGGTAAGATACCTTTGGCAGCAGCTGATTAAAATATTCACTGCAGCTGGTCAGCAGGCCCACAGCGGTGGTCAGACAGGCCAGGGTGATAATCACGGCCAGGATAATCTGTCCGGCAGGGCCAAAAATAGCGGTAATGTACAGTGCTATCAGATGTCCGCCGCTGTCGTATTGGCTGGCTACCGTATGGCTGGTAGCGCCCAGCCAGGACATAGGTACATACACCAGCGATAAACACAAAGCAGCAATCACCCCGGCAGCAATGGCCAGACGAGTAATGCTGCGCCGGTCCGTGACCCCCCGATCACGAATGGCCTGAATAATCACGATGCCGAATACCATGGACGCCAGTGCATCCATGGTTTGATACCCCTGCATAAAGCCGAATACAAATGCGCTCTGTGGCAGCTGGCTGCTATCGACGATGCCACCCTGTGGTTTCAACAGAATGCCCAGTGCCATGGCGGCCAGTACCAGTATCAGTACCGGGGTAATATAACGGCCAATCCGGTCCATCAGTTTTCCCGGTGATAACGCCAGAAAGGTGCTGAGCACAAAAAAGATAACGGAATAAAGTGCCAGCGCGGTCTGGCTGGTTTGTTGACTGTCCAGCCAGGGGGAGGCACCCATTTCAAAGGCGACGGTTGCGGTGCGGGGTATGGCGAATAACGGCCCGATGGATAAATAAATGGCGACACCAAAACTGATGGCGGCCCAGGCTGGTAATGGTCGGGTGACTTCGCGCAGACCACCGCCACAAATGGCCGCGGCTAATACGCCTAACAAAGGCAAACCAACGCCGGTGGCGAGGAAACCCAGTGTCGCCGGCCAGAAATCGCTGCCGGCCTGGCGCCCGACTTCCGGCGGTACAATCAGGTTGCCGGCGCCAAGGAACAAGGCGAAAGTCATAAATCCGAGCGCGAGGACATCGCTGCGCTTAAAAGCTGGCATAGTGCACCTGAAAACGAGAAAAGCGCGCGATTATAGGGATTGTGGGCGGCACTGGCGACCTCCCACGGCAGGTGAGACAGAGAATTACGTGGTCATTAAGTAGTTTTTTGATGCCGGTCAGTAACGGTTAATAGGGCCCGACACCAAACTGGCGGGCCAGCAACGCGGTGTTTTGTTGTACATAGTTAATAAACGCCTGGGTCGCCGGACTGGGCTGTTTGGCCGATGGATACACCAGGCACCAGGAGCGCCGCAGCGGAAATCCGTCGACATCTGCGATCTGCAGCTGACCCAGTTCCAGTTCTGCTTTAATCCCCAGTTTCGGTACTACCGACACCCCCAGCCCGGCAAGAATGGCATGTTTTAACGCGTCGCTGGAGCCCAGCTCCATATGGGGCTTAAAGTTCAGCCGTTGTTGCTGACAATGCAGTTCCAGCGCCAGCCGGGTGCCGGAGCCGTGTTCCCGCACCAGCTGAGGTAGATCGAGAAACTGTTGTGCGGTTAACTGTTTGCCGGAACTGGCCTGTTTTTGTGCCAGCGGATGATCGCCGCGCCATACCGGCACCAGCTCGTTATCGAGAAACGGCAGCGATGTAAATGGCCGCTCACTTGGCACCATCCCCATCACCACCAGATCGTCGCGGTTATTTTTCAGCCGTTCGATGGCGTTCTGGCGATTGACGACATGCACCTGAGTGGCGATATCCGGGTGTTCACGCAAAAACGGCTGTAATAAATAGGGCAGCACAAACTGGGCGGTATTCACCGCTGTAACCCGTAAGTCGCCGGATATTTTGCCTTCCAGTGCATGCAGGCTGGCCTGCATATGTTTCAGCTGTTCAAACACCTGATTTACGCTGGCGGCGACAATATCTCCGGCCTGGGTGCGATATAACTTGCGGCCGACGTATTCAAATAATTTATGGCCAACGGCTTCTTCCAGCTGTTTGATCTGGGCGCTGACCGCAGGCTGAGTCAGGCCCAGCAGCTCGGCGGCTTTGCCATAGCCACCCTGTTCATTAACGGCCTGAAACAGTTGTAACTGACGCAGGCTGAGGCGGTTGACCAGGCGTTGTACGGTTAACGGCATAACCCATTCCGATGTATAAACCAGAGCTTATGCTAACCCAAAGAACGATTAATTTTAACTGATGGAGTCGCCCGGGTTAGGGTAGCTGCTATCGACCATACGACGGGAGGAGCGGATGTCTGTTTTTAATCACACCCCGGCCAGCCGTGAATCCGGTACCGAGGCCAGGCTGAACAAAGTGCTGATTGCCAATCGTGGTGAAATAGCGCTGCGCATTGTGCGTGCCTGTGCCGAAATGGGGATTCAGTCGGTTGCGATGTACACCGAAGCAGACCGTTATGCCTTACACGTAAAGCGTGCAGATGAGGCACACAGTCTGGGTGAAGATCCGCTGGCAGGGTATCTGGATCCGGCGCGTATCGTCAGTCTGGCGGTACAGACCGGCTGCGACGCCATTCATCCCGGTTATGGTTTTTTATCGGAAAATGCGGAGTTTGCCCGGCTGGCGGAACAGGCGGGCATTGTCTTTATCGGCCCGGCTTCCGCGGTCATTGAGCGTATGGGGGATAAAACCGCCGCCCGCGATAGTATGCGTGCCGCCGGTGTTCCGGTGACCCCCGGCTCCGATGGCAATCTGACCGATGTTGAGCAGGCGCTGGCACTGGCTGAAGAGGTTGGTTATCCGGTCATGATTAAAGCCACCTCGGGTGGTGGTGGCCGCGGGATTCGTCGTTGTGATGACGCTGGCGAATTACGTCAGCAGTATCCGCGGGTGATTTCTGAAGCCAGCAAAGCGTTTGGCAGTGCCGACGTATTCCTGGAAAAATGTATCGTTAATCCGCGCCATATCGAGGTGCAGATTCTGGCCGATGGTCAGGGTAATGTGATTCATCTGTATGAGCGTGACTGCTCTATTCAGCGGCGTAACCAGAAGCTGATCGAAATTGCGCCCAGTCCTCAGCTGACGCCGGAACAGCGCGATTATGTCGGCAGCCTGGCGGTGAAAGCAGCCATGGCGGTGGGTTACGAAAATGCCGGCACGGTGGAATTTCTGCTTACCGGCAACCAGGTGTATTTTATGGAAATGAACACCCGGGTGCAGGTTGAACACACCATCACCGAAGAAATCACCGGGGTGGATATCGTCCGTGAACAGCTGCGTATTGCGGCCGGCAATGCACTGACTTTCCGCCAGCAGGATATCCGTTATCAGGGGTTTGCACTGCAGTTCCGTATTAACGCCGAAGATCCGCAGAATGACTTTTTTCCCAGTTTTGGCCGCATCAGCCATTATTACGCACCGGGTGGCCCGGGAGTACGGGTCGATACCGCTATTTATACCGGCTATGACATCCCGCCGTATTTTGACTCTATGTGTCTGAAGCTGGTGGTCTGGGCGCTCAGCTGGGATGAAGTGATCGCCCGTGGTCAGCGTGCGCTGGACGATATGCGTTTACAGGGGGTGACCACCACCGCGCCGTATTATCAGCAGATTCTGGCCCATCCGCAGTTCCGTGCCGGGCAGTTTAATACCAGCTTTGTCAGCGACAATCCGCAACTGCTGAGTTATTCCAATAAACGTCAGCCACGCGATATCGCACTGGCGATTGCCGCTGCCATCGCTGGCCATGCGGGTTTGTAATCAGGAGAACAGATGATGAAAGCCATTGAAGTCACCGATCTGACACTGCGCGATGCGCATCAGTCTCTGATTGCCACCCGCTTACGCACCGAAGATATGTTACCAATCTGCGCCAGGCTGGATCAGGTGGGTTACTGGTCGCTGGAAGTCTGGGGTGGTGCCACCTTTGATGCCTGTGTGCGTTTCCTGAAAGAAGACCCCTGGGCAAGATTACGCCAGTTACGTGCGGCCCTGCCTAACAGCCGTTTGCAGATGTTATTACGGGGCCAGAACCTGTTGGGTTACCGCCATTACGCCGACGATGTGGTGCAGGCTTTTGTACAGCGGGCGGCCGCCAACGGCATTGATGTGTTCCGGGTGTTTGATGCATTAAACGATTTGCGCAATCTGGAAACCGCGATGACGGCGGTTAAGGCGGCCGGTAAACACGCTCAGGGTACCATCTGTTACACCACCAGTCCGGTGCATAAACCGCAGCTGTTTGTCGAACAGGCCAAACAGCTGCGCGATATGGGCGCCGATTCGATTGCCATTAAAGATATGGCTGGTTTGCTGGAGCCGTTTGCCACCTTCGACGTGGTCAGTGCGATCAAAGCCGAGGTGGATTTACCGCTGGTGATTCACAGCCATCAGACCGCCGGACTGGGGGCGTTATGCCAGCTGAAAGCGATTGAAGCCGGTGCCGACCGGATTGATACCGCAATTTCATCGTTTGCCGGTGGTACCAGCCATCCGGCAACGGAATCGCAGGTTGCGGCGTTACGGCATTCGCCGTACGACACCGGTCTAGATCTGGAATTGCTGGCGGAGATTGCTGACTATTTCCGCGAAGTGCGGAAAAAATATCACCAGTTTGAAAGTGAATTCACCCGCGAAGATGTTGGCGTACAACGGAATCAGGTGCCGGGGGGCATGATGTCGAACCTGGCCAACCAGCTGAAAGAACAAAATGCGCTGCATCGTATCCATGAGGTCTTTAGTGAAATTCCGCGGGTTCGTGAAGATCTGGGGTATCCTCCGCTGGTAACACCAACGTCACAGATTGTCGGCACCCAGGCGGTGTACAACGTGTTATCCGGTGAGCGGTATAAAACCATTACCAATGAAGTAAAACGTTATCTGCAGGGCGGTTATGGCAAACCACCCACGGCGGTTAATGCGCGCCTGCAGCAGCAGGCGATTGGTAATGAGCCGGTTAACGACGGCCGGCCAGCGGATTTATTAACCCCTGAGTTGCAACGTTTACGGCTTGAAATCGGCGAGCTGGCGCAGAACGAAGAAGACGTGCTGACGTACGCTATGTTCCCGGATCTGGCACGCGACTTTTTCCAGCAGCGGGCCGCCGGTACCCTGCAAGCCGAAGCACTGGAAGCGGTCGCGACGGATAAAACCGCGGCTGCGGTGGCGACTGAATTTCTGATTGATGTGCACGGCGAAAAATACGAAATCGCCATTACCGGTGCCGGTCAGGAAGGCGGAAAACGCAAACTGTATCTGTCGCTTGATGGCATGCCGGAAGAAGTCAGCATTGAACCGCTGAATGAATACGTAGCCGATGCCGGCCGTGGGCGTAAACGCGCTACCGAGCCGGGGCATGTGGGAGCGGCGATGCCGGGTAATATCGTTGAGGTATTGGTCAGCGTGGGTGATGTGGTACGTGCCGGGCAGGCCTTACTGGTCACTGAGGCGATGAAAATGGAAACGGAAGTTCATGCCAGTATTGGCGGCGAAATTCGTGCTATTCATGTGGCCAAAGGGGATCGGGTGACACCGGGAGAAGTGCTGGTGGAAATCGGTTAACCATTGGTGACAAAAAAAGAGAACAGAGTGCTGCGGCTTAGCTGTGTTCAGCCACAGAAATCCCGTATGCTGCTTTAATAACGAAAACCGGCTAACCGGTTTACAGCTAACATGGTGAGTGCACAATGGATCTTAAAATTATTGAAGGGGTATTAAACTTTCGCGAAAAAGTTTACCCGCAACGTAAAGACCTGTTTGGCACCCTGGCGACCGGCCAGAGCCCTCAGGCATTATTTATTACCTGCTCGGACTCGCGTATTGATCCGAATATGGTCACCAGTGCAGACCCGGGTGATCTGTTTATTTGTCGTAATGCCGGCAATATTATTCCGCCACACAGCAATGAAACCGGTGGTATGACGGCATCGGTGGAATACGCCGTAGCGGTGCTGGGCGTGAAAGATATTATTATTTGTGGCCATACCGATTGTGGCGCTATTACCGGCGCACTGAATGTGCAACAAATGAAAGGACTGCCACACGTTAAAGAATGGTTAGGTCACTGCCGCAGTGCGATGGAAATTGTGCGCGAGCGTCATGATATCGATTCAGATGGCTGTATTGGCCATGAATATCTGAATGAAGCGATCGAAGAAAACGTGTTGCAGCAGTTACAGCATCTGCGTACTCATCCGGCGGTTGCAGCTAAGCTGGCGACCAATAAAGTACGTTTACACGGTTGGGTTTATAACATCGAACGGGGCGAAATCCGCTGCAGTGAAGGTGGCCCGTTTGTTGATTTCCACGATCATTATCTGGAAGAAATCGAAGCCGTGAATGAAAAGCGTTTTTTCGCTAAATAAATCGTCCTGTTTAGCGAAAACAGTAAAGAACCGATTATTTTTCACCACAGCGATTGGGGTCGCGTTGGTTTCAGCCTGACAGGGAGTTAAGCTGAATCCGTGGTTGAAAAATATCGGTTCTTTTTTATGAAACGTATTATTTGTCGCAGTAGGCTGGCAACGCCAGGTTCCAGCATCGTCGACTAGTACAGTACCTGTGCAGTCGTCAGCTCAGCCATGTATTGTCAGCCGTAACGGTTCTGCAGATAAGCGAATACCGCCCGGATGCCCATGGCTTCGCCACCGACCGGACGCCCCGGCAATTTACGCTGATTCCAGGCCATCACATCAAAATGCACCCAGGGGGTGTCGTCGACAAAATGTTGCAGATACAGTGCGGCGGTGATGGCGCCTCCGAATGGTGTGGCCGCAGAATTCACCATATCGGCGATGTCGCTTTTCAGCATGTCGTTGTAGGGTTGATGCAAGGGAAGCTGCCAAACCGGGTCGCTGACTTTATGACCTTGTTGCATCAGGTCACCGGCCAACTGCATCTGATTGGTGAAAAAACCGGGCAATTCGGTACCCAGTGCCACGCGGCAAGCACCGGTTAAGGTGGCGAAGTCGAAAATGATTTCCGGTTCATCGGTTAAGGCTTCAGTTAACGCATCACACAATACCAGACGACCTTCGGCGTCGGTGTTATCAATTTCCACCGTGGTGCCTTTGCGGGTAGTGATGACATCACCGGGGCGGAAGGCATTGGCACTGACGGCGTTTTCCACCGCCGGAATTAATACCCGCAGATTAACCGGCAGTTGCTGCGACATGATCAGATACGCCAGCCCTAAGACCTGAGCTGCACCGCCCATGTCTTTTTTCATCAGCCGCATGGCGTTGGACGGTTTCAGGTCTAAACCGCCACTGTCGAAGCACACGCCTTTACCCACCAGTGTGATTTTCGGATCGTCGTCGTTGCCCCAGCGCAGATCGATTAATCGGGGTGCATGTTCGCTGGCGCGGCCAACGGCATGAATGGTTGGGTAATTCTGGGCTAATAAATCGTCGCCAATCACATGCGACACCGAGGCACCAAACTGCAGAGCGATGGCTTCAGCCGCCACTGCCAGATCCTGCGGCATCATATCGGCGGCCGGGGTATTAATCAGGTCACGGGTCCAGCGCACGGCCTGAATCATATCCTGTGCGGTTTTAAGAACGGTATCGTCTGACAACGCCAGACATGCCTGCGGCTGGTTATTTTGTTTGTACTTTTCAAACCGATACGCGCCAACACCCCAGGCAAAGGCAATGGCCAGCAGGCTTTCCGGCTGATCAATGTTGCTGATGTGATAGTGACCGGCTGGCAGCAGCGCCGAACAATCTCCGGCGGCAAACATATCGTCGAGCGATTCACAAACAAACAAAGCACCGCTGGCGTTGCCATCGGTCGCCGGTAATAACTGTGCGCCGTTACCACGAAAGCCCACAGACGCCAGCCAGTTGTGCACGCTCTGCGGCTGCTGGGCCAGCCAGTGTTCGTAGTTTTCTTTTTCCAGGATGGTGAGTGGGATGGTGCTTTCGGCCTGATCAGCGGCTAATAAAACGGCAGACATACGGTGTGGGTCTCTTTAGCAATGGATCTACACAGTATAGAGGAGGCTGATCTGAAGCGGAAAGACTGCAATACGTGTAATTCGTATCGTGCCGAATACGCCTGCCACCCGAAGGCATCATAATTTATTCCGCTGTTATTTTTTAATGGCGTGATTATAGGCGGCTTTTATCAACCGGGTATGTGGCCGGATGTCGCACCATTTAATATTCTTATGCAGTTAATTGTAGGGCCGCTGCTGTCATTTAATTGCAAAAAAAGCGCAATTTTTTGGTCAGAAAGCTGCCATCTTGCTGTCACCGGCGCACGGCTTAATAACGCCATGACCCTGTCTGACCAGGCTTATTTATGCCGATACAATCTGTGTCGCTGACGCGCCGTCAATTTATGCTTTCGGGGGCTGCTGCATCGGCCTTATGTTATTCCGCGGATAGCGGTTCTGCGGCACAACAATCGTCGCACAACCATCATCTGGCCGGACCGTCCAGCGATGGCTTTCCGTTTCAGCACGGTGTTGCCAGTGGTGATCCGCTGCATGACCGGGTCATTCTCTGGACCCGGATTACCCCGCCGGCGGGCATACAGCAATTGCAATATCGCTGGCGCGTGGCGTCGGATGTGAATTTTACCGAGCTGGTGGCACAAGGTCAGGGAGTTACCGATCTCGCGCGTGACTTTACCGTGAAAGTGGATGCCGACGGTTTGTCGCCGGGCCACAGTTATTATTATCTGTTCGAAGCACTGGGGCAGATGTCGGATATCGGCCGTACCCGTACCTTACCGCAGCATCATACCGAACACCTGCGTATTGCCTTTACCTCCTGCTCCAACTACGCCCGGGGGTATTTTAATGTGTATAAAGATATTGCCCGGCGGCCGGATCTGGATGTGGTGCTGCATCTGGGGGATTACATTTATGAATACGATAATCTGGAACAAAGCCTGAGCAGCGGACGACTGCATCAGCCGGCTCACGAAACCTTAACGCTGGCCGATTACCGCCAGCGCCACGCCTGTTATAAGCGCGATAACGATCTGCAGCAGCTGCACCGGCAACATCCGGTTATCGTGATCTGGGATGATCACGAAGTGGCCGATAACGCCTGGGGTGGCTTTGATCTGGCGACAGGCCGTTCCGGTGGCGCCGGTAACCATCAGGCCGCTGATGGCGACTGGCAGGGACGATTAGCGGCTGCGGTGCAGGCCTATATGGAATGGATGCCAATCCGCGAACAACACAATGACTATGGCCAGCGTCAGATCTACCGCTCGTTCCGGTTTGGTGATCTGCTGCAACTGAATATGCTGGATACCCGGCTGGCCGGCCGTGATGGTCCCAGTGACGATCCGGCGATCCGTGATGCACAACAGCGTACGTTAC
This sequence comes from Bacterioplanoides pacificum, assembly GCF_042648445.1. NCBI lineage: Bacteria > Pseudomonadati > Pseudomonadota > Gammaproteobacteria > Oceanospirillales > Oceanospirillaceae > Bacterioplanoides > Bacterioplanoides pacificum. The sequence continues at coordinate 131,503 of NZ_JBHRYB010000016.1, forward strand.
TTGGTTATCCGCAGGAGCGCTGGCTGGAGCAGCAGTTGTCGGACGCCCAGCGTGATGGCGTGTGCTGGAAATTGCTGGGGCAGCAGGTGATGATGGCGCAGTTCCAGCTTAATCATTCACCCCTGAATCACGATCAGTGGGATGGTTATCCGGCGGCACGCCAGCGTTTGTTTGATCATATCCGCCAGGCCAATATCGATAATTTTGTGGTACTCACCGGTGATATCCACTCCAGCTGGGCACTGACGCTGAACGATGATCCGTTTGCAGATCAGCCGGGCGATAATCTTGGTGTTGAACTGGTGACTCCGGCGGTAACGTCTCCCGGTATCGACAATCAAACCCAGGCGGCACTGGCGGCAGCGTCGCTTGAGTCGTTGCTGCCACATCTGAATTTTGTCGATTTTTATTACCGCGGTTATGTGTTGCTGGACATTACCCGGGAACGGATTCAGGCCGAATGGTGGGTGGTGGATAACGTGCAACGGCCGCGTTATGCCAGCCACTGTTTACGGGCATTGGTGATTCCCCGGGGACAGGCACAGTTGCAACCGGCGCCGGCATTAACTCCGGCGAAACCGGCGGCGGCGCTGGCGCCGGATTTTTCTCCTTCCTTTTCTTATCTGCGCCGCTGGCGCGGGCATACGGATCATTCCCTGCGCTCAGGCCTGCTGGCACAACAATCCACTTCGCTCTGAATAATCAACAGTTGTCCACGCTTTCTGTGGATAAAATATTGGATAAGTTTGGGGTAACCATCTCCAGGCCGCATAGTCTGGCGTCTTTTGTCAGATCGGTGAAAATTTAACCGATTTGTCACAATCTGCCGGAACTCACAGCACGACTGGGTTTTCAAGTGATTTTTGTATAAAAATCAATGATTTTTCAACAACCGGTCAGTCTGATTGTTAACTGTACAATTGGCCTTTGTGCTGTGGAAAAGTCTGTGATTAATCTGGAGATTAGTGGTGGAATCTTTTGTGAATTAACATTCTGCAAGGTTTTTTTGCACTTTCATGAACTGTATCGGGTATAACCTGAGGTTTATTGATACAGTTATCCGCTGATAGTGTTATCAGTTTTTAGCTCTGGCAGGAAAGCGTGCGTATGTTAGTGAATATGGCAATGGGACTGGCCACTCTTATCGTGTTTGTGGCGCTGTGGGAAGATGAACGGGGATTATTATTAGCGGCGGCTTTCACTGCGATCGGGGTCTGGCTGCGTAAGCTGCAGCAGCAGAATCATCAGTTACAACAGCAGCTTTTATTGCTGCAATCGCCAACCGACAGTGGTCCGCAATCTGCAGACAGCGGGGCGCAGGCCGAAACCAGGTCCTCCGGGGTAACAACTGCTCAGCAGGAGGTAGCACAGCAAGAAGTGGCACAGCAGGTTGTCTGGCCTGCCACGCCGGCTCAGACACAGCCGGCGTCTGAGCCTGAAGAGCAGACCCCGCCCCAGCCTGATCCGCAGGTGACTGCGTCATCCGCCGAAGCGGATAACCACAGTGTCGTTAACAGCCAGAATAACTACGCCCAGAGTAACAGCGCCCAAACTAACAGTGCCCAAAGTAACAGTGCCCAAAGTAACAGTGCCCAAAGTAACAGTGGTCAGAGTAACAGCGGTCAGAGTAATAACGGTCAGAATAACAACAGCCTGGATTACGCCTGGATGCGTGTCCGTGGCTGGCTGACACGTTTTTTCACCGAAGGGAATCTGGTCGCCCGGGTGGGAATTCTGGTGTTGTTTGTGGGGGTGGCGTTTCTGTTCAGTTTTGCTGCCCGCCAGGGGTTGTTGCCGATCGGCATGCGGTTTATCGGCGTCGGGGTGTTAGCTGCCGGGATCTTTGCACTGGGTTGGTGGCTGCGTCAGCGCCAGCGTATTTTTGCCCTGCTGGCTCAGGGAGCCGGGCTGGGGTTGGGGTATCTCAGTTTATTTGCTGCCGCGCGTTTGTATCAGTTATTGCCGATGAGCGGCGCGTTTGTTGCGATGTTGCTGTGTGTTGCGGCATCGGTGGCGCTGGCGTTACGTCAGGATGCTCGTGGACTGGCGTTATTTGCCGCGTTGGGTGGTTACCTGGCACCGGTGTTAATGAGCTCTGGCGATGGCAGTCATATTGCGCTGTTCAGCTATTACGCTTTGCTGAATACCGGTTTGTTGGCCACCGCCTGGTATAAGAGCTGGCGCGAGCTGAATCTGTGTGGCTTTTTATTCACCTTTATTGTTGCCGGCATCTGGGGTGGGGTGGAATACGAACGTGGCTATTTACTCAGCTCTGAAATTTTCCTGCTGTTATTTTTCCTGATGTTCCTGGCGGTGGCGGTATTATTTGCCTTACGCCAGCCTCCGCAACTGAAAGGCGTGATAGACGCCAGCCTGGTATTTGCGTTGCCGCTGGTGGTGATGGCGTATCAGAGTTATCTGTTGTATTACCTCGATTATTGGCTGGCCGGTTTTTCGCTGGCCTGTGGCCTGTTGTATCTGGGACTCAGCCTGTGGCTGAAAAAACGTCAGTCACTACAACTGCTGGCGCGCGCTTTTTATGCCATGGCACTGGTATTTATTGCCCTGGCGGTACCACTGGCATTGTCGCAGGAATGGAGCGTGATGACCTGGTCAGTACAGGGGGCCGCTCTGGTATGGCTGGGGCTGGAGCAACAAAACCGGCTCAATCGCCTGTTTGGTTACGGTTTGCTGACCATCAGCCTGATGTGGTTGTTAGTGGATGGTTATTTTATCCCGCTGCAGGCAATGTATCTGTTGCATGGTAAGGGGGTTGCGGCACTGGTGATGATCGCTGCGCTGTTGTTGGCGGCGTATCAGTTACAGCAAAAACTATCACACTGTGACTCGTTATTACCGGAAGAGAAGCTGGCGCAATATTTTTTATTTTCGGCAGCATTATTGTTGTGGTTGCTGATTCAGCTGCGTGAAATTGTCTTCTGGCTGACACCGGACTTTTACGCCCAGGCCTGGGTCGCATTACTGACGGTTACCGCTGCGCTGCTGTACGCCGGCTTGCGGCGTTTTGACTGGCCGTTATTGCGTTATCCATTATTGGCACTGGTGCCGTTGTTGTCTCTGCTGGCACTGGCGACCATGCTAGAGGAACAACGCTGGCTGGTGAACTGGGCGTCGGCTATCTGGTTTGTGGCGCTTCCCGGATGTTATTACCTGCTGTATCAGTTCCGCGAGGTGTTACCACAACGCTGGGCTGCCATATTCCACAGTCTGTTATTGACTCAGCTGCTGTTATTCAGCGGCCTGGAGCTGTTGCACCACGTTAACAACCGCTTTGCTTTTATCGACGATAGCGGCTGGCAGGAACTGGCGCTCCTGTTACCTGTATTAAGTTGTTGTGGCTGGTTGTTATGGCAGCCCGACAGTTCACGCTGGCCACTGGACACACAGTTAGCGATGTTACGCCAGCGGCTGTTGCCGTCGTATTTAGCGCTGCTGTCGCTGTTTGTTTGCCTGCGTTTGTTAACCGCAGATGGCGGTATGGTGCCTTATATTCCGTTGCTGAATGCGCTGGATGGCTTGGGTGTGGTGGTGCTGGCATTGCTGCTGTTGTGGTGGCGCAGTGGTTTCTGGCGTGCGCCCGGTGCCTGGCCGGACGCCCGGTTGACCGGCGATCTGCTACCGATCTGGAGTGGCCTGTTTGCCGCAACGCTGGTGAACACAGTGTTAGCCCGGTATATGACGCATTATCAGGCGCTGCCGTTTGAGTTGCACGCGCTGTGGCAGTCGGCCATGTTCCAGACCTTACTGGCACTGGTCTGGACCTTAATTGGCCTGGCACTCACTCTGCTGGCGAGCAGAAAAGCGCTGCGTCTGTTGTGGTTTGTGGGTGCCGCGATTCTGGCGCTGGTGGTGTTCAAGCTGTTCCTGGTCGATTTGTCCGGGCATGAAACCATCGCACGCATTGTTTCTTTTATTGCGGTGGGTCTGTTGTTGATGGCGGTGGGGTATTTCTCGCCGCTGCCACCGCAACGACGCGAGTCAGACTAGCCGGGTTATGGCAGTGTGCTGATCGGTTGGTAGGCTTTTGGACACAAAATGATTTGTAATTATCATTTTGTTATATTATAACGTTTTATTAGTATTAAGAATAACGTCCCGTAATCCTCAGTGATTCCGTTTTTTTGAGTGCTTCTTGTTATGTTATATCGTCTTTTAATGTGCGGGCTGGTGCTCGGTGGTGTTACGCCGCTGGGGCATTCGGTTGAGCTCGACACCGTGGTTGTCAGTTCAGGTGATGATTCGTCCTTGTCAGATGTCGCTCAGCCGGTGCTGGTGCTGGATAAAGACGCGCTGGCGAAAAATCCGGGGGACTCGCTGGGCACCTTACTGCAGCAACAACCCGGCATCAGTAATGCTTCATTTGGCCCGGGGGTTGGTCGGCCGGTATTGCGTGGCATGAGCGGCAGCCGGGTGAAAATCATGGTGAATGGTCATGACAGTGCGGATTTATCGGCCATGAGTTCCGATCATGCACCGATGGCGGAGGCCGCCAATGCTCATCAGCTGGAAGTGATTCAGGGACCGGCGACCCTGTTGTTTGGCGGTGGTGCCATCGGGGGGGTCGTGAATGTGCTGGATGGTAAAATTGCGCGCCAGCCGGTAAATGGAATCAGCGGAAACGTTTCAGCAAAAGCCACGAGTAATGAATCCGGCCGCCAGTTAAGCGCTGAACTGAATGGCGGTAATGGCCAGTATGCCTGGCATATCAGCGGTTTTGATAAATCCAGTGGCGATTATCATGCCGCCGCCGGAGAACAAGTCGCTAACAGCGATACCTCAGGGAATGGTGTCAGTGCTGGTTTTTCTCTGACCTCGGCTGAGCGGGGTTTTATTGGCTTCAGTGTTTCACAGAGTGAATACGACTATGCCGTTCCAAACGATGAAAATACCCCCACCCGCGTGCGCCCGGAACAAATTCGTTATGATCTGAAGTCGTCCTGGCTGAATCCGTTGGATGGCGTTATTAGCTGGGATAACGAATTATCTTTCAACGACTATGAGCATGAAGAAGTCACGCTGCCTACAGTCGAAGGGTTATTCGATCAGGAAACCTGGGAATTTAACAGCCGTTTGCGTCATGCGCCGCTGTCTGGCTGGCAGGGCCAGCTGGGTTTTTCGCTGCGTCAGCAAAGGTTGCAGTTGTGTCATGACCACAGCGGCTGTTCTGCAATTCCGGATTACAGTGCACAAAACTGGAATGGCGGGCGTGGCAGTTTATTGCGCAATGATTTTCCGTTTGCGCATAACACACCAATGCCAGAAGCAGAAACCCAGGATATTGGTTATTACCTGGTGGAAAAACGAAACTGGGAAAATGACCAGTGGGGGAATGGTAATTTAGAATTTGGTGCGCGTATTGATTACCGCACGATTTCTCTCGACCCGAAAACCGTTGATCCGGCCTGGCGTCAGCACCGTGGTTATTATGCCGATGTGAATTTTGCACCACTGACGCTCTCAGCCGCGGCCAGCTGGAATATCAGTCAGACGCAGCGCTGGGCCATCAGCATTGCCCGGGCGGAACGGGCACCGGATGCTCAGGAAATGTTCTGGAATGGTGATCATCACGCCACCTTTTCTTATCAGCTGGATAACCCGGAACTGGAAAAAGAAACGGCTTATACCCTGGATATTAACTGGACATTAACCCGGCAGAATTGGCTGGCCCGGGTCGCCGTCTATCGTTATTTATTTCAGGATTATATTTATAACGACTTAAAAGATCTGGTTAACCCATATCATTCCGCTAATGCGGTATATCGTTATGAACAGGCTGATGCTGAATTCTTTGGTGGCGAAGCGAGCCTGGAATATTTCTTTGCCGATAATCTTTATGTCCGGATGCAGGGCGATTACGTCAATGCACAGCTACGCCAGGCTGTAGATAACAGTAAAAACCTGCCGCGTACACCACCGGCAACTGCATTATTACAGCTAGGCTGGCAACACCATCAGTGGCAGGCCGAGGTGGAAAACTTTTGGTCACTGGCACAACGCAAAACCGCCAGCCAGGAAACGGCCGCGGCGGCCTATCAGCATGTTAATGCCCGTATTAACTACAGCCATATTGGAGCCGCGGATTACGAATGGCTGCTGGGATTGCGGGTGAATAATCTGTTTGATGCGCCGGGCCGTAATCATGTGTCTTATCTGAAAGAATTTGCGCCACTGCCGGGACGCAATATCAGCTTAACCACCTCATTAAAATTTTAACGTCTGAAAAGATATAGGGAGTTGTTATGGAAAAAAAATTTTATTCATTGTCTGCTGTGTTGGTGTCTCTGGCATTGACCGGCTGTGGCAGTGACAGCAGTAGTAATGATAACAGCGAGTGTCATGACCCGAGCTGTTTTGCACACACCGATTCCGGGCGCTTAATGGTTTCATCCGCAGATAGCGCAGCGCTGAGTGTATTAAATCTGGAAAATAATGAGGTGCTGGATACCTTTGCGTTAACCCATAAGGCCAGCAGCCTGTACGCTTCGCCGGGCTATCGTTACGGCATTGCGATGTATCGCGATGACGACGGCCTGGTGGAAGTGATCGATGGCGGTCAGTATCAGGAAGATCACGGTGATCATTTACATCCTTATGAAAAAGATCCGTCTAAATTAAATGTATCGATTGCGGGGGCTAACCCGACTCACTATGAAATACACGCTGGTCGTGGCGCTATTTTCTTTGATGGCGCAGAGGGTGTGGTTTCCAAAGTCGTTGAATTTGGTGATGCTCAGTTAGCTGCGGGTACGGCGAATTCGTTTGAACTGGCTTCTGCTCATCATGGTACTGCAGAACCTCTGGGTGAACATATTCTGGTGTCCAATAAAGGAGACTCAGCTTCGTCGTTACCGGAGAAAGTGGATTTATTCCATTTCCATGACGGTGATGGTTTCGAATTGGACCAGACGTTCGATGAAACGTGTCCTGGTTTACACGGCAGTTTCACAACTGAAGAAGGTTCGGTATTCGGCTGTACTGATGGCGTTCTGGTGATTAAAGAAGGTGACAACCACGCATTTATGGCAACGAAAATTGCCAATATCGCAGCCATTGGTGACAGCCGTATTGGTTCTTTCTCTGGTTATGCTGAGTCACACCTTGTTGCTGGCTGGGCTGACGATAACCTGTTTGCCATCGACCTGGAAAACATGAGCATGGAGCTGGTTGACTGGAACGGCGCTGCTGAAGATGTTACTAAAAATAACGCCCATATGTCGGCTAACGGTGAATATATGCTGGTACTGGATAGCACAGGGACGCTGCATATTTTATCCGGTGTTGCTGAGCATGAGCATGATGCCGGAGACGCGCATGACGCTGAACAGGAGGCACATGGCTTTGTATATCAGACGAGTATTAAAGTCCTGAATGTTATGCCTGAGCCGGTTCAGGGACACGCCGGACTGCGTCAGCCTCGCGTCAGCATGGTTTCTTCTCCGGCAATGGATTTTGCTTATGTTGTTGATTCTGTTACTCAGCAAGTGGTGGTTGTTCATCTCGAAGATGCTGAGGTTGAAAACCGTATTAAGCTATCTTTTACCCCGGCACAGGTTGCCTGGGTAGGGATTGCTTCATCTGATCATGACCACGACCATGAAGACGATGAAGCACATAATCACGATTAAATACTGATTTAATTGTGGTGCATAAAAATGCCGTTTCTCTGATCAGGAGAAACGGCATTTTTTTATTACGGTGGCACGAAAAGAAGTGTTGCTGGTTAATTAAATTGCCACTGCGCTTTTAACCAGAAGGTACGGCCGGGCTCGTTAATACGCTCGCTCACTTCATAAAAGCCACCGATATCAACGCCACTACGGGAAATATGTTCGGCATAATTACGGTCAAACAGGTTATCAATACCGCTGCTGAAGGTCAGATTGTGACCGGGTGTATAAGCGGCGTGAAGCGAAAATACGGCAAACCCGGGTGTTTGGCCGATATCCTGGCCAACGATATTGCCTTTACCCGGGTCGACCCGGTTCTGGTCGGCAACCAGGCGTAATAAACCACCGCTGCTCCATTGGTTTGCGATGTAGTTCAGCCCCAGACGTGCTTCCAGAGGAGGCATCTGGGCTAAGGCCTGATGATCGCTGTTATTTTCACCATGAACCCAGGCCAGTGTGGCGGTTGAATTCCAGCGCTGAGTCAGGCGCTGGCTGATGTCGGCTTCGGCGCCCCAGGTTTTTGCATCGATATTACGGGCGTTACTGGCAACCATGCTCAGGCTTTCGATCAGGATGTAGTCCTTGTGTTTGGCATAAAACGCAGAAACGGACGCCCGGGTGCCGCTGGTTTTATAAATTGCACCGATATCTAACTGGGTGGTTTTTTCCGGTTTGGTATCAAAGGTACTGGCACTGCCATTAACCCGCATGCCCATCATATTGACCGTGGCTGCCGGATTTTTCATCCGTTCCCAATAATCCGCTGCCCGCTGTGCATGGCCCAGGCCGGCGTACCAGCGGGTGGCATCGAGCTGTTGTTCGAAGCGGATAAACGCATTTTTTAAGGTGTTGTTATCTTTGTCGCCGGAGCTGGTGCGACCAGAGCGTTTATCTTCTGCACGATTTTTATTTAACCGTAAGCCGGCGTGTAAGGCATTGTCGCCCAGCGTCTGATGCCATTCGCCATAGACACCATAATTCTGCACACTGAGGTCATCCACCCGTGGCTGGGACTGGTAGTCGACACCTTTGCGTACCGAATGATCATCGCGGTTCCAGTCACTGCCAATATTCAGTTCGCTGTTGCTGACTGGTTGCAGGGTGGCTGTCAGCTTGGCACCTTTGATTTCCCGGTCGGGGTTGCTGAGCATTTTCATCCCCGTGTTTGGCCGCAGGGAAAAGTTATCCATTACATGATCAACGTAACCCTGATAAATCCGTGCTTCGATTTCGCTGATTAATGGTGAAACTGCGCGCACACGATAATTTAAACTGTGTTGTTCGCGCTCAAATTTAGCGCCATCCATGCCACGGTCACCATAGCGGGCTTCACCATCGCTGCGTGACGTGGTCAGTTCGATATCGGTATCCAGAGTGGGTGTCCAGCCCAGTGTGGCGTCGGCATTCCAGCGGTTATAAGCGGAGTGAACTTCATCGCCGTTGCCATCTTTGTAGTTATTGGCATCGGCTCGGGTACCGTTTAACCGCAGGTAGCCCTGCTCGTTGCCAGCCGTGACTCCGGCGGCCTGATCATTACGGTCGGCACTGCCGAATAACACACTGGCATAACCACTGATGCCTGGTTCAGAAAACTGAGGGCGCTGATGATTAAATAATACCGTGCCCGCTGATCCGGCACCGGCGTGTTGTACCGACTGTGGACCTTTTAAAATAACCACTTCATCAAACGCTTCCGGATAAACATAAGCGGTGGGCGGGTCCATACGCATGCCACAGCCCCCCATAACCTGTTCGCCATTTAATAAAATCCCCAGGCGTGAAGCGGCCATGCCGCGGAATACCGGATCGCCATCGGCTCCGCCTTTACGAATCACACTGAAGCCGGGAATATTTTTTAATAAATCGGCACCGTCATGAGCCGGAACCGGCTGCCGTGGTGCTTTGGGATCGGTGCGGACGGTTAATACATCGTCTGTTTGTGGCGCGGTGACGACCATAGGGGTCAGCTCGGTACCTTGGTCTGCATTAACTGCCGGGCTAAGTACGGCACAGATAATAGCGCAGTGGATCAGAGTAGGGCGGAACATGATGCGTAATCCTTCAACGTAAGGTAATGGCGCGCAGATTACTCAATTCTGCGGCGCCAGGCGTGTGACAGGATGTCGCATTGGCCGGCCCCGGCCTGATACAGATCAATCAGGCTGGTAATAAACGCGGGTAGCGGCGATTAAAAAGCGGCGTTTACGGATTTGTGTTGCCGGGTAAGCGAAACCAGCAGTAATAACCATGAGCAGAGCATTTTCCAGCATCAGGCGAATATAGGCATTACATTGAATATCCGATTTAAAGTGGCTGTGGTCGCTGATCGCGCCGCACATCGTGGCGGTCGCTGCGTAAAATATCCTTATCCATGGAATACCTTTGTGTTTACCTGTCCTTTGGTTTGTGCCGCGGCATAATACAAAAAAATCCCCGCCGGAATCACTTCCGGCGGGGATTTAGGCTCAGCTGCAAGTAATTGATTACTTGGATGCTTCTACGATGCGCTTCATGTCAGTCATGTAGCCACGCAGTTCCTGACCAACCCATTCAACCGGGTGGTTACGAACCAGATCGTTTACTTCGATCAGACGAGCGTTGTCTACTGAGTTAGACTTAACGTTCAGGCCTTTACCGATTACATCCGTAGAGATGTGTGGCATGAACTTCTCGCGCAACAGAGGCACTGCCGCGTGAGCGAACAGGTAGCAGCCGTATTCTGCAGTGTCAGAGATAACCACGTTCATCTCGTACAGTTTCTTACGAGCGATGGTGTTAGCAATCAGTGGCGTTTCGTGCAGAGACTCGTAGTAAGCAGACTCTTCAACGATGCCAGACTCAACCATGGTTTCGAATGCCAGCTCAACGCCCGCTTTCACCATAGCAACCAGCATTACGCCGTGATCGAAGTATTCCTGCTCGTCGATTTCAACGTCGGAAGCCGGTGCTTTTTCGAAGCCGGTTTGTGCCGTTTCTTCACGCCATTTCAGCAGGTTAGCATCGCCAGCTGCCCAGTCTTCCATCATGGTCTTGGAGAAGTGACCCGTCATGATGTCGTCCTGGTGCTTACGGAACAGAGGACGCATCAGTTCTTTCAGCTCTTCTGCCATGTCGAAAGCAACCAGCTTAGCCGGGTTAGACAGACGATCCATCATGTTAGTGATGCCGCCGTACTTCAGTGCTTCCGTAACCGTTTCCCAACCGTATTGGATCAGCTTGGCTGCGTAGCCTTCGTCGATGCCGTCTTCAACCATTTTTTCGAAGCCCAGGATGGCGCCGGTTTGCAGCATGCCACACAGGATGGTTTGCTCACCCATCAGGTCAGACTTAACTTCAGCAACGAAAGAAGATTCCAGAACGCCGGCGCGGTCGCCGCCAGTGGCAGAAGCCCATGCTTTCGCCTGGTCGTGGCCTTTACCTTCCGGATCGTTCTCTGGGTGAACAGCCATCAGCGTTGGTACACCGAAACCACGCTTGTATTCTTCACGTACTTCAGAACCCGGGCACTTAGGCGCAACCATGATGACGGTTAAGTCTTCACGGATCTGCATGCCTTCTTCAACAATGTTGAAACCGTGGGAATAACCCAGAGTTGCACCTTGCTTCATCAGTGGCATTACGGCTTCGACAACGCTGGTGTGCTGCTTGTCTGGCGTCAGGTTACAAACCAGATCTGCAGTCGGGATCAGCTCTTCGTAGGTACCCACGGTGAAACCGTTTTCGGTGGCGTTTTTCCATGACTGACGCTTTTCAGTGATGGCTGCTTCACGCAGAGCGTAAGAAACATCCAGACCAGAATCGCGCATGTTCATGCCCTGGTTCAGACCCTGAGCACCACAACCAACGATAACAACTTTTTTGCCTTTCAGAACTTCACAACCGTTGGTGAATTCTTCGCGGTCCATAAAACGACAACGGCCCAGCTGGTCCAGTTGCTCACGCAGGTTCAGCGTATTGAAGTAGTTCTCACCCATGACAGGATCTCCATTAACAGAATGAATTCAGCGGAAGTATTCCGGTGAACAAAATCAAATCGCCGCAAATAGTAAAAGAAGAAAGGCGTTGCGTAAAATGCTATATTTGCGCAATGGTGTTGCGTTTTTTGCAACAAAACCTGAGCGGTACTTCAACCTTGTTTTTCAGTCGCCGCGCCGAAGGGCCATCCATGGCCCTGCCGCCTGCTTGTCAGGCGTTAGGCGCAACATCCTGTTGCTGCTTTGAAAAACAATATTAAAGCGCCGTCTTATCCGGATAGAGGACAGTGGGTGGATTATAAAGACCTGCAATCGTTTCTTAGCCTGTGCTCCCACCTTCATTTAGGTAAAGCCAGCGAAGAACTACATATGAGCCCGTCAACGCTGAGCCGGCGCCTGGCGCGTATGGAGGAAGAGGTCGGGGCGACGTTATTAATACGGGAGACCTCACCCTTGTCGCTGACCCATGCCGGAGAGCAGTTTCGCCGCCATGCTGAAAATACCTTATCAGACTGGCAACAGCTGAAACGCGCAGTGGGGGTAGAGGTCAGTGATCTTGAGGGCAGTCTGACCCTGTTTTGTACCGTGACGGCCAGTTACAGCTTTCTGGCGGATTTACTGACCCGCTTTCGTGAGCGATATCCGCGGGTCGAATTGCTGGTGCATACCGGTGATGCTGCAGAGTCGATTCCCAAGGCCGAAAGTGGCGAGGCTGATATTGTGGTGGCGGCCCGCCCTGAGCAGCTCAGTGAGGACTTGAGTTTTAAAACCATTACCCCGTCACCGTTGTTGTTTATCGCTCCTAAAAATCTCAGTAGCCTGCCTTTACTCACCCAGGCAGAAATTGACTGGGGAGAGGTGCCGATGGTGTTGTCGGAATCCGGTCTGGCCCGCACCCGGGTCGACCGCTGGTTCGCTGCCCGCAATATCCGCCCGAATATCTATGCCCAGGTCTCTGGCCATGAAGCGATTGTTAGTATGGTGGCATTGGGTGCCGGGGTTGGTGTGGTGCCGGAGCTGGTACTGAAGAACAGTCCGATGTCGGCCCGGGTGCGGGTGTTGGCGGTGCAGCCGGAGCTGGAGCCTTTTGCGGTGGGGCTGTGTGCCCGTACCGAGCGCTTACAACATCCTTTGTTACAGGCTATCTGGAATGTGTCGGCGGCAATGGACAACACGAATACCTTAACAGCCGTGTTGTAATCACTCATAATGACTGAGTGATAAAGTATTTTTTACGAGTTAACAATGAATCACGAAGACAATAAGGTTGTTCCCTTGACTGAAAACACTCCCGAACATCAGAGCGGTGAGGCTGAAAAGCCCGCGAAATGGCCAGGTCGTAAGGGCATTTACCTGCTGCCGAACCTGTTTACCACCGGCGCCTTGTTCTCCGGTTTCTACGCTGTTGTGGCCAGTATGAATGGTCACTTCGAAAATGCCGCCATTGCGATTTTTATCGCTATGATTCTGGACGGCCTGGATGGCCGGGTCGCACGCTTGACCAATACCCAGAGTGACTTTGGTGCCGAATATGACAGCCTGGCGGACATGGTGTCGTTTGGTGTGGCACCGGCGCTGGTGGCCTTTAGTTGGGCGCTGCAGGACCTGGGCAAGGTCGGCTGGGTGGCGGCGTTTGTTTATGTCGCGGGTGCGGCATTACGCCTGGCGCGGTTTAATACTCAGCTGGCGGTCGCTGATAAAAACTTCTTTACCGGTCTGGCCAGCCCGGCGGCGGCGGCTATTGTGGCCGGTACCGTATGGGCCTTCAGTGAAACCGGTACTGCTGGTGCGGATATCGCCTGGTTGATGGCTTTGATTGTTCCGGGTGCGGGCCTGTTAATGGTCAGTAACTTCCGTTACCACAGTTTTAAAGGACTTGATCTGAAAGGTAAGGTGCCGTTTGTTGCTTTACTGGCGGTGGTGATGGTGTTTGTGGTGGTATCGATTGATCCGGCTAAGGTGTTATTGGGTGTGTTTATGGCTTACGCCTTATCGGGCCCGGTATATGATGGCTGGAGCCGGCTGAAACAAAAGAAATAACCCCGCTGAATTTTTTGCCGTTTTGCCTGTCTGAGGTTCTACTATCAGGCAGTAGCAGCAGACAGGTTAAATGGCATGATTATCCGGCAACAGCAGTCATCCGACGTCCTTCCCTCCGAAATAACACCTCACTCGGGTTACCTTAACCGCCGTCAGTTTCTTGGCCAAGCCGCGGCTGTGTCCGTGGCGGCTGCTGCATTACCGGCTCAGGCCATTCAGATCCATGAATCAACCCGACAGCAAAGGCCTGAATGGTTAGCCGGGCAGGTGGCTGCCGCCCGAGAAAGTCAGTGGGGGAAAGACGAAACCCTGACGCCCTATCCAAACGTTACTCAATACAATAACTTTTATGAGTTTGGCACCGGCAAAGATGATCCCTATCGTTACGCCTCGAAGCTGAAAACCGATCCCTGGTCGGTTGAGGTGACGGGTGAGTGTGAGCTGAAGGGCACTTTTACGCTGGAGGATCTGCTGAGCCAGGTGGATCTGGAAGAGCGCATTTATCGCCTGCGTTGTGTTGAAGCCTGGTCGATGGTGATTCCCTGGATCGGTTTTGAGCTGTCATCTTTGTTGAAGCGCTTTAAGCCGCTGTCATCCGCTAACTATGTTGAATTCACCACCCTGCACGACCCGAAGCAAATGCCGGGTCAGCGTTCGGTGTTTTCAACCATTGACTGGCCTTATGTTGAAGGGCTGCGGATGGATGAAGCGATGAATCCGCTGACAATTATGGCTGTTGGTTTGTATGGTGAGGTATTACCTAACCAGAACGGTGCTCCCTTCCGCCTGGTCGTTCCGTGGAAATATGGCTTCAAAAGTATCAAGTCGATTGTCAGAATCCGTTTTGTCGAACAGATGCTGAAAACGACCTGGGCACAACTGGCGCCAAACGAATATGGCTTTTATGCCAATGTAAATCCGCAGGTCGATCACCCGCGCTGGTCCCAGGCACGTGAACGCCGTTTGCCATCCGGCCTGTTTAAACCGAATCGTATTGAAACGCAGATGTTTAACGGTTATGCCGAACAGGTCGCCTCTCTTTATAGTGGCATGAATCTGCGCAAGTATTATTAACAGGCGGTTAGTCGGGGCATGGTTTTAACACTCAGACGCATTACCGTTTTTCTGGTAAGTATGATGCCGTTCTTTTATCTGTTGCAGCAGGTTGTACGGCTGCAGGCCGGAGAATGGAATATTCTTGGCCCGGAACCAGGGAAGGCTATTGTCTGGTTCAGCGGCAGCTGGGCGTTTAATTTTTTGCTGATTACCCTGGCGGTAACACCGGGGAGTCAATATCTGCGGCAAAAGTGGCTGGTTGTGCACCGCCGCATGCTGGGGCTATTTGTCTTCTTCTATTCAACCCTGCATTTGTTTGCTTACTTTGCCTTCCTGCTTGAGTGGCAATGGCGGGAGCTGGGTAAAGAGATCATTGAGCGTCCTTATTTGTTGTTGGGGGTAGTTGCGTGGCTATTGCTGGTACCGCTGACGATTACATCGACGAAACAATGGCAGCGCCGGTTGAAGCGGCGCTGGAAAAAGTTACACCGGCTTGTATATGTCACCGGGTTACTGGCCGCCATACACTATTTGTTACAGATTCGTTCCAGCTGGTTTGAGCCAGTGCTCTACACTGTGTTGTTACTGTTGCTTCTGGCATTGCGGTTGTGGCGGTATAAACAGCGCACCTGCTGATGCCCAGTTGGAAAACTGCAGATTTTCATCTTGCTGTAAAAAACTTACAAAAAGGTGTTGACGGTTTTTTCTATGTCTGTAGAATGCGCCGCTCCTGATCGCTGAGGGCGAAAAGGAAAGCCAGACGGAACTGGTTAAGTGCTTGTTTTTAAATAACTTTTTAAAAATAACTGCTTGACACGCTGGCTTGGT
>NZ_JBHRYB010000017.1:0-529 GCF_042648445.1 Bacterioplanoides pacificum
CTTCAAGCCAATCTACCGGAGCGTTATTCCTATTCATATGACGAATTACGGCTCTGGCACCATGGATTAGCATCTTACGAATATAAGCATCACCTCGCTTGCTGATGCCTTGTAAATTTTGCTTTCCACCACTTGAATGTTGCCTTGGGACCAGTCCCAACCAAGCTGCGAATTCTCGTCCTGATCGAAATTCTTTAGCATTACCGACACTTGCTACTATCGCCGAAGCTGCCAAGCGACCTACACCAGGAACTTCAATTAATCGTTTACAACGTTCATCGGACTTATTCTGATCGTTGATCTCTTTATCAAGGTCACAAATCTCAGACTCAATATAGTTTAAGCGATCAACCATCCGAAGCATCAGGCGATTAAGTGTTGCTGGTAAGTAATTTTCCACATCGCCGTACGAATCAGACAACCATTGCCTCAGTCGCTTTGGTCCTGCAGGTATCGCCACTCCGAATTCAGAAAAGGATGAGCGTATACGATTAATTACTGCCGTTCGTTCCTTTATCAACCCTTCCCG
>NZ_JBHRYB010000018.1:0-534 GCF_042648445.1 Bacterioplanoides pacificum
AGCGGTCACCACGGAGTGATTCATGACTGGGGTGAAGTCGTAACAAGGTAGCCCTAGGGGAACCTGGGGCTGGATCACCTCCTTAAACGATACTTCACTCATCTCAGTTAAGTACTCACACGAATTGTCTAAATCTTTGTGATCTGACGTAGGTCTGTAGCTCAGGTGGTTAGAGCGCACGCCTGATAAGCGTGAGGTCGGCAGTTCAAGTCTGCCCAGACCTACCAAACTCAGATTTAAAGACGAAATGGGGCTATAGCTCAGCTGGGAGAGCGCCTGCCTTGCACGCAGGAGGTCTGCGGTTCGATCCCGCATAGCTCCACCACTTCTCTTTAATTACTTGGTTAGTTATCAGCATTAAATGTGCTTAAAAAGCATATTTAATACTGATGATTACATCAGATTGCTCTTTAAAAATTTGGATACATGAGAATTGAGATTCTCAAGCGAACCGGCGGTTGCTTGATTTGATTGATAACTACCCGTTATTAATCAGTAAGCCCAACCATAAAGTCTTCTGCTTCATAGCTTGTA
>NZ_JBHRYB010000019.1:0-768 GCF_042648445.1 Bacterioplanoides pacificum
CCAAGTTTGGGTGTTATATGGTCAAGCCTCACGGGCAATTAGTATCAGTTAGCTCAACGCCTCGCAACGCTTACACACCTGACCTATCAACCTTGTAGTCTTCAAGGGCCCTACAGGGAGCTCGAAGCTCCAGTGAGATCTCATCTTGAAGGGGGCTTCCCGCTTAGATGCTTTCAGCGGTTATCCTGTCCGAACATAGCTACCCGGCAATGCATCTGGCGATACAACCGGAACACCAGAGGTTCGTTCACTCCGGTCCTCTCGTACTAGGAGCAACTCTTCTCAAATCTCAAACGCCCACGGCAGATAGGGACCGAACTGTCTCACGACGTTCTAAACCCAGCTCGCGTACCACTTTAAATGGCGAACAGCCATACCCTTGGGACCGGCTTCAGCCCCAGGATGTGATGAGCCGACATCGAGGTGCCAAACACCGCCGTCGATGTGAACTCTTGGGCGGTATCAGCCTGTTATCCCCGGAGTACCTTTTATCCGTTGAGCGATGGCCCTTCCATACAGAACCACCGGATCACTATGACCTACTTTCGTACCTGCTCGACGTGTCTGTCTCGCAGTTAAGCCGGCTTATGCCATTGCACTAACCTCCTGATGTCCGACCAGGATTAGCCGACCTTCGTGCTCCTCCGTTACTCTTTGGGAGGAGACCGCCCCAGTCAAACTACCCACCACACAGTGTCCTCGATCCAGATAATGGACCTGAGTTAGAACCCCAAATTGACCAGGCTGGTATTTCAAGATTGGCTCCAC
>NZ_JBHRYB010000021.1:0-1199 GCF_042648445.1 Bacterioplanoides pacificum
TGTATTAGTTCAGACCTGATCTGACACTTCGATTTGAAAAGAAGAGAGTTTCCCGTTTTGATGTTGGTGTCGAATCAAAATCAAACACAAAGGAAACTCTCTATGCTTGAGTCTAACAATCCCATCATAAAACACAAAGCCGGTTTGCTGAATCTAGCAGAAGAACTGGGCAATGTTTCAAAGGCCTGCAAGGTTATGGGCGTATCCAGAGATACGTTCTATCGTTACCAGCAATCAGTCGAAGAAGGTGGCATTGATGCCTTAATCAACCAGAATCGAAAAGTCCCCAACCGCAAGAACCGTGTTGATCCTGACATTGAGGAAGCCGTTAAAACGTATGCTGTCGAACAGCCTGCGCATGGCCAGGTTCGTGTGAGTAATGAGCTTAGGAAGCGTGGTGTCTTCGTCTCGGCCAGCGGTGTTCGCTCTGTGTGGTTAAGACACAACCTGGAGAACTTTAAGAAGCGCCTGAAAGCTCTGGAAGCGAAAGTGGCTGAGGAAGGAATCATCTTAACGGACGACCAGGTTGCCGCATTAGAACGGAAGAAACTGGACGATGAGGTTAGCGGCGAAATAGAAACGCATCACCCAGGTTACCTGGGTTCGCAAGACACCTTCTACGTTGGCAACCTGAAAGGCGTTGGACGCATCTATCAGCAAACCTTCGTTGATACTTACAGCAAGGTCGCCTTTGCGAAGCTCTACACGACTAAAACGCCGATTACAGCGGCCGATGCACTGAACGATAAAGTACTGCCGTTCTTCGCCTCTCAGGAGCTGCCTATGCTGAGAATTTTAACGGACAGAGGCACTGAATACTGCGGCAAACCCGAGCAGCATGACTACCAGCTCTACTTAGCGATCAATGATATCGATCACACGAAAACCAAAGTGAAATCACCGCAAACCAATGGTATCTGCGAACGCTTCCATAAAACGATTTTACAGGAGTTTTATCAGATCACCTTCCGGAAGAAATTGTATGCGTCGATCGACGCCTTACAAAAAGATCTGGACGAGTGGATGGAATACTACAACAATGAACGAACTCATCAGGGAAAAATCTGTTGCGGTAGAACGCCGTTGGAAACATTACTTGATGGAAAACGAATCTGGGCTGAAAAGAAATTAACCCAGATTTAATCTGACAGACACCAGCTTAAAACGGGCGACTGTCAGATCGAGTCTGAACTACTACA
>NZ_JBHRYB010000022.1:0-1982 GCF_042648445.1 Bacterioplanoides pacificum
TGATGGGATTGTTAGACTCAAGCATAGAGAGTTTCCTTTGTGTTTGATTTTGATTCGACACCAACATCAAAACGGGAAACTCTCTTCTTTTCAAATCGAAGTGTCAGATCAGGTCTGAACTAATACAATTTTGGTTTACAGAAAAAGGGGTAGCTGCACTTGGGATTATTGGTGCAGCGATCTACTTCCTGCTCATGGAGCACAGGGAGCATTTATTCGAGTTTCTTCCATATCTCATTCTCCTGCTGTGCCCGCTTATGCATATTTTTATGCATCGCGGCCACGGCAATTCGGAACATGATCACCATGGAAATGATTCGCAACAAAGTGACTGCCAACGCGGTTTAGGAGATGGACGCAAAGAGCGCGGCCATCAAACCAAACACTAATATAATTTAAAGAGAGGATTGGTTATGCATGGTGATTCTGCCTATGGGCTCTGGACATTAGTATTACTGAACTCAGCGATCTTTATATTTTTTGCATTCAGCTTTACCAAGCCTAAAACCCAGATGGACTGGCGAAGCTTTGGGGCATTCTCAGTATTTATCGTTGCACTTTTTACAGAAATGTATGGATTTCCATTAACCATTTACTTTCTGTCAGGATGGCTAGCTGAAACATATCCCAGCATTGATTTTCTATCTCACGAAAATGGCCATTTGTTACACACGTTACTGGGATTTGAAGGCGACCCGCATTTCGACCCGCTACATATTGTCAGCAATATCTTAATAGTACTTGGCTTCTTTCTTCTAGCTTCAGCCTGGAATGTACTACACAAAGCACAACAAGCACACACGTTAGCGACAACAGGCTGGTACGCCCGTTGTCGCCATCCACAATATATTGCATTCATCCTGATAATGCTGGGTTTCTTATTACAATGGCCAACGCTACCGACCCTGGTGTTTTTCCAGATACTAGTGGTAGTTTATATACAACTGGCCAAACGTGAAGAAAAATTAGCATTAGAAGAATTCGGCGATCTCTATCATCGATATCGTGAAACAACTCCCGGCTGGATCCCAAAGTTAACAATGGATCAGCCAACTACTACTCCATAAAAACGATTATTAATATTAACGATCACCCATCTTTATTTAACTAGTGAGATCTAATTAGCAATTTAAAAAACAGGATTTTATTATGAAAGAAGAGCACCGATTAGGGGTATCAGAAGTAAACCTGGTTGTCAGGCATTTAAAGCTAGACTTAAATCCCTCATCAGATATCGAAGGAGCAATTAAAGAGATTGATCAGATCTACGGTCTGGATTCTGTCTCATTCGACGAAAAGTCTTCAGTGATTAATCTGGCCTACGATGCCTCCAGAATAAATCTGGACGGCATAGAAGATGTAATCACTAAACATAGTATAGAAATAAGCCATGACTGGTGGACTAACTTCAAAGAAGGTTATTACAAGTTCGTCGATAAAAACGTAAAGGATAATGCAAAACATGAGCCGTGGAGCTGTCATCAACGACCGAGGAATCCGCGTAAATAGCGGCATTCGTTTGAATGGTATCTATGGAGATAGATCGATTTAACTAATATACGTTAAAAGTGAGATTTAATATATCACCACAGTCTATTCTGGGAGAAGAGAAATGAAATTACATTCAACAAAATTTGCGCTCGCTTGCGCGAGTAGTGCAGCTGTATTTTGGCTGCTTTGCTCACTGTTCGTACTTATCATGCCAGGTATGATGCTTTCAATGTCTGGTGATATGCTCCACATGAACCTTGAGGGTATGGGTTGGCATATGTCTTTCTTCAGCGCCCTTATAGGAGGGCTGTTTTGGGCAATTGCTGCTGGAATATTTGGCTGGCTTCTAGCCAATATCTATAACTGTAGTAGTTCAGACTCGATCTGACAGTCGCCCGTTTTAAGCTGGTGTCTGTCAGATTAAATCTGGGTTAATTTCTTTTCAGCCCAGATTCGTTTTCCATCAAGTAATGTTTCCAACGGCGTTCTAC
>NZ_JBHRYB010000023.1:0-2133 GCF_042648445.1 Bacterioplanoides pacificum
CAATTCAAAGTTCACTGTGAAGCTATAGTAAAGGTTCACGGGGTCTTTCCGTCTAGCCGCGGGAACGCAGCATCTTAACTGCGAATTCAATTTCACTGAGTCTCGGGTGGAGACAGTGTGGCCGTCGTTACGCCATTCGTGCAGGTCGGAACTTACCCGACAAGGAATTTCGCTACCTTAGGACCGTTATAGTTACGGCCGCCGTTTACCGGGGCTTCGATCAAGAGCTTCGACCGAAGTCTAACCCCATCAATTAACCTTCCGGCACCGGGCAGGCGTCACACCCTATACGTCCACTTTCGTGTTTGCAGAGTGCTGTGTTTTTAATAAACAGTCGCAGCCACCTGGTATCTTCGACCGGTCTCAGCTTACGGAGCAAGTCCTTCACCAAAACCGGCGCACCTTCTCCCGAAGTTACGGTGCCATTTTGCCTAGTTCCTTCACCCGAGTTCTCTCAAGCGCCTTGGTATTCTCTACCTACCCACCTGTGTCGGTTTAGAGTACGGTTTCTTTGTAGCTGAAGCTTAGAGGATTTTCCTGGAAGCATGGCATCGACCACTTCGGACTCCGTAGAGTCACCGTCGTCACTTCTCGGCATTGAAGACCCGGATTTGCCTAAGTCTTCTGCCTACCAGCTTAAACACGGACAACCAACGCCGTGCTGGCCTAGCCTTCTCCGTCCCCCCATCGCACTACAAACAAGTACAGGAATATTAACCTGTTTCCCATCGACTACGCTTCTCAGCCTCGCCTTAGGGGCCGACTAACCCTGCCCCGATTAACGTTGGACAGGAACCCTTGGGTTTCCGGCGGGCGAGTTTTTCACTCGCCTTATCGTTACTCATGTCAGCATTCGCACTTCTGATACCTCCAGCCTGGTTCACACCTTGACCTTCAACGGCTTACAGAACGCTCCTCTACCATGCACAAAGTGCATCCGTAGCTTCGGTGTACAGTTTGAGCCCCGTTATATCTTCCGCGCAGGCCGACTCGACTAGTGAGCTATTACGCTTTCTTTAAAGGGTGGCTGCTTCTAAGCCAACCTCCTAGCTGTTTTAGCCTTCCCACATCGTTTCCCACTTAACTGTAACTTTGGGACCTTAGCTGACGGTCTGGGTTGTTTCCCTTTCCACGACGGACGTTAGCACCCGCCGTGTGTCTCCCGTGATTGAACTCATGGGTATTCGGAGTTTGCAAAGGGTTGGTAAGTCGGGATGACCCCCTAGCCTTAACAGTGCTCTACCCCCCATGGTTAGACACGAGGCACTACCTAAATAGTTTTCGAGGAGAACCAGCTATCTCCGGGCTTGATTAGCCTTTCACTCCTATCCACAGGTCATCCCCTGGCTTTTCAACGACAGTGGGTTCGGTCCTCCAATTGATGTTACTCAATCTTCAACCTGCCCATGGATAGATCGCCCGGTTTCGGGTCTAATGCTAGCGACTGGACGCGCAGTTAACACTCGGTTTCCCTACGGCTCCGCTATAAGCTTAACCTTGCCACTAACATTAAGTCGCTGACCCATTATACAAAAGGTACGCAGTCACCGAACAAAGTCGGCTCCCACTGCTTGTACGTACACGGTTTCAGGATCTATTTCACTCCCCTCACAGGGGTTCTTTTCGCCTTTCCCTCACGGTACTGGTTCACTATCGGTCATCTGGGAGTATTTAGCCTTGGAGGATGGTCCCCCCATGTTCAGTCAGGATATCACGTGTCCCGACCTACTCGATTTCACTGTAGATAAGATTTCGTATACGGGGCTATCACCCACTATGGCCGCACTTTCCAGAGCGTTCTACTATCTACAAAACAGCTTAAGGGCTGGTCCCCGTTCGCTCGCCGCTACTGAGGGAATCTCGGTTGATTTCTTTTCCTCTGGGTACTTAGATGTTTCAGTTCCCCAGGTTTGCCTCTACAACCTATGTATTCAGTTGCAGATACCTGCCTTATGACAGGTGGGTTTCCCCATTCAGAGATCTTCGGATCACAGGTTGTTTGCCACCTTCCCGAAGCTTATCGCAGGCTACTACGTCTTTCATCGCCTCCAGATGCCAAGGCATCCACCGTGCACGCTTAGTCACTTGACCATATAACCCCAAACCGTCTTATTGCTTACAAGCTATGAAGCA
>NZ_JBHRYB010000024.1:0-54245 GCF_042648445.1 Bacterioplanoides pacificum
TCGTTGGGTCAGTACCGTTATCAGTTTCGTCCTTATTAGAGACACCGTCGCCATCCGAATCGTTATTCGGGTTATTCGGGTCAGCATCTTCGTTATCGTTTACACCGTCACCGTCTGAGTCCGGATTAGTCGGATCAGTACCGTTATCGGTTTCGTCCTTATTAGAGACACCGTCGCCATCCGAATCGTTATTCGGGTTATTTGGCTCGTCATCTTCATTATTAGGCACACCATCACCGTCCGAGTCGTTATTCGGGTTATTGGGTTCGGCGTCGTCGTTATCATTTACACCGTCACCGTCTGAGTCCGGATTCGTTGGGTCAGTACCATTATCGGTTTCGTCCTTATTAGAGACACCGTCGCCATCCGAATCGTTATTCGGGTTTAATGGCTCGTCATCTTCATTATTAGGCACACCATCACCGTCACTGTCGTTAGACGGGTTATTTGGTTCGGCATCGTCGTTATCATTTACACCGTCACCGTCTGAGTCCGGATTCGTCGGGTCAGTACCATTATTGATTTCGTCTTTGTTTTTCACCCCGTCATTATCGTTATCCAACTCACCATAATTAACATCATCAATAACCGCCTGAATTTCAGCGATGGTTGGATTATTGATATCAGCAAAGGCATCACTGACAAAAGCAGCGCTGTATTCAGTCATATTGGCATCAACAATATTGTTTAAACCAATAATGGACTTCAGCTGTAAAAGTGTCAGAAGCTGGGTATTGCTATTTCCGTTGAGGTCTTCAATCAACTCAGCTAACGCAGCCAGAGATGCAACCACCCGGTCCACCAACTGCTGTATTTTTTCTTCAGTATCTACATCCGTAGATGTAAGCGCATTAATAGCCGCATTAATTTCCGACAGGTTATCCTCACTAACACCAGTGATGTCCAGGGTAGTAAAGTCGCTAACGACTGGCGCTGGTTTGGTCTGATCGTCTGCATAGTTTTGAATTTTCTGCAGTGCATCGGCTTTAGCCTTCTCTTCAGCAATCGCTGCGTTAACTGCATTAACAATTGCCTGAATTTCAGCAACTGTATCCACGTCTGCTGCAGTTTTAGCCGCAATCGCTTCATTTACCCGGCTCAGGTTATCCGCGCTAACACCGGTGATTTCCAGGGTAGTAAAGTCGCTAACGATTGGCGCAGGATTACTTTGATTATCCGCGTAATCCTGAATTTTCTGCAAAATATCGATCGGATCAATAACTGTCACCGTCGCCGATGTCACAGTCTGGCCTAACGGGTCGCCATCTTTATCGTAATAGGTTCCCACCACGTTTAACGAATTACCGACATCATCACTGACAACGTTATAACTGGCTGACGTCGCACCTTCGATATCAGTACCGTTACGCTGCCATTGATAACTGACGCTGTATTCAGGGTGTAACAGCATAGTGTCGCTGACAACCGTCAGCGTATTACCTTCAGTCGCCTGAGTTTGGTTTAACTCAATACGGCGGATTAATAC
This sequence comes from Bacterioplanoides pacificum, assembly GCF_042648445.1. Classification (NCBI taxonomy): domain Bacteria; kingdom Pseudomonadati; phylum Pseudomonadota; class Gammaproteobacteria; order Oceanospirillales; family Oceanospirillaceae; genus Bacterioplanoides; species Bacterioplanoides pacificum. The sequence continues at coordinate 1,487 of NZ_JBHRYB010000024.1, forward strand.
CTGAATTTTGCTGAAGCTGTTAGGAGAGGTATTGCTGTCGACCGCTGCCAATACATAAACATTCTGACTATTAAAGGCCACATCCACTGCTGCAGTTAAGTTACCGCTGCTGTCGAGCGCAAACAAACCGCTGTCGTTACCGCCGGTAATACTCCAGGCTGGTGAGCTGGCCCCCGAACCTGAAACCTGGCCAAAAACACTGCCCGCGACCTGGTCGCCATCAACATAAAAGAAATGTTCATCAATGACGGTGTAGCTGGAGTTATCCAGCGCGATCACATAGTCCTCAACCTCACCGGTTACCGCGACTCCGGTTGCCGAATCGGCGTTCAGGCGGGTATCTGTTGTCAGACGGAAACGCGCATACACAGGATAACCGGTAAATAACTGCTCCAGCCCCTGTGTCGCCGACCAGATCAGATCATCCGCCGGAGACGTTTCATTTAAACCGGATGCCACAATAATGCTGCTGTATTCGTCATTATCGAACTGACCATTACCATCAAAATCAACCCAGGCATGTAAACGTGCCGGACGTGGATAGCTGTTGGTCACCGTTATATTGGCCGCCGGTATCACATAATTACTGTCACTGCTGCCTAATGGACTCAGCTGAATGCCATCTTCGTCATTGTCATTAGCCAGGTTGTCTGAATCCGCCCCGGCAGAAGAAATACCACCGGATTCACCATCAACCAATAATCCCAGATACACTTTTTCGGCATCACCTATCACACCGTCAAAGTCATAATCGGCAAATAAATGGTAAGCAGCGTTATTGCCTGACTCAGTACCGAAAGACGCCAGTGCATCACCGTAGTCAGTATTCAGTGTCACAAAGGCACTGCTGCCGAACTGTTCCAGACCGGCAGCTCCCGCCGTTGCTGCCTGTCCATTGAGTCCTTTGTTGCTACCACCAGCACCACCGGCAACCGCTATCTGATCTGCGGTTAAGGTGTTAGCAACGACGTAACCGCCGCCACCACCACCGCCGGAGCCGTGTTCAGCATCCGCCTGAGCGCCATCACCACCCACTGCCGACACACTCAGCTGGCTGTAGTCGGCACTGTTATCAGTGAAATATAAAATAGCGGTACCGGCTGCACCGCCGCCACCGCCACCGTCGCCGGGCTCAATACCGTCATCAAAACCGGCGCCACCATTAACATTAATAACCCCCGTACCGGAAGCAGAAGCGGCTTTAATTAACACCACACCACCACCAACACCACCGTGGGCCAGTGCTTCATTATTGGCTTCACCGGAACCACCGCCGCCGCCCATATTTAAACCGGCAAAAATCGACTGGCCACCATAGCCGGCAAAAAACTTCGGTGTTCCACCGACCCAACCCTGGGCACCTTCACCACCGCGACCGGCGTTAGAGCCACCGCCACCACCGGAGTTATGTGGCCCGGCACCACCACCGGCATTACCCGGTGCACCACGACCATAATCACCACCCGCCAGTGTACTGACCGGGTTTTCAATCACACCCCGCAGCGCTTCGATACGAATCCCCAGGCGGTCTTCACCGATGGCGGATTTATTAACCCCATAATCACGGCTGCTGCCATCAAACACATAGCGTGGCGTACCGGCAATGCCTTCCCCTTTACCGCCTTCATAATACTGGCCATTGCTGGCCACACTGGCGATGGAATCGGTGGTTTCTGAATAATCCGATTCAACCCCGCCACGGAACCCCTTGGCAGCGGCATCAATGTGATGTCCATTAAAGTTGATATCACCACCGGTAGCGGAGAAAGCAACGATACCGCCCACATCACCGTTCCACGGGTAGGCCGCAATATCTGCTGTTAACGTTGCGCCTTCTGTGCCGTAATCCGGCACCAGTACCAGCTGCCAGTTGGCTTCGTTAGTATCAGAAAAGGAATTTTTCAGCGCCTGTTGCAGGGTGATGGTATTACCACTGACCGCCTGCACCGTTGCGTATTCAAAGCGGCCGGCAATCTGAGAAATAACGCCACCAGCGTATTGCTCAGAACCGTGTGGACTGGTTTCCACCGTATCCGGGTCGTTACCACTGCCGGCACCGTTGCCGTATTTATCGGTATTGGAAGCATCGATCGTGGCGCCCTGGGATTGCAGCAGTAAAACCGTATCACCGGCCTGAAAGGTATAAGCCGAAGGCTTCATCGTTGCACCCTCGAGGGTGATCTGCTGATCACCGGCGCTGACTTCACCAATACCTTTGACATAACGGTTGATAACACCGGAGATATCGGCAGCCAATGCCACCGCCGGAGCCCCGGCGAATACAATCAAGCAACATATAGAAACAAAATAGCGGAGGTATTTGTTCATATCGCATCCTTTTTGGTCATTTTTATGGCGGTGAGTTCCAGCACCGACACATTCAGAAACAATTCGGACGCGATACTACCAGAGACTATTTATAGGATTATTATTCTTTTACATTCTGCGCCCAGATTTTACATCTGCTGGTAATAAAGGATGGGACCACCCCGGGCGCATAAAAAAACCCTCAGCCACAAGTAGCAGAGGGTTTTATCAAACATGGTCAGTGGCCGCTCAGGCAGCCACTGACACGGTGACGGCGAGTTATTTTGCCGCTGCCAGTGCCTGCTCGATATCGGCGATGATATCGTCAACATGTTCGATACCAATCGACAGCCGCACCAGATCGGTGGAAACGCCGGCGGTTTTCATTTCGTCTTCATTCAGCTGACGGTGAGTGGTGGTCGCCGGGTGACACGCCAGTGATTTGGCATCACCGATATTTACCAGACGTTTGATCAGCTGCAGCGCATCAATAAATTTTGCTCCGCCTTCGGCCCCGGTTTTAATACCAAAACTAAGAATGGCCGATGGTTTGCCAGCAACCATACGTTGTGCCACCTCGTAATGTTTGTTGTCTTTCAGGCCGGCATAGTTAACCCAGGATACCTGCTCGTGGGCGTTCAGGTATTCGGCAACTTTTTGTGCATTTTCAACGTGACGGTCCATGCGTAACGCCAGCGTTTCCAGACCCTGTAACAACATAAAGGCATTCAGTGGTGCTAATGCAGCACCCATATTACGCAGCGGTACCACCCGGGCACGGCCAATAAAGGCGGCTTCACCCATTGCTTCGGCATACACCACACCATGGTAGGAAGGATCCGGCTGGTTAAAACGCGGGAAACGTGGATTGTCTTTCCACGGGAATTTACCGGAATCAACAATCGCCCCACCCACGGTCGTACCATGACCACCGATGTATTTGGTTAACGAATGCACCACAATATCGGCACCGTGTTCAAACGGGCGACACAGATAAGGCGTTGCCACCGTGTTATCCACAATCACAGGGACGCCGTGTTTATGAGCCATATCCGACAGCGCTTTCAGGTCAACCACGTTACCCGCCGGGTTACCGATTGATTCACAGAACAGGGCTTTGGTGTTGTCGTCGATTAACGCTTCCAGAGCGGCGATATCATCACCGGAGGCCATACGTACTTCGATGCCCTGCTGCGGGAAGGTGTGAGCAAACAGATTATAGGTGCCACCGTACAGCTGGCTGACCGACACAATATTATCACCGGCCGCCGCCACGGTCTGAATCGCTGCGGTGATGGCCGCCATACCAGACGCCATACATAATGCTGCAATCCCGCCTTCCATCGCCGCAACCCGCTGTTCCAGTACGTCGTTGGTCGGGTTCATAATACGGGTGTAGATATTGCCTGGCTCTTTCAGATCAAACAGGTCCGCACCATGCTGAGTATCACGGAAGCTGTAAGAGGTGGTCTGATAAATCGGCACCGCCACTGCACGGGTGGTTGGATCGTCGTTAAAGCCCGCGTGAATGGCCTGAGTCTCGAGTTTCATATGAGGCAGTCCTATTGTGTTATTAATTCTTAATGACAAAGCGCACACAGTGTATCAGAGCTACCGGACCTGAAAAGCAAAACCCATCACCACGCAGTTGCCCTCTGCCCCCAGCAGGTTACACTGCCAGCCAGTTTTACAGCTCAATACCCGGATCCTTATGGCTAAGAAAAAAACCGCATACGTATGCAACGACTGTGGCGCCGACCACACTAAATGGCAGGGCCAATGCACCGGTTGTGGCGCCTGGAACACTTTGCAGGAGTTTGTGGTAGCGGCCAGCAAAACCCCGGCGCGGGAAGCCAACTTCAGCGGTTACGCCGGTGGTGCCAGCGATCAGGGAGTGCAGCGCCTGGCCGATGTAAATCTGAATGAAGTGCCCCGTTTCAGCTCCGGTATGCAGGAGTTCGACCGGGTATTGGGCGGCGGCTTAGTACCAGGCTCAGCCATTTTAATCGGCGGCCATCCGGGAGCCGGTAAATCGACCCTGTTGTTACAGACTATGTGTCATCTGGCAAGCCAGATGCCGGCCTTATACGTCACCGGCGAAGAAAGCCTGCAGCAGGTTGCTCGTCGTGCCCAGCGCCTGGGCTTACCGACGGATCAGCTTAATATGCTCAGCGAAACCAATGTTGAGCGCCTGACCCGAACGCTGCAGCAACATCAGCCCAGAATCGTAGTCATTGATTCGATCCAGGTGATGCACGTCGACGGTGTTGAATCAGCCCCCGGTAGTGTTTCCCAGGTACGCGAAAGCGCCGCCTATTTAACCCGCTTCGCCAAACAAACCAATACGGTGTTATTTCTCGTCGGTCACGTCACCAAAGACGGTACCATCGCCGGTCCCAAAGTGCTGGAACATATGATCGATTGCTCCATCATGCTGGAAGGTTCCGGTGACAGCCGTTTCCGCACCTTGCGCGGCATTAAAAACCGCTTTGGTGCCATTAATGAGCTGGGGGTTTTTGCCATGCTTGATCAGGGCTTAAAAGAAGTTAAAAACCCCAGCTCGATCTTTTTATCACGCAGCGACGAGCCCGCCGCCGGCAGTGTGGTGATGGTCATCTGGGAAGGCACCCGGCCTTTGCTGGTAGAAATCCAGGCATTAGTCGACGACAGCCACTTCGGCAATCCCAAGCGGGTAGCCGTTGGTCTCGACCAGAACCGGCTGAATTTATTATTAGCCGCCATGCACCGCCACGGTGGTATTCATCTGGGCGACCAGGATGTGTATATCAATGTGGTGGGAGGCGTTAAGGTCAGCGAAACGGCCGCCGACCTGGCGTTATTATGTGCGGCCTTATCCTCGTTCCGTAATCAGCCATTGCCACAGGATTTAATTGTGTTTGGTGAAGTTGGCTTAGCCGGTGAAATCCGTCCGGTCCCGTCCGGCCAGGAACGGATTAAAGAAGCGGCCAAACATGGGTTTAAACGCGCTATTGTGCCAAAAGGTAATATGCCACGTCAGCCGATCGACGGTATGGAAGTGATTGCTGTTGATAAACTGCAGCAGGCGCTGGAGCGACTGTAATCCCGCAGTTTATTAACCGCAGCTGAATTTAACCGCGCCAGACCATCATTACCACTGTGTCTGACTGCAACACTCTGTCTGCCACCGATACACTACAGCCAGTCGTGTTGGCTTGCTATCATGTCGGCCCGCGCCTGTCTACACTGAAATATTATCAGACTTGCCAGCCAGGCTGATCGTTTCTGCCAACACCATAACCCAACAGGAAGGTTGTTATGAAAACCCTGACCCTCTTTATCTCTCTGCTGCTGACGGCACACACCCTGGCGGCTGAGGCGCCGGCGGTAATTGTACATACCATCAAACAAACCCAGGCGCGGCCGGATATCGAAATTGCCGGACGGGTCAGTGCGGTACAACAGGTCAGAATTGTGCCCCGGGTCAGCGGTATTTTAGAACAGCGCCATTTTGTTGAAGGCAGCCGGGTCGAAAAGGGAGCCGCGTTATTCAGTATCGAAAAAGTGACCTACCAGATTCAGCAGAAACAGGCCCGCGCCGCCTTGTTGAGCGCCAAAGCGTCATTAAAACAGGCCAGTGCCGAACTCAGTCGCCAGCAAACCTTACGCAACAGCGGCGCCGCTTCTAAAGCGCAACTGGAAAGTGCCGAAGCGCAGCGGGATCAGGCCAAAGCCCAGCTGTTACAGGCCGAAGCACAACTGCAGCAAGCCGAACTGAACCTCAGCTATACCGATATCAGCAGCCCGATCAGTGGCCGTATCAGCCTCGCCAGTGTTAACACCGGCAATCTGGTGAACGCCAACAGCAGTCAGCTGGCCACCATAGTGCAAACCGATCCGGTGTACGTCGATTTATCGGTGTCGGAAAAATTATTATTACAGGCACGGCGCCAGTCTCCACAACTGGAAAACGCCAATATGATTCCCCACCTGATACTGGCCGACGGAAACAGTTACCAGCACCCGGGGGAATTTGATTTTATTGCCCCTCAGGTCAATACCGAAACAGACTCCATCGCCATCCGGGCGCGTTTCCCGAATCCCGACGGGCTGTTATTACCCGGCGAATTTGTCCGGGTGACGCTGGAACCAGCCAGTGCCCCTAACGTACTGACGGTTTCTCAGGCAGCAGTACAACGCGATCGTGATGGCTTTTTTGTATTACTGGTAAACGACCAGCAACAGGTTGAACAACGCCGCGTCACTCTGGGAGAGCAAACCGGAGCCGACTGGATTGTGATTTCCGGCCTGCAGGCCGGTGAGCGGGTCATCACTCAAGGGCTGCAAAAAGTCAGCAACGGCCAGACCGTTAATGCCGTGGAGCAATAAATTATGTTTTCACGCTTTTTTATTCATCGCCCAAAATTCGCGCTGGTTATTTCCATCGTCATTATTATTGCCGGGGTATTGGCTGCCAGCCGTTTGCCGGTCACCCAATATCCGGACATTACCCCACCCCAGGTACAGGTATGGGCAACCTATCCAGGCGCCAATGCACAAACCGTGGAAGAAGCCGTCGCCACCCCCATCGAGTCGATGGTCAACGGTGTTGACGACATGTTGTATATGAGCTCGTCCAGCGGTAACGACGGCACCTATATGTTAACCGTTACCTTTAAAGTCGGTACCGACCCCGACCAGGCAGCCGTTAACGTGCAGAACCGGGTAGCCCTGGCCAGCGCCAGCCTGCCGCAGGATGTGGTGCGGCGTGGTGTCACCACTCAGAAACAGTCCAGCACCATGCTGATGGTGGTGGCACTGACCTCACCGAATAAAAGCCACGACAGCTTATTTATGAGTAATTATTCCGCCATTTATCTGGAAGATGCATTAGCGCGGATTAACGGCGTAGGCAGTGCCAAACAGTTTGGCAGCCTGGAATATGGCATGCGCGTCTGGCTCGACCCGGACCGCCTGCAGGCTCTGGGTTTAACCGCAGACGACATCAGCGCAGCCATTCAGAGTCAGAGTGTACAGGCCGCACTCGGGAAAATTGGCGCACCACCGGTACAAAACGATCAGCAGTTTCAGTTCACCCTGACCAGTAAAGGCCGGTTAACCGATGCCACTGAGTTTGAAAATATTATCGTTAAAACCAGCAACGATGGTTCACGTATTTATCTGAAAGACGTTGCCCGGGTAGAGTTAGGTGCCCAGACTTATGGTTTCAGCATGCGTGTTAATGGTGAAGAAGGTGTACCTTTTGGCGTGTATCAGAGCCCGGGGGCCAATGCCCTGGAAGTCGCCGAAAAAATAAAAACTGAAATGCAGCGGCTGAGCCAGTATTTCCCGGATGATCTGGAATATCAGATTTTTTACGACTCAACCAAGTTTGTTGAAGCCTCCATTAACGAGGTCATTAAAACCCTGATCATGACCTTTGTTCTGGTGGTTGCGGTGACCTTTCTGTTTTTAGGTGACTGGCGTGCAACACTGATACCGGCAGCGACTATCCCGGTATCATTAATCGGCACCTTTATGGCTCTCCAGCTGGCCGGCTTTTCGATTAATACCATCTCTTTGTTTGCCCTGATTCTGGCCATCGGTATTGTGGTCGACGATGCCATTGTAGTCGTGGAAAACGTAAAACGGCATATGCAGGAAAGTAAGCTGGATGCCACTGCCGCTACCAGCAAAGCCATGGGTGAAGTGTTTGGTCCGGTGATTGCCACCACCCTGGTGCTGCTGGCGGTATTTGTCCCGGTCGCCTTTATGCCGGGTTTAACCGGTAAACTGTACACTCAGTTTGCGGTCACCATTGCGGTGGCGGTGGCATTATCCTCATTAAATGCGTTAACCCTGTCGCCCGCCCTGTGTGCCCTGCTGCTGAAAAACGACAGCGAAGCCAAAGGTTTCTTTGCCTGGTTTGATCAACGCGTCGACGCGACCCGGAAAAAATATGTTCTGGGGGCCGTGTTCCTTAATAAACGCCTGGGGCTGACCGCCGCCCTGTTGCTCATCATCGGCGCGGCCACCGGCTGGTTATTTCACAGCACACCAACCGGTTTTATTCCTTACGAAGATCAGGGCGCCTTTTTTGTCGATATTTCCCTGCCTCAGGGTGCTTCGATTAACCGCACCACCGAACTGGCTGTGGATATCGATCAGGAGTTACGCCAGATTCCGGAAATTGAACGCACCATGCTGGTCACCGGCTTTGGTTTAATTGGCGGCATCGCTTCCAGTAACGCGTTTATGTTGCCGGTATTAAAAGACTGGGATGAACGGCCGGACATCCCCTGGTATCAGACCTTTGCTCAGATGTCAGAAAAACTGCAGGCCGTGCCCGGTGCCAACGCCTTTGGTTTTCCACCACCGCCAATTCCCGGCCTGGGAGCTACCGGTGGCCTGGAAGCCAACCTGCTCGACCTGCAAAGTGCTTCACCACAGGAGCTGGCACAGGTCAGCAACAGCCTGGTACTGGCTCTGAATAACTCGGATAAAATCAAACAGGCTTTTTCATTTTATAACGCCAATAATCCCCAGCTGGAAATTATTATCGACCGTGAAAAAGCGGCCAGTTTGAATATCAGCCCCGCCACCATTTACCGTACCCTGCAAAGTCAGCTGGGTTCGTCTTACGTCAATGACTTCACCTTGTATGGCCGCAGTTACCGCGTGATGTTACAGGCCGAAGGGCGCTACCGTGACGCCATTGCCGATATCGACAGCATTTATATTAAATCGAACAGTGGCGCTCAGGTACCGGCCGGCTCGTTACTGGAAGTACGCCAGATTCTTGGGCCACAAAAACTCGATCGCTATAACACCTACCGTAACGCCGGCCTGAATATCACACCCGCCAGTGGTTACAGCAGTGGTGAAATTATGGCCAAAGCCAGTGCGATTGCCAGCCGGGTGTTACCCGACGGTTACGCCATGGAGTGGACCGGTACCGCACAACAGGAACAGGAATCCGCAGGTTATGTGGTGCTGATTTTTTCTCTGTCGTTATTGTTTGCCTATTTATTTCTGGTGGCACAATACGAAAGCTGGACCATTCCGGTAGCGGTCATATTATCTGTTGTAGTGGCCATGATGGGCGCCATGATTCCGTTGTATTTAATCGACGGACTGGATAACAACTTATACGCCCAGGTCGGACTGGTAATGCTCATTGGCCTGGCGAGTAAATCAGCAATTTTAATTGTTGAGTTTGCCAAACAGTTACACGAAGAAGGGAAAACTATTCTGCAAGCTGCAGAACAGGCCGCCAGCTTACGTTTCCGGGCGGTAATGATGACTGCCTTCTCATTTATTCTTGGTGTCGCACCGTTAATTTTTTCCAGCGGTGCCGGTGCGATGAGCCGTATCTCCATCGGTTTCGTCGTGTTATCAGGAATGTTGTTTGCAACCGTTATCGGTATTTTCCTGATCCCGGCATTATATGTACTGATGCAGTCGCTGCGGGAAAAACTCAAATCAAATTCCGCCAACGAACCTCATGCTGAGCAATAAACATCCGTAATTATTCCGACCTCCTGAATACAATCACCAGCTCAGAAATACGGTGTTTGTATTCAGGCATTCTGAGTCAATACTTTTTCTTTCGCTCCAGGCCTAATTAATACGACTCCAGAAACTCATATCCACCGTATGATCATCGAGCCATTACAGATATTGCCGGACAACCGGATTATCCAGCCACTGACGACAATATTCCTCCGCCTTTTGCTGGGAACTGGCAATCGCCACATCGGCATACACACCATTGTGTCCCCGTAATAATGCATGGAACACCAGCTCCTGCGGCTGACCAAAATACATCAGCACACCTTCAACGATAAACAGGAATTGTCCTTCCGGGTGAGCAGCCGCAAGATCATCCATCCAGCGGGTCTCAAACATCGACAAGGCGATCAGAAACTGGCAATTGCCATCAAACTTCGAAAATCATAATTCAGCACATCGACCAGCTGACAGGCTGCCTGGTCACAGATGATAGGATGCTGGCGCTGTGATTCCCTCGCTTTCATATACAAAGGAATCAACAGGGTAAAAGAAAGCACAGCTCATGTATTAGGTTTTGCTTACGCCGAGGTCAATAACACTGACGAATTTATTCAGCAACAATTTCTGAACCCTTCAAACCAATGAATTCGCCACTCACTCCGGGGTCAGGCTTTAGCGGCTTTCTCTTCCGCTTCCGGCTCTGGTCGTGGTGTCTTCTGCGCGGCAATACGTGGCGCCATATCACGGTTTTTAGTTCGTTCCAGCATGGCAATTTTTTTATGTAAGGCCGCTTTCGCCATCATATGTGCCGACACGGGTGCGGTAATAAACAGGAATAAACTGATCACCAGTTCATATACGCTGAAGCCACCATCGCGCACACTGGTCAGCAACATAGAAGCCACCAGTACCGAACCAATTCCCAGCGTAGTCGCCTTGGTAGGTGCATGCAGGCGGGTAAAAAAGTCCGGCAATTTTGCCAACCCTAACGAGCCAACAAACACAAAAAAACCGCCCATTACCAGCCAGCCCGCCACCAGATAATTCATTACATCGGTCATATCCATTATTCGATAATATCTCCGCGCAGCAGGTATTTACTCAACGCTGCCGTGCTGACAAATCCCAGCATGGCAATTAATAACGCACCTTCAAAATACAGTGCAGAACCGTTATGCAGGCCCAGCAGAATAATCAGTGCAATGCTGTTGATATAGAGGGTGTCCAGCGCCAGGATACGGTCGGGTAATTCCGGGCCACGCAAAATCCGCCACACATTCATTAGCAAAGAAACCAGTACCAGCACGGAAGTGAGGATAATGGCGTAACTGAGGATTTCGGAACTTAACATGCGAAAATCTCCTTCAGCGGTTGTTCGTAACGGCTGCGGATTGAGTCGATTATTTCCTGTTCGTTATCGACATGCAGGGCGTGAATATAAAGCCACTGTTTATCGTCAGAAAAATCAACACTCACCGTTCCCGGGGTTAACGAAATGGTACTGGCCAATACCGTTAATGGGAAATCGCCGGTCAGAGCCAGCGGGTAAGCAACAAACCCCGGATTCAGTTTGCGGTTGCTGCCCAACACCCGGGCGGCCACCTCCATATTGGATACAAAAATATCCAATAATAAACGCAACACATACAGCACCACAGAAAAAGGCTTAACTACCCGACTCTGACGGTTGGCATACGGAGCGGTAATCATCGGAATAAACAGCGCCAGTATAGTGCCCAGCAATAGCTGACCGGCAGAAAAGCCATTTAATAACAGCCACACCACCAGTAACAGCGCGCTGTGCATCGGCATGGGCAATAAACGTGTCATCATGGGGTCACCTCAGCAACGGCCTGTGGCACTTTATGTAATTCCTGAGCGGCCATTACCGTCAGGTCAGAAATCGGCCCAGCAAAAATCACCATTAACGGCGACGCCAGCAATAACATCAGTACGGCCGTTAATTGCAGTGGATGAGCTTTACTTTCCTGAGCCGGCTGGCCGCTGGCTCGCCAGAACAGGGTACTGCCGGCACGACTGAGAATAATCATAGCGCTGAGGCCGGATAACAACAGTGGCGCCCAGATCCAGGCGGCCTCCACAGCGGCAGAAGATGCCTGCAGAATCAGCAGTTTGCCAATAAAACCGGAGAACGGCGGCATACCAATTAATCCCAGCGAGGCGATAAAAAACAACACGCCCAGCAACATCGGCTGTGACACCGGCCGGCCACGCACAAAGCGGTCCTGAGCCTGTGCCCGTTGCTCCTGAATTAACCCGGCCACCATAAACATGGCCGCCGACAATAAAGTACTGTGAATTAAATAATATAAACCTGCGGCCGTCGCTTCCACCGAGTTCAGCGCCAGAGTAACCAGCAAAGTCCCTGCCGATACCACCACCAGGTTTGCCGCCAGCATTTTTAAGGTCTGGCTGGCTAATACCGCAATGATACCGGCAACCATGGTCAATAATGCCAGTGGCCATAACCAGCCGATCGCAATATTAGCCAGCTCTCCGGCATGATCACCAAAAATAGCCGTATGTACCCGCCAGATGCTGTAAATACCCACCTTGGTCATAATGGCAAACAACGCAGCGACCGGCGTTGAGGTGTAGGCGTAAGTTCGTGGCAACCAGAAATGCATCGGCAACAACGCCGCTTTTAAGCCAAATACCACCAATAATAACAAGCCACCGGAACGTGCCAGTTCGATATTTTCTTCATTCAGGTGGGCTGCTTTATACGCCATATCGGCCATATTCAGCGTACCAAACGAGGCGTAAATCATGCCCAGTCCAAACAGAAACACTGCTGAACCTGCCAGGTTCAGCAACACATAATGCACCGCCGCCTGAGTACGCTGCTTGCCGCCACCGTGGATCAGCAACGAATAAGAAGCGATTAACAGAATTTCGAAGAATACGAACAGGTTAAAAATATCGCCCGTCAGAAAGGCGCCGTTAATCCCGACAATCTGGAATAAAAACAGCGGATGAAAAAATGGCCCGCGACTGTCGTCTCCGGCACAGGCGTACAAGTGAGCAGCCATGGCTAACACCGCTGTCAGCAATAACATCACCGACGCCAGAGTATCGTTCACCAGAGCAATACCAAACGGTGCCTGCCAGTTGCCCATCATATAAACCTGAGGCCCCTGTTTCAGGCTGTGGCCGAGTAAAACGGCGGCGACCAGTAACAAGGCACAGTTCACCGCAAATACGACCAGCCGCTGGCGCGACACATCGTTATGTAATGGCGGAAATAACAACAGCACCGCAGCAATCAGCGGAATAAGTACCGGGAAAAAAATCAGATGGTCCGACAGGGTCATCAGTCTTCTCCTCCCAGACGGCGGGCTTTTTGAGGTAATTCGTCGTGAATTTCGGTTTTACCATCGACCTGATCGTTACCCAGGTCGGAACGCGCGCGTAATGCCAGAATCAGAGCGAATGCGGTCATGGCAAAACCAATCACAATCGCCGTTAACACCAGCGCCTGGGGCAGCGGATCGGCGTATTGTTCACTTTCGCCGAGAATCGCTGCGCCGTTTAATACCAGCCGGCCACTGGCGAATAAAAACAGATTCACCGCATACGACAGTAAGGTTAAGCCCAGCACCACGGCAAAGGTGTAGCCACGCATCACCAGAAATACCCCACCGGTTGTAATGGCGCCAACACAAATGGCATACAGGGTTTCCATTATTTATCTCCTGCTTTAGGTCGTTCGCCAGTGGTGAGTTTGCCCAGATTAGAAAGAATCAGCAGCGTGGCACCAATCACGGTAAAGTACACGCCAAGGTCAAATACCATGGCACTGGCCAGTTCAAATTTGCCGACCACCGGCCAGTAGAAATAATCAAACCAGGTGGTCAGGAACGGCCGCTGATACAGCCAGCTGCCCAGGCCGGTTAAAATCGCCAGCGATAAACCAATCGCCACCATATAGTGATACGGGAAATCCATCCGTTCTTTCATCCAGCTGACACCATGGCCGATATATTGCTGAATTAATGCAATGGCAGTAATCAGTCCGGCAATAAAACCACCGCCCGGCAGATTGTGACCACGCAGGAAAATATACGCCGAAATTAACAACGCCAGTGGCAATAAACTCTGCGATACCAGTGCCAGCATCATTGGATGTTTATCCGGTGACCAGGCAACGCCATCCTGGTCGGCACGCGGAATATACAAACGCATACCTGCCAACAGTTTAAAGATGCCCAGCGCGGCAATCGCCAGTACCGTGATCTCACCCATGGTATCGAAACCGCGGAAGTCGACCAGAATCACATTGACCACATTGGTACCGCCACCACCGGTTTTACTGTTTTCGATAAAGAAGTCCGAAATACTGTGCAGCGGCCGGGTCAGCATCACATAACACAGGGTACCGATCACAGCACCAATGGCCGATGCAATCCCCAGGTCGCGCACGATGCGCTGGATGGAGCTTTCCCGCAGTGGTGTTTTTTGTGGCAAAAAGAACAGCGCCAGCAGGAACAACACAATGGTCGCCACTTCCACCGATAACTGAGTCAGCGCCAGATCCGGTGCCGAGAAATAAGCAAAGGCAATGGCCACCACCAGTCCGACAATGGAAATCATGATCAGCGATAACAACCGCAGATGACTGAAAATCATGGTCGCTACCGTGGCAATAATGACCACAAAAGTCGCCAGTACCATCGGCCACTGAATCGCCTGCTCCGGTTTGCTGCCGTGTGCTTCCGCCAGCTCCAGTAATGGCCAGCCGGCGACCACCAGAGTTAACACCATCAGGTAAGTGATATAACGCTGCAGCTTGCCGTTATCGATCCACTGTTGCAGGGCCGTAGCACGACCAATCAGCAGCTGAATGTATTTTTCGAATTCCACCTTGGCGTCAATTTCGCTGAACTGGCCCTGAAAATCGAATAAATGACGGCGATTGATATACAGCAGACTGCCGCCAACAACCGCCAGTAAACTCATCACCAATGGCATATTAAAACCGTGCCAGATCGCCAGGCTGAAGTCCGGTAATGGCCCCTGTAATACAGCACCAGCGGCAATCCGTAACAGCGCTCCGACGGTGATATCCGGCACCACCCCCACCAGCAAACAGATCACCACCAGGATCTCCACCGGCACCCGCATATAACGCGGCGGTTCATGTGGTGTACGCGGAAGGTTAATCGGTTCGCCGTTAAAGAATACGTCGTGAATAAAACGTAACGAATAGGCCACGGCTAACGCACCACCTAACGTTGCCAGTACCGGAATAATCCACGACAGTGACCCCAGAGTATGCTGCGACAGGGTTTCAGCGAATAACATTTCTTTCGACAGGAAGCCGTTTAACAACGGCACCCCGGCCATTGAAGCGGCCGCCACCATAGCCAGCGTGGCGGTGTAAGGCATGTATTTCCACATACCGTTCAGCTGGCGCATATCACGCGAACCGGCTTCGTGGTCGATAATCCCCGCCGCCATAAACAACGAGGCTTTAAAGACCGCATGGTTAATAATGTGGAATACCGCCGCAATGGCCGCCAATGGTGTATCAAGACCAAACAGCAGGGTAATCAGGCCCAGATGACTGATGGTTGAATACGCCAGCAGGCCTTTTAAGTCGTGTTTAAATAACGCCGTATATGCGCCCACCAGCAACGTCGCCAGACCCACCAGCGATACCACGCCAAACCATAACTCGGTACCGGCCAGTACCGGATAAAAACGCGCCAGTAAAAACACCCCGGCTTTTACCATGGTGGCCGAATGCAGATACGACGAGACCGGGGTCGGGGCCGCCATCGCATGAGGTAACCAGAAATGGAACGGGAACTGCGCCGACTTGGTAAAAGCCCCGAGCAGGAACAAGGCAATAATCAGCGGATAGGCTGTGCTGCCGCGTAATAAATCACCACTCGCCAGTACCTCCGTCAGGCTGTAACTACCGACGGTTTCACCAATCAGGATAAAGGCGGCTAACAACGCCAGGCCGCCGGCACCGGTAATGGTCAGCGCCATACGGGCGCCTTTACGGGCTTCGGTTTTATGCCACCAGAAACTGATCAGCAGGAATGAACTGATACTGGTGAGCTCCCAGTAAGCCCACAGTTGCAGCAGGTTGTCGGATAACACCACACCTAACATGGCGCTCATAAACAACAATAAAAAGGCGTAAAAACGCCCCATATGATCGTCGTCGGATAAATAATAGCGGGCGTATAACAGCACCAGCAGGCCGATGCCGAGAATCAGAATCGAAAATAACAGCCCTAAACCATCGAGGTGAAAGGCCAGAGATAAGCCTGCATTGGCTAACCAGGCGGTTTGCCAGTGAATCACCTCGCCGGCCAGCACCTGTGGCATCAGGCTTAATAAACACACCAGCGCCAACGCCGGTATAAAGGCCGTCGCGGCCAGAGTCACCCGACGACCAAAACGGTCGGCCAGCAGGGGGACCAGGGTTCCAAACAGCGGCAGCAGAGGAATCCATAGCAATGTCATAAAAAGAGTCGCCTCGTTCCTGGAGATAGCGGGCACCCGGGTAGCCGGGCTGACTGAAAGATAGCACGAACCCTGACAAACCCCTATAAAACGCTCAGGCCGGCAGAAACCCCACGTGCAAAGAATTGTCAGTCAATGTGCATAAAATTACCTTTAAAAACAATGTAGTTACGTTCACAGCAATGAAACCTGGCAGGCACAAAAAACGGCATCCGCAGATGCCGTTGGTTGTTGTTCAGTCACTGCTCCGGAGCAGCCAGGCGAACACCTTATTGGTGGTATTCAGGGCTCAGTTCCACCACTGCCTCAACAAAGGCCCTGGCGTGTTCAGGGTCGACAAACTGATGAATACCATGACCCAGGTTAAACACCTGGCCAGACCCTTTACCATAGCTGTCGAGGATACGTTTCACTTCCGCACGGATGGTTTTGGGTGAGGCATACAATACCGATGGATCCATATTGCCCTGCAACGCAACCCGATCACCCACGCGTGAACGGGCATTACCGATATCCGTGGTCCAGTCGAGACCCAGTGCATCAGCGCCGGTATCCGCCATCGCTTCTAACCACTGGCCACCGCCTTTGGTAAACAGAATGACCGGAATGGTATTACCGTTATGTTCACGCTTCAGACCAGCGACGATCTGCTGCATGTATTTCAGCGAAAATTCGCGATAACACACGTCACTCAGGCTACCGCCCCAGGTGTCAAAGATCTGTACCGCCTGGGCACCGGCTTCAATCTGGGCATTGAGGTAATCGATTACAGATTTCGCCAGCGTGTCCAGCAACTGATGCATCACTTCCGGCGTGTCGTACATCATGGCTTTAACATGACGAAAATCTTTCGATGAGCCGCCTTCTACCATATAGGTTGCCAGTGTCCAAGGACTGCCGGAGAAACCAATTAATGGTACCCGGCCGTTCAGTTCACTGCGGATGGTACTAACGGCTTTTAATACGTAATCCAGATCAGCCCTGGTATTCACCACACTGAGGCTGTTAACGTCCGCTTCAGTGCGGATGATTTTTTTGAAACGTGGCCCTTCGCCGGTTTCAAAATACAGCCCCAGCCCCATCGCATCGGGAATGGTTAAGATGTCGGAAAACAGAATGGCCGCATCCAGCGGAAACCGTTCCAGCGGCTGGATCGTTACTTCACACGCCAGCTCATGGTTTTTGCACAACGACATAAAGTCACCGGCCTGGGCACGGGTCGCTTTATATTCCGGCAGGTAACGGCCTGCCTGACGCATCATCCAGATTGGGGTACGGTCTACCGGCTGACGCATCAGCGCCTTCAGAAAGCGATCGTTTTTTAACTCAGACATACGATTCCAAACTAAACGGGAAAATTGCCGGGCATCATAGCAAAAATGTCGCCCGAAAGCCTGACGCCGGGCAATTTTATCAACCACCACTTCCGTCAACCGCCACTTCCGTCAACCGCCAGCTCCTCCCGGCCACTACAGCGTGCGTCAGTTTGTCAGTGGTAAACAGATATCCGCCTGCAAGCCGCCCTGAGGATGGTTGCTGAGTGTCAGGCTGCCTTCGTGGGCACGCACTACCTTATCGGCAATCGCCAGCCCCAGGCCATAACCACGGTGGCCCTGCTGCAGCGATTCAGTACTGCGCTGACGCGCATCTTCGTGGCGCACAAACGGTCGCAATAAGTCCGCCAGCTGCGCGTCTGCCACCCCCGGACCATGGTCACGAATATTAATATGCAGGCAGTTCTGGCGGTTCTGCAGATGGATATCCACAGATGTCCCTGGCCGGGTATGTAATAACGCATTGCGGATAATATTTTCCAGCGCAGCTGCCAGCAGCGTCGGGTCGGCGAATAACTCACAATGTTGCGCCTGGGCATATAAGCGAATATCGCCATCCGGTCGTTCAAACCGGGCATCGGCAATGATATCGCGCAGCAGCTGTTCGCTATCGACCGTCTGCCACAGGCGTTTGTCCTGCTCAACTTCAAGCCGGGCCATGCCCAATAAATCACCAATCAGTTCATCCAGCCGCTGGGTTTCCAGCTCAATGCGGTCGAGGAATTCCTGCTGTTCCGCCAGCGAATCCAGGCGCGCCAGTTCCAGCGCCACCCGCAGCCGCGCCAGCGGCGAACGCAGTTCATGTGAGACATCACGCACCAGCTGTTTCTGATCCTGTAATGAACGCTCCAGCTTGCCCGCCATCTGATTAAATTCGCGGCTAAGCTCGCCGAATTCATCGCCACGGCGCTGCAGATACGCCGGAATCCGCACCGACCAGTCTCCCAGTCCCATCGCCCGCACACTGCGCTGCATCCGCCGTAACGGCTGGGTAAAATAGCCCGACAATAAGAACCCCAGCAGCGCAAACAACGCCAGTGACGCGGCAAATCCCCAGGCCAGATATTCAGGCAGATTAAACACACTCAGCGGATGGATAAATTCCACCACTAATAAATAAAAACGGCCGTCATAGCTGCTGATCGGAGCTTTAACGATAATTTCCGATCGCCCCAGCGGGTTAATCAGGGCATCGTAGGATTCCGACGACAAGGCATAATTCCGCACCACTTCCGGCACACCGGCCAGCAAGCTGATGCCACTGCTGTCAAACACATAGGCGTTAACACTGGGATGACGTTCAAAGGTCAGCAGCCATTCAATTAATAAGGGTTCGCCCCCCCGCTGCAGAATTAACTCTGCGGCCGAAATGTAACCGCCGGTAGGGGCAATCAGATTGACCGATTCATTCGACCACTCACGATAATAAGACGCCAGCAATAACGTCATCACCACCGCGACCAGACTGGTAAATAAAAAGGCGAGATAAATTTTGACAAAAATGCCGCGCATGCTGTGTGTGGCTCAGGCAACCGTTTCCGTTTCTTCCGGAGTATACATATAACCGATGCCACGTACGGTTTTTATGCGTTGCTCACCGTGGCGATTGGGGCCCAGTTTTTTGCGCAGATTACTCAGGTGCATATCCAGGCTGCGATCGTACAGGGTTAACGAACGCTGCATTGACTGCTCCGCCAGGCGGTTTTTTTCCACCACTTTACCGGCTTCACGGGCGAGTACAGTGAGAATATTAAATTCGGTCGCGGTCAGGTCGAGGGTTTCGTTGTGGCGACGTACCAGATGCTGATCCAGGTCGATGTGTAATTCATCCAGACTGATCGTGACATCGGCGACTTCAGCACTGCGATTGCGACGTAACACTGAGCGTAACCGGGCGGCCAGCTCACGTGGATTGGCAGGTTTCGGCATATAATCATCAGCGCCGATTTCCAGCCCTTCGATACGATCCATCTCATCGCCTTTGGCGGTTAACATTAATACCGGCAGATCGGAACGCTGACGAATGGCACGCAATATTTCGACACCATTCCCTCCGGGTAACATCACATCCAGAATCACCGCCTGATATTTACCGGTTAACGCCTGCTCCAGGCCATCGTTTGCGTCGTGCGCCAGCGTCACCCGGAATAACTCACGCTCCAGATAACGTTTCAGCAACGCACATAATTCGAGATCATCATCAACCAGCAGAATATTCATACGTCCCCCAAAAACAGAGCCACAGTGTCTGCAACCACTCTGTTTCAATCAAGCTCCCTGTCGACTTCTTTACGTTTTGTAAAGATTGGGCCGTTATTCGTTGTCTTCCCGGCGGTGAGCGGCAATAAATTCAATCGCCTCTTCCACCGCCGCTTTGACCCGGCGGTTAATTTCATGCAATTCATCCGGCGACATATAAAACGCCATGTCCACTTCGTAGCGGATATAACGTGGCGGTAAATGATTCAGGGCCACACAGGCAATATCAGCCAGGTAGCCGCTGTCCTGATTGCCGGGCAGGCAGCGCAGAATTTCTTCTGCCACCAGTTGTTCATAATAATTACGGATATGGTTATTGATGCTCATAAATAGGCTTCCGGCCGGTTTTTCATCATTCCTCAGCATAGCACTCAGGGGAATTCCTGCTTTACTGAAAGAAGCTGTTTATCAACTGAGCCAGGAGCTGTTATGAAACGGGTTGCCGATATTATGGTGCGTAACCTCATTACCTTGTCGCCGGATTCGGATCTGAAACAGGCTGAAGGCCTGATGGCCGAACGTCAGGTGCGCCATATTCCGGTGGTGGATGCCGATCAGGTGTTGCAGGGCCTGATCACGCAGAAGGAATTTCTCAGTGAAGCGTTCCGCATCACCGATAAATTCGGCGCCCACCAGCTGGGGACCTATCTGGCTCAGACTAAACTGGCCGACTGTATGAAAACCACCCTGACCACCGTCCGGCAGGACACCAGCCTGCGTGAAGCCGGAGAGATGTTACACAGCATGAAACAAGGCTGTCTGCTGGTAACCGATAAACATCAGCAGCTGCTGGGTATTGTGACCTCGCAGGACTTTCTTAAGCTGGCACTGGATTTATTGCCACACGACTGACACCCGCATATCTGCAACCCGGGATCACCGGCGGCGTCAGGGATAACGCTGCCGGATCGGTCGGTCATCAGCAGACTTTCAGACATACGCCGCTCCTTTGCTGCTTTACAGTTCGGCCCAACTAACAGACTGAAAAGACTAGAAGTTTTTATTTTGCCGCTCACTGATGCAGGTCAAGGGGGTTTAAATCGCGCTAAACTAAGCTGATGGTAAAAATAATATCAGGGAGCAGAAGATGAATACCGAAGCCATCAAAGCCGAGTTAGCCGCCCGCAAAGCGTTATTGCAGCAACGTGCCGATAAGGTAGAGCGCGACGCCAGTCATCGTGATGCCCCGTTATCTGCCGATTTTGCCGAACAGGCAGTGGAACGAGAAAACGACGATGTTTTAACGGCCATCGGGGCTGAGTCTCGCCATGAAATTGATCTGATTAACAAAGCACTGCAACGCCTGGAAGACGGCGAATACGGAGAATGCCAGCAGTGTGGCGGCGACATTGATGAGCTGCGCCTGGCCGCTGTGCCGTATGCCGAGTTATGTATTCTGTGTGCAGAGCAGCAGGAAGAACAGAACTGATCAGCGCTCATCCGGCGGTGGCGTTTCGTCCTGGCGACGTTGTTCCACCGCTGCGGCAATATCCAGCAGCCGGTCGAGCTTATCTTCCAGTGCTTCCATCCGTTGTGTGATTTCACTCAACCGTTCGGTATTGGACTTTTCCTCCTGGATCAGCGCTTCTTCATCCTGCTGCATAAAAAAGGATGAAAAGCTGGCCGTCAGCATGGCAAATAATGCGATCCCCATCAGGATCAGCAGTGAACCAAATAACCGCCCGGCGGTGCTGGCCGGTACGATGTCACCATAACCGACAGTCGTCACGGTCACCCAGGCCCACCAGATACCGTCAAACGGGGTGTCGACATTCGGGTCAATCACTGCCATTAACGTTCCGGCTATCACCACAATAATAAAACTGACCACCAGCATAGGGCCTAAATTATGTCGCCCCATTATTTTACGGAAGGTGCCGGAGGTATTGGCCAGCACAATAAAAATGGCCAGTAAACGTAATGTCCGCAGACCACCGGCGTGTGGCAGGGTTTCCCACAATAATGGCATCCCCGCCACCACGATCACCAGATTGGCCCAGTTATTCATCAGGTAACGTTTTTTATTATGTACCGCCAGTGTGAGCAGTAGGGTTTCACACAGGAAAAAGCTCCAGATCAGCCAGTCGGTGAAGGTGGAGACCATGATTGCCTGCTCCGCCTGGGACTCCAGATACCACTCAAGCACAATCCACATGGCGATGATAATCATCGGCCATTCGAGCATTTTCCCTAACCGGACGGCACGCGGTTTTTCATCCGGCGCGACACCGGACAAACCAATGATATTGGGTAACGCAGAAGACATGAAACCTCAGACAGCAGACAGTACAGCTCTCTGAATAATAGAGAATGACGCCCGAAAAAACAGAAAAAACGCGTTATTGCGTCATTTTTCCGGCCGCAGCCAGTAACACCTCCGGGTGAATATCAGACAATAAACGATAATTCACGCCATCCTGTACAAACTCAACCAGCGTCAGTAACGGCGCCTGTAACAACTGAGCTTTAACTCCGGAAGACAACGTCAGTGGCCGTCCGACGGACGATAACGGCAACGCACGCTCGGCAATCAGTGCCAAGGAATATTGATCATTGTAAAAGTATGCCGCTGCCTGCCCTGCGGGTCCGGCAAAATAACGGCCGGCCGGCATCTGCCACGGGCCATCGGTTAACGCCGGCTGACGCAAAGGACTGCCCAGGCGACTTTCGGCCTGAGACTGCGTTACGCCGGGCAAACGAAAGTCCCACTGGCGGCTAGCTGATAAAGCTTCCGGCCAGACGGGAAATTCAAACTCCGGCTGATTTACCCGGGTGTACCGGTTAGCCAGCGCCAGCTCGCTGCCATCGCGATAGCGAAACTGCCCTTTCACCGGCAAAGAGTAATGGTAATCGACGAATAATGCCGCGTGTTGTAAGGCCAGGTCGCTGTCCTGGGCCTGCAGTTCAACTCCCACAGCGATGCGCCCGGCCACTTTTTCCGAGGGTGTAAAAGTGCGTTCAAAATGCTGCTGATTAAACCAGTATTGATCTTCAACCGCCTGCAAATGATCGCGTTGTGTTAAACCGTCCAGGCCAGCAATGGCCAGTCGGTAGTTCGCGTCGGTCGCCAGCCGCAGTGTCTGCTGCTGCAACATCAATAACGGCTGAGTTGCACCGTCAGCCGCCCGGTTCAGCACAGCCACCTCCGCCGGTGGCCGGAAATACACCTCCAGCTGCTCAACCTGCTGGTTAAAACGCTGCTCAACAGCCGCCTGATAATGTTTGATTTTGCTCTGGTTCTGAAACGTTTTTTCGATCCAGAAACGGTGAATGCCATCACCATCACCATCGGCGCTGGCAGGCAGTGCGGCCGCCAGACTGAATAACGACATGAGGATAAACTGAAAACGCGTGACCATAACCGCCTCCGGGTATTTTTTCTGGCTCAGCCTGTCAGCGTGGCCGGAATTGTTGTTATTGGTTTTATTAATATAGTGATGGTGTTATTGATGTTGTCTTTGATGGCCAGTCACTGTAAAAAAAATAACCCGGCGAACGTAGCCGGGTTATTTGATTATGGTACTTTTTTACCAGTCAGCTCTGGTACTGCACCTCCACGGTCATTGCCGCTGCCACCGAATTGGCAATAAAACAATGAGCATGGGATTTTTCGTGCATCGCCTGAACCGTATCGGCATCCGGAATTTTGTCGCCACAAAATTCTACCCTGGGTTTAAGAATGATTTTTTCCACCCAATATTTACCGTCTTCACGCTGCGCCAGAATCGCTTCAGCGTCATCGCTGTAACTGGCCACCTGCAGGCGTTTTTTCGACGCTAATACCAGAAAGGTCTGCATATGACAGCTGGCCATAGCAGCGGCCAGCAACTGCTCCGGGTCGGCACCAAAGTCATTCCCGGCACCACCGGCCGGCAGGCTGACAGCATCCTGAAAAGCGATATCATGACGGCGGTCGAATCCTTCGTGACTGAAGTCAGAGGTTTTAAGCCAGCGTATTTTTGCAATATGAGTCGCCATTTTCCGCTCCTTATTTCAGCATTTTGCGTAATGTAAAAGCACCACGTAATTCACCCTGTTTAAAGCCACGGGCGCGATCCTGCGGATACAGTTTATCCAGCGTTGTGCCGATCGCCGGCGCCAGCTTTTCACCATGACAGGCCAGACATACCCCGGCGGTAGGAATCGCTTTCATATAGCGGAATTCGCCGTTATCCGTTTTACTGGCTTCCAATGTTTGTGGCGCTTCACCCGCAGCCAGTCGCTCAGCAAATTGTTGCATCACCTGCGTTTCCCAGGCGTCCGGCTGATTATCCGGGTTACGCCATTTCAGTGAGGTGCGGCCAACCTGCCAGTCACCCTGGCTCAGTTGCGCGGCGATCAGCGGCGCCTCAGTGTTACACACCTGAATCGCAGCCTGAGGGCCATCACTTTTGATGCTTTTTTTCAGCGTTGCCTGTAATTGCATGGCCAGCTGCTTGCTGTGCTGACGGGCCTGCTGAAGCAGATCGTCATCGGCCTGAACCGTACTGATGCCAAGCAACAACACAGCTGCAGCCACCGTCCCTCTCAATACAGATTTCATCCTCACCCCACCTCAGCCGTTATTGATAAATATTCGGATCCACTTCCACTTTATGCACACTGCCACTCCAGCCATCAAAACCACCGACCAGCATCTGTACATGGTCAAACCCCATCTGTTTCAGAGTGTGTGCCGCCAGCGTCGAACGACCGCCATTTTTACAATACAGCAGCACGGTTGCCTGTGGGTCTGATAACGCCGGATGGTTACCCACCATAAACTCCAGCAGACCACGTGGCACGTTAACACTGCCGGGCAAATGACCCATATCGAACTCCGCCGGCTCACGCACGTCCAGCACCACCACACCGGGCTGCTGTAATAACGCTTCGGCCTGCTCAGCCGCGACCGGGTTAACCGATTCACGCGCCCGGGCTAACAAATCGTCTTTACTTAACGCCATATCACACCTCAAACTTTCTTACATAAACACACAGGTATATTAGCAAGTTATAAAAACCGGAAAAGCCTTTTCTGCTTTTCCGGTTTTGTTTGCGGCGGACTCAGGATTCCTGATCCGGCTCGCGGTCCAGGTTTTCACTCATTTCCAGCCACATGGCGTTGATCAGGCCGAAAGAACAGGCCAGCAATACCCCCAGAATCCAGGCGAAATACCACATAACAATTCTCCGCGTTGGTTAATAAGTTGAATATTTGTTGTTTTCGATAAAGTCGGTGGTTAACCGACCCCACATTTTGTAATAACCCCAGCTGGTGTACGCCAGAATGATAGGTACAAAAAACATCGCCACCCAGAACATAATATTCAGCGTTAACTCACTCGATACCACATCCCAGACCGTCAGGCTGGAGACCAGATTTTCACTGGATGGCATCAGGAACGGGAACAGACTGAAACCCGCGGTGCAGATAATACCGACCAGTGCCAGCGAGCTGGATACAAACGCCAGTGCGGAACGATTCACCCACGACATCAACGCAGTACCGGCCAGCCCGGCAAATGCCAGCAACGGGGCAATCAGCATGATCGGATAACGGTCGTAATTACTCAGCCAGCCACCGTCCTGCAATTCCACCTGCTTCTGTAACGGTGTCATGACACCGGCAGTATTGGCTCCGTCGAGCAACACATAACCCGGCATAAAGGCAATCCAGATACCGGCCAGGGCAAAACACAGCGCCACCACAACAGCCAGCAGCAGTCCGGCTTTGCGCGCCCGCTGCTGCAGCTCCCCGGCGGTGCGCATCTGCAGATACGTCGCCCCGTGCATCATCAGCATGCCCAGACTGATCACCCCGGCCAACAGGCCAAATGGATTCAGCAACGCCCAGAACGAACCGCTGTAATACGAGCGCATCATTTCATCCAGGGTAAACGGCACACCCAGCAACAGGTTGCCAAACGCCACCCCAAATACCAGTGCCGGCACCGCACCGCCGATCGTCAGGCCCCAGTCCCACAGATTGCGCCAGCGTTCGTTTTCCATTTTTGAGCGGTATTCAAACCCCACCGGACGGAAAAACATGGCAAACAACACCAGCAGCATCGCCCAGTAAAAGCCGGAGAATGCCACGGCATACACCACCGGCCAGGCCGCAAAAATGGCGCCACCGGCGGTGATAAACCACACCTGATTACCATCCCAGTGTGGCCCGACGGTATTCAGCATCACCCGGCGTTCCGTATCGGTTTTACCGATAATCTGCAGCAATGCTCCAACACCCATATCAAAGCCATCGGTGACGGCAAAACCAATCAATAAAACACCAATCAATACCCACCAGATCAGTTTTAACGTTTCATAATCAAACATAGCGGTTCTCCTTACACCTGATCATTACGGGGAGCAGCAACCACCGTCTGGCTGTCACCAGCACTACTGTGTTGCTCAAAATGATAACGGCCTGTGTGCAGACTGGATGGTCCCAGCCGGGCAAAGCGGAACATCAGGTACATTTCCACCACCAGCAACAGGGTATAGAACCCAATAAAGCCTGCCAGGCTGAGCATCAGATCTTCCACCGAACGGGTGGAAACCGACAGATAGGTGGGTAACACTTCACCAATCGACCACGGCTGACGGCCAAACTCCGCCACAAACCAGCCCATTTCACAGGCGATCCAGGGCGCCGGGATACTGATCAGCAGCGCTTTTAACAACCAGGTTTTCTGCTCCGCGGTCTGGCGTACGCTGTAGTAAAACGCCAGGCTGATCAGCAATAACATCAGGAAGCCCAGCCCCACCATAATGCGGAAGGTCCAGAACATGGGCGCCACTTTCGGGATGGTATCGCGAGCGGCGGCTTTGATCTGTTCGTCGCTGGCATCAACCACGTTATCGGTGTAACGCTTCAGCAGCAGGCCATAACCAAGGTCATCTTTTAACGCATCAAACCCGGCCCGGGTCTGCTCTGAACTATCCCCCGCCTTCATCAGCTGCAGCAGACGATACGCCTCCATGCCACGATGAATGCGTAATTCGTGCTGTGCGATCAGATCTTTGATGCCGATGACTTCTTCCGTCGTGGAACGGGTCGCAATCAGCCCCAGAGCATAAGGAATTTTGATGGCGTAATCGGTTTCCATGGTGTCTTCGTTCGGCCAGCCAACCAGCGTAAAGGCCGCCGGTGGCTCATGGGTATCCCACTCTGCCTCAATGGCTGCCAGTTTGGTTTTCTGCACATCACCCACTTCGTAACCCGATTCATCACCAAGAATAATCACGGACACAATCGAGGCGAAACCGAAACTGGCAGCGATGGCAAACGAGCGCCGGGCAAATGGCAGGTCGCGTTTTTTCAGCATGTAATACGCTGAAATTCCCAACACAAACATCGCACCGGTGACATAACCGGCCGATACCGTATGCACAAACTTCACCTGCGCAACCGGGTTCAGTAACACCTCGGCAAAACTGGTCATCTCCATGCGCATGGTTTCGTAATTGAACTCCGCCCCGACCGGGTTCTGCATCCAGCCATTGGCGATCAGAATCCACAACGCTGAAAAGTTCGAACCAATCGCCACCAGCCAGGTGACCATCAGGTGTTGCACCTTGGTCATGCGATCCCAGCCGAAGAAAAACAGTCCAATAAATGTGGACTCCAGGAAAAACGCCATCAGGCCTTCAATCGCCAGCGGTGCGCCAAAGATGTCGCCGACATAGTGGGAGTAATAGGCCCAGTTGGTGCCAAACTGAAACTCCATCGTCAGCCCGGTGGTTACCCCCAGGGCAAAGTTAATACCGAATAATTTGCCCCAGAATTTCACCATATCTTTATAGACCTGCTTATTCGTCATGACATAAGCGGATTCCATAATGGCAAGAATAAAAGACAAACCTAGGGTCAGAGGTACAAACAGAAAGTGGTACATCGCGGTGACAGCAAACTGCAACCGTGATAATTCCACCAGGCTTTCGCTGATCATGGTGTTGGCTCCATCTCAGAGTTAAGAAAAGCGGAAATAGCAGGCATCAGCATGCCTGCCGGAGAATCGTTAACATCGCCGTAACGGAAGGACAGATATGAATACAGCAACGCGGGACAGCGCATACGTATTCCTTCTTCTGAGGCACAAGAAAGTTGCCTGGCAGCATAGCAGAACTCTAATGACAATTGAGACACCAGTACTGCGACACTATGTCGCAGCCCGCTTACCCCTGTGTTGTTCGTTGCTTGCACTGTGCCTGTCGCTCCCGCCGTTAGCCGTCTGAGGCAATGAATACCGCCCGTTAACCAACCAGAGCAAGGAGCGGGCCAGAGCAACAAACAGCGCCAGTATGGTCGTTGATGCCACAAATCCCTTTACCTCAGCACCACCCTATGCCAGTTTTGTCACCATCAAAGCAGACAAAAATGACAGTCATGCCAGCAACGCACGAACATTCTCTGCCAGCGATTTCAACCCTGCTCGATGCCATCCCGGCACCGGCGGTGCTGATCGACCGCGATTATCGCATCTGTGCCGCCAACCAGGCCTACCATCAGACCTTTGCTCCGGCAGGCACCCTGCTGCAGCGCAAATGTTATGAGGTATCCCACGGCTATCGCGTCCCGTGTGACCAGGCCGGGGAAACCTGCCCGCTGCGCCAGTGTCTGGACAGCGGCCAGCGCCAGCGGCTGCTGCATATCCATAACACCGCCAAAGGACGTGAACACGTTGATGTCGAGTTATCCCCGATCCGCGATGAAGAAGGAGAAATCCGCTATTTCGTGGAAGTGATGCAACCCACCCACCGGCATCACGACCAGGCCACCCGCATGATTGGTTTCAGCCCGGCCTATAACCGTATGCTGGAGCTGCTCAGTCGTGCCGCTCCGGCCGATATCAGTGTGTTATTGCTGGGCGAGTCCGGCAGCGGCAAAGAGCTGGCTGCCCAATACCTGCACCAGCACAGCCCCCGGGCCAATAACCCGTTTGTTACCGTTGAGTGTTCCGGCCTGACCGAATCCTTGTTTGAAAGTGAATTATTCGGCCACGAAAAAGGCGCGTTTACCGGCGCCACACACCGTAAAACCGGACTGGTGGAAGCGGCCCGCGGTGGCACCCTGTTCCTTGATGAAGTCGGCGATATTCCGCTGTCGATGCAGGTCAAACTGTTACGTCTGATTGAATCCGGCAGTTATCGGCCGGTGGGCAGCGTGAATCAGAAACAGGCCAACTTCCGCCTGATCTGCGCCACTCACCGCCAGCTCGGGCAATTAGTGGCAGACGGGCGTTTCCGTCAGGATCTGTATTACCGCATCAGCCCGTTTCCGGTGGTACTGCCAGCCCTGCGGGAGCGGCCACAGGACATCATTCCACTGGCCCGTCATCTGCTGCAGCAGCTCAGCCGGGGCCAGTCGCTGAGCCTGTCCCCCGATGCCTGTCAGTGGCTGCAGCAACAACCCTTCCCGGGCAATATCCGCGAATTGCGCAACCTGCTGGAACGCGCCACCCTGTTGTGTGACAACGGCGAAATCAGTCGCCAGCAGTTACAGCTGGAACTCGGCGGTTTTGCCCTCCGCCGCCAGCCCCCGGGCGACACAGCAGCTCCAGCAGAAGCCAGTGACAGCACTGACATAATGCCCCTTGAACAAGTGGAAGCCCGCTACCTGCAACAGGTGGCCGCCGGCCATCAGGGCGACAACGCCTCTCTTGCGCGCAAACTACAGATCAGCGAACGGACTCTGTACCGCAAACTGAAGGCGCTGAAACACGATTAGTATATAAACGCAAAGCGATATACACTGATTCTGTTCCGCCCGGAAACTGCGGATTTTACCTTGTTTTACTCGCCAGTTTCCGTCACCGGGGCTACTCTGCCGCCCGCTCCGGGAGGCATAAAATAACAGGACAATCAGGGCATTTACGACCAATCGGCGAAAGCTTCGTGAGCAGCTTTCTATACTGAGTGCCCAGATCAAAGAGCCAGGCTCTTTATCACTAATGGAATAATTATGGCTGCAGAACTTCGAGAACATCCGCGTTTCAACAGCGAGTTTATTGCCCAGCTACGCCTGGCCGATGACGGCTGGCACGACTGCACGGTAACCGATTACTCCCACAGCGGTATGAAGCTGGCGTGGCCTCACGGAACCACCGAAGCCGGCGATCAGCCGCTGCTGCTGCGCCTGCAGCTGGATGGCGAACTGCTGGAGATCGAAGTTGAATGGGTTTATCAGCGCGATAAAGAAGCCGGTGTCCGTTTTCACAAGCCCGACGATAAAGTGTTTTTGCGGCTGCAGGAATTTAACCAGAATCACAAACCACAGGGCGGACTGAGCGCCGAAAAACGCCAGCAGTTTCGCCAGCTGTTTCAGCAAGCCGCCGCCGGCATGGTCGATAAACTGCCCAAGCTGTGGTTACCCGGCTTTATCGAAGCCACCTTTGAACAGGCCAACTTCGCCCGCAACACCACCGAACAACAGCTGTGGCTGAAACTGGAAAAACAATCCAAAGACAACGCTGCGTCATTTTATCGGGCCTTCCACCAGGCGCTGGAACAACAGATGATGCTGTGGCTGGACGGCAAGCCACGTGCCAGCCGCGACAATCTGCGTGGCCAGAGCACCGATACTTTGTCTCTGGTACAGCAGGCCGAGTTTGAAGACTGGTTACTGGCGAAAGTAACGGCATCGCACTTGCAGTCACGCCTCAGTCACATCAGCTTTGAAGTGCGACAGCTGCTCGACACCTTATCGGACGCCAGTACCGAAGACTGTTTTAACCCGATTGGCCCGAATACTGTCACCGATGCCTTTCGCGATGCACTGGATAAACTCAGCTTGCCGCAGAAAGCCCGTTCACTGGCATTTGATACCTTTGAACAAACGGCGTTCCTGGTACTGCAGAATGGCTATCAGGACATCTGTAAACAAATCGATATTCCGATGTCGATGCGTTATCGCCGCCGTCGCGCAGGAAGCAACGAACCGGTGGTGCATATCACTCCAGCGACCGACCACGCTGACGACAACTCAGCGGCCAGCACCCTTGCACAGGCTGCCAACGAACACCCAGCGATAGCTCCCGCTGCGGTTTCTCCCGGCAGTCCGGCAGTCGCGGCGAACAGTCTGCAGAACTTTCAGCGCCACCAGCAGGAAGCACGGCAGGCGTATTCCAATATTCAGTCACTGCTGAAATTACGCTATCAGCGCTTTGAGCAGTTACAACAGGGCGAACTGGTTAGCCTGCCACTGGCAGAACCCCAGGCGGTGGAAAGTGTGGTCAGTGAGCTGGCCAAAGAACAGCAGAGCCTGCCCGCCAATATCCGCGAGCAGGTCGAAGACGCTCTGGCAGAGCAGGAAAACAGCCTGCCTCAGGAGTCGCGTGATGCCATCGAAACCATCGAACAGGTCACCCAGAATCTGTTATCCAGCGACCAGGTGGCCGACTTTGTTAAGCCCCATATTGAACGTCTTGGCTGGCCACTGCTGCGCCTGATGCTGAAAGACGCCAGTTTACTGTTTAACCCGGAACATCCGGGCCGGCTGGTACTGAACCAGCTGGCAAAGCTGGGCAAACTGACCACCAGCGGCGAAGCCCAGCTCAGTAAACGCCTGAGCGGAATGATCGAACCGCTGCTCGAAAAACTGGAAAACAACGAGTCATCCCTCGATGAGTTGATGGAAAACCTGCAGGGGCTGGTGGCTAATGCCGAACGGAAAGCCCGTAAAAATGCTGAGCGCGTCGCCCAGGCTGCCGAAGGCGAACACAAATTACAGAAAGCACGGCGCAAAATTGAATACCTGATCGGCAAAGACAGCTCCGGCCGCACCTTGCCCAACTGTGTGGTGGAGTGGCTCAACGATGGCTGGCAACAGTTACTCAGCCTGCTGCTGTTACGCGAGGGCGTCGACAGCAAACGCTTTACCGGTGCGGTCAAACTGTATCGCCAGGTACTGGCGCTGTTTAATCCGAAAAATGCCGGTCGCCAGGAGCTGTTACAGCGTTTCCGGCCAATGATGGAACTGGCCCGCAAGGAACTGGATCAGCTGAACGGCACCCTGCCGCAACACCAGCAATGGTATAACGACATTCTGGCTGCCGCCGAGCAGCATCTGGCCCAGGGCGAAGTCCACGAAACCGTCGATCTGCCAACCTACGTTGCCGAACAGGAAGAAACGGTGCCGGAAGGCCGTGGTACCCGCAAGGCGCAGAACCTGCAGGTCGGCGACTGGCTGTTGCTGGTACGTCAGGACCAGGCGGTATCGATCGTCTGGATTGCACCGGATTATTCCAAGTTCGCCTGTGTCAATCACAGCGGTATGAAAGTAATCGACTTTACCCTGGCTGAACTGGCCATCGCATTTGATAACAATCAGGTGAAACGCCTGTACGAACAGGATGAATCTGCCGTCGACCAGAGCGTCGACAAACTGGTACAGCAGATTTATCACGACTTATCGGAACAGGCCAATATCGACTCCCTCACCGGCCTGTTCAACCGTCAGTATTTTGTCCGCCAGCTGCATGAAATGTTCGATCAGCAGGCGCGCCTGCCCAGCGATCTGACATTGTGCATGATCGACATTGATCAGTTTAAGCTGATTAATAAGAGCTACGGCGTTGATGGCGGTGATGCCTGTCTGCAGAGTGTCGCCACCCTGCTGGAAGATCAGGAGTCTGACAGCCTGTGTGCCCGCATCGGCAGCAATGAATTTGCGCTGTTGTTGCGGCGCGCGGATATCGAGCAGGCGGAAGCCATCATGCGTACCCTGAAGCAGCGCATCGAAGACTTTGACATCGATACCGGGGAGCAGAAATTCCGTATTCACGTCAGCATCGGCATAGCAGAAATGAACAGCGATCTGCAGGACGCCTCAGAGCTGATTGAACAGGCCGAATCCGCTTGCCTGGTGGCCAAAGAAAAAGGCGGCAGCCGGTTAATCCGTTATCAGTTCGACGATATCTCCCATCAGCGTCAGGATGAGTTTATGTCCTGGGGAAATAAACTGAATCAGGCACTGGCCAACGAACAGCTGAAAGTATTGTGTGTCCCGGTAAAAGGCATTCAGGATCGCTACCTGACGGAAAAACAATACGAGATTCTGATCAGCATTGAAGATGAAAACGGAGCTCACATCCCACCGCTGGAATATTTACAGGCGGCCGAAAACTACAATCGTATGTACATGCTGGATCGCTGGATTCTGGAACAGGTTGTCCGCTGGTTATCCGATCATACCCGCCAGGCCATTGATATTGATCGCTTTATATTACGTTTATCCGGCCATGCGATTAACGATGAGGCGTTACTCAGCTATATCTTTGAGCAGGCACGGGAAAAAGACATTCCGGTTGATAAACTCTGTTTTGAATTAAACGAAACATCCGCCATAAAAAACCTCGATGATGCCGCCGATTTTATGCATGAGATGCGCGAGCTTGGCTGTCATTTTGTATTGTCGGATTTTGGTACCGGTCAGTCTTCGTTTGAGTACCTGAAAAGCCTGCCGGTGGACTACGTCAAAATCGATCATAGCTTTATCGACAACC
The DNA here is from genome assembly GCF_042648445.1 of Bacterioplanoides pacificum. Classification (NCBI taxonomy): domain Bacteria; kingdom Pseudomonadati; phylum Pseudomonadota; class Gammaproteobacteria; order Oceanospirillales; family Oceanospirillaceae; genus Bacterioplanoides; species Bacterioplanoides pacificum. The sequence continues at coordinate 34,866 of NZ_JBHRYB010000024.1, forward strand.
TGCACTCCAGCTCCGCTGACTACGCGCTGGTGAAGTCAATTCAGGAGATTACCCACTTTATGGCGAAAAAAACCATCGCCGAATATTCCACCAATGGCAGCGTGTGGGAAATCCTGAAAAGCATTGGCATTGATTATTGTGCCGGCAGCGCCGAAGAACACATTGCCCTGCACGATCTGGCAGAGCAGTTAGATCAGCCCCGACAGTGACGCTAAACGCAGTGTTGCAGTCAATGTGACAACGAACCCCTGAGTTTGGCGCCAGGGGTAATGAACATTTATTACCCGGCAGTGTACAATCCGCGCTCCGAAACTATTGCCGCCTGATGTTATGAAACTCATTTTCAGTGTAAGCCTGCTGCTTTTACTTAACGCCTGCTCGGTCGGAAACCTGCCCGGCAACCTGTCCCGTTCAATGATGAATCAGGAAGACCCGGCTGTTGTTGCCGCCGGCGCTCCGGCTTATCTGCTGTTACTTGACGCCCTGGTGCTGACCTATCCCGATGACGAAGATTTCCTGCTGGCCGGCGCTAAATTGTATGGTGCCTACGCCGGGGTATTTGCACAGGACAAAGAGCAGGCCAAACTGATGGCCGACAAAGCCATGGGCTATGCCCGCCGGGCGTTATGTGAATACGACGATGACTTATGCCAGCGCGTGGATGGCCCGCAGGACCAGCTGATTCAGGCCCTGCAGGAAGATTACGACGAAGACGATGTCCCCGTGGTGTATGCCTTCGCTGCCGCCTGGGCAGGCTGGGTACAGGCCAACACTGACGACTGGAATGCCATCGCTCAGGTCGGCAAGGTCAAAGGCATGATGCAGTGGGTGGCCGCTCTCCAGCCGGACTACGATAACGCCACCGTACAGGTCTATCTCGGTGTGCTGGAAACCCAGCTGCCACCGTCATTAGGTGGCAAGCCGGAACTGGGCCGCCGTTACTTTGAACGGGCGCTGGAGTTCACCAACGACCGTCACCTGATGGCAAAAGTCTTATACGCGAAACAATATGCCCGTATGTTGTTTGACCAGCCATTACATGACCGCCTGTTGCAGGAAACCCTGGCAGCAGACCCGAAAGCAGAAGGGTTAACCCTGATTAACCGTCTGGCGCAGCGCCAGGCTGAAACCCTGCTGGCGGAATCGGCGGAATTCTTTGAATAACCATAAATATTGAGTGAGTTCACCATGAAACAACTGACCAGCCTGTTACTGGCACTGGTACTGATCAGCCCGCTGGCCAGCGCCGCCACGTTAAAGATCGCCACCCTGGCGCCGGACGGCACCAACTGGATGAAGCTGATGCGCCAGGCCGCACGGGATATCAAAAAAGACACCGACGGCCGGGTAAAAATTAAATATTTCCCCGGTGGCGTTCAGGGCAGCGATAAAAGTGTGCTGCGCAAAATGCGCATCCGTCAGTTACAGGGCGGCGCCATTTCAACCGGTGCTATGGCGCAGATCGCCAATGCCTCACTGATTTACAACCTGCCGTTTACCTTCCGCAATCTGGACGAAGTACGGGCCATCCGCGCGGAATTCGATCCCATCATCAAGCAGGCACTAGCCGATAAAGGCTTTGAAGTCCTGGGCCTGTCGGAAGGTGGCTTTGCTTACCTGATGTCAGACCAGGCGCTGAAAACCTCAGATGATGTGCGAAGCCGCAAAGTCTGGGTGCCGGAAGGTGACCAGGTCAGCCTGTCGATCTTTGAAGCCGGTAACGTCGAACCGATTTCGCTGCCGGTGTCCGATGTTTACACCAGCCTGCAAACCGGCCTGATCAACACCATTGCCGCCACCCCATCCGCAGCGATTGCTTTGCAATGGCACACCAAACTGCAATACGCCACCGATTTCCCACTGGTATTCCTGTTCGGCATGATGGTGGTTGATCAGCGCGCCTTTGACAAACTGAGTGACGCTGACCAGCAGGTTGTTCGCCAGACCATGGCCAGTGCGTTTAAAGCCATGGACAGCCAGAACCAGAAAGATGAGCGTGGCGCCCGCGCTGCACTGCAACAAAACGGCATGCAGTTTGTCGAGCTGTCAGCAGAAGATAAGGCGTTGTGGCAACAGCTGGCCGATAAAGCGCTGACCGAACTGAAAGCACAAAATGTATACCCGGCTGATATCTATCAGCGTCTGCAACAACGCATCGAAGCGTTCCGCAACCAGCAAACGGCTACCGCGGAATGAAGCGACTGATTGACTGGCTGCACCGGGCAGAAGATGTACTGCTGATTCTGCTGCTGCTGGCGATGATTGTACTCGCCGGAGTCGACATTATCGCACGCACGGTATTCGGGGGCGGTATCGTCTGGATCTCGCCGCTGTTACGCGTCATGGTGCTGTGGCTGGGTTTATTGGGTGCTCTGATGGCCACCCGTACGCGCGAACATATCGCCATCGATCTGATCAACCGCCTCGGCGGCGATACCCTGAAACGCCTTTCAGGAGTCGTTACGTCAGTGTTTGCCGCCATCGTCTGCGGCCTGATTGCCTGGCACGCCCAGGAGTTTGTGAAAGGTTCGTTTGAGTACGGCGATATTGCCTTTTCGCAGGTACCCGCCTGGCCGCTGCAGTTGGTGATTCCGCTGGCATTTGGCCTGATGGCGCTGCGCTTTGCCATTCAGAGTCTGGGGATTGCGCTGCACGGAAGCACAGATCCGGAGGCCAGCGCATGAGCATTCTGGTACCACTGATCCTGTTATTACTGGCACTGGCCGGGGCACCGCTGTTTGCCGTGATTGGCGCCTCAGCATTGTGGGGCTTTTATCAGACCGAGGTCGATCTGCAGGTGATGGCGGTGGAAATCTACCGCGTTGCCGAAATGCCGGTGCTGATCGCGATTCCGCTGTTTACCTTTGCCGGTTACCTGCTGGGAGAAAGCAAAGCGCCACAACGTCTGGTACGAATCACCGACGCCTTTCTCGGCTGGATGCCCGGTGGCCTGGCCATTGTTGCGCTGGCGGCCTGTGCGTTATTCACCGCCTTTACCGGCGCCTCCGGAGTCACCATTGTGGCACTTGGTGCGCTGTTGGTTCCGGCCCTGCAGAAAGCCGGTTATCGCCAGCAGTTTAACCTCGGCCTGGTCACCACTTCTGGCAGCCTGGGGTTATTGTTTGCACCGTCATTACCGTTGATTCTGTATGGCGTAGTGGCTCAACAAATGGCGCTCGATACACCGGTCAGCATTGACGACTTGTTCCTGGCCGGCCTGATTCCCGGCGGCCTGATGTTGCTGGCGCTGTCGGTATACGCCGCACTGCAGCCACGCGACAGCCATAAAACGGAACATAAGTTTGATAAAGCCGAAGCCTGGGCTGCGATCAAAGACAGCGCCTGGGAGATTCCATTACCGGTAGTGGTATTAGGCGGTATTTACTCCGGCTTCTTTGCAGTGTCAGAAGCCGCAGCCATCACTGCCTTGTATGTCCTGATCGTTACCGTTCTGATCCGTGGTGAAATCAGCTTCACCAAATTGCCCGGCGTTATGCGCGACTCAATGAAACTGGTCGGCGCCATCCTGCTGATTCTGGCGGTTTCACTGGCGTCCACCAACTACATGATCGACGCCGGTATTCCGGAACAGATTTTTGCCTTTATTCAGCAACACGTCAGCGATGGTTTTACCTTCCTGCTGCTGTTGACCCTGTTCCTGCTGGTACTGGGCATGATGCTGGATATCTTCTCGGCGATTGTCATTATGATTCCCATTATTCTGCCGATAGCCGTGCAATACGGCATTCATCCGGTGCACCTGGGGATTCTGTTCCTGGCCAATATGCAGCTCGGTTATTTCACCCCGCCCGTGGGTATGAACCTGTTTATTGCCAGCTTCCGTTTTAATCAGCCGGTAATGACCCTGTATCGGGCTACGCTGCCGTTTTTCTTCATTCTGCTGGCAACGGTACTGATTATTACCTATGTCCCTGAGCTCAGCCTGATGCTGCTCTGACTGCGCCAATGTTCCCCGGCCTGCCGGTCGGGGAAACAGGCTGTTGCGGCCAGGCTGCTGATCAACGACATTTCTTTACCGCTGCTTTGCCCAAACTTACATAGATATCAGTTACATTATTTCTTGTGGTCGCAGCCTTTTAGGCGGGGCAGCAACCATGTTCATGATCCTCTTCTCAGGGATGAGTAGACTTTCTCTCCGACGGCCAACAGAGTAATCTGTTGGCCGTTTTTTTATAACAAGAATACAGGGAGAGACTATGGCCAGCCTAATGGCAAAAATGACTGCTGCGGCCGTTAAGCGGCTGGTACAGCCTACCTTTACCCCCGGCTACCCGCTGCATAAACAACGCAAACGCCTCAATCTGTTGCAAAAATTTGCGCCTCTGCCATGGGGAGTGGAAAAGATTGAAATCACACTGGCTGGCATACCGGCCTGGCGGCTGACGCCGTTAGCCGCACGTCGTGGCCAGCTACTGTATTTGCACGGTGGAGGTTATGTCTGTGGTTCACCACAGAGCCATGGCGATATGGCCGCCCGCATTGCCAAACAAACCGGCCTGATTACCACTCTGATCGATTATCGACTGGCACCGGAACATCCGTTTCCGGCAGGCTTGGATGACGCTGTCTGCGCCTATCAGGAGCTTGCTAATCACGGACCTGTGTACATTGCCGGCGATTCCGCCGGCGGCGGTTTAACCCTGGCTTTGGTGCAGCGCATACAACAAGCGGAATTACCTCCTCCCGTAGCACTGCTGCTGTTATCTCCGCTGACCGATCTGAGCTGCAGTGGTGACAGCTTCGAACAACGTGCCGGCCGCGATAAATTATTAACACCGGGCTGGATACGTGAGGCCGTGCCGGCTTATTGCCGGGATGAAAGCGTCGATAACCCGCTTGTTTCGCCTCTGAATGCGGATTTCAACGGTTTTCCCGCCACTCTGATACAGGTTGGCAGTGAAGAGATACTGTACAGCGACAGCGTGCGTTTACATCAGCGTATGCAACAGGCTGGTGTACGGGTCGTCCTGAGCGAATATCCTGAGATGTGGCACGTCTTTCAGCTGCACGCCGGTTATATGCCGGAGGCAAAACAAGCTGTAAAAGAGCTGGCTGCGTTTGTCCACAATCAGCAATAACACTGTACCTGTAAACCGCAGACATAAAAAAACCGCGAACCCGAAGGAACGCGGTTTTTTTTATGTTCGGCTGACGCCAGAATAACCCGGAAGTTATTCTGCGGCTTCTTCCTGAACTTCTTCAACGTCGGCTTCAACAACCGGACGATCAACAAGCTCAACATAAGCCATAGGTGCGTTGTCACCCGCACGGAAGCCACATTTCATAATGCGAATGTAGCCACCCGGGCGATCCTGGTAACGCGGACCCAGATCAGTGAACAGTTTACCTACTGCTTCTTTGCTACGAGTACGAGCAAAGGCCAGACGGCGATTAGCAACTGAATCTTCTTTAGCCAGAGTGATCAGTGGCTCAGCTACGCGACGCAGCTCTTTCGCTTTTGGCAGAGTAGTCTTAATGATTTCATGCTCGAACAAGCTCACCGCCATGTTTTTGAACATAGCCTGACGGTGTGCGCTTGTACGATTGAAGTGACGACCACTTTTACGATGACGCATGGTTTAATTCCTTACTAACTGAACGTTAAAGCTTACGCTAAAACCTTATCGTCGTTACGCAGAGAAGCTGGTGGCCAGTTCTCTAAATGCATACCTAACGACAAGCCACGGGAAGCCAGAACGTCTTTGATTTCAGTCAGAGACTTCTTACCTAAGTTTGGAGTCTTCAACAGCTCTACTTCAGTACGCTGGATCAGATCACCGATGTAGTAAATATTTTCTGCTTTCAGACAGTTAGCCGAACGAACAGTTAACTCCAGATCATCTACTGGACGCAGCAGGATCGGGTCAATCTCTTCTTCTTCGCGTTGCTGTTCAACAACTTCTTCGTTTTCCAGATTCACGAAAATAGCTAATTGCTGTTGCAAGATGGTCGCAGAACGACGGATCGCTTCTTCCGGATCGATAGTACCGTTGGTCTCTAAATCGATAACCAGCTTATCCAGGTCAGTGCGTTGCTCAACACGCGCAGAATCTACGCTGTAAGAAACACGCTTAACCGGGCTGTAAGTAGCGTCTAATTGCAGTTTACCAATCGCCTTGGTTTCTTCATCGTTCTGGTTACGAGCCTCAACAGTTTCGTAACCACGACCAGAAGCGACCTTCAGGGTCATTTTCAGTTCAGTGCCTTCACCCAGGTGAGCGATGACATGATCCGGGTTTGCAATTTCAACACCATGATCCAGTTGAATATCGGCAGCAGTTACTGCACCTGGGCCCATTTTGCTCAGGCTCAGAGTTGCTTCATCGCGTTCGTGCAATTTGACTGCAACGCCTTTCAGGTTTAACAGGACTTCGATAACGTCCTCCTGCACACCTTCAATTGCGCTGTACTCATGCAGTACGCCATCGATTTCGCATTCAACGATCGCTGCGCCCGGCATGGACGACAGCAGGATACGACGTAATGCGCTGCCCAAAGTATGACCGAAACCACGTTCCAGCGGCTCCAGAGTAACTTTGGCATGGGTAGTGTTTACTTCGTCAACTTGGATGTGACGAGGAGTTAAAAACTCATTAACTGCACGCTGCATAGCTGCCCCTTAATTTCCTCTATTACTTAGAGTAAAGTTCCACGATCAGGTTTTCGTTGATCTCAGCTGGGAGATCAGCGCGCTCAGGAACTGCTTTGAACGTCCCTTCCATCTTGCCAGCGTTAACATCAATCCAGCCACAATCAGCTCGGTTGCCTGCTAACTCAAGCGCAGTTTTAATACGATCCTGTGACTTAGACTTCTCACGTACTGCAACCACGTCACCACCTTTAACCTGGTAAGACGCTACGTTCACAGACTGACCGTTTACCACGATCGCTTTGTGAGAAACTAATTGACGTGCTTCCGCGCGAGTAGAGCCGAAGCCCATGCGGTAAACAACGTTGTCCAGACGTGACTCAAGCAGTTGCAGCAGGTTTTCACCGGTTGCGCCTTTACGACGAGCTGCTTCTTTGTAGTAGCCACGGAATTGTTTTTCCAGAACACCATACAGACGACGTACTTTTTGCTTTTCGCGCAGCTGCAGACCGTAGTCTGACAGACGACCGCGGCCAGCGCCGTGTACACCTGGTTTGGTTTCTGCTTTACATTTGGAGTCCAGTGGACGAACACCGCTCTTCAGGAACAGGTCAGTTCCTTCACGACGAGACAGCTTACACTTAGGACCAATATAACGTGCCATAATTCTGCCTCCTTATACGCGACGCTTCTTAGGTGGACGACAGCCGTTGTGTGGGATCGGCGTCACGTCAGTGATGTTGCTGATCTTATAACCACATGCATTCAGAGCGCGGACTGCTGATTCACGACCTGGACCTGGGCCTTTAACCTCAACGTCCAGATTCTTCAGACCATACTCTTTGGCTGCCTCGCCAGCGCGCTCTGCAGCTACCTGAGCTGCGAAAGGAGTGCTCTTACGAGAACCACGGAAACCAGAACCACCCGCGGTAGCCCATGACAGGGCATTACCTTGGCGATCGGTAATGGTCACGATGGTATTGTTAAAAGAGGCGTGGATATGGGCAATGCCATCCACTACCGTCTTTTTAACTTTTTTCTTAGTTGATCTATTTGGCTTAGCCATTTTTAAATCCTGCTTTTAATATCAACACTGCAACAAGTCGAATGCAGCTACACTAAAAACCCGACTCGCAAATGAATTAACGAAACGTTAATTACTTGCGGATCGGTTTACGCGGACCCTTACGGGTACGTGCATTTGTTTTAGTACGCTGACCGCGAAGTGGCAGGCTACGACGGTGGCGGATACCGCGGAAGCAACCCATGTCCATCAAACGTTTGATGTTCATTTGTACTTCACGACGCAGATCGCCTTCTACCGTGAACTTAGCGACTTCGTTACGAACAACATCCAGCTGATCTTCGCTTAAATCACCAATTTTGGTGTCTTCAGCGATGCCTGAAGCGGCGCAGATTTTCTGGGCAGTTGTCTGACCAACGCCAAAAACATAGGTCAGAGAAATTACTGCATGCTTGTTGTCAGGAATGTTGACACCGGCAATACGGGCCATGTCTAACTCCGTTACACTTACTTAATGAAAGGGCGCAAAATACTACAGGTGGCCTGATCAAAAATCAAGCCACCTGGAGATTAAGGCACCCGCCTTGTCAGGAAATCCTGACTTGTCAGGAGATTAACCCTGACGTTGCTTGTGCTTAGGATCTGAACAGATCACTCGCACACTGCCGTTACGACGAATGACTTTGCATTCACGACAGATTTTTTTAACAGACGCACGTACTTTCATGACAGTCTCCTAAATCCGGCTCAACGAGCTGAGCCAAAATTCTTCAGGTTTGCTTTCTTCATCAGCGATTCGTACTGGTGTGACATCAGGTGAGATTGCACCTGGGCCATAAAGTCCATCACAACCACCACAACAATCAGCAGCGAGGTTCCACCGAAGTAGAAAGGCACATCCGCAGCAACTACCAGGAACTGCGGCATCAGACACACAGCAGCGATATACAGCGAACCAAACAGAGTCAGACGACCCAGTACGGCATCAATATATTTTGCTGTCTGAATGCCCGGGCGAATACCCGGAATAAATGCACCCGACTTCTTCAGGTTCTCAGCCACATCTTTCGGGTTGAACATCAACGCTGTGTAGAAGTAGCAGAAGAATATGATGCCGGCAGCAAACAGTACGATGTACAGCGGCTGGCTAGGCGCTAACGCAAGGCTAACGTCCTGCAGCCATTCCATACCTTCACCCTTACCGAACCACTGCCCCAGCGATGCCGGGAACAACAGTAATGAAGAGGCGAAAATAGCAGGAATCACACCGGCCATATTCAGTTTTAACGGTAAATGACTGGATTGTGCCGCCATCATCTGACGACCCTGCTGACGCTTAGCGTAGTTGATGGTAATACGGCGTTGACCGCGTTCTACGAACACAACAAAACCAATCACAACCACAGCCAGTGCCGCAATAACCAGCAGTACCAGAATATTCAGGTCACCCTGACGCGCAGATTCAAAAGCCTGACCAATTGCACTTGGCAAACCAGCCACAATGCCAGCGAAAATCAGGATCGAGATGCCGTTACCGATACCACGCTCGGTCACCTGCTCTCCCAGCCACATCATAAATACCGCACCCGCCACGAAGGATGGTACAGCAGCGATGTAGAAATCCAGTCCGCCGGAGAAGGTAACGCCCTGACCGGCTAAGCCGGCCGAGACGCCAAAGGCCTGAATTGTCGCCAGCAATACGGTCCCGTAACGGGTGTATTGCGTGATTTTACGACGACCAGCCTCACCTTCTTTTTTCAGTTGTTCCAGCTGGGGGCTCACTGCCGTTAGCAATTGCATGATAATCGATGCTGAAATGTACGGCATGATACCCAGCGCCAGAATGCTCATGCGCTCCAGTGCACCACCAGAGAACATGTTGAACATTTCCAGGATGGTGCCCTGGTTCTGCTCAAACAGGCGCGCCAGTGCGTCCGGGTTAATTCCCGGTACCGGAATATGGGTACCGATTCGATATACAACAATCGCCAAGAGTACGAAGCGGATGCGAGCCCAAAGCTCGCCTAATCCGGACTGCATACCCTGCGGTAATGAGCCTTGCCTAGCCATTAGTCTTCGACCTTTCCACCCGCTGCTTCAATAGCAGCTTTAGCGCCTTTAGTGACTTTTAAACCTTTAACGGTTACAGCTTTGTTAACTTCACCGGACAGAATCACGCGAGCTTCCTGGATCTTCTCACCGATGACGTCAGCCGCCTTCAGTGCCGCCAGGTCAACTACATCGCCTTCTACCAGCGCCAGTTCGTTGAGACGAATCTCTGCAACGTACTGTGCTTTACGGGAAGTGAAGCCGAACTTAGGCAGACGACGGTGAATAGGCATCTGACCGCCTTCAAAACCTGGTGCTACCTTGCCGCCGGAACGGGACTTCTGACCTTTGTGACCACGGCCACCGGTCTTACCCAGACCAGAGCCAATACCACGGCCAACACGTTTAGCTGCAGGCTTGGAACCAGGAGCCGGGCTCAATTCGTTGAGACGCATATTACTCCCCCTCGACCTTAACCATGTATTGAACTTGGTTGATCATGCCGCGAACAGAAGGTGTATCTTCCAGTTCAACAGTGTGACCAATACGACGCAGACCCAAACCTTTCATGGTTTCACGGTGCTTCGGCAGTTTGCCAATCGTGCTACGAGTTTGGGTGACTTTTACGGTTTTCTTAGCCATAACGAATTACCCCAGAATCTCTTCGACGGACTTACCACGCTTCGCTGCAACCTGCTCTGGAGATTTCATCTGAGCCAGACCGTTGAAAGTTGCACGAACAACGTTCACCGGGTTGGTTGAGCCATAGCACTTAGCCAGTACGTTTTTAACACCAACCATTTCCAGTACGGCACGCATTGCACCACCGGCGATAATACCGGTACCTTCAGAAGCTGGTTGCATATAAACCTGTGCACCGGAGTGACGGGCTTTAACCGGGTATTGCAGAGTGCTGCCATCCAGTTGAACGCTAACCATGTTACGTTTGGCTTGTTCCATCGCCTTTTGAATTGCCAGAGGCACTTCACGCGACTTACCACGACCAAAACCTACACGACCAGCGCCATCGCCAACCACAGTCAGAGCGGTGAAGGCGAAGATACGACCACCTTTTACCACTTTGGCTACACGGTTAACCTGAACCAGCTTCTCTTGCAGTTCGCTTTCGTTACGTTCTACACGTTCATTATTTGCCATGATCTTTACCCTTTAGAATTCCAGGCCGTTTTCACGAGCCGCATCAGCCAGAGCTTTAACACGACCATGGTATTTGAAACCGGAACGATCGAAAGCAACTTTCGTTACGCCAGCCGCTTTCGCACGTTCTGCGATCAGCTGACCGACTTTGGAAGCCGCGTTAACGTTACCAGTAATTTCGTTACGCAGATCAGCTTCTACGGTAGAAGCAGTCGCCAAGACGTTAGCGCCATTGGCAGAGATGATCTGAGCGTAAATATGTCTGGGCGTACGGTGAACGCACAGACGAACCGCACTCTTCTCACGGATATGTGAGCGAGTTTTCTGAGCACGGCGCAAACGAGCTTTTTTCTTCTCATTCATGGCCTAGACCTTACTTTTTCTTGGCTTCTTTACGACGCACATTTTCGTCAGCATAACGAACACCTTTACCTTTATAAGGCTCTGGTGGACGGTAGGCACGGATTTCAGCTGCAACCTGACCAACCTGCTGCTTGTCGATACCTTTGATAACGACTTCAGTCTGGCTTGGAGTTTCGGCTTTAACGCCTTCTGGCAGCTCATAATCAACAGGATGAGAGAAGCCTAATGACAGATTCAGAGTGTTGCCGGATGCTTTCGCACGGTAACCAACACCTTGCAGGATCAGCTTTTTCTCAAAACCTTCGGTAACACCCTTAACCATGTTGTTAACCAGAGCACGGAAGGTGCCTGCCATTGCATTGGCAGCTTTGTCGGAGGTTTTAGGCGCGAACGTCAGAACGTTTTCTTCCTGGCTGATCGCCACAGAAGTATGTACGTCCAGGTCCAGCTGACCTTGCTTACCTTTGATAGAAATTTTGTCGCCAGCCAGTTTAACTTCAACACCGGCTGGAATAGCGACAGGAGCTTTTGCTACGCGAGACATCGTTAATACTCCTTAGAATACGGTCGCAATAACTTCACCGCCGATACCCGCAGCGCGAGCAGCACGGTCGGTCATTACGCCTTTAGAAGTGGAAACGATAGCAACGCCTAAGCCTGCCTCTACTTTTGGCAGCTCAGCAACGCCTTTGTACTGACGCAGGCCAGGACGGCTTACGCGTTCGATGCGTTCAATAACTGGCTTACCTTCGTAGTATTTCAGGTCGATGGTCATTGTTGCTTTAACAGCGTCATCGACAGAAAAACCACTGATGTAACCTTCGGCTTCGAGAACCTGGGCTACGGATTTTTTGATCTTTGAAGACGGCATGCTCACATTCGTATGACCAGCTTGCTGGGCATTACGAATGCGGGTGAACATATCCGCCAACGTATCTTGCATACTCATTTAATATACCTCGGTTGTACAGCGCCCCAAACAGCGATAAGAACGCGCACCTATCAACTATTGCTGAAAATTTCAGCAATAGATTAAAAAACAGGCGCGCATTCTACAGCTTTTGGGAATTGCTTACCAACTAGCTTTTTTCAGGCCAGGGACATTACCCTTCATGCCTTCTTCGCGCAACTTAATGCGAGACAGTTTGAACTTACGGTATACACCGTGAGGACGACCTGTCATCTGACAACGACGCTGCAGACGGCTGGCGGACGAATCGCGCGGCAGCTTTTGCAGAGCCATTTGTGCATTCCAGCGATCTTCGTCAGAAGACTCCGGATTTTTGATGATGGCTTTCAGTTCTTCACGCTTAGCGCCGAACTTAGCGACCAGCTTCTCACGCTTCAGTTCACGCTGTTTCATGCCGATTTTTGCCATGATTCAGTCTCCTTAGTTACGGAACGGGAACTGCAGCGCCTTCAGCAGAGCGCGGCCTTCGTCGTTAGTGTTAGCTGTAGTGGTGATGGTGATATCCATACCGCGGATTTTGTCTACTTTATCGTAGTCAATTTCCGGGAAGATAATCTGTTCCTTCACACCCATGCTGTAGTTACCACGACCATCAAATGATTTCGGGTTAATACCGCGGAAGTCACGAACACGTGGCAGAGAGATATCTACCAGACGGTCCAGGAATTCCCACATGCGGTCACGACGCAGGGTTACTTTACAGCCGATTGGCCAGCCTTCACGAACTTTAAAGCCCGCGACAGACTTACGTGCCTTAGTAACAACCACTTTCTGACCAGCGATGGATTCCATATCGGCAACCGCGCTGTCCAGCAGTTTTTTGTCACCCAGAGCTTCACCAACACCCATGTTCAGGGTGATTTTGGTGATCTTAGGCACTTCCATGATGTTTTTGTAACCAAACTCTTCACGCAGCTTGGCTACTACTTCTTCTTTGTACAGTTTTTCTAAACGTGACATAGCAGTATCCAGCTCCGATTAGGCGTCCACTTGGTCGCCTGTGGATTTGAAGATACGCACCTTTTTCTCGCCTTCAACTTTAAAGCCAACGCGGTCAGCTTTTTCAGTTTTAGCGTTCCAGATAGCCACGTTAGAAGCCTGAATACCGGCTTCTTTATCAACGATGCCACCTGGCTGTTGCAGGTACGGGTTTGGTTTCTGGTGTTTTTTCACCATGTTAACGCCGGATACGATCAGGCGACCGTCGGCCAGTACTTTTTGTACCTTGCCGCGCTTGCCTTTGTCTTTACCAGCGATAACTACTACTTCGTCATTTTTGCGAATCTTTAACATAGTCACCCCTCCCTTACAGCACTTCAGGTGCCAGGGAAATGATTTTCATGAATTGCTCAGAACGCAGTTCACGAGTAACAGGGCCAAAGATACGGGTACCAATTGGCGCATTGGATGCGTTCAACAGTACAGCAGAGTTAACGTCAAAACGGATGATAGATCCGTCCGGACGACGTACACCTTTACGGGTACGAACAACTACTGCGGTCATCACCTGACCTTTCTTAACTTTACCGCGAGGAATTGCTTCCTTAACGGATACTTTAATTAAATCACCGATGCCGGCATAGCGACGATGTGAACCGCCCAGTACTTTGATGCACTGTACGCGCTTCGCGCCGCTGTTGTCGGCAACGTCAAGCATGGTTTGCGTTTGGATCATGCTATTCGCTCCTACTAACTGCGCCCGGTATTAAACCTTGGCGGCGCGCTCGTCGATACTTACCAGCGCCCAAGTCTTGTTTTTAGACAGAGGGCGTGACTCTTTTACAGTAACGGTGTCACCAATCTGACACTCGTTGTTGGCGTCGTGGGCCATTACTTTGGTTGATTTTTTCACGAACTTTTTATAGATCGGGTGCTTAACGCGACGCTCAACCAAAACAGTGATGGACTTGTCCATCTTGTTGCTGACGACACGACCACTCAGGGTACGAACAGTTGTCTCAGTCATGATTATTCACCTGCCTTCTGTGTCAGCACGGTTTTAACGCGAGCGATATCACGACGAGTCTGGCTGATCAGATGAGTCTGACCCAGCTGACCGGTCGCTTTCTGCATACGCAGTTTAAATTGATCGCTCAACAGTTCTTCCAGCTGAGATTGCAGCTCAGCCACTGATTTTTCTTTCAGTTCACTTGCTTTCATCACAGCACCGTCCGTTTAACAAATTCAGTTTTGAAAGGCAGTTTCGCTGCGGCCAGAGCAAATGCTTCACGGGCCAGCTCTTCAGGAACACCTTCCATCTCATACAGAACGCGGCCTGGTTGGATCTGAGCAACCCAGTATTCTACGTTACCCTTACCTTTACCCTGACGAACTTCCAGCGGCTTAGCAGTAATTGGCTTATCTGGGAATACACGAATCCAGATTTTACCACCACGCTTCACCTTACGGGTCATCGCACGACGAGCTGCTTCGATCTGGCGAGAAGTCATACGACCCCGGCCAGTTGCTTTCAGCGCGTACTCACCGAAGCTCACTTTAGAGCCACGAATTGCCAAACCGCGGTTGCGGCCGGTCTGAACCTTACGGAACTTGGTACGTTTTGGTAACAACATATCTAATTCCCCTTATGAACGACCGGATTTCTTTTTACCCTGGTTGTTCTTGGCGCGGTCGCGGACTTCTTGAATCCCGCCCAGGATCTCACCTTTGAAGATCCAGACCTTAACACCAATCACACCATAGGTAGTGTGTGCTTCGTAAGTTGCGTAGTCGATATCTGCACGCAGAGTGTGCAGCGGAACACGACCTTCGCGATACCACTCTGAACGAGCGATCTCAGCACCACCTAAACGGCCGCCCACCTGGATCTTGATACCCTGAGCACCACCACGCATGGCGTTTTGTACGGCACGCTTCATGGCACGACGGAACATCACACGACGCTCCAGCTGGTTTGCAACACTTTGTGCAACCAGTTTGGCATCCAGATCTGGCTTACGAACTTCTTCAATGTTGATGTGTACCGGAATACCCATCAACTCGCTTACGTCTTTACGCAGAACTTCAACGTCTTCACCTTTTTTACCAATCACGATGCCCGGACGAGCAGTGTGAATGGTTACTTTGGCGTTTTGCGCAGGACGTTCAATAACAACTTTGCTTACTGAGGCTTTTTCCAGGCGCTTTTCGATCAGAGAACGAACAGCGATGTCAGTCAGCAGGTTGTCGGCATACTTATCCTTCCCGGCATACCAGACCGAATTATGGTCTTTGGTGATACCTAAACGGATACCGGTTGGATGAACTTTTTGACCCATCTGACCAACTCCTATTTCTCAGAAACTTTCACAGTGATGTGACAAGTACGCTTGAAAATACGATCCGCACGGCCTTTAGCACGTGGACGGATGCGCTTCATAGTCATACCTTCGTCAACAAACACAGTCGATACGCTCAGCTCATCGACATCAGCACCGTTATTGTGCTCAGCATTGGCAATCGCAGATTCCAATACTTTTTTCATGATGTCGGCGCCTTTACGACCACTGAATGCCAGAATATCCAGCGCTTCAGCAACGTTTTTGCCGCGGATCTGATCCGCAACCAGGCGTGCTTTTTGTGCAGATAAGCGAGCACCACGTAATACAGCGGCTACTTCAGACATGCTTCTTCACCCCTATTAGCGTTTGGCTTTCTTATCCGCTACATGACCCTTGTACGTACGGGTCAGCGCGAATTCGCCGAGTTTATGACCAACCATGTCTTCGGTTACGAAAACAGGCACATGTTGTTTGCCGTTATGTACAGCAATCGTCAACCCCACGAAATCCGGGAAGATAGTGGAGCGGCGAGACCAAGTCTTGATCGGACGCTTGTCGTTCTTCTCAAGAGCGGTCTCTACCTTCTTCATCAAGTGATGGTCTATGAATGGACCTTTTTTCAATGAACGTGGCACAGTTCAATCCTCTCTAATTATTTCGCAGAACGACGGCGTACGATCAGCTTATCGGTACGCTTATTCTTACGAGTCTTGTAGCCTTTAGTTGGAACGCCCCAAGGAGTAACTGGGTGACGACCACCAGAGGTACGACCTTCACCACCACCATGAGGGTGATCTACCGGGTTCATTACCACACCGCGAACGGTAGGACGAACACCGCGCCAGCGCGACGCACCAGCTTTACCCAGTTCACGCAGAGCGTGTTCTGAGTTACCCACTTCACCCAGGGTAGCGCGACAATCAGCCAGAACCTTACGCATTTCGCCGGAACGCAGACGCAGTGTGCAGTAAGCACCCTCACGCGCAACCAGCTGAGCGGAAGTACCCGCAGAGCGAGCAATCTGACCACCTTTACCAGGCTTCAATTCGATGTTGTGAACAACACTACCAACCGGGATGTTACGCAGAGACATCGCGCTACCCGCTTTGATTGGTGCTTCTTCACCTGACAATACCTGATCACCGGTCGTCAGACCTTTTGGTGCCAGGATGTAACGACGTTCACCGTCTGCGTATTTCAGCAGGGCGATGTTAGCGCTACGGTTCGGATCGTATTCCAGACGTTCAACAACTGCCGGGATACCATCTTTATTACGTTTGAAGTCAACAATACGGTAATGTTGCTTGTGACCACCACCGATATGACGGGTAGTGATACGGCCGTTATTGTTACGACCACCGGACTTGGACTTCTTCTCTAACAGAGCTGCGTGAGGCTTGCCTTTGTGCAGTTCACTGTTAACGACTTTAACAAGGTGGCGACGGCCAGCTGAAGTCGGTTTAGTTTTTACTAATGCCATGACTTAGCTCCCCTTATTCCGCGTCTGCAAAGTCGATGTCTTGACCATCAGCCAGACGAACGTACGCTTTACGAATATCGTTGCGCTTGCCCATGCCGCGTGCAGTACGCTTGGTCTTACCTTTAATGTTGACAGTCTGTACCGATTGAACTTTCACTTCGAACAGCGCTTCAACAGCCTTTTTGATCTCAGGCTTAGTCGCATCAGGAGCAACACGGAAAACGTATTGACCTGCTTTCTCTGCAACGATGGTTGCTTTTTCAGAGATATGTGGCGCAACTAATACTTGATAGATACGTTCTTGGTTCATGCGTAGGTCTCCTCAAGTTGTTTCAGAGCGTCTACGGTTACCAGAACTTTATCGAAGGCAATCAGACTAACCGGATCGATTGCTGCTGCTTCGGTCACACCAACGTGTGGCACGTTACGGGCAGCCAGATACAGCTTTTCGTCAACTTCACCGGCAACGATCAATACGTTATCCAGTTTCATGTCGTCCAGTTTGGCAACAAATTCTTTCGTCTTATGAGTATCAACTGCGAAAGAATCGGCAACGATCAAACGCTCCTGACGAACCAGCTCAGACAAGATGGCCTGCATCGCAGCACGGTACATCTTCTTGTTAACTTTCTGAGCAAAATCACGTGGACGAGCAGCAAAAGTAACACCACCTGAACGCCAGATTGGTGAGCTGGCAGTACCCGCACGGGCGCGACCAGTACCTTTTTGACGCCATGGCTTAGCACCACCGCCTGCAACATCGGAACGGTTCTTTTGAGCTTTTGTGCCCTGACGAGCACCAGCCAGGTATGCAGTTACAACCTGGTGAACCAGAGATTCGTTAAATTCACGACCAAAGGTTACATCGGAAACAGCTACCGCTGCACCAGAGTTAGTTTTCAGTTCCATTGCTTACCCCTTAGCCTTAACAGCTGGTTTAACAATTACATCGGAACCAGTCGCACCTGGAACAGCACCTTTGATCAACAGCAGATTGTTCTCTGCGTCGATACGCACAACCTCAAGACCCTGAGTAGTTACCTGCTCAGAACCCATGTGGCCTGCCATTTTCTTACCCTTCCATACGCGGCCCGGTGTCTGACACTGACCGATAGAACCAGGAGCACGGTGAGACAGCGAGTTACCGTGAGTAGCATCCTGAGTAGAGAAGTTCCAGCGCTTAACACCACCCTGGAAACCTTTACCTTTAGAAGTACCGGTTACATCGACTTTCTGACCTGCTTCGAACTGTTCTACAGTCAGGGCTTCGCCCACTGCCAGCACTTCGTCAGTACGGAATTCCAGAAGACCACGACCTGCTTCAACATCCGCTTTCGCGAAGTGACCGCCTTCTGGTTTAGAGATGCGAGAAGCTTTCTTCTCACCAAAAGTAACCTGCAGTGCACTGTAACCGTCTGTTTCAGCGGTTTTAACCTGAGTGATGCGGTTAGGCGCCACTTCAAGCACAGTTACAGCAACAGATTCACCTGTTTCGGTAAATACGCGAGTCATGCCCGCTTTTTTACCGACAATACCAATTGCCATTTTGTATTTCCTCTCGTGTACGGGGCTTTAACCCACTATGGCCGCCCAGTTGAACGGGCGTTACACAGAGCACTGTGTACGGGAAAATTCCTTACGGATTAACCCAGACTGATCTGAACTTCCACACCGGCAGCCAGATCAAGCTTCATCAGCGCATCAACTGTTTTTTCAGTTGGCTCAACAATGTCGAGCATGCGCTTGTGCGTACGGATTTCGTACTGATCACGCGCGTCTTTATTAACGTGCGGTGAAATCAGAACGGTAAAACGCTCTTTACGAGTTGGCAGTGGGATAGGACCACGTACCTGAGCGCCCGTACGCTTAGCAGTGTCGACAATTTCCTGAGTCGAAGAATCGATCAGTCGATGGTCGAATGCTTTCAAACGGATACGGATTCGTTGGTTTTGCATTACCAAACTCCAAGTTAAAGTAGCTAGAGCTCGCGATTTCCCTAATAAAAGGGACGCGAATTGTATGCGGCTGTACAAAAAGTGTCAACCAAATAAAAAAAGGCCGCACCCCAAACAGGGTGAAGCCTTTTTCTTGTTGTTGTAAGTCACTGATATTTCAGCAACTTACTTATCCGATAATTTTTACTACTCCGGGCATTCCTGCCCTTCGTCCTACCGGACCAGCCTTCGGCTGTTATAATTTGATCCAGTCAAATTATTCTACGATAGACGCTACAACACCAGCACCTACCGTACGACCACCTTCACGGATCGCAAAGCGCAGACCTTCGTCCATCGCGATCGGAGCGATCAGGCTCACTTCCAGAGTTACGTTGTCACCTGGCATAACCATTTCAACGCCTTCTGGCAGCTCAACAGCACCGGTCACGTCAGTGGTACGGAAGTAGAACTGTGGACGGTAACCTTTGAAGAATGGCGTGTGACGGCC
>NZ_JBHRYB010000025.1:0-172923 GCF_042648445.1 Bacterioplanoides pacificum
AAAAAGTTTCGATTGGTGGAATATCCAATCTAAATCTTGCTCAAGAATAAAACTGACAATAAATCTAAATGAATTATCGACGAGTTCTTACTTGATGATCTTGTGTGCCTATTGCAGCGAACTGCAAGTCGGCGTGTCTTCACAACATCTCAGTAAGTACCCACACGAATTGTCTAAATACTTTGTTAAAGAACTTCGCTTCGCGTTTCTCTCGAAGCGGGCTGCGCATTATAAAGACCTGAATCTCAATGTCAACCATTTTTTCTTTCTGATCGTTTTGGCCAGAGCCTTATCGTTCAGAGCGGGGCGCATTATATAGTGTTAAAACACTGTGTCAACCCCTTATTTTTCCTGATGTTTTAAACATCTTCCGATGCCCTTCACTTCAGGAGCGGCGCATTATATAGAGCTTAATGCCGCCGTCAATACCTTATTTTGTTTTGTTTTTCTCAGCATCTCAGGAGCTCTTCCTGCCACACCAACTTAGTGAAAAACAACATCTTTAAGATGCTTCCCGAGCGCCTCAGCAATCAGGAGCGGCGCATTATAGGGAGATAAAATGCGCCGTCAATACTTTTTTATTAACAGAATCAGATTTCAAACAGATGGTATTTTTTCTTACCCAGCTTCACCAGGAAGAAACGACCAAACATCGCCTGCTGTGCAGAAAAAATCTGCTCACCTTTCATCAGATCATCCATACCATAGGCGGTACCGTTGACGATCACAGCATTACGCCCCAGCGCATCTTTAATCTGCTTACCTTGTCCCAGCCCGGCATCCGACAACAACGACGTCAGTGGTTTATCCGCCAGCTCTGCGGTGTTCAGATCGCTGGATGGCAGGCCGTCCTGCTTGATTTGCTCCAGCTCCCGTTCAGACAACTGAGTAACGTCACCGGAGAACAGAGCTTCTGTAATCCGCTTAGCCGATTCCAGCGCTTCTTCGCCGTGCACCATACGGGTAACTTCATCGGCCAGGATTGGCTGGGCCGTCTTACGCCCCTGAATCTCAGCGTCCTGCGCTTCAATTTCGGCAATCTTCTCAACCGGCAGGAAGGTAAAATAGCGCAGGAACTTATAAACGTCTGCGTCCGCGGTGTTCATCCAGAACTGATAAAAGGCATACGGTGATGTTTTCGCCGGATCCAGCCATACCGCACCGGATTCGGTTTTACCAAATTTAGTGCCATCCGCTTTGGTAACCAGAGGCACCGTCAGACCAAAAGTCTGCGCACCATTTTCACGCCGCGCCAGATCAATACCACCAACGATATTACCCCACTGATCAGAACCACCAATCTGTAAGGTGCAGTTATAACGACGATTCAGCTCCGCAAAGTCCATGCCCTGCAACAGCGCATAGGAGAACTCGGTGAAGGAAATGCCGGCACCATCACGATTCAGCCGTTGCTGTACCGATTCTTTATTGATCATGGCGTTGACGGAGAAATGTTTACCAACGTCCCGCAGGAAATCGAGAACATTCATCTGCCCGGCCCAATCCAGGTTATTAACCACCTGGGCCGGATTATCAACACCTTCAAACTTAATAAACTGGCTGACCTGGTTGCGGATTTTGTCAGCCCAGCCCGCCACGATATCCGGCGTATTCAGCTGGCGCTCAGCAGCTTTAAAGCTCGGATCACCAATCAGACCGGTTGCCCCGCCGACCAGGGCAATAGGGTTATGACCCGCCTGCTGAAACCGTGTCAGTACCAATAACGGAACCAGGTGCCCCAGATGCAAGCTGTCAGCCGTTGGATCAAAGCCGCAATATAAAGTACGGGCCCCGGATTCCAGGTGTTCGATAAACTCATCATCGGCAGTGACCTGATTTAGCAGGCCACGTTCTTTAAGATCGGCTATTAATGCTGCAGTCATGGTGGCTATTCACACATTGATTATCGGAAGGGAGCTGAACATACCTGAACAAGGTGCAAAATCAAGTCTATACACTTCTCCTGAGGACAGTCCGGAAGTGATTGGGTACACTTAGCCCGCGTTAAAATAAGACAGGACAAAATACCCTATGGCTCTGCCCGGACGCTTGCAGTATTTCCCCGTTAGCCATCTCTTAGGGGCGATGAGCTTATTATTCATTCTGCTGATGATTTCCCTCTGGCCAACACCTGCGCCACATAATACTGAACAAACCCGTATCGTCATTGATATCCCACAGAAATCCGCAGTCACTGCCAAGGCCGACGAAAACTGGCAGGAAGCGGAAGTGCGTTCCGGTGAAAATCTGTCGTTATTATTCGATCGCCATAATCTGAGTGCGGTGGACGTGCTGGAAATAGCAGCGGTTGCCCCCAAAGATGCCATCCGTCTGCAACCGCAACAGAAACTGCGCTGGCTGGCATCCGCAGACAACCGGGTGCAGAAACTCGATATGATTATTTCGCCGCTGGCACGCCACAGTTTTGTCCGCGACGCCGAAGGCAACCTGAATTATCAGTTGCTGGAACGTGATGCCGATTATCGGCCGCGTTTTGCCAGCACGGTAATCAATAACTCGTTATTTCTGGATGGCGGCCGGGCCGGTGTTCCTGAACAGGTTCTGATTGAACTGGCCGGCATCTTTGGCTGGGACATCGACTTTGCACTGGATATCCGCCAGGGCGATTCCTTCAGCCTGATCTATGAAGAAATCTTTCTCGACGGTGAAAAAATCGGCAACGGCGACATCCTGATTGCCCGCTTTAACAATCGTGGCCGGGAACTGACCGCGGTGCGTTATGAAGATAACAAAGGCAACGCCAGTTATTACACTCCGGAAGGGTTAAGCATGCGCAAAGAGTTTCTGCGTAACCCGATTGATTTCGCCCGTATCAGTTCACGCTTTAACCTGAAACGAAAACATCCGGTTTTAAACCGTTTTCGCGCGCACCGCGGCACCGATTACGCCGCCGCTCGTGGTACACCAATTAAGGCCGCCGGTGATGGCAAGGTTACCTTTGCCGGGCGTAAAGGCGGATTTGGTAACTGTGTGATTATTCAGCACGGCTCCCGCTATCAGACCCTGTACGCTCACCTGAGCAAGTTCGGCCGCAGCGTGCGTCGTGGCCGCCAGGTAAAACAAGGACAAATTATCGGTTACGTCGGCAGTACCGGCCTGGCTACCGGCCCACATTTGCATTATGAGTTCCGGGTGGATGGCGTCCATCGCGATTCATTAAGAGTCAAACTGCCAAAAGCCAAATCCATCTCAAAAAGCCAGAAAGCGGATTTCCTGAAAAAATCCAACTCACTGGTGGAATGGCTGAGCAGCCACGACGAGCAGGTACTGGCCGAAGGCAACAACGGAACGCCGCAGGCATGACGCTGTTTATCGGCCTGATGTCAGGCACCAGTGCCGATGGTATGGACGCGGCCCTGGTGGAATTCCGCGACGGGTCAGCGCCTAAGCTGCGACATGCCTGTGGCATCAGCTACCCGGCAGCGTTTGCGCAACAGCTGCGTCAGGCCGCCGTTGCGCCGCAATTGCCGGCCGCGCAGGTTATGCAACTGGATCGCAGAATCGCCGAAATCAGCGTCGAAGCCATCAATCAGCTGTTACAGCAAAGTAACACCCCGGCCACGGCAGTCAGCGCTATTGGCAGCCACGGCCATACCCTGCGCCATATTGCCAACGATCAGCAACTCAGCGGCAGCAGCTGGCAGATTGGTGATCCGGGCTGGATTGCTGAACACAGCGGCATCAGCTGCATTGCTGATTTCCGCCGCCGGGATATTGCCGCCGGCGGCCAGGGTGCCCCGCTGGTGCCAGCTTTTCACCAGGCCTGTCTGGGCAACAGCAGCCGGCCACGAATGGTGCTGAATATCGGTGGTATTGCCAATCTGACGGTACTTGGTGAACGCTTACTGGGCTTTGATTGTGGCCCGGGGAACGCCTTAATGGACGAATGGTGTCAGCAGCACTGGCAACAAAATTATGATGCCGAAGGCCGATACGCCGCCTGTGGCCAGGTGCAGCCCGCTCTGTTACAACAATGGCAGCAACTCAGCGCCATACAAGATTACCTGCAGCAACCACCTCCGAAAAGCACCGGGCGGGAATTGTTTAATCTGCAATTATTGGGCGATTTACCGGCCTGTCCGGCGGAAGATATTCAGGCAAGCCTGGCACAATTCAGCTGTGACTGTATCGCTGACGCAGTACAGCAACATGGCCACGCCGATGGCGAAATTCTGTTGTGTGGTGGTGGTATCCATAACCGGGACCTGGTGCAGCGACTGCAGCAGGCGTTACCGGCTCATCAGCTGCTCAGCACAGCAAGCGCCGGTATTGATCCGGACTGGATGGAAGCCATGGCATTTGCCTGGCTGGCATACCGTACCCTGAACGGCCTGAACGGCAATGCACCTGCGGTTACCGGCGCCCGGGGAGAACGGATTCTGGGCGGCATCTACCCGGCCTGAGACAACTCAGAAGTAGGCGTAACCATCACCTTGCAGGCGTTTGACTTCGTCGCCACCAAAAGGAACCGGATCGAGAAACGGTGGCAGGTCACCCAGCTCCAGATCATGTTGCCCCATCCAGCGCCGGCAGACTTTTAAATCGACGACGTTAAAAGCATCCAGCCGCGCAGCCAGATCCACCAGCTCTTTATTGCTGCGGTAATTACTGCGTTTGAAAATTTCAATCTCGGCGCCGTGTAACACCAGAGCGATTGGCTCGTCGGTGTTGTATTCGTCTTTGCCACTGGCGATCTGTTCTGCCCGGGCTAACAGGGCGCGTAATTCATCGGCGGTGTGTAACTTAACCAGCGCCTGAAGTTTCTGCGGTGCGGCCAGCTGAGGCGCGGCATTCTGAATCGCCGGTGCCTGATTGGTCTGTGGTGGGTGTTCGGCCACCACCAGTCCGACTGGCAGCAGCAGTAACAGCAGCCGGACGGCAATAACAACAACAGAATAACCGCACGACTTCATAAATATTCTCCGCTGATCAGATCGAAAAGGATGAACCACAACCACAGGTTGAGGTTGCAGAAGGGTTATTAACCGTAAAGCGTGACCCCTCCAGGCCCTCCTGGTAATCCAGAACCGAGCCCACCAGATAACCGTAACTGAGTGAATCCACCAGCACCCGTACACCGTTGTTGCTGATGGCAAAATCGTCTTCCGCACGATCATCATCAAAGGTAAAGCCGTACTGAAAGCCGGAACAGCCACCACCGGTGACAAACACCCGTAAACACAGCTCGTCATCCGCCTCTTCCAACAGCAGTTCGCGGATTTTTTCTTCCGCGGCTGGGGTCAGATCAAACGGGGTTGCTTGTTGCACTGCGCTCATGAAGGCTCCGCAATAGTAATAATGATGGCTGAAATTATCCGCTTACCCGACTATTTCAGTCAACTTTGGCGTCAGCACCGGACTGTTCTTTCACCGCTTCCGGTGCTTTTTTACCCGGTGCGCCTTTAGCCTGGTGGTTCAGTTTGCCGTTCACCTGGGCGCCCAGCACCATTTCCATGGCGTGGTAATACACGTCACCGTTTACATGTGCTTTTTTCGCCAGTTCGATGTATTTACCCGCGTGTACATCGCCGGTCACGTTGCCGTTGACCACCACATTCGGGGCGTGAATCTGACCTTCCACCCGGCCTTTATCACTGATGCGCACCACCGCATCGCCGTCAGGCTCAGCCAGCAGATTCCCTTTAATCAGGCCATCGACATGTAATCCGCCGGTGAATTTCACATCACCCACAATTTCTGTTTTGGCCGAAATTAAGGTGTCGTAATGGGTGTTGGCACCCTTATCTTTACTGCTGAACATGAACTATGCCTCTCCTGTTCCAGGCCATTCGATCGATTCTTCTACCCGCTGTGCTTTATTGCCGGTCGACTGTAATACCACCTGCACCTGCTCCGGAACAAACTGCGCCGGCAGACTGAGGGTGCCTTTAACTTCCTGGAAATAACGGAAGCGGAACTTCACGCCGAGATCGGCGATATCACCGTCCAGATCGCGCAGCGGCAGGATAACTTTTTCACCGGCCTGAGTGCCAACAAAATTCACCGCCGCCAGGCCGGTGATATAACTGCTGTTATCCGCCACCTGAGTCAGCATGATGGAATAGCTGTATTGGCCGGCAGCGTCACCCGGCTGAATATTAATTTTGCTGATGCGCAGGCCTTTATCATTGCTGCTTGGTGCCATAATGCCTTTATAAAAGGCCACTTCTTCTTCCAGTGTGGCGACGTGCGCTTTCAGCTCTTTAACGGTCTGGCGAATGCCTTCGGTGGCTTTGCGATCCACTTCACCACCTTTCTCCAGCACCCCGACCCGCTGAGTCAGACGGGTGATTTCCCGCTCTCCCTGCAGCAGCTCGGTCTGCAACGAATCGCGTTCCGAGGTCAGCTGGCGAATGCTCGACATACTGTCGTAGACACCGGCAAAATAGCCGCCAACACCAACAGCGGCGATCAGTATCAGTGTGAACAAAAACCGGCGAAACCGTTGCCCCGGTTTGTAGTGACGAATGATCAGTCGATCCTGCTGACTGCCTTTGACCACGGCCATAGTTGAATCCTTAGTGTCAGTGATTTCAGATTACGGAAGCAAAGCCACCTGACGCAGACCGGCCTGCTCTTCCAGGCCAAACATAATGTTCATATTCTGCACCGCCTGACCAGAAGCACCTTTCACCAGATTATCAATCACCGATAACACAATGATCTGGCCGGTTTCGGCGTGCTGATGCACCGCGATACGGCACATATTGCTGCCTTTCACACTGCGGGTCGCCGGATGACTGCCTGCCGGCATCACATCAACAAACGGCTCGTCAGCGAAACGCTGCTCGTACAATGCCTGCAAATCGTCTTTTAAATCAGGGGCTTGGGCATACAGTGTAGAATGAATTCCACGAATCATCGGCGTCAGATGTGGCACAAAGGTCAGATCCACTGCATAACCTGCTGCCCGGCTCAGACCCTGACGGATTTCCGGCAAATGACGATGACCGGCAACGCCATAAGCCATCATCGATTCCGAGCTTTCGCACAGCAGCGAACCGACTTTAGCACCGCGGCCAGCACCACTGACACCGGATTTACAGTCGGCAATCAGCATCTGCTGTGGCAATAAACCTTTTTCCAGCAAAGGTAACAGCCCCAGCTGCACAGAGGTCGGGTAACAACCCGGAACCGCAATCAGGCGTGCCTGACGAATCTGTTCGCGGTTGACTTCCGGCAAACCGTAGACCGCTTCCGGTAACAGATTCACCGCACCGTGAGGCTGGTTGTACCACTTCTCCCATTCCTGCGCGTCCTGCAGCCGGAAATCTGCGGATAAGTCGATGACCCTGGCACCGGCGTCCAGCACTTCCTGAGCCAGAGCATGAGCAACACCATGTGGTGTGGCAAAAAACACCACATCACAGGCGCCCAGTGTGTCGGCGCTGGGCACGGAAAAACGCAGGTCGGTATGGCCACGCAGATTCGGGAACATATCCGCCACCGGCATACCTTCCTCACTGCGGGAAGTAATGACGCTGAGTTCGACGTCCGGATGGTTAACCAGAATTCTGAGCAGTTCGACACCGGTGTAACCCGTGCCGCCAACAATACCGACTTTAATCACAAAGAAACCTCACAGCAGTTTGGTTATCGTCCACGACTGCCGTTCGTAAGGCGCAGCCGCAGCAACAAAAGGAGCTTATAATACTGATTCTTGCTGGCGCTGACACCCGCCATCCGGTAATCGTTGATATAATTCGTTTTCTATCGCTAACGGAAACTTCTGTGACTTCTCTCAAACAGTGGCTGCAACAACACTGGCTGACCCACGTTACGCTGTCGAATAATCAGATTGGCATGGCGCTGCTGGCATTATTGGTTGGCCTGGCCAGCGCCGGGGTGATCACCCTGTTCCGCTTCGCCATCGAAATTCCGCTGGTCGAGTTATTACCGATGAGCAGCGAAGAAGATTACGAAGCGCTGGCCCCCTGGTTACGGGCCGCTTTGCTGTTAGCCGGTGGCGTATTACTGATTGCGATTTTCCAGCCACTGAGCAAAGAACAACGCTCGGTCGGGGTTGGCCACGTATTAATACGAATGGAGCGTCATCAGGGTTACCTGCCGCTGCCCAACCTGATGTTGCAATGGCTGGCGGCTGTTATCGCCCTGCTCAGCGGCCACAGCGTTGGCCGGGAAGGGCCGGCAGTACACCTCGGCGCCGGCACTGCCAGCCAGATTGGCCAGCGCTTTGGCCTGGCCCACCATCGGTTGCGGATTCTCGCCGGCTGTGGTGTTGCCAGTGCAATTTCAGCGTCGTTTAACACACCGATGGCCGGCGTGATTTTTGCCATGGAAGTGGTGCTGCTGGAATACAGCATCCGCGGTTTTATTCCCATTATTCTTGCATCCGTTGCCGGCGCCATCGTCACTGAAGCTGTGTTTGGTGCGGAAACGGCGTTTGTGGTACCCGGCGTGGACATGCACTCCTTGCTGGAAATTCCTTATATTTTTGCCCTCGGGGTAATGGCCGGGCTGACGGCCAGTGGCTTTGTGATGGCGGTGCGGCAATTTCAGCACTTCAGCCACTGGCCACTCTGGCTGAAATGGGGCGGCCTGAGCCTGACCACCGCTATCATCAGTTTGTGGCTGCCGCAACTGCTCGGCATCGGTTACGACACGGTTAACGACGCACTGGCCGGCAAGGTGGTGGTATTCACCTTATTCGCATTATTGATCGGTAAGCTCTGGCTGGCGGCCTGGGCAGCAGCTGCTGGTTTCCCCGGTGGTCTGATTGGCCCAAGCTTATTTGTTGGTGCCGCGCTGGGCGGCATCATGGGGCAATTATCCGCCTGGTGGTTACCACAGTATCCGGTATCGGTTGGTTTTTACGCCATGCTGGGCATGTGTGCGGTGATGGGGGCGACATTACGGGCACCACTGGCGGCACTGGTTGCCATGCTGGAACTGACCGCCAACCCCAACATTATTATGCCGGGCATGCTGGCGATTGTGGTGGCCAGCCTGATTGCCAGCGAAATTTTTAATCTGCCATCGGTGTTTCAGGTGTTATTAGGGAAAAACCCGCTGGCCCAGACCCCCACTCCGGTGCAACAGATGTTACGCAACACCTGGGTTGCCCAGGCCATGACCCGTCGTTTTGTCTGTGTCGACCGCCATATCTCACGCGACAGCGCCGAACTGATTCTGCAGGACCAGCCCGACTGGTTGTTACTGGAACACGAACAGGCGTTGTTATCGACCGCCGACCTGGTCAACGTCATGGCACACGACGCCGAACAACGGGCAGAACAGCAAACGGATGCCGGCCACGAAGATGAACACGCACAACAACCGCCGCTGGATCTGATCGCCATGCCGGCCCAGCGCCATGAGGTGGGCCAGATATCTCTGAAGGCCAATTTGCAGGATGCCTTAGACCTGATGCAGTCGGGTCAATTACAATGGCTGGCGGTTTACCGCGACGAACAGAAAAACCATTGTATTGGCCTGGTGTCGCGCGAACAGATCGAACTTTTTTATCGTTATCAACCCAGCACCGGTCAGTGAGCCGGGCTAACGGAGCCAACATGTTTCTGTGGCTGAAAGCCTTTCATATTATTGCGGTGGTGACCTGGTTTGCGGCCATTTTTTATCTGCCACGGCTGTTTGTTTACCATGCCGCTGCCGACGATGAGGTATCACGCGAGCGCTTTAAAATCATGGAGCGCAAGTTGTACCGCGGTATTATGACACCGTCGATGGTAGTGGTGCTGCTGCTGGGCATTGGCTTGCTCAGCACCAACTGGTCGTATTACATCAGCAGTGGCTGGATGCACGGCAAACTGACCGCCGTGCTGTTATTGCTGGTTTACCACTTTTATTGTGGCCATCTGGTGAAAGTCTTCCGTGATGATTTAAACCAGCGTTCCCATGTGTTTTACCGCTGGTTTAACGAAGCGCCGGTATTTTTGCTGGTATTTATTGTCATCATGGTGGTGGTGAGGCCGTTTTAGCCGCTAGAGATTTCAAAGGGCACATTTGTCTGAAATTTATTGCTGACACGACGTGAATACATCCCTGTAGTCTCGACTGCCGCATCCCTGCGGCAGACGGTCATCAACAAACTTCAGACAATATGCCCCGCAGCGCACCGATAAATTATTAGATCGCTGTCAAAATTTTTAAGGAGTCGGGTACAGATTGTTTTTCGAAGGCAGCGACAGGATGTCGCGGTAGCGCGGCAGGGCCATGGATGGCCCTTCGGCGCGGCAGCAGAAAAATTATCTTTTATCCGGCTCCAAACGTTATCTGAAAACAGAACCGAGAAATTTATGTCCTACTCCATCTCAAAATCTGAACAACTTTTTGCACAGGCTCAGCAACACATTCCGGGTGGCGTGAACTCTCCGGTGCGTGCCTTTAAGGGTGTTGGTGGTACCCCGATCTTTTTTGATCACGCCAAAGGCGCTTACGCCTACGATGTGGATGGCAACCGCTACATCGATTACGTCGGTTCCTGGGGGCCAATGATTCTGGGCCACAGCGCGCCGGAAATTCTTGATGCCGTCAGAGCCCAGATGGAAAACGGCCTGAGCTTTGGTGCACCAACCGGTATCGAAACCGAGATGGCCAACGAGGTGTGTAAGTTATTCCCCTCCATCGACATGGTACGCATGGCCAACTCCGGCACCGAAGCCACCATGAGTGCCATTCGTCTGGCCCGTGGTTTTACCGGGCGCGACAAACTGGTGAAATTTGAAGGCTGTTACCACGGTCACTCCGACTCACTACTGGTGAAAGCCGGTTCCGGCATGCTGACACTGGGTGTGCCGACATCTCCGGGCGTTCCGGCGTCGGTTGCCGAACACACAGTGACACTGAACTACAACGACCTGGATTCGGTGAAAGAATGTTTCGCTCAGATCGGTGATCAGATCGCCTGTGTCATTATCGAGCCGGTGGCCGGCAACATGAACTGCATCCCACCGAGCAAATCCTTCCTCCAGGGTCTGCGCGAACTGTGCACCGTACACGGCATCGTGCTGATTTTTGACGAAGTCATGAGTGGTTTCCGCGCCGCACTGGGTGGTGCGCAGCAATATTATGGCATCACCCCGGACATGACCTGCTTAGGCAAAGTCATTGGTGGTGGTCTGCCAGTTGGTGCCTTTGGTGGTAAACGTGAAATTATGGAACACCTGGCGCCGCTGGGTCCTGTGTATCAGGCCGGTACCTTATCCGGTAATCCACTGGCGATGGCAGCCGGTCTGGCGATGTTAAAAGCGATTCAGCAACCCGGCTTTTACCAGCAGCTGAACGACCGGGTGCAACAACTGCTGAATGGTTTACAGGCCGCCGCCGATCAGCACGGTATTGCCTTTACCCACAACAGTGCCGGTTCGATGTTTGGTATTTTCTTCACCGAGTTAGACCAGGTGAGTTGCTTTAAAGACGTGGCCGAACAGTGTGATGGTGAGCGCTTTAACCGGTTTTTCCACGGCATGCTGGAGCAAGGCGTCTACCTCGCGCCCAGCGCTTTTGAAGCTGGCTTTATGTCGATTGCTCACACAGAAGAAGACATTCAGCACACCATCGATGCCGCCAGCATCGTGATGGCCAGCCTGAAAGGATAATCACGTGAACCTGCACGCCGTTATTCTGCTGCTCAGCGCCGCCGTTTTAGTCTGGCAAAACCGGTCATTACTGAGCGAGGGCAATCAGCCCGAAGGCAACGCTCCCGGCAGCGGCGACCGGGCTGCCCGGTTTGCCAGTGCTCTGCTGTTACTGCTGGCCGGCCTGGCTACCGTGACGCTGAGCCTGGTGCCAGCCTGGCAAAACAATGCGGATATCAATCAGACCGCTGGCCTGTTTCAGCAACTGGCGTTATTTGCGGCGTTACCGCTGCTGGTGTTCAGCGGCCTGGCACGGGCGCTGGATCAGGACTGGAGCCGTATGGTCTGGGGCCGGATCCTGCTGGGGATTTGTGCCGTTTTTGCCCTGACCCGCAACAGCGAATGGCTGGACTACTGGATGCTGCTGGTGTTACTGGCCGGCGCACTGACCTTTGCCCTGCCCGTGATTCGCCGGCGCGAGTTCAGCTTTATCGCCGTATTGTTATTCTGGCTGGCGTTATCGGCTGGCTACCTGGGGCTGGATTTACGCAGCAACCTGAATCATACCCCGGCCGTCTGGAGCTGGCTCGGCCTGACCTTAATCCCCTATCTTATCTGTAGCAACCGATGGTTATCGCTGCGCGGCTGACAGCCACTGCCGTCAGCGGGTTGCCCGCTGACGGGCCGCCTGCGCACCGCTGCTTTTTCCCTGTGCATCCAGAGCATCGGCTAACAACCAGTCGAGACGCCGTTCCAGAGCTTCATCGCCCGAGGAAAACACTTTTGCCCGCTGTAATAACTGCTCGGCCTGCGCCGCCCGCCCGAGTTGCAGATTGACCCAGGCCTGACGATACAACACCGCCGGGTTACGCGGCTGAATCTGACGCGCCTGATCGAGGTATTTTAACGCCATATGCCAGCGTTGCTGCAGCCTGGCCTGTTCCGCCTTGGCAAATAACGCCGCAATCGCCGGATGATGCTGGCCCTGCTCCAGCGAAGCCAGAGTCAGCGCATACTGGCCGTCAGCATCCGGCTGCTCAGCCCGTTGTTGTTGCGGCAAGGTATGTACCGACAGCTCATAGTCCTGCGGTTTGGGTGGTTGCGGGCTACAGGCCGACAGGAATACAGCCACGGCACAAAGAGCCAATGGCGGACAGAGTCGCATGTTGTTGATCATCGGGAAAAACCTTGTCATAACCTTATTCACAGAGTGGTTATATATTGATCTGAATCAAATATGACCCAGCCGTTGCCGGGTAATCATGAATTGTTGAACAGAAAAATAAAGCACAGGAATGCAGTTATGACGTTTTATTCACTTTTTTCTCAGTTCCGGCTGGCCACAAGCGGCTTACTGGGACTGCTGTTGCTGTCACTGAACAGCCTGGCGGACACCACCACCGGGGCCTTGCCACAAGCCACCGCGGTGATCCGTGCCTCCGGCTTTCACAGCCTGATCAGCCAGTTACCCAGCCACTTTGAAGCCGGCATAGAACACGGTGTCGCGCTGGCGGGTCAACCTCAGCAACAAGCACAACTGCAAACCCTGGCACGGCGCAGTCTGGAGAACAGTGACACTCAGCAACAGATGGCGCTGGCCGTCAGCAAGGCACTCAATCAAGACGAGTTGCTCAGCATTCTGCGCTGGTACCAGTCAGACACCGGACGCAAAATTAATCAGGCGCAGATATATGCCGCCAGCGAGCAGGGCTTTGCCGAAATGATGAGCCAGGCCAACCAGGTATTAACCAGCCCGGAATTATTACAGCTGGCCGCATTACTGGATAAACAACTGGGTCTGGTGGAATTTATGGTGGATATGCAGGAACACCAGCAACTGGCGAAATATTCCACCTTAAGCGGCATTAACGGCGAACCGTTTGCGCTGCCGGAGTTCCGCCAGCAGATGCAGCAACAACGCAAACACATGGTCTTTAATGCCGAACAGCTGGTGTCGATGTCGCTGGGCTTTGCCTTACGTGACTTCTCTGCTGCCGAACTGCAGGCCTACGAACACTTCCTGCAACAGCCGGTCACCCAGCTGTATTTAAAAGCCGCCATGCACGGCCTGGCTCAGGCCCGCCAACAGATGGTGCAGTACTGGCTGCAGGGCTTATCCACACGCCAGCCAGCGGCGGAATAACCGCCCGCGGCTTAAAACAGCCAGTCGAGCCAGCCGGATTGTTCTTCCGGTTGCGGCTGGCTGGCCTGCTCACAGCCGTGTGGCGTCGCTTCCAGCCGGCTGGCAATAAAGGGATAACTCTTGCCGTCACAGTGTGGCTGTAATTGCCTCCCCTGTTCATCCACCGCACGCCATTGCAGCCGATGCGCGGCTTTCAGTGGTTGTACACCAATATCACGGAAGGCATTCATCCAGATCGGTAATGCCGCACTGCTGCCGGCAAACGGCATGGCTTTGTTATCGTCACGGCCGACCCAGATGACGCCGAGATAACGATCATCAAAAGCGGCCAGCCAGGCATCACGCTGATCGTCACTGGTGCCGGTTTTGGCCGCCAGCGGGCCCTCCAGATTAGCCGTCAGACGGCGTGCGGTACCGCGTTCTGCCACCTGCTCCAGACCATAACGCAACCACTGCATCTGTTCCGCCGGGAAACGTTGTTCCCCTTCGATGGCATACGATGACAAGGTACTACCAGTGGCGGTGGTCACCGCTTCGATGGTACGCAACGGCGTATAAAAGCCCTGAGTTGCGATGGTCTGGTACATGCCCGCCACTTCCAGCGGAGAGGCATCAATGGCACCCAGCAATATCGACGGATAGGGCGGAATATCTTTTTTCAGCCCCAGCTGGCGGAAGGTATGTACTACTTTTTCCAGCCCCACCGTCATCCCCAAACGGGCGGTGGCCTGGTTAAGGGAACGCGCCATGGCGTCCACCATAGGCACAATGCCATGACTTTTGCGGTCGTAATTCTTCGGCTGCCATAAGCTGTCGGCCGGGCCACTGACGGTGACCGGCGCATCGCTGACCGGGCTGCCCCAGTGAAAGCGGCCGGAATTCAGCGCCGTCAGATACACCGCCGGTTTCGCCAGTGAACCAATCGAGCGCTGCATACTGATGGCACGGTTGTAGCCAAAAAATTCGGTCTGACGCGATCCTAATAACGCCCGGATTTCGCCACCATCAACACTGGTGACCACCGCCGCGGTTTCCAGCTTATCCTTTTGTGCCGGCTGCCAGCGCTCCAGATTGGCGATATGCCGCAGCGCCGATTTTTCCAGCGAATGCTGAATCCAGGGATCGAGCGTGGTGAAGATACGCAGCCCTTCGTTCTGCAGGTCTTCCAGCCGGTAATCACGTTGCAGCTGTTTTTTCGCCAGCTCCAGAAACGCCGGATATTCCCGCTGCCCGGCCCGGCGTGAATTAGCGACCTTAATCGGACGGCCCTGGGCCTGAATCCGCTGCTCATCGGAAATAATATCGTGCTCGGCCATCAGCCCGAGAATCAGGTCGCGCCGTTGTTTGGCGCGCTGCGGATTACGTTTCGGGTTGTAATAAGAAGCGCCTTTCACCAGTCCGACCAGCGTGGCGACTTCATCCAGGGTCAGCTCACTGACACTTTTACCAAAATAAAAACGCGCCGCCAGACCAAAGCCATGAATCGCCCGGCGTCCGGCCTGGCCCAGGTAGACCTCGTTCAGATAAGCCCCGAGAATTTCTTCTTTGGAATAATGCAGCTCCAGCAACAACGCCATTAACGCTTCCTGCGCCTTACGCGACAGGGTACGTTCGCTGGTCAGGAAAAAGTTTTTAATCAGCTGCTGGGTTAATGTGGACCCCCCCTGAACAAAACCACCGGCCTGAATATTGGCCACCATCGCCCGGGCGATACCGCGGAACGACACCCCCCAGTGCTCAAAAAAGGCTTTGTCTTCGGTCACCACCAGCGCCGCCACCAGCATCGGTGGCACCTGTTCCAGCGACACCAGTTCGCGGTCTTCGTTGTGGGCCGGAAAAATTCCGCCGACGTATTGTGGCTCCAGCCGGATCAGAGGAATCTCCTGACCCTGGCGGTCACGGATACGTTGCACCCGGCCGTCGTCAATATCGACGCGAATAAAACGCGCCGCTTCGGCGTTATCCCAGAACGGGAAAGAACGGCGATACACCAGCCAGTCGTCACCCCGGCGGGCATAACTGCCCGGCACCTCGGCATGGCGCGATTCTTTATAGTCAGCCCAGCTCAGCTCCGCCTGCAATTGCCCGGCATTCAGCTGCAGCCCCGGATACAACACCAGTGGCCGGGCATACACCTTGGCCGGCAATTTCCATTTTTTGCCATCAAACTGCTGCCGTACCTGAGCATCGAGATACACCAGGTACACCGACAATCCCACCAGCCCGAGTAAACTCAGGCGCCAGAACCAGCGCCATAAGGCGCCACGCGGGCGGGAAGCGGCCGCTTTGGACGGTTGTCTGGCTGACGTTTTACGGTTGCGTTTGTTACCCTTTCGGGTGCCGGGTTTGGCCATAGCCGGTGCTGGATTCCTGATTGTCTGAAAGTCCGGAATCATAACACCGGATCAATTGTATTTTTCAGGGAAAATCGCCAATATTGCGCGCCCGATTCTGGCGGCTAAGGTAAAGGGTCAGTCACGCCAGTCATTCGCTTAATCAGCAGGAGAAAAGGTCCGATGAAAAACCGTGTATTGCGCGCCGTCCTGGCCAGCGCTCTGATGTTCAGCGGTGTGTCTGCAGCACAGCAGGAACTGCATATTTATAACTGGTCGGATTATATTGCCGAAGATACCCTGGCCAACTTTGAAAAAGCCAGCGGCATTAAAGTGACTTACGACGTCTATGATTCCGACGAAGTGCTGGAAGCCAAAATGCTCACCGGCCGCACCGGCTACGATCTGGTATTTCCCACTGCGCGGCCGTTTGCCGCCCGGGGGGTGCAGGCAAAACTGTATCAGGCGTACGATAAAAGCCAGCTGCCTGGCTACCACAATCTGAATCCGGTCATCCTGAAATCACTCGCAGACCTCGACCCCGGCAATCAGTTTATGGTGCCTTATATGTGGGGCACCTCCGGTATCGCCTATAACGTCGACAAGGTCAAAGCCATTTTAGGCGACGATATGCCACTCGACAGCTGGCGCTTAGTGTTTGATCCGGAAATCACCGCACGGCTGGCCGGTTGTGGTATCGCGCTGATCGACGAAGCCACCGAAGTGTTTGTCGCCGCCCGCTTGTATCTGGGTAAAGACACCAATGATTTCAGCAAAACAGCCATCAAAGAAGCCGCCGCCGTGGTCAGCCAGGTGCGCGACGACATCCGTTATTTCCACAGTTCACAAACCATTAACGACATCGCCAACGGCGATATTTGTGTTGCCCACGGTTATTCCGGCGATATGTTGCAGGCCCAGGCCCGGGCGCAGGAATCCGGCAACGGCGTTAAGGTGCAATACGTGATTCCGCGCGAAGGTGCGGTGCTGTGGACCGATGTGGCAGTCATTCCGGCCGATGCCCCCAATCCACAGGCCGCCCATCAGTTTGTTAATTACCTGCTGCAGCCGCAGGTGATTGCCGATATCAGTAATTATGTCGCCTACGCCAACGCCAACCAGGCGGCCACGCCTCTGGTCGACGATGCCATCCGTAACCATCCGGGTATCTACCCGCCGGCCACAACCCAGCAACGACTGGTGGTATTAAAAGCACCGTCACACCGTGAAGCGCGTAATATGACGCGCAGCTGGACCCGGGTTAAAACCGGCAAATAATCTTCACCTCTGTCTGAGCCCAACGAGTTATGACCACCACCCCTTCAGCGGCAGCGCTAACGCTGCCGGAGGAACAGCCGATTGTCCGGATCGACAAGCTGACGAAAACCTTTGGCACCACCTACGCCGTGGATGACATCAGCCTGACGATCAACAAGGGTGAGTTCTTTTCCCTGCTGGGCGCATCCGGTTGTGGTAAATCCACTCTGCTGCGTATGTTGGCCGGCTTTGAAACCCCCAGCAGCGGCCGCATCCTGATCGATGGTCAGGACGTTACCGCCGTGCCGCCTTATCTGCGGCCGGTGAATATGATGTTCCAGAACTACGCATTATTTCCCCATATGAGCGTGGCGCAGAACATTGCTTACGGTTTAAAGCAGGAAAAAATGCCGCGCGCAGCCATCCGCGAACGGGTGCAGGAAATGCTGGCACTGGTGCAGATTGAGGCATTAGCCAGCCGCAAACCCGACCAGCTGTCCGGTGGTCAGCGCCAGCGGGTTGCTCTGGCCCGGGCACTGGCCAAACACCCGAAAATTCTGCTGCTCGACGAACCACTCGGAGCACTGGATAAAAAACTGCGCGAACAGACCCAGTTTGAACTGGTGAATATTCAGGAGCGCCTCGGCATCACCTTTATCGTGGTCACCCACGATCAGGAAGAAGCCATGACCATGTCATCGCGCATTGCACTGATGCGTGATGGCCGCATTGAGCAGGTCGATAATCCGCGCCGTATGTACGAATTCCCGGCCAGCCGTTACGCCGCCGGTTTTATTGGTTCGGTCAATTTATTTAACGGCCAGGTCATCAGCCACGATGACGACCTGGTACAGATCCAGTGCGAACAGGCCGGCTGTGAATTACAGGTTCACCACAGCCAGCCACTGACACCGGGGATGGACGTCACCGTCGCAATCCGGCCGGAAAAAATCACCGTGCGCCAGCAACACCAGAACGAAGCCAACAGCACGCAGGGGATTATTCAGGAAATTGCCTATTTAGGCGACGTGTCGATTTATCACGTCGAGCTGGCCAGCGGTCAGCGATTGCAGTTTACCCAGCCGAATATTCAGGCGCTGGCAGAACAACCGCTCACCTGGGGGCAACAGGTGGCGATCCACTGGAGCGCCTTTTCCTGCGGTGTATTAACCCAATGAGCCGGCTGCGTCGTTTATTGCCAGGCGTTGCCGGCCACAACCTGATCACCGCCATTCCCTGGTTCTGGCTGGCGCTGTTTTTTTTATTGCCGTTTTTATTTGTGCTGAAAATCAGCCTGTCGGAAGCGGCGCTGGCACAGCCGCCGTTTCTCGACTGGATTCAGGAGGTTGAGGATGGCCTGGTTACCATCCAGCTGAATTTCGGCAACTATTTATTGTTAATCGAAGACGACCTGTATCTGGCAGCGTTCTGGGGCTCATTTGAAATTGCC
Source organism: Bacterioplanoides pacificum (assembly GCF_042648445.1). Taxonomy (NCBI): domain Bacteria; kingdom Pseudomonadati; phylum Pseudomonadota; class Gammaproteobacteria; order Oceanospirillales; family Oceanospirillaceae; genus Bacterioplanoides; species Bacterioplanoides pacificum. The sequence goes on from NZ_JBHRYB010000025.1 coordinate 18,763, forward strand.
GTGATCTCCACCCTGCTGTGTATCCTGCTGGGTTACCCGATGGCCTACGCCATCGCCCGGGCGCCGCAACACTGGCGTCTGCCGTTGCTGATGCTGGTGATTCTGCCGTTCTGGACCTCTTTTTTATTACGGGTATACGCCTGGATCGGCATTCTGAAAAATAACGGCCTGGTTAACCAGCTGTTATTAACGCTGGGCATTATTGACCAGCCACTGACCCTGCTGCACACCCCCGTCGCCGTTTATATCGGTGTGGTATACAGCTACCTGCCGTTTTTTGTGTTACCGCTGTACGCCACACTGACCCGGCTCGATACCACTTTATTACAGGCCGCCGCCGACCTGGGCGCCCGGCCGTGGAAACAGTTTTTAACCATCACCCTGCCACAATCACTGCCCGGCGTGATTGCCGGCGGCATGCTGGTTTTTATTCCGGTGATGGGCGAGTTTGTGATTCCCGATTTATTGGGCGGCCCGGATACCCTGATGATTGGCAAACTGATGTGGACCGAGTTTTTCAGTAATAAAGACTGGCCACTGGCGTCTGCGCTGGCATCGGTGTTATTGCTGGTGCTGATTCTGCCGTTTGTGCTGATGCGCCATTACGAACAAAAAGCCAGCCGCCAGGCGCAGGAGTCGTAACATGTTTAAACGTCATCCGTTTGCCACCACCGGCCTGCTGTTGGGACTGGCTTTTTTATACCTGCCGATTATCAGCCTGGTGGTGTATTCCTTTAACGAAAGCCGGCTGGTGACCGTCTGGGGTGGCTTCAGCAGCAAATGGTACAGCGCCCTGCTGGATAACAAACCACTGCTCAGCGCCGCCTGGCTGAGTATTAAAATCGCCGCGCTTAACGCCTGCCTGGCGGTGCTGCTGGGCACCCTGGCGGCACTGGCGCTGGTACGTTTCAGCGGCCGCCGCGGGCACAAATCACTGGCTATCATGTCGGCCGCACCGCTGGTGATTCCGGAAATTATGATCGGCCTGTCGCTGTTATTGTTATTCGTCAGCATGGAACGGTTAATCGGCTGGCCCGCCGGCCGTGGCCAGCTGACCATATTGCTGGCCCATGTCACCTTTTCCATGGCCTATGTCACCGTGATTGTACAAAGCCGTTTAAACCATATGGACCGCTCACTGGAAGAAGCCGCCCTCGACCTCGGAGCCCGGCCGGTAACGGTGTTTTTCACCATCACCCTGCCGATGATTGCCCCGGCACTGGCAGCCGGCTGGTTGCTGGCCTTTACCCTGTCGATGGACGATCTGGTGGTCGCCAGTTTTGTTTCCGGCCCCGGTGCCACCACCTTGCCGATGGTGATCTATTCCAGCGTGCGGTTAGGCATCAGCCCACAGATCAACGCCCTGGCCAGCATTATTATTCTGCTGGTAGCGTTGGCCGTACTGATCACCGGGCTGTTGTTGTACCGCCGCCAGCGACAATCGCCCCATCCCTGATCCGCATCTATGCAAAAGCGCGGCTAACCGTTTAAATAGAAGGCAAATTTCCAACCGAGTGACCCTGCGTTATGTTGCCTTCTGTGTTATCTGATTTATGGCAAAACCAGCAATCCCAGCTGACCGATATCGGTGAGCGCTTTGGCCTCGACTGGCCGGCGTTATGGCAACAGCTGTCGCCGACACAACAACAACAGGCACAAAAAGTACTGACGTTAAGTTCGTTTGTGGTCGACGCCCTGCCAAAAGAGGCGACGTTTTTTCAGCACCACCTGAGCAGCGACGCCATTTGCCAGCCACTGCCACGCAGCACCATCAGCGCCTGGCTGGATGAGTTGAGCCAGCAGGCCAGCAGCGAAGACGACTGGCACGCGGCATTACGTAAACTGCGCCGCCGTGCCATGGTGCATATTATCTGGCGTGATCTGTTACGCCTGGCGTCGACGCTGGAAACCACCCGGGCGTTATCCGATCTGGCCGACGAATGTGTAGCGCGCTCCATTACCTTTCTCAGCACCGTGCTGCAGCAGCGTCATGGCCGCCCTATCGGCCGTCAGTCGCAACAGGAACAACAGCTGCATGTATTAGGCATGGGCAAACTGGGCGCTTACGAACTGAACCTCAGCTCCGATATCGACCTGATTTTCAGCTACCCGGAAAGTGGCGACACCAGCGGCCCGAAAGTGATCAGTAATCAGGAATATTTTATTAAGCTTGGCCAGAAGCTGATTCTGGCGCTGGATAAAACCACCATTGACGGTTTTGTTTTCCGCACCGATATGCGGTTGCGCCCTTACGGCCAGAGTGGCCCGCTGGTAATGAATTTTGCCTCGCTGGAAGAATATTATCAGGACCAGGGCCGCGACTGGGAACGTTACGCCATGGTCAAAGCGCGGGTGATGACCGGCGAAGACAATCCGGCGGCACAGGAACTGTTAAAAATATTACGGCCCTTTACCTATCGCGCCTATATCGACTTTAGCGCCTTTGAATCGTTACGCTCCATGAAAGCCATGATCAATGCCGAGGTGCGTCGCCGCGGGCTGGAAATGAACGTTAAACTCGGTCAGGGCGGTATCCGCGAAGTCGAGTTTATCGTGCAGGCGTTCCAGTTAATCCGTGGTGGCCAGGACGAACAATTACAAACCCGCGAACTGGTAAAAGTGCTGGATATTCTCGCCGGCGACGGTTATTTACCGGCCGGCGCCTGCGATGAATTAAAACAGGCGTATTTATTTCTGCGTAACAGCGAACACGCCATCCAGGCACTCAATGACGAACAAACCCAGCAACTGCCGGACGATGCGGTGGATCAGGCACGCATCGCCTGGGCCATGGGCTGTGATCACTGGCATGAGTATCTGACCTTACTGGAACAACACCGCGACAACGTAAAATACCACTTTGCCCAGATAGTCGCCGGCGATGACGATGAACCCGGCAACGAACAGGAAGAACACGCCTGGATCGATTTATGGCACGGCGAATTACACGGCCAGGCAGAACAGGAATTTTTAAATCAATACCCCTGCAGCCGCTCGGATGCGGTACAGCAGCGGCTGGAAAAATTCCGCGACTCCAAAGCCGTGGCCATGATGCAACAGATTGGCCGCGAACGGCTCGACGCCTTAATGCCGTTATTACTGAAAGAATTATGGCAACATAATAATCCGGTCGACACCCTGGAGCGTATTATTCCGCTGCTGGAAGCGGTGTTACGCCGTACCGCCTACCTGGTGTTATTAAAAGAAAACCCTCAGGCGTTAACCCAGCTGATTAAATTGTGTGGCGCCTCGGTTTGGGTAGCAGAATATATTACCCAGACGCCATTATTACTGGACGAATTATTAGTCCCGGAAAGCCTCTACCGTTTGCCACAAAAAAGTGAACTGGCCGAAGAACTCGATTTACGTTTGTTACGCATCGACGAAGACGATCTGGAACAACAAATGGAGCAGCTGCGCCAGTTTGCCCGGGCGCATAAATTACGCGCAGCGGCCTGCGAAGTAATGGAAGCCTTGCCGCTGATGAAGGTCAGCGATTACCTCACCTACCTGGCCGAAGTGGTGGTGAATAAAGTGATGTGGTTATCCTGGCAACAAATGGTGGCCAAATACGGTTACCCGACGAACGCCGAAAAAGAAGCCGTTACTGAGCCGGAATTTGCCGTCATTGGTTATGGCAAAGTCGGTGGCCTGGAACTGAGTTACAGCTCAGACCTCGACCTGGTGTTTTTACATAACGCCTGCAGTAATCGTTACACCAACGGCGAACGCAGCCAGGACAACGGCGTATTTTATACCCGCATGGGACAACGCATGATTCACATCATGACCACCCAGACCCGCTCTGGCGATTTATACGAAGTGGATATGCGGCTGCGGCCTTCAGGCAACTCCGGCATGATTGTCGCGTCGATGAAAGCCTTTGCCGAATACCAGCAAAAACACGCCTGGACCTGGGAACATCAGGCACTGGTGCGGGCCCGCGCAATTTGTGGTGCCGCCCATACCATCGATGAATTCAGTCATATCCGCGCCGATATTCTCGCCCGCCCGCGCGAGCAGCAAACGCTGCAACAAGAGGTGCGGGATATGCGCCAGAAAATGCGTGAACACCTGGGTGAAGATCATAAAAATGCCGGCAGTTACCACCTCAAACAGGATCAGGGTGGCATCGTCGATATTGAATTTCTGGTGCAGTACGGTGTGCTGGCCAATGCCAGACAACGACCGGAGCTGCTGACCTATACCGATAACATGCGCATTCTCGACAGCTTTGCCACCAGCGGCCTGATGTCGCAGGCGGATGTGGAACAGCTACAGACAACCTATCTGAATTACCGTGCTGAATCGCATCGCCGGGCGTTACAGAAAGAAAAACTGGTGCTCAACAGCGAGGCCCGGCAACAACTGGATATCGACCGGCAAAAAGCCGAGGTAGTACGGTTATGGCAACAGTGGCTGGAATAATCCGGCCAAAACGCTTACCAAATACCGGCCCGGTGCTGTCGGAATCTGACCGAAAAGTACAAAATCCGGCCTGCGCCTAAAGAAGTACAAGCCAAGCGGCAAAAAATGAGCGATAATCCCGGCTCCAGAAATTCAGACAACCAGCGTTTCCGTCTCGACAGACGCCGGTGACCGTGTAGATATCGAATTTATGGTGCACGACGAGCTGTTGCTTTCGCCACAGCCGTCTGATGAGCAGACTCAGGCAGCCGCCACTCAGGTTGCCGGGAGCCATCACTCAAGCCGGGCTGATCCGTTCACAAGACCAACAGCCCTCCAGGAAACCGACCTGGCCTGTCAGCGCTGCAACCACCGGCGCGCACTATAAAATAACAGCCGTCGCCAAACCGGCAGGTTTGATCCGGCTCAGATTTTTCACACATGTACGTCACCCGCCTGCGGAACGAGCAACAGTATAACGCTGAGAACTATCAGTGAGTCGGAAGCCGGGCTCAGGCTTCCATACCAAAGGTTAGGAATAGCAATGGCCGCATTTGGAACAGTTTTCATGCCGAAAATGGCACTGGCAACTTTTGAAAACAACTCCTGGACAGCTTCAGGTATCGTCCCGTCCGATAAGTTAGAATTCCATCCGGGTGCTCATGTCTTACATTACTCAAGCACCTGTTTTGAAGGCTTAAAAGCGTTTAAACACGCCGATGGCAGCGTCAATGTTTTCCGTATGGATGCCAACATTAATCGCATGGCGCAGAGCAGTGAATTATTAAATCTGCCCGCCATCGATAAAGATCAGCTGGGTCAGATGATTAAAGACGTGGTCGCGCTGTACGCCGACGATGTGCCGCTGCCACCCGGCTCTATGTATATCCGCCCGACTCATATCGGCACTGAGCCGGCGATCGGTAAAGCCGCGGCGCCGACCGAATCATCGTTGTTATATGTATTGTTGTCGCCAGTGGGTGATTATTTTGCCAGCGGAGCCAAGCCGTTACGCCTGCTGCTGGAAGAAGACGGCATGCGTTGTGCCCCACACATGGGCATGATTAAAAGCGGGGGCAATTACGCCAGTGCTCTGGGCCCGATTCTGCAGGCCCGTAAAGAACACGACGCCGACCAGATTCTGTTCTGCCCGAACGGCGACGTCCAGGAAACCGGTGCCGCAAACTTTATCCTGATCGACGGTAACGAAATCATCACCAAAGCGTTAGACAGCACGTTCCTGCACGGCGTTACCCGCGATTCGATTTTAACCATCGCCCGCGATGCCGGCATGACCGTCAGCGAACGTGATTTCAGCGTTGATGAACTGATCGAACGGGCTAAAAAGCCGGGTACTGAAGCGGCACTGTCGGGTACCGCAGCGGTATTAACGTCGGTTGGCACTCTGATTCACCAGGGTCAGGAATTTACCGTCGGTTCTGGTGAAGCCGGTGAAACCACCCAGAAGCTGCGCCAGATGCTGAACGATATTCAGTGGGGCAAAGCGGAAGATAAATTCGGCTGGTTAACCAAAGTTTAATCGTTACTCTTTGTTAACAGACTGACCCACAGGTTATGTAACCTGTGTAAAAAAACCGCCAGGCCAGCCATGCCATGGCGGTTTTTTTATAACTGAATGTTTAGATTTAAAGCTCTGTTATTTCAGACTCTGCTTTCCCTTTCCTCTTCCCACTATCGTGTATTCACGTATTAACACTTCGTGTCGTTAAAAACAGACTAAGCTGAAAAAACGGCCGGAAATGTTGTGAGAAAATGTATGAAAAATCTGAGTATTCGCAAAAAGCTGATGCTGGCAGTTGGCGGCACCATTCTTGTTTTATTAGCACTCAGCAGTGCTTTCAGTTATCAGCAGGCGCGCGCCAGCCTGGCGGGCGAAATCAGTGAACGTATCCGCGTCACCGGTGAAAAAACCGCTACCTTTGTCAGCCACTGGCTGAAAACCAAAAGCACTGTGGTTGCCGCCGCTGTCAACTCGCTGAACACCAATCTGTCGGCGGGTGATATCGTTACTCAGGGTCAGCGCGGCGGTAATTTTTTATTCCTGTACCTGGGTACCCAGCAAGGCGAGATGACCATGCGCCCGGACGAGGAACTGCCCGCCGATTATGACCCGCGCATCCGGCCCTGGTATAAACAGGCACGCCAACAGGGCAAACAGATTGTGACCGCGCCGTATGTTGACGCCAGCACTGGTGAACTGGTGATTACCTTTGCCCAGCCCACCGATAACGGTGTGTTAGCCGGCGATGTGGCATTGACGGCGGTAGTCAATCAGGTACTGGATATCGACCTCGGCGAACACGGTTATGCCGCCCTGCTCGATGCCAAACAACAATTTATGGTGCACCCGGATAAAGCGCTGATCGGCAAACCCATCAGCCAGTTTTTGTCCGCTGCCCAGCTGCAGCCCGGTGCTATCGTGACCGCCGATTTTAATCAGCACCACAGCCTGCTCGGCCTGTATCCGATCGCCGGCAGCGACTGGCAGGTTTTATTAGTAACGCCGGAAAAAGAAGCCTATGCCAGCCTGGCGGCATTGCGCTGGTCCAGCTGGGTCACCGGTATCCTGACCATTGTGATTGTCACCCTGATCAGTGGTGTGATTATTTCCCGCTTACTGAAACCGCTGGCTAACCTCGGCGTGGTGATGTCAGATATCGCCCAGGGTGAAGCCGATCTGACCAAACGGCTGGAAGTGGAACAAAACGATGAAATTGGCGCTCTGAGCCATTCGTTTAACGTCTTTGTGGGCTCCATTCATGAGCTGGTATCGCAGAGTATGGATTCATCACGGGAACTGGATACGTTATCCAGCTCGGCGCGTAATAATGCCGAAGAAAATAATCAGGCGGTACAATTGCAACAGAGCGAAATCAGCCAGGTGGCCGTGGCCGTCAACGAATTATCATCCACCTCATCAGAAGTGGCTTCCAACGCTTCCGATACCGCGGGTGCCGCCCAGAACGCCACCGAAGAAGGTCAGTCGGGCATTACCAATGCCGAAGAAAATAAACGCCGTATGGGCCGCCTCACCAGCCAGATTGATGATGCCACCGGCGTCATCACCCAGCTGGATGAACAGGCACAACAAATCACCGGCATTTTAGCCACCATTCAGGGCATTGCTGAACAAACCAACCTGCTGGCACTGAATGCCGCCATCGAAGCCGCCCGCGCCGGTGAACAGGGCCGTGGGTTTGCGGTGGTTGCCGATGAGGTCCGCACCCTGTCGCAACGCACTCACGAAGCGACCGGCGAGATTCAGGAGATGATCGACAACCTGAAGCAACACAGCCAGAGTGCGGTGAATATCATGCAGACCAGTAAAAACCTGACCGATGAAACCGCCGACAGTGCTGCCGAAGTCAGCCAGAGCCTGGCGGTGATTGCCGGAGCGCTGGGGGATATTTCCGAACGTTCACAAAACATTGCCAATGCCTCGCGCGAGCAACACGCCGCAACTGAAGAAATCAGCCGTATTGCCACCGCCATTCAGTCGGCTTCCGATGATCTGGCCGGCAACGTCGCTGAGGCTATGAATCAGTCCGGTCAGTTGCACAGCCTGAGCACCACCATCGCCGGCAACCTGTCGCGCTTTCGGGTGTAAGCCGCATCACGCGGCTTTTTACGCTCACCAGACACCCGGTGGATTGTTTAATCAGAGCAACGATGTGATCCGCTCATCGGGCTGGAACATTCCTCCTCCAGGCTGGCCCAATGTCACTACAGAACCATAGAGCGAACAACATGCTTAATCTCGACTTCAGCCAGCGGGTGGTCATCAACAGCAACGATCTGCAATGGTCACAAAGCCCGATGCCGGGTGTGTTACGCAAACGCCTGGCCCGTGAAGACGCCGAACGTGGCCACGCCACCAGCATCGTTAAATACCTGCCCGGCTCGCGTTTCCGTTCTCATCCACACCCGCAAGGGGAAGAGATATTTGTGCTGGAAGGGGTATTTTCTGACGAAAGTGGCGATTACCCGGCGGGCAGTTATATCCGCAACCCGGAAGGTTTTGAACACGCGCCGTTCAGTAACGAAGGCTGTGTGCTGTTTGTTAAGCTGCATCAGTTTCAGCCCGGCGACCAGCAACACATTCGGGTCAATACCAGTAACGCCGGATTACGCCCCGGTCCCGGAGGCTTAAGCGTATTACCGCTGCACGACTATCAGGGAGAATCCACCACGCTGGTATTCTGGCCGGCAGGAGAACGCGGCCAGCCACACACACATTTTGCGGGTGAAGAAATTCTGGTGATTTCCGGCGAGCTGATGGATAAGCATGGCCGCTACCCGGCGGGCAGCTGGATTCGCAGCCCTCATATGAGTCAGCATTGCCCTTACGTCGAGCAGGATACCCTGCTGTTGGTGAAAGCCGGCCATTTAGGCGAAAGCGGGACACAGTTCAACTAAGCGGCCTCTCAATAACTTTCTTCACTCTGGTGCATCCGTTATTATCTGCGGTTCTGTTTCTGGTGCGGTGTCTATTACCGTCCGTTCCCCAACCAGCACAAGGAATGCGCATGTTATTTGCCCCTTTCCGCTTTGTTTTTTCTGCCATCGCCAGCGTGTTTAAGCTGCTGTGGTCCATTATTGCCTGGGTATTTGGCTTTGTGTTTGGCCAGTGGACACCACCCCCCTGGTTACAGCTGATCATCGATCAGGTTGGCCGTTATTTCCGTTTTCTTGGCCGTCATCGCTGGTTAGCCGTGTTACACGTGATATTACCGCCACTGTTATTGGTTGGCAGTGTACTGGGGTATGTCTGGTACCAGTCTTTGCCTCAGCCGGTAACCACCAGCTTTACCGCCCGGGCACCGGCAAAAACCACCTGGGACGGTGACCAGCCCAATATTCAGCCGCTGTATGTACGCTTCACCAAATCCGCGGCGCCACTCAAGCGCAGCGAAGAAGCGCTGACTGACGGCGTACGTTTATCGCCACAAACCGCCGGGGAATGGCGCTGGCAGGACGACTACACGTTAATCTTCGAGCCACAACAGGACTGGAAAATTAACAGCCGCTATACCGTCACCATCGCCGAACAAGGTCTGGTAGCCGAACAGATCCTGCTGGAAAAAACCGAAGACAGTTTTACCACCGCCGGATTTGAGGTGTACAAACGCGACGTTGAGTTTTATCAGGACCCGGTTGATCCGAACCAGAAAAAAGTCATCGCCAGTCTGCGCTTTTCCCACCCGGTGGATGCCGTAACACTGGAACGCAATATTCGTATTAAGCCGGAATCCGGGCTGGAGTTTATCCGCAGCGAAGATAAAAACTTCAGCGTGATTTACAGCGACGACAAACTGAGTGCCCATATTCACACTGCGGCACTGGCGGTACCACGCCTCGACCGGCAGCTGACTATTGAAATCGATAGTGGTATCGAACCACTGGCCGGTGGCGACAGCAGTGACAACAGCCTGCACTGGAAGCAGAAAATTCCCGGCCGCGGCAAACTGGCACTGCGTAATCCTGGCATTGAAATTGTTGAAAACGGCAGCACTCCGGAACAGGTGCTGATGGTACACACCAGTGCACCAGTAGCGGAAAAACACTTCGCCGAACAACTACAACTATGGTTATTACCGAAATACGCCGCCGATCAGAAAGACAAAGAGTATCTGCACTACTGGCATAACGACAATGTCACCAGCGCTGTGCTGGCCCGTGCCGAACGCATTCATGCGCAATACATTCAGGGCGAATTTGAAAACAGCCAGCTGCACCAGCTGAAACTGGACGTGCCACAAGACCGTTATCTGCTGCTCAAAATGGAACCCGGACTGACCGCCGTCGGCGGTTATGAGCTGGTAAAACGGTACAGCCAGGTGGTTCAGGTACCATCCTATCCGAAAATTCTGAAATTTATGTCGCAGGGCAATTTATTGTCGTTACACGGCGAGAAAAAAGTGGCGGTGGTCAGTCGTGGCCATCAACACTTCAGCTACGAAGTGCAACGTATTCTGCCCGATCAGTTACACCACTTTATTGCCGATAACGGCAGTGATCCTTCGTCCCCGACTGTCTCGAATTTCGATATGAGTAAAATTATCGAACGGTTTACCGGTCAGCAGCGGGTCCGCAACAAGAATCCGAAAACCTCCAGTACCAGCTCGCTGAACCTGGGCCGTTATCTGAATAACAAAGGCTTGTCGCGCGGCTTATTTGTGGTGAACTTATCTCCCCGCGAAGAAGCACCCGATTACGAGTTCGGTGCCCTGCCACACACCCGGCGGTTAATTGCCATCACCGATATGGGGCTGATGGTTAAACGCAATAAAGACGGCGAACACGATGTGTTTGTGGTGTCGCTCAGCAGCGGGCGGCCGGTGGCCAATGCCCAGGCAAAACTGATCTCACTGAATGGCCAGAGCCTGCAAACCGTCACCACGGATTACCAGGGCCGCGCCCACTTCCGTGCGCCGCGTTACCGCGGCAGCGAAAAACGGCCACTGGCGTTTGTGGTCAGCAAAAACGGCGACAGCGCGTTTATCCCTTACAGCGGCGGCAACCGCGAAATTAATTATTCGCGCTTTGATATCGGTGGCGTGAACGACAGTGATGGTGATGAACTGAGTGCTTTTGCCTTCTCCGACCGCGAACTGTATCGCCCCGGTGAAAGTGCCCGGCTGATGTACATTGTCCGCGCCGGCGACTGGCGTCCGGCTTACGAAGGAATGCCGGTACAACTGGAAATTTATGATCCGCGTGGCATGAGCATCTATAAACAACGCCGCCGTTTACACCGCAGTGGTTTTGATGCACTGGAATTCGATTTATCCGCCGCCGCATTAACCGGTGATTACCGCTTCAAGGTCAGCCGCGTACATAACGGCCGTTATGAATACGTACGTGAACTGGGATCGGTGCGGTTTAACGTGCGTGAATTTGAGCCCGACCGGCTGAAAGTCAAAGCCCGTTTAAGCGACGACACCGTACGCGGCTGGTTACGTCCGAACGAGGTCGCAGGCCGGGTAAACGTGCAACACCTGTTTGGCACACCGGCTGCCGGCGCCCGGGTAGTGGGTGAAATGAACATCCGTCAGGCCTGGCCACAGTTTGCTCAGTATCCGGATTACCGCTTCTTCGACCGCAGCAGTGCCGATGGCCGCTTGTCCGACAGCTATGAATACCTCGGCGAACAATTTACCGACGACCAGGGCGATACCCTGTTCGAACTGGATTTATCGCGCTTCGAACGGGCCACTTACCGGCTGCATTTTAATACCACGTCGTACGAAAAAGGCTCCGGCCGCGGCGTTAATGCCAACACCAGCCTGCTGGTATCCGACGCACCTTATATGATTGGTTTTAAAGCCGATGGCCGTTTAAACGTGAAACATAACAGCGAACGTAACGTGCAGTTTATCGCCGTCGATTCGCAGTTACAGCAGGTTGAAGCCAACACTTTACGACTGGAGAAAAGTGAAATCCGCTACGTCTCCGTGCTGGCACGTCAGCCAAACGGCAGTTATCGCTACGTCTCACGCCAGCGTGAATTCACCCTTAACAGCGAAGCGGTCAGCATCGGCAAAAACGGCCTGCAACAAAGGCTGGATACCAGCTCACCGGGAGAATACCGGCTGCGGTTACGCAACGATAACGACGAAATTCTCGCCACCCTGAATTATCAGGTGGCGGGTACCGCCAACCTGACCCGCTCGCTGGAACGTAATGCCGAGTTACAGGTCAGCCTGGATAACGACGAATACCGCAATGGCGACAGTATCGAAATCAGCATTATTGCGCCTTATACCGGCACCGGTTTAATCACCATCGAACGCGACAAAGTGTACGCCAGCCAGTGGTTTAAAACGTCCACCACCAGCTCGGTACAAACCATTCGGGTACCGCGTGAACTGGAAGGCAACGCCTATATCAATGTGCAGTTTATCCGCGAAGCTGATTCGCCGGAGATTTATATGAGCCCGCTGTCAGTAGCGGTGGTGCCGTTTAATATCAACCGCTCAGCGCGCATTATCGACGCCAAAATGAACAGCAGCGAACGGGTGCGTCCGGGTGATGATATCCGCATGACGGTCAACACTCCGGAATCGTCGCGGCTGATTCTGGTGGCGGTCGACGAAGGTATTCTGCAGGTGGCGAAGTTCCGTACCCCGGATCCACTGTCGCACTTCCTGCAAAAACGCCGCTTACAGGTCAGCACCCGGCAGATGCTGGATCTGATTCTGCCGGAATATTCGCAGATTATGGCATCGGCGCCGGGCGGTGGTATGGCCGAAGAAGTAGCACTGGCGCAGAACCTCAACCCGTTTAAGAAAAAACGTAATCCACCGGTGGTATGGTGGTCCGGAGTGCGGGATATTCAGGCCGGTGAGCATGAATTCAACTTCCGCGCGCCGGATTATTTTAACGGCCGGGTACGCATCTATGCGGTATTAGCCAACGAAAACCGCATGCAGGTGCTGGAACAAAGCAGCTTGGTTCAGGGCGATCTGATTCTGACACCGAACGTACCGGTAGCGGTATCACCGGGCGACGAAGTCAATCTGTCGCTGGCGGTGTATAACAACATCAAACCACAACAGGCCTCGGCGGCCAGCAGCAATACCATCGATGTTGAGCTGCAACTGCCCGCCGGCGCCCGCGTGATCGGTGATGCCAAGCGTCAGCTGACACTCAACCAGGGCCAGGATCAGCTGGTTGAATTCCGTGTCCGGCTGGGCGATGAACCGGGCGAAAAAACCCTGCAGTTCCGCGCCAGCAGTGGCGATTACCAGGCCCGTTACCGCGAAAGTGTGTCAGTACGTCCGGCCTCGCCATACCGTACCGTGTTGCAGGCCGGGGTCATTGAAGGCGGAGAACAACAAGCGTTTAACGACCTGCGCCAGTTACACAACGCCTTTGCAGAAGCGGAAGTGGATGTTGGTGCCTCACCGTTATTGTGGGCCCGCGGTCTGGCGTCTTACCTGAATAACTACAGCCATATGTGTACCGAACAGCTCACCAGCCGGGCGGTACCGGCGCTGTTATTACAGGCTTATCCGGCGCTGACCGACAACAACAAAACCTTCGATGTTCCGGCGGCGCTGAGCATGTTGCGGGGCCGTCAGAACGACGAAGGCGGGTTTGGTATGTGGCGCGCCACGTTAAACGCCAATCCGTATTACACCCTGTTTGCGCTGAACTTTATGCTGGAAGCCAAAGACCGTAATCAGGCCGTACCCGATGATATGCTGAACCAGTCGCTGAGTTTTGTGCAGGACTTTGTCAGCCGGCCACACAGTGATCTGCGTGAGTTGCGGATGGCCGCCTACGGCGTGTACCTGATTGCCCGCAGCGGTCAGACGCCGGGCAACCGGTTAACGGCGGTGCAGTCGGATCTGGAGAAATATTTCCCGCAACAATGGCAGCAGGATCTGGCCGCTGCATACCTGGCCGCAGCCTTACAGCTGCAGCGTCAGGAGGCTCAGGCATCGGCCATGATGCGGCGGTTAAACTGGCACACCGGCAAGCCGGGCAAGGCGTCGCGGGTGATCTTATTCCAGGATGAGTTAAGCGAAAACGCGATCCATCTGTACCTGCTGATGCGCCACTTCCCGCAGTTGTTTGACACCCTGCCACAAACGGTACTGCTGGATATGGCCGACGCCATCTCGCAACAACGCTACCACAGCCATTCAGCAGCCTGGATGATGCTGGCACTGGATGCTTACCACCAGCGCGCCAGCCAGCGTGACAGCGATGCCCTGGCCTTTATCAGCCAGACCAACACCGGTGAACCAAGCCCGCTGGCGTTAAGCCGCAATAGCTTTGGTCAACACGCCGGGTTACCGCTCAACAGCCGCACCCTGCGACTGGATAACGCCAATGACCTGCCGCTGTTCTACGCCCTGCGCCACACGGGTTACGACCGCACAGCCAGCCCGGCCAGCAGCCACGGAGTGGAAATTCAGCGCGATTTCACCGACCTAGACGGCAAGTTAAAAAACCAGTTCAGCGTGGGGGATGAGTTCCTGGTACGGCTGCGGTTACGGACACTGGACGATAACCATTACCAGCAGTTGGCAATTGTTGACCTGTTACCGGGTGGTATCGAACCGGTGCCGGTGATCAATCCGGTGCAACAGGAAGACAGCGAACACAGCTCACGGGTATTAACCGATATCGACGGCCCCTGGTCGCTTGATTACGACAACCTGCGTGACGACCGGCTGATGTTATACGGCAGCCTGTACGGCGACGGGACGGTCACGCTGAGCTATAAAGTGCGCGCCGTCAGCGCCGGACGTTTCACCGTACCGGTCGCCTTTACCCGGGCACTGTATCAGCCGGAGGTGTTCTCGATTACCGCAGCGGGTGAGCTGCAGATCGACAAATCCAACAACTCAGGTAAGCCCGGCAACTCAGGTAAGCCCGGCAACTCTGATAAATCCGGCAACCCGGCCAGTCAACCGTAAATGATGCCACGTCAGCAACTGATCAAAGCAGGCTTCGGCCTGCTTTTTATTCTGCTCTTCAGTCTGCCACTGATCCGTCTGTGGCCGCATGCACCACTGCGGGATCAGTTTCCGCATTCCAGTGCCGTGTTTGCCAGCGACGGCAGCCTGTTACGGCTGACCACCGCCGCCGATCAGCAATACCGCTATTGGTTGCCGCTGGAGCAGACCGGAGAACTGATGCAGGAAGCCATGCTGATGCAGGAAGATCAGTGGTTCTGGCAACACCCGGGGGTGAACCCGTTCAGCCTGATCCGCGGCGCGCTGCGTACCTACAGTGGCGGCAATCGTCAGGGCGGCTCCACCATTACCATGCAGCTGGCGCGCCTGCTGCAACGTGAATCAACCCGCACACCGCTGGCCAAGCTGCAGCAGATTGGCCAGGCCCTGTGGCTGGAGGCGCGTTACAGCAAACGGGAAATCCTTGAGGCCTACCTGAATTTTGCCCCTTATGGCGGCAATATTCAGGGCGTCGGCGCGGCATCCTGGCTGTATTTTAATAAACCTGCGGCGCAGCTGAGTGCGCTGGAAGCCGCTACCCTGGCGGTAGTGCCACAACAACCGGCACGCCGGCCGCGCGCGGCAGAAGACACCCGCGCTGCGGTGGAACGTTTGCTGCTGCGCTGGCGCGAACAACAGCCACAACGACTGGGGCTGAACGCCAGTGTGGCAGCCATCAGCTATCGTCCGGTAGCGCCGTTCCGCGCGCCCCACGCAACCGACCTGTTACTGCAACAACAGCGCCAGGGCAAACTGGGAACAACCCGGGGAGCGATTCACAGCAGCATTAATCCGGTGCTGCAACGCGCACTGGAACGTCAGATTCGCCTCGGTTATCCACAACTGCAGGCCCGCGGGGTCGAAAACGCCAGCGCCATGCTGGTGCACTGGCCCAGCCGGGAGATAGTCGCCATGGTGGGTTCAGCGGATTATTTTGATGCCAATATCGCCGGCCAGGTAAACGGCAGCCAGGCCAAACGCTCCCCCGGCTCCACCCTGAAACCGCTGTTATTTGCGCTGGCGCTGGAACAGGGCATGATTCATCCGCGCTCCATGTTAAAAGACGCTCCCCAGGCGTTTGGCCCTTATACCCCGGAAAATTACGACCGCCGCTTTGCCGGGCCCATCAATGCCACCGCTGCCTTAAACCGCAGCCGCAATATTCCGGCCGTGGCGCTGGCATCCAAAATGCCTCCCGGCCATGACCTGCACGACTTATTAAAACGTGCCGGAGTGAGCCGCTTACAGAGCCGCGAATATTATGGTCTGGCACTGGTGCTGGGAGCCGGTGAAGTGACGATGCAGGAGCTGGCACGGCTGTATAGCGCACTGGCCAATAACGGCCTTGATGCACCACTGACACTGCAGCACAACACCAGCGAACAGCCCCGGGCACTGCTATCGCCACAGGCCAGCTGGCTGGCGCTGGAAATGCTGGCGCAAAAACCGCGCCCCGGCGTTTCCAGCCAGGCCCGGCCCCATCCCTGGTTTACTGCCTGGAAAACCGGCACCAGCTGGAGCTTCCGTGATGCCTGGACAGCAGGAGTAGTGGGCCCTTACGTTTTAGTGGTCTGGAATGGTAATTTTGATGGCTCTGCCAACCCGGCACTGGTGGGCATTAAAACCGCCGCGCCGCTGTGGTGGCGTATTGCCGAAGCCCTGCCCAATGTCGTCGGCAAGCAGCCGGAGCACAGTCAGCGCCAGCGGCCACAACCCTCAGGCGTGCGTAAAGTCGAAATTTGTGCCGCCTCCGGTGATCTGCCCAATAGCGCCTGTCCGCAACGCCTGCAAAGCTGGTTTATTCCCGGCGTATCACCAATCCGGGTAAGCGATTTACACCGCTGGGTGTGGGTCGATAAAAACACTGGCCAGGCGGTTTGTCCGCCCTATACGGCACAACACGAACAACGTCTGTATGAATTCTGGTCGACCGAAATGGCGCAGTTGTTTGCCCGTGCCGGGCTGGCGCGGCGTAAACCACCGGAGGCGGATTGCAGCCAGGATATGCACATCAGCGAAAGTAACGGCCCGCGTATCCGCTCACCGTATGAAGGAATGCGTTTTATGCTGGATGCCGAAGGCACCGGGGTATCAGCCCAGCTGCCGCTGCAGGCCGATGCAGCAGCCGGGGTTAAACGCTTATACTGGCTGATCGAAAACCGTTTATTAGGGCATTCCCGGCCGGGAGAAATTCTCTACTGGACGCCAAAACAGAGTGGCCGTTATCAGCTGACCGTCAGTGATGATCATGGCCGCAGCCGTTCACGCTGGATCGAGGTGGGCCGTTTGCATTAACCGCATAAATAGGTGCCGGTGCCGACGGCGATTAACGTGCCCTCTTCGTTGTGAAATTCCATCCGCGTCACCGCCACTTTATTGCCGATACGCAACAGGCTGGCACTGGCAACAAACTCTTTGCCTTTACCCGGATGTAAAAAGTCGACCCGCATATCGATGGTGCCCAGCTTCGACAACTGCTTCGGTCGTTCTTCCTTCGGCACGTCTTTTTTGTGCATCCGTTGCCAGGCCGCAATCAGCGCCATGGCACCACCGGTGACATCCAGCGCTGTGGAAATCGCGCCACCATGAAGAATACCCTGCAGCCAGTTACCCACCAGGTCGTCGCGCATGCTCATGGTAAATTCACAGCGGTTATCGCTCAGCAGCCTGGGCTTTAACCCTAATAACTTGTTAAACGGAATCTGATCGAGAAAATTCATCGTCAGATTCAGTTCGGTTTTGCTGAAACCTTCGGCAACCAGCTCCGGGTTGTGTGTCTCTTGTGTCATGTTGATTTCTCTTATCATTATTGTCACAGCGACCCGGTTAATCATTACCGCCAGAGCCGCTGGCGGCTTCATTCTGCGGCTTACCACCGTGTGAGTAAATTGCCGATCCGACGCCCGGCCCTGATCATTGTGCTCAGGCCGATCGCCGGCTTTGGCATAAAACCGTAACAATTGCCCCATAAAGTGCCGCCTCGACGAAACTTTGCGATAAATCAGCTACAAAGCAGGCTACAATCGGCATACTGAACGAAGACTCATCCGGGCCCGCTTTCTGCGGCCCTGCTTATACTGGAGATCCCCATGGCTTTTAGCGATGCTCAACGCATGTTTCCCGAAACCCGTCTGCGCCGCATGCGCCGCGACGACTTTTCGCGCCGCTTAATGCGCGAAAACCAGCTGACCGTGGATAGCCTGATTTACCCGATGTTTGTGCTGGAAGGTCATCAGGAACGCGAAGCCATCGTCTCCATGCCCGGTGTCGAGCGATTATCCATCGATCTGCTGGTTGATGAGGTTCGCCATTTATACAAACTGGGTATTCCGGCGGTAGCCCTGTTCCCGGTGACACCGCTGGAAGCAAAATCGGAGCTGGCGGAAGAGGCATTCAACCCTAACGGTCTGGCACAGCGGGCGGTACGTGCGATCAAAGATGCCGTGCCGGAGATGGGCGTGATGACCGATGTCGCTCTGGACCCGTTCACCACCCACGGACAGGACGGCATTATTGATGCCGATGGTTATGTATTAAACGACCGCACCGTCGATACGCTGGTGCAGCAGGCGCTGTCGCACGCTGATGCCGGTGCCGATATTGTCGCCCCGTCAGACATGATGGATGGGCGCATAGGTGATATCCGCGATGCGCTGGAAGAAGAAGCCTTTGTGAATACCCGCATTATGGCGTACTCGGCCAAATACGCTTCGGCCTATTACGGACCGTTCCGCGATGCCGTTGGTTCCGCAGCCAACCTTGGCAAAGCCGATAAAAAAACCTACCAGATGGATCCGGCCAACAGTGATGAAGCGCTGCACGAAGTCGCGCTTGATCTGGCAGAAGGTGCCGACATGGTGATGGTCAAACCGGGTATGCCTTATCTGGATATCGTGCGCCGTATTAAAGATGAATTAAAAGCGCCAACCTTTGTGTATCAGGTCAGTGGCGAATACGCCATGCATAAAGCCGCCGCTCAGAATGGCTGGCTGGATGATGATGCGGTGATGCATGAATCGCTGCTGTGTATGAAGCGCGCAGGCGCTGATGGCATCCTGACGTATTACGCTAAGCAGTATGCGGAATGGCTTAATAAGTAGTCCTCCACTCCACCATGCTCGCTCACCTGGATATTTTTCAGCCGCCGCATCAGTGCAACATCCCTGTCGCTTGATGCTACCGGGGCATCCTGCCCCTGCTAAGAAAAACATACCAGGCAATCGAGCATTCTGTAGTAGGGATACAAGTTCGAATACAAGAATAAAATGCCGGGTTAACTTTAAATAGCAGCAACAGGATGTTGCGTTAGGATCGCCAGTACAGGGAAAAATTGCAGGAAGCAAATTTTGCACAGCGCAGCTGCCTGAAGGGCGAAGTACATGGATGTACTGAGTGCGTACTGTCCGATCCGGCGGCTTAAAGTTAATGCGGTGTTTTATTTGATCGTAAGGAAATAGAAGATGAGCGAAACAGTCGTAACGGAAACCCCCATCGATCTGCAAAGCAGCGAATATTATCTTAATCGTGAGCTGAGCCATTTGCAGTTTAATATCCGCGTTCTGGAGCAGGCGCTCGACGAAAGTCATCCGTTACTCGACCGGCTTTTTTTCCTGTGTATTTTCAGTAAAAATCTGGATGAGTTTTATGAAGTCCGGGTTGCTAACCTGACCCAGCAATTAGCCTTCAGCCGGGAGCAGGCCGGTGCTGATGGTTTACACCCTCAGCAGGTGCTGGATGAGATCCACGAAATCTGCAGTCATACTGTTGAGCGTCAGTACAGCATTCTTAACGATACTCTGCTCCCGGCGCTGGAAAAAGAAAATATCCGCTTTCTTCGTCGTGGTGACTGGAACGATTTACAGCGCGACTGGATTCGTGATTATTTCGAAAAAAGTGTCCAGCCACTGATCAGCCCGATCGGACTGGACCCTTCTCACCCTTTCCCGCGACTGGTTAACAAAAGTCTGAACTTTATTGTTGCCCTGGAAGGAAAAGATGCGTTTGGCCGGGAGACCGGTCTGGCGATTATCCCGGCTCCGCGCTCGTTACCCCGCATCATCCGCATCCCCGACGAACTGTGCCCGAATGGTTCAGCCAAAGGTGATAACTTTATTTTTCTGTCGTCTGTGATTCATGAATACGCCGATGAGTTATTCCCGGGAATGACGATTAAAGGTTGTTACCAGTTCCGGGTTACCCGGAATGCGGACCTGGAGATCGACCACGACGACACCGCCGATCTGGCATCAGCACTGGAAGACGAATTACACTCGCGTAATTTCGGCGAAGAAATGCGCCTCGAAGTAGCGGATAACTGCCCGGATTCGCTGGTGAATTTTCTGCTGACTAAATTCAGCCTGGATGAAAACGACCTGTTTCGCGTCAATGGCCCGGTCAACTTATCCCGGCTGATGGAAGCGATTGGTCAGATTAACCGCCCGGATCTGCAATACGCACCTTTTACGCCCGGCCTGCCGAAAAATATTAATTTTAAGAAAAGTATTTTTGAAAGCATTCAGGCAAAAGATGCGCTGATGTTACATCCGTTTGAGTCCTTTACACCGGTGGTTGATATGCTGCGCGAAGCCGCAAAAGATCCGTCGGTCCGGGCGATCAAACAAACCCTGTATCGTACCGGCGCTAAATCCGAAATTGTGAATGCGCTGGTCGATGCTGCCCGTAACGGTAAAGAAGTCACGGTGGTGATCGAATTACGCGCCCGCTTTGACGAAGAAGACAACCTCTACCTGGCAAACCGCCTGCAGGAAGCCGGTGCCGTGGTGGTTTATGGTGTTGTTGGTTATAAAACCCACGCTAAGCTGATGCTGGTTGTACGCAAAGAAGGGGAAAACTTTAAGCGTTACGTGCACATGGGGACCGGTAATTATCACGCAGGTAACGCCCGTGTTTATACCGACTACAGCTTTATGACCTGCGATGACTCCATCGGTGAAGATGTTCATAAAGTGTTTATGCAACTCACGGGGATGGGCGAAGCCTTACGGATTAAAAAATTATTCCACGCTCCCTTTACGCTACATAAAAAAATCATTGAACTGATCGACCGGGAACGCGCACATGCAGAAGCGGGTAAACCAGCGCTTATCCGTATGAAAGCTAACGGCCTGACCGAACCTAAAATCATCCGGGCGTTATATAAAGCATCACAGGCCGGAGTGAAAGTTGAACTGATTATTCGTGGTATGTGTTGTTTACGTCCGGGCATCACCGGAGTATCAGAAAATATTGAAGTGCGCTCCATTATCGGACGCTTCCTTGAACATACCCGGGTGTATTACTTCCAAAACGGCGGTAAAGATGAAATCTACGCCGCCAGCGCAGATCTGATGGAACGCAATCTGCTGAACCGGGTTGAAACCTGTTTTCCGATCGAAAGTAATAAACTGAAAGACCGCATGAAACGCGAGCTGGAAGTGTACATGGAAGATAACTGCCAGGCCTGGGTCCTGCAAAGTGATGGCAGCTATGTGCGCAGCCAGCCTGCTGAAGGCGAAGAAGCCATCAAAGCTCAGGCGATTCTGCTGGAAAACCTGGCCAGCGCGGTATAACTAACCAAAACTAAAGATAATTAAATCACTAGCTCCCCACCAACAGAGTGGGGAGAACCACTGCAACAATCTGTGCCTACCACCCGGCAGCAACACTTTCCAAAGATATCCCTGGGTATTTGTCATGAACTCGACGGGTGATATTGATATCCTGGATGCGCAATCGGGGATCTGTTGTCGACTGTGCCGCGCAGCCCACTCTGGCAACAGATACAGCCGACGGCCATAGCAGGCCGCCGGACAAATCAGCGGGCGTTTATATAAGCCTGCTCACTGACGGCGTGATAGGCCTTAACCTGGTCACGATAGGTTTTAAAAGACTGGTAAACCTTCTGACTCAGTTCATCGCTGGCAGCAACTTCTGCCACCACATCATCCGACAAGGCTTTCAGTTTGGTTAACACGTCCTGTGGGAACGGACGTACATCAACACCATGCTTTTCTTTCAGTTCAATCAGTGCGGCCTGATTACGGCTGGTGTATTCGTTCAGCATATCCTGATTAATCGCCTGGGCAGCCACCCGCACAATGGTTTGTAAATCCTCCGGCAGTTTCTCAAAAGCAGATTTATTAATGGTAAATTCCATCATAGAACCCGGCTCGTGCCAGCCCGGATAATAATAATGTTTCGCCACTTTATATAAACCAAATGCCAGATCGTTATAAGGGCCAACCCACTCAGTTGCGTCGATAGCACCGGTTTGTAAGGAGGTAAAGATTTCCCCACCCGGCAGCGTTACCGGTGTACCACCCGCACGTTTTAATACTTCGCCGCCAATTCCCGGAATACGCATTTTCAGACCTTTCAGATCATCAACGCTGTTGATTTCCTTATTGAACCAACCACCCATTTGTACACCGGTATTACCACCGGCCATCGGCAGAATATTAAATGGAGCGTACACTTCCTCCCACAACTGCTGACCGCCGCCATACTGGATCCAGCCATGCATTTCCTGTGCGGTTAAACCAAAAGGCACAGAGGTGAAAAACTGTGACGCCGGTGTTTTTCCTTTCCAGTAATAGGCACCGCTGTGACCCATCTCCGCGGTTCCCTGAGATACCGCATCAAACACCTGCAATGCCGGAACCAATTCACCGGCCCCATATACTTTGATCGTTAACCGCCCGCCAGACATTGTTTTCACTATCTCGGCAAAGCGTTCTGGTGCCGTGCCTAAACCGGGGAAGTTTTTGGGCCAGGAAGTGACCAGTTTCCATTTAAAATTTTGCTGTTCAGCAGCTGTCTGAGCAACGTTCTCTTTTTCACATTCCGTATTGCAGCCACTGAGCAATAAGGCCGCACTGGCCATCACTGCCAGACCCAATGATTGAATAAGGGTTTTAATTTTCACACGATATTCCTCTGTGTCAGTTTTTTATAATATCTTTCCCGTTCTCAACCGAACCAGAAACGGCGACAAGCCGCCATATCAATGAACAATGTCGCGGCATAAAGAGCCATGTTGTTTTTCGAAAGCAGCAACAGGATGTTGCGATCGCCCGGCAGGGCCATGGATGGCCCTTCGGGGCGACGAAAGAAAAACAATGTGGCTCTTTTGATAAACCAGCCTAAATCTTTTCCAGCTTGGCAAAATTCGCCACCAGCCATTTCTGCCCGGCATCATCAAAAAATACCTGTACACGCAGCCCTGGTCCCTGGCCTTCAAACTGCAACACCGTGCCTTCACCAAACATTTCATGATAAACCCGGTTGCCCAGGTCATAGGGCACTCCAGCACTTTGCTCTTGCTTAACAAAATCCGGCTGCGCTGGTGTGTCGTAACCTCCACGATTGTGTTTCGCCATCAGAGGCCGGCTGACGGTATTTTTCAGTCGTACTTCCTGAATCAGCTCATCGGGAATTTCACGAATAAAACGAGAGGGCGTGCTGAAATTTTCCTGGCCGTGTAAGCGACGGCTTTCAGCATGGGTGATAATCAGTTTTTCCATCGCCCGGGTAATACCGACGTACGCCAGGCGGCGTTCTTCTTCCAGCCCTTCCGCTTCATCCATCGACATTTTATGCGGGAATAAACCTTCCTCCAGGCCAGCCAGAACCACCTGTGGAAATTCCAGACCTTTAGCGGAGTGCAGCGTCATCAGCTGAACGGCATCTTCGTATTCATCCGCCTGACCTTCACCGGCATCCAGTGCTGCATTGTCGAGAAATATTGCCAGATCCGTCTGACCACTGTTTTCTTCAGTCTCGTCATCAACTTCATCAGCCGGCAGGTAATCACCACTTTCAAACTGCCGGGCGGCATTAATCAGTTCTTCCAGGTTATCGAGCCGCGCCTGGCCTTTTTCACCTTTTTCTTTTTTATGGTGTTCGATCAGACCACTTTGGGTAATGCTGTTATCAACAATTTCATGCAGTTTGAGCTCGTGAATACCCACACTCATTTCATCGATTAAATCGATAAAACCCTGAACCGCAGTCCCGGCACGTTTAGGTAACAGCCCGAGCGATAACGCCTCATGAGCCGATTGCCACAACGAACACCCCTGCTCGCGGGCATGGCTGCGTAATATCTCCACCGTTTTTTCACCGATCGCCCGGGCAGGAACATTAATTACCCGCTCCATCGCAGCATCGTCCTGACGATTCAGCAACAAGCGTAAATAAGATAAGGCGTTTTTAATTTCCAGCCGCTCATAGAAACGTTGCCCGCCATAAATACGATACGGAATACCGGAACGTAAAAACGCCTCTTCCAGGGTGCGTGATTGCGCATTAGAGCGGTACAACACCGCCATTTCGGCACGCAAGCGTCCACCCCGTGACCATTCATCCACCAGGTCGGCGATGTAACGGGCTTCGTCCTGCTCATTAAAGGCGCTGTACAGGCTGATGGGCTCGCCCTCTTCCCCCTGAGTCATCAGGTTTTTGCCCAACCGCCCCTGATTGTTTTCAATCACCGCATTCGCCGCCGCAAGAATATTGGCAGTGGAACGGTAGTTCTGCTCCAGCTTGATCAGTTCTGCTCCGGGGAAGTCATGCTGAAAATTGCGGATATTATCGATATTGGCACCACGCCAGCCGTAAATAGACTGATCGTCATCACCAACCGCCATCACCGAAATATTCTGGCCGGCCAGGATACGGATCCAGGCGTACTGAATGTTGTTGGTATCCTGGAATTCGTCGACCAATATGTGGCGGAAACGCTGCTGATAATGCTGCAGCAGGTCCGGGTTTTCCAGCCACAACTCATGAGAGCGCAGCAGGATTTCACCAAAGTCCACCAGGCCATTCTGCTGGCAGTTTTCTTCATAGAGGGCATAAACAGTACGCAGGGTTTCCTGGAACGGGTCGGCCGATGGAATCACATGCGCCGCGCGTCGCCCTTCGTCTTTCTGGCCATTAATAAACCACTGAATCTGCTTCGGCGGGTAACGGCTGTCGTCAATATTGTGCGCTTTCATCAGCCGTTTAATCAGCCGTAACTGATCATCACTGTCGAGAATCTGAAAATGTTGTGGCAAGCGTGCTTCGCGCCAGTGCTGTTTCAGCAAGCGATGCGCCAGACCATGGAAGGTGCCCACCCACAAACCGTTAGCCGGTACATTCAGCACCTCCTCCAGCCGCGCGCGCATTTCTTTCGCTGCCTTATTGGTAAAGGTAACCGCCATCACCGCAAACGGCGAGACGTTCTCTACATTCAGCAGCCAGGCAATACGTTGCACCAGCACCCGGGTTTTACCCGAGCCGGCGCCGGCCAGTACCAACTGATGTTTTGACGAAGCAGCCACCGCATTACGCTGGCCGTCATTCAGATTATCGAGCAATAATGAAATATCCATAGCGCCGCAGTTTATCAGATTCGGGCCGCAGGGCGATCATTTTACTGTATATATCCCCACCTGCTGCAGCCAGTTGTCGTTGCGTCCGGTCACTGGCGCTCACTTCAGATTCGCTTATAATCCGCGCTGTCAGCCTGCACTATACTGACGTTACCGACATCAGTGGCTGCTGCCCTGATCACAGAGAAACTGGCTGCGAGAAACCGATTTGAGACAAAGCCCGATACTGAGCGAGATTGCTGCTGCAATCCCGAAGCTGAGGAAATCAGAAGTGAAGGTGGCAGAGTATGTTCTCAAAGCGCCGGAGCAGGTGATGCATATGCGCATTGTCGACCTGGCTCAGGAAGCTCAGGTCAGTGAACCCACCATTGTGCGCTTTTGCCGGGGTATCGGTTGTAACGGCTTTCAGGAATTTAAAGTCCGCATCGCCCAGGAAATGGCGGTCGCCAATAACATTGGTCAGTTTGCCATTGTCGAAGATGACAGCATTGAAGACATCTGCGATAAAATCGCCGACACCACCATTCAGCGCCTGCATCAGGTTAAAGCCCAGCTCCACACTCGCCAGGTAGCCCAGGCAGCGAATGCCATCAGTGCCGCCCGACGTGTAGAGTTTTATGGTTTCGGGGCGTCGGGTGCCGTGGCAACCGATGCCCAGCATAAATTTTTCCGCTTACAGGTGGCTACCGCGGCTTACAGCGATCCACATATGCAATCTATGTCTGCTGTGACTCTGGGTGAAGAAGATGTGGTGGTCGCTATTTCACAAAGTGGCCGCACCAAAGACCTGCTGCACAGTGTCCAGCTGGCACAGCAGCATGGTGCCCAGGTTGTCAGCCTGGCGCCGGCGAATACCGCCCTCAGCCTGGCAGCAGACCTGCCAATCCACATTAATATCGAAGAAGACACCGAGCAGTTCACTCCTATGACCTCACGCATTGCTCACCTGATGGTGATCGATATGCTCGCCGTGGCGGTTACTCAACGCCGGGGACCACAGTTTGCCGAACACCTCAATGCGATTAAGCGCAGTATTAAATCACTGCGGCTGGATAATTAACCCACAAAATAAGACAGAATGCGACACATCTTTATTTTGCCGCTGTCTTTTTTATCAGTACAAACAATAGTCAATCTGTCATTTTAAGCCATCACAATACCAACCCCCGGTATTTATTGACCTCCAGACCTATATGACCATTCAATCAGCTTTTTCCTGAATTGGCACCGTTTTTTTTTGCTGTCATTCTATTGCAACCAATAAAAAGAAAAATCATGGCTCCTGGTTAGCAAACCTCACAGACTGTGATCATAAAAGGAATAGAACGATGGAAGCAGCAATCAAGTTCGAAGCCCACGAGGAAGTTGTCTCTTTCGATCAGGAAGGTAATGTCGTGGTCAATAAGGAATCCCACATGTCGAAGAAACTGATGGCCCGTCGCGCCATTGAAGCACACCGTGAGCGTAAGCGCCTGGAATCAGAACTTGAGGATTATTACTTCGAAGAGATGTAATAACCTCCCTGCCTTTCACCGCCAGGCGAAAGGCAGGATAAGCTAACTCGTCCGGATGTCGTATTCTGGCCAGATAGTGCTGGATAATTGACACCACATTCCCTACTATCGCGCCCGCAATCTTTTTGATCAGGGACGATGTAGTGAAATCTATCACCAAACCTTATGTTCTGGCAGGACTGCTTGCGGTCGCACTGCCGGTATCTGCTCAACCGGTAACCGGTACTTATAACAGCAGCCATAGCTTTACCGGCGCCAATGGCTACACCTCAACACATATATCGATCAGCTATCGTGGTTTTAATAAATCCGTGGCACTCTCCGCCTGTGACTACCACTGCCAGACCGAATACCTCAGCCTGGACAGGAATAACAGCGCTCAGGGCGGTGTTTACAAAAGCCTGGAGGGCAGCTTCCTGCTGCCCGTTAATCACGACCAGTGGCTGTACGTTACCGCAACCGGGGAGTCACGCTTGTTAACACTGGAATCCGTCACCCGCAACGACCAGCTTTACAGCTATTCCAAAGCCCGCAAGACGATACTCAACCAGTTTTCACACGTACTGGCCGCCGAATAACATGACTTAATGCCAGGCAATAAAAAAGCGGCCAATGGCCGCTTCAGACTGCTGACAAAGTCCAGCAGCCTCTTTCATTGCAGATGAAATCCCCACTAACAACTCAAAATAAGCAGAGTTTTACCTTGGTATCTCCACCCCAGAGGGGTGGAGGTGTAAGTTTAGGAGCTATTTCCCCCCCTTCGGGTGGGGAAATTAGCAGGATTTAAATAATAGGGTTTTTCATCAAGCTGAAGCGGCCATTGGCCGCTTTTTTATTATTGCTTAAACCGGCGTCGGCCTGTGACCGCTGCCAGTGAAATGGCCATCAGCAACCACCATAAAGCACCGCCGTCTTCGTACTTCTTAGTAATGCGTTTATGGTCTTTGTCCCCTGGCAGAGTAATCACAGGCAAGCCCGCTTTCTCTTCAGAATATCCTTCAACCTTGTTGTCACCCATTCCCCAGATCCGGAAAACCTGAGAATTTCCCGCCAGGTTATTACCAAACTGCCAGTCGCCGTTACCACGGAATAATAAGCTGTTACTATCATCCGCTATGGCTAACTCAACGGCATCAGCACCGGAGTTAATATCAGCTAACATATAAGTTCGGTTGCGCTGAAGGTCATGAATATAAGGTTCAAAATTGGCCGCATTATTAACCAGCCCGCGGCTATCAAAACTGCCTTCGGATAAAAAGGCAACACGAGAACCATCAGAAGATAATTTTGGCCATGAGGAATCATAACTGGCAGAACGAGTCACTTGTTTTATATCGTCGCCACGGAATGTTGCGGTAAAGATATTATAGCGATTATTCGCTCCTGCCAGCTGTGCCATGCTGGCGAAGGTGATGGTTTCGCCATCGGCAGCAATCGCGGCCATCCAGCTATGATCGTTATTATCAAGGGTAATCTGACGTTCTAATCCGTTTTTCAGTGTTCCGGAAAATACCTGCCAGCGAGATAATGGATTTTGACCAAAGGTATTACCCTTGGAAACCACCACAAAGCGCTCACCATTATAATCAAGATCGATATTGCCAATATTATTGTTGTCCAGACGCGTCAGCTGGTGCATCTCTTTTGCATTCAGGTCGTATAAAAACACTTCCCGGCTGCCATCACTGTTTTTTCCAACCGGATTAAAGCTCGATACAAACGCGACCTTAGTACCGTCATAACTGATATCCAGCATGCCCTGGACTGAATAAGCATTAACAGTAGCCGGAATACGGCTGATCAAGCCCTCTTCTGCATCATGGATATACACTTCAAAAGTACCGAAGTTAGGCTCAGCGGGTACAAGGTTACTGTTACAGATCATCGCCGTCACGTTGCCATTGCCGGATATAACCGCCAGATCGCAGCGACGAGAGACAGGGTTAACGGTTAATTGCTGATAACTGTCATCTTCCGTGTTGTAACGGAATACATCAAAAATTGAACCTGTCTTGCCGGTGCCGGCAAGATCAGAGTTAGAGATCAGCGCAGCATATTGGCCATCCGAAGACAGGCTTACCCTGCGGGCCGCCTGGTTAGTTGCCGGAGTGATCTGCTCTAACTGATAAGTATGCAGACGAACCGGGATAACAAAACTCTTTACTCGCGGATCATCACTGCTTACCAGCACCTGAATATCATAAAAACCTTCAGCAGACGTTAAAGCGGACAGTTCAAGCGCTAACGCTTGTGTTCCACCAGCTGCCAACTGCATGGACGCAGGGCCGCTAACCGATACCCCGGCACTGCCCTGATAACTGAAACTGAGATTAACCTCGTTATTGATCAAGCTGGTTAAATCAATATCCATAATGCGCTGCGTACCGGGCTCAACTAACTCGACAGGTTCTCCTCCCTGGTATTTGTAACCCACAGCTGTGCGCTGGTAGCGAATAGCGAACGGCGTATTAAATGCAGGAGGGCTATCCTGAACACTGTTTCCTGTGCCGAAGAATTGCTGAAGACCTACTGTCGCATCTTTCATAATACCAACTACATAAGGTTCGCCACTTTCTCCATATATCCTTTTATAGTGAACCTCGATAATATTGGTAGATTCAAACAGTTTAAACTGCAGCGTGATATTTCCTCCACCACCCCAAACCTGAGTATTAGTAAACTGGACAATTAACCTGCGATCAGGTGCGCTTCCTTTTATTTGATAATGAACTTCGCCACCTGTGAGATTTGGATTAAGGTCACCCCACCAACCCAGAACAGAAGAGCCAAGTTTATTAAATGCGCTTGGCGAAGGAATTGATTCTGGGTTGTAGTTATAATTATCCTTAGTAAAGGAAATAACAGTCTTAGAAGACAAGTAGAACTTATTGTAAGTTGTTCCATAAAATTCAAAAGGGAAACCGATAGTTATTTCTTCACTATCATCCCCTCCTAGCGGAACCCGTGTACTACTGACATCACCGCTGATATCTTCAAAGTCGTAATCGAACCCGGCTTCATCGGAATCCAGATAATAATAACCACCGTCATCGATGGCACTCTGAAATGCATAGGCATTCAGAACGGCTGCTGCCAGCGCAAACCCCATTAAAAATCGTTTCATGAGTGTTATGTCCTTATTAAAGAGGGCAAAGCTATTGTGAATGCTTGCCAGCATTCAAAATAGCTCTGAGAAAAAAGGGAGGGGAGACCCCCTCCCTTAATACCAGACCTTAAAATTAAGGTGCAGTAATCACAGGAACGTTCACGTCATCCACTAAGTCCCATAAGCTCTCAACGTTTGCATTGAAGTCCACCGTATCACCGGAGGCAGTCGCTGCAACTGTGTTCAGAGTGAAGCTGATAGTACGACGGTCAGCAGACACTGTACCTGTAGAGTTAGTATTGATGCTTGTACCACCTGTGTAAGTCAACAGAGTAGCCACATCGGCACCATCCAGGTTAACAACACCAGCAGACTGAGCACCCAGCAGAGCGTCGATATCCACAGCGTGAGTGAAGGTATAAGTCAGGTTCTGAGTCGTTACACCGGTAGCCAGTGCATTTGGCGCGGTTACCTGCATATCACCCAGGTTATCGAACGCTGCAAATGTAGGAGCCGTCAGGTTGGTATCGTCATCAGCCCAGGTATTACCGAAGTCATCCTGAACATTAACAAAACTCAGAGCCGCGTGACCTTCCGCATCTGCTGCTGCAGAAGACAGATTCACATTAGTAGCTGGCTCATCGTATTTACCCAGACCGAAAGCAGTCACACGATCAACCGGCAGCATGTCATCAGCACCGTTAGTGGTGAATGGAATCACCAGTTCGGTACGGCTGGCAGCTGGCTGAGCGTTATGAAGTGCAATTGTGTCTTCGTTCAGGAAGATATCAACACCACCCAGAGTCACAACCGCAATACTTGTATCTTCACTTACCTTAACCGGCTCGTTGAAGGTCAGTGTTAACTCCTTACCCGAATAAACGGCTTTGCTAACCATCGGAGGCATTGCATCATTAATAACCACTTTGGCATTCGCTGCCGCCGTTGCGACATTGCCAGCCTGATCCTGAATGCGGTCGGAGAAATCAATCACACCAGCATTCTGACCATCGGTATTTGCCAGAGTGAAGATGTTATTCACACTGAAGGCAACCAGATCTGCATTAATGCTCTGATCATCTGAAGTGACTGTAACATCGTTCATAATGGTCCAGTCAGTCAGCCCCGTCGTAATAGCAACACTAGTATCAGGTACACTATTTGTGTCTGGTTTGCGTTGGTCACCAGCTTGTGGAGCAACCCAGGCCAGATCTTCAGTAAATGAAACCGCAATGGTACGGCTCATATCTGTGCTCCACGCAGCGTATGCCGTGGCATCGTAGATTTCCAGAGCTGGATCGATGAACGGATCGCCTGAACCCGCAGTATCAACGCGGTTACCTTCGTACAGGTTATCCAGAGATGGCGTGTTATCAGTCACGATATCCTGATCTGCCAGCATGCCGGAGTTGATGTTCAGCAGCGGAGAGCCGATCAGTGCCTGAGCATCCGGGTTCGCCAACTCACCACCGTTACCGTATTCTTCACCAAATACAGTAGTACTGGATGTCAGATCCTGCTCCTGGTAAGAATCCTGCAGACCGGTAGTCACCGGTACATTATCAACCAGTGTAATAGAAGTAACAGAACCGGTATTACCAAAATCATCCATAGACTGGATGTAAATTACGTCACCAGGTTGAACACCAGAAACCAGGAAGGCGATATCGGTACCAGCGAAGTCAGCATAAGAGCTGCCAGCCTCTGGCTCAATTGTGCCGTAACCCTGGTTGTTGGCAACAGTCGTAAAGTCCGAAGCAGTGTTGGTGGTTTTTGCATCCGGGCTGCTTTGCGGGTCAATCGAAATATTCGTAGACACTGCAGTACCGTTGCTTTGAATCCAGTAGCGATAGGTTGCTGCATTACTTGGGGTAAAGCTTAACCGTGCAACATCAACCGCAAAATTAGCAGTAAAGTCCAGGTCGGTCAGAATCGGTGTACCATCGTCATTCAACTGAATAACAGAAGAACCATCAACGATTCCTGCCTGATCCAACGCTCCAACTAAGCTCGCCAGACGTCCGGCCACATCACTGGCGCTGTTGCCATTATCGTCATCAGCACTGTTTAATTGTTGAACACCCAACGCAGGAGTACTTCCCCCGTTGTAGACTTCCATATCAACATCGGCAAAAGCAGAACTGGCGTTATCCAGCAAATTTGGCATACGCAGTGGGCTGTCATCAACCGTAGCCTGGGTCAGGTTAGTAACCACAGCCGCATTGGTATTCAGCTCACGATATACTTCAACCTTCAGATTAACGTAATCGTCTTTACCATTTACGTCATCCTCATCGTATAAGATATTGTCGGTAGTAACATTGCTGTCTTCATCCAGCATATTGGCAGACGTATCACGGAAATCCACTTTCAGCAGGTAGATATCAATCTCGTGGCCGGCCACAAAATCGGTATCAGCGGTCAAAGTCAGAGAACGACCATCCGCAGCCATAGCAGCAGTTACTGTCAGATACGCATTGCTATCCAGGTCACGTACGATAACAGAGTTGGTATCAACCATAGGATCACCGTTGGAATCCGTAAGGGCCAGCTGCTCACTGAAGTGAACCGTCAGAACGTTGGTGGTATCGTCATGCAACTTACCACGACCACCATTCATTGCGACTTCTTCAATAGCCGTTACGAACGGACGCGCATCGTCAATATTTGGAATAGCAGTCGCATAAACATTACCAACGTGGATGGTTTCTACTTCATCGTTTGTAGTTACACCCTGAGAACCTGAACTGTTGTCCTGTACACCAGTGACGGAGTGGCCAGCAATAATAAAGTTCAGGTCGGCGTCATTCGCCACACCTTCAATGGTGAAAGAGCCGTCTGCTGCAGTTACTGCCGGATAAGATACAGTCGTGTAGGAAATAGCGCCGCTTAGTGCAGTGTGATCACCACCATTGACGTCTTGCAGTTCCAGATTAATGGTCTGATTGCCAATCGGCTCTTTAGTTACCGTATCCCGCAATACACCAGTAACCGTTGCGCCATTTGCGCCGATTGCTGGCAGTACCGCATCGCCTGCTACCGCAGTAAATCCATCGATAAAGCGGTTAGTGCTGCCGGAACCGGTTTCTTCTGATGTCCCCTGATCGCTACGGCCATCGTCAATAACAGCGGTAGGTTCAACCGTTACGATTGCGCCCAGGAAACCTTCTGGCGGAACAATGCTCAGACGGATATCGCCGCCAACATAGTTGTTATCGTCAGTGACGACCAAATTGCTAACCGGTACATTGTTAATCTCGTAGCTACCACCCTGACCGGTAGTCACTGAACGACCGCCAACATAAACGCGGGCACCCGCTACCGGGTTGCCGTTAGTGTCGATCACGGTACCCATAACGGTACCAACCGGAGTAGATACACGATCCGAGTTATTGCCGGTTTCCGCATTTGAAATAGTGGTGCTGGTCGAGTTCGCCTTGTCACCATCAACCAGACAACCAGTCATTGCCAGAGAACTGGATACCGTAGCAATTGCCAGGGCCAGTTTTGCTTTTTGAAGAGCCATATGTCCGTCCAACTTAAAAAAAGTTAATCCATTGAAAGACACAGAGGACGAATAAGGTGGAATGCCAGCACGTCCCTGTGCACTTTAAGCGGCCGAATAATCGCAAATGAACAAAACCGGCGGCGACCAAAAACACTAAAAATACGAACATATCCTGAGTTTGATTTAGTGAATTAGAACCAGTTTGTGCAGCCAATCACAATAATTAAAAATATAAAAAAAGCCGCCCTTTCTAAAGGGCGGCTTGTCAATAGTGCTTTATATTAACAGCTTATTGATATATCACTTAGAGGCTGTGAATTCCGGGTACGCTTCCATCCCACATTCAGACAGATCCACACCTTCGTATTCTTCTTCTTCGGTCACCCGCAGACCCATCACTACCTTGATGATGCTCCACACAACCAGAGAGGCAACGAACACCCAGGTGAAGATGGTTACAGCACCGATCAGCTGACCAGAGAAGCTCACATCACTGTTAGTCAGAGGTACGACCAGCAGACCAAACAGACCAACAACACCGTGTACTGAGATCGCACCCACCGGATCATCAATCTTCAGTTTATCCAGAGTCAGGATAGACATCACAACGATCAGACCACCCACAGCTCCAATCAGAGTTGCTTCGAATGGCGTTGGCGTAGAAGGTTCCGCTGTGATCGCTACCAGACCCGCCAGAGCACCGTTCAGCGCCATGGTCAGATCCGCTTTACGGAACAGGATAAAGGCCAGTAACAGAGCACCAATCAGACCACCGGCTGCTGCCGCGTTGGTGTTGGTAAATACCACGGCTACAGAATGTGCATTAGCGATATCGCCCAGTTTCAGTACCGAACCACCGTTAAAGCCGAACCAACCCATCCACAGGATGAAGGTACCCAGTGTCGCCAGCGGCAGGTTGGCGCCAGGAATCGCACGCACTTCACCGTTAGGACCGTATTTACCTTTACGTGCTCCCAGCAGTAATACACCCGCCAGAGCTGCCGCAGCACCCGCCATGTGAACAATACCGGAACCGGCGAAGTCAGAGAAACCTAAGTCACCCAGGTTGTACAGACCAAAGACATCGTTACCACCCCAGGTCCAGCCACCTTCCATCGGATAAATAACAGCTGTCATCACCACAGCAAATGCCAGGAAAGCCCACAGTTTCATACGTTCAGCCACAGCACCGGATACAATCGACATTGCCGTTGCTACGAATACCACCTGGAAGAAGAAATCCGATGCGCCGGAATAGATAGAACCACCCTGGAAGCCGTCTTCACGCGCAGCGAAGTCAGATAACACTGCAGCCGAATCCACCTCGGTAATACCGGATAAGAAATAACCACCGTCGTACATAATGGCGTAACCACAGACCAGGTACATGGTGCATGAGATCGCAAACAGTGCGACGTTTTTGGTCAGAATTTCAGTGGTGTTTTTAGAGCGGACCAGGCCCGCTTCCAACATGGCGAAACCAGCCGCCATCCACATAACTAAAGCGCCACACACCAGAAAATAAAAGGTGTCCATGGCGTATTGAAGTTCAAATACGTTATTTTCCATAACAAGCCCCCCGCATTAGGCTTTAATGTTATTCGATGTCTTTACCGTCACCGGTTTTATTGACCGATGCCAAGACCAAAAATCAGATAGCGTCTGCGCCGGTTTCACCGGTACGGATACGAATCACTTGTTCCAGAGAAGTCACAAAAATTTTGCCGTCACCGATCTTGCCGGTGTTTGCTGCTTTTGTGATGGCTTCAATGACTTTTTCAGCCAGGTCTTCATCGACCGCGACTTCAATTTTTACTTTGGGCAGGAAATCCACCACGTATTCAGCACCACGGTACAGTTCGGTATGACCTTTCTGACGGCCAAAACCTTTGACTTCAGTTACGGTGATGCCCTGAACACCGATCTCAGACAGTGCTTCGCGCACATCGTCGAGCTTGAACGGCTTTACAACAGCAGTAATGAGTTTCATAGAAAACTCCTTATTTAAGGCTTGAAAATATTCAGTTTGTTAACAGCCCGTGCGGGGGCACGGGCTATTGTATGCTTTTTACAGCTCGATAGGCAGGCTGTAAGAAACAACCACTTTCAGATCTTCATCAACATAACTTTCGTCTTCTTCACTGGTTGCTGCATCCTCAGCCTTCAGGCTCTGTGCAATCACTTTACTCAGCGTGAAAGAGATGTTGTCGTTATAGGCGTAAGACACATCCAGATGGGTGTAATCGCTATCGTCATAAACGGTTTTGGTTGTTTCACCAATGTTCTCGATACCGCTGGCCATACCCAGAGTGGCAGAGAATTTGTCGTATTCTCCGGTTAAGGTCACATAGCTATAGTCTTCATCACCGGCCAATACGTAATAATAGGAAGCCGACACAGGGCCATAGCCAGCAGATACGATCAGGTCTGTCAGGCCAAAGGTATTGCCACGGCCATTTTCCTCATCATCGCCGGAATAAACATACGTCCAGGCACTGACGTCGTAGCTGAAGTCACCAGACTCACCGCCATAACCAACGAACAGGTCATACTCCTGTCCCGCAGTGGTATCACCACTTGAAGTCCAGACTCCACCGTACGCACCGCCGGCAGAAACCTTCAGATCACCGGATACAGCCGGTACGCCCTGACCCAGATCCTGGCCACGCCACAGATACATATTGGCTACCGCCGCCGATGCCGATACTTCAACTTCTGCCTGTACCGCAGGTACAGCCACCGCAGTCATCACACCAGCCAGAGCAATCGCTTGAGACAGTTTTTTCATGGTTCATTTCCTTCACAGTTAAATAGGAACTTTCTTTCTCTCAGTGCCTGACGCACCGTTTTAATTCTGTGATTAAGTCTTAGCAGCCGGTGTGCCAACTTTTTAAAACCCCGTGATTTCAGCCACTTAGCAGGAAAACAAACGACAGGAGACATAAAATTGATTTCACGCTGGTGCAATCAGCATGGAAGGGCACCGATTTATTGCACTGAGTGGCAACAGAATGCACCACTTTAAAGCACGGCATTCAATCACGTACAAAGACAGGGCGTGGTATCATGACCGGCATACAGACATCGCTAAGTGAACCGTTATGAACGCAGAACACATCAAAAGCCGGGTTGAAAGCCTGTTGCAACAAAGTCCGTTTGCGGCCTTATCATCCGACATCCGTCTGGCACTGCAGGGCCAGCTACAGGCATTGCTGACCAGCGCCAATCTGGTTACCCGGGAAGAGTTTGAAGTCCAGCTGGAAGTGTTACGTCGCACCCAGGCTCAGCTGGCTGAGCTGGAGCAACGCTTAGAAAAGTTAGAGCAAGAGTAGCAGCGGACCTTGTCCGCGACATTAATAGCAAACCTGAACGGTAAAACCGGAGTCGGGGACAAGCTCCCTCCTACCACCGAACGAATCATTCAGCTTATTTAAATAGCTAACAGCTCACGCGCCTGCTCTGAGGTTTTCAGCTCATGGCCGGCGCCACTGGCCACCACCCGCCCGCGCTCCAGAATGATAAAGTCATCCGCCAGCTCGGCCGCAAAATCCAGATACTGTTCTACCAGCACAATGGCCATTTCGCCACGATCGCGCAACAGCTCAATCACCCGCTGAATGTCTTTAATAATGGATGGCTGAATGCCTTCGGTAGGTTCATCCAGAATCAGTAATTTCGGACGTAACAACAATGCCCGGGCAATCGCCAGCTGTTGCTGCTGCCCTCCGGATAAATCACCACCACGGCGTTTTAACATCTGCTGTAATACCGGGAATAACGCGTAAATCTCCGGATCGATAAAACGCAAATTACGCGGCAGCGCCGAAAACGCTGTCTGCAGATTCTCCTCCACCGTCAGCTGAGGAAAAATATCACGTCCCTGAGGCACATAAGCAATGCCCTGGCGCGCCCGGTCAGCCGGCGACAATCCACTCAGTGTCGAATCCAGCCAGCGAACCTGACCATTCAGCTCGGCCAGCTGCCCCGACAACGCTTTCATCAATGTGGTTTTACCCACGCCATTACGGCCTAACACACAGGTTACCTTACCAATTTCGGCCTGCATGCAAACATCGTATAACGCCTGACTGGCACCGTAGGCGACGTTTAGTTTATTTACTCGTAACATAGCTTTATTTCTCAATTTTTAACGCTGTATCAGCAATGCAAATCGCTTTATTGCTACCGGCCTAAGTATTTTTCGATCACGTCTTCATTCGCTTTCACGGTCGCCAGCGACCCTTCTGCCAGTACACTGCCCTCGCACAATACCGTGACGCGACAATCGAGCGCCTCAATAAAGTCCATATCATGCTCCACTACCATTAACGAATGGCTTTTCGCCAACTGTTTAAATAGCTCTGCGGTCTTCATGGTTTCTTCATCCGTCATACCGGCGGCGGGTTCATCAATTAACAATAATTCAGGTTCCTGCCCCAACAACATGCCAATTTCCAGCCACTGCTTCTGACCATGAGAAAGATTGCCTGCCAGATTATTTTGATGATCCTGCAAATCAATCATAGTCAGGATTTCATCCAGCTTGTCCTGTTGACTCGCCGATAGTTTGTGGCGCAATGCCTGCCAGACCGAACGACCACCTTTCAGCGACATTTCCAGATTTTCAAATATCGTCAGGCTTTCAATCACACTGGGCTTCTGGAATTTTCGGCCAATGCCGATATTAGCCACAGCAGCTTCATCGTATTGGCTTAAATCAAATTCATCTTTAAATAACAAGGTTCCGCTGTCGGCTTTGGTTTTTCCGGTTATCACATCCATCATGGTGGTTTTACCGGCACCATTCGGACCAATAATGGCGCGCATCTCGCCTGGCTCAATGCACAGCGATAAAGAATTTAACGCTTTAAAGCCATCAAAGCTGACACTGACACCATCCAGATATAACACCGATGGATTTTCGATATGCTGGGATGCAATGCTCATGCTTTTCCTCCGTTGGCTAATTCCGTCACACCATCATCACCTGCGTCGCTCATCGCTTTTGCTGCACGCTTTTCCTTAACCTGGTTCCATAAGCCCACCACACCTTTTGGCAGATACAGGGTGGTTAATACAAACAAACCACCCAACAGGAACAGCCATAACTCTGCAAAAGCGCCGGTAAAATAGGTTTTTGCATAGTTCACCAGAAAAGCACCAATCACCGCACCGTAGAGAGTGCCACGACCACCCACAGCCACCCAGATAATCATTTCGATGGAAAAAATAGGCGCAAATTCGCCCGGGTTAATAATGCCAACCTGGGGAACATAAAGTGCACCTGCAACGCCCGCCAGCATGGCCGAAACAACAAAAACGAACAGCTTGTAGTGCTCAACCCGATAGCCAATAAAACGCGTACGGGCTTCGGCATCACGCACAGCTACCAGCACCCGGCCGAGTTTCGAATCGACAATAAAGCGACTGATTAAATAACCCAGTATTAATGCCAGCGCCGACGCAACAAACAGCCCGGCCCGGGTAGTATCAGCCTGCAGGTCAAACCCGAGAATATCTTTAAAGTCGGTTAAACCATTATTACCGCCGAACCCCATATCATTACGGAAGAAAGCCAGCATCAGAGCGTATGTTAGCGCCTGAGTAATAATCGACAGGTAAACCCCGGTCACCCGTGAGCGAAATGCCAGTGCGCCGAACACAAACGCCAGAATACCCGGCGCCGCCAGAATCATAATGGCTGCGAACCAGAACTGATCAAAGCCAAACCAGTACCAGGGTAATTCCGTCCAGTTCAGAAACACCATAAAGTCCGGCAGTTCCGGGTTGCCGTAAACCCCACGGTCACCAATCTGACGCATCAGATACATACCCATGGCATAGCCGCCGAGCGCAAAGAAGGCTCCCTGGCCAAGACTGAGAATACCGCAGTAACCCCAGATTAAATCCACCGCAAGCGCCAGCAGGGCGTAACACAGGTACTTACCCAACAAGGTCATGGTGTAGGTTGAAACGTGAAATAATGATCCTTCCGGAAAAACCAGATTACAAAACGGAATAATCACTGCGAGTGCCAGAACCGCCTGTATTAAGCGCTGTCCGGCCTTGTCATTGACCAATAACGAGGTTAAAGGTCCTAACTGAACATCTTTCATATTGATTTCCTCTATCGCCTGACTGCATTGCAGTTCTAACGCAGGACGTCGTAAATACATCCCTGTAGACTCCCTTTTTGCGTCCCTGCAAAAAAGGCCTGCTTATAAAACTCCAATACAATCAGGCTGAAATATTCAACGGTGTTAACTGATAAAGAATATATCCGGTGCTTTTCTGATCGGCCGTCTGCCGCAGGGATGTACCGGATGTATTCTTCTGCAACACAAATCATCCCTCGACCGCACGCCCTTTGAGAGCGAACAATCCACGCGGCCGCTTCTGAATAAATAAAATAATAAACACCAGCACCAGAATTTTTGCTAACACGGCCCCGGCTAATGGTTCAAAGAATTTATTCGCCACACCCAGCGACATCGCCGCAACCAGTGTTCCCCATAAATTGCCAACCCCACCAAAGACCACCACCATAAAGGAGTCGATGATATAAGCCTGACCCAGGTTCGGGCCAACGTTGGTTAGCTGGCTTAACGCGACACCGGCAATACCCGCAATACCCGACCCAAGGCCAAAGGTTAAGGCATCCACCCAACCGGTACGGATGCCCATTGAGCTGGCCATTGGCCGGTTCATGGTGACGGCACGCATCTGCAAACCGAATAACGTACGCTTAAGCACCAGTGCTAACATCGCCAGCACCAGTAAACTGAAAATAATGATGTACAGCCGATTAAAGGTAAGCTCCAGTGCCGGGTTCACCATAAAGGTACCCGCCATCCAGTCTGGTGTGGTGACATCCCGGTTTAATGGACCAAAAATGGAGCGTACCGCTTGTTGCAGTACCAGGCTGATACCAAAAGTCGCTAATAAGGTTTCCAGCGGACGGCCATATAGATGGCGAATCACAGAGCGCTCAATGAATACGCCAACCAATCCGCTCACCAGGAAAGCGGCCGGAATAGCGACAACCAGAGACAGTCCTATTGAATCCGGCATTAATTGTTGCACCACATAGGTGGTGTAAGCACCTAGCATAATCATCTCACCATGGGCCATATTAATAACGCCCATCACGCCAAAGGTAATCGCCAGGCCAATTGCAGCCAGTAACAACACCGCCCCTAACGACAAGCCAAAGTACAGATTTTCAGCGTAACCATTAATCTCCAGCAGTTGATCAATACTGGCAATGGTTTTTGTAGCCAGCTGATATTCCGCCACGCGTTCACTTTTATCTGACTCACTGAACGACGCGACAAACTGACTGAGCGCAACCCGAATCTCCGGATATAACGACCGCTCCATCGCTGAAATTGCCGCCAGCCGCACATTTGCATCATCACTCCGGAGCTGCTGAATCGCTCGGGTTAACACCAGTAACTCAACAATTTCCGCATCGCTTTCGTTAGCTATCTGCTGCTGAAGTTCCGCGCCAGTCATCATATCCGGATTTTTTAACAGATTTCCGGCCGCAGATAAGCGCTGCTGGCGATCACCTTCACTAATAAGAATTAAGGCAATGGCCGACCGCAACTGGCGACGTAACGAGTTATTAACACCAATTTTCCGGAATTTACGTTTGCCGATGTTTTCAATCAGACGGCCAGAAAATACTTCTTTTATTTCACTCTCTTTTTTAAAAGAGCTGGCAAAAACCAGCAACTGGTCCTGCTTACGGTAATACAGATCAGAGGACAACAATGCCTGCATAATGTCGAGTTTCAGCGGATCTTTGTGAGCCGATATATTCTGTATAATGACTGCTTTTTCTTTATAACTGGCGGTGATTAATTGTTGTGTAAGAGTTGCCAGTGAGGCTTCGTCTGACTGGCTGACTGACGAAGCCAGTAATAAAAAGCCAACGAATAGCGTTGATATATATTGAGTTACACGCATGGGAACTTCCGTTTTTTATAAGGTGGTTATTGCTACAGAATCAGCCTGTAACAATAACCATCAGGGCCTTCAGTAAGCGCGGTTATTCCGCTGCAACCGCACCACCACAGCTTTTGCTGACCGTGTTGTAGTTGCCACAGCTGATCGGTGCCGTCCAGTCGGAGATCAGGTTAGCCGACTCCGGCAGATAATCGGTCCAGGCATCCCCTTTAACCACCTCATCGGTTTTCCAGACGATATCAAACTGGCCATCATCCTGAATTTCGCCAATCAGCACCGGCTTAGACAGATGATGGTTTTCGTTCATCTTCGCCATCCCACCCGTTAGATTCGGAACTTCAATGCCATACATGGCTGAGCGCACTTTATCGACCTCTTCACTGCCGGCTTTTTCAACCGCCTTTGCCCACATCCTGAAGCCGATATAGGTTGCCTCCATCGGGTCATTCGTCACACGCTCATCGTTCTCAGTAAAACCGTGCCACTGCTCAATAAATGCATCATTTTCTTCGCTGTCAGCACTTTGGAAATAGTTCCAGGCCGCCAGATGGCCTACCAGTGGAGAAGTATCAAAACCAGACAGTTCTTCCTCACCCACCGAGAAAGCAACCACAGGAATGTCTTCTGCACTGATACCCTGGTTCGCCAGTTCTTTATAAAACGGTACATTGGCATCACCATTCACCGTCGACACTACTGCGGTTTTTTTACCCGCACTGCCGAACTTTTTAATATCCGACACAATGGTCTGCCAATCGCTGTGACCAAATGGTGTGTAGTTCACCATAATATCTTCGGCCGCTACGCCTTTGGATTTCAGGTAACTTTCCAGTATTTTATTGGTGGTACGCGGGTAAACGTAGTCGGTACCGGCTAACACCCAACGTTGTGCACCCACTTCGTTCATCAGATAATCTACCGCAGGTATGGCCTGCTGGTTCGGTGCCGCTCCGGTATAAAATACGTTATATGACGACTCTTCGCCTTCATACTGAACCGGATAAAACAACAGCCCGTTTAATTCTTCCACGACCGGTAGAACCGATTTACGTGACACCGATGTCCAGCAACCAAAAATAACGTCGACATCCTGTTGCTCAAGCAGTTCGCGGGTTTTTTCAGCAAACAGCGGCCAGTTAGAAGCCGGGTCAACAACAACCGGTTCCAGTTTTTTACCTAACAAGCCACCTTTTTTATTCTGTTCTTCAATCATCATTAAAACGGTATCTTTTAATGTGGTTTCGGAGATTGCCATAGTCCCGGATAATGAATGCAGCACACCCACTTTGATGGTATCACCAGCGTTAGCCAGGTTGACGCCCGCAGCCAGAGCAGTGACAGCAAGCAGTTTTCCGGTACGGCTCAAGATTGCTTTTTTCATCTAACTTTCCTTCATTGGTTGTCATGTATACAAGACAGAGTGCAACCCATATACCAACTATGAAAATCCGATGAATTATCCGTTATTACGCCGGTTAACCGCGCTCAGGGCCAACAACCCGACGGGCTGGCAAGCCAGTTCTGCACCGTTAACTACCGTTTAATATCATCTTGCTATTTATCAGTGCATCCTTTTATCACTGAACTCTTATTTGGTAGCGTTAGCCGGTATAAAAAAATCCCGGCGAAAATAATTTCGCCGGGATTTTAGTTACGCTCAGGTCCTGTTAATACTCTTGCTATAAAGCTGTTACGAACTGAAAAATTGATCGTTATTTCATGCTCATATCAACGGCATAGCGCTGCCGGGCTTCCTGAATTCGATGCAGGGTAATCTCACGCACCGTATTTTTGCTGATCTCGATATGTTGTGTCAGCTCTGCCACCACCTGATTCGCATCGGCATTGAGTATCTGCAACAATATCCGGCTGTGCTCGTTATAGGTGGCTTCAATCCGACCCGTCTGGGTAAAATCCAGCCGCCGAATAATGCGCAAACGCTCACACACATCGCGATGAATCGCACTTATTTCCTGATTTTTTCCGCTTTCCACCAGACCAAAATGAAAGTTTTCATCCAGCTTTGCGACCTCACTGCTATCCGTCAGACGTTGTCCTTCAGGGCAACACCAGATTGCTGATAGTTCGGCCAAACGCTGTTGCCGGTCGTTAGCGCTACATAAACGCCGGACTGTTTCGGCCTCCAGTAAAATGCGCACATCGTACAGGTCTTCAAAATAACGAAAATCGAATGGCCGTACCTGCCAGCCACTGCGGAAATGTACCTGAACATAGCCATCGCGCTCCAGCCGGTATAACGCCTCCCTGACCGGAGTACGTGACGCCTGCATACGACCAGCAATTTCCGTTTCGCTGAAACGATCACCCGGCAGCAGCTGGAAATCAAAAATATCCTGTTTCAGCTGCTGGTATATACGCTCCGCCAGGCTCGGTTTACGTTGTTGGGTTTGTGGTGCATTCATCAGGCTGGCTCATGCTGGCTTTGTAATAATCCCAGCAACACATCCCCCGGCTGAACTGCGTGGC
The DNA here is from genome assembly GCF_042648445.1 of Bacterioplanoides pacificum. Classification (NCBI taxonomy): domain Bacteria; kingdom Pseudomonadati; phylum Pseudomonadota; class Gammaproteobacteria; order Oceanospirillales; family Oceanospirillaceae; genus Bacterioplanoides; species Bacterioplanoides pacificum. The sequence continues at coordinate 62,622 of NZ_JBHRYB010000025.1, forward strand.
CTTCCTGACAACATAACGAACCCACCACACCATCCCGGGGTGCCAGCAACGGAAATTCCATTTTCATTGCTTCTACAATCACCAGAGTATCGCCCTGCTGCACGACCTGGCCCTCTTCCACCAATACCTTCCAGATATTCCCGGCAATGTCGGAGTGTACTGCCGTTCCCCGGATTTCTTCAGCCTGAGTGGTTAACCCGGCCTCTTTAACTTCACCAAAAGCATCATCACTGGCCCAGTGTTCCACTTCTTTGGCAAATGCCTGTTGCTGCTGCTGACGGAACTGTTCGATGCTGTCGTCATTATCCTGCAGGAACTGCTGATATTCCGCCAGACTGAAGTCTTCCTCGGTAATTTTTATTTCCAGCCGCCCTTCGCGGAAGGCCTCACGCTGCCGGGTTAATTCCTGCTCCGTCACTTCGTAATAACGCACCTGGTCAAAAAACTTCAGCAACCAGGGTTCATTATTGCTGAACTGTTTATTTTTCAGGAATTTATTCCAGATCGGTAAGGTACGGCCAACCAGCTGATAACCACCCGGACTGTCCATACCATAAACGCACATATAAACCCCGCCGATACCCACGGTACCTTCTGCGGTAAATGTACGTGCCGGATTATATTTAGAGGTTAATAAACGATGACGAGGATCGACCGGAACTGCACAAGGTGCACCGAGATACACGTCACCCAGTCCCATCACCATATAACTGGCATCAAAAATAATCTTTTTGACCTCATCACGACTGTGCAAACCGTTAGTGCGCTGAATAAAATCGACATTGTTTGGCAACCAGGGGGCTTTTTCCTGCACCGATTGCTGATATTTTTCCACCGCATCCAATGTGGCACTGTCTTCAAACGCCATCGGTAAATGAATAACCCGGGTTTTTAATACCATGCTGTCGATATCCGGCAAGTTCGCTTCTGCCGCTAATAACACCTGCATCACCTGATCCTGACTGATCAGCCGGCTGTCGTAACGAACCTGCAACGAACGCACCCCCGGTGCCAGCTCTTCAATACCGCTGACATCACGTTGCTTCAGTTCTTCCATTAATGCGTGAATACGGAAACGGAAACGCAGATCCAGCACCACCGGACCGTATTCAATCAGAATATATTTATCCCCCGCTTGACGATAGGCTACCTCCGGCGTGTGTTCAGTCGCAGCCAGCTGCGCCAGAATGGTTGCCGATGCCGTTTTTTCCGGAATCAGAGACGGTGTTTCGGCCATAGCCTGAGGCAGACTGAGCGGTTGTGCCTGCCAGTCACCGATGGCCTGATCGATGGCTTTTTCCTGCGCCAGTGCCTGATCAAAACTCAGCGCAACAAAGCGAATCGTATCGCCGGGTTTCGCCTGCCCGACCTTCCATAATTCACTTTGTACTATGGTTACCGGACAAACAAAACCACCCAGGCTTGGGCCATCGTGAGTCAGAATCACCGGCATATCACCGGTAAAATTAATACTGCCGATGGCGTATTCACAGTCGTGAATATTGGAGGGGTGTAATCCGGCTTCACCACCATCGGTGCGGGCAAACTCCGGCTTAGGACCGTTTAACCGGATTCCCAGGCGGTTGGAGTTATAATGCACCTGCCAGTCAGTCGTCAGAAACTGTTCAATTGATTCCGCCGTAAAAAAGTCCGGCGCACCATGTGGCCCATACATCACCCCAATTTCCCAGTGTGCTGTCTTATCGTCATTCATCTGAGGATAATCTGGGATTAAATCCGCCGGAGCCGCCTGTGGCGGGTAAACCGGAGAAGGAGTTGTGCAGGCCGGAATATCCTGAGACAACGCCAGCATATCGGCCGCCCGTAACGTACGACCGCCATGGCCACCAAACTGGCCCAGGGCAAAAGTCGAACGGCTGCCGAGATATTCCGGTACATCAAAACCGCCGCGTACGGCTAAATAACTGCGGCAGCCCTGATCGGTTTTACCCATATCAAGAATTTGTCCGGCTGTTACCGTCTGCGGTTGCCAGTATTCAATCACCTCACCGTCCAGCGTGGCATTACCTTGCGCACCGGCCAGCGCAATCACACAGTCCTGATGAAATTTCAGCTGAGGGCCAACAATAGTCGCTTCCAGCCCTGCTGCTTTTTCATGGTTACCAACAATACGGTTGGCCAGCCGGAAAGCATAATCATCCATCGGCCCGGAAGGCGGCACACCAATATCCCAATACCCTTTGCGGCCGGGATAATCCTGAATGCTGCTGTAAGTTCCTGGCTGTAACACCTCGACACAATGGGGCTGAAATTCAAAACTTTCCAGCGCCCGGGTACTGACATCTCCTGATTCAAAACGCGGCCAGCTCACCACCTGACGCAAATAATCCACATTGGTCGAAATACCGGCCAGCGCAGTATGATTAAGCGCCTGCTGCATGCGCGCAATCGCCTGTTCGCGGGTATCGGCTTTAACAATCAGCTTGGCAATCATCGGATCGTATAACGCGCTGACTTCCGAGCCGGTTTCCACCCAGCTATCGACACGTACGTAATCATCACCGGGAAACTGCACCTGGGTCAGAATGCCCGGTGATGGCTGGAAATTTTTTAACGGATCTTCAGCATAAATACGAACTTCAATCGCTGCGCCAGCAGGTTGTGGCACCTGACTGAAGTCCGGGAATTCAGCCGCGGCAATTTTTAACATCCACTCAACCAGATCCAGGCCGGTCACTTCTTCAGTAATCGGGTGCTCTACCTGCAGCCGGCTGTTCACCTCAAGAAAATAAAATTCGTCACGTTCACCATCGTAAATAAACTCTACCGTTCCGGCATTGCGGTAACACACAGAGCGCCCCAGGTCTTCCGCTGCTTTTAATAACGCAGTTCGTGTGGCCGGCGGTAACCCCGGAGCCGGCGTTTCTTCCACCACCTTCTGGTTACGGCGCTGTAACGAACAGTCACGCTCCCCCAGGGCAACCACATTACCCAAGCCATCGCCAAAAATCTGAACTTCAATATGACGGGCTTTATCGATAAAACGTTCGATAAATACCCCACCATCTTTAAAATAATTTTCGCCTAATCGCCGGGTGCTTTCGAACACCTGCTGTAACTGGGTTTCGTCATCACAACGGGTCAGGCCAATGCCACCGCCACCCGCTGTTGATTTAAGCATGATCGGGTAACCAATCTGTGCCGCCGCCGCAATGGCCTGCTCAACACTATCGAGCAAGCCGGTTCCCGGAGTTAACGGCACGCCGGCTTTTTCACAAATTTCCCGCGAGGTATGTTTCAGACCAAACTGGCGAATCTGTTCGGCAGTTGGTCCACAAAAAGCAATACCGGCATCGTCACAGGCCTGAGCGAATTCGGCATTTTCACTAAGAAATCCATAACCGGGTAATATCGCCTGAGCACCACACTCACGAGCGATACGAATAATTTCATCGCCGCGCAGATACGTCGTGGCAACACTGCCTTCGCCAAGAGAATAAGCCTCATCCGCATCGCGAACATGCAGGCTGTTACGATCGGCTTCGGCATAAACAGCAACCGCACAAATGCCCATTTTTTTTAATGTGCGGATGCTGCGAACTGCAATTTCACCACGATTAGCAATTAATACTTTATTAAACATAGGTTATCTCCTTAATTCGTGATGATCAGCTGGCAGAAATGACTGACGGATTTACCGCCTTCTGGCTGTTGAGTTGCTGGATATAAGCGCGCCAGCCACCAAATTCACTGATGTGTGTCGCACAGGTCACAGCCTCCGGTTCACAAATAAAACCTTTCACCAAACGGCCGTCTTCGAGTTCCAGCGTGCCGATTCCCAGCGGCTGTGGAATTTCTTCCACAAACGAGCCAAATGCGGCGTAACTCATGCGCCACAACTCCACAATCAGTTGATATGGCCTTTCTCCGGAAGTTAATTGCTGTTCATTAAGCCGCACTAAACCGGGCTTTGGTGGCACCGTATTAGCCAGTGCATACAACTGATATTTTTTCGCGGTATGGGTTTGCTCAAGCAAAACTGCATCTCGGCTGGTCAGCTGATGATTCAGCGGCATACCCGTCAAATGAGCCCCCACGACTGCAACCACTACGCTGTCTTGCTGTTGCTGGCCATTGACCAAAGGTGCCAGTGGTAATTGCAGCTGTGCCTGCCAGTGCGCGGCAAACTGGCTGAGTGCCAGTTCATGCCAGGCCGGAGCGATGACGGTAATTCCAAACGGCAACTCATCCATGCGCCGTTGCGCAGGTAACGCGATGGCGGATAAATTCGCCAGGTTAACAAAATTGGTATACCGCCCCAGCTGACTGTTTACTTCAACCGGAGCATCTTCAACCTGTTTCAGAGTCGGAAACAATGGAGTGGTTGGTACAAATAAGGCATCGACCTGGCTGAACTGCTGCTCAATTTTTCGTACCAGTTGCTGACGTTGATATTCGGCTTTAAAAGCATCCACGGCACTGCCATCACAGCCCGCCGTTATGATCTTTTTCACCGTATCGTTAATGCCCGGTAAGCTTTGTAATAAAAACTCACCTACCGCCGCATACCGTTCCGCTACCCAGGGGCCCTGATACAATAATTCCGCCAGCTGGAAAAACGGCGTAAAGTCGATTTCGGTTAAACGGTAACCGGCGGCGCGTGCCTGAGCGCAGGCTTTGTTATAGGCCAGTTGTTGTTGCTCATCACCAAACCACTCACTGGTTGCCGGAATACCTAACGTACGGATCGGGTTCTCGGCCACTGGCGGGCGAACACGACTGTATTCATCCTGTTCGTCATACACGGCCAGCAGCTGATAGATGTAACCGGCATCGGCATTATTCAGCGCAAACACGGATACACAATCAAGACTGCGGCATGCCGGTATCACACCACGGCAGCTGATTGCGCCCGGCGTCGCTTTTAAACCAACAATATGATTAAAGCCGGCAGGTACCCGCCCGGAGCCTGCGGTATCTGTACCTAAGGCAAACGCAACCTGACCACTGGCCAGCGCCACAGCAGAACCTGAGCTTGAGCCACCACTGATGTAGTCAGCATTAAACGGGTTTTTAACCGCACCATAAGGTGAACGGGTGCCGACCAGTCCGGTAGCAAACTGATCGAGATTGGTTTTACCGATAATAATGGCCCCGGCACGGCGTAATAAACTAACGGCAAAAGCATCCTGTTGTGGCGCAAATGAATATTCCGGGCAGGCAGCGGTGGTATTAAAGCCCATTACATTAATATTATCTTTTATTGCACAAGGAACACCGTATAACGGTAACGCTGACAGATCTCCCTGGTTTTGCTGTAATCGCTGCTGCAATTCATCCAGCTGTTGTTGCAGATTTGTTGCATCGGCCAGGCTGATCCAGCTGCTGCCGTATCGAATATTGCCATCCACCTGCTCGCTGTTTATTAACTGGTTTAGCAACCCGGTTAATAAATTCTGCGGGTTTCCCCCCTGGCGATAGGCATTCAGCCAGTCCTGTACCGACCAGCCCTGGGTGTTTAAAAGTTCCGTTGTCATTATTAGCTGCTCTTGTCACGTCCGCCGCTGCGGATCTGAATTCATACTTGTATACAAGTGACAAAGCGATGACCGTGCCAACCCGGAAAAATAATTATCCGGCCAGTCAGATTATTTAATTAAAGCCCGCCAGAATGGGCTTTCGGGAAATATTTTTTACAGAAAAGGGAGACATATTCACACCGGACAATAAAAAATGAGTGCACCGCAATAAAGCCCGGTGAAAAAAAAGTGAATTAAGACAGTGCGTGGCACACAACAATCAGGCACACAACAATCAGGCACACAACAATCCGGCATAAAAAAGCTGCGATAAATACGCAGCTTTATTATGAATCCACGATCGGCCCGCTTCAGCAGATATGCAGTTGCCAGCCGGCAGCCGCCAGATAATCCGCCTCCGAACGTAAGTCCCGCGCCGTCAGTGGATGTTGCTCCAGCCAGCCGGCGGGCAACGTCAATTGCAATTGTTGCTCCCTGACCCGCAATGCCGGCAGCGGCACATGATGCGCGCCACGGCTGTGATTCAGTAACACGGCCAGGCGTAATAATACTGCCAAACGCAACGCCGTTGGCCGACGACTGGCCGACACCGCCTCAAACACTTCGCTGGAAAACTTCCGCCGGTGACAACGCACCAGAGCACCAAGCGCAGCCTGGCCCTGACGGGTAAAGCCCAGCAGGTCGGAGTTCTGTAATAAATACGCTCCGTGTTTATGAAAGCCGGAATGAGCAATACTTAAACCAATTTCGTGCAGGGTTGCGGCCCAGCGCAACCAGTGTTTCCAGCTGGGGCCCATCTGCCAGTCAGCGGCGACCTGATCAAACAGTGCTTCCGCCATCTGCGCTACCCGCTCAGCCTGATCGGTATCGACATAAAAGCGTTGCGCCAGCGACTGCACCACCCGTTCACGCACATTTTCGTGGGTCGAGCGCCCAACCAGGTCCCACAACGCACCCTCACGCAAGGCACCATCGGAATACACCATCTGTTGCAGGCCAAAGGTTTCAAACACCGCCGTCAGAATCGCCAGACCACCAATAAACACCTGAGCACGCTCGGGTTTTACCCCGTCTAACTCAACGTCATCAATATGATTAAACTGCAGCATGCGATGCTGCAGGTGCTGCAAGCCCTCACGGCTGAGGCCATCCTGACTCCAGCCATTTTCCTGCACCGCCTGCTCCGCCGCGCGAATGGTACCGGAAGAGCCCACCGCACCGGTCCAGCCCAACTGCTTATAAGCCGCTTCGATATTCAGCAGCTCCTGACGCGCCGCAGCTACCGCTTCCTGAAAATGGGCTTCATTAATCACCCCGCCAGGAAAATAACGCTGGGTAAAAGACACACACCCCATGTGCAGGCTTTCCAGTGCTTTTGGCTCAAACCGTTCGCCGATAATAAACTCGGTGGAGCCACCACCAATGTCGACAACCAGGCGCTTGCCCTGATCATCGGCCAGTGCATGAGACACCCCCAGATAAATCAGCCGCGCTTCTTCACGCCCGGCAATCACTTCGATCGGATAGCCCAGAATGGCCTCCGCCCGCTCAATAAACTGCTGCCGATTACGCGCCGCCCGTAACGCATTGGTAGCCAGCACGCTGACACGGTCGGGGTTCATACCCTGAATACGCTGGGCAAACTCACGCAGACATTCCAGACCACGCTGTTGCGCCGCTTCCGATAACATTCCCTGATCGTCCAGGCCCGCCGCCAGCTGCACCTTCTGGCCGCGTTTTTCCAGCGTGTGAATTTCCCCCTGAAACTCACGCGCCACTACCATATGAAAACTGTTGGAACCTAAATCGATCGCCGCGATCAGATCATCAGCATGTTGTGATGATGACGTCGCCTGGGCCGGGTTCTGGCTGGGAAGTTCTGTCATAGGCCACTCTTGTTTTTTCTGTCTCTGACACTATATAGAACACAGAATACACGTCTGGATCCGAATCACGAATTGATTCCCGACAATCCGGGCGTACAATACAGTCAACTGCGGTGCCGGCTTATTCCGGCGCGGCACCGAACCATACATTCCATAGGGGAAACACATGAGTGACCATATCCTGACCGTATCCGACGATTCCTTCGACGCTGACGTATTAGGTTCTGACGTACCTGTACTGGTCGACTTCTGGGCTGAGTGGTGTGGTCCATGCAAGATGATTGCGCCGGTACTGGAAGAAATCGCCGAAGAATACGCGGGTAAACTGAAAATCGCTAAACTGAACATCGACCAGAATGAAGCAACGGCGCCTAAGTTCGGCATTCGTTCTATCCCGACTCTGATCCTGTTCAAAAACGGCAATGCCGAAGCGACCAAAATCGGCGCGATGAGCAAATCCGAGCTGACTGCGTTTATTGAGCAATCAATCTGATGCAGGACTGCCGGCCCGGGTTGTCATACATGACAGTCCGGGCCAGCAGAAAAACTTAATATCCGAAATTTCTTGACACAAGTTATAGACACCCCCTGTTTTACTGTCTATAGTCTTAACCATCAAAACGCCGTTCCTGGCGCCCCCCTCTATTTTGAATTCTAATCAACTTCTAATAACTGCAAACCAACCTGTATGAATCTTTCCGATCTGAAACTCAAATCCGTTCCTGAGCTGTTAGCCATCGCCAAAGAGATGAATCTCGAGCACGTCAGCCGTACTCGCAAACAAGATATCATCTTCGCCATCCTTAAAACTCACGCCAAAAGCGGCGAAGACATCTACGGGGAAGGCGTGCTGGAAATTCTGCAGGACGGCTTTGGGTTCCTGCGCAGCGCCAGCAGTTCTTACCTGGCTGGCCCTGATGATATCTATGTATCACCGAGCCAGATTCGTCGCTTTAACCTGCGTAAAGGCGACAAAATTGAAGGTAAAATTCGCCCACCTAAAGATGGCGAACGTTATTTTGCGATGCTGAAAGTCGCCAAAATTAATGACGACAAACCCGAAAACGCCAAATCCAAAATCTTATTCGAGAACTTAACACCACTATTCCCGGATGAGCGCTTTGTACTGGAAGTCGGCAACGGTTCCACCGAAGACCTGTCTTCCCGTGTACTGGACCTGATCGCACCGATCGGTAAAGGCCAGCGTGGCCTGATCGTTGCGCCGCCAAAAGCCGGTAAAACCATGTTGCTGCAAACCACAGCACAGGCTATTACCCGCAATAATCCGGAAGCCGAACTGATCGTACTGCTGATCGACGAACGCCCGGAAGAAGTGACAGAAATGCGCCGTTCTGTGCGCGGCGAAGTGGTTGCTTCCACCTTCGATGAACCACCGGCACGTCACGTTCAGGTGGCTGAAATGGTGATCGAAAAAGCCAAACGCCTGGTGGAACACAAACGCGACGTGGTCATCCTGCTGGACTCCATTACCCGTCTGGCCCGGGCCTACAACACCGTGGTGCCGAGCTCAGGTAAAGTATTAACCGGTGGTGTTGACGCCAACGCCCTGGAAAAACCCAAACGTTTCTTTGGTGCAGCCCGTAACGTCGAAGAAGGTGGTTCATTAACCATCATCGCCACCGCCCTGGTTGATACCGGTTCGAAAATGGACGAAGTGATCTTCGAAGAGTTTAAAGGTACCGGTAACCAGGAATTACATCTGGATCGTAAGATTGCGGAAAAACGCATTTACCCGGCGATTAACATCCGTCGTTCCGGCACCCGTCGTGAAGATATGATGTTTAACGAAGCCGACCTGCAACGCTTGTGGATTCTGCGTAAGCTGATGAGCGAGATGGAAGATGTTCAGGCGATTGAGTTTATGCTAGATAAACTGCGTCAGACCAAAACCAATGATGAGTTCTTCGACTCAATGCGTGGCGGCAAAAACTAAGCCAGCGCCGCGAATCAAAAAAACCCGCCACTGTGCGGGTTTTTTTATGGTCAGGCTGCGCCAATCTGGGCGAAACGAATTGACGCCCGGCCGCTTCTGGATTGTAGTAACCCTCCCATCAGAACCGGAAAGGAAGTCTCCCATGAACAAACTGATCACCTTCGCCTCACTGGCATTATTAGCCAGCACCAGCCAGGCCTTCGACAACAGCAAAGTTGTTTGCAGCCATGCGGATAAAACCCGGATTATTGAAGTGGTTTACGCCGATGGCGAGTTACCCTGCGAAGTGCAATACACCAAAGAAAGTGGCACTCAGACACTGTGGAATGCACAAAACGATGCCGGCTATTGCCAGCAAAAAGCCAGTGCTTTTGTTGAGAAACAACGGGGCTGGGGCTGGGATTGTATCGCTCAGGCAGAAGCACAACCAGCCGTCGACGACCGGGAACAGGCCTTAGCGGAAGATAGCGCGATGGCGCAGGACGAAGCCACGACAGAAGCTGAAACAACGGCACCTGCCGAAGCAGCCACTCCTGCGGCAACAACCGAAGCCGCTGACGTGACAACATCGGCCGACACCGATATGCCTGCCGACACAGCTGCACCCGAGGCAACGGAAACACCTGCAGCAAGCGAAGCGGAAGCAACAACCGACAGCAATCAGGCGGCCACCGCCGGCTGATCCTCTCAGCGTCGCTGTTCAGCACCTTTATTATTACCCGATAAAGGTGCTGTTATTCCTCATCGGCAAAGCGCCGGGCAATATCAACAAACACCGCTTCCAGCGCCACAAAGGCATCCACCATATCCGGGTCAAACTGTGTTCCCCGGCCTTTCACAATAATATCGGCAGCGTCGTCAAACGAAAATGCCGGCTTATAAACCCGTTTACTGATCAAAGCATCGTAACAATCTGCCAGCGCCATTAATCGTGCCGCTAACGGGATATCATCACCACTCAGAGCCTGTGGGTAACCTTTGCCATCCCAGCGCTCGTGATGACAATAAGCAATGTCTTTCGCCATGCTCAGAAACGACGAGGCGCCGTATTCCCGTTCAGCATTATCCAGCGCTTCTTTGCCGTATTGCGCGTGTTTCTGCATCTCCTGCCATTCCTCCGGGTTCAGTTTTCCCGGCTTCAGCAGAATACGGTCGGGCACACCCACTTTGCCGATATCGTGTAACGGTGCGGATTTAAATAATAATTCAATAAACTCGTCATTCAGCTGATCGCTGAAGCGTGCATGACTGTGCAGATGTTCAGCCAGCACCCGGACATAATGCTGGGTGCGACGAATGTGCATACCGGTTTCGTTATCCCGGGTTTCCGCCAGTGAGGTCATGCAATAAATTGCCATATCCTGGGTTCGGGAAATTTCCCGGGTACGTTGCTGAACCCGTTGTTCCAGTTGTGCATTACTATTACGCAACGCTTTACGCGACTGCTGTAACGCCAGGTGGGTAGCCACCCGGGCTTTGACAATCGGGGGCGAAAAAGGTTTTACAATATAGTCACTGGCACCACAACGGAAACCTTTAACCTCATCTTCAACTTCGCTTTTAACGGTCAGAAAAATCACCGGAATATCCCGCGTTCTGGCATCGGCTTTGATCGCCTGACATATCTCATAACCATCCATACCGGGCATCAGTACATCCAGCAGGATAAGGTCCGGCAATATTTCACCTTCCAGCAGCTTCAGCGCCTGAGCACCACTTTTCGCCAGCGTGATCTGATAGTCTGATCCCAGCAGTTCAACCAGCACTTTGATATAAAAGGCTTCATCATCAACCAATAATATCCGCTCTTTTTCCATCGTCAGCTCTCTTTATTATTCGCTAACAAGCGATGAATCAGCTTACCGGCCTGCTCAAAATCAAATTCATCAATCAGTCCGCGCAACTGCGACGCCAGCTCCGGAGGCAATAATGTTTCAATTTGCTGCAGGTATTCGCAGCTGCCCACATCACCCTGGGACAAAAATCCGGCCAGCGTCACCAGCTCAGTGTGGCAGCCCCGGATATCGACCTTCGGCGGAGGTTCAGTCACTTCGGCAGCCTGACTCTGCAATAATACCCCGCTGCTTTTCAGCCCTGAAAACAGCTGACGGAATGCCTCACTGAAGCGCTGCCATAACAAACCGGTGGCCAGTGTTTGCGGTGGCTCGCTATTGGTACGCAATGCTTTTTCCAGTTCCGCTGCATCTTTTTCGAATAACCGCGCACCGATGTTCCCGGCCACACCTCTCAGGGTATGTGCCAGACGCTGCGCATCCTGGTGCTGATTCTGTGTTAATAACTGCAATAACACCTGTTCGTCGTTCTGATGCTTATGATAAAAACTGCGTAATAAATTAAAATACAACTGCCGGTTGCCACCTACCCGTTCAATGCCCCAATCCAGATCAATGCCATCAATATGGTCGATATTTCTTTCCAGCTGCTTATCCACCAGCGGGCTGGCAGATGCTGATTCTCCCTGTGGCAGCCACTGTTTCAGCACAGTCACAAAATGCTCCGGATCAATGGGTTTGGCAATATGATCGTTCATACCGGTGGCCAGACAACGTTCGCGGTCTCCCTCCATCGCGTGAGCAGTCATCGCAATAATCGGTAAGTCGTTATATTGTGGGTCTTTGCGGATAATCGCTGTGGCGTGCAGACCATCCATAACCGGCATCTGTAAATCCATTAACACCAGGTCATAATGTTTTTGTTTCAGTGCTTCCAGCGCTTCCACTCCATTGGTCGCGGTATCTGCAATAATGCCGACGGAATGTAATAACTCCAGCGCAACCGCCTGGTTAATTTCATGATCCTCAACCAATAATACCAGCCCCAGTAACCACACATCAGACGACCCCGGCGCACCGATACGCGACTGATGCCTGTGGTTAAGCAAGCGCATAATGGCATCAAATAATACCGACGCATTAATGGGTTTAATCAACAGCACATCGACATCATGATTATCGGCACTGGCTAAAATATCTTCCCGGCCATAGGCGGTAATCAGAATAGTGGCTGGTTTATGCTGCAAGGGTAAATCACGAATAGCATCCAGTGTTTCGATACCATTCATACCAGGCATCTGCCAGTCAGCGATAACCAGGCCAAACGGATCTCCCATTTCATCCTGTTGCTGCACCAGAAATGCTGCATTTTCACCGCTGGGCAGTGTAATTACCTGGAACGAAAACGACTCCAGCATTTCCCGCAACAACTGCCGGGCAGCCGTATTATCGTCAATCACCAATACCCGTAATCCCTGCAGTTCGCGACTGGGGATAAATCGGTGTTGTAGCTGCTGTTCCGATGGATCGGCAACAAATGTCAGCGAAAAATGAAAACAACTGCCTTTTCCCAGCTGGCTTTCGGCCTCAAGATCTCCGCCCATCAGACGCACCAGCTGACGCGAGATATTCAGTCCCAGGCCCGTACCACCGTATTTACGGGTAGTGCTGCCATCCGCCTGAGTAAATGGCTCAAACAATTGTTCAATCGTATCCGGTTCCATACCAATGCCGGTGTCCCTGACCTGAAAATCAAGTTCGACGGCATCGTTTTTACGCGATTTCAGGCTGACACTGACCCGCACTTCTCCCCGATCGGTAAATTTAATCGCATTCTGAGTCAGGTTAATTAACACCTGCCCCAGACGTAAAGGATCTCCCGTCAGTACCCGGGGAATGCTGGCATCAACCTCCAGTAATACCTCAATGCCTTTTTCCGCTGCTTTTAATGACAACATATCGGAAAGTTCGGTAAATACGTTGTGTAAATTAAATGGCTGCTGATCAATATCCAGATGACCGGCTTCAACTTTGGAAAAGTCAAGAATATCGTTAATCACCCCTAACAGGGTTGTCGCTGCCTGTTTTATCTTTTCGGCATAACCGTTCTGACGGTCATTCAGACCCGAGCGTAATAACAGGTGATTCATGCCGAGAATAGCGTTCATCGGCGTGCGGATTTCGTGTGACATATTTGCCAGAAACTGGCTTTTAAACTGACTCGATTGTTCAGCAGCATCTTTTGCTTCCGCCAGCTGTTGCTGACTTTCGCGCAGATGTTTTTCTGTACGCTTCAGCTTGCGGTTCCAGATAAGAATCACCAGTAATACCGGAAAAACAATGGCGATAGTCAGCAGTACGGCACTGATAATTTCACCCTGATTAACCTGGTGTTCAAACTCCACGGTGAACCAGTTGTTCTTTATTTCCTGGCGCCGGTATTCGGGAATATTATCAATTATATTATTAATTATCGGTAACAGTTGCGGGTAATTACGATTAATGCCAATCGTCTGATGATATTTATAGTCGGTAGGGGCGGTCACTTTGACATTACGAATGCCGTATTCTTCCATCAGCCAGGAGGACGTCCCAAGCAGGCCAACATAAGCATCCACGTCTTTTGCACTCAGGGCTAATAACGCACTGATGTTGTTAGGATAGGAGCGCAGCTGTAATTGTGGATAGTCACGGGCCAATAATTCTTCAATGGCATAATCACTCACCACCGCCACCCGTTTGCCGTACAGGTCCGGAAATGAATTCACAAAGCGGGTGTCTTTATGCACCAGTATCATATACGGATGCACCATATAAGGGTGAGAAAACAACATATACTCACGCCGACTGGGAGTCGGCTGCACACCGGAAATTAATTCCATTTCTCCGCGCTGGAACATCTCCAGCGTTTCTTTCCAGCTATTGCCATAAACCGGCGTCAGTGGAATCCCCAGCTGCTCAGCCAGCAGTTGATTGTAGTCTGCAGTCAGCCCACGATAATGCCCCTGCTCATCAATAAATTCCAACGGTGGCCAGTCATTATCGACGGCGATATTCAGTCCGGACAACTGCCGCAGATAGGCCTGTTGCTCCGCCGTAAGGGTAACCGGCTTTGTCGTGGCCTGGTCATCCGTGTGCGGCTTCAGCCAATTATCACGAATATGCTGACGACGCGACAACGATAAAGCAGCCAATGCTTTTTGCACAACAGCCAGCAATGGTTGACGTGACGCAGGTGCCACAAAGCAATAACCGCTGTTATTGATCATGCCCGGACTGACTTGCAGATCCGTCAGATAAAAATCATTCATCGCCCAACGCATTGTTGCTTCATCCCCCAGATACGCATCCACCCGTCCGGTCGACACCGCCATCAGTGCCTCTGCCTGAGTGGCATAGGGAACAATACGAATTTGTGGGTATTGTTGCTGTAAGATGGTTAGCTGCGGCAGCTGACCATGAATTGCCAGCCGGCGGCCAGCCAGAGAATGCAGATCCTGGTAAACCGGCCCCAGTCGCTGCGACGCCAGTTTCATCGGGCTGTAAAATAATGCGTCACTGAATAACACGCCTGGCGGCAACCGTTCGCTGGCACAGGCCACGGGTGCTGCCAGATCAATCTGCTGATCCTGCACGGCAGCCATTAAATCGGTGGGGTCACTGAAGCGGCGCAGCTGCAGGCTGACACCGGTATAACGACTGAGGTACTCCAGATATTCGGCCAGCAAGCCGCTGTGTTGCTGCTGACTGTTAAAAAAGTCAATTGGCGGCTGATTGCCTAACACACCAATAACCAATGCCGGCTGCTGGCTCAGCCAGGTACGTTCGCTGGCACTCAGAGCTCCGGCTGCTCCCCCCCTGAGCGGGCGACAATAAGCCGCCGTCGGCCTGAGATGTTGCACTACACAACAGCAGCACCAGTAAGGCCATAACACACTGCCAGCGGCTGGCCAGGCCGCAGGCAGGTCCTTCACTCACCACTCGCATCATGCTCCCTTTACTGCGCTTGTTTCAGCATGTTGCCTTAAAGCCTGCGGCGATACCAGTTGTCAGAACCGGCCAATCCTGACATCCGCTGAAACACTGTCCATCATGAGCTTGGCGGCGTGCTTTGCTTATCCGAGTTGTGGCTGAGCCCGCTTCATAATGGCTTCACAGTTGACTGAGGTTCCCAGGGTGCCGAGATTCAGGGTGCCATTATGGACAATCCGGGAGCCTACATAAGCGGCGGCAATATCACTCTCACCATGCTGAATCAACACCGCAGCCTGCAGCGCAATGGCCAGCTTATCGACCACAGTACGAGAGCGATATTCCAGCGTACTAGTGTCAGCAAACTCAGCCTGCAGGTCGAGCAGATACTGATCGTAGGCCGGATACACACCAACGGCTCGTTTTAACTCCGCCATAAAGGCATCCACCACTGCTGGCTCTTTAGCCATAGCACGCAAGACATCCAGGCACTGAACGTTACCGGACCCTTCCCAGATGGCATTGACCGGCGCTTCGCGATAATGCCGCGGCAGTACGTTATCTTCGACATAACCGACACCACCAATACACTCCATCGCTTCATAAATAAAATGCGGTGCCCGTTTACAGATCCAGTATTTGCCCACCGCGGTTGCTATGCGGGCAAACAGATTTTGTTGTTCGTCATCGAGATTATCCAGCGCATGCCCGACCCGCATGGTCATCGCCAGCGCGGCTTCTGATTCAAGCGCCATATCCGCCAGTACATTCTGCATCAGTGGTTGCTGATGCAGGTTGTTACCAAAGGCACTGCGGCCGGAAGTATGATGAATCGCCTGAGACAGGGCACCACGCATCAGTGATGCTGACCCAACCATACAATCGAAACGGGTCATCGACACCATTTCAATAATGGTACGTACTCCCCGGCCTTCATCGCCGATCATCCAGGCATAAGCACCGCGTAATTCAATTTCTGACGATGCATTAGAAATATTACCCAGCTTATTTTTCAACCGTTGAATATACATGGCATTTTTGCTGCCATCCGGACGCCAGCGTGGCATCAGAAAACACGACAAACCTTTTTCGGTATACGCCAGGATTAAAAAAGCATCACACATCGGCGCCGAACAGAACCACTTATGACCCACCAGCTCATATTCTTTGCCGTTACCCAGTTCTTCGGTTAATGGATAAGCCCGGGTGGTGTTCGCACGCACATCGGAGCCACCTTGTTTTTCGGTCATGGCCATACCAATAGTGACACCTTCTTTTTCGAAGAAAGGTACGTTACGGCCGTCGTATTTTTTCGCCACGATTTTCGGAATCCACTGCTTCGCCACTTCTGGCGAATATTGCAGTGCCGGTACCGCAGCAAAAGTCATGGTTAGCGGGCAGCCGGAGCCGGAATCCGCCTGATTGTGCATATATTCCATCGCAGCACGGGCAACATGAGCACCTTGTTTAGCATTTCCCTGATCATCTTTTTCCGTCCAGGGTAACGAATGTAACCCCGCTTCAATCGCGCTGCTCATTAACTCGTGATAAGCCGGGTGGAACTTGGCTAAATCGATGCGCTTACCAAACCGGTCGTGCGGATAAAAAGCAGGCTTATTTTCGTTAGCCAGGAAACCGGCCTCGATTAAATCGCCACCGGCCAGTGCACCGTATTGCTGCAAACGATCTTCCGCCCACTCTCCGTTAAAGGCCCGGGTCCAGTATTGCAATGCCAGATCACTGCGATAAGCATTATAGTTTTCCAGTGCCGTTGGCTGGTTAAACACCGGGTGAGTCTCCGCTGCCGCTTTGTGTTTTTCGACATCAAATTCCAGTTCCGGATTCATAAGCCTGTCCCTTCGTTGTTTATTTATTATTAATGATGAGTTGCCCCAACCGTACGCAGGCACAACGCATTAAGTTCACTGATTAATTGTTGCGGGTCGTCGATCGGTTGCAGCGCCGACGCCTTATCTCGCCGTAAAAACAGCGGCCCGATTAACGACTCCGCTAACATTCCGACCAGAGCCGCCGCGGTTAATGCCGGCTGCTGCTGAGCAAATTCTCCCGCCGCCATGCCATCCCGAATCAAATCCTCAAAAATTTCAGCATAAGCCAGCCGATATTTCAGCCGCTCCTGCTCCACCCTGGGATCGACCGGCTCAGCAATTAATGCATAAGCCAGCCTCGGGCCTTCTAATGCCCGCCGGGCAAACACCGTTAAACCGGCCAACAGGCGTTCAGCGCAGCTGCTGTCTGTCTGAGTCGCCTGGTACACCATCCCGACTTCATGCTCAGTGGCGTAGCGAAACACCTCCGCGACCAGTTCTGCCTTATTCGGGAAGTGGCGATAGATACTGCCCGCCGCCACTTCAGAACGCTGCGCCACAGCGGCGGCAGTCGCTGCAGCAAAGCCCCCTTCAGCCACCAGATCACGGGCCGCTTTCAGCAGACGCTGGCGGGTATGGGCCTTTTTAGCCCGGGTATGTTCGGTTTCTCGGTATGCCACTGGGTTAGTACATCTGACTTAGGATCAAACAAGTGAATCATGATTCATTTTTATGCGCAACCAACAAATGAATGCAGATTCACGATTCAGGGGGTAGCATGCCTTAAAAGTAATATTCTCAACCCACAGGCAGCAGAGATGAGCGAGCTGAACCAACACTGGAATCAGGTTTTCGATAACAAACAAGGTGAGCAGCTGGGCTGGTTTGAAGACGATATCAGCCAGACAGTGAAGTTTATCGAACAAATGTCTCTGGATAACCCCAGCCAGATTTTTATTCCCGGCGCCGGTACTTCCCAGCTTGTGGATAAACTTTATAACGACGGTCATCAGCTGTTGTTAAACGACTTAAGTGATTCGGCATTATCCCAGTTGCAGGAGCGCCTGACCCAGGACCACGACCGGGACAATGATGCGGAATATCTGGTGCAGGATATCAGCCAGCCATTAGCCGTAGACGCCAACTCCATCGATGCCTGGATTGATCGTGCGGTTCTTCACTTCTTACTGGATGAACATGCTATTCAGGGCTATTTCGACAACCTGAAAGCTGCGGTTAAACAAGGGGGTTACGTTTTATTAGCTGAGTTCAGCAAACAGGGGGCTAAAAAGTGTGCCGGGCTGGACGTACATCAGTACGACCTGGAAGAAATGCAGCAGCGATTGGGTGAGGATTTTCAGTTAATCGCTGCTGAAGCGTTTGAGTTTATTAACCCGTTTGGTGATTCACGGCCGTATATTTATGGTCTGTTTATCCGCCAGTAAAAGCATCTTTAAAGCGTTTTTTCAGCCACTCTGTTAAGCCACTCAATCACTCGCGGATAATCAGCCGCGACACCTTTGCCTTCGGGTGTCGCCACAATACAATCCAGCTGACAGGCAACGGCAATATCAGCTAACGTCAGAGAATCCGCCACTAAGTAGTCCTGGCCGTCCAGCCAATCGGATAAACAGCAGAAGTGTTTTTTAAGGTCGGATAACACATCCGCCAGAGACTTGCGGCCAATTCCCTGAGCATTGGCTTGTCTGGCGATCATATCCGGAGCCACCATTTTACCAATGGCAGCAAATAACGCGTTATCCTCTTTCGCCGCCAGGGCGCCGTATTGCGCGCGGTTAGACGGCACCACAAAGCGCAAGTACAGCTCATTGAAATACAGCGACTCATCAGCCCAGTCTTCAAAAAAATGCACCAGCGCCGCTTGTTTCTTATCCGCTGGCAATAACGGCTTCTCAGGATACTGGCGCTCCAGCTCAGCAATAATGGTGGAAGAATCGGCGATATTTGTACCATTCAGGCTTAACACGGGGAGTTTGCCAATCGGCGACAGTTTTTTCAGATAGCCAAACTGCACTTGCTGCAGGGTGATATTGTCTGTCTGATAATCCAGTCCTTTGTATTTAAGCACCCGGCGAACTTTGTCGCAAAACGGTGACATGTCAAACTGATGCAGAATAATGCTCATATTATTATTTTTCCCATAAATATTTCACCAGGCCGGGGCCATATCAACGTTTTATACTGTCGAAAGAAAAGTGCGCAACAATCAGGTTTACTTCACCATGGCGGGCAACCTGTTTTACCCAATACCACACCAGCAATCCCAATATCAGATTCCCCAATGCTGCCCCC
This sequence comes from Bacterioplanoides pacificum, assembly GCF_042648445.1. Taxonomy (NCBI): domain Bacteria; kingdom Pseudomonadati; phylum Pseudomonadota; class Gammaproteobacteria; order Oceanospirillales; family Oceanospirillaceae; genus Bacterioplanoides; species Bacterioplanoides pacificum. Next base: position 81,870 of record NZ_JBHRYB010000025.1, read on the forward strand.
AGCAATAAGCCGCTGTAACCCGCCAGCCAGCCACCAATAAAGGCACCCGGTACATAAAAAACAAACAACCGCACGGCATTCAGCATCATAGAGTGCACTGGCTTATGTAATGAATTCAGCGCGGAGTTCACACACAACACAATCCCCATCCCCAGATAACCAATTGGCAGCCAGTGAAGAAAAGCAATAATGGTTTGTTGTACCTGACTGTCAGCGGAGAACAAACCTGCCAGCAGATCTGCTGCCAGCCAGAAGAACACGACAATCGCACCCTGTAATATCAACAAAAAACGAAAGCTGATTAACAGCGCGCTGAAAATACGGTCGTCTTGCTGAGCACCATGATTCTGCGCCACAAACGTCGGTAACGTTGAGGTCAGAGCCAGAATCACCAGAATGGCAAACGGTTCCAGCCGCATACCAACACCAAAACCGGCAACCGCCGCTTCGCCCAGCGGGGCTACCATCATCAGCAACACAGCGCCGGCCACCGGCACCATCATATTGGTAGCCATGGCCGGAATGCCCAGCGTCATCATACGTTGCCATAACTGTTTGATATCGTCCCAGCCCATGCCATGAGAACTGAGAAACCCGGAACGCCGCTGACGCGTCATAATCACAGCCAGCACCAGCAACCAGCACAATGCACTGGCCAGAGCAGCACCACCCACACCCATCGCCGGCACCGGGCCCCAGCCAAAAATCAGCAGCGGGTCCAGCGCGGCATTCAGAATCGCCGATACCAGCATCATTTGTGACGGCAGTTTGGTATTGCCGATGGCCCGCATCGAGCTGTTCTGCACCATCATCAGCAACATCACAATGGAGCCGGGCCACCAGAACAACATAAAGTTCCAGACTTCAGGCAGCAACTCCTCGCGGGCTCCCAGCAGACGGAATAACGGGTCGTTAATCAGCAACCCCACCACACTGATGATCAGCCCCAGTACCAGACTCAGTAACAAGGCCGCCATCGCTGCCTGTTTTGCCTGCAGCTCATCACCCGCGCCAAACGCCCGGGCAATCACTGCCGAGGCGGCAATCCCCAGGCCGATCGATAGGTTCATAACCAGCATGGTGACGGGTAATGCAAAGCCCACCGCAGCCAGAGATTTGGTACCCAGCAACGAAATAAAATAGGTGTCCACCAGCTGGAAAAAAAACACCGCCATGATGCCAATGACCATAGGTCTGGTCAGCTGATACAACACTTTATCGACCGGTGCGGTCAGAATCGCTTCTCTCAAAATATTTTCATCTCAGCGCTTGAATCGGAGGCTTACTGTACCTCAGTTACCGTCCTGGCCCCTGGTGTCTTTATGCCAGACAACGAACATAGCGTTGCGTAACAGCAGCCAAGGTTATGTAAAACCTTGTTTAAACGCCACGCTACAGCGTTGCCAAGCATTTCCTGCCCCGTTACCCTAGCGCCCTGATCAGGTATATCAAACAATGATGGATTGAATTTATGCGCACTTCTTTTTTAGCCGTCCTGCTGCTGAGCAGCCCGTTGGCAGTGGCCGCCGAAGACACCAGTGAAGCACCCTCCGCCTGGGATGGCTCTGCTGAACTGGGTTTTATCGATACCTCAGGCAATACCGACACACAAAGCACCAACGGCGCCTTTAAGGTGAAGCACAAGGGTCAGCAGTGGGATAAAGCCCTGAAACTGACCGCGCTGACCAGCAAAGAAGACGGCGTAACCTCGAAAGAAAAATACAACGGCGAGATCAACCTCGACCGTAACTTTGATGCCCGCTCCTACCTGGCCATTACCGGTACCCAGGAACGGGCGCGTTTCAGCGGCTTTGAATACCAGTCTACCGCTTCGGTGGGTTATGGTTACCGCGTTATTAACGAAGACAAAATGAAGCTGGCATTTGAGGCCGCACCGGGTTATCGCCGCGACAAACTGAAAGAAAGTGGTGATATCAACGAAGATACCATCCTCAGAATCGATGCGGACTTCAGCTGGACCATTCAGGAAGGCGTGGAATTCACCGAAGAGTTTGTTGCCGAGCTGGGAGAAGAAAACTCCACTTATAAATCGGAAACCGGGCTGAAAAGCCAGATCAACGGCTCGCTGGCCACCAAGCTGACCTACAAAATCAAATACGTTGACGAAGTACCACCAGAAAACAAAAACACCGACCGCGAGTTTGGTGTCACTCTGGTTTACAGCTTCTGAGAACCATCAATGGCCGGTGCCACCGGCCATTCATCTGCTCTGGCGCCGGTACTCACCGGCCGCTGCTGGGCAACAATCATCAAAGTCTGACAATCACCATTCAACGGAAGTCGTAACTACCGGACACGACAATCCGTACTACTTACGTAAAAATACCAGTATCATTTCTGACTTTTCGAGACCGCGATTATTTTCGTAACAATCTCTGTGCTAAGCATAAGGCGTCTCTTAATCATCCATCCTGGAGTTATTTATGACTGACACAACGTCTGCGACCGATGTGGTCATCGTTGCCGCAACCCGTACGGCTATTGGTTCTTTTGGCGGCTCGCTGGCCAGCGTATCCGGCAGTGATCTGGGCGCTACGGTTATCAAAGCGTTACTGGAAAAAACCAGCATTGCCCCTGAACAGGTCGATGAAGTGCTGTTAGGCCAGGTACTGACGGCTGCCTGTGGTCAGAATCCGGCCCGCCAGGCCGCTATTAAAGGCGGTTTGCCGGACACCACGCCGGCGATGACCATCAACAAGGTTTGTGGTTCCGGCCTGAAGGCCTTACACCTGGCGGCCCAGGCGATTCGTTGTGGCGATGCTGACCTGATTATCGCCGGTGGCCAGGAGTCCATGTCGAATGCCGCACATGCCCTGCCAGGCTCACGTAACGGCCAGCGCATGGGTAATTGGAATATGGTCGACACCATGATTTCCGATGGTTTGTGGGATGCCTTTAACGACTATCACATGGGTATCACTGCCGAAAATATCGCCGACCAATACCAGATCGGGCGTAGCGAGCAGGATGAATTTGCCGCCGCATCCCAGGCCAAAGCCGTTGCCGCAATCGCAGCCGGAACCTTCAAAGACGAAATCACCCCGGTGGTGATTCCGCAACGTAAAGGTGATCCGGTTGTCTTCGATACCGATGAAAATCCACGTGCCGGTACCACGGCCGATAAACTGGCCGGTATGCGCCCGGCGTTTAAAAAGGACGGTTCGGTCACCGCCGGGAATGCGTCATCACTGAACGACGGTGCTGCGGCTGTCATGTTAGCCAGCCGTGCTAAAGCCGAAGCACTCGGCCTGCCGGTATTAGCCACGGTTAAGGCATATGCTAACGCAGGGGTAAATCCGGAAATCATGGGCACCGGCCCGGTACCGGCAACCAAAAAGTGTCTGCAGAAAGCGGGCTGGAGCGTGGCCGATCTGGATCTGATCGAAGCCAATGAAGCCTTCGCGGTTCAGGCGTTATCCGTCAATAAAGGACTGGAATGGGATGCCGACAAGGTCAACGTAAACGGTGGAGCCATTGCCCTGGGCCATCCGATTGGTGCCTCCGGCTGCCGTATTTTGGTTACTCTGCTGCACGAAATGATGCGCCGAGATGCAAAAAAAGGCCTGGCAACCTTATGCATCGGCGGTGGTATGGGTGTTGCGCTGGCGATTGAACGCTAGCCGACCGTTTAATCGCTGTCTGCAGTCGCTGGTATTCTGCTTGCCAAACGACTGTAGACAGCACCGCCCTGTGATACAGTAACCGACCTTACCACCTCAATCGCCACAGGTATTCGCTTGAACCACTCATCTTTTTTATCGGCATTACATCAGGATTTCCAACTGGCTGATGCTGACGGGATCACCCTGACTCTGAAAGAAGTTGGCGATTGCAAAGAAAACGCTAAATGGCAGAGCTTCAGCGTGTTATTCAGCAGCCCGGACGTATTACCCCAGGCGACCTATCAACTGCACAACCCAACACTGGGTGATATTGAAATTTTCCTGGTGCCGATTGGTAAATACTTTCCGGACTCTGACGAGCTGGTGTACGAAAGTATCTTTAACCTTGCGGCAGACGAGACATAAACCAGTAGACTCCGACGTCTTTTTGCTGCTGAAAACCCAGCCGCTGATACAAGTTCAGCGCCGGATTATTTTTTTCCACATGAATGCTAACCGCTTTATGTGCCTGATCGCCGGTCTCGAGAATCGTCTTCAGAATTTTCCCGCCAATCCCCTGACCACAAAATTGTGGTAACAAAGCGATATCAACAATACGAATTTCGTGGTCACTGTTATCCAGATACAAACGTCCGGCTGGCTGATGATTAACCACAATGATCTGACGACTGGCTTCGGGGTAATGGACCCGGTAGTGCTCTGTTTGCGCGTCAAACTGTTGCTGTAAAAATTGCAGCCGCTGCTGGTCTGTCCAGGGGGCCTGCTGCATTTCCTGCCAGCGGGTGGAAATATAAAGCTCGGTCAGAAAGGGATAATCGCTATCGTCAACCGCACGCAGAGAATAATGAATCATAAATCGCTTCAGGCTCTCGAAGGATAAATCCCCACCAACGCCACAATAAAGTTCAGACACAAAGCGGGCTGCACGGTTTTGGATTGCACAAAGGCGGCTGTTGTTTGATTAAGGGCAATCCCCCGCTCAATACTGAATCCGGATTTTACCGTCGTTGTTGGTGATAGCTGAGCGTCATCCGTTCCGCCTTTGCTACCTAACCTCACCTCGGCTAAACCCGGGCCATTGCCCGCATGTACCGGCATTCTGCCACGCATATCCGGCAGGCCAAACGTTGTACGGCCATCCCCCCCATAAGTGGTGCCGAATAAACTGAATAACGCATCATTTTGCGTAATAGCTAATAATTGACCATTACACAACGCCCAGCCGCGCGGCGCAAAGTTTCCGGCGAACATACGGATTTCGCCCACAAAAGGTTCAGACATAAATACTCCTCAGTTACGCGACGGGAATAACCCCTGCAAGGCAATGCAGAAGTTTACGGCGCAATAAGGAGCCGCCAGTACTTCTGTGGCTGCTCCGCTGTACAGCTCTGTGCTGCTTGAACGGCTGGCCAGGTCGCGCTCGACCGTCAGACTGTCGACAACATCAGTTGCCACAACCGTGTGATCGCCGCTAATCGTTTTGCTGCCCAATGCATGCTCAGCATCCCGGTGGACCGGCATGCGACCCCGCATATCGGGTAATGCAAAGTCGCTGCGACCATCACCGCCGTAAGTGGTACCGAGTAACGCATACAATGACTGATTCTGGTTAATCGGCAGAATCTGACCATCACACAAGGCCCAGCCTCGCGGAGGAAAATTAAATCCTACCATGCGCATTTCTGCTAAAAATGGTTCTGACATATCAACTCCGGCTCGGAAACAGCCCTTGCAGGGCAATAATAAAATGAACCGTTAAGGCGGGATGACCATTACTCACAGCCGCCTGGTCGGCAGCAGACAAATTGGCAGACTTTGTCGTGGTTGAATGTCCCAGTCCACGATCTACCGAATCGACGGACATAACCGCATCGGCCGCACCAACCTGAAGCGGCGTATTACTAACCTTTTCGCCCAGTCGCCGGCTCGTTAAACCGGGTCCGGAGCCAAAATGCATCGGCGTACGGCCGCGTAAATCCGGTAATCCGAAGGTTGTACGACTGTCACCACCATAGACAATACCGAGTAAACTGAACAACGCGGTATTCTGAGCAATGGGCAAAAGCTGACCATCACAAAAAGCCCAACTGCGGGGGGCAAAATTTCCGGCAAACATGCGGACTTCTGCAATAAAGGGTTCTGACATCAAATAATTCCTTAAACCGTCACCAGCAACGTACCATCCGCCGTTACAGTCAGGTACTTCAGTGACGACGCGGTATTAAGCTGCCGCGAGTGAATCGGCTGCCCATGTAAAAACATCAGCAGGTTTTGCTGATAGCGATCCAATACAACAACCTTATTATTGCTGGTTGCCATCACCCGGTGTCCATCCGTTATCTCACCCTGACCATAACGATATAAAAGGTGACCACTGCTATCCCAGACACTGATCTGTAACGACCCGGATTCCAGGATATGTAAATGACTGTCTGAGGTTGTCGCCGCCAGCGGCGCGGATAACCCGGCAATAAAGTGTTCAAACCCGGTATCCGGCCGATATTGCCAAACCCCTTGTGCAGCGCTGTCCAACAACCACAGTTTATCGCCCATAAAACCGATATCCATGGGTATTAATACGCTATCCGGCAATGGTATCCGGTACAGAAACCGCGTCGCGGTAGAAAACACATCAACACAGTGGTGAGCCCGATCCAGAATATAAATCTGGTCGTTATGTAACGCAGCCGCCATATAATTAGGCCAGCTATCCGGCCGGCCAGGCAGCTGATGACTGACTGTCAGCTCCTTCAGCTGTCCCCGACGCTCCAGCACAACACGTCGGCCGAACTTCCCCAGATACAGCGCCAGTTCTTTGCCAAGCGCAATCACCCGTTGCTGCTCGTTAATAAGCAGGTCGTCCTGCTGCCACCGTTCAGGCACGACCCGCGCCTGAACCTGCGGCATCGCCAGCAGCGGATAAGCAACACAACTGTTTCTGATAAACTCTCGGCGTTTCATATCGCACTCCACGCCTAGTTATTATCTGTCGCGCAGGTTAAATAAATTTCTGCCGGGGCAACATCCTGTCCATTACTGAAAATTTCACAGCGGGCATTCCAGCTGGCAAAGTCAGCGGCATCGGGGCCGGAGTGATACAGGTACTGATTTTTTGCACACCGGGCACCGGCTGTCAGGATAATTTTTCCCGCCTCACAACTGCAGCTATATACACCAGTGCAGCTTTTACGGCTCAGCAGGCTGCTGCTGACAACACCGGCTGGCCCCTGTGGGCCGGGCACGCCAGGCACTCCCTCAGGCCCCGGAATACCCGGATCACCTTTGTCACCTTTCGGACCGGCAGCACCCGGATCGCCTTTATCACCCGCGTAACCACGGAATCCGCGAATCCCCCGCGGGCCTCTTAACCCCTGTACGCCCTGAATTCCGGGCTCCCCCTGTGGCCCGGTAGCACCGGTATCACCTTTCAGTCCGGCTGAATCACCCACCCATTCTCCCAGTGCATTAATCACCGGAATGTCATTACCGTTTTCATCTTTGATACTGACCGAGCGCGGAGTGATATTACCATCGACGTTATCGCTGACAGCAGAGCGCAATGCGAACGGTACACTGTTCAGTGTTAACCGTGGCGTCAGTTCCGAGTCTGAACCAATCTGTATACCGATAACACGTCCGGAGCCAGTGAACGCATCAGCAGGAAAAGGGTTATTTTCCGCAGAGCCTAACTCAACTGAATAACCGCCGTTAACAAACTCAACCGCCTGCACTTCGGTCCACACCACAGGCATAGCGCTGCCGCTGGGATCAACATAAGTACCACCATTTTCACTGTAAATGGTTGACGTTTGATCCGTTGCGTACAGGGTAAAGCGCACCTGCTCAGTGCCACTCAGCGGCTGGTCTGAAGCTTTCAGAGTTGCAGCCCCGGACAACTGAATCGCCTGAGGTACCTGAGCAAATGCCAGGCTGGTGACCATAAAGGCCGCGATCATTAACAGAGTTTGCCGGCACATGCCGGCATAACAGAAGAGTTTCATTATTGTGCCTCTCCCTGAGGACGGTAAAGCGGAGAAATAGTCGCGGTTACAGCCGTTTTATCATTAGCTGCAGAAATCGCCGGAACCGTATCAAGACGCGCACTCAGACGATAATTTTCGGACTTCATATTGAGGAACGGATTATGGTTGCCACTATCCGGGGCGGTTGGCTTATCGGCACTATTATTTGCACTGCCGTTATTGTTGTTATCACCAAAGCAGCCTGTCAGAGCCATAGCCACAACAGGTAACAAAACTGAGCTGATTTTGAACACAATCCCTGTCCTTCTGATCAAGATTTGTGCACATCCTACAGCAAGTCACACTTTGTTACATCTTACATCTGATCAAAATATAAACTGAATCTTTGTTCATTCGTCGCTTGCGGCTTTTGCCATAAAAAACGCGTCACTCTGGACGCGTTCCTGATGGCTTTACGCAGGTCTTTGCTCAGGCCTGAGCAAATTGCGGCCGCTCAGCCAAATCATCGTCACCTATCATATCCCGCTCAAAGTTCAGGGCTGCGGCCAACAACCAGAAATAGCCGTTCAGTTCTGCCACCTCCTCATAAAAGCGAAAGTACGCCGGCTTAAAAATTTCTTTATCAAACACAGCTCCGAGTAACAGCAGGCCCATCGACACCATAGAAAAAATAAAAAAACGACTGTTTACGCTTTGCCATAACAGCGCAACATAAGCCCGGATATTACGGCTCAGAAACAATATCAACGGCAACCAGATCAGTGCCATCAGTATCTTAAATCCCGTGCCATCCACCAGGTAAATCAGCCAGTCAATTCCCGACTGTTTAACGCTCATTTCACGGACAAAAAAGCTGAAACACAACAAACTGGCGGTCAGTGCCAGATGACGCAGCAAGCGTATTCGCCGGGTGGTTAAACCGTCCAGTGCAGACCACTGGGAACGCCAGAACAGCCTCCCGGTTACCAGCAATACCAACAACTGCAGATGCTCCATCATCTGGTTTTCGTCATAAAGAATATCCAGCCCCTGCGCCATAACCGACCAGGCCAGCACCACAGATAAGGCCAGAGCAGAACCCAACACCCAGCGATTCTGCTGCCTTATCACATCGACAGAAGATTGAGACATAAGCACCCCAAATTGTTGCAATAAAACCATGCTATACCGCTATTAAAAGCAAAATTAACAGCAATAAAAGCAACAATTTAATGCAACAATTCACACAATCGTCGTAATACGATGAATAGCGGAGGTCACAGCGTCTGGCTCGGCCAACAGCGAGCGGCCCAACAATTTATTTATCTGATGGAACAATCATAGCGAGCCGATTTATTTTGTTGCTGATGAGTTTTCGGGCACACTGCCGGAATCTTTCGCACAGTTGAATTATGTATGTGTCTGATTACTTTTAGCTGGCAGCCAAGCGCGCCCAAACGACTGATACTGGCAGCCAATCGCGACGAGTTTTACCAGCGTCCGACCCGGGCAATGATGGAATGGCCGGAGCATCCGGGCTTATACGCCGGCAAAGACCTGCAGCAGGGTGGCAGCTGGCTGGGAGTCAGGCAGCAACGCTTTGCCGCCTTAACCAATATCCGGGCTCCGGGCCAGGAGCCTGACAAAGCTTTATCCCGCGGCCATCTGGTGACGGACTTTCTGACCTCCTCGCTACCGGCTGCACAATGGCTACAGCAACTGGCAGAATCTGCGGCGCGTTACGGCCTGTTCAACCTGCTGTGTTATGACGGCGAGCAACTGTGGTATTGCCACAACCATCCTGACTTTTATCAACAACCATTGGATCCCGGCTTGTACGCCCTCAGCAACGCACACCTGGACACCGCCTGGCCCAAAGCCGAAGACGCCCGGCAACAACTGGCACACTGGCTGGAGCAAACGGAGCAAGACGAGTTACCGACCCGGATCCTGAACCGCTGCCAGCCTTATCCGCCCCAGCAATTGCCGGATACCGGTGTACCACCGGAGTGGGAAAAATTATTATCCAGCCAGTTTATTCAATCCGCCGTGTACGGTACCCGCTGTTCTACCGGACTGATTATGGAACAGCACTGCGTCCGGCTGGAAGAAATCAGCTGGGGCAAAGGTATGACGGAGCAGCAACGGCAACGGTACCATTTTCCGATTTGACAGAAATTCGACGAAATTCAACAAGTTACACAAATCACCTGTAACTTGTTGATATAAATGAAAACTTCGCCAGCAAATGCCTTTCGGGTTGCAGATGCTTACAAATTTCCTCAGCCAATCGCGCGATTTGAATCACATTTTATCCAATCACCGTCCATACTTTCGGTATGGATATGTTACCCCCCACACCACAAAAACACCGGGCTGTCGGCGCTACAGGATGGATTGCCATCTTCTGTATGGCGTTGTTGTTTGTGGCGCTGGCGGCCAGCATTAACACCAAACCCTACATGCCACCCAAGGTGGCGCAGAAGTACATGGAACACTGGCTGATCGAATCAGCCCGCCGGGTCGCCGGTGAAGTGCGGCTTAAACATGTGCGGTCAATAGAACCTTTTTATCTGCGCCGTGATTACCAGCCGGTGTGGATGGACAGCTATGAACTGACCAAAGCCGGTAAAGAGTTATTGCAGGTATTACGTGAAACCGCCGCCGATGACTGGCGCAATTATGGTTATGAACTGGCCACCCTGGAACGTGAAACCAGCCGCTTGTCGAACATCCCGAAACAAGCAACAGCGGTTGAAGTTCTGCTCACCGATGCGTTTGTGACTTACGCCAAACAATCGTTAAATGCCGAGTTATTACCGGATACCGGCGAAGGCGACCACCCGATCCGCAAAGTTGGGTTAACCAACAGCAACAAAGCTGAAATCAGTGAAGAACAGGTCGTTGACCTGCTGAATCAGGCCATTCAGAACGACCAGCTGGACAATCTGGTAGAACGTTTAACTCCAAACCATGCCGGCTACCTCAGCCTGCGCCAGGAGCTGAATCGTTATCTGGCGATTTCCAACTCCGGGCGCTGGTACCCCCTGCCTCAGGAACTGCGGTTACAGCCCGGTGAACGTCATCGTCTGGTTCCTCACCTGCGCTGGATGTTAGGCCAGTATGGCGACCTGCCGAAAAGTGCGTTGTCATGGTTATTTAAAGATGGCAAGGAGCGTACAGAAGCACCCTCGGAATACGCTCAATATGATCTGCGCAAGCCGGAGTTCCTGTTTGATGACGCCCTGGTACAGGCCATCAGAAATTTTCAGCAGCGCCATAGTCTGAGTAACAGCGGCGCATTGGATGAAAAAACCTTGCGTCACCTGAATGTTGCCCCGTATCAGATCGCCCAGAAGATTGCATTGAACATGAAGCGCTGGCGCCATTTACCGCAGCAGCTGGGACAACGCCACGTCATGGTCAACATGGCGGACTACCACCTGACGCTGAAAGATGGCAACAGCACCGAGCTGGAAATGAAAGTCATCATCGGTAATCTGCAACGTCGCACACCGGTTATGGCACAACAAATCAGCACACTGGAACTGGCACCGACCTGGTCGGTACCACATCGTATTGCGGTTACCAGTCTGCTGCCCAAACTGCAGCGCAACCCGGGCTACCTGCAGGAAAAAGGTTATCAGGTGATTCAGCATATTAACGGCATCGACCAGTTTGTGGATCCGAAAACCATCAACTGGAAAAAACTCAGCCCCCGTTATTTCCCTTACCGTCTGATTCAGAAAGCCGGCAAACTGAATGCTCTGGGTACGATCAAGTTTTTGTTCCCCAACGACAAGGACATCTATCTGCACGATACGTCACAGCCACAACTGTTTAATCTCGACAAACGGGCTCTCAGCTCGGGGTGTGTAAGGGTCGAAAAACCCCGGCTGCTGGCGGAAAAATTATTACGCGGCCAGCAGGGCTGGTACCGCTCTAATATCGACAGTGCGATCGATCAGAACCGCACCACCCGTATCCGCCTGCAGGAAAAGGTGCCGGTATATCTGATGTACTGGACCAGCTGGGTGGATGACGACGGCATTTTGCAAATGCGCGACGATGTGTACAAGCGGGATCTGATTGCTGGCCTGGCGCCGGTAAACCCGGCCGTCAGTTTGTAAAGCAGTCACTGCAGTTACACTTCCCCAACTGTCATTTGTAACCCAAGGGACATTTTCTCAACCCTCCGACCAGGAACACCAACGGCAGCACAGTTCCTTTAGGCATACTGCCGCCATAATCGGGCGTTCTTATCAAATCACCGGAGTTGGAGAAAATACGATGCAACAGCGTCGACAGTTTCTGAAAAATGTCGCACTGGCCGGAACCACCGGACTGATCACGCCACTGAGCTTTGCTGAACAATTGCAGCAAAGCCAGCCCCGGATAAGCGCCGAACGCAGCCTGCATCTTTATAACATTCACACGGGTGAATCACTGAAAACCACCTTCTGGGCGGATGGTGAATACCTTGATGATGAAATCCAGCAGATCGACTTATTGATGCGTGATCACCGCGCGAACCAGGCAATTGCCATGCAGCGCCGGCTGTACGATAAGCTTCACCATCTGCAACACCTGTTTCACAGTCAACAACCTATGTATGTGGTGTCTGCCTACCGGGCGCCAAAAACCAATGCCAGTCTGCGTCAACAGTCCTCTGGAGTTGCTGAAGGCAGCATGCATATGCAGGGCAAAGCAATTGATATCCGGATTCCCGGCGTATCACACCGTCACCTGCATAAAGCAGCCATGGCGATGCGTTCTGGTGGTGTGGGTTATTACCCGAAAAGTGGTTTTATTCATATCGACACCGGCAGACGCCGTCACTGGCAAGGCGCCTGAAGGCAAGGTCAGCGCGCCGGGCTCTGCGGTCCGATGATGCGGCCAAAGCCGGCTTTTTCCAGCGATAACTGGATGGTGGCAACAATAATCGGGGCACTGTCCATCTGCATCACTTCTCCCAGCAGCTGCTGCGCCCATTCCATACTGATGCCACGCACAATCGATTTAACCTTAGGCAGGTTGGTGGCATTCATCGATAACATGTCGTAGCCCATCGCCATCAGCAACACCGCGCCCAGCGGATTACCGGCTAATTCACCACACACGCTGACCGGCGTTTTCTGTACTGCCGCTTGTTCAGCGATAATTTTTAACGCCGATAATACCGCCGGGTGGAACGCCTGATACAGATCGGCAACGCGTGGATTATTGCGGTCAACCGCCAGCAGGTATTGGGTCAGGTCGTTGCTGCCAACCGATAAGAAATCGACTCGCTGAGCCAGTTCACGGATCTGATACACCGCTGCAGGCACCTCGATCATGACACCGATATCCGGCATTTCTACCGCGAAACCTTCCTCCTGAACCTCGGCATGAGCCCGGTAAATCAGGTGCAACGCCTCATCAACTTCACTGATATGGCTGATCATCGGCAACATAATACGCAGATTATTCAGCCCTTCGCTGGCCTTCAGCATGGCACGGATCTGAACCAGAAAAATCTCCGGGTGATCGAGCGTCACGCGGATACCACGCCAGCCGAGAAACGGGTTAGCTTCATTGATCGGAAAATAGGTCAGCGCTTTATCGCCGCCGATGTCCAGAGTGCGCATGGTTACAGGTGCCGGCGCAAAAGTCTCCAGCTGCAGGCGGTAGGTTTTCTGCTGTTCGTTTTCACTGGGAAAACGATCTTTCATCATAAACGGCACTTCGGTGCGGTACAGACCAACCCCTTCAGCGCCACGGTCCAGGCTGCGAAGCGCATCGGTAATCAGGCCGGTATTTACCCACAACGGAATGCGGTGGCCATCTAGGGTTTCCGCCGGACAGTCTTTCAGCTCCTGCAGATCCTGCTGCAGCAACTGCTCTTCATGATAGATCGCCTGGTATTCTTCCCGTAATTCATCGTTAGGTGATGAAAACAATAAACCGCGATAGCCATCAACAATCAGTTCCAGGCCTTCCAGCTGAGCGTAGGGGACATCCACCACCCCCATAACGGTGGGAATCCCCATCGCCCGGGCCAGAATCGCTACGTGGGAGTTAGAAGAACCCTTAACCGAGACCAGGCCACGCAGTTTATCAGCCGGGACTTCTCCCAGCATGGAGGGCGTCAGCTCTTCGCTGACCAGAATGGTGTTAGCGGGGAAATCGACCGGGATCTCACTGCTGTCGTTGCCTTGCAGATGCGCCAGAATGCGGGTACCAAGATCACGGATATCCGTTGCCCGCTCGCGCAGGTAAACGTCTTCCATCACCTGAAAGTGACCGACATATTCTTTAACCACCTGACGCAAAGCTCCCTGCGCCCAGTTGCCCTGACGGATACGCTGCTTAACTTCCGCGCCCAACGCATTGTCATCGAGCATGTTCAGATAAACATCAAACAGTGCCAGCTCTTCCGGACGCAGATCCCCTTCCAGCTGGCTGCCCAGTTTCTTTATTTCTTCCCGGGCAGCAGCCAGTGCCAGATCAAAGCGCTTTAACTCATCATCAATGGACGATGGCACCTTATCGACCACTGACGACAAATCCGCCGCCGGTGTGATGACATAGGCCCGCCCCAGACCCACACCCGGAGCGCCGGGGGCACCATTAAAGCGGGCATTTTTTTTGCCGGATTTTTTCTTGTTGCCGGGTAAATCCAGAATATCGCCGGTCGCTTCAGCGTGAGCAATCACACCAGCCAGCTGAGCCGACATGGTTACCAGAAATGCTTCCTCACTTTCGTCAAACTGGCGGCTTTCACGCTGCTGCACCACCATCACACCCATCAGCCGTTTGTGATGGATAATCGGCACCCCCAGAAACGAACGGAACGGGTCTTCACCGGTTTCAGATACAAAGTGGAATTTCGGATGGGAGGGAGCGTCGTCGATATTCAGAGGTTCTTCGCGGGCACCCACCAGGCCAACCAGGCCCTGGGAAGAGCTCAGCGTCACCCGGCCGACGGCGGTTTGCTTCAGACCTTCCGTCGCCATCAAGACGTATTGTTTGATTTCCGGATCGTACAGATACACAGAACACACTTCGGTTTTCATGGCCGCACGAATCCGTGCGACCACGACATTCAGTGCCGCACTCAGGTCGGTTGCCGAACTGACTTCCTGAACAATGCGTCTGAGTATCTCGAGCATAACCTAGCCCGCTTTCCGTTGAAGTTTTGCCACCCGGGGGGCCAGTTCCGTCATGGCCCGGCGATAAACATCGCGCTTAAAAGCAACCACTTTCCCCAGCGGAAACCAGTAACTGACCCAGCTCCAGCCGTCGAACTCGGGTTTATCCCCGGATTTAACGTTAATCCGCGACTCATCCGCGATCAGTCGCAACAAGTACCATTTTTGTTTTTGTCCGACACAAACCGGGTGGCTGTCATGGCGGATCATCCGCCGTGGTAAGCGATAGCGTAACCAGCCACGGGTACACCCGAGTATCTGCACGTCTTCTTTTGTCAGGCCAACTTCTTCAGTCAGCTCGCGGTACAATGCCTTCTCCGGGGATTCCCCCTTCTTTATTCCCCCTTGGGGAAACTGCCAGGCATCTTGACCAATCCTCCGCGCCCATAACACCTGCCCTTTGTCGTTACAAAGGATGATGCCAACATTGGGGCGGTAACCCTGCTCATCAATCACAATGCCATCCGCCTGTATTCTGTCTGCTTCCCAAACTTGCTGATTTCTGCACAAAGGTCAAGTAAATCACTGTGTTAGCCGCACTGTGGCGACCTCTAGCGGACCTGTTCGGCCAGTTAATCCATCATACTGTTAGAACAAACACGTACTAATGTTTTTCTGCTTGAAACTCAGAATTATAAGGAAAGTATGCGCTCTTGCCCTTAGAATAGCGATTTATTTGTGTAACGTTTGTGAAAGAGGCTGACTCTCTTGGCACTAGTGATATTCGATTTAGACCACACCTTATTGTCCGGTGACAGCGACCATGCCTGGGGCCAGTATCTGGTCGATCGTGGGCTGGTCGAGCCGGCGGAACATCAGCGCCGCAATGATTATTTTTACCAGCAATACAAAGCCGGTACGCTGGATATCCACGAATACCTGACCTTCGCCCTGAAGCCTCTGACACAACATCCACTGGAACTGATGCTGGCAGAGCGCCAGCGCTTTCTGGATGAGCGAATTAAACCGCTGATCAGCCAGAAAAGCCGCGATCTGATTGCCAAACACCAGCAGGCGGGTGACACCCTGCTAATTATTACTGCCACTAACGGCTTTGTGACCTATCCCATTGCCGGACTGCTGGGGATAGAGCATATTATCGCTCCGGAACCGGAACTGATTGATGGCAACTATAGCGGCGCGATCGTTGGTATTCCGAGCTTCCAGCACGGCAAAGTGACCCGCTTGCAACAATGGCTGGAAGACAAACAACTGGATCTCAGTGGCAGCTATTTCTACAGCGATTCACATAACGACTTACCGCTGCTGGAACTGGTTGACCATCCGGTCGCCGTTGATCCGGACGACATTCTCAACGCCAGGGCACAACAACAAGGCTGGCCTGTGATCAGCCTGTGTCTTTAATACGGAGCAGACAATGGCATTGGCCCCCGGAGCACGTCCTCTCACGACGCTTATTTTTGCTATCCTGCTGACCGGCTGTGGCCAGCCAGCGGGTCAGGCGCCCGCTCAGCAGAAGCTGACTTTGCCCGGCAGCAATACGCCACGAACACCGGCGGCTGATTTAGATGCCTTCCGTTCCTACCTTGGCCTGACGGCTTATACCAGCCTGTCGAACGCCGCTCAGCAGGCGCAACAATTCGACCAGCGCTTGTCGGCGTTTTTGCACCAGCCGGATGCCACTCACCTGGTGCAGGCTCAGAGTGCCTGGCGGCAGGCCTATGACGCTTATCTGAATAGCCTGATCTACGCGTATTTGCCGATCAACGACCCGATCGAATGGCGCCAGAAAGGCATTGGTTACCAGGCTACCCTGGCATTACTGGATAGCTGGCCGATCGAAGGTGGCTACATAGACCACGTACCCGGCTACCCCTACAGCGGCATCGTGAACGATCTGACGCTGGAGCTGAGCGAACGCAACCTGCTTGAACAACACGGCTTCTCCGATCCAAGCTATGCCAGCCTGGGCTATCACGCGCTGGAATTTATGTTGTGGGGCGCCAATGGTGACCGCGATGCCAGCGACTTTATCGCCCGTGAAAATACCGCACCGGTTGTCATTGCTTCCGAAGGCAGTGCCGCGGAGCCGGAGAACAACCTCAATAACCAGGCCGCTGCCGCCAGCAGTCAGGTGCAGAACCACAACCGCCGGCGCCATTACCTGCAGTTGTTATCCAATCAACTGCTGGAGCATCTGCACCGGCTGTTGCGCCGTTGGGAACCCAGCAACGGTTATTACGCTGGCCTACTGGAAAAGACACCGGGCAATCAGGCCATGCTGGCCACTCTGATGGCCAGCCAGTCGCTGTTATCCAAAGAACTGCTTGATCGTCGTATGGCTTCCAACAGCAGCGAATTCAGTAATACCGGCATGGACGATATAGTCGCCATCATTAATGGTCTGAAACTGCTGTTATCTGGCCAGGAACACGGTCAGGGGATTATGGCTATTATTGCTGACACCCAGCTGACGCAGGACTGGCAACAGCAGTTTGCGCTACTGGATCAGAGCATCAGCGACTGGCAGGAGCAGGGGATGGCCAACGCCGAACTGAATCAGAAGGTACGGCTGCAGCTGATCCAGCTGTTATCACTGCTGGAGAAGACCGCCGAGTCTTTTGACCTGCGCCTTCCCCGCAGTGACGAGCTGAGCAGCCGCTGATACCCGGCAATGCCCCGCTGAACGCGGGGCGGGCAGATTTAACGGGTAGGTAAAACGCGGGCAAAAACGGCTTTCAGATAACGCGTTTCAGCAATTGCCGGCAACACCGGATGGTCGGCCCCCTGACTGCCGATATGCTGAATCATCACCTCACGATCCAGTTCACGCCCCAGAATACGCAACATATCCGGCAGCCGATCATCCCCCAGGTGCATCGAGCAGGACCCCGCCACCAGCAAACCATCTTTATTCAGCAGCCGCATCGCCAGCTGATTTAACCGTCGGTAAGCCTGTTCGCCGGCTTTGATATCCTTGCGCCGCGGAATAAAAGCGGGTGGATCGACCACCACGATATCGAACTTCTCGCCGGAATCTTTCAGCTGCTTCATCGCCTGAAACGCATCCCCTTCCCAGCAGTGCAGCTTTTCCTCAACCCCGTTTAACGCGGCATTCTGCTCTACCCAGTCGAGCGCCTGGCCAGAAGCATCGATGCAATGCACTTCACTGGCGCCATGATTGGCGGCCTGTACACCCCAGCCACCGACATAAGAAAAGACATCCAGCACCCGCTTGCCGTTCACCAGACGATTTAACACCGCGCGGTTTTCACGGTGGTCGTAGAACCAGCCGGTTTTCTGACCGTGAATCACCGGGGCCATAAAGTTGGTGTCGTTTTCAATTAACGGCGCACAGTTGTCTTCCAGTGCGCCATGCACGATATCGACGTATTCTTCCAAACCTTCCACAGCGCGTAACTTACCATCGTTTTTCAGCACAATGGTGGCCGGTTTCACCACTTTCATCACGGCATCAACAATATCCTGACGCCGCAGCTCCATCGCCATATTCGAGATCTGGATCACCACCACGTCACCAAAACGGTCGATCACCAGCCCGGGCAAGCCATCACTATCGCCATACACCCAGCGATAACACTGATGCGGGTACCACAGCTCGCGACTGCTGAGCGCCACTTTTAAGCGATGCACAATCAGTGAGGCATCCAGCGGCTGCTTGCTGTCGCGACTGATCAGCCGGGCGCAGATCAGCTGCTCGGGGCTGACGATTGCGCGCCCCAGCGCTTTGCCACTGGCGGCCTCGATAATTACTTCCTGACCCGCCTGCAAGCCCTTCAGCGGCGTCTGAGCGGTATCCACTTCATTGGAGTACACCCATAAATGGCCACCTTTCAGGCGACGTTCGGCTTTGTTTTTTAAACGCAGGCTAATCAGCATAACAACCTCAGGGTGTGCACAGAGCGATAACGGAAACAGCCGCGCATTATACCCACCAGCCCTGAAAAATCGCCCTTCGTAACACGACGGATAACAAAGGCAGCAACAAAGACACAATCCTGTCCCGGCAAAGGTGGTTTCATGACCTACACTGGAAGCATCAGTTTTGGCGGATAATGTCTTATGGCTCAGGAACTTAGTGAAGATCAGATCAAACACATTCTGCAGGGCATCCGGATTCCGCCGCAGCCTCAGATCCTGGTCGACCTGCAGATGGAACAACTGATGCCAGATCCGGATATTCAGGCGATTTCCCGTCTGATCCGCCAGGATGTTGGCCTGGCGGGTACCATTCTGAAGGTGGTGAATTCGCCGTTTTATGGCCTGCGCAACCGCATTACCTCGGTCGACCAGGCGGTTAATCTGATTGGCCTGAACGGCGTGATCAACATCATTAACGGTGTTTCAATCAAAAGCCAGATGAGCGATGAAACCATCGTCAATATGAACCGCTTCTGGGACACCGCCACCGATATTTCTCAGGTAGCCACTCAGATCGCCAAACAGGTGGGTTATCCCAACCCCAATCTGGCGTACCTGCTCGGGCTGTTTCACAACTGTGGCATTCCGCTGCTAATGGGGCGTTTCGCGAATTATCTTGAGGTGATGGAGCAATCTTATGCTCATGACCCACAACAACGGGTCATCGATATTGAAAACCAGCAACTGAATACCAATCATGCGGTGATTGGTTATTACACCGCTAAATCGTGGAAACTGCCCGAACTGCTGTGCGAGGTGATCGCTGAGCACCACAACGTGTTGCGTTATTTTAACGCCTCAAACCATAAAGATTCGGAACTGAAAACCCTGTTGGCAATCCTGAAAATGGCAGAACATATATGTGGAAACTACCGCATTCTCGGCAAACAGGATGAAGACTACGAGTGGCAGGTGATCGGCAATGAAGTGCTCGCCTACTTAGGGTTAGGCGAATACGACCTGGAACAAATGGAACTGAACTTTGCTGAGATGGGCATTGGCGTGCAGAACTATCGCTAAGATCGCGACTGACTGTCGCGGACAGGGTCCGCTCCTACAAGTGGCCCGTAGGAGGGGACCTTGTCCCCGACAAAATGGCTGAAAACGTTGAGTTACTTCAATCCCATCGCCTGCTGCATAACATGCTGCTTCACCGGCAGTAATTTATCGAACCAACGCAAGCCTTCGTTGCGCAACAAGCGCAACAGCGGCGCCTCAGCGGCAAACAACTCTTTAAAACCCTGCATGGCCGCCATGGTGGCCAGATTATCGGCCTGGCGACGACGCTGATAACGCGCTAACACCGCAGCACTGCCAATATCGAGCCCTTTGTTAAAGCCGCGCACCAGCTCCTCCGCCAGCACCGCTGCATCTTTAAAACCGAGGTTCACTCCCTGGCCAGCCAGCGGATGAATGGTGTGAGCCGCATCACCGGCCAGCACCACACCATCGCACCAGTACTCTTTCGCATGGCGCTGACGTAACGGGAAAGCGACACGCTGACTGCATGACAAAATCTGACCTAAGCGACCTTCGAACGCCTCAGTAAGCGCCTGGCTGAAAGCCCCGTCATCCAGTGCCAGCAGTTGTTCCGCTTCTTCCGGCGTCGTAGACCAGACGATCGACGCGAAGTGTTCGTTGCCGGCCAGCGGTAAAAATGCCAGCGGTCCCTGCTGACGGAAACGTTGCCAGGCGGTTGCCTGTAGCGGCTGCTCACATTCCACCGACGCGACAATCGCGTGATGATGATAATCCCACTCACGGGTCGCCAGTCCGGCCCACTGCCGTACCCGCGACAACGCACCGTCTGCTCCCACCACCAGCCGGGCTAATAATGTTTCACCGTTTTCCAGCACCAGCGGCGTATTGCCCGCACTATCACGGTTATCCAGATAACGCACCGGCTGGTGAATAAAGCTCACCGCCGAGTCATCCAACACCTGCTGCAGCGCCGCTAACGTCTGCCGGTTTTCTACAATATGGCCGAGGTTATCCACATGCAGATCGGCGGCTGAGAAGTGCACTGCCCCGGTGCCTTCACCATCCCAGACTTTCATTTCGGTATAAGGTGACAGCGCCTGTGGCGGAATGTGTTGCCAGGCTCCGACGTCCTGCAGCAGCTGTTGGGTCTGTGCCGTTAACGCGCTGACGCGCAGATCGTAATCAGTCAGCGACTGAGCAGGCACCGGCTGGCTGATGCGCGCCGGGTCCACCAGCGCAATCGATAACGGCCGACGACTGTTTTGTTGTTGCTGCTGCAATAGCAGCGCAGCAGCAATGGCCTGCCCTACCAGCCCGGCACCAACAATCACCACATCATATTTTTTTTCAGACACGTTACTGGTCTCCAACATTAACTTCCTGGCGCGTCATATGGCATCAGACCCTGGCAGCGCGCTGGCCCAGTCCCATGGCGTGCCGGGCAAACAGCTTGCGTGCGGTGGGCGCCGCCGCCAGGCCTGACAAACCGGCATCCCGGACAAACGCCAGCGCCGAGTTCTGGCTGGCAAATAACTTCGGTAAGGCATCACTGGCAACAATGGTATTCCGCTGATCGGTTTGTTGCTGTTGCACATAGCCCTGCAACAGCGCCAGATCTCCCAGATTCTGACCGCGGCGGTATGCACGGTTCAGATGTTCGGCCAGCACCGCGGCGTCACGCAATGCCAGGTTAAAGCCCTGGCCGGCAACCGGGTGCAGACTGTGGGCGGCATTGCCGAGCAACACCAGCGAACGACGCACCTGTTCTTTGCTTTGCAGCAGCGCCAGCGGATAACTCAGACGCTCTCCAACCCGGATAAATTTGCCCAGCCGCATGCCGATCTGTTGTTGCAGGCGCTGCAGAAAAACGTCATCCGCTAACGCCCGGACCTCATCAATCTGGTCATCCGCCAGCGTCCAGACCAGCGCGAAACAACGCTGCTGTAACGGCAACAAGGCGATTGGGCCGGCACGGCTGAAACGTTCATAGGCCCAGTGATTATGCGGCTGATCACATTCCACCTGAGTCACCAGCGCATGACTGCCATATGGCTGACGTGAGTGGCGGATGCCCAGCTGAGCAGCCAGTGGCGAACGACCACCGTCGGCCATCACCAGCAACTGAGTTTGCAACTTGCGACCATCGGTGAAGGTTAGTTCAGCGCCTTCGGCATTCATCTGGACGTTATCAGCTTCAGCGGGAGCAAACAGTTCCACATTGTCCAGCTGCTCTATGTTGGCCAGTAAGCCCTGACCCAGAGCGCCATTTTCAATCACATAACCCAGTGCTGCGGTATTTTGCTCTGCCGCGTGTAAATGAGCCTGGCCAAAACGGCCCTGATCGGACACCTGAATATGTTCAATCGCACACGCGGCCGGCGCCATAGCGGGCCACAGTCCCAGTTTTTCGAATAACTGCTGAGTACCGTAGGATAAGGCCGTGGCGCGGCCATCAAAGCTGGGCGGGCGCTGGCTGATATCCGTGCTCCACTGCTCTTCTGTTAACGGCTGGCGATCAATCAGCGCGACGGTTAAACCCTGCTCACGCGCCGGACGCAGCAAATGAATCAGGCTGGCGCCCGCCATGCCCGCCCCCAGAATGGCAATATCAACGTTGTGTTCGCTAGTCATCGGTAGATCCAGTTATTGTCGTCATTCGGCAGCGGAAGATAATGCCGGGTATTCGCTCCCGACACGCGGTGAATACATCCATGTACGCTCGACTGCCGCATCCCTGCGGCAGACGGTCGTCAGCAAATACCCGGCATCACCTTCCAACACAGACCGAGAATACTCAGGCCATCAGATCTTCAATGGCATCAATGGCTTTCGGCACGTCGACGGTGAGCACCTCACAGCCGTCAGCGGTGACCGCCACATCGTCCTCAATGCGGATACCGATTCCACGCCATTGCTCATCAACGGACTCATCATCCGGACTGATGTATAAACCCGGCTCAATGGTTAACACCATACCCGGCTCCAGCACCCGCCATTCGCCATCAACGCGGTATTCACCGACATCATGTACATCCATCCCCAGCCAGTGACCGGTTTTATGCATATAGAACTGACGATAGCTTTCCTGTTCGATGATCTCGGCGGCATCACCTTGCATCAGGCCCAGTGCTAATAAACCATCCACCAGTACCTTAACCGCCGCTTCATGTGGCTGGTTCCAGTGATTTCCCGGCTTTACCTGCTCAATAGCGGCCAGCTGCGCATCCAGTACCAGCTGGTACAGAGCTTTTTGTGGCTCGCTGAATTTGCCGTTGGCCGGGAAAGTACGGGTGATATCGGCGGCGTAATAATCCAGCTCACAACCGGCATCGATCAGGATCAGATCGCCGTCTTTAATCACTGCGTTGTTCTGGGTGTAATGCAGAATGCAGCCATTCTCGCCGCTGCCAACGATGGACGGGTAAGCAGGCCAGCGACTGCCGGCGTCCATAAAGGTACGCAGGATTTCCGCCTCCAGCTGATATTCCATCATGCCGGGCTTCACCATCGTCATCGCGCGTTTGTGCGCATCGGCACTGATGATGGCTGCTTCACGCATCACCGTCAGTTCAGCGTCGGATTTCACCAACCGCATTTCGTGCAGCAGATGATCCAGAGCGCAGAATTCGCGCGGTGGCGTAGCACCGTTGCGCACCTGAGTTTTGATATGATTAACCCACATCATCAGCTGATGATCGAAGTCCTGGCGCACCCCGAGGCAGGCATAAATACGATCTTTGCCTTCTAACAAACCCGGCAGAATGTCGTCGATATCCGTTACCGGGAAGGCATCATCCGCTCCCAGTACTTCAGGAGCAGCTTCCGGGCCGACACGACGGCCGGTCCAGATTTCCTGTTCTTTAATTTTTTCCTGGCAGAACAGCACATATTCGCCGTGTTCGCGCCCGGGTAACAACACCAGCACCGCATGTTCTTCGCTGAAGCCACTGAGGTAATAAAAATCGCTGTCCTGACGAAACGGATGTTCGACGTCCCGGTTACGGGTCGTCAGCGGCGCAGACGGAATAATCGCAATTGAATTCGGGCTCATCGCCGCCATCAGTTGCTGTCGGCGGCGGGCGTATTCCTGTGGTTCCAGTGTTACAGACATCTCGGCTCGACCTCAGTGCAGGGTTTTGGGTGAGTTTTCAGCGGCGGGTTTCTGATTCATACCATAAAACACCGTCAGCGCCGCAACGCGGGCATGTTCTGCCAGTTCCATATACAGGGTTTCGTTTTCCGGGTCCTTCGGATCTTCGATGGTGGCGTTGGAAAACGCATCCAGATCGCGCAACACTTCCATCACATCGTCCGGCAGCTTATTGCCCTGTAATTTACCCGACGCACCAATGCCATCGAGAAAACCTTTGCTCCACTGCGCCAGGCAATCGACCTGTTCGACCACATCGGCTTCATCATCCGGTGGCAGCAACGGCTGATAACTCATGTCTTCACCACTCAGACCAGTGAGCAGCTGCTGATAGAAGTCCACTAATGCGACCTTCAGTTTGTCCTGTGGTGCCTCATCCAGCTCCAGATAATCTTCCGCTTCGCGTAACCAGTTTTCGGTGGTTAACCGCGCACCACCACACAAATAACCGGTCAGCCAGCCGTGTAAGGCCGACGGCGTCTGGTAACAACGGGACTCCAGCCACAGGTCGGCCATTTCTGAAAAATCGATATTCATAAGCATCTCTCGGAAAAACGCCTCATTCTAACATTGCCGCCAGCAGCGATGCTCGGCTCTGGCGCATTTATTTATCCGCCCGCGTGGCAAACCACCATTTGCCAGCCAGAATTGACCTGCTTAGCTGCCGCCTCTTATAGTAGAGCGCTGAACCGGACTTCTGACGAACACGATGCAAGATTTACAACTGCAACATTTGCAACAAAAAATCGAAAAGCTGCTGCAGGTGCACGAACAATTGCGCGCCCAGAATCAGGCTATGCGCGCCGCCGAAGCCGACTGGCAGGCGGAGCGTGCCAAACTGATGCAGCAAAACGAAATTGCCCGTCGTAAAGTCAACGAAATGATCAACCGCCTGCAAACCCTGGAGCGCAACAGTGGCTAAAGCGAAAACCCTGGAACTGACCATCCTCGACCGCGATTACCGCGTCAATTGTCCCGATGGTGCCGAGGTTGAACTGCGCAATGCCGCCCGCTATCTGAATGAAAAGATGGTGGAAATCAAAAACGCCAGCTCCACGGCCGGGAAAGTGCTGGGCACCGACCGCATCGCAGTAATTGCCGCACTGAACATCGCCCACCAGCTGCTGGAATTGCAGCAGGATCATCAGGGCCGTTACGAGCGACTGGATAAAATCCATCAGTTGATTGATGACGCACTGGATAAAGAATCTCAGCTGGAACTGTAACCTGCCTTTCTCATAATTTTTTCCGGGTCAAGTCAAAAAAGCCTTATTTTTTAGTGTTTTTTCGCCCTGCGGACGGATCTCAAGCGCTGTTGCTTTTGTTATACTGGCGTCGCTCCCTGGGGTGTTAGCCAGTCAATAAAGACCTGAGCCGATGCTTTTTATTATGGAAGGTTCATTCGCTGATGTGTGCATGTCCGCTCGACGGAAAGCCTGATTCAGTGTCTGGCCTGCCACCTTGGACCACAGGGTTCAAGGCCTTTATTTATGACAGCGGCACAGTGGGGAGCCCTGTTTCTTTTTCCTGTTATCAGCTGCTACCTCTCTCAGAACTCGCTGAGCCACCATCACCATGAATAAATCCGACCTTCGCAAACTGATCCGTAACAA
This sequence comes from Bacterioplanoides pacificum, assembly GCF_042648445.1. Classification (NCBI taxonomy): domain Bacteria; kingdom Pseudomonadati; phylum Pseudomonadota; class Gammaproteobacteria; order Oceanospirillales; family Oceanospirillaceae; genus Bacterioplanoides; species Bacterioplanoides pacificum. The sequence goes on from NZ_JBHRYB010000025.1 coordinate 107,313, forward strand.
GCGTCGCCGCTTACCGCTGGCTGAGCGTCGCCGGGCGGCCCGCCAGCTGCTCTGTCAGTTACATCAGTCGAGTCGTTTTCTGGCAGCCCGGCGGGTCGCCCTGTACCTCGCCAACGACGGTGAAATCGATCCGCAGTTTGTGATCGACGATCTGCAACAACGCGGCAAACAGGTACTGCTGCCGGTATTACACCCGCTGAAAAGCGGCCAGCTGAGTTTTGTCCGGTTGCATAAAAACACCGTAATGCGCCGCAACCGTTATGGCATCAGCGAACCGGACTTTCGCCATGGCCAGCGGGTCAACCCGCGCTTTATCAGCGTGATTTGCCTGCCACTGGTGGCGTTTGATGAACAGGGCAACCGCCTGGGCATGGGTGGCGGCTATTACGACCGCAGCCTGGCATTCAGTCACCAGAGCGGACAAAAACCGGATCTGATTGGCTGTGCTTATGAGTTTCAGCAGGTGCCACAACTGCCGGCAGAAGCATGGGATATCCCACTGCATGCCATCGCTACCAATGGCCGGTTCCGACAGTTCTGATTAAGACTGGAATAACGCTGACGAGGTCAGCGGATACTGCTTTCTGAAGCGATGACGCTGGCAGAACGTTTTTCTTCTGCGGTCATGCCTGTGATCGCGGCCCCCAATGCCACCACCATTGCCAACAGGACTAATACATCCGGCTTCTTCATTTTTACTCCCCAGTTTAATGCCCGGTGCATGATCGTTATTTGCCATGCGGTTTATTATTTATCCGGGGCCACATAACACCCCGGCCAATATTCTTAGTCGTCGTAGTGACAGTACGATGATACTCTGTGAAAGCTGAGCGATAATTCGTCAGCAAATGTCAGACCACTCTGCCTCTAACTGCAACAAGCTTATGAAATACTGGTTACTTAAATCCGAGCCCGACGCTTATAGTTATTCTGATCTCGAAAGCGCGCCGAATCAGCGCACATTATGGGACGGAGTACGTAATTATCAAGCGGCAAAGCTGCTGAAAAATGAGATGCAGGTTGGAGATCTGGCATTTTTTTACCATTCCAGCTGCAAAGTTCCGGCGGTTGTGGCGTTGTGCCGCATAACCCGCACCGGTATTACCGACCCAACCAGCCTTGACCCGCAATCGCGCTATTACGATCCTAAATCCAGCGCCGAACAGCCTCGCTGGATAACCGTTGAAGTTGCAGCGGATGCGCCATTGCCGCGAGCGGTTTCCTTAAAAGAGCTGAAACAGCAGCCGGAACTGCAGGATATGGTATTGCTGAACAATGGCCGCTTATCGGTGCAGCCGGTAAGCCCGCAGCAGTGGCAGTTTATTCTGCAACTGGCACACAACAGCAGCCACTGAAATGGCGGCTAAAGCGCCATATACTGTTGCCGCTCACCGTCCTGAATGGTTTGTGCCTGATGCATCAGATCGGCCGTATCCAATAACGAGTGGCCCGACTGAATTACCCCCTGTCGTATCTTCCAGAAGGTCACCGCGTTCAGTGCAATCATTCTATCGGTGGGTTCAAACCCCATCAGCGGCTTTACCAGCGTGCCACTGAAAGTGGACTGACTGACCACCTGATTGCCTTCCGCCACCAGCTCATCCACCGCAATCGTGAAATCGTCAAAAGCGTCCTGAATGGTCTGCACCACCACCCCCATATTCTGCAGCGTCATCGGTTTATCGATCATGCTGGCATGGTAAGTAAATTCCGGTGCCGCTAACGAGCGTGCGAGATTAAAACGTTTCTGATTCCAGGTCAGTTCGATAAATTGGCGAATCAGTTTTTTATTATTGTTGCTTCGTTCTTCCATGGGATTCCTCTGCTTTCAACTTCCGTGTTAACAGCGACCTTCCCGGTCGCTTCCCTGTACATCTGTTTACCGAATCAGCCCAGATTCAGCCAGTCCGCCACCTGCTGATAAATACGGGCGCGGTTCTGCACCGATTCGTTCACCAGATGGTGTTGCCCGCCAGGCAACATCAACACCTGCCGATGGGGGAACTTTTGCGACAGGATGGACAGATTATGACACCAGTCCACGGTGTTGTCTGCGTCCCCCTGTATGATATTGAGGGCCACTTCACACGTCGGCCGTGCTTCGATGTAGGGAATCCACTGACGCAATGCACCAACCCAGCGCACACTCAGATGACGCGGCTGCAACGGGTCCTGTTCGGCAATAAATTTCAGGAAGCGGGCGTCAGCGGAGTTGGGATTAAACTCACGTTTCACCCGCCGCAGGACCAGGCTGAGAATGCTGTGTAACAGGCGACCGCGGCGCCAGCCTTTCGGCCGCACCAGCGGTGCAAATAACGTCACCGCCTGAAATGGCGACTGCGCCTGAGTCAGCTGACGCTTAAGCAGATAATTGATGGCGATCGCGCCGCCGGTACTCTGGCCAAACAGATACAGCGGGGCAATTAAGTGTGCCTGTACCTGCTGCAACACCAGGCTGAATATTTCGTCATATTGCTGAAAACTGTCGATCGCAGCCCGCTCGCCGGATGACAAACCATGGCCGGGTAAATCAAAAATGACCACGTCCAGCTGCTGACGCAGACAAAACTCAATCAGTGAGCCATAAATACCCGTGTGATCGTAATAGCCATGCACAATCAGCGCCGTGCCACGGGCCCCGGGCTGACGCCACAACTGCACGGCAATGTCATACACCTGAGTGTGTAACATACCGGCAAAATGGCTGACCTGCGCCAGACCGTCAAAATCGAGCTGGTAGTGACGCCGATAGGCCTGCCATTGCTCGCTTTCGGCCAGGCCGGGTGCCTGCCACTGCAGCTCCGGGATTTCCTCAATCAGGGATTCCCGGCTCCAGCCGCTGTCGGATTGCTCGACATCCACCACGTCTCTCCAGGCAAACGATAAGTTCATAACGGTTTAATCCGCCATCGCGCTAACAGGTTCATACACGTTAAAACTGTAGGCATAAGGATTCGGGCCTGTGGCGGCAAAATCTTCTCCCGCCACCTTCTTCCAGGCGTCGCGGTCGAATTCCGGGAAGCGGGCATCACCGTCAACGACGGCGTGTACCTCGGTAAGATACATACGATCCACCAGCGCTAACGCCAGGCTATAAATTTCCGCCCCGCCAATAATCATAGCCTCCTGCTGACCGTCGATCAGGCAAATATGCTCTGCCAGCTCACGCGCGGCTTCCAGGCTGGACACCACTTTCACACTGTCGTTGGCAGCCGGCGGCTGATAGTCCGGCTGCCGGGTGATGATGATATTACTGCGCCCGGGCAGTGGCCGGCCGATACTCTCGTAGGTTTTACGGCCCATGATCACCGGCTTGCCCAGCGTGACCTGTTTAAAATATTTCAGATCATTGGGCAGATACCAGGGCAGTTTATTATCGCGGCCGATCACACGATTTTCGGCCAGCGCAACGATCAGGGAGAGCTTCACAGGATTATCCGCTTGGTTGAACAAAAAGCAGATGATAACGAGCAGACGACGGAAATGTAACTCACGGATAACACCAGTGCGCTGTTATCCGTGTCATCCGGGGGCGGATCGGCGGCGTTACACCGCCACCGGCGCTTTGATATGTGGGTGCGACTCATAACCCACGATTTCAAAATCATCGAATGTGTAATCGAAGATAGAGTCCGGCTTACGGCCGATTTTCAGCTGCGCCAATGGCAGCGGTTCACGGCTCAGTTGCAGATCGGTTTGTTCCAGATGGTTGGCGTACAGATGTACATCACCACCGGTCCAGACAAAATCTCCTACCTCTAAATCACACTGCTGCGCCACCATATGTACCAGCAGCGCATAGCTGGCGATATTAAACGGCACACCGAGGAAAATATCGGCACTGCGCTGATACAACTGACAGGACAGCTTGCCATCGGCAACGTAGAACTGGAAAAACGCATGACACGGCGGCAGCGCCATATTGTTCACTTCGGCCACATTCCAGGCACTGACGATTAAACGGCGCGAATCCGGGTTGTTGTTAATCTGCTCCACCACCTGGCTGATCTGATCGATATGACCACCATCCGGGGTTGGCCAGGAGCGCCACTGCGAACCGTACACCGGGCCCAGGTTACCCTCTTCATCGGCCCATTCATCCCAGATGGAAACGCCGTTCTCTTTCAGATAACGGATATTGGTATCACCACTTAAAAACCACAGCAACTCGTGAATAATGGAGCGCAGATGCAGCTTTTTGGTGGTCACCAGCGGGAAACCTTCACTGAGATCAAAACGCATCTGGTAGCCAAAACAGCTGTACGTGCCGGTACCGGTACGATCCTCTTTGAAGGTGCCGTTTTCGCGTACATGACGCATCAGATCCAGATATTGTTTCATGGTGTACTCTCAGTCGATTAAGCGGTTTTGGCCGGGTTGTTAGCACCGCGATAAGCCCAGACCATAAAAGCGATGCCGATAACAATCATCGGCAGGCTCAATAACTGCCCGCGGCTCATCCAGCCAAACAGATCAAAGCCGATGTGGGCATCGGGTTCGCGGAAGAATTCAGCAATGCTGCGGAACAGGCCATATCCTATCAGAAAAGCGGCGCCAACGGCCTTCTGCGGCCGTGGCTTACTGGAAAACCACCACAAAATAACGAACAGTAAAAAGCCTTCCAGCGCCGCCTGGTACAACTGTGACGGATGGCGCGGTAAATCGCCGGCACGCGGAAATACCATCGCCCAGGGCACTGATTGCGGATCGGCTATCCGGCCCCACAGTTCACCGCCAATAAAGTTACCGATACGGCCAAACATCAGCCCCAGCGGTACAAACGGCGCAACAAAATCACCAACATCAAAGAAATTCTTTTTGTATTTATGGCCGAACCAGGCCAGTGCCAGTAATACGCCCAACAGTCCGCCGTGGAACGACATACCACCTTCCCACACCCGCAATAACCACAACGGATCTTCCAGAAACTGCGGGAAGTTATAAAACAACACATAACCACAGCGGCCACCCAGAATAACCCCCATGGCGCCGAAAAAAATCAGGTCAGACACCTGTTGCGGCGTCCAGCCGGACTCCGGCCGCTTGGCGCGCAAATTCGCCAGCCACCAGCTGGTACCAAAGGCCAGCAGATACATCAGGCCATACCAATGGATTTTCAGCGGCCCGATGGCGATAGCAACCGGGTCAATTTCAGGGTAAGTCAGCATAACAACATCCTTGCAGCGGGATCTGGTGGTCAGTATGACGGCCAAATCCGGCAATTTTATGAATCAGAGAAACCGGATCAGGACAATAAGAAGCGCAATCCAACCACAACCAATAACAGCGCGAAGGCTTTTTTCAGTAATTTTTGGTCAAGCTTATGAGCCAGCCGGGCACCCACTTTGGCACAGGGCACACTGGTTAACACAATGCCCACAATCGCCGGCCAATATAAAAAACCCGTAGTCCACTGGGGTAACCCTGCCTGATCCCAGCCGGCAAACACATTACTGATGGCGCCGGTTAATGCGATCGGTAAGCCACAGGCGGCTGACGTCGCTACCGCCTGGCGCATCGGGATCTGCATCCAGGTTAAATACGGCACGGTGAAGGTGCCTCCGCCAATACCAAACCAGGAGGAGCCAAAACCAACCACACCACCCGCCGTAACCAGGCCGGCGTTCCCAGGGCGCGAGCCATCGCGTTTCGGATCCAGGCCAAAAAACATTTTAATTGCCACTAATAAAGCAAACACACCGATGATTTTTTGCAATACCGGGCCGGGCACACTGGTAATCAGAGAAACACCGAGCGCGGTGCCGACAATAATGCCCACGCTCATCATGGCCACCAATGACCAGTCCACCGCGCCATTTTTGTGATGCTCACGTACCGAGCTGATGGAGGTAAACACAATCGTCGCCAGCGACGTTGCTACCGCCATATGGGTTAACACCGCTTCGCTGATGCCCTGTGCAGCAAAGGTCAGCACCAGTACCGGCACAATCACCATACCGCCACCAATACCAAATAAACCGGCTAACAAACCCGCGACCGCACCGACGGCCAGAAACAATAAAAATGTCATAATCATCACACGCGCTTCAGGGGCGGGCATTATGCCCTGAAAGCCTTACCCGGCTCCAGTTTCGTCATCCGACAACACCATCGGCCTGCCGCTCCGGGCATCAATCCGGCCCAATGATGGGCCCTGGTATTGATTGAGAATCAACTGAACAACCGCTTCACCGTACTGATCAAACCAGAACTTTCCCATGTCGCGGATGCGCGCAATATTATCCCGGGTAACACAATCCATCGCCTGCTGCGGCGGATTCGGCAAGCCGGGCTGGGTGGCTAATTCGCTATCGACCCGGATATAACTGCCCGGCCGGGTAATGGTTTGCGCCTGATAAGCAACAATACGCTCATCCGACAGCACACTCATAATCTGACCTTTAAGCGCCCACTGAATAGCACCCCAGCGTTGCGACGCTTTACCATTAATCGCAGCGGTGCGGTGACCGGTGCCAATCGACAGCAGCCGCATCTGATCAATCGAGGTTTGGTAGCGCCGGCGCGCTTCGGCAATGGCGCACAAAGCGGGATTATTCGCCACCACACCACCATCAATTAACCAGCGCTGTGTCGTGTTTATATTAACTGCCGCAGTAGGAAAGAACGTCGGAGCTGCCGAGGTCGCATCAACGACCTGAGTGCACAATAACGACCGGTGGTCAGACTCAGTGGATTTAATCACCAGCGGCGTACGGGCTTTAACGTCATAAGAAACCACCAATGCTTCTTTTTCATCAGCGACATCACCGAGACGCGCCTCAGAAAAAATTTGTGTCAGCACTTCAAGCTTGCCCTGACGCTGATATTTGGGCCGCAACACACCACCCATAAATGGCCAGCGGCTGTTATGCCGGAACAAACGCGCGGCATTCACCTCACCGTGCAGATAATTAATTTCATCCAGGCTTTTATCTGTGCAGGCCAATGCCAGAGCAATAGTGCCACCGGCACTGGTTCCGGCAAAAAAATCGACTTCGTCACGCAGCGTTTTACCCGAACGCTGCAGCTGCTGTTCTATCAGAGACAGAAATTCAGTGGTGGCTGCAGCACGGGCACCACCACCGTCGAGAGAGAGAATTAATTTCTTCATTGAGGTGAAGCAACAACAGCAGTTCCAGAAGCAACAAGCATCATAAGCCCGTTTTTTCCCGACCCTGTAATTTCTTGGTAGTCTAAATCCACACAGATAACAGCATTTGCACCAGCACAATAAGCTTCGATTTTAAGTTGCTCAAGAACTTCTTTTCTTGCGTCTCTTAAAACCTTTTTCATTGTTTCACTTTTCCCACCAAATATATCCCTTACCTGAACCATTACATCCTTAAATACATTAACGCCATAAACAACTTCTGACGTTATAATTTCTATCTCCTTAATAATATCCATTTTCGATATTTGGAATGATGTTGTCAGGATCACTGACTCGGAAATCTTAGAAAGTTCTTCTTTAGAAAAACAACTCCAATCACCGCTATCTTTAGCCATTTCCAGCCTATTCTGCAACTCTGACTCTTGAATTCTTAGTTCATTATCTCTTTTGGCTTTCTCCCGGCTAACCTTCTCCCTGTGACGCTCAAGGTCTTCACTATCAATAGGTCTTTTGCACTTCCAGCAAAAGTTGTCAGTTACTTTATTGAAACAACCACATTTAGGGCATTCAACTTTTTCGATCACACGATATTCCTTATCAAAATATGACTATTAAAATCGCGGACAGGGTCCGCTCCCACAGGCTAAAAGCTGTTTTCTGTAGGGGCGCGTCCTGTCCGCAAAATAAAACTATTTTTCAGCATCTTAAAATAGTGTCAGCTGTGTAGGAGCGGACCCTGTCCGCGAAAAACGCATCAATGCGCCTGATCCCAGTTGTCACCAATCCCGGCTTCCACTAACAATGGGACTTTGAGCTCGGCAGCATTTTGCATTTTTTGTTGCAACTCCACCGCAAAGGCTTCGGCCTGGTCTTCACGTACTTCAAGAATTAATTCATCGTGTACCTGCATTAACATCCGTGCATCAAAGCCGGAGCCCGGCAACCAGTCAGCCACCTGAATCATAGCGCGTTTAATAATATCGGCGGCACTGCCCTGCATCGGAGCATTAATCGCAGTACGTTCTGCATGCTGACGTCGCGGTGCATTTTTGGCGCGAATATCCGGCAGGTATAAACGGCGACCAAAAATGGTTTCGACATAGCCTTTTTCTTTGGCACTTTCGCGGGTGTTATCCATATATTCCTGCACCCCCGGATAACGCTGGAAATACAGGTTAACGTAGTCCTGTGCTTCACTGCGGCCAATACCCAGCTGTTTCGCCAGACCAAAAGCGGACATACCATAAATCAGACCAAAGTTAATGGCTTTGGCACTGCGGCGCTGATTATCCGTGACCTCCTCTTCGCTGACGGAAAATACTTCCGCGGCGGTGGCCCGGTGAACATCACGTCCTTCTTTAAAAGCTTTTAATAATCCCTCATCATCCGACAGGTGCGCCATAATACGTAATTCCACCTGGCTGTAATCCGCCGCCACCAGTTTATAACCCGGCGGCGCAATAAATGCCTGACGAATACGACGCCCTTCTTCACTGCGGATCGGAATATTCTGTAAGTTAGGATCAGTTGACGATAACCGCCCGGTCGCCGCCACTGCCTGATGATAAGAAGTATGTACCCGACCAGATGTTTTATTCACCATCAGTGGCAGTTTGTCGGTATAGGTACTTTTTAGTTTCGACAGCCCGCGATGCTCAATAATAATCCGTGGCAGCTCAAACTCTTCGGCCAGTTCAACCAGTACCTCCTCGGCCGTTGATGGCGCACCTTTGGGGGTTTTCTTGCGTACCGGCAACTCCAGTTTTTCGAACAGGATAGTGCCCAGCTGCTTGGGTGATCCCAGGTTAAACACTTCACCCGCAACATCATGGGCCTGCTGTTCCAGCTGTTGCAGTTTCTGTTCAATTTCGCCACTTTGCTGATGCAATAAATCCGCATCAATTAATGCACCAAACTCTTCCATGGCGCATAACACCGGCATAGCTGCCATTTCAATATCGCGAAATACCGCGGTTAATGAATCAAACTTCTGCAGTTTTTTCCATAACACCTGGTGCAACCGCAGGGTGATATCGGCATCCTCCGCCGCGTACGGTGCTGCCACCTCCAGCTCAACCTGATTAAAGGTTTTTTGCTTCGCACCTTTGCCGGCAACTTCTTCAAAACTGATGCATTTATGGCCCAGGTATTTCAGTGCCAGGCTATCCATATCATGACGCGTTGCAACCGAATTCAGCACATAGGATTCCAGCTGAGTATCAAACGCTACCCCTCTGAGCTGAATGCCGTGATTGGCCAGTACGTGCATATCGTATTTCATATGCTGGCCAACTTTTTTCTGCTGCTCATCTTCCAGCAAAGGTTTTAATAACGCCAGGCAGGCATCACGCTCCAGCTGCGCTGGCGCACCGTCATAGTCATGCGCTAACGGCAGGTACGCGGCTTTACCGGCCTCCACCGCAAAAGAAACACCAACAATGCTTGCGTCTTTATAATTCAGTGACGTCGTTTCGGTATCAAAGGCGAATAACTCGGCGGCTTTTAATTTTTCCAGCCAGCTTTCTAATTGCGCCTGTTCCAGAATAACCTCATAGTCACCTTGCAGTTTTTCCGGTAACTCGTCATCGTCTTCAGCCACAACGGCGGCAGCGCTGCTGGCTGAGGAGGCGGACCCGGAACCGGATAGTTCGGCAATCCAGGCTTTAAACTCCAGCTGCTTAAAATATTCCAGTAATTGTGCCTGATCGGCAGGTTGAGACTGGATATCAATAATATGCTGCTGCAACTCAACATCACATTTAATGGTTGCCAGCTGCTTGGATAAAAATGCCTGTTCTTTATGTTCTTCCAGGCGCGGCGCTAAGGTTTTGGCGCCCCGGAAACTGAGGGTTTTAACCTGATCCAGGTTGTCATAAATGGTTTCCAGATTCCCCAGCCCGGCTAGCAAACCCACGGCAGTTTTTTCACCGACTTTAGGTACACCGGGAATGTTATCGACCTTGTCTCCCATCAAAGCCAGATAATCGATAATTAACTGCGGGCCAATACCAAATTTTTCGGTAACACCATCCACATCCATAAAGGTATCGGTCATGGTATTAATCAGCGACACATGTTCGTTTACCAGCTGCGCCATATCTTTGTCGCCGGTGGAAATAATCACATCGCGTTGATGTTCAGTCGCCTGAGCCGCCAGCGTGCCAATCACATCATCTGCTTCCACACCTTCGATGATCAGCAGCGGCAATCCCATGGCGCGGATAATATTATGAATCGGTTCAATCTGTTCACGCAGCTCTTCCGGCATCGGTGGCCGGTGTGCTTTGTAATCGGCGTACATATCGTTGCGGAAGGTTTTGCCTTTGGCATCAAACACCACCACCAGCTGTGACTGCGGGTAATCTTTTTGCAGTCGTTTAATCATGCTGATCACACCTTTAATGGCGTTGGTATGCAACCCTTGGGAATTGGTCAGCAAAGGAATGGCGTGAAAGGCTCGGAACAGGTAAGAAGAACCATCAACAAGAATAACGGGCTGAGACATGATATTAATCAAATCCTTGGCTGAGCGTATGACTGAGGGCCGGTGACACGCACGAAAGCGGTCGTGATACACTGGCATTAAACGAATGCGAGTAGTCTACCATGACGATCAGAAAAACACTGGCTCTGGCCCTGATTTCCACCGCTGCCTTCTGCTCTCTGCCTGCGCTGGCCGCTGAACCGGCCGGCGAAACAGTGACCATCCGTAACGACGGTGATAACACCTATTACGAATTCCGCCGCAACGGCAAAATCAGTGAAATCAAAGTGGTGCCCAAAGTCGGCAAACCCTATTACCTGATTCCGACCCACGGCGAAGACGGCGACTTTATGCGCAAAGATAACCCGGAGATGCGGGTGCCGAGCTGGGTGATATTCCGCTGGTAATCACTCACTAACGGCGATACCCAATTGCCCCGGACAAGGGCCTGATTAACGACGAAGCGAAATTTATGTCCGTTTATACCCCGCTCAGCCAGCCTCAGGTGGAAACCTTTGTGGCGGCTTTCCCGTTTGGCGAACTGCTGAATTACCGCGGCATTGAAGCCGGTGTGGAAAATACCAACTTTTTTGTCACCACCTCCCAGGGTGAGTTTGTACTGACCATCTTTGAACAACATCGCCACCCGGAAGTTCATGAGCTGGTGTTGCTGGCCCATCATCTGGGCAAAGCCGGACTGCAGGTGCCGGCACCCCTGGAAGATAATCAGGGTGAGTGGTTACACACACTGGAAGGCAAACCCGCCATTCTATGCCGGCGACTGCCGGGTGAACACATTGAAACGCCCACCGAGGCTCACTGCTACGCCATTGGTGCCGCTCTGGCAGAATTGCATCAGGCCGCGCAGACACTGGCCCAGCAACGCCCGGACGACCATGGCCTGGACTGGGCCGAGGCCACCCTTCAGGATCTGGGCGGGGATTTATCCAGCGTGGAAAAAACCCTGTTACAGGACGAAATTCAGTGGCAACGCGACCACCAGAATCAGTGGCAGGCGCTGCCGAGCGGCTGGATTCATGGCGATTTGTTCCATGACAACGCGCTGTTTGTTGCAGGCAACGCGGAAGTGGGTGCCATTCTTGATCTCTACCATGCCTGCAGCAGCACGCTGCTGATTGATGTCGCCATCGTTGCCAACGACTGGTGTTGCGACAAACACGGCAACTGGCTGGGCGACAAACAACAGGCACTGTTAGACGGTTACAACTCAGTACGGCCACTGACGCCGGCCGAACGGGATTGCTGGAACCAGGCATTACGTGCCGCTGCCCTGCGCTGGTGGGTTGGCCGGCTACTGATTCGCCGTAAACAACAGCGTCTCGGAGCTGGCTTAAGCAAAGACCCGGGGGAATATCAAACCAAGCTGGAGAAACACCGGCAGCCGGTGTAATCCCGCGCCGGGTCATCCGTCAGCCACAAAAAAACCGCTGTGAGCCAGGCCCACAGCGGTTTTTTTTACTATCCGTCCGTTATTAACGGCCAGACATAAATTTGATCGCTGCCAGGATTTCGTCGTCAGAACAATCCATGCAGTTACCTTTCGGTGGCATTGCATTAATACCGTTAATCGCGTTCGCAAGCGTCTGGTCCATACCTTTGGCTAAACGGTCATCCCACGCCGCAGCATCACCATTTTTTGGCGCACCCAGAATGCCGGCACCATGACAAGCAGTACAGGCGGTATTGTAAACGTCTTCACCAGAGCGTGGACCGGCTGCGGCTACCGGAGCACCACCACAGTCAGAACCCACACACACTTCGCCAACTGGCTTGATGCGGTCACGAATCTTATCGTTCTGTGCGTCGGTGTTAGCGAAGGATTGTGCCGCTACCAGAGCAGCTGCTGCCAGAATCAGAGCTTTCAGTTGTTTCACGGAAGTGTCCTCTTATAAGCCGATGTCGACTTACCCATTTTTTTAATCACAAGGTTAAAATCGCGGGGGATTATAACGGCATTTTGTAGGGGTTTAAAATCTGATCGCTGAGTTTTCCCCTGATCGAACTCAAGAGAGGGGAAATTTTCAGTCATTTCAGCGCCATGACTGGAGACAGAACACAGCTCTGGTTAAGCTTGGCAGGCTACACTCCGTTGACTCACCTTCAGGGAAATACCGCATGAAACGCCGTCAGTTGCTGCAATATCTGCCGTTATCGGCTCTTTTTCTCAGCGTCACCAGCCTGAGCAGTCGCGCTGAAACCGAATTTGAACGCTATCAGCGCCAGCAACAACAGGGCGTACAACAACTGCGCCAGCAGTGGCAGCGCTATCGCAAAAATTACCTGGCCGCCTACCGCAACTATCGCCGTCAGCTCAGCCGGGTGTGGAGCAAGCCTCAACTGTCGGATAAAACCCACTGGGTAGAGTACAGTAACGATCTGAAAACCCGCCGGGTGGTCGATTTCGGCAACAATCAGGTGCAGCTATCTTTTGTCGCCAGTGATGCCGCAGCGCTGACCGATGCCCGCATTCGTGCCGAATTTGAAAAGGTCGTCGCCGCCACCATTGATCAGGCTTACCATGGCGACCCGGTGCTGAACCAGGCGACCGGCCAGCAACTCCCGGGCAGCCATCAGGCTGTCAGCCAGATCGACCCCAACGGCATTAACCAACTGCTGCAACAGGCCAAACAACAACGGCAAACAACGGCCAAAGGTGAGGTCGTTACGGTGACCATCCCGCTCAACAGTGATGCCCTGCCACAACGGGCCCGCGGCTATCTGCCGGTGGTCAAGCAAGCAGCGCACAAATGGCAGGTGCCGGTTGCACTGGTACTCGCCATTATGCAAACCGAATCGTCCTTTAACCCGATGGCGCGCAGTCATATCCCCGCCTTTGGTCTGATGCAGATTGTACCCGGCAGCGCCGGTCGTGATGCCAGTAAACACGCCTATGGCAAGGAGCGTTTGTTATCCGGCAAGGAACTGTTTAACCCGGCCACGAATATCGAGCTGGGCTGCGCCTATCTGAACCTGCTCAACAGCCGCTACCTGAAAGCCATCAAAGATCCACAAAGCCGTCTGTATTGTACCATTGCCGCCTACAACACCGGCGCCGGCAACGTTGCCCGGGCGTTTTCCGGCACCACCTCAGTAAATAACGCGGCGAAAAAAATTAATCGTATGTCATCTAAACAGGTGTACGCCCACCTGCGTCAGCACCTGAAATACCAGGAAGCGCGCAATTATATTTATAAGGTGACTCAGGCGATGCCGGCGTATCAGGCCTAACGCGGTTCCAGCTGCGGCTCACAGCCTGGGAAACGGTCAATAACCTACTGATAACGGCCGCAGCCTGAATCTGAGCTCCGGATACAAGTAATAAATAAATCAGTAGTCGATTTATCTTAAGCTCTAACCAGTTCACAAACTATTCATCTCTGAGCCAGTAAACTCCGCCATCCTCAAGTGTAGCTTGCATTGCAGTTGTGGATAGTTAGAGTAAAGCTGTTATTGACAAGGAAATGCCTATGAAAGCATTCATCAAAAGCCTGTGGCTGGTGCTACTGCTGGCGCCACTGGGCGCCTGTACTCTGAAAGTCGCGGCACCGGAAAAGCCCATCACCATTAACCTGAATGTCAAAATCGAACATGAAGTTCGGGTGAAGGTTGAGAAGGACCTGGAAAACCTGTTTGAAGCAGAAGACGACCTGTTCTGATAACAGCATAAGGAAACAAGCATGAAACAACTGACTGTATTTTTCACCGCACTGCTGTTTTCACTCAGCAGCTGGGCACTGGATCTGGACAGTGCCAAAAGCCAGAAACTGGTGGGCGAAAAGAATAACGGCTACCTCGGCCTGATCGTCAGCAGCAATACTGAGGCCGCTGCCCTGATCAGTGATATCAACCGCAAACGCCGGGCGAAATATCAGAGCATCGCCAACAAACAAAACACTCAACTGAAAAATATCGAAACCATCGCCGGTGAAAAACTGACTGCTAAAGCCAAAGCGGCCGGTCAGGCTTATCAGGATGCTTCGGGTAACTGGGTTCAATAAGGAGAATCTGAATGGATATAACAACCATCGTGGTACTGGTCGTAGTCGCTCTGGCGATTATTATGATCATTGGCATTTACAACAAACTGGTGGCTTTAAAAAACCGTTATGAAAACGGTTTTGCCCAGATCGAAGTCCAGCTGAAGCGCCGCTACGATCTGATCCCGAACCTGGTGGAAACCGCTAAAGCCTATATGAAACACGAAAGTGAAACGCTGGAAGCCGTGGTGACGGCCCGTAACGAAGCCGCCGCCGGCCTGAAAGCCGCTGCCGAACATCCCGGCGCGGCTGGCGCCATGCAACAACTGGCCGGTGCCGAAGGTGCTCTGGCCGGGGCGCTGGGCCGCCTGAACGTCACCATGGAAGCCTACCCGGATCTGAAAGCCAATCAGAATATGATGCAGGTATCCGAAGAGCTGAGCAGCAGCGAAAACAAGGTAGCGTTTGCCCGCCAGGCGTTTAACGATGCAGTGACCGCTTATAACAGCTACCGCCAGTCATTCCCGCCTGTCCTGTTTGCCGGCCTGTTTGGTCATGCAACCGATGCGGAACTGCTGCAGTTTGAAGACAGTGCCCAGATTCAGAGTGCACCAAAAGTTTCTTTCTGAATCCCTCACCTGTTACGCCGCTGACAACCGGTTTGTCGGCGGTATTTTCCCCTCCCTAGACCGAACACATTAAGGTATCCGAACCATGGATTTTTTCAGCCATCAGGACCAGGCACGGAAGCGTACCGGCCAACTGGTTATATTATTTGTTCTGGCGGTTTTAACCCTGATTTTTCTGCTGAATATACTGGTTGCCGGGTTTTTCTGGTTTGACCGGTATGGCTCTTTTAACCCGGCAGACCTGGGTTATATCATTCGCTCGATTCCGGCCGAACAGGCATTGCTGGTCAGCCTCGGGGTATTAGTGGTCGTCGGCGGCGCCAGTCTGGTGAAGTGGTCGATGTTAAGTGGCGGCGGCAAAACCGTGGCGGAATCCCTCGGTGGTCAGCAGTTAACGCCGGAAACCAATGATTTCTACGAAAAGCGGGTATTAAACATCGTCGAAGAAATGGCCCTGGCTGCAGGTATGCCGGTGCCACCTGTGTATCTGCTGGAAGACACCAGCATTAATGCTTTTGCCGCCGGTTACCAGCCTTCTGACGCTGTCATTGGTGTAACCCGAGGCTGTATGGAACAGCTCAGCCGCGATCAGCTGCAAGGAGTGATCGCACATGAATTCAGCCACATCCTGAATGGTGACATGCGCCTCAATATCCGTCTGATGGCGATATTATTCGGAATTTTATTTATTGGTTTATTGGGCCGGATATTACTGGAAGCCGCATTAAACAGCGGTCGTCGCCGCTCCAGCTCCAGCTCCAGCGATAATAAAAATAATCCGGCCCCGCTGGTGGCGGTTGGCCTGGGCCTACTGGTCATTGGTTATGGCGGCGTATTTTTTGGCAATTTAATTAAAGCCGCGGTATCGCGTCAGCGTGAGTTTCTGGCCGATGCCTCCGCGGTGCAGTTTACCCGCAACCCCGACAGTATTGCCGGAGCATTAAAGGTGATCGGCCATGGTGCCGGCAGCGAAATTTCTTCGCCGGAACGTAATGAAACGGCTCACCTGTTTTTTGGCCAGGCACTGCCGTTTAAATTTGGCTGGTTTAAAACCCACCCGCCCCTGGAAGAACGTATTAAACGCGTTGACCGTAACTGGGACGGCCAGTTTATTGCGCCACAAAAGCGTACAGATGCCGAAGCCGAAGCACCCGACATCGCCGCCACCAGTGCCCCGGCCAGCCGTGTGGCCGAGCTGGCCACCGCTGTTTCCATGACGACCGGTATGGCAGCGTCGTTATCCAGCTCAACCCTGGCCGATATCGACATGATTGTTGATCAGCTCAGTGAGCTGGCACACGAAACCTACAGTGCCCGGGCGCTGATTTTTGTATTGTTACTGGCACCAAAATCCAGCATGACCCATCTGCATCAGATGGACCTGATCCGTGCCAGCCAGGGCAACGATCTGTACAACCTGGTGTCACGCCTGATTACTCTGGCCGAACGTTTACCCGCCAAAGAACGTTTACCGCTGGTAGAAAAATCCTTCCCGGCACTGAAGCAATTATCAGAAAATCAGTATCAGGATTTCCGCAACACCATTGGCCAGCTGGCCAAGGCCGATGGCGATATCGATATTTTTGAATGGTGTTTATACCGTCTGGTAGTACGTTACCTGGAACCGACCTTCAGTGAGGTCAAACCGGTTAAAGCGAAATATAAAAAGCCGGAACAGCTGAGTGACGATATTGCCGTTGTACTGTCTTACCTGGCTCATTATGGTCATGATAATCAGGAAGCGGCCGAGCAATCATTTAACGCCGGAGTAACCGCTGCCGACTTTGACGGCAACAGTATTCAGCTGCAAACTCTGGATATCGGTACACTGAAACCGCTGAATCAGGCGCTGACCAAAATTACCGAAGCTTACCCACACGTCAAAGGCCGCATTATTAAAGCGATGGCGGCCTGCGTTAAAGCCGACGGCCAGCTGCGCGTCGTGGAGCTGGATCTGGTCCGCACCATGGCCGCGATTCTGGAAAGCCCGGTACCCGGTTTATTTGATGAGGAATAAACGTATGTTGCAGCGTTGTCGCAGGATACTGCTGAATCTGAGCTGTGTACTGCTGCTCGCTGGCTGTAACTCAGTGGAGTTATCACCACTGCCGGCAGATAGCCGTATCCTCGCCTTTGGTGACAGCCTGACCGCCGGTGTTGGCACCAGTAAGGATAACAGCTACCCCGCTGTACTGCAGTCATTAACAGGGCTGGAAGTCATCAATGCCGGTGTATCCGGCGAAGAAACCGATGCCGGACTGCAGCGCCTGCCCGGGCTGCTCGACCGGCATCAGCCACAACTGGTGATTCTGATGGAAGGCGGCAACGATATTTTACGCGGCCGCCCTTACCCACAGATCCAGCAGAATCTGAGTGCAATGATCGAACTGGTACAGGCCCGCTCCATCCCGCTGGTGCTGGTCGGAGTGCCGGAGAAAAAACTGTTCGCCGGAACCGCACCGTTTTATCAACAGCTGGCAGAACACTATTCGCTGGTTTATGCACCCGATCTGATCAGCGACATGATGCTCGACCGATCGTTAAAATCCGACCTGGTACATTTTAATCAGCAGGGTTACCGTCAACTGGCGGAAGGTCTGCAGCAACTGTTACAACAAACCGGTGCACTGTAGCTCAGGCCGCCGGATTAAACTGCAGCTCAGCCAGCCGCTGATACAGTGGTGAGGTCTGCAACAGTTGCTCATGATTGCCAACGGCAACCAGTTGCCCCTGATCAAACACCGCAATGCGATCGACGTGACGCACCGTTGCCAGCCGGTGAGCAATAATCAGCGTGGTGCGATCTTTCATTAATTCATCCAGTGCCTGCTGTACCAGGTGCTCACTCTGACCGGCCGATGACACGGTTGAACCTTTTATTTGTCCGACGTTCTCACATAGAATGCTGATAACGCCGAAGCTGTCCCGTCTAAGTTTGGCTTACACACTGTGTGAACCTGAATACGACGTGTCAGCCGTGATGGCGCTCAGACATACGGTCTGGTCGTTGCATCGCCAGGGTTCTGTGGGAAACCACCGGGCCTCCCGCATTTGGAAAGGTGTAAAGAGATGAATTCAATGACCCGGATTCCGCTCACGCAGCTGGACGCGCGCGAGCCAAAATCTTCCGGGCCCCAACAGGCAAGGCTGCCGAGCGCTGCCGATGTTCCCCGGGCCCGGGACACACAATTTAAAGACACGCACGGCCGGCGTTTCAGCTATTTGCGCCTGTCGATCACCGATGTCTGCAACTTCCGCTGTAACTACTGCCTGCCCGATGGTTACCAGTGTTCGGATAAAACCGAGCCATTAACGCTGGAAGAAATCCGTCAACTGGCTAAAACCTTTGCCGCCCACGGCACCCGCAAGATTCGTATTACTGGCGGTGAGCCGGTATTGCGCCAGGACCTGCCAGAGATCATCGCCACCCTGAAGCAAACGCCCGGCATTGAAACCGTCGCGCTAACCACCAACGGCTATAAAATCAACCAGCACATCGATAACTGGAAAGCCGCCGGTCTGGATCAGCTGAATGTCAGCATTGACAGTTTAGACCCACAAGTATTCCAAACCATTACCGGCCATAACCGTTTGCACGAGATTCTCACGGGTCTGGATCGGGCACTGGAGCTGGGTTTAAGCCGCGTTAAGGTCAATGCCGTATTACTGAAGGGCCATAATGGCGATCAGCTCAATCGCTTCCTCGACTGGGTAAAAACCACTCCAATCACGCTGCGCTTTATTGAATTGATGGAAACCGGACAAAACCCGGATTATTTCGCCAAGAATCACCTCAGTGGCGAATCCATTAAGCAACAGTTATTGGCAAATGGCTGGCAGCAGAAAATCCGCAGCAAAGACGCCGGACCGGCGCAGGAATTTGATCATCCGGATTATCAGGGCAGCATTGGCCTGATCATGCCGTACAGCAACGACTTCTGTTCCAGCTGCAACCGGCTGCGAATTTCAGCATTAGGCAAGCTGCATTTATGTTTGTTTGGTGAACAAGGTTATGACCTGCGACATTTAATGAAGGAAAATAAACAAACCGAACTGGAAAGCGCTATCCGGCACTTATTACAGGATAAAAAAGCGAGTCATTTCCTGCACGATGGCAATACCGGTGCCATTCAGCACTTTGCTCAAATTGGCGGTTAACAGGTGCGGTTGATGTATGCAATCGGATAATCTCAGATCGGCCAACCCAAGAATAGTCGCTGCGGTTCTGGCTGGCGGCTTATCCCGTCGTATGGGCACGGATAAAGCTTTGTTGCAGGATAACCAGCAGCGCAGCCAGCTGCAACGTACCTGTTCTGTAGTCCGACCGTTAATTGATAATGATGTGATTCGGAAGATGGTTGTTAGCCGGGCATTAAACCCTGCTGAGCAACAGCTGCTGGGCTGCGAATTTATTCCCGACCAGGTTGAACAAAAAGGTCCGCTGGGGGCGATCTATTCTCTGGCTAAAAAGTTAAATAATCAGTGTGATTATTTACTGTTATTGCCTGTTGACTTGCCATTTATTCAGATAGAAAACCTGAGCAATCTGATTGACCACGGTTTAAGAAATCAGTCTGCCTGCTACTATCAGGGGAACTTTTTACCATTATTTTTACCGCTTTCTGATCGACTGATTCACTACCTGGAAATCCAGCTGAATGATGCACAAGGCAACCTGAGCGTGCGGAGACTATTAACTGAACTGGGTAGCCAGGTAATAACTTATAACGAAGATGAAAAGTTTCTGACCAATGCCAACACGCCCGAACAGTGGCATGCAATTCAGAAGTTATTAACCGAGGAAAATAAGCAAAATATATCTTTATAGCAGCCACAGGATGTGGCGGTAGCGCGGTAGGTACAGGGATGTACCTTCGGCGCGGCGGCTAAAGATGTATTCTGCTTGTTTTCTTTACTTAAACAATATCGAAATCAAAGGGTATTACTTTTCACCACCGGATCGGACAGCACATCCATGTGCTGGCGATCCTACCGCGACATCCCGTCGCTGTTCAGAAAAGCAATACCCTTTAATTTCCTACGTGACATGAATGGGAACAATAATCATGGCCAAAACATTTACCGACGAATTTATTCCACTGAACATTGCCGTCCTGACCGTATCCGATAGCCGTACAGAAGAAACCGATAGCAGCGGTCAGCTGCTGGTTGCCGAGTTAACCAAACAAGGCCACCACCTGAGTGACAAACAAATCGTGATCGACGACGTCTATAAAATCCGTGCGCAAGTCGCGCACTGGATTGCCGATGACATCACTCAGGCAATTCTGGTTACCGGCGGTACCGGTTTTACTGGCCGGGATTCAACACCGGAGGCTGTCACTCCTTTGTTTGATAAAACTATTGATGGCTTCGGTGAGTTATTCCGCCAGATTTCCTACCAACAAATAGGTACCTCCACGATTCAAAGCCGGGCTATTGCCGGACTATCGAACGGCACGGTAATCTTTTGTATGCCGGGTTCAACTAATGCCTGCCGTACCGCCTGGGACGAAATTATCGAAAGCCAGCTGTGCAGCACCCATCGCCCCTGTAACTTTGTGCCGCAACTGAAACAAGCAGAACTGGCACCTTGCAAAACCCGCGGTTAAGCGGCTAACTGAAACCAAAAGCAGTGAAATACCATGTCTGAATTTTCCCATGTCAATTCCAACGGCGAAGCCAATATGGTCGACGTCAGTGACAAACAAGCCAGCGTGCGTGTCGCCCGTGCTGAAGGTTATGTGAATATGAGTGCAGAAACTCTGGCGAAAATTCTCGCCGGTGATCATCACAAAGGCGATGTATTCTCTGTTGCGCGTATCGCTGGTATTCAGGCAGCCAAACAAACCAGCAACCTGATTCCACTGTGTCATCCGCTGATGTTATCCAAGGTGGCGGTGGAGTTTCAGCCACAACCCGAACACAACCGCGTTCGCATCGAATCCCTGTGCAAATTAACCGGCCAGACCGGCGTTGAAATGGAGGCACTGACCGCCGTTTCGGTGACTGCATTAACCCTGTTCGACATGTGTAAAGCGGTAGACCCGGGGATGGAGATATCCGGTATCCGGGTACTGGAAAAGCAAGGCGGAAAAACCGGTCACTGGCAGGCTGACAACTAACGGGAGTTTAAAAATTATGAAGGTGTTATTTTTTGCCCAGTTGCGTGAACGGTTAAACTGCGACAGCGCAGAACTGGATATCGAATTGCCAACGTTAGTTAGCAATGTACGTGAAACGTTGATTGCTCAGTTCCCGGATCATGCTGATCTGTTAAAAGATGGCAAAGCGCTGGTTGCCATCAATCAGGAATTAATTAACAACGAAAGTGCGACCATCACCACAGGGGATGAAGTAGCATTTTTTCCTCCGGTGACCGGCGGCTGAACCATGAGCAACACTATGGACTATATTCGCGTACAGCAAACCGACTTCGATATTAATACCGAATACCAGGCGATGCGCCAAGATAATCGTGCAGACGGCGCCATTGTATTTTTTGTCGGTCAGGTGCGGGAAATGAACCAGGGCTCCGAAGTTACCGGGTTGTACCTGGAGCACTATCCGGCGATGACGGAAAAATCGTTACAGAGCATTATTAAGCAAGCCCGTGAACGCTGGCCGGCATTAAATCGTATCCGCTTAATTCATCGTATCGGACAATTGCATATTGCCGACCAGATTGTATTTGTCGCCGTCAGCAGCAGCCACCGTGAAGCGGCGTTTGAAGCCTGCCATTTTATAATGGACTTTCTGAAAAACCGTGCGCCATTCTGGAAAAAGGAAACGACAGACCAGGGCGATCGCTGGGTAGAAGCTCTACAGAAAGATCAGGACGCTCTGAAAAAGTGGTAAGTTATTTTTCAGAGCATTGTCACAGTAACCGCTTCATCGCCCTTTAAATACCGCTTCCCGACGCTGCATAAATGACATCACACCCTCATGGGCATCATCGCTGGTCATCACCGCTGGCATATCATCAAACACCTTAGCAATGGCTGTTTGCTGGTCCTGATAACGCGCCAGTTTGGATGATTTCAGAGCCGCACGCACACCCAGCGGTGCTGCTTTGGCAACTTTTTCTGCCATTTCAGCCGCACGCTGATGCAACTGGTCGCTGGCGACCACTTCCTGCACCATGCCCCAGTGCAAGGCCTGGTCGGCGCTGAACTCGTCGCCGGTTAATAAATAACGCTGGGCATTCGCCCAACCGATTTCTTCCGGCAAACGAATGGTGCCGCCACCGCAGGGATAAATACCACGCTGCACTTCCAGCTGAGCAAAACGGGCGTCATGACTGGCGATACGAATATCGCTATTTAATAACAACTCCAGCCCGGAGGTATAACAGATGCCCTGTACGGCAATGATAACCGGCTTGGTTAAGCGCTCGCCCTGCAAGCCATAAGGATCAATTTCACCTTCATCAAGTGAGGGCGTTTCACCTTTTGCAAATATCGGAGCCCACTTGTCCAGCTCCAGGCCCGCGGTAAAATGTTTACCGTTCGCCCGTATCACTGCCACCCGTAATTCATCATCATACTGCAGCCGATACAAAGCCTGTGCTAATAAATGATACGACTCAGGGTCAAGCGCATTGAGTTTTTCCGGCCGATTAAAGGTAATAGTCAGAATATGATTATCGGTTTCAACCAAAAGTTTATTTTCTACAGACATTATTATTTCCTTTAAAACCATTCCGCTTTCATTGACAAACAGGTTTCATCAAACGACGTCAGCAGCTGGGCCTGATGATGAATTTCACCCACTTCCCAACGGATAAAGTATTGTGCCGCCTGTAATTTACCGGCTAAAAACGTCTGATCTTCATCACTCTGAGAATCACTGAATTGTTGTATCGCTTTGTCTGCCATTTCCAGCCACAGCCAGCCAATCACCATCTTCCCCATCATGTCGAGAAACACAGCAGAATTAGCCAGGGCCAGCTGGGCTTCACCCTGCTGCAGTTTTTGCCCCAGAGCCATCACGGTTTGCATAAAAGTAGTCAGATGTTTCTGGTATTGTTGCGCTAACGGCTTTAACTCCTCCCGTTGCAACGCAGAGTTTAATGTCGCCTGGACTCTGGCCATCAGTAACTGCTGACCTTTACCATTATGCTGCCACATTTTCCGGCCCAACAAATCCAGCGACTGAATTCCATGAGTACCTTCATGGATCGGATTTAAACGGTTATCGCGATAACATTGTTCGACCGGATATTCGCGGGTATAACCGGCACCTGCCAATACCTGAATCGCCAGATCATTAGCACGCGGGCCATAATACGACGGAAACGATTTCACAACCGGCGTTAATAAATCGAGTAACACAGCGGCATCTTCGGCCTGTTGTTTGTCCTGGCTGCTTTCCTGCACATCAACCAGGCGGGCGGCGTATAAACACAATGCCAGCGAGCCTTCAACGTAAGATTTCTGCGCCAGCAACATACGTTTTACGTCAGTGTGCTCAACGATGTTGATTGGTTTGCTGAGTGGGTCACGGTTGCTGACGCTGCGTCCCTGTGGCCGGTTACGGGCATAATCGAGCGATTCCAGATAACCGCGATAACCAATCATCGCGCCCCCCAAACCCACACCAATACGCGCTTCGTTCATCATTTTGAACATATACGACAGGCCTTTATTGGCTTCGCCGATCAGGTAGCCCTGGCAGTTATCGTCTTCGCCAAAGTTCAGCACGGTGGAGGTAGTGCCGCGATAACCCATTTTGTGCAATAAGCCGGCGAGTTTAACGTCGTTGCGTTCCCCCAGAGTGCCATCGGTGTGAGTCAGAAACTTCGGCACAATAAATAACGAAATGCCTTTAACGCCGACAGGGGCGCCTTCGATACGGGCCAGCACCAGATGCACAATGTTTTCGGTAATGTCCTGATCACCACCGGAGATGTACATCTTCTGGCCTTTAATGCGATAGCTGCCATCGTCCTGAAGAGTGGCTTTGGTGGTCAGGTCGCCCAGCGAGGAACCCACATCCGGTTCGGTCAGCGCCATAGTGCCGGAGAAGCGACCGGCAAACATCGGTGCTAAAAACGTGTTTTTTTGTTCATCACTGCCAAACGCATGAATCACATTGGCTGCGGCGGTGGTTAAAAACGGATAACCGGCAGTCGACGGATTAGCCGCCATAAAATAGGCATTACAGGCCATATGAATCAGTGATGGCAGCTGCATGCCACCATCTTCATAACGATGCCGGGCGGATAACAAACCGGATTCGGCAAAATGTTGCCAGGCTTGTTTTACCTCAGGAATGGTGGTGACTTTATCACCATCAAACTGTGGTTCATGCTGATCTGCTTTAGCGTTATGCGGCAGAAAGAAGTCTTCGGCGATACGCTCGGAGGTCTTCAGGATGGCATCAAAGGTGGTGCGATCATGATCCCGGTAGTTATCCAGCCGGGTCAGCTGTTCGGCATCCAGTACCTGATACAACAGAAACTCTAGATCTTTCGGGGTTACCAGTTTCGACATGCGCCGCTCCGTTTGAATCATTTTATTCAGTATCAGACGCACAGACGGGAATAAGAATTGGCATTAACGCCTTATTTGAAGCAAAAAGTGCCAACCAGAAACCCGAAACAAAAAAAGACCCGGTAGTCATTGGGGGCGAACTACCGGGTCAACTTCGGATATTGGGGAAGTACCGAAGAAAAAGAACTACCTATGGAGAAATGAATGGCATCCCACCACTCTGTTCCCGGAGGAATGATTTCACTATAGCTGCTCTCAGCGGCGCCGGACCGCTACAGAAAGAAATTTGATTGTATTTTGCAATAATGAAAATAGCGCCAATAGCCAGCAACTATAAAAAAGGGCCAATCACGAGATTGACCCTTTTTCTGATGATTTCATCTAAGTCTGCTGCCTGAGCAACCGTTATTCAGGAATACCCACCGTCAGATCTTCCTGTGCTGCAAGGTCAGGTGGTACTAACCAGCGATTCAGGCGTTGTTTCAGGATTTTCAGCCCCTCACCGTTATGGGAGGAAAAGGTCTGAATAGTGACCAGATCACCCATATCCTTCACCGCCTTTTTCACCTGCAGCATCGTATTCTGCGCCGGGCCGCGTTTCAGCTTATCGGCCTTGGTCAGCAGAATATGCACCGGCATGCCTTTCTCCCGTGCCCAGTCGAGCATGGAGTTATCAAACTCCTTCAGCGGGTGGCGAATGTCCATCAGCAGAACCAGGCCGACCAGCACATCGCGCTTTTCCAGGTAGTTGCCCAGTTCTTTCTGCCATTCGTTTTTCTTGGCAACCGGCACCTTGGCAAAGCCGTAGCCGGGTAAATCAACCAGGCAGAGCGGCACTTCGCCGACCTGAAAGTAGTTAATCAGCTGCGTCCGGCCCGGTGTTTTACTGGTTCGGGCAAGTTTTTTATTGCCCGTCAGGGTATTCAGGGCGCTGGATTTTCCCGCATTCGAACGGCCGGCAAACGCCACCTCACGCAGTATATCCGTCGGACACTGGCTGAGCTTTGCCGCACTTTTAACGAAGTGGGTATTGGTATAGGTCAATGATTCTTGCTCTAACATGGGGTAAACGTAATGACCGTCCGGAAATTAATGTTATATAATGCATCGCCTTTGGATGACGCTCTCATTCTATCACAGGGCGATGAGTTCGAGGCTAAGCTTCTCAAAACAAGCAAAGAGAGAGACTCACACTATGAAAAAACTGGCTGTGATGGCTGCCGCAGTAGCGGCAATGAGCGCAAACGTAAACGCATTCGACGTAGACGCCAAGTACAAACAGGCCTGTGCTGCCTGTCATGCAATGGCCGTTGCCGGTGCCCCGAAAGCATTCGATAAAGCTGCCTGGGAGCCACGCCTGGCTCTGGGGATGGATGCTCTGGTTGCCAGCGTAACTAACGGTAAAGGTGCGATGCCACCCCGTGGCCTGTGCATGGACTGTACCCCTGATCAGTACAAACAACTGATTAACTACATGGCCGCGCCGAAGCAATAAAACGAATTCACTTACAACCTGGACCTGATGATGAAAAACCTGTTGATTAGCCTGATCGTTTCTGCCGGACTGATGTCTGTCGCCCATGCTGGAGACGCTGAAGCCGGTAAAGCAAAATCTGCTACCTGCGCAGCGTGCCACGGTGCTGATGGCAACAGCCTTGCACCAACTTTCCCGAAAATTGCAGGTCAGGGCGAACGTTATCTGATCAAACAAATCACTGACATCCGCGACGGTAATCGTCAGGTTCCGGAAATGACGCCGTTTGTAACTGGCCTGAGCGATGAAGACATTGCCGATCTGGCGGCGTACTTCGCTGCACAAGCGCCCACTACCGGCGGTGCCGATGAAAAACTGGCGCAACTGGGTGAACGCATTTACCGCGCCGGTGTTGAAGACAAAGGTATCCCGGCTTGTCTGGCATGCCATGGCCCAACCGGTGCCGGTATCGACGCAGCGGGTTTCCCACACCTGGCTGGTCAACACGCGACCTACACCGAAACTCAGCTGAACAAGTTCAGCATGGAACAACGCGCCAACGACGGCGGCCGCATGATGCGTGATATCGCAAAACGTATGCACGCCACCGAAATTGAAGCCGTTGCTTCTTACATTCAGGGTCTGCGTTAAGCGCAGCTCTGATCAAAAGCGGCTTCGGCCGCTTTTTTTATGCCCGCAGACTCATGTATAGCAGCGCAAAAGTTCTGACACGCTTTACAGAGCTTTTCACAGCCGCCGGTGGGCGCTGCTGTAACTTTTATGCAAAAATGCGGTCAGACGAACCTTTCCCGATCAATAACCAGAATAACTGGAGTAACACATGTTTTCTCAGGTGAAGAAATGGATGCTGGCCGCAACGATGCTGCTGGGTGCCTCTTTAACTCAGGCAGCGGCCTATGAAGCCGGTAAACAATACACAGTGCTGGATGAGCCGGTACCGGTATTGGCCGACGGTAAAGTCCATGTGGAAGAAGCCTTCTGGTATGGCTGTCCACACTGTTTCCACCTGGAAAGTGTGCTGGAACCGTGGAAAAAACAACTGCCGGACGATGTCCAGTTCACCGGTGTACCGGCCATGTTCGGCCGTGCCTGGGTAGTACACGCTCAGCTGTACCATGTGGCCGACGTACTGGGCATTCTGCCACAGGTGCACGAGCCGATTTTCCGCGCCATTCATGTTGAGCGTAAACGCCTGCTGGACAAAGACGATCAGCGTGATTTCCTGATCGAAAAAGCCGGCATCAGCGCTGAAGATTTCGATAAAGCGTACCAGTCTTTCACGGTTAAAAGCCGCATGAAGCAGGGTGACCAGCGTATCCGTGCTTTCAAAATTAACGGTGTACCGGCGCTGATCGTACAGGGTAAATACGTGGTTTCAGCCAGCACCGCCGGCGGCCAGGAAGCGATGCTGGACGTGGTCGATTACCTAATCGAGAAAGAACGCCAGGCATTAAAGGCGAACTGATCCGGCCGGAATGAGCGTTTATTCCACTCTGCAGGATTTTGTGGCGGCTCCCAGAGCCGCCAACAGCCTGCGGTTGTTATCTTTCAATATGCAGGTCGGTATCCAGACCGGCGGTTACCACCACTACCTGCTACGCAGCTGGCAGCATCTGCTACCCAGCAAACAACGGCAAACCGCACTCAGTCATATTGCTAACATCGTTTCCCCGTTTGATATCGTGGCGTTACAGGAAGCCGACGGCGGCAGCTGGCGCAGCCAACACCTGAATCAGGTACAAAACCTGGCACAACAAGCCGACTTCCCGCACTGGTATCAACAGATCAACCGTAACCTGGGCAAGCTGGCGCAACACAGCAACGGCGTGTTATCCCGCTTACCGGCACAACATATCGAACGCCATAACCTGCCCGGACTATTGCCCGGACGCGGGCTGATGATTCTTAAATATGGCCACGGCCCGGAGGCGGTTATCGTTGCTGTGACCCATCTGGCGCTGGGTAAAAAAACCCAGTTCAGTCAGCTGGATTATCTGGTTGAAGCGGTCGCCGACTATAAACATCTGATCATCATGGGTGACCTTAATCAGGAAGCCGAAATTCTGCTCAATCAGAGTCCGCTGAAACGCCTTAATCTGCATCCGGTCGACGCCGGCTTACAGACCTATCCCAGCTGGCAGCCACAACGCGGACTGGATCATATCCTGGTGAGTGACAGCCTGGTCCTGAACCGGGTAGCCGTGATTAACCACCCCTGCTCCGACCACTTACCCGTGGCTGCAGAAATATTCCTGCCAGGGCCGCATTAACCTCCCCGCCTTTCAGGCAATTCAACCGCACTCTTCTATACTTGGCGCAGATGCTAAGAGATTGACGAGGACCTTGTATGACTCAGGGAGGTGGTTCAGATTCCGCCCGGCGCTGGCGCGAGAAATATCTGAACCTGATTGAAGATCACGAAAAGCTGAAGCACAGCAGTGAAGAAAATCTGGATAGCTACCGCCGTGGTCTGGTCATGGTGTCCTTATTGGCTGAAGGCCAGTCACCGGCCGTTGATTCCCCCCTTACAACCCTGCGGGAGGCACTGAAACCCGGCGCCACCGGCATGGAAAAAGCCATGGACGAGCTGGAACGTGCCGTCCGCCAGTTCGAATCACAAAACTCCGCCCGTGCTGAAGTATTACTGGGCGAACTGAACGATGCTGCCAGCCGGTTGTTATTGTGTCCGCTGCCCCGGCCACTGCTGAAACGTATTAAACAGGTACGCAAACAAGCCGGCGCAGAACTGGCCAGCTGGTCTGGCTATATCAGCCAGTTGCAATCCTGGGTCAGCATCATGAGTGAAATTTCACAACTCGATGGTTATGACGAACAACCCAGCAAATGGTGGCAGCGCTGGTTTAAACGCGATGAACAGGCTGAAGAATTCAGTGACAACGAAGCGGACGTTCAGCTGCACGATGACCCCGACAATGGCAAAGAGCCCGGCTTTTCTCATATCGCTCAGGAGGTCTCCGACACCCTGATTAACCTGTTATCGCAGCTGGTGATTCCCGACCGGCTGGAAAACACCGCCAGTAATCTGCAAACCCGGCTGGGTAAAGGCCTGAACTGGTATGAGCTGGTACCACTGCTGGAAGACACAGCAGAATTTCTGATCGATTGTCTCGGGAGTGGCCAGCAGGAATTTGAACGTTTTCTGCAAACCCTGGATGATCGCCTGCAGGCGATCCAGACGCTGGTCAGCGATGCCAGCAACGGCCAGGCGGAACGCGAACAGGCACGTAAAGATCTCGATAACCTGGTGCGCGAACAAATCTCAGACATTCGTTCCGTGGTCACAGGTTCCGGCGACCTGGGCGAACTGGGTTCCAGCGTACGCGAACATCTGACCCTGATTGTGCGGGCAATGGAAAAATATCAGGAGGACGAGCGCGCCCGCGAACAACGGTTATCGGAAAAACTGGAGATGTTACAGGCACGCCTGAACGAAATGGAAAAAGAAGCCGGCCAGGCGCGCCGTATTATTGAAGAACACAAACGCCGCGCCACTCACGATGGCCTGACCGGCCTGCCCAACCGCGACGCCTACCAACTGAAACTGCAGGAAGAGCTGACCCGTAAAACCCGCTATGGCGGGCCACTGACTCTGGTGGTGGCAGACGTCGACCACTTTAAGCGCATCAACGATAATTATGGTCACCTGGCCGGTGACAAGGTGCTGCAGCTGTTATCCAAAGCGATGCGTAAGTCGTTACGCGATGTTGATTTTATCGGTCGTTACGGCGGCGAAGAGTTTGTCATTCTGATGCCGGAAACCAATGCCCAGGAAGCACTGGCAGCCACCGAAAAACTGCGCGCCAAGGTGGAATCCAGTCCGTTTAATTTCCGCAAAGAGCGGGTGCTGATCACCATGTCGTTTGGCATCAGTGAATTCAGGCCGCTGGAGGACGGAGAAACCGTGTTTGAACGAGCGGATAAAGCCTTGTACCAGGCTAAGGCAGAAGGTCGCAATCGCTGCATCGTCAACTGACCGGCCTGCCGCTGCTGAAAGTTACCCAATCAGCAGCCCGCTTTGCCACCTATCTGCTTGCCTTCTTCTTTCGTTTTGTTAAAGTCGCCATCCAAAACTTTCGAAACGAAACTTTAGTTATTTAAGCCGCCCAATTATGCCAAAAAGAAATACCGTTCAGCGCCGTCAGGGCATATTGCAATGCCTGCAGCAACAAGGCGAAGTACAGGTTGAGGCCCTGGCGCGGCAGTTCGAAACCTCTGAGGTTACGATCCGAAAGGATCTGGCAACGCTGGAAAAAAGTGGCATGCTGTTACGCCGTTATGGTGGAGCCGTACCGCTGCCGCGCGAGCTGCTGCCGGAACAGAGTGCCGATGCCGGCGGCAAAGCCGAACTGTCGTTACGCAAACAGGCCATCGCCCGGGCGGCGGCTGACTGCGTGCGCGACCATAACCGCATCATCATCGATTTTGGCAGCACCACAGCCGCATTGATTCCCCGGCTGAACCGCAAACAGGGACTGGTAGTGATGACCAATTCACTGATTGTCGCCAATGCCGTGCGGGAACTGGAAAATGAACCCACGTTACTGATGAGTGGCGGCACCTGGGACCCACATTCGGAATCGTTTCAGGGTCAGATTGCCGAACAGGTATTGCAGTCTTACGACTTCGACCAGCTGTTTATCGGCTGCGACGGCATTGATCTGCAACGCGGCACCACCACCTTTAACGAATTATTAGGCCTCAGCCGGGTAATGGCCGGGGCCGCCCGGGAAGTCATCGTGCTGGCCGAGGCCGACAAGGTCGACCGCCGCATTCCCAACCTCGAATTACCCTGGCAGCAGGTGGATATTCTAATCACCGATGAACGCCTCAGTAACGAACATCAACAACAAATAGAACAACAGGGTGTGCGGGTAATACGCACATCAGCAGATTAAAAACGGAGCAGTTAACATGTGTGGCATTGTAGGCGCAGTTGCGCAACGGGATGTGGTACAGATTTTATTAGAAGGCCTGAAACGACTGGAATACCGGGGTTACGATTCCGCCGGTGTGGCCGTTATCAATCCCGCCGGTGAACTGGGCCGTCTGCGTCGTCTGGGTAAAGTTCAGGCGCTGGCGGATGCCGTTGCCGAACAGCCATTACCCGGTGGCACCGGCATTGCTCATACCCGCTGGGCCACCCATGGTGAGCCATCAGAAGCCAACGCCCATCCACACGTATCCGGTGATATCGCCGTGGTACACAACGGCATCATCGAAAATCACGAAACCCTGCGCGATGAACTGAAAGCCCAGGGCTATGTGTTCACCTCTCAAACCGATACCGAAGTCATCGCCCACCTGGTGGAACGAGAACTGAAAAACCACGACACCCTGCTGGCTGCAGTAATGGCCACACGTTCGCTGTTGGAAGGTGCTTACGGCATGGTGGTGATCGACCGCAACGACAATAACCGCATGATTGTTGCCCGCTCCGGCTCACCTCTGGTCGTGGGTTATGGCATTGGCGAACATTTTGTTGCATCCGACCAGCTGGCGCTGTTGCCGGTTACCCGTAAATTTGCCTTCCTGGAAGAAGGCGACGTCGCCGAAATCAGCCGTGACGCCGTACAGGTATTCGACAGCAACAACCAGCCGGTAGAGCGCGAAGCCAAAGAAAGCACGGTAGAACACGACGCCGGCGACAAAGGTGAATTCCGCCACTACATGCTGAAAGAAATTTACGAGCAGCCACAAGCCATCGCCAATACGCTTGAAGGTCGCTTAGTCGCAGACCAGCTGAACCTGGATGCGCTGGGCGATTTAAGCGATATCGAACAGGTGCAGATCATCGCCTGCGGCACCTCGTATCACGCTGGCATGACCGCCCGTTACTGGATCGAACAACTGGCCGGTGTTGCCTGTAACGTCGAAATTGCCTCTGAATTCCGTTATCGCCAGTCCGTGGTGCGGCCAAATTCTCTGCTGGTGACTATCTCTCAGAGTGGTGAAACCGCCGACACCCTGGCAGCCCTGCGCTTAGCCAAAGAACAGGGCTTTGCCAAAACCCTGACCATCTGCAACGTGCCCGGCTCATCGCTGGTGCGCGAATCAGACATGGCGCTGATGACCCGCGCCGGCGCCGAAATTGGCGTTGCCTCGACCAAAGCCTTTACCACTCAGCTGGTTGGTCTGCTGTTATTAACCGCAGCTCTCGGCCGTGGCCGGGCACTCGACAGCGCCACTGAAAAACGCATTGCCGATGCCCTCACCCATTTACCGGGGCTGATCGATAAAGCGTTACACATGAACGCGGATATCGAAAAACTGGCAGAACAGTTTGCCGAAAAACATCACGCCTTATTCCTCGGTCGTGGCGATCAGTATCCGATCGCGATGGAAGGTGCGCTGAAGCTGAAAGAAATTTCCTATATCCACGCCGAAGCCTATGCCGCGGGTGAACTGAAACACGGTCCGCTGGCGTTAATTGATGCAGAAATGCCGATTGTCGTGGTGGCTCCCCACAACGATCTGGTGGAAAAACTGAAATCCAATATCGAAGAAGTCCGCGCCCGCGGTGGTGAACTGTACGTATTCGCCGACGAAGCCGCCGATATTCGCCCGGAAAGTAATATGCAGGTGATGGCCGTGCCACACTGCGATGATATCGTCGCGCCGATTCTGTACACCTTACCGTTGCAGCTGCTGAGTTATCACGTCGCGGTGATCAAAGGCACCGACGTCGACCAGCCGCGTAACCTGGCGAAGAGTGTGACGGTGGAGTAATGCGCCGCATTCTGAGCACCATCGCGTTATTGACTCTGTCAGTGCAGGCCGCACTGGCAGACGTCAACTTCGCCACTCTCCATAATTACGCGCAGCTGGCGGCAGATACCTATCTGCCAGCAGACACCCTTGAAGCCCAGCTGCAGCAGCAGAATCAGACATTGATTCATCAGGCGACCCTGGCGGATTCTCAGGTCAGTTATTTTCTCAGTCAGGGCCATGGCGTGCAGACCATTGCGATCCGTGGCACGGCCAATCTGGCGAATGTACTGGTCGATCTGGATATTGAGTTTCAGCCGGATAAACGCCTCGGTATTACCCTGCATAACGGTTTTCGCAGCGCCGCAGAGGCTGTCTTTAACGATGTCAGACCACGACTGATTAGCGGTAAACCGCTGCAGATTACCGGCCATAGTCTGGGCGGTGCCATCGCGGTGGTGCTGGCGATGTATTTACAGCAGGACAGCGCCGTTGCAGTTACTCAGGTCATTACGTTTGGCCAACCTAAGGTCACTAACCTGACCGGGGCAGACGTGTTCGCAGGTATTCCGCTGACACGAGTAGTCACTGGCAAAGATATCGTGCCACTGGTCCCCCCCATCAGTCCGCTGCAGATTAAAGATCTGGATATTTACTGGCATATGGGTGAAGAAATTATTCTGCTGGGTGAAAGCCGCTTTTCACGAACTTCAGGCGTAAAAAGCATGTTGCGCGCCAGCAAAATGATGAATGCCCTGCCGGACGCAAAGAATCTGGAAGCACATAAAATGGATACTTACCAAAGCCGTATTCAGACGCTGCAATCCTCTCCGCTTGAGGTGCCATATAAGATGGAAATTAATCTGTTCGGGCTGTCGCTGTGATACGCCCTTCCAGCGGAATGTCGGTGCCACTCAAACCACGCGGATAACCGCTGCCGTGCCATTTTTCTCCGAGATAACGGATCTGCAGATACTCAGGACGGTTTTCAATTACCGCAGTCAGGATAATGCGTATCCACAGATTGCTGAGTTAAGGCGAGTTGTTATTGCAGTGTAGAAGACAAACCAGCTCGTTTACCGGCTATTGAAAATCAACCCGCAACTGGTAATGTGTCTTCGCCTGCCGGGGCTCGGCTCCGGCTTTTCTTCTGGAGTTCACATTTAAGGAACTAAACTGTGAAAAAAACACTGTTTGCCATCGCTATGATCGCGTCTGCTCAGGCATCTGCCTTAGAGCTGGCTAAAGATGAAGCTTATATCACTGCCGGCCTGCAACTGACTGACTACGACGTCAGTGTGCTGGACGACTCTGTCGGTTTTAATGTGGGTATTGGTGCACCACTGACCGGCCTGAATACCAGCAACCCAAAGATCAAATTTGGCGTTGAAGGTGGCTATGTTTATTTTGGCGAATCATCCAAAAATAACTGGACTGCGTCCGGCAGCTCCATTTATGGCGCCGGTAAAATGAACTTTGCCCTGAACGACAAAGCCTCACTATACGCCAAGGCCGGTCTTAACTACGTTACGGTAGAAGTTGAATACGACGTTAACACTCAGTTTGGCAACTTTTCTTCTTCCGCTGACGATAGCGAAATCAAATTGCTGTGGGGTTTTGGTGGCGAGCTGAAACTGAACGAAAAAATGAGTGCCGGTGTTGGTTATACCTCCTATGCCAGCGATATCACCAGCCTGAATGCCAACGTAAACTTCCGTTTCTGATGGCTGCCAGCCCCGCGTTGACGGGGCTGCTTTCCGTTCTTACCGGATCTGACACAATGATAAATAAAAATAACGTTTTAATACTGCTGCTGGCAGTGCTGTTATCAGGCTGCGGTAGCGATGATGACAATACTGCTCCAACTGTGCCGACCATCCCTGAAGGATTCGGTAGCACCAATAATCTGGAAAACATCCGTGGCATTTGGTACCAGGATTGCTCTGAAATCGAAGGCAATCTGGCTAAAAAACAACGAGTTAGGTTGGATCAACGGGACATTGAGTTAACAGTCTGGGACTACCGCGACAAAGGCTGTACTGATTTGAGTGCAGTGAATACTTTTACTGGTCAGTATCAGCTTGAGCCGTCCTCTATATTTATAGACAAAAATGAAGTATTTCCTTTGGAAGTGATCTATGTTCGCTCCACTTCGACTCCCCATTCTCCAGCTGAGGTCGAGCTTCGTAATACGAACCGCACCTGCGACCGCGATGACTGGGAAACAGGTAAAAAAATTGACGTTTCTGACTGGCATAGCTGTTTCCCGTTATTCGATTTGCAAGACCGACAACATTTTCGCCTGGTGCGTAATCAGGGCGGTAAGCTATTTATGGATAATCGTCTGAAAGGCGTTGATGCCAATGGCTATCCAAAGGCCATCGACACCGATTGGTTTGATTTTCAGAGCACTCCGGATTAATCCAGCAGTCATCCACTGCGCATAAACGCGGTCAAAAAACGACCCGTATCATTTCTGCCCTACGCCCGGCACTGGTATCATGGCCGCTGTTTTTGCAACACAGGGCATCCGTCCTGTGCGCCGCTTTTGCTTACCGAGTTAAGGAACCGTATGTCTACCGTGACCACGCCAACCAATACCGTCAAAACCCTGCGTATCGCCACCCGCAAAAGCCCGCTGGCGATGTGGCAGGCAGAACATATCAAGGCCCGGCTGGAAGCCCTGCATAACGGGCTGCAGATTGAGCTGGTCACCTTCACCACTAAAGGCGACAAAATCCTCGATACGCCACTGGCCAAAATCGGTGGCAAAGGCCTGTTTGTTAAAGAACTGGAAACCGCCATGCTCAACGGCGACGCCGATATCGCCGTACACTCAATGAAAGACGTACCGATGGAATTTCCTGAAGGACTGGAGCTGGGCGTTATCTGTGAACGGGAAAACCCGTTTGATGCCTTTGTCTCAAACCAGTACCAGTCGCTGGATGAGCTGCCACAGGGCGCGGTGTTAGGCACCTCCAGTCTGCGCCGCCAGTGTCAGGCGCAGCAGTTACGTCCGGACCTGGAAGTAAAAAGCCTGCGCGGCAACGTACAGACCCGCCTGGGTAAACTTGATAACGGCGAATTCGACGCCATCATCCTCGCCGCCGCCGGTTTATTACGGATGGAAATGGACGACCGTATCGCCAGCTTTATACCAGCGGAACAATCATTACCCGCAGGTGGCCAGGGTGCCCTGGGCATCGAATGGCGGGCCAATGACGAAGCCGTTCACAATCTGATAAAACCGCTGGCCGACGCAGATACCGCCGCCTGTGTCACAGCAGAGCGGGCGTTAAACCGCCGCTTACAGGGTGGTTGCCAGGTGCCGATTGCCGCCTACGCCACACTGGATGGTGAACAGCTGAATCTGCGTGGTCTGGTTGGCAGTGTCGACGGCCAGCAGATGTTAACCACCGACCAGAGCGGCCATCGCGATGATGCCGAAGCGATTGGTATCCGCGCTGCCGAACACCTGCTGCAACAGGGTGCCGGTAAAATCCTGGAGCAGGTTTACGGTCACGAGGTGAAATAACAACGTGGCACTGAGCGACCGTTTTAAACGCATCATCGTCACCCGGCCCGATGGCCAGGCCGACGATCTGCTGGCCGCTATCCGGGCGTTCGATAGCCAGCCAGAGGTGGTACATCAGCCACTGATTAACATCGTGCCGTTCGCCGATGATCAGAGCCAGGCACAACTGCGCCAGCGTATGCTGAATATCGACCACTATTACGCCGTCGTGGTGGTCAGCAAAAATGCCGCTGAACACGGGCTGGCCTGGCTGGACAAATACTGGCCCCAGCCACCGCTCGATATTCACTGGATTACGGTTGGCCCGGCGACCGCCGAGGCGTTAGCCGGCGAAGTAGAGCCGCTCTACATGCCCGCCGACCGTTACGACAGCGAAGGCATGCTGGCACTGCCGCCACTGGCCGGGGTTGCCGGCGAAAAAGTGTTAATCTGGCGCGGCAACGGTGGCCGCGAAACGCTGGCCGCGGAGCTGCGCCGTCGCGGTGCGACGGTGGATTATGCCGAACTGTACGAGCGCCGGGAGATTCCCTACAGCAGCGCCCAATGGCACAAGCTGCTGGATAACGATACTCTGCTGCTGTTGAGCAGTGGCCAGGCACTGGATATTGTCGAACAACAGGTGCCCGACCTGGCACAACGGGTTGGCGCCATTCAGGTGCCCAGCCAGCGGGTGGCAGAACGCGCCGCACATCAAGGCTATCAGCAGGTATTAGTGGCCGCCAGCGCCCGAGATCAGGATGTGCTGGCACAACTGCAGAACTGAAGACTAACGATTTGTTTAAAGGAAAATCAGCGTGAGCAACGAAACTCATACCGAGCCTAAACAACCGCCGGCAGATGAAGGCAAAGCGGCCAAAACCAAAGCTGCTGAACAACCTGCAGCGGTACGCCGCGGGCCCCATCCGCTGTCGTGGGTGAATCTGGTACTGATGCTGGGTTTGTTTGCCGTTGCCGGATACGCCGGTTTTCTCGGCTGGCAGCAACAACAACAAACCAGTGGTGAGGTAGCGGTACTGCGCGATCGCCTGGCTCAGGCACAGGCCAGCACCGACGCGCTGCGACAACGTGAACAGGATATGCTGCAACAGGCAGCCGAGCTGACTGAGTCAGCCAACAGCCTGCAACAACAGGTCGCTCACAATACCGACCGGCTGGGTAAATTGCCCGGTGCTGAACGCCAGGACTGGTTATTAGCCGAAGCCGAATATCTGCTGCGCCTGGCAAACCAGCGCCTGCAACTGGAGCGCGACTGGGACGGCGCGGTCAGCATGTTAACCGCTGCCGACAACGTATTACTGGAAACCCGCAACCCACGTATTAATCCGGTGCGTGCTGACATTGCCCGGGAATTACTGGCCTTACGGGCTGCACCTGCCGTCGATCGGGTTGGTGCCATTCACCGTCTGCAGGCGTTGCAGCAACAGGTTACTGAGCTGCCCTGGATGCCGGAGAAAATGCTCGCTGAGGCGGACAACACACCACAACCGGTAGCCACACTGGAACAACAAGCCTGGTACTGGCAGTTATGGAACAGCCTGAAAAGCAGCGTCACTGGCATGGTGCGGATCCGTACCCGGGATGAGCCGATTGCCGCACCACTGACGCCGGATCAGCAATATTATCTGCAACAGAATATGCACCTGATGCTGGAACAAGCACAAGTGGCGTTATTACGTGAACAGGCTGAGCTGTACCGCCACAGCCTGACCCGGGTCAGCGACTGGCTGGATGACTACCTGATCGTTGATGATCAGCGTACTCAGGCGGCTCGCAGCGCACTGACAGAGCTGCAGGGCTGGGATGTCAGCCCGGCATTACCGGATATCAGCAACTCATTACTGAGGCTGCAAAAACTGGTGGAGCAGCAACGTCGTGGCACTGTATCCGGCGCTGACCAGCCAGTGGATAACGCCGATAAGGAGCCGGCGTCATGAGAATTCTGCTGCTGTTTCTGCTGACCACCCTGGTACTGGGACTGGGCCTCGGCACCCTGATCAATATCGATTCCGGCTATGTGTTAATCAGCTGGGATGTGCACACACTGGAAACCAGCTTCTGGTTTTTCCTGCTGATGCTAGCAGTCAGCAGTCTGCTGCTGTACCTGGTGATTCGTATCAGCCTGTTGTTACTCGGCAGCGACTGGCGCTTTAATGAGTGGCGCCGTCAGCGCCGCCGGGTCCGTGCCCGCCGTATGACCACCCGTGGTTTTCTCAGCCTGGCTCAGGGCCAGTGGCGCCGGGCGGAACGTCAGCTGCGCTCGTCAGCGGAAGATTCAGACACACCGTTAATTAACTATCTGGCCGCCGCCCGGGCGACCTACGAGCAGGGTAAAAGTGACGCCACCGACGAATTATTAAAAGCCGCCAGTCAGAGCACCAAAGGCTCAGAGCTGGCAGTAGGAATCACTCAGGTACAACTGCTGCAGTCCCGCGGCCAGTATGAGCAGGCGCTGGCCGTGTTATTACGACTGCGCAGCCAGCATCCGAAACACGCATACGTACTGAAACTGCTGGTGAAAACCTACCAGGAGCTGGAAGACTGGGTCGCCCTGAACGAGTTATTACCAGTGGTTAAAAAGGCCGCCCGCATTCCGCAGCAGGAGCTGGATAAGCTGGAACAGAAGGTACAGCTGCAATTGCTGGAGCGTGCCGTACGTGGCCATGGCATCCGCACGGTACAGGAACTGAAAGACACCTATCAGGAAATGCCCCGCGCTGTGCGCCTCAGTTACGCCATCGTAAAACGTTACATCGAACTGCTGATGGAACAGGGAGAAGAAAAACTGGCCGAGCAGGAATTACGCAATGCCTTACCCAGCGTCTGGCACGACGACCTGATCTGCCAGTATGGCAAGCTGCGTGGTGATACCAACCAGCAGTTGTTGTTTGTGCAACGGCAGCTGACCGAACGCCCGAACGATCCGGTATTGTTACTGAGCGCTGGCCGCCTGGCGTTACGCAATAATGACCTGGAAAAAGCGCGCGAGTTTTTACAAACCGGCTTACGCATCAATGGTATGGCAGAACTGCATGCCGAGATGGGACGGTTACTGCTGGCGGAAGGTGAAGAATCACTGGCCTGTGAACACTTCCAGCTGGCTCTGGGACGCTGAGCCTGAGCCGCTGACTCAGCTTAACTGACACGGCCGGGGCACTCCCCGACCGTGTCTGGCCTTCTGCAGCGGTTTATTACAGCGTGTTAAACACCGGTTTATTGCACCGAGGTTATTGCAACACTGCTGGCTTACCCGCCGCCTGGCGCACGGCCAGCCATTCTTTATGGCTGCGCGCCGCCTCTGCGGCCGGCAACTTCATTAACACCTCAAAAAAGTCTTCACGCAGATGGCTGGTCAGAATCTCATTACGTGGTCTGGAGCGCACCACATACACGCTCTGTACGCTCTGATGATCAAATGCACGCCACTGCTGCTCATCTTTCACACCGCTATAACGATGCCCTTCCAGCGCTTTAATCAGCGTCGCGGTTTTCAGCGAACCACTGCGCTCCACGGCATCTTTAAACTGATAAACG
Source organism: Bacterioplanoides pacificum (assembly GCF_042648445.1). NCBI lineage: Bacteria > Pseudomonadati > Pseudomonadota > Gammaproteobacteria > Oceanospirillales > Oceanospirillaceae > Bacterioplanoides > Bacterioplanoides pacificum. The sequence goes on from NZ_JBHRYB010000025.1 coordinate 147,316, forward strand.
ATGTTATACGCCGACGCCGCTGAACTGGATGGATGCACCTGATATTTATCCAGAAAGGCTTCAACAAAGGCTTTGCCACGCGGATAGTCGTATTGATACGGCACCTGCCAGCTCCACGGCACCGCACCAATCACCCCTTCCATAATGCCGGCGCCGGCAATCTTCGCCATCCCCAGCGTCAGACTGGGAACAATAATCTGCATCTGTTTCTGCAGCTCCATCCGTTGCGCCAGCCGTAAGGCCAGCGCCATATCGTCACCAAACTGAACCAGCATCAGCACCTCAGCCCCGGAAGCTTTTGCCGCCTCCAGGGCGGCACTGAAATCCGACTCGCGCGGCCGCGGAAAGGTCACCTTCATCCCCGGATGTTCGCTGTTATCCATTGATCCGGTAAAGCGTCGTAAGGATTCTTCGGTGCTCCAGCCCCAGCTGTAATCGGCGGTGATATAAAACAGCTTTTTGCCCTGCAGCTGGTCGCTGAGATAACGCCCTAACGCTTTAGAAGCCATCCAGGCGTTATAGCTTTCGCGGAACATATGTTTGTGCCCTTCGACACCGGTGGTGCCGTTGGCGTAGGTGAGGGTGCCAAAGTACAGCAGATCGCGTTTCGCGGCGGCTTTTCCCGCTGCGATGGCCACCGCACTGGAAGCCCCGCCAAACAACATAGCCGCTCCCTGGTCGGCCAGCTTAGCAACATTGGCGACCGCTTTATCCGGCTTTGAGGCGGTATTGGCGGTTAATAGTTCCAGTGGCTTTCCCTGCAAACCACCAGCGGCATTGATTTCTTCGATCGCTAGTAGCGCCCCACGAGCCTGCATAATGCCCTGCTCTTTATAACGCCCGGTAGACGGGTAGTTCAGTCCCAGTTTGATTGTTTCTGCAGCCTGCAGCAACGGTGTTGCCAGTAACAGAGTCAAGATGATTCCCTGGCCAACATAACGCCAGCCCGCTAATCCGCGCATTGCACACTCCGGTTGTTTGTTATTGCCGCAGCTTCAGATGAGGAAGCCTGGCCTTATTGTGGATAAGCGCCCGCTGGCATCCGATCAGCCGGGGCGAACCGCTAATACTGGCGTATCCGGCGACAGAATGACTTTAAGCCTTTAGTCGCAAACGCGGCCAAATGGCTCATAAAGCGCTAAACAGCCGTGAATAGCTGTTGTGCCATCAGATACAAAAAAGCCACGGCAGGGCTGCCGTGGCTCAGGATGCGATACCAGCTGTAGAACAGCTCAGCGCGGTGCGTAGGCAAAGACGTCGGAGTGCATATTGTCCTGACTCAGCCCCAGCTTCGCCAGCTGATCCAGCGTGCCGTACACCATATTGGGCGATCCACAGGCAAACATCTGAACCTGGCTCAGGTCGGTGAAATCTTCATGAATCACTTCATAAATCCAGCCGGCGCGGCCATGCCAGTCATCGGCGTGTTGTTCAATGATGGGGTGATAATGAAAGTTCGGATAATCCCGGAGCCACTGCTGTGGCAGGTCACTGAGATAAAACCCGACCGCCGCACGATTCGACCAATACAGGTGAATTTCCTGCTGTGGGTTAATCGCCAGCGCCCCTTCGATCAGGGCTTTCATCTGAGAGAAACCGCTGCCCGCCGCCACCATCAACAATGGCTGACCGTTAATGCCGTCGAGGAAAGTCCGGTGTAACAGGCAATCACCCGCGGGCAAAGTGGCACGCACCACCACGGCCTGCTGTAAAAACGTAACCACAGCTTCCGCCGTTGGGCTGTTGGCGGCGATGTGTAATTCCAGACGACGGCTGTCAGCACCGGTCAGGTCACCGGGGGCCGAGGCGATGGAATAAGGGAGTTGTTGTGTCTCACCGTGCTCGTCTTCAACGTGCAGCAGTAAGTACTGACCCGGCCAGTAATCGAATTTTTTGCCGGCCGGCGCCATCAGCTCAACACGATAAATGTTATCCGCCATCAGGCTCACGGACGGGATCTGACAAGCCAGGGTCACTTCCGTTTTGTGATTCGGCGCATACACATCATTCATAACAATCTCGACATCTGTCCTGGGTTGGGCGACGCAGCATAATACCTGATTATCCTGCTCAAGTATGGACTCTGCCAGGGAATTGCGGAAATCCAGTTCGCCGGAAATACGCTCCCCCTGACAGATCTGGCACACGCCGTTTTCACAACTGACCGGCACAATCACACCCTGGCGCAGTGCTGCGTCGGCGATGGCTTCGTCTTCACGGCAATCTATCGTGACGCCGTTTGGCTGAAAGGTAATTTTGTGATGTTTCATCATGTTCTGGTCATAAACCCAACTCATCCCACATGGCATCCACCCGCTCTTTTACCGCCTGATCCATCACAATCGGTGTGCCCCACTCGCGGTCGGTTTCGCCTGGCCACTTATTGGTGGCGTCCATCCCCATTTTCGAGCCCAGACCGGAAACCGGTGACGCAAAATCGAGGTAATCAATCGGAGTGTTTTCTACCAGCGTGGTATCCCGTGCCGGGTCCATGCGGGTGGTGATGGCCCAGATCACATCTTCCCAGTTACGGGTATCAACATCCTCATCCACCACAATCACAAACTTGGTGTACATAAACTGGCGCAGGAATGACCAGACCCCCATCATCACGCGCTTGGCGTGACCCGGGTACTGCTTCTTCATGCTCACCACCGCCATACGATAGGAGCAGCCTTCCGGCGGCAGATAAAAATCGACAATTTCCGGGAACTGCTTCTGCAGGATCGGTACAAACACCTCATTCAGTGCCACCCCGAGAATCGCCGGCTCATCCGGCGGCCGGCCGGTATAGGTACTGTGGTAAATCGGGTCTTTACGATGAGTAATACGCTCCACGGTGAAAACCGGGAAATGATCCACTTCGTTGTAATAACCGGTGTGATCGCCAAACGGTCCTTCCGGTGCCATATCATCGGGGTGAATCACCCCTTCCAGCACAATTTCGGCCGAGGCCGGCACCAGCAGATCGTTACCGATACTTTTCACCAGTTCGGTACGGCTGTCGCGCAATAAACCGGCAAAGGCATATTCACTCAGGGTATCGGGCACCGGTGTCACTGCCCCCAGAATGGTCGCCGGGTCAGCACCGAGCGCCACGGTCACCGGGAAAGGCTCGCCGGGATGGGCCTGCTGCCACTCCTGAAAATCCAGCGCACCACCGCGATGGCTTAACCAACGCATGATCACCCGGTTTTTACCAATTACCTGCTGGCGATAAATCCCCAGGTTATGGCGCTCTTTATGTGGCCCTTTGGTAATCACCAGCGGCCAGGTAATCAGTGGCCCGCCATCGCCCGGCCAGCAATGCTGCACCGGGATTTTGCTCAGATCGACATCTTCACCTTCCAGCACCACCTGCTGACAGGGCGCTTTTTTCACTTCTTTCGGCCCCATACTCAGGACCTTCTTGAAAATCGGCAGCTTCGACCAGGCATCCTTCATGCCTTTAGGCGGCTCTGGCTCTTTCAGAAACGCCAGCAGTTTTCCCACTTCGCGCAACGCCTCGACCGACTCCTCGCCCATGCCCATCGCCACCCGCTCAGGGGTACCAAACAGATTGGCCAGCACCGGCATGTCATAGCCTTTCGGATTCTCGAACAGCAGCGCCGGACCTTTGGCGCGCAGCACCCGATCGGCAATTTCGGTCATTTCCAGATGAGGATCGACCGGGGTTTTAATGCGTTTTAGCTCGCCACGTTTTTCCAGCGACTTGATAAAGTCACGCAGGTCTGTGTATTTCACGCCAGCCTCTTTTGTTGGTCGGAGGGAATAACAATGGCAGCGATTCTAACAGCTTCCGGCTGGTTCGGCTGTATAACTGCTGTATAATCGCTGGCTTTCTGTGTTCCCGTTTGAGGCTGGTTTATGCAAGCACGCGCGACCCTGATAACGGCCGCCAGCGCTGGTTTTAGCGGCGTTGCCCTGGGCGCTTTTGGCGCTCACGGCCTAAAAAACCTGTTATCAGAGAAGATGATGACCGTCTGGCACACCGCAGTGCAGTACCATCTGGTGCACAGCGTGGTGTTGCTGGCATTGGCTGTGGCTCTGATGACGCTGCCGCAAAGCGCCACCACTATCTGGCTGCGCCGTTCTGCCGGGCTGATGCTGGCCGGCCTGCTGTTGTTCAGCGGCAGCCTGTATCTGATGGCACTGACGGGCATCCGCCCGCTGGGGATGATTACCCCGATTGGCGGTGTCAGCTGGCTGATTGGCTGGGGACTGATGCTGCTGGCTGCGCTAAAATGGCCGGCTGGCAACAATGAACACTGATTACGATTTAACTTCGATACCTTTTTACCCGGGAACTACCGTGACTGAAGACAACCAGACAAACGACCTGCCACAACAGGACAACGACACACCGGCCAGCGACGGTAAGAAACAGTACCGCCGCGGCATTAAGAGTTTTGTGATTCGCGCCGGTCGGTTAACCAAAGGTCAGGAAGGTGCCCTCGAACGCCAGTGGCCAACCATGGGCATGGAGCTGGAAGACGGCCCCATCGATCCGCAACAGGTATTTGGCCGCGACAGCCACGTGGTGCTGGAAATCGGCTATGGCATGGGGCAATCGCTGGTGCAGATGGCTCAGGCAGCACCGGAAAAAGACTTTATTGGTGTTGAGGTTCATCTGCCCGGTGTCGGTTCTCTGCTGCACCATGCAGAAGAAGCCGGTGTCACCAATCTGCGCACCTATAAAGATGACGCCATCGAGGTGTTAAAACTGATTCCCGATAACAGCCTTGATACCGTGCAATTATTTTTCCCTGATCCATGGCATAAAAAGAAGCACCACAAGCGCCGTATTGTGAATGCTGAATTTGCCCAGACCCTGCGCAGGGTACTGAAGCCCGGCGGTATCTTCCATATGGCCACCGATTGGGAACCCTACAGCGAACATATGCTGGAAGTGATGGACGCCGCCGAAGGCTACGAAAACATCGCCGGCAAAGGCCAGTGTGTTGACCGGCCGGAGCATCGCCCTTACACCAAGTTTGAAAAGCGCGGTGAAAACAAAGGCCACGGCGTCTGGGATATTATGTATAAAAAAATCACATAACAGCGCCGTTCAATGACTTTGGAAGCCATGTGTCGGTGATCTGGAAATGATGTGGGAGCGGACCCTGTCCGCGATGGACAAGTACAAAACGTTTTAAAAAGCAGAGCAGAAACATGCAGAAGAAAGACAAAGAAAAAGTATTCGGTGGCGACTGGACCGAGGCGCAACTGCGCGAGTTTATCAAGGTTGAAAGCCACGACGGTACCGACCCGGACTACATCGCCGTGATTCGTGCTTATCGCCATATGGTGCCCGCCACCTTCGAGCAATACATCAAGCTGTTCGTCGCTGAAGGTCATAATGTCAACGCGGCTAACCTGGACGGTGAAAGTCTGCTGACCACCATCTCAGGTCACACCCAGGGCGCTGAATATGCCGAGATTCTGAAAGCGGCCGGAGCAGCGTAATCAGACGTAGGCGCAATAAAAAAGGGGCTGTCGCCCCTTTTTTATTGTGCAAAGATCGGCTTCAGCTGCCTAAATAACTACGATACATCCACAGCGCTTTTTCCTGCTGCGAAATGTAATCACTCATCAGCGCTGCGGTACCCTCATCATCGGCATCGGCTGCCGCCGCCAGCACAGTACGCTGACGGGTAACCAGCAACGTCATACCTTCAACAATGCTTTGTACCGCTTCACGACCATCACTGATGTTTTTCGCCTCTTTGATGGTGGATAGCGCCAGATAGTCGCTGAAAGCATGCTCTGGCTGATGCCCTAAAGTCAGTACCCGCTCGGCGATCTCATCCACTTTCAGCAACAGGTCGTTATACAGCTCTTCAAATTTCACATGCAGTTCGAAGAAGCGCTCGCCCTTGATGTTCCAGTGAAAACCGCGCACGTTCATATAAAAAATCTGATAGTTGGCCAGCAGTTCATTCAGCTGTTGGGCCAGTGCCTGAGTGTCTTCCTGCTTCAGTCCGATAAAGGTGTTACTCATAATCTGCTTCCTGTCGTTGATGAAAATCGGCTCTGGTCAGGCAGTTCTGTTGTGCTGCCTGGTTACAACCAGGTTGACATCCATATAAACAAAGCCAGCCAGGGTTGCCCATTAGAATTTGTTTATCAGGGTTATGGCTTCAGACAATTGCATTATCAAAATCCCGGAATGCAGCCAGGCTATGACTTCATAACCAAAAATTATTACCCAAGCGGTCAGGAATGCTTAGAATACGCCGCTTTTATCCACGGAGAAGCCAATGACTCAGCTTGCACATAAAGCCTCACCCTGGGCGCTGTTGCCGATGTTGCTATTTCTGGCGCTGTTTATTGGCAGTGGCCTGTATTACCAGAGTGCCGGGGTTGAGTTTGCGTTTTACGAAATCTCCGCACCGGTTGCCATTCTGCCCGCCATTATTTTTGCTCTGCTGCTGGCCAAGGGCAGTATCAATGAACGTTTTGAGCAATTCATTAAAGGCTGCAGCGACCCGACCCTGGTCACTATGCTGCTGATTTTCCTGCTCGCCGGTGGTTTTGCCAGTGTCGCCAAAGCCATTGGCGGCGTCGATGCCACTGTGGCATTTGGTCTGAGCGTGATTCCGCCGTCGCTGGTGTTACCCGGCCTGTTTGTCGTAACGGCTTTTATGGCCACCGCCATGGGCACCTCGATGGGAACCATCGCTGCGGTTGCCCCGATTGCCGTTGGCCTGACGGAAGCCACCGAGTTGCCTCTGGCACTGACGGTGGGCACTGTGATGGGCGGCGCCATGTTTGGTGATAACCTGTCGATCATCTCTGATACCACCATCGCAGCCACCCGCACCCAGGGCTGTTCGATGGCCGATAAATTCCGTCTTAACTTAAAAATTGCCTTACCGGCGGCGGCGATCACCCTGGTGTGGTTATTTTTTCAGGGCAGTGACATCAATCATGTTCATGAAGGCGACTATGAGCTGGTAAAAATGTTGCCTTATGTGCTGGTGCTGGTACTGGCGGTCGCCGGGCTGAATGTCCTGGCGGTGCTGTTAACCGGCATCCTGCTGGCCGGTATCGCCGGGCTGGTCACAGTCGCTGATTACGATGTTGCCCAGTGGTCAAAAGACATTTACAGCGGTTACGGCAGCATGCAGGAAATTATGATTTTGTCGTTGCTGATTGCCGGTCTGGGCGCACTGATGAAAGCCGGTGGTGGTTTAACCTGGCTGGCCAACCAGATCGACCGCTTCAGTCGTGGTAATGAGGGCAGCAACCATCAGCGCCGCGGCGAGATCAGTATTGCGGCGTCCGTGGCGTTATCCAATCTGGCGACCGCCAACAATACCGTGGCGATTCTGATCTCCGGCAGCCTGGCGAAAGATATTGCCGGACGCTACCAGGTCGATCCGCGCCGCAGCGCCAGCCTGATGGATATTGTTTCCTGTGTGGTTCAGGGCATGATTCCGTGGGGAGCACAGATGTTACTGGCGGCTTCCATCGCCGGTTTATCGCCACTGCAACTGGTGGATTCGGTGGTGTATTGCTGGGCGTTAGGCGCCATGGCGTTAATCACTATCATCAGCCGCTGGCCCAAACTGGCCAGTTAAGACGGCTCGGAACAACGCTGAACCCGGGGTTCAGCGTTGACTTTGAGCGCCGATGGCCGGCTCCAGATCCATAACGCACCACACGACATTCCCGCCAGCGAAAAAATCACCGACGGCAGATGATTCACCTGCCACACCAGCAGCGTTGCCACCAGCGCCATCGACAGCGATGCCAGTAACTTCACCCGCAAACGAATGACACCGCCGTTTTGCCAATCCTGTAGCGGTGGGCCAATCAAACGGTGGCTCATCATCCAGTGGTGTAATCGCGGCGAACTTTTAGCGGCAGCCCAGGCCGCCAGCATAAAAAACTCCGTTGCCGGCAAGCCAGGGATAACCACCCCTAAAAACGCGACAGCTAACGCCAGATAGGCGATGGCCAGATAGATAAATTTCATCAAAGGTAAACAACCGTCAGAATTTTCTCTGTATATACAGATAAGACGAATAACCGGCAGAAATCATCACCCCGGCATACAAAAAATTGCTTACGGCACGGTTGTCGAGGTAATTGATGCCACTTCTTTGTTGTTGGTGGTGTGTTCTGGATTCACCGGAATATCAAGCACCGGACTGACCAAAAGCCGGGCTGAAATTTTTTTTACCGCAAAGGTGAGGAAAAGCGGCGCTCGTTCGTCTCTTACATAACGAAGCTAACAATTGCCGGATAACTCATGACTCAGACTGCCTCCCAAACCACCAGCGACGAAGCACAGACTTTCTCCAACTGGCTGAAGCAAGAAACCACCACCACCCACGAGAGCCTGGATAAGCGCATTATGGCGCTCAATCCGTTTGCCGATCGTCAGGGCTATGCTCAGTTTGTTCGCACCCAGGCACGGTTACACCGGGTGGTATCTGACTGGTATCAGCACGAATCGATGCAGCAACAACTGCCACAGCTGAAACAACGCGACCGTCTCGATGCAGTGCTGCAGGATTGCCGTGATTTCGATATTTCTGACGAGCAGTTAGCCCAGGATCAACACGCTGCAGAAGCCATGCAGGTATCCGACCCTTACGCTGCCATCGGCTGGCTCTATACCGTAGAAGGTTCCAATCTGGGTGCCGCTTTCCTGCTGAAATACGCTCGCACTCAACTGGATCTGAGTGAGGACTTTGGCGCCCGTCATCTGGCGGCCCACAAAGATGGCCGGGGTCTGCACTGGCGCCAGTTTAAAGCGGCACTGGATGGCCTGCAGTTAACCGAAGAACAACGTCAATCGGCTCTGACAGGTGCCCGTCAGGCGTTCACCTTTGCCCGCAATAACGTCGAACAGCTGCTTGCACCACTGGCAGCGCAACCCGAGTCTTCTGATGAATAAACCGTCTTACCTGTTTTCTGCTGTGTTATTAACGCTGGCGCTGCACACAATGGCCGCGCCGGTCGCTGATGAACAACTGCAGCTGGCGCTACCGATTCAGTTTTATATTCAATGACTAAAACACCAGGTAGTGACCTGTTACTCCATACAGCAGTGAATCCTCTGTTATGATCACCTGACAAGGTTATCACTAGCATTCCGCTCGGGTGATATAGCAGTTAACGGTTATTATTTTTCATGCTCGATTTTCAGAAATCCATTCAGATCCCCGTTTTCATCAACCGTCCAGAATCGCTGCGTTCAGCACTGCAGCAATATCAGCAACATCTGGCGACCGGAACCGCCTTTAACAAAGGTCAGTTCGATATAGAGTTTGTTGTACAGGAGGAGAGCTCGACCCGTCGTCTGCAGTTCCGGGATATCGAAAGCGAACACTGGCGAAAGCTGGCTTATATCGCTTATCAGCAAGGCCCGGAGTCCTGGACCTTTAAAGACGATGAAACCATCAGCGATGACGACGAACTGTATGTTTCGGAAGCCATCCTGTTTGCCATCAGCCTGCAACACGAATCCGTGGTCGGCGAGCTGCTGAACACCGCTAGAGCCATGGTTGCTTATGCGCGTAAATACAACGACACCAGTGCCATGTGGACCGACGACATGCGCGTGTTCGGCACCGAAGCACTGTTTTTGTTAGCCTGCCACAACAGCCAATACCTCAGCTTGCTGGCACAGTTTTTTATTCCCTACTGGGACGACGAACACGCCGGAGGCTACAGCGATTACCTCGCTTATTTTGTTCATCAGCACGGCTGGAGCCGGGATGTTATCAACGCCTATATCTGGTGTGATAACGGCGCCATGCGTTACCAGATGTATGGCAATGAGTGGGAGAGCGACACTCACTATCAACCACTGGGTGACTACTTAAAAGCCAATCCGGAAGAATACCGCTGGTTTAAACAGGCCCTCGGCGAACGTCTGCAAAGCAGCCCGAAAATGCTGTACAGCGAAAGCAGCGATTTTGACAATGCCGACCCGGTGCTCGACTTTTATTTAACCCTGTTGCCCGAAACCGGTGACCCGTTCGACGAAGAAGACCAGGAAAAACACCGCCAGCAACACTTTATCAGTGCCAGCCTGGAGGACGAAGCATTCGACTTGCAACAGCAGCTCGAAGCACAGAGTGATAAACCACTGGTGTGTTACGCGACGGCTAATTTTTATCAGGAAGAATACTGGGACAACGGCACAACAGGTCAGCATCTGCGTAATGTGAAACCGCTGATTTTAGCGTTACCTCAGGGGGATACGGTTTGGCAACATATAATTGATGGCAGCCAGCCGACAGCCGTTGAGGCGTTAACGGAAATCTTGCTGAGTGACCTGGCACAACGACAAGCGCCGGCGTTTTATCAGCAACTCAGTAATGATCTGCTCGGTACTCAGAATAACGAAGATATTGCCCCGGAACTCGGGCCATTGTTGTACGAGCTGCTGGATGAAATCTATTGTGACGACGAAGATGCCGAACAGCTGGCCGACATTATGCCGTCTACCAGTCTGCAACAACGCGGCGAACAGGTATTGCGCCTGCTGGATGTGTTTTACCGGATTTTAGGCCAGCGTGAACTGGGGGAGTTCCTCCACACTCGTCTGGTCGATAATTATGAACTGCTTGATTCTCGCGGTTATCTCAGTCGTTACAGCCAGATATCGGCCGCGGATCAGGAAAAACAGATCAACGCCCACTTGTTAAACGACATCGGCTACACCTTTTGTGACATGGACGAGCTGCTGTTCCACGAGAATCTGGAGGAAGCACGCGAGTTATTCAGCGAACATCCGCAGCTGGCCAACCCGGCGAGCTGGCCGAGAAAAGGCGACGGCAGCTTTGCCATCGGCCAATATGCCCTGATGGCGTTATTGTTACACGATGCCTATAAAAATAAAGCCATCACTGCCAACTGCAAAAAATTAGCCGCTGAGTTTGCAACAGAAAAACCCTGGCAGGCGATGTTCAACTATCTGCGTGAAAATCTCGATATTCTCGGTGAGGGAATTTTTGACAAACAAGGGATGACGCCACAACAGCTCGGGCAGCTGGCCGACTACTTCACTGCCGCAGAACCACAACTAACCCAGCCGCAGGTGATTGAGTTATTTCAGCAGTATGCCAAACGCGAAGAAATATTACGGCGCGGCAACCTTTATATGAACCAGTTTAACCAGCAACAGATTGGTTATCATTTTTTAAGTGACCACGATGACAATTATCAGCGTTGTTTATTAATTTGCTTCTGGTTACTGCAGGTCCCCAAAGACTGTGCTTTTGAACAACAAGCCAAACGTATTTGGCAACTGATGGTGGCGTTAGCACCGGTACGGGTAACCCGCCTGGTATCCCAGGCCTATTCCACCAATGACTACCATGTTGAATTTGACGATGGCGCCGATGCGCTGGAACATTACCGCATCAGGATGCTGGATGCCGGTATCGATCGTGCTTATCTGCAGGCCTTTCAGGTAAGCCTGTGTCGTCTGAATAATTACGACGGCCCGGAAGAATATGAACAATGGCTGGATAAATTCGCCCATATCGACAGTGACGATCAATCGGTATTTGGTCCGCTGCAGCGCCGTGATGCCGAAGCCTTACATCAGGGCCTGCGTTATATTAACGAAAGCAGCAAAACCGAATTCTACCGCCGTTTATTATTAAAGTACCCACGTTTCAGCGAGCTGTATCAGCAGGAACTGAACACCGATTTACCCCAGGCGCTGCTGCGCAGTATTCAGCTCAGCCTGAATACCATGACCTGGGAAGACTTCGAAGCGACCTTAAAGGACGAGTTTAACAGCGAATTTGTTGAGCTGAATGATGAGCGCCTGGCGCAGAAACCGCATCAGGTGAGTGATCAGTTCCGTACACTGAAATACCTGTCGCCGCTGGATATAGACTGGCAGAGCTTGTGGTTACTACAGGACCGTGGCGATCACTGGGAAATTATCGGTGGTTCAGAAAAACCCAACAAAGCACTTAACCAAATCGGTGGTTTTGTATTACTGATTAACAGTGACGTTAACAGCGAACAACTGCTACAACGTTGTTATGAGCTGAGCGATCGTGATTTCTGCAGCCAGAAACTGCGGGATCAGATAATGAGTTATCTGCAGGGCGATGCCGATTATCAAACGACCCTGACGCAGTGCAAACAATACCTGGGGGGCGAACACCTGAAAGTACAGGCACCCGATTACCGCCTCAATGGTCTGGATACGCTGATCTGGCTGCTGGACGACAGTCGCCGTGATCGGCTGACGAAATTACTGCTCAACCTCAATTACCGCGGCTTTAAAATGTTTGAAGGTAATCTGATTAGCAACCTGCTCGACCAACAGGTGCGTCAGGGCAGCATGTCGTTACTGCAGCGTCTTGAGCAGGATGACGATGACGAGGCCTACCAGGAAATGGCTACTGCGCAGTTCCTGCAATGGTTACACAGGTTAGGCGTATGCGATGAACATACCCTGCTGTACTGCGTGAAACACCCTGAGCTGCTGGCTTGCCAGCAATGGCTGCTGGCGCTGGTCAATGACGACCAGTTAAAAAAGGTCGCCAAATTCCTGCGCGCAGAAAATCGCGCCCGGCTGATGGAGATGTTAGCGGAGCAGCCTCAGGCACACGCCTATATGGCGAATTTTGCTAAGGATAAATCCCGTTCGGTGCGCGACATAGTGGCGCGTTATTTACCGCAATAACCGGTGTTAACACCCTTCGTGGACAAGCGTCTCTCCTACAAATTCGCACCCGATTTGTAGGAGCGGACCCTGTCCGCGATATATTCCCGGCTGTAGGAGAGGACCCTGTCCGCGATATATTCCCGGCTGTAGGAGCGGGCCCTGTCCGCGATATATTCCCGGCTGTAGGAGCGAACCCTGTCCGCGATATATTCCCGGCTGTAGGAGCGGACCCTGTCCGCGATATCTGCCCAGGGAAAAGCTGAGTGTCCGTTAAAGTGGGGAGATCAGAACGTATTTGAGCGGTTTGTTATGTGATAATCTCACTACCGCGTTCCAGTACCCAACAACGCTCGTTTTTGGTGTAGCCAATTTGGCCGTAGTAATCATTGGCTGCCGGTGCGGCGATTAACAACAGTTTACATGTAGGTTCTATTTGAGCCTGGGTTTGAACTTGTAACTGCTTACCTATACCCAGCCTTTGGTATTCTTCATCAACAGCAAGATCTGAAAGATAGCAGCAATAGTGGAAATCCGTGATAGAGCGAGAAATACCAACAAGTCTGGAGCCATCCCAAGCAGTAATTATGAGATTGCTATTGTTCAACATACCATTGATGCATTTTATATTTTCTATCGGTCTGCGCTCTCCTAGCGTCGAGCGCTTCAGTAAATCAATAAACTCGTCGGCTGAGATCTGCTGATTAACTTTGTATTCGATATTCACTCCGTTACTCCGCCTCTTCCAGCTGCTCGGTCAGTTCCATCCACTCCATTTCAATTTCTTCCAGCTGAGATTTCAAATCACCCTGCTGAGTCAGCAGCTGCTGTAGCTCATCTTTACGCGCGTCGGAGTACAAATCAGTATCAGACATTTTTTCTTCGATGCCTGCCAGCTGTGTCTGCAGTTTTTCCATCTGTTTTTCGGCAGTTTGCTGCTTTTTACGCAGTGGCGCCAGGCGCTGACGGCGCTCCGCTTCCAGACGCTTCTGTTCTTTGCGATCAACTTTCACTTCAGCAGGCTTTGCTTCTTCTGAGCCAGCAGAATCACTTCCAGCGATTTGCTCATCGCGCTGCTGCAAATACGTATGATAGTCGTCCAGGTCGCCATCAAATTCCTGCACCTTGCCATGATCGACCAGCCAATACTCATCTACCGTGGCTTTTAATAAATGGCGATCGTGACTGACGATTAAAATCGCACCTTCGAAATTCTGCAGCGCGACGGTTAACGCTTCGCGCATTTCGATATCCAGATGGTTGGTCGGCTCATCGAGAATCAGCAGGTTCGGTTTTTGCCAGGCAACACAGGCGAGTGCTAAGCGGGCTTTTTCACCGCCGGAAAACGGCTCGATCACTTCCAGCGCTTTATCACCGTGAAAGCCAAAACCACCAAGGAAGTTGCGGATTTCCTGCTCCGATGCCTGAGGTTTCAGGCGTTGCAGAATCAGTGCCCCCGACGCGGTTACATCGAGAGATTCCAGCTGATGCTGGGCAAAGTAGCCTAACCGCAGGTGTTCACCTTCGCTGCGTTCGCCATTGAGCATTTCAATTTCGTGACACAGAGTTTTTAACAGCGTCGATTTACCCGCGCCATTGGGGCCCAATAAACCAATTCGATGGCCCGGCACCAGCGACAGTTTTACCTGCGGCAATATGGTAATTGCATCTGTGCCGCTGCGATAACCCAGGTCAGCATGATCAATCGCTAATAACGGCGACGACATTTTTTCGTAACAGGGGAAAACAAAACGGAACGGTGAATCGACATGCGCCGGGGCAATCAGCTCCATACGCTGCAGTTCTTTTAACCGGCTTTGTGCCTGTTTGGCTTTACTGGCTTTGGCTTTAAAGCGGGTCACAAAGGCTTCAATTTCTTTCACCCGGGTTTGCTGTTTTTCGTACACGGTTTGCTGCTGCGCCAGTTTTTCCGCCCGGATACGTTCGTAAGCCGAATAGTTACCCGGGTATACCACCAGCTGTTGCTGGTGCAGGTGTACGATATGGTCTGCAACGCCGTCGATAAAATCGCGGTCGTGGGAAATAAACAGCAAAGTACCGCTGTAGTTTTTCAGCCATTGTTCCAGCCACAGGGTCGCTTCCAGATCCAGGTGGTTGGTGGGTTCATCGAGCAACATTAAGTCCGATGGCATCATCAGTGCCTGAGCCAGATTCAGACGAATGCGCCAGCCGCCGGAGAAGTCCTGTACCGGACGCTGCATATCCTGCTGCGAAAATCCCAGGCCATGTAACAGCTGTTCGGCCTTAACCGGTACCTCATAACCCTTATGCTGATCCATCTTATCGAGCCAGTTGGCCAGTTCGTTATCATCGCTGGCGTTGCTGATTCCGGCTTCGATACGGCGATATTCACCATCTCCGTCCATGGCATAATCCAGCGCGCTGCGCTGACTGGCTTCCACTTCCTGGCGCATATGGGCAATGCGCCATTTCGACGGAATATACAGTTCACCACCATCCACCTGCAGTTCACCATTTAATAAAGCAAACAAACTGGACTTACCGGCACCATTAGGGCCAATTAATGCCAGTTTCTGGCCATCGTGAACGCGCAGTTCCGCCTGTTTTAACAGCGGTTGAGTACCGCGTTGCAGTGAAACCTGATTAAATTCGATCATAACAACACAACGATTAAGATAACGATAAAGGAGCGGATTGATGGCGACGCAGTGTGCCACAGAAGTGGATGATAACCCATTGTGGAACTTTGCTTTGCAGTTTTATGCCAGGCCACAGGTGCAGCAACTGCTGCTCACACTGCAGAACGACCAGCAACAGGATACCTTGCTGATGCTCGCGGCTCTCTGGCTGGCCGATAACGGCCACAGCTGGCCGTTATCGGGCGGGCAGCTGCAAGCCTATACGCACTGGCATCAGCAGGTTATCCGGCCGTTACGGGCGGCCCGCAAAGCCATCCACAAAAGCACGACCAGCAACGAACAGCAGGGTCTGAGACAACGGATTCAGCAGGATGAAATCCGGGCGGAGCAACTGGCATTACATCAGTTGTTTGTTTTACTACCCGCAACCGCCAGCATCACAGACAAAGACACACTCCGGCATCAGGCGTTGCATAACCTGTTTGCCCAGGCACAAATACAGCCCGGGGCAGACATAAAAAAAGAGGCCCTGAGGCCTCTTTTTCAGCAGTTAGTACAGCTGCTCTGAAGATTACGAGTTACCAAACAAGCTGGAAGAATCTTCTGCTTTGGCATCGTTATTGTCGCTGGCTGGTGCTTCTGTTACTGCTGGTGCAGAGGCATCCGCTGCTGCCGGTGCTTCTACCGCGGCAACGTCAGCAACTGCAACCGCAGGCTCTGCCACTTTAACGACTTCTGCTGCGATCGGGGTTTCAATCACGGCGCTTGCAGCTTCGGCTGCCGGTTCTGCGGCCATCGGGCTGGCAACCGGTGCTTCTTTTACTTCAGGCTGTTTCGCTGCGGGTTTGGCCGCTGGCTTTTTCACGCCCGGCTTCTTAGCTGCTGCTTTCTTGGCCGGCGCTTTTTTCACCGCAGGCTTTGGCTCTGCCGCTTTGGCCGGTGTCTTTTTCGCCGCTACCTTTTTCTCTGCCGCTTTGGCCGGTGTCTTTTTCGCCGCTACCTTTTTCTCTGCCGCTTTGGCCGGTGCCTTTTTAGCCGCTACCTTTTTCTCAGCTGCTTTAGCCGGGGCTTTTTTAGCAACAGCCTTCTTCGCTGCGGGTTTCTTTGCGGTTACTTTTTTCTCTGCCGCTTTAGCAGGCGCTTTCTTAGCAGCAGTTTTGGTGGCCGCTTTGGCTGTTACAGCCGGTTTTTTGCTGGCAGTTTTGGTTGCTGGTTTCTCTGCGGCTTTTTTGGCCGGGGCTTTTTTAGCGGCGGTTTTGGCTGCTTTCGCCTGTTCTTTTTGTTGCTCTTTCTCGAACTTGGCAATCAGCTTGTCCAGCGCGCTGCGCTGCTTGTCCGCTGCTTTAACCACTTTTAATGCTTCTTTGGCTTCAACCAGCGCTTCACGAGCAGCTGCCTTTTCTTCTTTGGCCACTTCCAGTTTGGCTTTGGCGGCTTCCAGCTGACGAACCGCTGCCGGCGTTTTCTTCGCTTTCACCTTAGCAGCAACTTTGGCTTTGGCTTCCGTGGCTTTACTGACTTTGGCCGTTGCACGGGTCTGCAGCGTGGTGGCTTTAGTTACCGCTTTTTCAGCATCGGTTAACTCTTTGGTACGTGCTTTTTCAAGCTTCACCTGAATCGCCAGCAGATCTTTTTCCAGTTGCTGAACCGGAGTCAGAGCAGTGCGTTTAGTGGCTGGTTTTTTGGCAGTCGTTTTACGGGCAGGCATACGAAGAGTCCTCAGACAAAGAAACAATGGCTGCATTATACGAATTCACTGGAATTCATCTATGCATTTCCGCTGAATTTATTACTGTGCCTGGCGGGATTGCTGTATTTCTTTGATAGTTGCATCCAGCCAGTCGATCAGAGGGGCCCATTCGGCCACATCTTTTTTATCGCGCTGATCAAAATCAACAATGCCCAGACCGTGCTCGCTGGCGCGCACATAAAACTGGGTATCACGTAATGCGGTGATAAAGGGTATCTGCAAGCTGTTAAGAAATTTTTCCAGCTTGGCGTAGATCAGGGTATTTTTGCGTACCCGGTTGGCGATCACCGCAATGGGCTTGGGGTTCATGCGGTAGGAGCGCGATAACAACACATCGCGGATAAAGCCGGTAGCCGCACGAATATCGATCGCAGAAGGGATTACCGGAATCAGAATCACATCCGCCTGCTGAATCAGATCGGTCAGAATATTACCCGACAACCCTGCCGGCGTATCAATCACTACCCGGCTGGTATTCGCCGGCACCCGCAACGCCCAGCTTTTGGTGGACGTCTGTGGTGCATGTTTCTGATAGGCCGCCACGCCGGTAATGGTCGGCAGATGCACATCACGGGCGGCCAGCCAGTCCATTCCTGAGCCCTGAGGATCGTAGTCGATTAATGCGGTGAGTTCACCACCAGCGGCAAAGTGGCTGGCGACGTTGGTCGCCAGTGTGGTTTTGCCACATCCGCCCTTGGCATTCGCCACCATCAGACGCACCGGTGCAGTCATACCAACAACACGGGCCTGGGATCTGAACGGATTAGGGTTGACGGATGTTTCGTTATTCACAATATTACCGGCCACTGGTTAACTAAACACTGCCAGATTGCAGCTACAGGTGCTCCTCGCCTAAGTAAAGCATAAGGTATACTGCAACGCTGAGAAATACCGCTCAAGGATGGAACATGAAATTTAAAATAGCCGTATTAGCAATCGTATTGATTGTGATGATGATTATTCCGTTTTTCCTCAAAGGGCCCGACGGCAAGTCTCTGCTGCGCTCCGAAGATGAGGCCAGCCAGGATATTTTATCCACCGAACAGACCCGCCAGACCTATGTGAAATGGCAGGATAAAAACGGTGTCTGGCATTTTGGTGATGAAATGCCGGAGGGCATTCAGGGTGAAGAGGTGAAGGTGGATACCGCCGCCAATGTGATCCGCAGCGTCAAACCCGCCGGGCAGCCACAGGAAAAAGACAACCCCAAAGCGAAAGAACAAACGCCGTCGTTGCCGGTGCCACTGACCGTCAGCCCGGAAAAGGTATCGGAAATGATGGACGATGCCCGGAACGTAGAAAAACTGATGGAACAGCACACACAACAACTGGAGCAGGTGCGCTGAAGAGTTACAGCAACCTTATTTAAACTGATACACCAGGCCGTTGGCAGCAGCGGCCAGATAACGCCCGCCGTTGTACGCCACATCTTCCACCAGCACGTTATTACTGCCCCAGCGATCACGGGGTTCAGCACGCCAGGCCTGACGACGTTCACCGGAGGCGACATCCCACAACTCGACTTTGCCACTGCTGTTACCGGTTAATAACTGACTGTCATCGTTAATAAAACGAGCGGCACTGTAGTGGCCACGAACCTGTGCGATTTTACCTAACAGTTTGCCCGAGCGGGCATCCCAGATTTTACCGCTTTCACCATAGGCGGAAGTAAACAGCAGCCGGCCATCTGCAGACAGCTGCGCGGTGCGTACCTGATTATTGTGTTCGAAGGTGTGTAATAACTTGCCGTTATTCAGATTCCAGCTGCGTGCCAGAGAATCATCGCTGCCGGTTGCCGCCATCACACCGTCATCCGACAGGCTGACGTCATACACCACACCGTCGTGTGCCAGACGTTGACGAATACCCCCGTTTTTAATATCGAATAAGGTCGCGGTGTAATCGCGCATTGCCAATAACGCCAGATCGCCATTGGCGGTTAATGCGATGTCTTCGATATCACCCGGTGCATTCCAGAACCAGATCGCCTCACCACTGTCCTGCTGCCATAACACAATGGTACGGTGATCGGCGGTGGCGACAAACTGACCATCCGGCGAAAAGGCACTGTTGAGGATATTGCTGTACCCCTCAGCCTGGTGGTTCCAGTCGTAACGACGTTCAGCCGGTGCCAGTGACCAATAGCTGCCACCATGATGAATGCTGCCCACCATGATGTGGTTTGCGGAGGGTGAAAAACGCATCGAATAGACGCCCTGGCGGGCCAGTTCCTCTGTCGACTGCGGCGCTTTGGCGTCGTCGCAGGCGGTAAGAAGAAAAACAGAGAAAATAATGACGCTGCGGGCCAGCCAAGACATAAAGCAGGTTCCTGATAAACGGCACAAGCCAGAAAATACAACTGTAAGTGTAGACCGTCTATCAGGCTTTATCCGTCTGGCTGACGTTAAGCTTCTTCCGCCAGCAAATCTTTATGGGCGTTATGCAATTGCTCAATCAGCTGATCTTCCAGCGCAAAGCGGTCTTCCAGTACTTCGCCGATTTGCGACAGATCCGCCGGCAGCTTAGCCAGTTGCTCAAAACTGCAGTCGGCGTCATAGGTGTCGTTAAAGTCGACGCAGTCTCCGGTCAGCTTATCCAGTTGCGGCACCAGCTTCTCAGCCAGTTCAACACCACCATCCTGGTATTCACGGGCTTCGTTGATCAGCTGCTCGTAGATCTCGAAGTGGCCGGCAGAACAATAGTCCATCATCACCTGACAGAAGCAGCCAACGTTTTCACCCAGCGATTGCTCCGCCGACAGCGGCTTACTGGCCGACAGGTTGCAGTAGAGCACAATCAGTTTTTTCCGTTCCGCCAGCCAGTTATCGATCAGCTGGTGTACGCCGCCCCAGCGCTCATGCGCAGTTTTACAATTTTCTAACATCGGATATTCTCCTGATCCGCCAACGGCAAGCGCCGTTTTTTTATCGTATGGCAAGACTATATGCGTGCCGAAAAGGCTCAGGCAAGCAGCTTTTTGCTGTTTTTTGACTTGTATTCGCAGCTATCTGTGCTTCTGCTGCGGATATGAAAAAAAAGGCTGACAAGCGCATTTTTTATTGTCAGCCTTTGGTCGCAATCCTGTCGTATCACTCCGTCAGTCGGCCCGACGGTAAGCCCGCAGCACATGAAACAAGGCAAATGCGGCAGCCAGAATAAAACCGCCAAAACAGATACGGGTCCACTCCGCCATACCTAATCCCCACAGGCTCCAGACGACTTCAGCACAGTTACCGTCGCCATTCAGCATCACACTGATCAGCTCGCTCAGCGGCAATGTTTCGATCAGATAATCGACACTCGGACCACAGGCCGGTACGTCTTCCGGTGGCAGACTCTGCATCCACACCTGATGGTCTGCCAGCCAGAACGAGAAAATCGCCGCCGCCAGGGTAAAGACCAGCGCTGCCGTCAGTGGCAGGCGCCGACTACGGCTGACAAAGGCCAGTAAAAAGCCAACCCCGATCAGCACCGTACCCAGTCGCTGGGCCATACACAGCGGACAGGGATCGAGATACAACATATATTCAAAATAATACGCCGCGGCCATCAGCCCAACGCAGGTCAGGAAACCCGCCAGATACCCCCAATGCAGCCATTGAGGGTTGCTGAACCAATGTGCAGGCCGCTGATTGTTTTGCAAAGACGTCACTCAGGTTCTCCATCCGCTCACAGAGTCATAAAAAGCTGCCGCTGAGTCTACCACAGCCGCCGGAACGGGTTATCTGGTCTAAACTCAATAGCGACGTAAAGTTAGCCGCGCATTCGTCAAGAAACGAATGACCTGAGTCAGCCCATTCCGGATTAAGGGAGAAATCATGTTACGTATCACGGTTGCCACTTTGCTGCTGTTATTCGCAGGATTCAGTTTTGCAGAGGAAGACGCTGCAGAAGACGCTGCCCCTGCTGTTCCCACAGCTCGCTACCTGCATCTGGAGCCGGCGTTTGTGGTGAACTATGGCAGTAGCGGGAGAATGAAATACCTGCGCACTGAGATATCACTCAAGGTTAACAGTACCGAAGCCGCCGCTCTGGTGACACAACATAAGCCGTATATCCGCAACAACCTGGTGTTGTTGTTGTCGGCTCAGGAATCAGAAACCATGAACAGTGCGGTGGGGCGAGAGTCGTTGCGCAAAGTCTGCCTGGATGAAGTACGGGCCGTGATGACCCAGCTTGAGGGTTCGCCCTATATCGATGATCTGTATTTTAATAATTTTGTTGTGCAGAACTGATGATTGCCGGGGAACCCGGCAATCACGAACACTCAGCGCTTCAGATATTCCGCCAGATATTCTTCAAATGAACAATCATCCGCCGCTTCAATCTCAAGCTGCTGCTGCAGAGATGCTTCCGCCGCCGCTTTCCAGCTGGCCATGACATCCACAGCCAGAGGCTCCGATAAGGTTTTCCGGTGTTGCTGCGCCTGTTGCCGGGTCAGCTCCGCAAATTCCAGCCCTTGCTCACGCAGGGTATTTAATACCTGAGCCGAAGGCGTCAGGTTGCTGTCGGCCAGCTTCAGTTTTTGTTGTTTCAGCGCATCGCTATGGAAAGTATGGCCCGCCGCCTGATCCATTAAAGCAGCCAGCTGACGCATGTCTTCCACCAGCTCCAGGCCCCACTGTTGCAGTGCCACTTCGTCATCTCCGCGTTCCAGCAACAGACCCGGCTTACGTCCTTCCATCACGGCTTTATGCTGGTTGCGGGCAATACGCTGATACTCCGCATCGTCCACATCCGCACTGGGCTGCAACAGACACCAGCTGAGGAACACATCCATAAACTGCAGTTGTGGTACGTCCAGCCCTAATGGCATAAACGGATTGAGATCCGTACTGCGGATTTCGACGTATTCAACGCCGTGTTGTGCCAGTGCTTCCAACGGCTTCTCACCATTACGTGCAACCCGCTTGGGCCGGATATCGCTGTAATATTCGTTTTCGATCTGCAGCAGATTGGTGTTGATCTGTTTGTATTGGCCCTGCTCATCCTGCAGCCCTATATCCTCATAGGCTTTTACCGGTACCGTCACCGCTTTACCCAGAGTATCGACATAACTGCCCAGCTGGTTGTAACACACCGTCAGGTCCGACTGAGCGCTGTTCTGGTAACCCAGATCACTCATACGTAATGAAGTGGCATAAGGGGAATAGAGCGTATGTTTACCCAGTTTTTCGAGGTTGTGCTGGCGACCATCCAGGAAGGTTTCACACAGTGCCGGCGATGCGCCAAACAGGTAAAACAACAGCCAGGAATAACGGCGGAAATTACGGATCAGGCCAAAATAACGCGCCGAGATAAAATCCTGCAGCTGCTGTTCATCCGGCTGATGCTGATGCTCCAGCTCAAACAACAGCGGCCACAACGCCTGCGGCAGCGACACGTTGTAATGAATACCGGAGATACACTGCATCATACGGCCATAACGATGCCATAACCCGTGGCGATAAACGTGTTTCAGCTGACCGACGTTCGACTCCCCGTAGCGAGCGATCGGAATGCTCATTTCTCCCTGCAGGATACAGGGCATTGAGCTGGGCCAGATCATTTCACCATCCAGCTGGCTGTAAGTATAACGATGGGCGATTTCCAGGTAGGCCAGCGCTTCGTGGGCAGAACCAAATACCGGGGTAATAAACTCCAGCAAGGCTTCGGAATAATCGGTGGTAATGCTGTCGTGAGTCAGCGCCGAACCCAGCCCTTTCGGATGAGGTTTCTGGCTGATGACACCCTGGGAAGAACAGCGTAAGCCTTCCTTTTCGATACCGCGTTGGATATTGGCCAGCAGAGATAAATGTTCAGGTTGACTGAGGAGGTTCAGTGCATCTTGCAGCGTGGCTGCGTTCGTTGTGTTGGCCAAAGTTGCCTCGGTATCACATCAGGTTTGGCCGGATTATAGGATAAAGCAACGGGATGGCGTAAGGGCGCAAAAGGAATAGCTTATGGCGCTCAGTGGAACAGATTTATCGCCCACCGGGTCTGCCCCACATTGGTGGCAGCAAACCCGGTTCGCGATACAAGCCGGGAGTTACTTCTTCTTAGCGTTGGCAAACGCTGCAGCCATCGCGCCACCCATTGCACTCTGGCCGGCGCCGTTGCCACCAGAGCTGCCACCGAATGAACGCTGTTGCGATTGTCCGCCACGTTGTGGACGACCTCCGCCTTTGCGCTCACCCGGGGTTTTCTCTTTGGCACGTTCGTTGGCATCGTCAGACATACGCATCGACAAACCAATACGTTTGCGTGGCACATCCACTTCCATCACTTTAACCTTAACGATATCACCGGCCTTCACCACATCGCGCGGATCTTTAACGAAGGTATCCGACAGCGCAGAGATATGCACCAGGCCGTCCTGATGAACACCGATATCAACAAACGCACCAAAAGCGGCGACATTGGTAATGACACCTTCCAGCACCATATTCGGTTGCAGGTCTTTGATGTCTTCCACGCCTTCTTTGAATTCAGCAAATTTAAATTCCGGGCGCGGGTCACGGCCGGGCTTTTCCAGCTCAGCGATGATGTCTTTAATGGTGATTTCACCCACCCCATCGTCGCCTAACTGGCTGGCAAACTGCGCCGCATTAACCGACTTCAGCGCCGCGGAATCACCAATCAGGCTGGCCACATCTTTGCTGAATTCATGCGCCAGCTGTTTTACCACTGGATAGGACTCGGGGTGAACGGCAGAAGCATCCAGCGGGTTTTTGCCGTTCATAATACGCAGGAAACCAGCCGCCTGTTCAAACGCTTTAGGCCCCAAACGGGCGACCTTTTTCAGCTCAGAACGGGACTGGAAAGCACCGTTTTCATCACGGTAGGCCACGATATTATTGGCCAGCGTGGTGTTTAAACCGGATACCCGGGTAAGCAAAGGTGCCGAAGCGGTATTCAGATCAACACCAACGGAGTTCACACAATCTTCGACCACCGCATCCAGCGAACGCGCCAGTTGCGTCTGGTTTACATCGTGCTGGTACTGACCCACACCAATAGACTTGGGTTCGATTTTCACCAGCTCCGCCAGCGGGTCCTGCAAACGCCGCGCAATAGACACCGCCCCACGGATGGTTACATCCAGATCCGGGAATTCTTTGGCCGCCAGCTCCGATGCGGAATACACCGAGGCACCCGCTTCATTCACCATCACCTTCTGCACGTTTTTCAGCGCTGGCTGCGCCTTGATCATATCGCCGACGAATTTATCGGTCTCACGTGAGCCGGTGCCGTTGCCAATCGAGATCAGTTCAACATTGTGTTTCGCAATCAGTGCCGTCAGTACCGCCGCAGAACCAGCCAGGTCATTACGCGGTGGTGTTGGGTAAATCGTGGCGTGGTCCACCACTTTGCCGGTGGCATCCACCACCGCCACTTTCACCCCGGTACGCAAACCCGGGTCGAGGCCCATGGTGGCCTTGGTACCGGCCGGTGCCGCCAGCAATAAATCCTTCAGGTTTTCACCGAAGACTTTAATCGCCTGCTCTTCGGCACTTTCACGCACGTTACCCATCAGCTCGGTTTCCAGGTGGGTTAACAGCTTGATGCGCCAGGTCCACTTCACCACTTCCGCTAACCAGCGGTCAGCGGCACGGCCCTGATTTTCGATGCCGACATGATCAGCAATAATGCTCTCACACGGGCTGGCGGCTAACTTATCGTCCGGGTCGCCGGTCACCAGAGAGAAACTCAGAAAACCTTCGTTACGGCCGCGCAGAATCGCCAGTGCACGGTGTGACGGTACACCTTTTAGCGCTTCGTCGTGTTCAAAATAATCGGAGAACTTGGCGCCTTCCGCTTCTTTGCCCGGTACCACCCGTACCGACAAGGTCGCTTCGTTGGTCATAAAGCGGCGCAGCTTTTCCAGCAGGTTAGCGTCTTCGGCAAAGCGCTCCATCAGAATGTATTTGGCGCCATCCAGCGCCGCTTTGGTATCGGCAATATTATGATCGCCGTTGAAGAATGCCTGAGCTTCCGCCTCCGGATTCAGGGTGGGATCAGCGATCAGTTTTTCCGCCAGCGGCTGCAGGCCAGCTTCAATGGCAATCTGGCCTTTGGTACGACGCTTCGGCTTGTAGGGCAGGTATAAGTCTTCCAGCCGGGTTTTGGTGTCGGCCGACAGAATATCGCGCTTCAGTTCGTCACTGAGTTTGCCCTGCTCATCGATGCTTTTCAGGATGGTGTCGCGCCGGTCTTCCATCTCACGCAGATAGCGCAGCCGCTCTTCCAGAGTACGCAGTTGTGCATCATCCAGAGAGCCAGTGACTTCTTTACGGTAACGGGCGATAAACGGCACGGTCGCGCCTTCATCGAGTAATGCAACCGTGGCCGCAACCTGCTGCGGACGAATGGATAATTCTTCGGCAATACGCTGGCCGATTTGT
Organism: Bacterioplanoides pacificum; assembly: GCF_042648445.1. Classification (NCBI taxonomy): domain Bacteria; kingdom Pseudomonadati; phylum Pseudomonadota; class Gammaproteobacteria; order Oceanospirillales; family Oceanospirillaceae; genus Bacterioplanoides; species Bacterioplanoides pacificum. Next base: position 172,720 of record NZ_JBHRYB010000025.1, read on the forward strand.
TGAGCACGAGGATCTGCAGACATACGTTTTTTATACCTTGATAACAGCGCTTACAGCGGATGAAACGATAAAACAGGAGGAGACTATAAATAATTCTGTGTAACTGCACTGATTAAATATAGTCTCTCAACTGCTCTTCAAACTCAATAATGAAATGATTTAATGCCGGCTTCCAATTGCGAATCGGCATTGTCCATTTTCTTG